>NZ_JAVFWN010000010.1 GCF_030929495.1 Nocardioides sp. LHD-245 | reverse complement strand
GCACACCAGCTCGAAGAACTGGTCCCACTGCTCCCACGATCGACACGAACCCCGCCCTGACAACGGTCTCATCGCAACGCTCCTCCAAGGTCACGTTGCTTCGACCCCTTGAACCCGCCGCCCCGAGCACGACCAATTCGGTAGGTGAACCGTCCGGACTCAGATGACGCCGAGCGCCAGCATCGCGTCCGCGACCTGGGTGAACCCCGCGATATTGGCACCGGCGACGTAGTTGCCCGGCGCGCCGTAGGTCTCGGCGGTCTCCAGGCAGCGGGCGTGGATGCCGACCATGATCTGCTCGAGCCGCTCCTCGGTGTGGGCGAAGCTCCACGAGTCGCGGGAGGCGTTCTGCTGCATCTCCAGCGCGCTGGTGGCCACGCCGCCGGCGTTCGCCGCCTTGCCCGGCGCGAACGCGACGCCCGCGTCGGTGAGGACCTTCACGGCCTCCGGCGTGCAGGGCATGTTGGCGCCCTCGGCGACGACCGTGCAGCCGTTGCGGACCAGCGTGAGGGCGTGCTCGCCGTCCAGCTCGTTCTGGGTGGCGCAGGGGAGCGCGATGTCGCAGGGGACGTCCCAGACCGAGGTGGTGGGGCTGCCGGCGACGAAGCGCGCTGACTCCCGCGCCCCGGCGTACGCCGACAGCCGCTCGCGGCGGACCTCCTTGACCTCCTTCAGCAGGTCGAGGTCGAGCCCCTTCTCGTCGACGACGTACCCGCTCGAGTCGGAGCAGGCGACGACGATCGCGCCGAGCTCGGCGGCCTTCTCGGCGGCGTAGATCGCGACATTGCCGGAGCCCGACACGACGACCGTCTTGCCCTCGAAGGAGCTCTTGCGGGCCTTGAGGATCTCGTTGGCGAAGAAGACCGTGCCGTAGCCGGTGGCCTCGGTGCGGACCAGGGAGCCGCCCCAGCCGATGCCCTTGCCGGTGAGGACGCCGGACTCGTAGCGGTTGGTGATCCGCTTGTACTGGCCGAACAGGTAGCCGATCTCGCGGCCGCCGACGCCGATGTCGCCGGCGGGGACGTCGGTGTACTCGCCGATGTGGCGGTAGAGCTCGGTCATGAACGACTGGCAGAAGCGCATCACCTCGGCGTCGCTGCGACCCTTCGGGTCGAAGTCCGAGCCGCCCTTGCCGCCGCCGATGGGCATGCCGGTGAGGGCGTTCTTGAAGATCTGCTCGAAGCCGAGGAACTTGACGATGCCGAGGTAGACCGAGGGGTGGAAGCGCAGGCCGCCCTTGTACGGGCCGAGCGCGGAGTTGAACTCCACCCGGAAGCCGCGGTTGAGCTGGACCTGCCCGGCGTCGTCGACCCACGGCACCCGGAAGATGATCTGGCGCTCGGGCTCGCACACGCGGCGGATGATCGCGGCGTCGGCGTACTCGGGGTGACGGGCGACGACCGGACCCAGGCTGTCCAGCAGCTCGCGCGTCGCCTGGTGGAACTCCGATTCGCCGGGATTCCGGGCCAGGATCTCGTCGAAGATCGGCTGCAGGGTCGGGTTCAGATCGTTCACGATGCTCCTTCGGACGCACGAGGACACCGCCCACAACGCTGTGGTGATGTATCTCGGAAGTTCCTAGCGTCTCATCTCCGTGACCATTCCGTGGACAGCGGGTCCTCCGGTGAGACCGTGAGGACTCGTTGACACGGGATGGCGGCGGCGCTCCCCGGCGCGAAATGCGGGTGCCGTGGAATCGGCTCATGCCCACGCCCGCCACCCCCACCCACTGCCCCTACTGCAGCCTGCAGTGCGGGATGACGGTCGCCCGTGCGGGCCGGGTCGGCGTCGAGATCGGCACCTGGAACGAGTTCCCGGTCAACGCCGGCGCGCTGTGCCGCAAGGGGTGGACGGCAGGTGGTCTGCGCGGCAGCCGGGAGCGGCTCACGACGCCGCTGGTGCGCGACCCGGACACCGGTGAGCTGCGCGCCGCGGACTGGGACGAGGCGCTGGATCTGGTCGCGGCCCGGCTCCGGGCGCTGCAGGAGGCGCACGGCAGGGACGCGGTCGCCGTCTTCGGCGGGGGTGGGCTGACCAACGAGAAGGCCTACCTGCTCGGCAAGTTCGCCCGGGTCGCCCTCGGCACCAGCCAGATCGACTACAACGGCCGCTGGTGCATGAGCTCGGCGGCCAGCGCCGCCAACCTGGCCTTCGGCATCGACCGCGGCCTGCCGTTCCCGCTGGCCGACGTCGAGGACGCCGACGTCGTCGTCCTCGTCGGCTCCAACCTCGCCGAGACCATGCCGCCCGCGGCGCGCCACCTCGACCGGCTCCGCGAGCGCGGCGGCCGCGTGGTGGTCGTCGACCCGCGGCGCACCCCGACCGCCGAGCGGGCCGACCTCTTCCTGCAGCCCGTGCCCGGCGGCGATCTCGCCCTCGCGCTGGGCGTGCTGCACCTGCTCGACGCGCGGGGTGCCGTGGACGAGGTCTACGTCGCGACGCGGACGACCGGCTTCGACGACGTACGCCGGGCGGCTGCGGCGTGGTGGCCGGAGCGGGTCGAGCGGGCCACCGGCATCGCCGCCGACGAGCTCCACGCCCTGGTCGACCTGCTCGCCGGCGCCGCGCGGGTGATGGTGCTGACCGCCCGCGGCGCGGAACAGCACGCCCAGGGCACCGCCACGGTGCTGGCCTGGATCGACGTCGCCCTGGCGCTGGGCATGCCGGGCCGGCCGTACGCCGGCTACGGCTGCCTCACCGGCCAGGGCAACGGGCAGGGCGGGCGCGAGCACGGCCAGAAGGCCGACCAGCTGCCCGGCTACCGGATGATCGACGATCCGGCCGCGCGCGCCCATGTCGCGAGGGTGTGGGGCGTGCCACCGGAGAACCTGCCGGGCAAGGGGCGCTCGGCGTACGAGCTCCTGGAGTCGCTCGGTGACGGGGGCGGCCCCAGGGCGCTGCTCGTCCACGGCTCCAATCCCGTGGTCTCGGCGCCCAACGCCACGCGGATCACCCGGCGTCTGGAGTCCCTCGACCTGCTCGTCGTCTGCGACCTCGTCCTGTCCGAGACCGCGGCACTCGCCGATGTGGTCCTCCCGGTCACCCAGTGGGCCGAGGAGACCGGCACCATGACCAACCTCGAGGGGCGGGTCGTCCTGCGCCGCCAGGCGGTCGCTCCGCCGGAGGGAGTGCGCAGCGACCTCGACGTCATCGCCGGGCTGGCGTCCCGGCTGGGCTCCTCGGCCGGGTTCCCCACCGACCCGGAGGAGGTCTTCGCCGAGCTGGGCCGGGCCTCCGCGGGTGGCCGGGCCGACTACTCGGGCATCAGCTACGCCCGGATCGTCGCGGAGCACGGCGTCTTCTGGCCCTGTCCCTCCACCCCTGAAGGTCAGGCACCGCACCCCGGCACGCCCCGGCTCTTCGCGGACTCCTTCGCCACGCCTGACGGCCGGGCCCGCTTCGTCGTGCCGGAGTACGTCGGCCCCGCAGAGGAGCCCGACCCGTCGTACCCGGTGCACCTGACCACGGGCCGGGTGCTGGCGCAGTACCAGTCCGGCGCCCAGACCCGGCGGATCCGCGAGCTCGCCGACGACGGCCCGTTCGTCGAGCTGCACCCGACGCTCGCCGACCGGATCGGCGCGGCCGACGGCCGGCCGGTGGTGGTCCGCACCCGCCGCGGCGAGTTGCGGGCACCCGCCCGGGTGGTCGCCACCATCCGCCCGGACACGGTCTTCGTGCCCTTCCACTGGGTCGGCGCCAACCGGCTCACCAACGACGCCCTCGACCCGGTCAGCCGGATGCCGGAGTTCAAGGTGTGCGCGGCCCAGGTGCTGGTGCCGTCGTCCGGGCGGCCCTGAGGTGCCTGCCCGATCGCCCGCTCAGACCGTGCGCACGCAGGTGCACTGGGCGGCGGCGAGCATGCCCTCGGCCGCCTCGGCCTCGGTCGCCCGGATCCGCCCGGCGCCGGCGAGGGCCGGCTCCCGCTGAGCGCTCTCGACCGGGACCTCGACCGGCGTGACTTCCACCGGCACCCCCTCCGGTACGCCGACCGGGCGGGTCCACAGCAGTCGCGCCGCGACCGCGCCGCCCGCCGCCAGGACCAGCAGGATCGACCAGGCGGTGGTCAGGCTGACGCCGGTGCCGACCCAGCCGGCCACGGGATAGGTGACCAGCCAGGCCAGGTGCGACAGCGAGAACTGGGCGGCGAACAGCTTCGGCAGCGCGTCCGGGGTCGCCGAGCCGCGCAGCACCCGGCCGGTCGGGGTGACGATCAGCGCCATGCCGCCGCCGACGGCGACCCAGATCGCGCCGGTGACCCACCACGAGCTCAGCCCGGTCGCCGTCATCGCCAGGGCGCCCGTGACGGCGGCCACGAGGACGGCCGATCCGGTCATCATCACCGTGCGGTCCGCGACCCGGTCGAGGACCCGGGGCAGGGCCACCGCGACGAGGAGGGTGCCGCCGCCCGAGGCGGCCAGCATCCAGGCCACGTCGGCCTGATCGCCGCCGAGGACGTCGCGCACGTAGTTGACGGTGTTGACCACGACGATCGCGCCGGCGGAGGCCACGACCAGGTTGAGCGCCATGACCCCGCGCAGGCGGGGTGTGCGGGCGAAGCTCTGGATCCCCGACGCGATCCGCTCCCAGGCCTTCGCGCCGCCCGTCGGGCGCGCGTCGGGGATCGCGGTGGACATGACCAGGACGGCGGAGACGGCGAAGCCCAGCGAGGTGCCGACGAACAACCGGTCGAACGACATGAAGGTCAGCGCTACGGCCGCGAGCACCGGGCTCAGCAGGCTCTCCATCGTGTAGGCGACCTGGGACGCCGAGAGCGCCCGCGTGTACTGCGCCTCCTCGGTGACGATGTCGGGGATGACGGCCTGGAAGGTCGGGGTGAACGCCGCGGACGCCGACTGCAGCAGGGCGATCAGCACGTAGATGTGCCAGACCTCGCTGACGAATGGCAGCGCCAGGACCACGCCGGCGCGGACCACGTCGAGCAGGGCCAGGAAGAGCTTGCGGGGGAGGCGGTCGACGAATGCCGCCGCGAGCGGCGCGATGACGACGTAGAGCACCATCTTGATGGTGAGCGCGGTGCCGAGGACCGCGCCGGCGTCCCGGCCGGCCAGGTCGTAGGCGAGGAGGCCGAGCGCGACGGTCGCCAGCCCGGTGCCGAAGAGGGCGATGACCTGCGCGGCGAACAGGCGGCGGAAGTCGCGGATCGCGAACAGGCTCACAGCGGTCTCCTTTCCGCGGTGCGGAGTCTCGGACTATACCCCCAAGGGGTATCGAGTCGGCGCAACGGAGCCCTGTTGTCGGCTATTCCTCTCCGCCACCCGATGTGACGGAGGCGACCCCGGTCGGCTCGCGTCAGCGCCGCTGCCAGATGTGGAAGTCGTCGTACGCCGCCTGCTCGCGGCCATGCCTGCGTGGATGACTCGCCTCGCGAGCCAAGGCGTAGGGGTCCGGCGCCGCGAACGGATGCCTGCCAGCGATCGTCAGGGTTCGAGCAGGTCGAGGTAGGAGCGCCGGGCCTTCATGGCGTGGATCAGGAGCTCGCCCCCGCTGTCGAATCGCAGTACGACCAACTCGAGCAGCCGGCCGCTCCGATCGAATCCGAGCCGTAGTTGTCGAGACGGCATGTCCTCGTCCAGATCGCTGACGAAGACGGCGGACCGGGCGGCGTGGACGGCGTCGGCCGGATCGACGCCGTGCTTGAGCGCGGCGTCGTGAACGTTCACGCGACGTAGGCGCGGATCGCTGCTCGGATCGCCTCGGAGCGGCTGACGTGGTCCTTCTCTGCGCGCTCGGAGAGCGCCGACAAGAGGGTCTCGTCGATGCGGACCGGCACGACCTGGCCCGGTCCGTCGCCGACGGGCCTGCGTCCGCGCTTGCGGAGTCGGTCGACGTCGTATCCGCGCTCGGCCTCGTCGGCCCACTCCTGGACGTCCTGGTCGGTCACCGGGACGCCGTTGATCTTCTCCACCAGATAATCGTAATACGAAAATGGTCTGGATCAAGGCCCGGTCGGCTCGCGTCAGCGCCGCTGCCAGATGTGGAAGTCGTCGTACGCCGCCTGCTCGCGGTAGTGCTCGACGAAGTAGTCCTGCACCCCGCTCGCGTCGACGCCCCAGGTGGCGAGGCTGGCGCCGGAGACCACGACCCAGCGCGGCGCGTCCGGACCGGTCAGGACGGCCCGCAGCTCGGTGAGCTCGGGGTCGAGGACCCGGACGGGCAGGCTCCACAGGTGCTCGTACGGGCTGGACAGCCCGCTGCCGACCACGATGTCGGGGCGTCCGAAGGCGATCACGACGCCGTCGCCGGGCGCGGCGTGGTCGCGCAGGTAGTGCGCGATCTTCGCGTCGAGCGCGATCGCCGGGTTGGCGGGGTTGATCAGCTGCTCGGTCCAGGCCGCCCCGGTGGCGACGAGGGCCAGCCCGAGACAGACGGTCAGCATCCGACGGACCCGTGCGGTGGGGCCGACCAGGCAGGCCAGCACCACGATGCCCGGGACCAGCCCGGTCAGGTAGTGCAGCCAGTAGCTGCCGCCCGCCACCACGCCGACCAGCTCCCACCCGGCCAGGGCGAGCCCGGCCACCGCGAGCGGCGCGCCGCGCGGCCGGTCCCGGATCGCGTCGCGGGCGTTGAGGAAGGCCACCGTGCCCAGGGTGAGCGCGGCGCCGCTGGCGAGGAAGGCGAGGGTGAGCAGGAGCATCCGGTGCGAGGTGTTGGCACTAGCCGCCGTGTCGATCACCTCACCGGCGCGGATCCGGAAGACCACGACGGCCCGCCAGAGGTCGGCGGGGGAGGTGCCGCGCTCGGCCGCCGAGGCGAGGGTGGCGGCCAGGACGACGACCGCGCCGGCCGCGAAGGACCCGGCGAGCCGGCCGAGCCCGGTCACCCGACCACGGCACAGGAACATCAGCACGAGCGCGAACCCGAAGACGTCCACGACGTTCTGCTTGACCAGGGCGGCGGCCATCCCCGCCGCGCCGGCCCCGGCGGCGAGCAGGAGCGGGCGGCGCCCGGCCGGCATCGACAGCGCCGCGACCAGAGCGACCACGCCGAGCATCACGAACGGCGCCGCGAGCAGCTCGCCGTTGGTCTCCGGCATACCGAGCAGGGGGCTGGACAGCAGCGCCGCGGCGAGGACGGGGACGGCGCGGGTCGTCCAGCGCGTGCCGGGGCTCGCCAGCTGCGCGGCGAGCAGGCCCGCGAGCAGGACAACCACCGCGCTCGCCACGCCGCCGAGCACCATCACCGCCGGAGCGGACACGCCGTCGTCGCCGAGCCCGACCGGGCCGAGCCGGGCGGCCGCGCGGAAGATCCAGATCAGCAGGGGCGGCCGGTCGACCCAGTGGTCGCCGTACAGCGAGCTGCCGTGGTCCCACTGCCGCCCGACGGTGAGGAAGCCGGACGCGTCGGACGCGAGCGGCGTGCGCAGGAACGGGAGCCACGCGGCGAACGCCACCAGCGCGGCGACGTAGGTGGCCCGCGACACGCGCACGTCACGTGGGGCGGGCCTCAGCATGGCCCCGACGCTAGTCGGGCTCCCCGAAGGAGGAGGAAGGAGCCGGCGCGGTGAGGCCGTGAGGACTCGTTGACATCGGCGTGCGAGCCGAGCGCCCGGCGCGAAACGTCGGTGACCTTCGATGGATCCCGTGACCAGCCGACCGCACGCCGCCGCACCGCGCCGGCGGTTGGTCGTCGTCGGCTCCGGCATGGCCGCGACCCGGCTGGTCGAGGAGCTGGTGGCCCGGCGGGCACCGGACCGGATGGACATCACCGTCCTCGGCGACGAGCACGCGCCGCCGTACAACCGGATCCTGCTCTCCGCCGTCCTCGAGGGAACCCACCGGTCGGAGGCGCTGACGCTGCGCGCCCCGGAGTGGTACGCCGGCCACGGCGTCGACCTGCGCCTCGGCGCCCGCGTCCTCGGCGTCGACCGCGAGCGTCGGGACGTCATGCTCGTCGACGGGACCTTGGTGGAGTACGACGTCCTGGTCCTCGCGACCGGCAGCATCCCGTCGCTGCCGCCGATCCGCGGCCTGGTCCGGATGGACGGCTCGCTGCACGAGGCGGTGCACGCCTTCCGCTCCCTCGACGACTGCGCCCGCCTGGTGGCCGCGCTGCCGGGGAGCAGGCGCGCCGTCGTCGTCGGGGGCGGACTGCTCGGGCTGCAGGTGGCGCAGGCCCTGGGGGTGCGCGGGATCAGGACCGAGGTGGTCGAGGGCGCCGAGCACCTGCTCCACCGGCAGGTCAGCGCTCCCGCGGGACGGATCCTGGCCCGGGACCTGACGAAGCTCGGTGTGGCGGTCTACACCGGCGCGCGGGCCGTCCGGCTCGTCGACGGCCCCGGCGGCCCCGCGCTGCGCCTCGACAACGGCATCGCCCTCGACACCGACCTCGTCGTGCTCACCGCCGGCGGCCGGCCCTCGACGGCCCTGGCGCGCCGCGCCGGGCTCGCGGTGCGGTGCGGCATCGTCGTCGACGACCGGCTCGCCAGTGTCACCGACCCGGCCGTCCACGCGCTCGGCGACTGCGCCGAGACCGTCGCCTCCGACGGGCGCGGCCGCACGACCGGCTTCGTGTCGCCCGCCTGGGAGCAGGCCGGGGTCCTCGCGGGGGTCCTCTGCGACGAGGACGTGACGTACGACGGCGCGCGGATCGTCGCGCGGCTGCGGGCCACCGACCTCGAGGTCGCCGTGCTCGGCGACGTCGCGACCGAGCTGGCCGCGGGCGGGGAGGTGGTCGAGGTCGCGAACCCGGTCGCGGGATCGCACCGGCGCCTCGTCGTACGAGACGGCCGGATCGCGGCCGCCGCCCTGGTCGGCGACCTGTCCCGGATCGGCCTGATCACCCAGCACTTCGACCGGCGAACCGTCCTCGGGCCGCACGAGCCCGGTGATCTGCTCCTGCCGGAGCGACCCCGGGGCGGCGGCAACGGAGCCGTCGACCTGCCCGACGACGCCGAGGTGTGCGCCTGCGCCGGCGTCGCCGCCGGCCGGATCCGTGCCTGCTCCTCGCTGGAGCAGGTCCGCGACACCACCCGCGCGACCACCGGCTGCGGTGGCTGCGCCAGCACGGTGCGCCGGCTGCTCGGCAGCCGGCCCGCCCTCGCCACCGCCCAGAAGGGAACCTGACCCATGAACCAGCGCAGGCAACTGGTGGTCGTCGGCCACGGCATGGTCGGCCACCGCTTCGTCCAGGCGGCGATCGAGCGCGGGCTCACCGAGACCCACGACATCACGATCCTCGGCGAGGAGCCGCGCCCGGCGTACGACCGGGTCGCCCTGACCTCGTTCTTCGAGCGGGGCGGGGAGGCGCTCTCCCTGCTCCCCGGCGGTGCGTACGACGACCCGCGGGTCCGCCTGCGTCTGGGCGCCGAGGTCGTGGCGATCTCCCCGCGCCAGCGGGTGATCACCCTCGCCGGCGGCGACGACCTGCACTACGACGAGCTGGTGCTGGCGACCGGCGCGGTCCCGTTCGTGCCACCGGTGCCGGGCAAGGACCTGAAGAACGTCTTCGTCTACCGCACCATCGAGGACCTGGAGGCGATCCGCGCGGCGTCGCGGAAGGCCAAGGTCGGCGCGGTCATCGGCGGCGGCCTGCTCGGCCTGGAGGCGGCCAACGCGCTGCACCAGCTGGGCCTGGAGACCCACGTCGTCGAGCTCGCGCCGCGGCTGATGGCGGTGCAGATCGACGACGCCGCGGGCTCCACGCTCAACCGGCACATCGAGACCCTCGGCCTCACCGTGCACACCGGCGCGCTGACCGAGGCGGTCCTCGGCAAGGACAGGGTCACCGGCCTGGCGCTCAAGGACCGCAACCCGATCGACGTCGACCTCGTCGTCTTCTCCGCCGGCATCCGGCCCCGCGACGCGCTGGGCCGGGCCGCCGACCTCGCCATCGCCGAGCGCGGCGGCATCCTGGTCGACGAGCACTGCCGCACCAGCGACGAGCACATCTGGGCGATCGGTGAGTGCGCCGCGCCGGGCGGGCGGATGTACGGCCTGGTCGCGCCGGGCTACGCGATGGCCGAGGTCGTCGTGGACGCCCTGCTCGGCGGCGCGGCCGGCTCCTTCACCGGCGCCGACATGTCGACCAAGCTCAAGCTGCTCGGCGTCGACGTCGCGTCCTTCGGCGACGCGTTCGCCACCGACGAGGACGCCCTCGAGGTCGTGTACGCCGACGCCGTGGCCGGCGTCTACAAGAAGCTCGTGGTCAAGGAGCTCACGAGCGGCGGCTACGAGCTGCTGGGCGGCATCCTGGTCGGCGACGCGTCGTCGTACGGCGTGCTGCGTCCGCTGGTGGGCTCCGGCATCGAGCTGCCCGACAACCCGGAGGAGCTGATCCTCCCGGCGGCCCGGGGCGGCGGGCTCGAGCTGGGGCTGCCGGACGACGCGCAGGTCTGCTCGTGCAACAACGTGACGAAGGCCGAGATCGTCGCGGCCGTCTCCGATGACGCGACGCTCAACGACGGCGGCCCGTGCACCGACGCGGGCTGTGTCACCGCCTGCACCAAGGCGGGATCCACCTGCGGCTCGTGCAAGAGCGTGGTGAAGAAGATCGTCGAGGACCACTTCGCGGCGTCCGGCAAGGTCATCGACAGGTCCCTGTGCGAGCACTTCGCGATGACCCGGCAGGAGCTCTTCGAGGTCGTCGCCGTGCACGGCTACAACCGTTTCGACGACATCGTCGAGGGCCACGGCAGGGGCCGCGGCTGCGACATCTGCAAGCCCGCCGTCGCCTCGATCCTGGCCAGCCTGCTCAACCACCACGTCCTCGACGGCGCCAACGCGACCCTGCAGGACACCAATGACGCCTACCTCGCCAACCTGCAACGCAACGGCACCTACTCCGTCGTCCCCCGCATCCCGGGCGGCGAGATCACGCCCGACCGCCTGATCGTGATCGGCGAGGTGGCCCGGGACTACGGCCTCTACACCAAGATCACCGGCGGCCAGCGGATCGACCTGTTCGGCGCCAGGAAGGACGACCTGCCGGCGATCTGGAAGCGCCTGGTCGACGCCGGCATGGAGTCCGGCCACGCCTACGGCAAGTCGTTGCGGACGGTGAAGTCGTGCGTCGGCTCGACCTGGTGCCGCTACGGCGTCCAGGACTCCGTCGCCCTGGCGATCGAGCTGGAGCTGCGCTACCGCGGCCTGCGCTCGCCCCACAAGATCAAGGGCGGCGTCTCCGGCTGCGCCCGCGAGTGCGCGGAGGCGCGCGGCAAGGACTTCGGGGTCATCGCGACCGAGAAGGGCTGGAACCTCTACGTCGGCGGCAACGGCGGCGCCGTGCCCGCGCACGCCCAGCTGCTCGCCGGCGACCTGTCCCGCGAGGAGCTGATCCGCTACCTCGACCGCTACCTCATGTACTACGTCCGCACCGCCGACCGGCTGCAGCGCACGGCGTCCTGGATGGACGAGATCGGCGGGCTGGAGCGGGTGCGCGAGGTGGTGGTCGACGACCGCCTCGGGCTCGGCGACGAGCTGGAGGCGGCCATGGCCCGGCACGTGGACTCGTACTTCGACGAGTGGCAGGCGACGATCGACGACCCGGTCAAGCTCGCCCGTTTCGTCTCGTTCGTCAATGCCCCCGACCAGCCGGAGATCTGCCGGATCGACCAGATCGCCCGCGAGTCCGGGGTGTCCGCGCTGATCGACGGGGAGGCGGTCGCCGTCTTCCGCACCAATGACGACGAGCTGTTCGCGCTCTCCGACGTCGACCCGCGCGGCGGCGCCGCGGTGCTCTCCCGCGGCATCGTCGGGACCCGGACGGTGGCCGGCGAGGAGGTGCCCTTCGTGGCGAGTCCGCTGTTCAAGCACCACTTCGACCTGCGCACCGGCGTGTGCCTGGACGACATGAGCCTCGCGGTGCCGACGTACGACGTCGGTGTGGTCGACGGCGTTGTGGTGGTCGGCGCGCGACGCGAGAGAATCGGATAGTGGTCGATCTCCCCCTGTCCGGCTTCACCATCGGTGTGACGGCGGCGCGCCGTGCCGAGGAGCAGATCGCGCTGCTGGAGCGGCGCGGCGCCTCGGTGATCCACGCGCCGGCGCTGTCGGTCGACCCCAACCGGATCGACGAGCCCGCCCTGCGCGCCGCGACCGAGCAGGTGCTCGCCCAGCCGGCGGACATCTTCGTCGCGACCACCGGCATCGGCCTGAGATCCTGGTTCACCGCGGCCGAGCGCTGGGGGCTGCTGGCCGACCTCACCACCCACCTCGGCGGCGCGGAGATCCTGGCCCGGGGGCCCAAGAGCGTCGGGGCGCTGCGCCGGTTCGGGCTGCGCGAGCTGTGGGCGCCGGAGTCGGAGGAGTTCGAGGACGTCCTGGCGCACCTGCGCGGGCGCGACCTCCGGGGCCGGCGGATCGTCGTCCAGGAGCACGGCCAGTCGCTCTCCCTCGCGGCGCACGCGCTGCGCCGGCTGGGCGCCGACGTCACCACGGTCGCCGTCTACCGCGTCGAGGGCGCGGCCGACCCGGAGCCGATGTTCGGGCTGATCGAGGCCGTCGCCGAGCGCCGGGTGCACGCGGTGACCTTCACCGCCGCCCCGGCGATCGCCGCGATGATGGAGGCCGCCGGGACGACCGGACACCGCGACCAGGTCGTCGGCGCCTTCCAGGCCGACGTGGTCGCCTCCTGCGTCGGACCGGTCACTGCCGCCGCCTTCGAGATGTGGGGCGTGCCGTCGATCCATCCCGACCGCTCCCGCCTCGCCGCCATGGTCAAGCAGCTCGAGGTCGAGCTGCCGTCCCGCGCCGCCGGCACCTCCCTCGACGTCGCCGGCCACACCCTGCTCCTGCACGGCGACCTGGGCGATCGCGGCGTGCTCCTCGACGGCGTCGAGGTGCGGCTCTCACCCGCCCCGTACGCCGTCCTCCAGGCCCTTCTCGTCAACCCCGGGACCGTCGTCGCCCGCCGGGACCTCCTCGCCGCCCTCCCCTCCGGCACCGCCGGCTCCGAGCACGCCGTCGAGATGGCGGTGGCCCGGCTCCGCGCCGCCCTCGGCACCCGCTGCATCCAGACCGTGGTCAAGCGCGGCTACCGGCTGGCCGTCACCCCATGAGGTCGGATCCGGGCGTAACGTCATTCGTTCCGTGGGCTCTCACCCACAGAACGAATGACGCTACGCCCGCACCCCACCTGGTCACCGTCGCCCACGGCACCCGCACGGCCGCGGGCAACGAGGTGGCCCGGGAGCTGACCGCCGCGGCCGCGCGCCGCCTCGGCTGGCCCGCCACGACGTCGTACGTCGAGCTGTGTGCGCCGTCGTTCGCCGACGTCGTCATGGAGGCAGCGGAGTTCGCCGCTCCGACCGTCGCGGTCCCGCTGCTGCTGTCGACCGGCTACCACCTGCGCCAGGACCTGCCCGCCGCCGTCGGGGGAGCCGGTCGCGACGACGTCCACCTCGGCCGGGCGCTCGGCCCCGACCGCCTCCTCGCCGTCGCCCAGGTCGACCGGCTCCACGCGGCCGGCGCCCGCCCCGGACAGCCCGTCGTCATGGTCGCCGCCGGCTCGAACGACCCGGCCGCGACGGCCGACCTCGCCGCGGCCGCGCACCTGCTCGGCCAGGCCTGGGGCGCGCCGGTCCGGTTGGCGACCCTGGCCGGCCGCGGTCTCCGCCCCGACGAGGTCGTCCGGCCGGGGGATGCCGTGTCGCCGTACCTCCTCGCCACGGGCCACTTCCACCGCAGGGCCCGTCGCGACGCGTACGCCGCCGGCGCGCAGGTCGTCGCCGACGTCCTCGGCGCGCACCCACGGGTCGTGGACCTGGTGGTCGAGCGTGCCCGCGCGCTCGCACGGGCCGCAACGCGGATCTCGGCGTGATCGACCGGCCTGATCGAGCGGCCTGATCGAGCGGCCTGACCCCGGCCCGATGGACCGGGCGTCAGTCGTCGAAGGTGAGGCGGAGCACGATCCGCTGCCGCTCGCCGGCGTCGCTCAACGTCATGCCGACGGTGTCGAGCGGTGCCAGGTCGGCGGGGGCGAGGTCGCCGTCGTCGAGCTGCGCTGTCCAGTCACCCTGGTCGAAGTCGGCGTAGGTGATGGTCAGGGCGCGGTCGGCGTCGGGCACGGCCTTCGCGAAGCGCTCCGAGTCGCCGAGCGTCCCGCTCGCCTTCGCGACCCGCTCGACGAACGCGCGGTCGGCGCCGACCACCACGGCATCGCCGGCGCGGACCGATGGCAGGAAGTCCGCCCCGCCCATCGCGGCGCGCACCTTCTCCAACGCGGCCTCGATCTTCGCGACGTCTCCCGTGATCCGCGCCGCGATCGGTGCGTCGCCGGACACGCCGTCGAAGTCGAACGCGTCCTCGAAACCGGGACCGGCCACGAACGCCACGGTGTCCCCGCCGAGGTCCTCGAGATCCTCGGGGGTGAGGCCCGTGGCCTTCTCGAAGCCGGCCAGCAGCTTCTCCGGCTTGCCTCCGAAGGCCATCGGTCCGTCGGTGATCGCCTGCTCCGCCCAGCCTTCGGCGAAGCCACCGCCGAAGGCCAGTGCGGCATCGTCCGGGAGACCGGAGATCGCCGCCAGTGCGTCGGTGCCGTCGTAGCGGTCCGCGGGTCCGGTCAGCAGCGGGTCCGCGACGATCTCCAGCTCCAGGGCGCCGTCGTCGAACCGCGCGACCCCGCCCAGTCCGGTGAATCCGGCCAACCGGTCGCGGACCGCATCGGGGATCGGGATCGAGAAGTCCTCCATGAACTGGTCGTCGTCGAACTCGGGGAGCTCGGGGAGCTCGTCCTCGGGGAGCGCGAGGTCGTCATCACCCGCGACTCCGCCGCTCCCCGGCTGGTCCGCATAGAACGCGTCCATCTCGTCCATCAGCTGCTCCTGCTCGGCGGCGGAGAGCTTGTCGAGGTCGTCCATCCGCTTCCACAGTCGCCTCTCCTCGGGCGACATCCCGTCCTCGAAGCCGTCCTCCGAACCGACCTCGAGGCCCTCCTCGAGGTCCTCCTCGAAGTCCGTGCCGACAGAGGCGAAGGTCGTGAACGCCATCAGCAGGTCGACTGGATCGGACGACGACAGTCCGAACGGCATGGTGAGGAGGAGCGACAGGAACGGCTCCTCCTCCACGGCGTCCAGCAGTGCCTGCCCGGCTTCAGGGGCGGCGTACAGCGTGAGTACACCTGTCTCGCCCGCGGCCGAGGTCAGCTCCTGGAAGTCGGCGTCGTCGCCGAGGCGCGCTCGACCGCCGTCCGCGACGACCGCCCGGGCGACCTCGTCGGTGCGGGCGAGCACGGCCCAGTCGTCGCCGAGTGCGTACCCGACCTCGTCGCCGCAGTTCGCCACCGCCTTGTCCAGGCCGCTGCGTGCCTCGTCCGGGTCGTCGACCTGGACCACGGCCACGGGCTCCGGCACGCCCGTACCGTCCCGCGGCACCAGGGCCAGGGCGGCCCGGTCGCCCGCCCAGTCCGCCAGGTCGTCGTACCGGAGGTCGCAGCCGCTCTCGGCGGTCACCCGGTCGAGCAGCGAGCCGCGCAGGTCGTCCTGACTGTTCAGGCCGAGGTGCTTCGCGATGCTCGGGAACCGCTTCAGGGTCCGATAGGCCCCGATCTTCTGCCCACCCGGCGGGTCGAGATCGAGGCCGACATAGGCGAGCGTGTCGGCCGGCAGGACTTCGGAGGCCTGGGGTCCCTGGGCGAGCCAGTCCTGCCAGGCCCAGCCGCCGGCGCCGATCACCGCGACCACCCCGACCGTGCCGGCCACGGCGGCGACCCGACGCCTCCTGCCCGGGCGGGGAGTGGTCGGAGGCGACGGCGCGATCTCGGTCATGGGATGACCGTAGGGGCCTCCCCGCCGTCCCGGGGAAGGTTCTCCGGAACTCGCGGCCGCATCGTCTACCGTCGAGAACGATGGCGCCTGCTTCCGGGCGTCCGCCGCCAGGTGAGAGGAGCCCGTCATGACCGAGGCATGGGAGGGCGTGGTCGTGAAGAAGTCGCGCGGTCTGTACGACGGCGCGAACATGTACCGCCGCCTGAAGGTCCGCACCAGCGACGGGTCGGTGGTCAAGGCCCGGGTCGACCGGGATCTGTGGGACCTCGTCGCGGTCGGCGACACCGTGCGTCGGGCGGCCGACGGGTCCGTCGCGAAGATCTGACGCCAAGCGCGTCGCAAGCCCACCGCAAGCGCCCCCGGCGACCCTCGGGGAATGAACAGAAGACTCCTCCCCCTCCTCGCCCTGGCGCTCGCGCTGCCCGCGAGCCTGGGCGTCGTCGGGGCCGCCGAGGCCGCGGCACCGAAGTGCGCCGGCCAGAAGGCGACCATCGTCGGGACGAACAAGTCCGAGAAGATCGTGGGCACCAAGGGCCGCGACGTCATCGTGGCCCGCGGCGGCAAGGACCGCATCGACGGCCGTGGTGGCCGCGACATCGTCTGCGGCGGCGCGGGCAACGACACGATCCGGAGCGGTCCCGGCGCCGGCGGCCTGCTCCACGGCGACGCCGGGCGGGACCTGATCATCGCCGAGGCCGACGACACCGGTCTGTACGGCGGTGCGGGCGACGACACCCTCCGCACGACGCGCGGCGACACCCTGCTCGACGGCGGTGCCGGCAACGACATCATCGAGGGCGGGCCGTTCCGCGACGTCGTCGACGGCGGACCGGGCGACGACCGGATCACGGCCGCCGGCGGCGACGACCGCCTGGTCACCGGCGGCCCGGGCAACGACACCATCGACGGCGGCGAGGGCACCGACGTCCTGCGCGGGGGACCGGGGAACGACCTGATCACCCTCGGCCCCGGTGCCGGCGGCTCCGGCTCCGGCGAGGAGGGTGACGACGCGATGGCCACCGGCGACGCCGGCCAGGCGCTGTACGGCGGCGACGGGGCCGACCTGCTCAAGACCGCGATGCCCCGCTCGGTGCTCGACGGCCAGGGCGGCGACGACCAGCTGTACGGCGGGTCCGAGCCCGATGTGCTCTCGGGCGGTGACGGCAGCGACCGGATCTCCGGCGGCGGCGGCGACGACGTCGAGCTCAACGGCGGCTTCGGGGTCGACGTGTGCGACGGCGGGCCGGGCCGGGACCAGTGCAACGGCGGCGCGCCCGGCGGCCCGGAGAACTCGCCGGGCGACCCGGACATCTGCACCGCGGAGGTGATGCGGTCCTGCCGCGGCGAGGAGCTGCCCGAGCGCTGGGCAGGTGCGATCTCGGGGGTGACCCGCCTCGAGCCCGCCCCGGGCATCGTCGAGCTCGCGACCTGGACCCTCGACGTCACCGTGGTGAGGGACCAGGACTTCAACGGCGAGATCTTCTACCGGCTCGAGGAGGCCGAGGGGACGTACACCGCTACCCGGGCCGCGACCTGCAGCTTCGACAGCTCCGGCAGCTTCGACGAGGCCGAGCTGTGGGCCGACCTGCGGGTGCGCAAGGAGGGCGACGGGTTCTACTTCGAGTTCGGCGGACCGGAGCTGTTGGAGGTCACCCTGGTCTGCCCGGAGAGCCAGCGCGTCCACCTGGCCTCGCTGCTCACGGGCGGGCGGGTCCTCGAGGGCGTGCGCAACCCGGAGACCGGCCGGATCGTCGGCGGGTCGCGCCTCGACCTCGCTGACAACTTCTACCGCGAGTGGCGCTTCGACCTGGCGCCCGTCGCGCCGGGCCTCCCGTAGCTCGTCGTACCCGGCATTCCGGTCCCATCTCCGCCGCCGGCGGGACCGGAATGCCGGGTACGACGGCGTCGGGCCGGGCCCGGCATCAGGTCCGGGTGCCCACCGACCCCACGAAGCGGACCAGGCCGGCGAGCTCGGGGACCTCACCGGCCTCGCCCAGAGTCGTGCGCAGCACCTCGTCGTGCAGCGGGCGCGCCTTCTCCAGCAGCGCCCGTCCGGCGGTGGTGAGCTCGGTGTAGATGCCGCGCCGGTCGTCGGCGCAGAGGATCCGGGTCAGCAGACCGCGGTTCTCCAGGCGGGTGACGAGGCGGGTCGTGGCCGACGCCGACAGCGCGGCCGCGCGAGCCAGCTGCTGCATCCGCATGTGCCAGCCGTCCTGCCGGCTCAGCGCGTCGAGCACGGTGAACTCGACGACCGACAGGTCGTGGTCGCGCTGCAGCGCCCTCTCCAGGGCGGTCTCGATCAGCCCGTGCAGGGCGGCGAGCGTGCGCCACCCCTGGGTGCGGATCTCGACCGCGTCGTCGGCGATGCCCATCGTCGTACCTCCTCCCGACCCCGCCAGCATACCTGAGTTGCGCGGATAGTGCGCGTGTGCAACTATCGATATGAAGCGTGTGCAACTAATGCACACGCGGACTATCTCCGCACGCCACTCCTTTCGCACCAGGAATTCCCATGCCCGTCGCACTCCTCGCCCTCGCCATCGGCGGGTTCGGGATCGGCCTCACCGAGTTCGTGATCATGGGCCTGCTGCCCGAGGTCGCGGACGACTTCGCCGTCTCCGAGACCACCGCCGGATACCTCATCTCCGGCTACGCCCTCAGCGTCGCGGTCGGCGCCGTCGCGCTGACCCTCGCCCTCACCCGGGTGCCGCGCAAGACCGCGCTGCTCGGTCTGATGGTGCTCTTCATCCTCGGCAACCTGATCTCCGCCCTCGCCGCCGACTACCCGACGATGATGGCCGGCCGTGTGGTCGCGGCCCTGTGCCACGGCGCCTTCTTCGGGATCGGCTCGGTCGTCGCCGCCCAACTGGTCGCGCCGGACCGCAAGGCCAGCGCCATCGCGTTCATGTTCGGCGGCCTCACCCTGGCCAACGTCCTCGGCGTCCCGCTCGGGACCCTCCTCGGCCAGGCCGCCGGCTGGCGCTCGACCTTCTGGGCGATCACCGTCATCGGCGTCCTCGCATTCGTCGGCATCGCCGCCCTCGTGCCCGCCGCCCGGGCCCCCCGCGGCGCCGCCGCCACCTCCGGTACGCCGAGCGCGCGCTCCGAGCTGGCCGCCTTCCGCAGTCCCCAGGTCTGGCTCTCGATCGCCGTCACGGTCCTCGGGTACGGCGGCATGTTCGGCGGGTTCACCTATATCGCGTTCACCCTGACGGAGGTGAGCGGCTTCGCGGCCGGTGCCGTGCCGTGGCTGCTGGTCCTGTTCGGGGTCGGCCTGTTCGCCGGCAACCTGTGGGGCGGCCGCGCCGCCGACCGCAACCTGGTCCGGACCCTGCTCGTCGTCCTCGCCGCCCTCACCGTCGTGCTGGCCGCTTTCGCGCTGACCGCGAGCAGCAAGCCGCTGACCGTCGTCGCGTTGCTGCTCATGGGCGGCGTCGGCTTCGCCACCGTGCCGGGCCTGCAGATGCGGGTCATGCACTACGCCAGCGCGGCGCCGACCCTCGCGTCCGGCGCCAATATCGCCGCCTTCAACGTCGGCAACGCCCTCGGCGCCTGGCTCGGCGGCCTGACCCTCGCCGCCGGCCTCGGCTACACCTCGCCGCTATGGGCCGGTGCTGCCATCACCGCGGTCGGTCTGGTCGTGCTCGTCGTCGCCGCCAAGGCGCCCGGCGGCGAGCTCCGTCCGCCCGCCGTCGTCCCCACCCTGGCCGCCGATGCGGCCTGAATCCCAGGAGAGAACCATGCAGATCACGCTCAACAACGGGGTCGTCATGCCGCAGGTCGGCTTCGGCGTCTTCCAGGTCCCGAACGACGAGACCGAGGCCGCGGTGAGCACCGCGCTCGCCGCCGGCTACCGCAGCATCGACACCGCCGCGGTCTACGGCAATGAGGAGGGCGTCGGCCGCGCCATTGCGGCCTCGGGCCTCGCCCGCGACGAATTGTTCGTGACCACCAAGCTCTGGAACAGCGACCACGGCTCCGCCGTCGCGGCGTACAACGTCAGCCTGGAGCGACTGGGCCTTGACTGGCTCGACCTGTACCTCGTGCACTGGCCCGCGCCCGCGAACGACAGGTACCTCGACGCCTGGTCCGGCCTCGAGGAGCTGTACGCCGCTGGCCGGGTCCGTGCCATCGGCGTCTCGAACTTCCTGCCGGAGCATCTGCACCGGGTCACCCGCCTCGGCGGCACCGTCCCGGCCGTCAACCAGGTCGAGCTCCACCCCGCCCTGCAGCAGCGTGATGTCGTCACGGCCGACGCCGCGCTCGGCGTCGTCACCGAGGCTTGGAGCCCGCTGGCCCAGGGCGCGATGCTGGTCGATCCCACCGTGACCGCGATCGCCGACCGGCTCGGCAGGAGCGCCGCCCAGGTGATCCTGCGTTGGCATCTTCAGCAGGGCCGGGTGGTCATCCCCAAGTCTGTCACGCCGTCGCGGATCGCCGAGAACCTTGACCTGACCGGCTTCGAGCTCACCGTCGGCGACCTCGCCGCCATCGACGGCCTGGAGCGGGACGGCCGGGTGGGCCCGCACCCGGCCAGGTTCAACGGCTGAGCGACTCCGGGGTGTGCAGGCGGACCAGGAACCGGCGGGCGTGCGCCGGTTCCCGGTCCGCCGTCGCCAGCGACACGACGACCATGACCGCGGCCGCGAGCGGCACGCTCCAGGCGGCGGGCTGACCGAGCAGGGCGCCGGTCCAGCCGCCCGGGGCGTACCCGGCGAGGGTGGCGATCGCGGCGCCGCCCGCGCCGAGCCCGCCCGCGGCGAGACCGGCGAGGGCACCGGCGGCGGTGAGCCGGCGCCACCAGATGCCGAGCACGAGCAGGGGGCAGAAGGTCGACGCGGCCACCGCGAACGCCAGTCCGACCGACTGTGCCACCCCGACGTTGCGCACCAGCAGCGCGGCCACGATGGGGATCACCACGGCGACGACCGCCGCGAGACGGAACGCGGTGACCCCGCCGTGCCGTTCACCGACCAGCCGGGTGGTGAGGTCCTGGGTGAGGACGCCGGAGACGGCGATCGCCAGCCCCGAGGACGTCGACAGGAACGCCGCGAACGCACCGGCGGTGACCAGTCCGGTGAGCAGGTCGCCGCCGAGTCCGTCGAGCATCAGCCGCGGCAGCTCCAGCACGAGGACGTCGGAGCGGCCCTCGGCGACCAGCCGGCCGGCGTACACGCGGCCGAGGGCGGCGTACACCGGGGGCCACAGGTAGAACAGCCCCAGCAGCGCGAGGACGGTGACCGTGGTCCGGCGGGCGGCGCGGCCGTCGGGGTTCGTGTAGAAGCGCACCACCACGTGCGGCAGCCCCATCGTGCCGAGGAAGAGCCCGGCGATCAGGGAGTACGTCGCATAGAGGCCGATGCCGCCGTCACCCGCGACCGGAACCGACCAGCCGTCCGCGCCCGCCGTGCCGTGCGGCCGGCCGTCGCCCCACCACACCACGAGGAGGACCGCGACCGGGAGCAGGATCGCGGTCAGCTTGAGCCAGTACTGGAACGCCTGGACGAAGGTCACCGACCGCATCCCGCCGGAGGTGACATTGGCCAGCACCACACCGCCGACGACGACCGGGCCGGCCCACTCGGGTGCGCCGATCGCGGTCCGCAGGGTCAGCCCGGCGCCCTCGAACTGGGGGATCAGGTAGAGCCAGCCGATGCCGACCACGAGCAGCGAGCAGGCCGCGCGGACCGCGCGCGAGCCGAGCCGCGCCTCGGCGAAGTCCGGCAGCGTGTAGGCGCCCGAACGCCGCAGCGGGGCGGCGACCAGCACCAGCAGGACGAGGTAGCCCGCGGTCCAGCCGACCGGGTACCAGAGCATGTCCGCGCCCCCGACGAGGAGCAGTCCCGCGATGCCGAGGAAGGAGGCGGCGGACAGGTACTCCCCGCCGATCGCCGACGCGTTGAGGCCCGGGCGCACGGTGCGGGAGGCGACGAAGAAGTCGCTCGTCGTGCGCGAGAAGCGCAGCCCGTAGATGCCGATCGCCAGCGTCACCAGGGTGACCAGGACGACCGCGATCAGGCCCGGTACGGCGTCCGTGCTCACGGCTCGTCGTCCAGCAGGTGCTCGGCGCCGCTGCCCACGAGATCGGCGAACGCGCGCTCGTTGCGCTCGGCCCGGCGCACATAGCGCCAGGCGAGCAGCAGGAGGAAGGGGTGCGCCAGGACGCCGAGCAGCAGCCACGGCAGGGGGATCCCGAACGGGCGCACGTCCGCCAGTGTGGGCGCGAGGTGGAAGACGAGCGGCAGCGCCCCGAGCGTCACCGCCAGCAGGCCCAGCACCCGGGCGGCGAGGCCGAGCTGCTCGCGCAGCAGCGAGCGCAGGTAGACGTCACCCAGCGCGGTCTGCTCGTGGACGTCGCCGAGCCGGCTCGGCGGGCCCGCGGGACTCCCCGCGACGGGGTGCCGCGGTGGCCCGGTGACCCGCACCCGCTCGGCCATCCGGTCCCCCTAGCGGCCGGCGCGGGCGCGCCGGACCAGGACGTCGCGCAGGCCGCGGGTGTGTCGCCGACTGACCGGGAGCTCGGTCGCGCCGATGCGGACCGAGGTGCGCCCGGCCTCCGTGCGGACCTCGGTGACGTGGGCGAGCGCGACGAGCAGCGAGCGGTGGATCCGGTGGAAGCCCGCCTCCGCCCACTCCTCCTCCAGGGAGGTCAGCGGGACCCGCACCAGGTAGGCCTCCCCGCCCGTGGTGTGCAGCCGCGCGTAGTCGCCCTGGGCCTCGACATGGGTGATGTCGCCGCGTTCGACGAAGCGGGTGACGCCGCCCCGCTCGACCGCGACCTGGGTGTCGGACGACGGCGGCTGGGGGGAGGCGCCGCCGAGGACGCGGCGTACCGCCTCGGCGAGACGCTCGGCACGGACCGGTTTGAGGACGTAGTCGACGGCACGCAGGTCGAAGGCGTCGACCGCGTGCTGCTCGTGCGCGGTCACGAACACCACCGGTGGCGGCTGCTTGAACCGGCCCAGCACCTCGGCCAGCTCCAGCCCGC
The DNA here is from genome assembly GCF_030929495.1 of Nocardioides sp. LHD-245. Taxonomy (GTDB): domain Bacteria; phylum Actinomycetota; class Actinomycetes; order Propionibacteriales; family Nocardioidaceae; genus Nocardioides. The sequence goes on along the minus strand of NZ_JAVFWN010000010.1, from coordinate 262,722 downwards.
TCAGGCCGGGCATCTGGACGTCGAGGAAGACGCAGTCGACCTCGCGCTCACGCAGGATCCGCAACCCCTCGGTCGCCGACGGGCAGGAGATCACCTCGGCGACCCGGTCGTCGGCCCGGAGGAGGTAGCTCAGCTCGTCGAGTGCCGGTCGCTCGTCGTCGATCGCGAGCACCCGCAGGCCCCCTGGGGTGCTCACACCGTCACCCCCGGCGCGAACTTCGGGACGCGCACGATCACCTTGGTCCCGGCGCCCGGTGCGGTCTCCACGACGAGACCGTAGTCGTCACCGAAGGCCGCGCGCAGCCGCGCGTCCACGTTGCCGAGGCCGACCGAGTCGAGCCCGACATCGCCGGCGAGTGCCCGCCGTACCTTCTCCGGGTCCTCGCCGACGCCGTTGTCCTCGACCTCCAGCAGCGCCTCGTGACCGCGGTCGTGGGCGAGGATCGAGAGCTGACCGGTCTGCTCGACGCCCTCCAGCCCGTGCCGGACGGCGTTCTCGACGAGAGGTTGGATGCACAGGAACGGTACGACGACCGGCAGCACCTCCGGCGCCACGTTGAGTGTGACCTGGAGCCGGTCGCCGAACCGTGCCTGCTCCAGCAGCAGGTAGCGCTCGATCGAGCGCAGCTCCTCCGCGATCGTCGTGAACTCGCCGTGCCGGCGGAACGAGTACCGCGTGAAGTCCGCGAACTCGAGCAGCAGCTCGCGGGCGCGGTCCGGGTCGGTCCGGACGAAGCTCGCGATCGCGTTGAGCGAGTTGTAGACGAAGTGAGGGCTGATCTGCGCCCGCAGCGCCCGGACCTCGGCCTCGATCACCCGGTTGCGATGGGCGTCGAGCTCAGCCAGCTCGAGCTGCCCCGACACCCACTGGGCGACCTCCTCGGTCGCCCGCACCAGTCCGGCGGTCGGCGACGGCGCGAACGCCTGGACGGTCCCGAGCATGCGTCCCTCGACGACGAGCGGGCTCACCACGCCGGTGCGGATCGGGCACCCGTTCGTCGTGCAGCCCAGCTGGCCGCGGTCGACGGTCCGCGTCGCGCCCCTCTCGATCGCGAGCAGCCCGACGGCCGCCGCCTGGTCGGCGTGGTGGCCGCCGAGTCCGTCCCACGCGAGCACCGCCTCGGTGTCGGTGATCGCCACGGCCGGCGTACCCAGCAGGTTGCGCAGGTGCCGCACGGCGCGCTCGGCGCTCTGCGTCGTCAGGCCCTCGCGCAGCGGCGGTGCCGCCAGGGAGGCCTGGTGCAGAGCCCGGAACGCCGCCCGGTCCGCCTCGCTCCCCAGCCGACCTCGGCGCCACAGCCGGTCCGTCCGCATGGGCTCATCATGCCCGCGTGCCCGATCCGCCGGGCGCCGCTCGGCAAGTAACACGCCGTCCACTCGTCTGGTCGCCGGTTCTCAGCAGAAAACGCCCCGAATCGGGCCGATCGGGGCTGACAACCCCCGGGTAGTCGGGTGGACGGCGTGTTACTGGGTCGGCGGTCAGCGGAAGTCGATGAGCAGCATGCCGGAGTCGTCGTCGGCCGGCGGCTCGACGGCGGGAGCGAGCGCCACCGGGACGGTGTCCTCGCCCACGAACGCCGGGCCGGGCCCCGCGGCGGGCTCCGCGTCCGACTCGGCGCCCGGCGTACCGGCGGGGGCCGGGTCCTGACGGATCGTCTTCGGCTGGATGCCGACGACGGCGCGGAAGCACTCGGTGACCCAGGGCAGCTGCATGCCGTCCATGCCGCGGCCGAAGTCGTCGTAGAACGCGAGCACCTCGCGGACCTTCGACTCCTGCCCGGTGCGGTCGAGGCAGGCGATGTCGGGCAGCGAGCGCGCGAGGTCCTGCACCGACGAGCGCTCGATGACCTGCCACTGCTTGAAGGAGGCGTCCTCGGCCGGCCCGAAATACGGCGACGACTCGACCGCGTCACCGATGCCCTCGCCGAGGGTGTGGTGGCCGATCAGGTTGCCGAGCCGCCGCACCCACGGGATCCGCTCGTCGCGGACGTTGCGCACGATCGCGAACGTCCCGCCCCGCTTGAGGACCCGCGCGATCTCGGGCAGCGCCCGCTCGCTGTCGAACCACTGATCGGCGTCCGCCGCGATCACCAGGTCGTACGTCGCGTCCGCGGCCGGGATCTCCTCGGCCGCGGTCTGCGAGACCCGCAGCTCCGACAGCCGGGTGCCCAGGCGGTCGAGCATCCGCGGATCGGGATCGGTGGCGTGGACGTCGTGCCCGAGGGCGACCAGATGCTCGGTCAGCTTGCCGGTGCCGGCGCCCAGCTCCAGCACCGCGAGCGGCTGCTCGCCCGTCAGCCACGCGACGGCCTCGCGCGGGTAGCCGGGGCGGCCGCGGTCGTAGGCCTCGGCCACACTGCCGAAGCAGAGGCCCGGTGCATCGGGGGTGGGGTCGGTAGCCATCGCAGGCGAGCGTACGGCGGCAGCGGCTCTCGATCGCGGAGGCACGCCTGTGGCCGGCCTTCGCGTCAGACGACCCGGAGGATGTCGGTGTGGATGAAGTCGTCGCCCTTGAACAGCAAGGGCTCGCCGGTGGCCGCGGACAGTGCGTAGGCGAAGCAGTCGCCGAAGTTGAGCTTGGCGGGAGAGCCGGAGCCCCGGCCATAACGGCGGAAGGCGATCCGAGCTGCCCGGGCATGGGCCTCGGTGACGGGCTCGATCATCAGGTCAGCAGTGACGACGAGCTGGTCGAGCAGCTGCCCGGCGCGAACCCGGGAACCGTCCGCGACCGTGGCAGCCTCAAACCAGTTCGCGGCTGACATCCGGCTCGGCTCGCTGAGGAGCAACTCGGTGAACTGCTCCCGTTCCGGTTCGTCCCGGAGGATCGCTATCAAGGCTGAGCTGTCGATGATCATCAGGCCGGCAGCCCGGTTTCGGGGTCGTACAGATCCTCCACGTCGCGGATGCGGTCCTCGCCCTCGATCTCAGGCAGATCACGCCACCTCAGCGCGATGCGGTTGACCGCGTCTATCCGTCGGCGTCGTTCCGCCTCGACCGGATCGGCGCCGTAGTCGGCCAGGAGCTTCACCAGGGCTTCCTCGATCACGCTGGTCTGGGACTTCCCCGTCAGCCGCGCAGCCTCGCGGGCGAGCTCATGGACCCGGGGATTCTTGATGTTCAGGCTCATCGCCGTCCTCCTGAGCCGATTCTACCTCTACACCTTCAACACCTTCTACCTATCTACCCTTCTACGCTTCCCCCGTGACCACTGACCCGCACGCCTGGCTGATCTCCCTCGAGGGCGTCCCGTCCGGCTTCGCCGGCGCCCGCGACGGTATCGACGTGGTGCTCCGCGACCGTGGCCTGCGTCGCACCAGCCCGGAGCTGACGGCCGAGTCGCTGTTGCGCGGTGCCCACGCCAGCGCCGTGCTGGAGGGCTCCCGCTCGACCCTGCCGGAGGTCCGCGACGGGGAGGGCGACGAGATCGCCGCCGATGCGGTCCGCCTCGCCACCGAGCTGCTCGCGCTCGTGCCCGTCCTGCGCCGCCAGCCGCTCCAGGCGCTCGCCCGGATGCACACCCTCGCGGCCCGCGGCACCCTGCCCGACGAGTTGCTCGGCCGGCCCCGCGACGGCGAGTCCGCGTCCCGGCTGCGCGGGATCGCCGAGTTGATCACCGCCCCGACCGAGGCGCCGGCCCTCGCCGTCGCCGCCGTCGTCCATGCCGAGCTGGTCACGGCAGCACCGTTCGGCTCCCACAACGGCATCGTGGCCCGCGCGGCCGAGCGGTTGGTCGCGGCGACCCGCGGGGTGGACGAGAAGTCGCTCGTCGTACCGGAGGCGGCGCACCTCGCGCTCCGCCCGCAGTACGAGTCCAACCTGCGCGGCTGGGCCAGCGGCAGCGCCGCGGGCATGCACGCCTGGCTGCTGTACGCCGTCGAGGCCTGGTCGGCCGCCGCCGAGGCGAGCCCGCTGGTGCGCGCGGCCGAGTAGACGACCCGCAGCGTGCCGGCCCCCGGGCAGAGGCCGTGCGGCCGCCGACGGGACCGGACGATCGCCTACCTCGACTGCGGCCGGCAGCGTGGCGCCTGCGCGCAGCGCATCGGAGGCAAGCATGGGCCCGAAGGGCCTGTGCGCGGCCTTCGATGGGCGACACGCTCGGCCCGGAAAGAACAGGTGGCACCCGAGCCGTAGTCGTCTCGGGTGCCACCGCTGACACGTGAACCATGGCTACCAGGCGTGCACCATCAACAGCTGCTCCGGAAGTCTTCCGAATGCAAGCGCCCAATTCAGAAGGGTAGATCGCCGCGTGGGTACCGGGATCACGTGTTGCTCTTGAGTTCTTGATGTCCTTTGTACGCCGCCTCGGGGCCACCTTCAAGGGTTGTCTTTTCGACGGTGACGGGGAACGCTGGCCGGTTGGGGGCAGGCTTTCTTTCCCGGGGGCCGGCCAGGTGGCGGAGAGGTGCCGCTCAGGCGCCGAGCGAGCGCCGCCGGGTCCCGATCCACAGTGCCGCTCCGGCCGCGACGACTCCGCCGACGGCGAGCGCCGCGAGAGTCGGCTTCGGCGGCGGCAGGTGCAGCCGCGACTGCAGCGCGACCGGCCGGGTGAAGACCAGCACCGGCCAGCCGTTGCCGGCCGCGACCTTGCGCAGCTCCTTGTCGGGGTTGACGGCGTGCGGGTGGCCGACCGCCTCGAGCATCGGCACGTCGGTCACCGAGTCGGAGTAACCGTAGGAGCCGGTGAGGTCGTAGCCCTCGGTCTCGGCCAGCGCCCGGATCGCGTTCGCCTTCTCCTCGGCGTAGGCGTAGTACTCGATCTCGCCGGTGTAGCGGCCGTCCTCGACCTTGAGCCGGGTGGCGATCACCCGGTCGGCGCCGAGCAGGGCCCCGATCGGCTCGACGACCTCGCTGCCGGAAGTGGAGACGATGACCACGTCCCGCCCGGCGGCATGGTGCTCGTCGATGAGACGGACCGCCTCGTCGTAGACAAGGGGGTCGACGATGTTGTGCAGGGTGTCGGCGACGATCTCGCGGACGGTCGCGACGTCCCAGCCCGCGGTCAGCTGCGACATGAACTGCCGCATCTTCTCGACCTGGTCATGGTCGGCCCCGCCGACCATGAAGACGAACTGGGCGTACGCCGAGCGCAGCACCGCCCGCCGCGAGATCAGGCCACCCGCCTGGAACGGCTTGCTGAAGGCCAGCACGCTCGACTTGGCGATGATCGTCTTGTCGAGGTCGAAGAACGCCGCAGTGGGCGGCGTACCCGCGGGGGCCATGCCGTCCATCGTAGGTGACCACGCCCGCCCCATCCGCCACGCTCGCCGCCGCTCGTCCTCCACAACGGCGCGATTCCCCAGGCGGCTCCACAGCCCGGATCGGGCCCGGCATGACGGCGCCGGCAGAGGGCGACAACCTGGTCATGAACCGCAACCGATCCTCCCGTTCCCCGCACGCCCGGCCCGCGGACGTGCCTCCCCTGGTCGTGACCGCCGATGACGAGCTGCTGGCCGAGCTGCTGCCGCTCGCCGCCGCGGCCGACGTGGCCCCGACGATCGCGCGCGACCCGCGGACCGCCCTGGTCACCTGGGCCCGTGCGCCGGTCGTCCTCGTCGGCGCCGACCTCGCCGCCGCGATGGCGCAGGTGGCTCCGGGGCCCCGGCCCCGCAGCTACGTCGTCAGCGGCCCACGCCCGCCCGACCGGCTGTTCCGCACGGCGCTGGACCTCGGCGCCGAGAACGTCATCGAGCTGTCGGGATCCACGGACTGGCTGGTCGAGCTGCTCGCTGACCTGACCGAGCACCATCCCGACCGCGCCCGGGTGGTCGGGGTGATCGGCGGCACCGGGGGTGCGGGCGCGACGACCTTCGCCTGTGCGCTCGGCCAGTGGGCGGCCCGCTCGGGCGACGCCGTCGTCATCGACTGCGACCCGCAGGGGCCGGGCCTGGACCGGATGCTCGGGCTGGAGCGCCGTGAGGGCTTCCGCTGGGACGCCCTGTGCCAGACCACGGGCCGGCTCTCGGCGCGGTCATTGCGCGAGGCGCTGCCGCGGCGGGGCCGGCTGGGCGTGCTCTCCTGGTACGTCGACGGACGCGCCCAGACCCTGCAGGCGTTCGCGGTGCGCGAGGCGCTGTCGGCCGCCCGCCGTGGCCACCGGGTGGTGGTCGTCGACCTCCCGCGCTCGCCCGACCCCCTCGTTGACGAGGTCGCCGCGCGCTGCGACCAGCTGCTGGTCGTGACCGTCGGCAGCGTGGTCGGCGTCGCCGGCGCGGCCCGGATGCGGGCCCGGTTCGCCGACCACGCCGATCCCGGTGTGATCCTGCGCGGGGAGTCGTTCACCGCCGAGGAGGTGGCGCGGACGGTCGGGCTGCCGGTCCGCGCGCAGATGCGCGATCAGCGGGGACTCGCGGAGGCCGTCGACCTCGGGTTCGGGCCGCTGCGTGCGGTGCGCGGTCCGCTCGCTCGGGCGGCGGCTCGGGTGCTCGACGCCCCGGCTGCCGAGGACGCGGCGTGAGCGCCCCGGGCGACGTCTCGGGCCTGGTCGAGGATGTCCGGGCCCGGCTGGCCCGGGAGCCCGGCGGCCTCAGCCCGCACCGGGTGGCCCAGGCGCTGCGGGAGGCTGGGCGACCCGTCGGCGACGCGACGGTGCTCGCGGTCTACGAGGCGCTGCGACGCGACGTGATCGGTGCGGGTCCGCTGGAGCCGCTGCTCGGCCTGCCCGGCGTGACCGACGTGCTCGTCAACGGTCCGGGCCCGGTTCGGATCGACCGCGGCGCCGGCGTGGAGACGACGGCGGTCGTCCTCGCCACGGAGGAGGCCTGTCGCCGGCTCGCCCAGCGGCTGGTGGCGAGCGGCGGTCGACGCCTCGACGACGCCGCCCCCTGGGCCGACGTCCGGCTGCCCGACGGCACCCGTTGCCATGCGCTGCTCGCGCCGCTCGCCCAGCCCGGGACCGCGATCTCGCTGCGGGTCCCGCGCCGCGGCGGGTTCAGCCTCGCCGGCCTGCAGGCCGCCGGCGCGCTGGGGGAGGCGGGCCTGGAGGTGGTGCGCCGGGTGGTCGCCGCGCGCCTGGCCTTCCTCGTCACGGGCGGCACCGGCAGTGGCAAGACCACGCTGCTCGCTGCCCTCCTGGGTGTGGTCGACCCGGCCGAGCGGATCGTGGTCGTCGAGGACGCCGCCGAGCTGCGCCCCGACCATCCGCAGGTCGTCGCGCTCGAGGCCCGGCCCGCCAACCTGGAGGGGACGGGCGCGGTCGTCCTGCGCGACCTCGTGCGCCAGGCGCTGCGGATGCGGCCCGACCGGCTGGTGGTCGGCGAGGTCCGCGATGCGGCGGTCGTCGACCTGCTCGCCGCGATGAACACCGGCCACGAAGGCGGCTGCGGGACGCTCCACGCCAACTCCGCGGCCGACGTACCCGCCCGCGTCGAGGCGCTCGCCCTCGGTGCTGGTCTCGCCCGGGAGGCCGCGCACAGTCAGCTCGCGGCCGGCCTCGACGCGGTCCTCCACGTCCGGCGCGACCGGGCGACCGGCCGGCGGCGCCTGAGCGAGGTCGCCGTCGTGGTCCGCGGGGCCGACGGACTGGCCCGGACCGAGGTGGCGGTCTCCTTCGATGCCGCGGGTACGCCGACCGGCGGGCCGGGCGCGCACCGACTGCGCGACCTGCTGGACGGGAGGAGGTGAGGGTGACGGTCGCGATCGTCGTGACGCTCGCCGTCGCCGCGAGCGTGATGCTGCTCCGGCCCGCTCCCGCCCGCCTCGCGCCTCCCGCTCCCGGCCCCCTCTGCCCCGGCGCAGGCGTGCCCGCCGCCTCCGACGGCGGCGGCCGGAGCGGGCGCCGGCGCCTCCGGCTGATCGCCGCCGCGACTGCCGCGGTGGTGATCCTGGCACCGCGCTCGCTGTCGGGCCTGGTCATCCCGCTCGTCGCACTCGCGGTCGGTGTCGCCGTCGTCCGGGCACTCGCCGCGCGTCGGCGAGACCGCGCCGCGACCGAGGTGCGTCATCGGGTGGTCGACCTCTGCGATGCGCTGCGTGCCGAGCTCGCGGCCGGGCAGACGGCGGCCGGAGCGCTCGACCGAGCCGCGACCGAATGGCCCCTGGTGGCACCCGCCGCCCGGGCCGCCCTCACCGGCGGCGACGTGGTGGCGACGCTGCGCTCGCTCGCTGCCACGCCGGGAGCCGACGCCCTGCGCGTGGTCGCCGCGTCCTGGCAGGTCGCCCACCGCACCGGGCACGGCCTGGCCGACACCCTCGGCCGGGTGGCCGCGGACCTCCGCGCCGCCGAGCGGACCCGCCGGGTCGTCGGCGGCGAGCTCGCCTCGGCGCGCGCCACCGCCCGACTGCTCGCGGCGCTTCCGGTCCTCGCGCTGGTCATGGGCTCGGGTGCCGGCGCGGACCCGCTGCGGTTCCTGTTCGGCCACCCGGCCGGGCTGGCCTGCCTCGCGGGCGGCCTCGCCGCGGGGTACGCCGGCCTCGCCTGGATCGACGCGCTCGCTCGGGATGTCGACCGCGATGGCTGAGCTCCCCCTCCTCGTGCTCCTGGTCGCCGCCGCCCTGCTCCTGGGACCACCGCGTCGCCATGGCCGGTCCGGCGAGCTCGCCGGGCCGGCGCCGCCCTCGCGAGCGGAGGACGACGGACTGCTGCGCCGTGGGCGGTTCCTGTGGGCACTGCTCGCGGGTGGCGGGACCACGGTCCTGGTCGGCGGTCCCCTCGCCGTGCCCGCCGGGGTCGCGGCCGCCGTCGTCGTCGTCACGACAGCCGGACGTCTCGAGCCCCGGGCCAGCCGCCTGCGGCGCGAGGAGGTGCGCCGGGACCTGCCGCACGTCGTCACGCTCCTCGCCGCGGCGCTGCGGGCCGGGCAGGCGCCGGCCGAGGCGATCGAGCTGGTCTGCCGGTCGCTGCCCGGCGCGGCGTCCGCCCGGCTGACCGGTGTCGCCGCGCGGCTCCGGCTCGGCGGCGACGCGGCGGCGACGTGGGCGCGGCTGGCCGACGACCCCGAGCTGGGGCCGCTGGGCCGGGCCCTGGCCCGCGCGCATCGCACCGGAGCGCCGGTGGTGGCAGCCGTCGAGGGGCTCGCCGACGAGCTCGGGGCCCGGGCCCGGGCGGAGGTCGAGGATCGCGCCCGCGCGGTGGGTGTCCGGGCGGCCGTGCCGCTGGGGGTGTGCCTGCTGCCGTCGTTCCTGCTCCTGGGCATCGTCCCGCTGGCGGTGTCGCTGGCGAGCAGCATCGTCGGCTGAGCCCGATCCGGGCGGAGGCCGGGGCATCGGGCCGGCGGTGATCAGCAGGCCCTCACGCCACACCCGGAGCCGTCGACCGTCCCCAGGCCGCGGCCGAGCCGGGCGTCGTCCACAGGACCGGCCGGATCGAGCCTCCGGTATCGGCCGGTCCGCGCACGATCGGGTCCGACAGTCGCACCAGGCGGCTGCAGACGAACGGAGAGAACGTGACACCGTCCCCCTTCCGCCCCGCCCCTTTCCGGCGCGCCGTGTCTCGCCCCCGGCCGGTCGACCAGCGTGGCGTCACGACCGCGGAGTACGCCGTCGCGACGGCGGCCGGCGCCGGCTTCGCGGGCCTGCTCTACAAGCTGCTCAGCGGCGGCTTCGGCGACAAGCTGATCAAGACCCTGTTCGACCATGTGCTGGGCCTGCTCGGCCTGGGGTGACCGCCCGCACCCGCCGCGGGGCCATTCGTTGGGTCGGTCGCGGGGGCGGTCGGGCGAGGCTCCGGACGGCGGCCCTCGCCGCGCGGAGCGAGGTGCGGTGACGGCCGAGCTGGCGCTCGCCCTGCCGCTCCTGCTCGCCCTGACCGCGGGCCTGGTGTGGCTGCTCGCCGTGGCGATCGCGCAGGTGCGCACCGTCGACGCGGCCCGGGAGGCGGCCCGTGCGGTGGCCCGCGGCGATGACCCGGATGCCGCCCTCGAGCTCGGCCGTCGGATCGCTCCCGACGAGGTCCGGCTGTCCGTCCGGCGGGTGGGGGATCGCGTGGTCGTCCGCGCCCGTGGCCGGATCAACGGTCCCGGCGGGGTGCTCGGCGCGCTTCCCGGGGCGACCGTCGAGGCCGAGGCGGTCGCCATCGCCGAGGAGGGCGGGGGTCCGTGACCGCGCGCGACCAACGGGGTGCGGCGACCGTCCTCACCCTCGCGATGGTGGGCGTGCTGCTGCTGGTCGGCGCGGCCGCGGGGGTGGTCGGCGCGATCGTGGTCGCGCAGCGCCGGGCGCAGGCGGCGGCCGACCTGGCCGCCCTCGCGGCGGCGACCTCCCTGGCGGGTCGGGCCGACCACCCGGGCCGCGACCCGTGTGCGAGCGCCGCCGAGGTCGCCGGCGACAACGGCGCCGAGCTGGACTCGTGCCGGGTGGAGGGCCGCGATGTCGTCGTCGCGGTACGGGTCGGCGGGCCGCGGTGGCTCGGTCAGGACCAGGATCTGGTCGCAGCGGCGCGCGCCGGCCCGGCGACGCTACCGCCCTGACGGGGCCGCGGTGGTGATCGGAGGACGAGCGACCGGAGCCGAGGAGACCGGTGCTTTTCCGCCGCGCCGGCGTCCGGCCGCCAAACGACCTGGAGACGAGCGGACCTCGACCGCGTGCGCGGCGGCGTGGCGGAGCGACGACGCGCTCGCGCCGTCAAACTCCGCCGTCGTCGGAGAGCTCGCCGCGCCGGCGGTCGAGCTCGACCTGGTCGAGCTTGTCGGAGAGTTCGGTGAGCCGCTTCTGCTCCTTGCGGCGCTTCCAGCCCTGCTTCGCGCCCGCCTTCATCATCCACAGACCGGCGACCGAGAGGAGGGTGGACACGGCACCCCAGAGCACGAGCGTGCCGGGGGCGACGTCCCAGTTCATGATCTCGGCCGACCGGTGCGTGTAGTCGATGCTCGCGCCGAAGAAGCTGAGTACGAGCCCGATGACGCCGACGACCAGCAGGACCAGTCCGAGCAGCAGCATGGAGGCAGGCTACTCCGGGTCGGCGGTGGCGGACGGCGCCTCGCTGAGCAGGGCGTCGAGCAGCGCGACGGCACCGGCCTTGTCGAGCGGGTCGTTGCCGTTGCCGCACTTGGGCGACTGGATGCACGACGGACAGCCGGTGGCGCACTCGCAGGCGGCGATGGTGGCGCGGGTGGCCCGCAGCCAGGCCGCCGCCGTGCGGTAGCCGCGCTCGGCGAAGCCGGCGCCACCCGGGTGGCCGTCGTGGACGAAGACGGTGAGGACGCCCGTGTCGGGGTGCCGCGCGGTCGAGACGCCGCCGATGTCCCAGCGGTCACAGGTCGCGAAGAGCGGGAGGAGGCCGATGGAGCAGTGCTCGGCGGCGTGCGCGGCGCCGGGCAGGTCGGCGAGGGAGAGCCCGGCGGAGGCGAGCAGGTCGACGACGAGACCGTCGGGCACGGTCCACCAGATCGCGGCGGTGGCGAGGGTGCGCGGCGGCAGGTCGAGCGGCTTCTCGTCGATCACCTCACCGGTGCGGATGCGGCGGCGCAGGTACGAGGTGACCTGGCTGGTGACCTCCACCGCGCCGAAGGAGACCCGGCACGGCCCCCAGTCGACGTGCTCGCGCTCCTCGACGATCTCGATGTCGGTGACCTCACGGGCGGTGGTGGTGTGGTCGACGTCGGCACGGTGCAGGGTCGCGACGTGCTCGTCGAGGTCGAGCGACTCGACGAGCCACGTCTCGCCGCGGTGCAGGTAGACCGCGCCCTCGTGGGTGGCGCTGTGGGCGCGGCCGCCGTCGACGGTGCCGACCACGCGGCCGGTGCCGGCCTCGACCAGCTGCACCTGGGCGCCGCCGGCCGAGCGGATGTCGGCGAGGTCGGCGGCGCGGGCCCGGTCGGTCCAGTACCAGCCGGCCGCCCGGCGGCGCAGCAGCCCGCGCTCGACCAGGGAGCCGAGCACCTCCCGCATCCGGGGTCCGAACAGCTCGGCGTCGGCGACCGTCACCGGCAGCTCCTGCGCGGCGGCGCACAGGTGCGGCCCGAGGACGTAGGGGTTGTCGGTGTCGAACACCGTGCCCTCGACCGGGCGGCCGAGCAGGGCGTCGGGATGGTGGACGAGGTAGGTGTCCAGCGGGTCGTCGCGGGCGACGAACAGCCCGAGCGCGCCGCCGCCGTCGCGCCCCGCCCGGCCGATCTGCTGCCAGAAGGCGGCCCGGGTGCCGGGGTAGCCGGTGACGACGACCGCGTCGAGCCCGCTGACGTCGATGCCGAGCTCGAGAGCGTTGGTGGCCGCCATGCCGAGCAGACGTCCGCTGCGCAGGTCCTGCTCCAGGGACCGGCGCTCCTCGGGCAGGTAGCCCCCGCGGTAGGAGTCGATCCGCCCGGCCAGGGCCGGATCGACCTCCGCGACCAGCTCGCCGGCCCGGCGGGCCACCGTCTCGACGCCGTGACGCGAGCGCACGAACGCCAGGGTCCGGACGTCCTCGACCACGAGATCGGCGAGCAGGTCGGCCGTCTCCGCGGTGGCCGGACGACGCACCGGCGCGCCGTTCTCGCCCTGGCACGACGTCAGCGGCGGCTCCCACAGCCCGAGCTCGAGCGCGCCGCGCGGCGAGCCGTCCTCGGTCACGGCGGTCACCTCGAGGCCGGTCAGCCGGCGGGCCGTCAGGTCGGGGTCGGCGACCGTGGCGGAGGCGAGTACGAAGGTCGGCGAGGCGCCGTGGGCGGCGCAGACCCGGCGCAGCCTGCGCAGGATCTGGGCGACGTGGGCGCCGAAGACGCCGCGGTAGTGGTGGCACTCGTCGACGACGACATAGCGCAGGGACCGGAAGAAGGGCGTCCACCGCTCGTGGGCGGGCAGCAGGGAGCGGTGCAGCATGTCGGGGTTGGAGAGGACGTACTCCGCGTGGTCGCGAGTCCACTCGCGCTCCTCGGCGGTGCTGTCGCCGTCGTGGGTCGCCACCCGCACGTCGAGGCCGAGCTCGCGGATGGCCGCCCACTGGTCGTGCGCGAGCGCCTTGGTCGGCGCGAGGTAGAGCACGGCGGCCCCGCGCTGCCCCCGCGAGCCTCGGCTGCCACGGATGTCGGTCAGCGCGGGCAGCAGGTAGGCGAGCGACTTGCCGGACGCGGTGCCGGTGGCGACCACGACATGCTCGCCGCGGTGGGCCGCCTCGGCGGCCTCGATCTGATGTCGCCAGGGCAGCTCGACGCCTCGCGCGGCGTACGCCGTCACCAGGTCCGGGTCGACCCAGCCGGGCCACGCCGCGCTGATCGCGGGCCGCGCCGGGACCCGCGCGCGATGGGTCAACCGGTCCGCGCGCGAGGGCAGAGCCGCCAGCCGGTCCAGGAGCGCGCCGGGGTCGCGGCGCGGGGCCGGGGCGACCAACGGGGGGCCTAGATCGGGCTGCGCGGTCATGCTTCCGATTCTCCCCCGGACCCCCGACACGTGGCTCAGGCATACCGACGGCATGTCCGCTCCTTGCGCGTGTGTGTGGTCGGCATGGTTTGATAAGTGCCACCAGACGTAGGTGAGGTAGCCGGGGTGAGGTCGTGAATCTGACACTGTCGACGCGCGAGGTCGGTGGGCGCACCGTCGTTGCCGTGGGTGGCGAGATCGACGTCTACACCGCCCCCAAGCTGCGTGACACCATCACCGAGCTGGTCGCCGCCGGCGTCTACGACATCGTCGTGGACATGCAGGCGGTCGAGTTCCTCGACTCCACGGGCCTCGGTGTGCTCGTCGGCGGCCTGAAGAAGGTCCGCGCCCACGACGGCTCCCTCGAGCTCGTCTGCAACGCCGACCGGCTGCTGAAGATCTTCAAGATCACCGGCCTCGCCAAGGTCTTCGTCATCCACGAGTCGCCCGAAGCCGCCTCGGTCTGACCCACCGTCGCCCTGGGGGCCGGCCGTCTGGCGGCCAGGCGGGCGTAACCACAGGCCGAGGCAACTGCGCGCGCGGCAGCGAGGCGCGACGAAGGAGCGACGCGCTCGCGCCATCCCAAGCTGTGACTCCGGTCACAACCTTCATGTGTTCTACGCCACAGTCTGCGTAGACTCCGGGCACGATCTCAGACCTGGCCCCCGTGGCCGACCCTGAAACCCCCGCAGGAGGCAGTCGTATGCCCCGTCCGTTCGTCGTCGATGTCGAAGTCACCGGGGGCGATCTCGCCCTCGTGGCGATCGTGGCCGTGATCGCTCTCGGCTCCCTGGCCATGGCCGCGCTGTTCAGATCGGAGGTGCTGCGCGCAGGCGAGGGCACCCCCAACATGCAGCGCATCGCCCAGGCCGTGCAGGAGGGGGCGAACGCCTACCTCACCCGGCAGTTCAGGACGCTGACGATCTTCGCGGCCATCGCGTTCGTCGTCCTCCTGGCGCTGCCGGCGCACACCGCCGACGGCGCGGACGGTCTCCAGTCGGAGTGGGCGGTCCGGATCTTCCGCTCCGTCTTCTTCCTCGTCGGCGCCGGGTTCTCCGGTGCGGTCGGCTACCTCGGCATGTCGCTCGCCGTCCGCGCCAACCTGCGCGTGGCGGCCGCCGCCAACGAGCAGGGCCGCGACCCCGCGATGAACATCGGCTTCCGCACCGGCGCCTTCGTCGGCATGTTCACCGTCGGCCTGGGCCTGCTGGGCGCCAGCGTCGTCGTGATCGTCTTCCAGAGCGCGGCGCCCAACGTGCTGGAGGGCTTCGGCTTCGGCGCCGCCCTCCTCGCGATGTTCATGCGCGTCGGTGGCGGCATCTTCACCAAGGCCGCCGACGTCGGCGCCGACCTGGTCGGCAAGGTCGAGCAGAACATCCCCGAGGACGACCCGCGCAACGCGGCGACGATCGCCGACAACGTGGGCGACAACGTCGGTGACTGCGCCGGCATGGCCGCCGACCTCTTCGAGTCGTACGCCGTCACCCTGGTCGCCGCGCTGATCCTCGGCTCGCAGGCCTTCGGCGACAAGGGCCTGGTCTTCCCGCTCATCGTCCCCGCGATCGGTGCCCTGTCGGCCATCGCCGGCGTCTACCTCACCAAGCCGCGGGCCGGTGAGAGCGGCCTGAAGACGATCAACCGGGCGTTCTACCTCTCCGCCGCGGTCGGCGCGGTGGCCAGCGCGATCGCCGCGTTCGTCTACCTCCCCGGCGAGTGGAGTGAGCTCGGCTCCGGGGCCACCGCCGACCTGTCCCCGCCGGTGTTCGCCGCCGGTGCCGTCGTGATCGGCATCGTGCTCGCCGCCGCGATCCTGGCCCTGACCGGCTACTTCACCGGCACCGAGCACCGCCCGGTCAAGGACGTCGCCAAGACCTCGCTGACCGGCCACGCGACGGTCATCCTGTCCGGACTCTCGGTCGGCTTCGAGTCCGCGGTCTACACCGCGATGGTGATCGGTGCCGCGGTGTTCGGCGCCGCGCTCCTCGCGGGTGGCTCGACCGGTCTCGCGCTGTTCGCCGTCGCCCTGGCGGGCTGCGGCCTGCTCACCACGGTCGGCGTCATCGTCGCGATGGACACCTTCGGCCCGGTCTCCGACAACGCCCAGGGCATCGCCGAGATGTCCGGCGACGTCAGCGAGGAGGGCGCGCAGATCCTCACCGAGCTCGACGCCGTCGGCAACACGACCAAGGCGATCACCAAGGGCATCGCCATCGCGACAGCCGTCCTGGCGGCGAGTGCCCTGTTCGCGTCGTACACGCAGAGCGCGTATGCCGAGGTCGGCGACATCCTGGACCAGGACTTCCTGGTCTACGACGCCAAGCTGATCGTGGGGGCCCTCCTCGGCGCCTGCGCGGTGTTCCTGTTCTCTGGCCTGGCGATCAACGCGGTGGGCCGGGCGGCGGGCGCTGTCGTGATGGAGGTGCGCCGCCAGTTCCGCGACATCCCCGGGATCATGGAGGGCACTGCCCGCCCGGAGTACGGCCGGGTCGTCGACATCGTCACCCGCGACTCGCTGCGTGAGCTCGCCACACCGGGCATCCTGGCGATCCTGGCCCCGGTGGCCGTCGGCTTCGGACTCGGCGTCGGGCCGCTCGCCGGCTTCCTGGTCGGTGCCATCGCCACCGGCACGCTGATGGCGGTGTTCCTCGCCAACGCCGGCGGTGCCTGGGACAACGCGAAGAAGCTGGTCGAGGACGGACACCACGGAGGCAAGGGCTCGGAGGCGCACGCGGCCACCGTCACCGGTGACACGGTGGGAGACCCGTTCAAGGACACCGCCGGCCCGTCGATCAACCCGTTGCTCAAGGTGATGAACCTGGTCTCGCTGCTGATCGTCGGCGCCGTCGTCAGCCTCACCTACGGAGAGAACGAGAACGACTTCCTCCGGATCCTGATCGCCGTCGTTGCGGCGGCCGGCATCTTCGCCGCGGTCTACATCTCCAAGCAGCGCGTCTCCACGATCGGCGACGACGCTCCGGAGCCGGCGGCCGTCGAGTCCGCCTGAGGACGCGCCGCCTCCTGGCCGCGCCGGCGGCGACCCTCGTGGTCGTCGCCGGCGCGGTCGTTCGTCGTCTCCGCCGGGAGGCGGAGGGCCGAGGGTTTGGTCGTACCCCGGCCGGGTAGGTGGGCGGCCCGATCTGTCTTCTCGGGGCGCGCCAAGGGTCGTGCCCTTCCCTGAAGGAGCGCGCGATGACGATGCGACGTGCCCGGCTGCGCCGGGCGATGACGGCGGGGATCCTCGTCCTTCCGGCCCTCTCGATCACCGGTCTGGGTGTGCCGGGAGCGGCCGCCGACGCCACCAGCCCTCCGGCGCCACGCCAAGCTGCGAAGGCCGGTGGCTTCCAGGTCTTCCCGGTGCCGACCAGCGCGGCCGGACTGCGCCGGATCACCACCGCCCCCAACGGTGACATGTGGTTCGTCGAGCGCGACAAGAACAAGGTCGGCCGGATCACGCTCGCGGGTGCGATCACCGAGTACAGCCTCCCGGCGCAGACCACGGGAGGCAGCCTGGTCAAGGATCTGGACGTGGACGCCGCCGGGAACGTCTGGGTGGTCTCGGACAGCGGGTGGAAGGTGGTCCGATTCCCCTCGAGCAATCCGGCCGCGCAGGATTGGGTGACGTACCCCGAGCCCTATGGCGAAGAGGTCCGCGTCGGCCCCGACGGGGTCTGGGTGACCATGTCGTTCGACGAGGACGGCATCGCCAAGATCGTGGGCAACAGCAGCAACTGGGATGCGAACGCACCCGAATGCGACGGCGCGCTCGGTCGCGGTCGCGACGGCCTGATGTGGTGCCAGGACGGCGACAAGCTGGTCCAGGTGAACGCGGCGGGCAACGGTGGTGTCGCCTACCCGCTGCCGGCGAACGCCACCTACCCCTACTCGGTCGCGACCGGTCCGTCCGGGAAGATCTGGTTCGGCCGCTCGTCGTCCGGCACCTGGTTCACCTCACCGGGTGACGGAAATGTCGGCTGGGTCGGCGACAACAACCAGGTCGGCACCATCCGCACCGGCGACCGCACCGCTCCGCGCAGCCTGGTGACCGGGGCCGACGGCAACGTCTGGTTCACCAGCGTCGGTGCCGCGAAGGGCATCGGGCACGTCAACGCCGCGGGCGTCGGCGCGGTCGTGCAGGTCGGCAACTACGAGCCCACGTCCGTGACGTACGGCGCCGACGGCGCGATCTGGTTCACCGACGAGACCAACAACTCGATCGTCCGAGTGCCGCGCGAGAACCTCTGGGTGACCAACGTGAACGTCGGCGCCAACTCGCAACTCGTCCCGCACGCGCAGCCGCCGGTGAGTGCCAAGAAGAAGCTCAAGGCGGACAAGAAGCGCAAGAAGGCGAAGCTCGCGGTCAACTGCGGCGGCGGGCTGATGGCGTGCTCGGGCACTGTCGTCGTCAAAGCCGGCAAGAAGAAGCTGGCGACCGGCGGCTACGCCGTGGGGGTCAACAGCACCGGCAAGGTGAGCGTGAAGCTGACGAAGGCCGCCCGCAAACTCCTCCAGCGCACCAGGACGGTGAAGGTCACGGTGGTGCTCACGGCGACGACCGGCGCGACGACTACCAAGAAGGCCAAGCTGATCCGCTGACCGAGGCCGCGCAACCGGGGTCGGACGGGACTGGCGACCCTGGCGTTGATGTCGGACCTACTGCATAGCGTCAGCGCATGCCCACGTCGTTCGAGGCAGCCGCCGTGCTCCTGGTCGCCCTGATCCCGGGCGCCCTGTACATCTGGTCGTTCGAGCGGATGGCCGGGCGTTGGGGGATCGGGCTGAGCGACCGCATCTTCCGGTTCGTCGGCGCCTCCGCGATCATCCATGGGGCGCTCGCCCCTGCTTCCTACTGGCTGGGGACGACCAAGTGGCCGTCAATCGCGTCGGGTGACTCCAACCCGCTGTGTCTCTGGTTCGTCACCGCAGTCTACGTCGCGGCGCCCTTGCTGATCGGCACCCTGGTCGGGGTGGGGACTCGCAGCGGATCCGAGTGGCCACGCTGGATCACCGGCCCAGACCCCGCACCCCGGGCGTGGGACTACCTGTTCCAGGGGGAGCGGGATGGCTGGGTTCGCATCAAACTGAAGACTGGTGCCTGGATAGGTGGCGCCTATGCGACCTACGGCGAGATGAAGTCCTATTCGGCTGGGTACCCCGAGCAGCAGGACATCTTCCTGGCCCGAAGCGCTGACCTCGACCCCGCGACCGGGGAGTTCCGCTTCGAACCGGACGGCACCGTTCGACTCGGCGCTGGCGGTCTGCTCGTACGCTGGGAGGAGATCGAGTACCTTGAGTACATCGACGCGTGAGGAGGAACCCATGGCCACCGGGATCAGGAAGACCGTTCGGCACACCATGGACCTCGAGAAGCGCGGCGGCTACGGCTCCTCTTCCAAACAGGTCAGCAAGTTGGCCACCCCGCCGCGTGGACCGGCTCCGGGAGCGTCCAAGGGCAGCAAGCCCTCGGGACAGAAGTAGCGCGTCACCGCTCGGCAGGACTGACCACACGCCACCGGCGTCCCCCGCCGGAGATCGCGGGTGATCGCACGAAACGCCGTAGGGGGAGGTCGGCCCTGTCGACGGCAGGTCGGTGACAACCGATGCCCACAGCCTCGGGCCCCAACATTGGGGTCCGACCCTGACGCGGCACCCGGCCCGCTGCTGGCCGAATGACAGCGTGACCAGAAGCCTGCGCTACCTCGCCGTCCTCGTCGCCCTCCTTCTCGGGACCGGCCTCCTCCGGCCTCCGCCCGCGGCCGCCGACGAGCCGGGCGGCTGGTACGACGGCGGCATCGGCTACACCCAGGTGATCAACTGCTTCGGCCTGATCCAGGGGACGCCGTACACGGAGGCCGGGATCGGGGCCTACGCCGGCTACTGGGCGGACCCGGACAGCGGCGTACCCGCGGTCGGTCAGACGTTCTGGATCCACTACGCGGTCTACGGCATGGGCAACCCGTGCGCGGGCGGCACCTATTTCCACCCCACCATCTCCCTGCCGGCCGGCGTCACCTTCGACACCTCGCAGCAGATCCGGTGCGGGTACGACGGCAGCGGCGGCGCCGCGCCGCAGGGCAACTGCCCGGGTTGGGGCAACCTGCAGGGCGGCGCCTACTACAACGACCGCGACGCGGGACTGTGGGGCGTCGCCCAGGGACACCACTGGGAGTTCCAGTTCCCGGTGAAGGCCAGCCAGCCGCTGTCGGGCGCGAACCTGAGCATCGGCGTCAAGACCATCGACGGCAACAACGACGCGACGGTCGGCCTGCAGGCGCCGATCTACGTCTTCGGGGCCGGAGGCAGCGGCCAGCCCGGCGCGCCGCACCAGGTCCTCTACGACACCCCGTCGACGGTGAACACCGCGACCGACCCCGACGGCGGGGTCACGCAGTACGGCTTCGTCTCCTACTTCCAGGCGATCACCAACAACCAGCCCGGCTCGATCGGCGTCGACCTCAGCACGAACGGCAGCACCGTGCAGTGGACGAAGTCCCTGCCCTACGGGGGCGGCGACCCGGCGGTCTACCTGTGGACCGACTGGAACGAGGCCGAGTTCCCGCTCCTCATGCCCGGGACGACGTACTACTGGCGCGGCAGGTTCACCCCGACCGGTGGTTCGACGACGTACGGCGCCTGGCAGTCCTTCACCCGTGCGGCGGCCGGGTCCGGCGGCGGTGCCGCGACCGGCACCGGCCCGCTGGGCAGCACCGGCGGCGGCCTGCCCGGCGGACTCTCCGGCAGCAGCTCCCTCGGCGGTGCGCTCACCGCGATCAAGGCCGGCGCGACCGTCACCGCGAAGGCCAAGGGCAAGCTGCGGGCCGGGCGCAAGGGGAAGCTGCGGGTCAGCGTGTCCTCGGCCCGCGGCGCGACGGGCACGGTCACCGTCACCGCGAAGGGGAGGGTCGTCGGCACCGGCGTCCTCGCCGGCGGCACGGTCGTCGTGAAGCTCAAGAAGCTCAAGGCCGGCAAGCACAAGCTGGTGGTGGGCTATGGCGGGGACGCCGCCGTCAATGCCGCCAGCGTTCAGGTCAAGGTCAAGGTGCGCCGCTAACGGCGGGCCGCCGGGCCGAGCCGGCGATCCTTGATGGAGATCGCCGGCTCGGCCACCCCGCATAGCTCCTGTGCGACTGCGCTCCTCGGTTTGCTCAATCCGTCGCTGCAGCGACCAGTTCGCCGAAGGTGTAGTCGGGCCAGGCGTCGAGCGGTTTGGTTCCCTGGTCGAACACCACGGTCTGTGGATGGAAGCCGTCAAGGAGCAGCGCGTCGTCAGGAGCGACGCGAGGGTCCTTCTCGACCGTTGTCGACGGGTTGGCGAGCGCGAGGTCAGGGTCCATGGCTCCTGCCATCACCAGAACCTCGAGGCCGTTCGGAATCGAACGTCGAAGCTCCTCGATGGAGGGATTGGGGTCGCTTCCCATCACGGTGCCGTCGGCAGTGACCGCGTTGACGCCACGCGGCATCGACACATAGATCATGTCGTTCGCACTGGCACCCTTCAGCTCTCGGAGTTCCCGGGTCACTCTGACCGTGATGACCACAGAGTTGTCTCGTGTCCAGCCGCCGTCTGTCTTGGACAGGAGTGTCCGTCCTTCGCGTACTTCGTGCACCTCGCCCACGTAGGCAGCCCCTCGGTCTTCGACGAGCTTGTCGGGGGAGGGGTAGACGACGTAGTTGAGTCCCTCGCGAAGTCTGCTCAGAACGCTCGATGCACCTTCAGTAGGGGCCGTAGGTGCTTCCTGCGGTCCAGATGCGAATCGTCTCTCAGCCGCAGGGGTGGAGGCGCATCCCGCAGTCGTAGCCAGGAGCACGGCCGTCGCCACGGCAATCATCTTCTTTCGCATCGTCGTGCCTTCCTAGCTGAACCATGCATTGATATGAGCGATGTGGTGAGGTCCGTATGACCGTGTCCACAAGGAACCGTCATCGGCCAGACCGCTGATCATGCAGCTGTTCGTCGCCCACGTTCCGTCGGGGTTCACCAGCCAACTCTCGTAGTGGGATGCCCCGAGGGTGTGGCCTACCTCATGACAGAGAGTGTGTCGCGCTTCCCGTTTCGGGTGCGCGGACAGTCGTTCAATCTCAGCCCAGTAGACACGCACATCGCGAACGTCACAGTCCGTGCTACCTACGACCCGTGCGGCGCATGGCGCGTATCCGATCACGCCGGGCGAGATGGGGCGCTGTTGGAATCGAACATCGGTGCGTGCTCGACAGGGTGCGTGCTGCACCGTCGTGACGGCGGTCTGGGCGTCCACGTTCGCCATCGTCGACAGCGCGCGAGTGTGTACGTCGGTGTTCATCGGGTGGGCACCGTCGAAGCAGTAGCTGTGTTGCCCACGATCCGGTCCCCCGTCGACCGGATAGGGGTCGGCGACTGCTGGTGTTGGACCCAGTGAAGCCCATGCGAAACCGGTTGCGAGGATCGCGAGGACGGCGGTTCGGACGCGCCTTTCTCGTGGCGGGCGGTCTTTCGTCAGAAACAAGGTGAATTCGCTCCTCATTCGGCTTTGGTGAAGGTTGCGAACTCTTATCGTCGTCAATGAGTGAAGAGGGCTTGGTGGCTGCGAACTGTGCGGAGAATTCCGCCACACAGGTTGTTATAGGCGTGACAAGTCCTGGCTGTTGACCTGCATCGTGGCGCGGCCAGTGGAGCATGACGAGGTAAGGCGCCCAGTTCGTGAGGCTGCTCGGTCCTTCCATCTGCAGTTGGCGTCGTCGGTGGCGAAGCCAACGCACTCAGACCGATGTGCGCCCATCTGGTCGTGAGCCACGCCGACGACACCGTGGTACAGGCGGCCAACGCGACGACCCTCGCACGCCGGCAGTTGGACTCAGGCGAGACCGTCGAAGGGACGGACCTCGACCTTGCCCCGGCACGCCTTGGACGCGTCGGCGGCGAGGCGCTGCGCGGTGTCGAGGTCGGGGACCTCGATCACCCAGAAGCCGCCGATGGCCTCCTTCGTCTCGAGATAGGGGCCGTCGGTCACCACCGGCGCCTCGCCCTGCCCGTCGACCACGGTCGCGGTCGTGGCGGGCGCGAGGCCTCCGGCGAAGACCCAATAGCCGTCCGCCTTGAGCCGCTCGTTGAAGGCCCCGGTGTCGGCGAACGACTGCTCCATCTCCTCCTTCGACCCGTAGCCGTAGAACTCGTCGGTCAGCTCGGTGGGCCCGTGCACGGACATCAGGTAGTTCGTCATGTCGTCTCCTCGATCAGGGCGGTCCCGATGACCGCCTCCTGCCTCTCCACGAACGGCACCACACGGATGCGACAGCCCGCCAGGGTGGGATCGCGACCAGTTTTTCCGCGGCGGACCGTCGTACCGGGTGGAAGGCGTTCGTGGAGAACGCAGAGGGGCCGCCACCGGGCGGCGCCACCGACCACCAGGAGAAGCTCATGTCCACCACCACCGACCTCGCCGTTCCCTCCCTGGCCGCGTCCGTCCGGCCGACGGTCTGGCGGCACGGGCTCGCCGCGGCGACCGTCGCCTCGGTCGTCACCACCACGCTCGCCGCCGTCGCCTCGGCCGCGGGAGTCTCGTTCGCCGACGGCTCGGGCGTCAGCCTCCCCGTCCTGGCCTTCACCCAGCTGACCTTCGTCTTCTCGATGCTCGGCGTCGTCCTGGCTGCGGTCCTCGCCCGTCGGGCGCGTCGCCCGCGCTCGACGTTCGTCCGCACCACCGTCGCCCTCACCGTGCTGTCGGTCGTGCCGGACGCGACCTTCGGCTTCGACGTCGCCTCGGCACTCATCCTGATGGCGCTGCACGCCGTCGCCGCCGCGATCGTGATCCCGGTGCTGGCACGTCGGCTCGTACGCAACGCAGCGACGCCTGGGTGAGCTCAGGTTTCGTCCCGGCGGGAGGCGGGCACGGTGCCGCGACAACCGGTATCGCGTGTGAGGTGGGTTCGATGGTGTCGCAGTCCTCGACGGTGGTGGTGTCGGCCACCCGGTCCGGAGGTCGTCGGGCGCGGCGGCGCTCCGCCTTCGCGGCGACGGTGGGGGCGGTCGTGGCGCTCGTCGTCGGCTTGCTCGCCTCGGCGCCGCCCGCGGACGCGGGCTCGGCTGGCTACGTCCGTGCCGGCACCACCTGGGACGCGGTGAGCGACGCTGACGTGGCCGCCGCCCCAGACGGCACCCTGTGGTCGGTCTACGGCTCGACCCTCGATCACCTCGCTGCCAACGGAGGACTGTTGAGCAGCACCACCCTCGACGGGGTCGCTGCGGCCAAGGGGGTTGCCGTCGGCCCGGACGGCACGGTGTACGTCACCGACTCGACGACAGGCAGCCCATCGGTGGTGGCGCTCTCGCCGAGCGGCGCCCAGATCCACACCTACACCCTCTCCGATGAGGGGGTCGCGCTCGGCGTGGCCACAGCCCCGACGGGCGAGGTGCTGGTGACCAATGCCAGCGCCGATCGGGTCGAGGTCTTCTCGGCCTCCGGCACGTGGCTGCGCAGCATCGGCTCCTCCGGTGCCGGGCCCGGCCAGCTGGACCGGCCCGACGACGTGGTCGTGGGCGCGGACGGGACCGTCTTCGTCTCCGACTCCGGGAACAGCCGGATCCAGCGGTTCAACCTGGCCACCGGCGCCGACCTCGGTGGATTCGGCGGGCCGGGTCTCAATCCGGGGCAGCTCGACACGCCCTACGCCGTCGACCTCACTCCCGAAGGCAATGTGCTGGTGTTCGACAGGCGCGCCCTCTCCGAGTTCACCGCCGCCGGCGCCTTCGTGTCACGCACCGAGCACGGCCTCACCTTGGCGTCCGACGACCAGGGCATGTCCGTCGACGCGTCCGGGGCGGTCTACGCCACCCGCTCGTTCGGCGTGGACAAGTTCGTCCCGGCCATCGCCGGTGCCGCAGCCGGGGTGAAGTCGCCCAAGAAGGGCGTGAAGGTCGCCAAGAAGAAGGTCCGGCTCACCGTCGCGTGCCTCAGCGCCACCCCCTGCTCCGGCACCCTGACCATGGCGGTGAAGGGCAAGCAGATCGCCAAGCCCGCGCCCTACGCGGTGCCGGCGGGCGGCAAGGCGAAGGTCAAGGTCAAGCTGACCAAGAAGGGCCTCAAGGTGATCCGCAAGAAGGCGGTCACCAAGACGGTCGTGACCGTGACCGGCGGTGTCACGAAGGTCAAGATCCGCCGCTGACCGCGGCACGGGGGCTACCTCTACCGTTGTCCCCGTGCTGCCGACCTCCCTCGCCGCCCCGCTGCGCGACGCCCTGCTCGCCGCCGACTTCACCTACGACGCGGTCAGCGAGCTGCTCGGACCGGAGGCCCACCAGGCGCTGTCCCGCAACGAGACGACACCGGGGCGTCGTCGTACGACGGACGGGAGCCCGCTGGCGACCCTGATCCGGCTCTTCCTCCTGCAGACCGCGGTCTCGGTGGCCGACGCCGAGCGGGCGCTGCCGGGCCTGGTCGATCCGCTCGCCAACGCCGGCGCCCTGGCGCGGAGCGTGGGGGAGGTCGCGGCGCGACTCGACGTGCGCCCCTACGGGTCGGAGGAGGGCGACCTGTGGGTCGTCAGCGACCTGACCCCCGGTCTCGACGGCATCGCCACCGCGGTGACCGGCGACTACGTGCTCGGGATCAGCCCCGCGTCGTCGAGCCTGGCCCAGCTGACGCTGCGCCACGACGTCGGCACGGCGCTCGACCTCGGCACCGGCTGCGGCGTCCAGGCGCTGCACCTGGCCACCCACAGCGACCGCGTGGTCGCCACCGACGTCAACCAGCGGGCGCTGGCGATCGCGCGCTTCAACGCGGCCCTCAATGACGTCGACGACAAGGTCGACGTCCGGGACGGCTCGTTCTTCGCGCCCGTGGCGGGGGAGCGGTTCGACCTGATCGCCACCAACCCGCCGTTCGTGATCTCCCCGGCCACCGGCGAGCGGCTCGTCTACCGGGACTCCGGCCTGCCCGGCGACCAGGTCGTCGAGCACATCGTCCGCACCGCCCCCGACCACCTCACGGACGGCGGCTGGTGCCAGGTCCTCGCCAACTGGGTGATCGACCGCGAGCGGCCGTGGGACGAGCGGCTCGCGGCCTGGTTGCCCGACGAGTGCGACGCCCTCGTCGTCCAGCGCGAGGTGCTCGACCCGGCGTCGTACGTCGAGCTGTGGCTCAAGGACTCCGGCCACCACCCCGCGACCGGCGGCGACCCGGCGGCCTACGCGCAGCGCTACGACACCTGGCTGTCCTGGCTGGAGCGGCAGGGCGTCGGCGGGATCGGCTTCGGCTGGATCAACCTGCGGCGCCGGGAGGGCGCCGCGCCCGGTGCGCTGGCCCGCGACCTCCTCGAGTGGCCCTACGACGTCGAGCAGCCGATCGCGCCGGCGATCGCTGCCTGGGCCGACTCCGCGCGGGCCGCGCGCGCCCTGGACGCCGACACCCGGCTGGTGCTCCGCGAGGACGTCCTCCAGGAGACCAGCGGTCCGGTGGGCGCCGAGGACCCGGCGACCATCGTGCTGCGCCAGCAGCGCGGCTTCCGCCGGGCGCGCCAGGTCGACACGGTGGTGGCGGCGGTCGCCGGGGCCTGCGACGGCGACCTGCCCGTCGGTCCGCTGGTCGACGCCGTCGGGCAGCTGCTCGACCGCGACCCGGCCAGCCTGCGCGAGGTCTACCTCCCCGAGCTCGCCGAGCTGGTCGCCGAGGGCTTCCTGGGGCCCGCGGGCTGACCGCGGAGCTCTAGGCTGGTCTCCGTGACGAACGCAGGCTGGTACCCCGACCCCGCGGGCGCGCCCGACACCTACCGCTACTGGGACGGTCAGGCGTGGAGCCAGATGACGACCACGCAGCCGTCCGGCGGAGCCCGGCCCGACGGCGCGGCCGCGACTCCGCCCCCGGCGGAGCCCACCGTGGCGCCGCCCGCGCCGTACGGCGCCGTGCCGGCCTCGCCGCCGCCCCCACCGCCGCCCAGCCCCTACGGCGACCAGGGCGGCTACGGCGGCTACGGAGGCCAGGTCGGCGGGGGCTACGGCCAGCAGTGGAGCCCCACGCCCACGCCGGGCGGGGGCGGGTCGGGCAACAAGACCGTCCTGATCGTGATCGCCGCCGTGGTGGCGCTGGTGCTGCTCGGCGTGGGCGGCTTCTTCGGCATCCGTGCGCTCGTGGGGGACGACGAGGACAAGAAGGCCGACGACGACAGCTCGCAGACCGACGAGTCCGAGCCGACCGAGGGCACCGACGGCACCGAGGAGTCCGACGAGCCCGACCCGAGCGACGGGTCGTCGAGCACCGTCCGGCCGACCGGCATCCAGTGCACGGGCGGCGCGCCGGCCCCGTCGGCCACGCTCGACCCCGCGGCCACCGAGCTCACCGGCGGCCGGCTGACGATCCCGCGCCAGCCGGACCACGCCCTCGTCGGGGGCGACCAGGTGGAGCTCAACTTCGCCAACGGGCTCGTGCTGCAGTACGCCAACGTCGACGAGAGCTGGGTCACCCTCACCGGCGTCGGCGGGCTCGCGAAGGCCAACGGCTTCGACGACATCGCCACCGCGGCCGAGGTCGTCATGCAGTGCCTGACCGGGAACGACAAGGTCTACCGGGGCTTCACGGGCCGCACGGACCTCACCAACGAGGAGATCAGCGTCGACGGCAAGCCGGCGTACCGGATCACCGCCGAGGTCCGGGTCACCGACCCCGAGGTCACGGTGGAGGGCGATGTCACCGACGTGATCGTCGTCGACACGGGCGATCCCAGCGAGTTCGGCATCTACATCGGCATGGCCGCGATCGGCGACGACGCCCTGATCAGCGCCAACGAGGCGGTCATCGACCAGATCAAGGTCGGCTGACCACCCCGCCGGGACGGGCGGGGGCGCTCGCGGCTCGGACCCGCTGTAACACGTCGTTCGCGGATCTACTCGCCAGAAGTCGTCGCGAAATCACGTCGACAACGGGCTGGAACACACGACAACGGGCTGCTGGAGCGGCGGACTACGTGTTACAGCGGCAACGAGGATCCCAGTGCAGCGAACCACGTGTTACAGCCGCTCGCTCACCCCGACGGACGACCACTCTGGACGCCGGGAGAGGGCTCGCTGGACAACACGCGCTACCGTGACACCGCCGAATCAGGCAGTGAACGAGTAGTGGAGAAGGTCCCTGTGTCCCACAAGCTGGTGATCGTCGAGTCGCCCGCCAAGGCCCGCACCATCGGCGGGTACCTCGGCGACGGCTATGTCGTCGAGTCCTCGATCGGCCACATCCGTGACCTCCCCAACAACGCCGCCGACACCCCGGCGAAGATCAAGGACAAGCCGTGGGGGCGGCTCGCGATCGACGTCGACAACGGGTTCGAGCCCTACTACGTCGTGCCCCGCGACAAGAAGAGCCACATCTCCAAGCTCAAGAGCCTGCTCAAGGACGCCGACGAGCTCTTCCTCGCCACCGATGAGGACCGCGAGGGCGAGGCGATCGCCTGGCACCTCCTCGACGAGCTGAAGCCGAAGAACATCCCGGTCAAGCGGATGGTCTTCCACGAGATCACCAAGGCGGCCATCCAGGAGGCCGCCGCCAACCCGCGCGAGCTCGACATGGACCTGGTCGAGGCGCAGGAGACCCGCCGGCTGCTCGACCGCCTCTACGGCTACGAGGTCTCGCCGGTGCTGTGGCGCAAGGTGATGTCCGGCCTGTCCGCCGGCCGCGTGCAGTCGGTCGCGACCCGGCTCGTGGTCGACCGCGAGAAGGAGCGGATGGCCTTCAGGGTCGCCTCCTACTGGGATCTCGAGGGCACCTTCGACGCCGGCAGCAAGCACGACCAGCGGATGTTCCCCGCCAAGATCCACAGCGTCGACGGCACCCGCGTCGCGTCCGGCTCCAACTTCGGCCAGGACGGCCAGCTCAAGGCCAGGGCCGACGTCGTCCACCTCGACCAGCGCCGGGCCCAGGACCTGGTCGCCGCGCTCGCCGACACGGCGTACGACGTCCGGTCGGTCGAGGCCAAGCCCTACCGCCGCTCGCCGTACGCGCCGTTCCGCACCACCACGCTCCAGCAGGAGGCCAGCCGCAAGCTCGGCATGAGCGCCTCGGTCACGATGAGCGTGGCCCAGCGGCTCTACGAGAACGGCTTCATCACCTACATGCGTACCGACAGCACCACGCTGTCGGGCAGCGCGATCGGCGCGGCGCGGGCCCAGGTGCAGGAGCTGTACGGCGCCGAGTACCTCCCCGACGCGCCGCGCACCTACGCCAGCAAGGTCAAGAACGCCCAGGAGGCGCACGAGGCCATCCGCCCGGCGGGCGACTCGTTCCGCACCCCCGCGCAGACCGGCCTGACCGGCGACCAGTTCCGGCTCTACGAGCTGATCTGGATGCGCACCGTCGCCTCGCAGATGAAGGACGCGGTCGGCCAGTCGGTCACGATCCGGCTCGGCGGCGCGGCGTCGACCGGCGAGGACGTCGTGTTCTCCGCCTCCGGCCGCGTGATCACCTTCCACGGCTTCTTGAAGGCCTACGTGGAGGGCACCGACGACAACTCCGCGAAGGACGACCAGGAGACCCGGCTGCCCAACCTGGCCGAGGGCGACCCGGTCTCCGCGGCCTCGCTGTCCGCCAACGGGCACGAGACCAAGCCTCCCGCGCGCTACACCGAGGCGACGCTGATCAAGGAGCTCGAGGACCGGCAGATCGGCCGCCCCTCGACGTACGCCTCGATCATCGGGACCATCCTCAACCGCGGCTACGTCTACAAGAAGGGCACCGCCCTGGTGCCGGCCTGGATCGCGTTCTCCGTGGTCCGGCTGCTGACCGAGCACTTCACCCGGCTGATCGACTACCAGTTCACCGCCAGCATGGAGGACGTCCTCGACGACATCGCCCGCGGCGACAAGAGCCGGGTCGCCGAGCTGACCGAGTTCTACTACGGATCCGACACGCTCGCCGGCCTGAAGCGGCTCGTCGACGACCTCGGCGACATCGACGCCAAGGCGCTCGCGACCTTCCCGGTGGGTGACCCGGAGGACGGGATCGACCTGCGGGTCGGCAAGTACGGCCCCTACCTTGAGGGACCCGGCGACGACGGCGCAGCGGCCGGCAAGCGGGCGAACGTGCCCGACGACCTGCCGCCCGACGAGCTGACCCTCGAGAAGGCCAAGGAGCTGCTCGCCAACCCGTCCGGCGAGGAGATCGACCTCGGTGTCCATCCGGAGACCGGTCTGCAGATCGTCGCCAAGAACGGCCGGTTCGGCCCGTACGTCACGGAGGTGCTCCCCGAGGACGCACCGAAGAAGGACCGGCCACGCACCGGCTCGCTGTTCAAGTCGATGTCCCTCGACACGATCACCCTCGACGAGGCCATGAAGCTGCTCGAGCTGCCGCGGGTGGTCGGCGCCGGCGAGGACGGCGAGGAGATCACCGCCCAGAACGGCCGCTACGGCCCGTACCTCAAGAAGGGCACCGACTCCCGCTCGCTCACCAGCGAGGACCAGATCTTCGGGATCACCCTCGACGAGGCGCTGAAGATCTACAGCCAGCCCAAGCAGCGCGGCCGCGCCGCCGCGGCGCCGCCGCTCAAGGAGCTGGGCAACGACCCGGTCTCCGGGCAGCCGGTGGTCGTGAAGGCCGGCCGGTTCGGGGAGTACGTCACCGACGGCGAGTACAACGCGACCCTGCGCAAGGACGACTCGGTCGAGTCGATCACCCTCGAGCGCGCCGCCGAGCTGCTCGCCGAGCGCCGCGAGCGGGGTCCGGCCAAGAAGGCCACCAAGCGGGGTGCGAAGAAGACCGCCGCCAAGAAGACTTCCGCGAAGAAGAGCGCTGCCAAGAAGACGACGGCGAAGAAGACTGCCGCGAAGAAGGCCGCCAAGAAGTCCTGAGTCGCGGGGGTTGCAGGAATCGCCCGACAGGTGGGGTCAGCCGGCGTCGTGCCAGGCGCGGAACACCGCGTCGACCACCTCGCCGCCCCGGTCGCCGTTCGTCAGTACGACGAGGCCGACCCCGGCCGCCGGGTCGACCCGCAGCTCGGCGTGGAAGCCGCGGTTGACGCCGAGGTGGCCGACGGTGTCGCCGTCGATCTCGGTGCCGAGGCCGTAGTGCTCGCCGGTTCCGGCGGCGGGTGCGCGCATCGCGACCGCCCGCGGGTCGTCCGACCCGAGCCAGGCCGCGAACCGGGCCAGGTCGTCGGCGGTCGTGCACAGACCCGCGGCGGCGGCCTCGGCGTACCGGTAGCCGGCGCCGGCCTCGGGGCCGCCCTGGGTGCAGGCGTAGCCGCTGCTCGTCATGCCCAGCGGCGCCAGCACCGTGCGCCCGACGGTCTCGGCGAAGGGCTCGCCGGTGACCTCCTCGACGACCTCCTGGGCGATCGTGAAGCCCCCGCCGGAGTAGGCGTACGCGTCCACCTCCTCGGACTGCCAGATCCCGTCGAGGGCCTGCGCGGTCGTCGGCAGCGGCCGGGCGGCGGGCCGGCCGAGGTAGCCGGGCGTGCCGATGCCGGCGGTGTGGGACAGCAGCCGGCGCAGGGTCACCGCGTCGGGGTCGGGGAAGTCGCCGGGCAGCGACCAGGTGCGGAGGTACGCCGTCACGGGGGTGTCGAGGTCGACCAGCCCCTCCTCGGCGAGCGTCAGCACGGCGGCCGCGGCGACGGACTTGGAGATCGAGCCGGCCTGGAGGACCGTCGTACGGTCCACGCCGAAGCCCTGGCTCCACGCGACCTCGCCGTCCTCGGTCACGGCGACCTCCGCGCCCGGCGTGCCCGACTCCCGCAGGGCGTCCGGCACCGCCTCGGCGATCGCCCGGGTCGCGGCGGACAGGTCCTCGGGCCGGGTGAGCCGGTGGTCCGTGGGGTCGTCGCGCAGCAGCCACCAGGCGACGACGGCGGCCGCCAGCAGCAGGGCGACGACGATGGCGACCCGGGTCCTCATGACACTCGGAAGGGTACGTCGAGCGGGGTGCCCCGGCCCCCGCCCGTGGCAGGTGTCGCTCCCGTCTCGTAGGTTCACCTCGTGACCTCCTCCGCGAGCCGCCACTGGCCGGGCCAGTACGCCGACACCGGTGTCTTCGTCTGCTTCGAGGGCGGCGAGGGCGGCGGCAAGTCGACCCAGTCGAGGCTGCTCCACGACCGGCTGACCGGGCGGGGCTACGCCGTGCGCCTCACCCACGAGCCCGGCGACACCCCGGTCGGCAAGGACCTGCGCCGGATCGTGCTCAGCCCCGAGACCGGCGAGCTCGCCCACAAGACCGAGTTCCTGCTCTACCTCGCCGACAAGGCCGAGCACATCGAGACCCTGGTGCGCCCGGCCCTCGCGCGGGGCGAGGTGGTCATCACCGACCGGTACGTCGACTCGACCCTCGCCTACCAGGGCGCCGGCCGCGCGCTCGACCGCGACGAGCTCGAGGACGTCTCGCGGTGGGCGACCGGCGATCTGCGCCCACACCTGACGATCGTGCTCGACCTGGAGCCCGAGGCAGGGCTGGGCCGGTTCGAGGGCCGCGACCGGATCGAGGGCGAGGGCCTGGAGTTCCATCAGCGGGTCCGGGGGTCGTTCCTGGAGCTCGCGGGCCGCAACCCCGAGCACTACGCCGTGATCGACGCGCGGGCGCCGATCGAGGAGATCGCGGCCGAGATCGCCGCCCGGATCGAGCCGCTGCTCGGCCAGGCGACCAGGAGTGCGCCGTGACCGTCTGGGACACCCTCGTGGGCCAGCGTGCCGTCGTCACCGCGCTCCAGCAGGCGGTCGCGGGGCAGGGCATGACCCACGCGTGGTTGTTCACCGGCCCACCGGGCTCGGGCCGCTCCAACGCCGCGATCGCGTTCGCCGCGGCGCTCCAGTGCCCCCAGGGCGGGTCCGGGCCCGACTGCCCCGACGGCTGCCACGCCTGCCACACGGTGCTCGCCGGCTCGCACGCCGACGTGTCGGTGGTGCGCACCGAGAAGCTCTCCATCGGCGTCGACGAGGTCCGCGACCTGGTCCGCCGCGCGTCGCTGAGCCCGATGGGCGATCGCTGGCAGATCCTCATCGTCGAGGACGCCGACCGGCTCACCGAGCAGGCCTGCAACGCGCTCCTCAAGGCGATCGAGGAGCCCAACGGCCGCACCCTGTGGATGCTCTGCGCGCCCACCGTCGAGGACGTGCTGCCCACGATCCGCTCCCGCTGCCGACTGGTCACGCTCTCGACTCCGACGGCCGAGGGGGTCGCCGGCTTCCTGGTCGCGCGCGGCGTCGCGGAGCCGCTGGCGTCGTACGCCGCCCGGGCCAGCCAGGGCCACATCGGCCGGGCCCGCGCCCTCGCGTTCGACGAGGCGGTGCGCACCCGGCGGCAGGAGGTCGTGTCGATGCCGGCGCGGCTGACCTCGCTCGGCCGGTGCATGGACGCCGCCACCCGGCTCGCCTCGACCGCGAAGGACGAGGCCGACGCGATCACCGCCGAGCTCGACGCCCGCGAGAAGACCGACCTCGACGCGGCGTACGGCGTGGTCGAGCGGGGTCGGCGCCCGCGGGAGTACGCCCCTGCGCTGGCCGCGCTCGAGAAGGGCCAGCGGACCCGTGCCAAGCGGCGCCACCTCGACGTCGTCGACCGCGGCCTGACCGACCTGATGTCGGTCTACCGCGACGCCATCGCGCTCGCCAGCGGCGCGCCCGGGGCGCTGGTCAACGAGGAGATCCGTGACCAGGTGGAGGCCATCGTCGAGACCTCCACACCCGAGCTCAACCTGCGCCGGATCGGCTGGATCTTCGCCGCGCGCGAGCAGATGCTGGAGTTCAACGTGCCGGTGGCTTTGGCCCTGGAGTCGATGATGGTGGCATTGAAGGCACCACAACGGTGATGCCGACAGCATGACCTGGCCGACATGACCCCCACATCATGAGGAGCAATGCGTGAGCAAGCGGACCCTGATCGTCGCGGTCGTCACCGTGTGGGCGTTGGTGGTGGCAGGGGCGGTCGGTGTCGGCGTCGCCCTGCTGAGCGACTCGGGGGACGACGACGCGCCCGGCTCCGGCGTGAAGGCCGGGCCGTCCGGGACGACCAAGGGGCCGGACGGCCGCGTCCTGGAGGACTTCTACGACCAGGAGATCGCCTGGACCCGGTGCGAGCAGAACGAGTGCGGCACCGTCGACGTCCCCATCGACTACCAGAACCCGGGTGACGGCTCGCTCCAGCTCGCGGTCGAGCGCACCCGGGCCACCGGTGACCGGATCGGCTCGCTGGTCGTCAACCCGGGCGGTCCCGGCGCGCCGGGCACCGACACCGTCACCGACGCGGAGCTCTACTTCGCCGACGAGCTGCGGGCGGCGTACGACATCGTCGGCTTCGATCCGCGCGGCACCGGTGACTCCGCGCCCGTCGACTGCCTGACCGACGAGGCCCTCGACGCGTACGTCGCCGCCGACCCCGACCCGGACACCCCGGAGGAGGTCGAGC
Source organism: Nocardioides sp. LHD-245 (assembly GCF_030929495.1). Classification (GTDB taxonomy): domain Bacteria; phylum Actinomycetota; class Actinomycetes; order Propionibacteriales; family Nocardioidaceae; genus Nocardioides. The sequence goes on along the minus strand of NZ_JAVFWN010000010.1, from coordinate 229,105 downwards.
AGTCGAAGGAGAACTCCGTGCAGTTCTGGACCGGCTGCGCGGCCCGCTCCGGGGCGGTCGGGGGCCACGTCAGCACGGTCGAGGCCGCGCGTGACATGGACGTCCTGCGCTCCGCGCTCGGCGAGGACACGCTCGACTACTTCGGCTTCTCCTACGGCACCCGCCTCGGCGCGACGTACGCCGAGCTGTTCCCCGACAAGGTCGGCCGGATGGCGCTCGACGGCGCGGTCGACCCGTCGCTGTCGGCCCGCGACGGCGCGCTGAGCCAGGCGAAGGGCTTCGAGACCGCGCTGCGCTCCTACCTCCAGAACTGCGTCGACGACGGCGACTGCTTCCTCGGCGACAGCGTCGACGCCGGCCTGAAGACGATCAAGGACCTGCTCGCGAGCATCGACGAGAAGCCGCTGCCGACCAGCGACGGTGAGGACCGCGAGCTGACCGTCGGGCTGGCGTTCTACGGCCTGATCCTGCCGCTCTACAGCGAGGACAACTGGAGCTTCCTCGACCAGGGCCTGCAGCAGGCGCTCGACGGCGACGGCTCGACGCTGCTGGTGCTCGCCGACTTCTACGGCTCGCGGGAGAAGCGCACCTACACCGACAACAGCCTCGAGGCGATCTCGGTCATCAACTGCCTCGACGACCCCTGGTCGATCACCGCCGACGAGGTGCCCGCCCACTTCGCCGACTTCGAGAAGGCCTCGCCCACGTTCGGCGACGTCTTCGCGTGGGGCCTCACCGCGTGCGACGGGATCCCCTTCACCTCCACCGACGAGCCGGACCTGCAGATCGACGGCTCGGGCGCCGCGCCGATCGTGGTCCTCGGTACGACGCGCGACCCCGCAACGCCGTACGAGGAGGCGGTGGCGATGGCCGACCAGCTCGAGTCGGGCGTCCTCGTCAGCCGCGAGGGCGACGGGCACACGGCGTACAACAAGGGGAACAGCTGCATCGACGACGCCGTGCACGGGTACCTCATCGACGGCACCGTGCCCGAGGACGGGCTGACCTGCTGACCCGGGTCCTCGGGCGGGTCAGACCGGCTCGATGATCGCCTGGATCCGCTGGGTGGCGAGCTCGATCATCAGCCGGGCCGCCGGCGAGAGGGTCGCGCCCGCCCGGTGCACGATGGCCAAGGTGTCGTAGAGCCGCGGGCGCAGTGACACCCACCCGGCGTCCGGCGCCAGCCGGGGGAGCAGCTGCACCGCCGCGCCCTTGTTGGTCACCGTGTCGGCCAGGCCGCGCCCGACCAGCTCGACCGCGGTCTCGACGTCCTCGACCTCGATCCGGGTGCCGGGGTTGTAGCCGGCCTCGTGCAGCATCCGACGCAGCACGATCCGCGCCGAGTCGGAGTCGCGGTAGGTGCTCTCCGCCATGACCAGCGGCGCCTCGGCGAGCCGCTTCGCCGTCATCGGTGACGTCAGGCGGGTGGGGTCGGCGGAGACGTAGACGAGCTCGTCGCGGGCGATCGGCGTGATCGCCATGCCCTCGCTGGACAGCCCGGCCACAGCGATCATCGCCGCCTCCAGGTGCCCGCGCCGCAGGTTCTCCTGCACGTCCATCGAGTGCCGGCCCACCAGCTCGACCCGGACGCCGGGATAGCGCTCGAGCACGTCGGCGACCAGGCCCGCTCCGCCGTACAGCCGGGCGACGCCGAACATCCCGAACCGGATCGTCCCCGTCTCGAACGACCGGATGCTCGCCACCGCGCTCTGCGCCTCGTCGGCCGCCGCGAGCACCCTCTCCGCGTGCGGCCGGAAGGTGTCCGCCGCGGTCGTCGGCACCACCCCGCGCCCGACCCGCCGGAAGAGCGGTACGCCGAGGTGCCTCTCCAGGGTGCGCACCTGCTCCGACACCGACGGCTGCGCGTAGCCCAGCTCCTCGGCAGCCCGGGTCAGCGACCGGTGCTCGTAGGTGGCCAGGAAGCAGGTCAGCTGGTGCAGCGACAGCATCGGCGCGTCCCTTCCCTGTCCGGAGCCCTAGGGGATCCCTAGGGGAACGGCAGGAAAGAGAGCCTACCCCTTGCGCTCGCCGCGCCGGAGAATAGAAGGGTCACCGATCTTCCCGGATGCTCGAAGGAGGCCTCCCATGTTCACCCACCACTGCACGTCCTGCGAGCGGCGCGAGCTGATCTTCCCCGACCAGCTCACCGGCCTCGACAACGTCGCCGACGGCTTCCAGATCCACTTCACCTGCTGGTGCGGCGCCCCCCAGACCCACTTCACTGCGCGTGAGGTCGCCGCCGCCTGACGTGCTCCGGGGGCGTGGCCCGCTGGTCTGGTCAGGTCGATTCGCCCTCGCGTCGGTCGCGTCGGTATGCTTCCGCGGTCGCCCTCGGGCGGCAGGCCGCCTTAGCTCAGTCGGTAGAGCGAATCACTCGTAATGATTAGGTCGTCGGTTCGATTCCGACAGGCGGCTCGGAGAGGGCCTCCGGCCAGCGGAAACGCTGATCGGAGGTCCTTCGTCGTTTCGTCCTGAGTGACTCGGTCACAGCGCCACTTGTGTTAGTGAGTGCTCGGCTGGCCCCTGGTCGGGCTCCTTCGGATTGAGAATCACGATGACTCGGTGCAGCAGTCCCGCGGCGCTCAGCGCGGTCAGTCGTCGTTGAGCTCGTCGTTCAGCCAACTGGTGATTCGGCCAGTGCTGGGACGCTGGTCGGAGCCGTGTTCGAGGTAGTCCCCGAGGTCGACGGGTTCCTCGCCGAGAGCGATGGCGAGCTGGCCATGGGCGGTGCCGTCAGCGTCGGCGGCGGTGGCGTCCCAGGTGCAGTTGATCTGGTCGCCGATGTCTGGTCCGGCCACGAGTGTCAGCGAGTCGAGCTCGACCGTTGCTCCGGGGCGTAGGTCGATGGGTGGGAAGGTGAGGTCCGCGCTCCCGCCGTTGACGATGTCGGTGCTGCGGGTGACCGGCGAGGCGGCAGCATTATAGGACTGGACAGGGTGGAGCCGTTCAGGAAGGTTCGGCGCCATGCGTTGGAGTAGATCCGTCTTCCAGGGGCCCCAGATGCGCGGTGGTTTGGGGGCGTAGGTCTTGAGGTTCGAGAACCGCGGCGTGTGGTCGTAGGCGCGGATGTCGCCTTCGACGTGGACGTGCACCACGAGGGCCGCGTAGTTGCGCTGGCTGAGGTTCCGTATTTGGAACCGGACTGCGGGCGACAGCTCCTTGCGGAGGGTACGGACTGCGCGGGGCAGCCCCGCCTCGCACCTGTTCAGGTAGGCGTCGACCTCCTCGCGGTACTCGTCCTCGGTCCGGTCTTCCTCGTGGTGCTCGTAGCGGCCTGTGTTGAGAGACGTCAGGCTCGCGAAGCTCGGCGGGGGCCCGACGTTCGCGAGAAGGTCGGCGATGCGGGGGGATTGCCCGCCGTCGAGGAGGTCGATGCCGACCCGGTTCAGCAGCTCGTCGCGCTTCGATGGCGCCGGCGGTTCTAGTGGCGCCAAGAGCCGTCGGCGCTCCTTGGCGAGCCACCGGTCGACCCAGTCGTCGGGGTAGTCGAAAACGGGAACCCGGTCGTCTTCGTGAACTGACACCTCGAGTTGGGGGCCTTGGCTGTTGGCGGCGAGCAGCCGAGCGGAGAGCTGGCCGAGGTCGGCGGAGGTGGCGGGTGCGGAGCGGCCGCGTCCGCGAACATAGATGTCGCCGTCCTTGACCTGATCGCCGTTCTTGGCGATGCAGTGGATGGGGTCGCCGGGTTTGGGTGGCTCGATCGTGACGACCAGGACGTGGGTGCCCTTGTAGTGGCGGTACTCGTAGTCCCAGCGCGGAGCCGGGTTCGCGAGGTACGGCTGGATGGCGTCGTGGAGCTCTGCGGGGTCCATGACCTGGACGCCCACGAGGTTGGCGGTCTCCAGTCCGACGACGACGATCCCGCGGCCGTCCATATGTCGGGCGGCGAGATCGGCGTCGCGATTGGCGAAGGCCACGATCGCCTTCGCAAGGACGGGACGTTCGGACTTCTTGGTGAGGTCGAGGTTGGCCTTGAACTCGAGCCATTCGGACTCGTCCGGGATGGTGCCGTTCTCGATGGCCCCGAGGAACGCGGTCCAGCCGAGTGTGCCGGAGGGGAGGGCGCTGGTGTCGAAGTCGCTCACGACGCGTCCTTGTTGGTCGGCGGGGCTGTTGGTTGGCTCGGGGGCGGGGGCATCAGGTCGACGAACTCTTCGGTTAGGTGTGCGGCATGTTGCTGGGCCTGTCCGATGTACCAGTCCTGGAAGGGGGTCGGTGCCAAAATGGCGAATCCCACAAGCCCCCAGCCGATGCAACGGAGCAGCCTTCGAGGCAGCAGGTCGCCGTAGTCGGCGGCGTCGAACACGTCCATCCCGTGATGGTGCCAGCGGGTACCGACACATCCGATGTGGAAGGCCAGCCGTGCCACAACTTCAAATCCGCGCCACTAGGCTGCGCCTTGGCGGAGATTGAGTCCGAGTCGGTAGAGGAACGGGACCCAGTAGGTAGGCGAATCGCGGTCGCCGCGCTCTTCGATGAAACCGATATCGACTAGTCGCTGCGCGCGGGCCTGTGCCTCCGTATGCGAAACACTCCAGATCTCACCAAGGGTACCGACGGTGTGTTCCGTCTTCTCGCCTTCAAGAGCCTGGATCCATGGCTTTTCGGTCGGGTACTCGGCGTACAGAGTCTGTTCCAAACGCACTTTAGAGACCGGGAACAGAGACTCCCGGAATGCGGCTCGACTCATCAGCTCAGTTGTTAGGGGCTCGGCCTCTCCTCGGTCCAGCGCGCGCAACTGTGCGTCCCGCGCCTCCGTCAGCAGATGGATGACCTCCCGCGGGGCCGACTTCTTCGTTCCGTCCTGTACTCGACCGAGGATCCACTCGAAGGTTGCCGGGTTCTTGCCGACATCGATCTGATCGGGGACCAGTGAATCGAAAAAGGTCCGCTGCGCTCCGGCGTCGCGAAGAATCTCACGTGGCAATAGGCCGTAGTAGTCGGCCACCTCGCCGACGTTGAGGACGCGCCGAACTACGAGGTGCAGCAAGGACGCGCTACCCCACTCGATGCGCAACTGCCGCGTGATGTGACTCGCCTCGCGGAAGCCAGCCTTCGTCACTTCATCCCAAATATCTGTCCGCAGGAAAATCTTCACGCCGACTTGTTCCAAGTCGCGCATGTCGAGGTAGGTCTTAAACAAGGCGCGAATCCCGTTTGCCTCTAGGTCTCGCGACTCAGCGAAGGCCACATCAAGTCGGTCAAACAGCACCCATACTTTGAGGTCGTTATACTCTAGAGCGTTGTTTGCAGTCGAAAGAAGGTCGTCCAGGGAGAGGAAGCCCTTCAACCTTTCGTCGGCCGACGGCTCTTGAAGGGAGATCTTGAACGCGACGCCGACGGGGTTCGCTGTGGCCGGGTCCAGTTTCAGTTCGCCCTGTGGGACCATGCGGGGAACCGCGCCCTTGATCCAGTCCCACACCGCCCGAAACCGCGACGCGAGCGGCGCATCAGTCTTGTCGAGAAGTCCCTCCTGGAAAAGTGCGTCGCGAACACTATCGGCATCGGGGCCGACCATCCCGTAGTCCGCAATGACCGAACCGAGCAAGCTGAGAATGTACAACTTCCAGATGCTAACAAACTCGACTTCGCCAGTCGGCGGATCTGCGACGAGTCCTTGAAAGACGGTGTTTCCGCGAGGCTTCTCGGCGGTTACCAGAAGCACTCCCTGATCGGCCAACAACTCTTCACGGTTCATCAAACTGGTGTAGATCGCACTCTTCCCGGCGCCTTTGGGGCCGAAAATGACATCGATCTGCCCCGAAATCACCTTTTTCCACTGGTCAGTCTCGATGAAATAGTCAGCCAAGCCTTCGCGTTCATCCTCCGCGACTCGCGCGCCGAAGGAGAGTGCGCTGAGGACATCGCGCTTGGTCAAAGCCGTCGCTTCATCGGTCACGTCTCAAGCCTAGTGGCGCGGGTTTGGAGTTTTGGGACGGTTGGCCTTCTTGAGGATCTGCTCGGCGGTCGTGGCCCGTACGAACGGATGCGTTCTGCTTCGCCAGCCGTCGACGTAGGCGCCGAGCTTGGTGTTGAAGTCGGGCACGGACTTGAAGATTTCGCGGCGCGCGGCCTGGCGTTCGACGAGGCCCGAACCGGGCCTCGACCAGGTTTCACCCTGGAGGCGTGCGTCGGGTGAACCGCCCTGGCGAGTCCGGGGGCTTTGATTGGCTGAGACGCGCGGAGCGATCCGTCCTTCCGGGCATGACGGCCAGGTTACGAAACATGTCCCTGGGACGCTCCCGACGCCTGGCCGAACCCACCCCTTGTGACCGGTCACAAAAGAACGGTCCGAATCTTTGGCACCCCGGCCGTGGTCCCCACCACGACCGACTTGGCAGAGTGGCGCCGCGCTCGCCCCCCACTGCGGGCGCCGACTCTTCCATCTAGGAGGCCTGTGGTGAAAGCGCACTCCCGTCGATCGCGGCTGATGATGTCGGTGACGGCACTGACCGTCGCCGGTGCCCTCGCTCTGTCTGCCTGCGGCTCCGACTCCGACAGCGGGTCGACCGGCAAGAAGCCGTTGGTGATCAGCCTGGACAGCTCGGTCGACGTCATCGACCCGCAGCAGTGGCGGACGCCGGCGTCGATGGTGACCTCGGGCTCCGTGGTGGAGCAGGTCATCGAGCAGACGTACAGCGAGAGCGGGGCGGCGCGGATCGGTGGCGGCGAGTTCACCAACGCGCTGTCGGAGAAGCACGAGTACTCCGCGGACGGGAAGACCCTGACGATCACGCTGCGTGAGGGACTGAAGTTCGCCGACGGCAAGCCGCTGACGGCGGAGGACGTGGTCTGGTCCTACCAGCGCGGCCTCGAGATGACGCAGGCCTACACCAAGGTGCTCTACCCGATGGTCGGCCTGACGCCGGAGAGCTTCACGGCGCCTGACGCGCGGACGGTGCAGGTCACCGCCGACTTCGGTACGCCGCTGCTCGACAAGATGCTCGCGATGCAGCCGTTCGGCGTCTACTCCAAGGCGACCGGTGAGGAGCACGCGACCCCGGACGACCCGTGGGCGGCCGACTGGTTCCGCGAGAACAGCAACTCGTCCGGCCCCTACAAGGTCGCGGCGTACGACAAGACGACCAGCATCCAGCTCGCCCCCAACACCGAGTACTACGACCAGGACCGCATCGCCAACGGCGGCGTGACCATCCAGTTCGTCTCCGACCCCGCCCAGCGCGCGCTGCTGCTGCGCAACGGCGAGATCGACCTCGCCGGCGGCCTGCCGCTCGACCAGGTGGCGGAGCTGGCGAAGACCGACGGGCTGTCGGTGGTGTCCGAGGCGTCCAACCGGCTGGAGTACCTCGGCCTCAACACGGCCAAGGCGCCCTTCGACGACAAGCGGGTCCGCCAGGCGATCGCCCTCGCGATGCCGTACCAGACCTTCGTCGACGAGGTCCTCTACGGGTACGGCGACGCGTCGTCCGGCATCGTGTCGAGCAACATGGAGACGCACTCCGACAGCGTCACCGACGCGTTCAAGACCGACGTGGCGGCCGCCAAGCAGCTGCTCGGCGAGGCCGGGGTGAGCGACCTCAGCACGACCCTGTCCTTCAAGCAGTCCTCGACGGTCGAGGCGCGCGCCGCGGTCTACATCCAGTCCGCGCTGAAGGAGATCGGGATCGACGTGCAGATCAAGCCGCTGCCCGACGCCGAGTTCACCCAGCGCACCAACGCCCGCGACCTGGAGATGTACCTCAACAACTTCCTCGCGTGGGGAGCCGACCCGTTCTACCAGATGGCGTCCCTGGCCGGCAGCGGCGCGGGAACCAACTTCAACAACTACGCCAACCCGGCCCTGGACGAGCTCCTGCAGAAGGGCTTCCGCACCCAGGACCAGGCCGACCGCGACGCGGTCTCCGCCGAGGCGCAGGACCTGCTCGTCGACGAGATGCCGCTGGTGCCGCTGTGGAACCCCAAGTGGACCTACGTCGTCCGCGACGGCGTGCACGGCCTCACCAAGGACAACACCGAGCAGCTCCGCCTGCAGTACCTGACCAAGGACTGACGGCACCCGTCCCCCGGGCGGGGTGGTCGGCGACCACCCCGCCCGGATCTCGTCGATCAACCTCGATCGCGCCCGATCGACCAAAGGAGGTGGAGTCGTGCTCCGCTATGTCTTGCGACGACTGGCGATCTCCGTCGTCACGGTGGTGGGACTGGTGCTCGTCACCTTCATCGTGGTCCGCATCCTGCCGGGCGACGCCGCCGCGGCGCGGCTCGGCCCCGAGGCCAGCCAGGCCGACGTCGACGCGCTGCGCACGCAGCTCGGGCTCGACGACTCGCTGCCCCGGCAGCTCCTCGACTACACGACCGGCCTGCTCAAGGGCGACCTCGGGCCAGCGGTCTCGACCGGCCGCCCGGTCAGCGACGAGCTGTTCGACCGGCTCCCCGCGACCATCGAGCTCGCGTTCGCCGGCCTGGTCATCGCGCTCCTCATCGGCTTCCCCTGGGGCCTGCTGGCCGCGGCCCGGCCCGGCCGGGTCGGTGACGTCTCGGGCCGCCTCTTCGCCGTCCTCGGCTCGTCGATGGCCCCCATCTGGCTCGGCCTGCTGCTGATCTTCGGCTTCTACTCGACCTGGCACCTGTTCCCCGGCCCGGTCGGCCGGCTGGCCATCGGGACCCCACCACCACCCGAGGTGACCGGGACCTACGTGCTCGACAGCCTGCTGGCCGGCGACTTCGGCCTGGCCTGGCAGTCGATCCGGTACCTCGCCCTCCCGGCGCTCACCCTGGGCCTCGGCGCCTCCGCCGCGGTGTTCAAGATGGTCCGCTCCGCCGTGCTCCACACCTCCGAGTCCGGCTTCGTCCGCACCGCCCGCGCGTACGGCGTCCCCGGGCGCGAGGTGCTGCTGCGCGACCAACTGCGCAACGCGATGCTCCAGGTGCTGACCGCCATCGGGCTGGTCTTCGGCTTCCTGCTCGGCGGCAACATCATCGTCGAGCGGCTCTTCAACTGGCCCGGCATGGGCCGCGTCGCCTACGACGCCCTCGGCAGCAACGACCTCGGCCTGCTGCAGGGCTACGCGCTGATCATCGGCACCCTCTACATCCTGCTCAACCTCGCGGTCGACCTCGTCTACGGCGTCATCGACCCCCGCGTCCGTCTGGGAGGGAGCAACTCATGAGCACCGCCAACACCAGCGCCAACACCAGCGCCGACGCCGGCGCCACCGCCGGCTCCGGCACCCGCGGCTGGCCCGCCGCCCTGCTGCACCGCCCCTTCCTGCTCGTCGGCGTCACCATCGTCGGCATCCTGCTCGTGCTCGGCCTGGTCGGGCCGTTCCTCGTGGACGACCCGAGCGCCCGCGTCGCGGAGCCCTTCCTGGCGCCGTCCGGGGCCCACTGGTTCGGCACCGACAGCTTCGGGCGCGACATCTTCGCCCGCTGCGTCAACGCGATCTGGCTGGACCTCGCGATCGGCGTCAGCGTGGCCGTGCTCGCCATGCTGATCGGCTCCGCGATCGGCGTCATCGCCGGCTACCTCGGCGGCCTGGTCGACGACGTGATCATGCGCTGCGTCGACATCCTGATGGCCTTCCCCGGCTTCGTGCTGGCCATGATCCTGCTGGTCTCGATCGGCGAGTCGCTGCCCAAGCTGGCGATCGCACTCGCCATCGCCCAGGTCGCGCCGTTCGTGCGGCTGGTCCGGGCCAAGGTGCTGAGCGAGCGCGAGCTCGACTACGTGGCGGCCGCCCGGGTGTCCGGCGCGCGCTGGCCGCGGGTCGCCTTCCGGCACCTGCTGCCGAACTCCATCCGGCCCGCCGCCGTGCAGCTCACCCTGGTCTGCGGCTACTCCATCCTCAACGTCTCCGGACTCGCCTACCTCGGCGTCGGCATCCACCCGCCGACCGCGGAGTGGGGCGTGATGGTCTCCGAGGGCGCGGCGAACATGCTCACCGGCCAGTGGTGGACGGCCTTCTTCCCCGGCCTGCTCATCGCGATCACGGTGATGGCGCTGCACTTCATCGGCGACGACCTCGGCGGTGATCGCGCATGAGCCGCCTGGTCGTCGAGAACCTCGGCATCGCCACGGCCGCCGGGAACCGGATCCTGGACGACGTCTCCTTCGACATCGCGCCCGGCGAGATCGTCGGCCTGGTCGGCGAGTCCGGCTCCGGCAAGTCGATGACGTCGTACGCCGTCATGGGGATCCTGCCGCGCGGCGTGCACCAGACGTCGGGGCGGATCCTCGTCGACGGTCAGGACGTCACCGACGTCGAGCGCCGCTCGGTCGCCTGCCACTTCGCGATGATCTTCCAGAACCCGCGCGACTCCCTCAACCCGCTGATGCGGGTCGGCGAGCAGGTCGCCCGGATGGTCGCCCTGCACCAGGGCGTCAGCCGGCGCGACGCCCGCGTCCAGGCGGTCGAGCTGCTCGAGCAGGTCCGGATCGCCCAGCCCGCGGAGGCGGCGCGCAAGTACCCGCACCAGCTCTCCGGCGGCATGTGCCAGCGGATCATGATCGCGATGGCGCTCGCCTGCCGGCCGCGGCTGCTGCTGGCCGACGAGCCGACCACCGCCCTCGACGTCACCGTGCAGTCGCAGATCCTCGACCTGATGGTGGAGCTCACCGAGCAGATCCAGTGCGGCGTCCTGTTGGTGACCCACGACCTCGGTGTGGTCGCCGAGACCTGCGACCGGGTCAACGTGCTCAACCACGGCAATCTCGTCGAGCACGGCCCGGCCATGGACCTGCTGCACCACCCGCAGCACGAGTACACGCGCTACCTCCTGGATTCCGCACGCGAGCTGGAGGTGGACGGTCGTGCTTGAGATCACCGAGCTCCGCAAGGAGTACCGCACCGGCTCGGGCGTCCTCGCCGCGCTGGACGGCGTCAGCGCCACCCTCGAGAAGGGCCGCACCCTGGCGGTCGTCGGCGAGTCGGGCTCGGGCAAGTCGACCCTCGGCGCGATCGTCACCGGCCTCGAGACCCCGACCTCCGGCGCCGTCACGATCGACGGTACGACGATCGACCGGCGCGCCTTCCGTGGCCCGCTACGGCGCCGGGTGCAGACCGTCTTCCAGAGTCCCCTGCAGTCGCTGAACGCCAAGTTCAAGGTGGAGACCACGCTGGCCGAGCCGCTGCGTCTGCTGCTCGGGCTCAGCAAGAGCGAGGCCTCCGCCCGGGTCGACGAGCTGCTCGACGCGGTGCACCTGCCGCGCGAGCTGCGGCACCGCCGGCCCACCGAGCTCTCGGGCGGCCAGCAGCAGCGCGTCGCGATCGCCCGCGCCCTGGCGCCGGAGCCCGACCTCGTCGTCCTCGACGAGCCGACCAGCGGACTCGACCAGTCCATCCGCGGCCGGATCGTCACCCTGCTCCGCGAGCTGCAGGCCGAGCGCGGCCTCAGCTACGTGTTCATCACCCACGACATCGACGTGGCCCAGGCGATCGCGCACGACGTGATCGTCATGCAGCACGGCCGCATCGTCGAGCGAGGTGGCCGCGAGGTGCTGCACACCCCCCAGCACGACTACACCCGGCGGCTCCTCGCCGCCGTCCCCAGCCTCGATCCCGCGCGGCGCCGACGTGCCGCGCACGCGACCAGCCCCACCCCCCTTCCCCATGATGAGGAGACAGCACCGTGATGCGTTTCGGACTCGGCGTTCCCACCGGAACCGAAGGCCTGATGTACCCCGTTCCCTACGCGAGCCCCGAGCAGGCCGTGCAGCTGGCGGTGGAGGCCGAGCGCCTCGGCTTCGACGGCGTGTGGGGCAACGACCACGTCACCACGCAGCACTACGTGCGCGAGGAGTTCCCGGAGCCCCCGCGCTACTACGACCCCTACCTCTACCTCGCCTACGTCGCCGCGGAGACGACCACGCTGCACCTGTGCACCGCGATCACCGTGCTCTCGTTCCGCAACCCGGCCGTGCTGGCCAAGCAGGCGGCCACCCTCGACCAGCTCTCCGGCGGCCGGTTCAAGATGGGCGTGGGCATCGGCGCCTACCGTGAGGAGGCCGAAGCCATCTGGCCCGGCGCCAAGCTGCACCGCGGCCGGCAGGCCGACGAGTACCTCCAGGCCCTGGAGGTCATCTTCCGTGACCGCAGCGCCACCTTCGAGGGCGAGTTCGTCAACTTCCGCGACGTGGAGAGCTTCCCGCGCCCCCGCCAGGACGTCCTGCCGATCCTCTCGGGCGGCAACTCCGACGGCTCCCGCGAGCGTGCCGCCCGCTGGTGCCAGGGCTGGATCCCCGCGGTCCTGACGCCGGCCGAGATCACCGAGGGCCTCGACGAGATCCGCCGGATCGCCGAGAGCCACGGCCGCGAGCTGCCCGCCGACTTCGACGTCGCGCCGCAGCTGTCGGTGTCGCCCGGCAAGGACACCAAGGACGCGATCACCCGCTTCGAGGGCTCCCAGCTCTACGCCCACATGCGCTCGCTGTCGAAGAGCACCCTCAAGGACCAGGACACCTCCGACTTCGTGCGGCGCAACCTGATCGGCAACGCCCAGCAGATGATCGAGCAGGTCCACGCCTACGCCGAGGCCGGCGTGACCACGCTGTCCGCGCTGCTCTTCGCCTGCAACACCGTCGAGGAGACCCTCGACAGCATGGCGTGGTTCTCGGAGAACGTGATCCACCCCTACCGGCGCGAGGCCGGCTCCGGAGAGACTCGATGAGCGCTCGCGCCATCGACCCCTCCCTCGTCGCCGCGCGGCGCGAGCGGCTGCGCCGGGAGCTGCCCGGCGCCGGCGTCGACGCCGTCCTCGCGCTGAGCGCCGCCAACTTCGACTACGCCACCGGCTACCGGAGCGTGTCGGCCGTCGTGCACGGGATCTCGCCGCTGGCCGCGGTGCTGACCGCCGATGCGCTCAAGGTCGCCGGTCCGGTCTCCGACAGCGCCCCCGGCTTCGACGCGGGCCTGGTCGAGGACGACTACTCCGCCTACGGACGCTTCTTCTACGAGTCCGAGGGCGGTACGGCGCGGCCGACGCAGCTGGTCGAGCAGCATGCGGACTACGCGACCGCGATCGCGGCTGCCGTGCGCGCCGCGGGCGTTGCCTCGGGTCGCGTCGGGATCGACGAGCGGGCCTGCCCCGAGCCGCTGCGCCGGCAGCTGGAGGAGCTGCTCCCCGGTGTCGAGCTCCTCGCCGCCAGCACCTGGTTCTCCCAGGTGCGTGGCGTGAAGCTGCCCGGCGAGGTCGAGCTCCTCGAGCGCTCCGCACGCGTGGTCGAGTCGGCGATCCTCGCCGGGATCGACGCGGCCGGCGTCGGAGTCTCCGAGGCGGAGATCGCCCGCGTGGTCAACCGCGAGCTCGTCGCCGACGACCTCGAGCCGCGCTTCGTCGTGGTCACCTCCGGACCTCGCTCGGCACTGAGTGACGCGTCCCCCACGCACCGGAGGCTGGAGCCGGGCGACCTGCTCCGCTTCGACGTCGGCGGCATGCGGGAGGGCTACTGGGCCGACCTGGGCCGGACGGCGGTCGTCGGTGAGCCGAGCGATCGGCAGGCCCGGTTCTACGACGCCATCCTGGCCGGCGAGGACGCCCTGTTCGCCATGGCGCGCCCCGGGGTCAGCGCCAAGGCGCTGTTCGAGCACGCCCTCGAGGTGGTCGAGTCCACCGGCGGGCCGCAGCCCTACCGGCGCCAGCACGTCGGTCACGGCATCGGCCTCGAGGTCTACGAGCCCCCGATCGTGGCGCCGTCGCACGACGTCGCGTTGCAGGCGGGCATGACGTTCTGCTTCGAGACGCCCTACTACGAGCTCGGCTGGGGCGGGATGATGGTGGAGGACGCACTGGTGGTCACCGACGACGGCATCCGGTTGCTCAGCGACCGGCGCCGGGAGCTGCAGGTCGTGCCGGCATGAGCAGCTATCTCGGGCACCTGGTCCATCCCCTCACCGGCGCCACCGTCAGCGAGGACGACGCCTACCTCCCGGTGGAGGTGGACGGCGGCAACGTCTACGCCGTCCCGGCGCACGACCTGAGCCGGCTGCGTGGTCTGGAGACCACCGACGACCCCGGCATGTTCCGGTTCCGGCCGCTGCTGCCGCTCGGCGACGGCCCGGTGGTCAGCCTCGGTGAGGGCGACACCCCGCTGGTGGAGGTGACGAACCTGGCCGGCGACCTCGGTCTCGACCACCTCTACGTCAAGGACGAGTCGCGCAACCCCACCTGGTCCTACAAGGACCGGCTGGCCGCCGTGGCCGTGACCAAGGCGGTCCAGCAGGGCCGCGACACCGTCGTGGTGTCGAGCACCGGCAACCACGGCGCCGCGGTCGCTGCCTACGCCGCCCGGGCCGGCATCCGCTGCGTCGTGCTCACCCTGGCCTCCGTGCCGCTGGCGATGAAGACGATGATGCAGGCCTACGGCGCCGAGACCGTCGCCGTCGAGAACCCGACGGACCGGTGGGTGATCATGCGGCAGGCGGTGGAGGAGCGCGGCTGGGTGCCGATGTCGGGCTTCGTCGGCCCGCCGTCCGGCTCCAACCCGTTCGGCTGCGAGGGCTACAAGACCATCGCCTACGAGCTGCACGCCCAGCTCGGCGACGTACCCGACGTCGTCGTGATGCCCGTGGCGTACGGCGACGCGCTGGCCGGTCTGGCCCGTGGCTTCCAGGACCTGGCGGACCTGGGGCTCAGCACGTCCGTGCCGCGCCTGGTCGCCACCGAGCCGTTCGGGCCCTACGGCGCGGCACTCGAGCAGGGCTACCGGGCCGGCGCGACGGTGCCGGTGGGCTCGTCCGTGTCGTTCTCCATCGCGACGCCGACGGCGACCTGGCAGGGCTGGGACGCGCTGGTGCGCACCGGAGGAGCGGCGGCGACGGTGGACGACGCGACCACCCTGGCCGCCCAGCGCCGGCTGGCCAGCAGCGACGGGCTCTTCCTCGAGGCGTCCTCGGCCACGACTGTCGGCGCACTGCCCTCCCTGATCGAGCGTGGGGTCGTCAGCGCCGCCGACCGGGTGGTCCTGCTCGGCACCTCGACCGGGCTCAAGGACATCCCGACGACGGCCGCGGCCCTGCCGGCCGTCCCGGTCATCGAGCCGAGCCTCGCCGCGCTGGACGCGGCGCTCGGGGAGCTGGCGCGCTGATGAGGCTGGGAGTCGCCCCCTCGGGGCGTCGTACGGCGGCCGACGCGGTGCGGCTCGCCCAGCGCGCCGAGGCGGCCGGGTTGCACGAGGTCTGGGTCAGCGAGGACTACCTGGAGCGCGGTGCGTTCGCCGTCGCCGGGGCCATCGCGGCCGTCACCGAGACGGTCCGCGTCGGCCTCGGCGTAGTGAACCCCTGGACCCGTCACGTCGCGCTGATGGCGATGGAGGCGCACGCGCTGGACGAGGTGGCCGACGGCCGCAGCGTGCTGGGCCTCGGCGCCTCCAACGCGCGCTGGATGCAGGAGCAGCTGGGCATCGAGTTCGAGCGGCCGATCGGCGTCCTCGCCGAGTACACCGCGGCGCTGCGGACCCTGCTGCGCGGCGAGCGCCTGCGGCAGACCCTGCTCGGCAACGAGATCGACTGCGCGCTGGACGCCGCCCCGGCCCGGGACGTCCCGATCGTGTGGGGCGTGAAGGGCCCGCGGGCACTGGCCTCCGGCGCCGAGAGCGCCGACGGTCTGATGCTCTCCGTGCTCTCCTCGGCCGGGTACGCGCGCTGGGTCCGGGAGACCTACCGGCCGCGCGAGATCACGGCGTACGCCTCGTTCCGGATCGCCCCGAGCACCGCCGAGGCGCGCGAGCAGCTGCGGGCGCACACCGCCCGCTATCTCGGCATGCACGGCGCCTCGGCGATCACGGAGCACGCCGGGATCGACCAGGAGCTCGCCGCGGAGCTGCAGCGCCGGCTGCGGTCCGGACAGCCGGCGGCCGACCTGGTCGACGACGCCTGTGTCGGCGCGGTCACGGTCTCGGGCACCGTCGAGGACGCCGCCCGCGGCCTGCTGGCCATGCGCGACGCGGGGGTCGACTCGCTCGTCGTGATCGACGACGGCACCGCGGCTCCCGAGCTGCTGGTCGACTCGCTCGTCGCCGCCGCGCGGGAGGCGGGCCTGCTCGACCGCTGAGCCCGCCCGCCCAGCCCGACGGTCAGGACGGTGACTCGGGACCGGTCGCCGCGTCCCGGTGCACGATGCCGGCCGCCTTGGCGGCCCGGTCGGCCTCCGTCGCCAGGACGAGGAGCGCCAGGTCGCGGGTGGTGCGCAGGTTGAGACCGGTCAGCTCCTCGATCCGCCGCAGCCGGTAGACCACCGTGTTCTTGTGGACGTGCAGCGCCTCGGAGGTCGCGCGCACCGACAGGTCATGGTCGAGGTGGGTGGTCAGGGTGAGCAGCAGCTCGGTGCCCTGGAGCCGGCTGAGGTAGCGCTGCACGAGCTGGCGGGCCGTCGCACCGTCGCGGTGGATCAGCACCTCGAGCAGCGAGTCGCGGAAGAGGACCACCGGTGCCGGGGTCTCCCGGCCACTGCGCGACTCGAGGGTGAGGACCGCCTGCCGGCACGACGTCCCGAGGCCGGAGAGGCCGGAGAACGGCTCGCCCACCGAGGCTCGCAGGTCGGCCGCGGCGTCCTGCTTGAGGGCGGCCGTGACCCGCTGGGCGAGGAGGTCGAGCTCCGCCTCCCAGGGCATGGCGAGGATCGCCAGCCAGCCGTCCGAGCCGGTCTGCACGGTGCCCGACAGCACCGGTACGGCGAGCAGGTTGCGCAGCCGGCCGACCACGTGGTGCCGGTGCTGCTCCATGGCCGCCCGGTCGGCGGGCGTCGACGTACCGAGGGCGAGGGTCACGAAGCTCGCGTGCTCGGGGTCGTCGATGCCCATGGTGACGGCCAGCCGCTCGACGTCGGCCCGGTCGACGTTGCCGCCGGCGGCGAGGCTGCGGAACAGCGCCGGCTCACTCAGCCGCCGGCCCTCCTCGATCTGGTGCTGGATCTCCAGGTGCGAGGTGAGCATCGCGTGCTCGAGCTGGTCGAGGCTGGAGATGAGGGTGGCCCGGCCCTTCCTGATGTTGGCCTGCTGGACCTGCATCCGGGAGCACCAGTCGAAGTACTCGTCGTTGAGCGCCCGCTCCGCCGTACGGAAGGACTGGATCACCGACGACGGGGAGACTCCCTGGAGGGCCCGCCGCTCCCCGGTCAGGGAGGCCCGGGCCAGCTCCGCCGACGTGGGTGCGCGGCCCTCGAGCAGGCAGACGATGACGGTGTGGACGTTCTCCCGGATCCGCTCCCGCAGCTCGCCCTGCTTGAAGACCAGCTCCGCATAGGCGGGCACCGAGGCCCAGACCTCGTCGACGATGCGCGTCATGAGGTCGTCGAACTCCTTGAGCATCGCGCGAGCGAGGCGCTGGAGGTCGGGTGGCACGCGTTCGGTCATCGCAGGAGTCCCCCAGAGGATCGACGTCGGTCCACGTCAGGCCCGGGACACGTCGAGGTCGTCGTAGAGCTGGCGGGCCCGCAGCGCCATCAGGATGTCGACCCGCGCCAGCTCCGCCGAGCTGTCGAGGCCCAGGAGGTCGCAGATGCGGCGGACCCGGTAGGTCACGGTGTTCTCGTGGACCTGCAGCTCGCCGGCCGTCGCGCGGGTGGAGAGTCCGCACCGCAGGAAGGTGCGCAGCGTCTCCAGCAGGTCGCCCTTGTCGATCGGACCGAGCACCGAGGCGGCCATCTGGGCCGCCATGCCGCGGTTCTCGACGATGAGGACCTCGGGGATGACCTGTTCGAAGCGGGTCAGCCGGTCGCCGAGCCGGCGGCCGACCTCCAGAGCGGCGACCGCCTCGCGCAGGGAGCCGGCCGCCTCGTTGAACCGCGCCCGCCGCATGCCCAGCCCGACGGCGCTGGTGGCGGGGACCCCGGGGTCTCCCAGCGCTCGGTCGAGCACGTCGTCGATCCGCTCGACGTCGGCCGTCACGAGGATCGTGCAGCCCTGGTGGCCGCCGATCAGGATCGGCCCGTCGACGCGGGACCGGAGCCGGTCGACGAGCGCCTGCCGGGCGCGGGCGACCAGCGGCCCGTCCTGCGGGCCGACGGACAGGGCGATCACCCGGTGCGGCTGGTGCACCCGGACGCCCGCCGTACTCGCCAGCCGGTCGAGGTGGGCGGGATCGAGCGCCTCGGCGCCGGCCAGCCGGGACACGAGGTCGACGCTGAGCCGGCTGAACGGCGGGTGGAGGTCGCCGGCGACCTCGCGGTAGGCAGTGGTCGTGGCGCCGACCATCGCGTCGATCACGACCCCGACGCGGCGGACCACCTCCTGGATGTCGGAGGTCGGCAGTGGGGTCGAGCTGGTCAGCAGCCGGGAGAGCATCATCCGCTCGGAGTTGCGCCACGAGCCGACCAGGCTCTCCATCGGCACGCCCTGGATGGCCCGCCGCTCCGCTATCTGGCGCGCGGGCTCCAGCTCGGACTCGTCCGGCAACCGGTCCTCGGCGATGGCGAGCAGCATGGACCGGGTGCCCGCCGTGATGGCGCTCGCCACCTCGGTGCGGTCGAGGGCGCCGAGCTCGTAGCCCGGCAGCTTCTCCCAGGCCGCATCGGTCAGGTGCTCCGCGATCTGGAGGTCCTGGGTCAGCAGCTCCTGTGCTCGTTGTGTGATATCCACAGACCCGCTCTCGACATCTTCCCGACGATCCACGTATCGCCTCTCGATGCTATCGCCCATGATCGACGTCATGGCGCCCGGCCGTCCGGGCGACCGGGGGATGCTCGTCGCGATCCGCAGACGTCCCCGCCACGTCCCCGAGATCCGAGGAAGCCGTTCCATGCCGAGCCCCCAGCCCATCGTCAGCGACGCCGCCCCGGCCGCTGTCGGTCCCTACGTCCACGCCGTCCGCCACGGTGACGTCCTCTACTGCTCGGGATCGCTTCCCCTCGATCCCGCCACGGGTGAGCTGGACAACGCGGACCTGGCGGCCGAGACCCGGCGCTCGCTCGCCAACCTCGAGGCCGTGTGCGCGAGCGCCGGGACCAGCCTGGACCGCGCGCTGCGGATGACGATCTACACCACCCGGCTGGACGGGTTCGCGGAGATCAACGAGGTCTACGCGGGAGCCTTCCCCGGCAACGTCCCGGCCCGGACCACCGTGGGCGTGGCGGCACTGCCCAAGGACGCGCGGGTCGAGATCGATGCCATCGTCGCGATCGGTGCCGGCGATGAGTGAGGTCGTCGCCGTCCTCGGCGGGACCGGGGCGCTGGGCTACGGGCTCGCCGTACGGCTGGCCGACGCGGGGTTCGCGGTGGCCCTCGGGTCCCGCGACCAGGCGCGCGCGGAGGAGGCCGCCGAGCGGCTGACCCGCGCCATGCCGTCGGCTCAGGTGCACGGCGTCGTCAACGAGGCCGCCGTGCGGATGGCCGACCGGCTGGTCATCCTCTCCGTCCCCCTCGCCAGCCAGGTCGCGACCATCGCGTCGGTGGCCGACGAGCTCGTCCCCGGCAAGGTCCTGCTCGACGCCACCGTGCCCCTCGCCCCGGCGATCGGCGGCCGACCGACCCAGGTCGTCGGCGTGTGGGCGGGCTCGGCGGGCCAGCAGGCGGCCGCCGCCGCGCCCAACGGAGTCGACGTGGTCTCCGGCCTGCACACCCTCAGCGCCGTCGTGCTCGAGGACCTCGGCAGCCCGCTCGACCAGGACACCCTGATCTGCGGCGACGCCAAGGCGGCGAAGGAGGTCGTCCGCGAGATCGTCGGCTCCATCGAGGGCCTGCGGGTCGTCGACGCCGGCAAGCTGGAGGCCAGCCGCCTCGTCGAGTGCCTGACCCCGCTGCTGATCGGCATCAATATCCGGAACCGGACCCATGCGGGCCTACGGATCATCGGCCTGCCCTGACGTCCAGGTCCTGGTGCCGGTCAAGGAGCTCGACCGGGCCAAGTCCCGGCTCGACGTACCGGACCCGGCGCGGCGGGAGCTGGCCCTGGCGTTCGTCCTCGACACGGTCTCGACAGCGCTGCGCTGCGAGGCCGCGGTCGAGGTCGTGATCGGCACCCGGGACGCGTACGTCGCCGCACGGGTCACCGACCTCGGCGCCCGGGTCGTCGTACCGCCGGCGCCGGGGGACCTGAACGGCGACATCGGCTGGGCCCTCGGCCGGCTGGCGCCCGGTCGGCCGACGGCGGTGCTGGTGTCCGACCTGCCCGCGATGTCGCTCGCCGACCTCGACGAGGCCCTCACCCGCGCCCGGCGGCGGGGCACCCCGCGCCGGGTCGCGGACCTCGACGGCACCGGCACCACGCTGCTGACCGCCCCCGACCGTCGGATCGAGCCGCGCTTCGGCACCGGCTCGGCCGGCCGGCACAGCGCGGCCGGCATGGAGCCGCTCGGCGACGACCTCGCCGGGCTGCGCTGCGACGTCGACGACATGCAGTCCCTGCGCCGGGCGATCCGCCTCGGCGTGGGCCCCCACACGGCGGCGGTGCTCAGCAGCACCTCGCCGGACCTGCTTCGGGACGACTGCGTCGTCGGAGCATCGACAGGCACGACAGGAAAGTGAGTCACCCGTGAGCACGGAGACCCCCAAGGCGCCCACTCCCCAGCAGGTTCGTCGTGCGTTGGCCCGGGCGGAGCGTGGTGCCGCCCTCGACCCCGCCGAGGTCGAGGCGCTCCTTGCCGCGACCGGCGAGGAGCTCGACCGGTTGTGTGCGGCGGCGGTGAAGGTGCGGGATGCGGGCCTGGTCGCGGCGGGCCGGGTGGTGGCTGGTCGGGGTGTGGTGACGTTCTCGCCGAAGGTGTTTGTGCCGGTGACGCGGTTGTGTCGGGATCGGTGTCATTACTGCACGTTCGTGGAGACTCCGGCCCAGGCGGTGCGGGAGGGGCGGGCGCCGTATCTGTCGCCGGACGAGATCCTCGACATCGCCTCTCGGGGTGCTGAGCTCGGTTGTCTCGAGGCGTTGTTCACGTTGGGCGATCGGCCGGAGGATCGGTGGCCCGAGGCGCGGGCGTGGTTGGACGAGCAGGGCTATGACTCGACCATCGCGTATGTCCGGGCGATGGCGGTGCGGGTGTTGGAGGAGACCGGTCTGTTGCCCCACCTCAACCCGGGTGTCATGAGTTGGGAGGAGTTGAACCGGCTCAAGGCGGTGTCCCCCTCGATGGGGATGATGCTGGAGACCACCTCCACCCGGCTCTATGAGACGAAGGGCCTGGCGCATTACGGGTCGCCGGACAAGGACCCCGCGGTGCGGTTGCGGACCCTGGAGGACGCCGGGCGGTTGGGGATCCCGTTCACGACCGGCCTGTTGGTCGGGATCGGCGAGACCCTGACCGAGCGCGCGGAGACGATCTTCGCGTTGCGGAAGGTCTCACGGGCCTACGGGGCGGTCCAGGAGGTGATCGTGCAGAACTTCCGCGCGAAGCCGGACACCGCGATGCGTCATGTCGACGATCTCGACCTCGCGGAGTACCGCGCCGCGATCGCGGTCACCCGGATCGTCCTGGGCCCGAAGGCACGGATCCAGGCACCACCGAACCTGGTCGACCTGACCGAATGTAGGGCGTTGCTGGATGCCGGGGTCGATGACTGGGGTGGCGTGTCGCCGCTGACCCCGGATCATGTGAACCCCGAACGGCCCTGGCCCTCGCTGGAGCGGCTGCGGTCGATCACCGAGCAGTGTGGGTTCGACCTCAAGGCCCGGTTGACCGTGCATCCGGACTACGTGACCGGGGCGTTGGGTCGCGGTGAGGCGTGGATCGACCCGCGGCTGCACGCCCACGTCGCGGCGTTGGCCGATCTTGATGGCAGCGTCGCCGGGGTCCCTGGGCTGGCGATCCCCGACGTGCGACCGGTCGGCTTGGCCTGGCAGGAGCCCGACGGCGGGTTCGACGCCGACCACGGCCGCGGCCGCACCGACCTTCATACCGCTGTGGACAGCGAAGGCCGTAGCGAGGACCGGCGCAGCGACTTCGGATCGGTGTACGGCGACTGGGCCACGGTCGGTGAGGCAGCCGCGATCACCTCCCAATTGACCAGCACCCCGGCCGTTTTGCACGCGGAAGGTGGTGACGCGCTGCGGGCTGCGGAGCGTGATCCGGGGAACCTGTCCGATGAGCACGCCCTGACGTTGATGACCGCCGAAGGGGACCTGCTGCGCCAGGTGATCGGGTTGGCCGACGACCTGCGCAAACAGGTCGTCGGGGAGGTGGTGACGTATGTGGTGAACCGGAACATCAACTTCACCAACGTCTGCTACGTCGGGTGCCGGTTCTGTGCGTTCGCGCAACGCCGCACCGACGCGGATGCCTACTCCCTGTCCTATGCCGAGGTCGCCGAGCGTGCCCAGGAGGCCTGGGACCTGGGCGCGACCGAGGTGTGCATGCAGGGCGGGATCGATCCCGAGCTGCCCGCGACCGCCTATTTCGACATCGCCGCCGCGGTCAAACAGCGGGTGCCGGGCATGCATGTCCACGCGTTCTCCCCGATGGAGGTCGTCAACGGCACCGCCCGCACCGGCCTGAGCGTGGAGGACTTCCTCATCAAGGCCCGTGAATCAGGGTTGGGGTCGCTGCCCGGTACTGCCGCGGAGATCCTCGACGACGAGGTCCGCTGGGTCCTGACCAAGGGCAAGCTGCCCGCCTCGACCTGGGTCGAGATCGTCACCACCGCGCACCGCATCGGACTGCCGACCACGTCCACGATGATGTACGGCCACGTCGACAACCCGCGGCACTGGGTCACCCACCTGGGCGTGCTCAAGAACATCCAGGACACCGCCCGTGAGAACGGCAGCAGCGGGTTCACCGAGTTCGTGCCCCTCCCGTTCGTCCACACCTCCGCACCGATCTACCTCGCCGGCGTGGCCCGGCCCGGCCCGACCCTGCGTGACAACCTCGCCGTGCACGCGATGGCCCGGATCCTGCTCCACGGCCGTATCGACAACATCCAGACCTCCTGGGTCAAGCTCGGCACCACCGGCACCCAAGCGATGCTGTCCGCCGGCGCCAACGACCTCGGCGGGACCCTCATGGAAGAGACCATCTCCCGCATGGCCGGCTCCGAGCACGGCTCCGCCAAAACCGTGGCCGAACTGGTCCAGATCGGCCACGGCATCAACCGCCCCGTCCACGAACGCACCACCCTCTACACCGCCCCACCCGCCCGTCACACCCGCTGAGCGAGATAGTGCCAGTGAGCGGCGACGAGCGGGTCGATGCCTGGCGGGACCTGGCGCCGGCCGACCTGGCCCGCGCGTACTCGCCGAGCTCGATGGTCGACTCGATCGACGCCGAGCTCGACGTCTACGCCGCGGCCAGCGACGTCGCCCGGGCCCGGCACCCGCACACCGAGCACGCCTACGGTCCGGGCGCGCGGCAGCGCCTGGACGTCTTCCATCCCGGCGACACCTCCCCGGTCCCGGTGCTCGTCTTCGTGCACGGCGGCTACTGGCAGGCCGAGACCAAGGAGCGGGCCTGCGGTGCGGTGCCGGACGTGCTGGCCGCCGGCGCGGCGTACGTCGCCGTCGAGTACCCACTCGCCCCGGAGGTCTCCCTGGCCGAGATCGCCGCCGAGTGCCGGGCGGCCCTCGGCTGGCTGGTCGAGCACGCCGCTGACCTGGGCATCGACCCGGCGCGGATCCACCTCGCGGGCAGCTCGGCGGGCGCGCACCTGGCGGCGCTGCTGACTCTCGGCGACCCCGCCGATCTCGGGCCCCGGGCCGAGATCCGGAGCGCGACGCTGCTCAGCGGCGTCTACGACCTGCGCCCGCTGGTCGGCACCTACGTCAACGATCCGCTCGGGCTCGACGAGCCGACCGCGTGGGAGATCAGCCCGCTGTCCCGGCTCCGCGCGTCGGACGCGGTGCTGGTCGTGACCTGGGCCGAGCACGAGACGGGCGAGTTCAAGCGGCAGAGCCGGGCGTTCGCCGCGTCCTGGCGCGCGCTCGGCAACCGGGTCGAGGTCGTGCCGGAGGCGCCGGGGCGCAACCACTTCGACCTGCCCCTCGACCTGGCCGATCCCGCGACGGCGCTGGGCCGGGCGGTCCGCGGGCTGCTGCATGGTTGAGCTGCGGCCGGCGACCTCCGCCATGCGGCGCGGGAGCCGAGCGGGCCGAGGGGGCCGGCGCGCGCTGCTCCTGGTCGTCGGCGTGGCGGTCCTCGCCGTCAACCTGCGTCCCCCGCTGGTGGCCGTTGGACCGCTGACCGGGCAGCTGCGTGCCGACACGGGACTCACCGCGGCCGCGACGAGCATGCTGACGACGCTGCCGCTGCTGTGCTTCGCCGTGCTGTCGCCCGCCGCTCCCGGGCTGGCGCGCCGGATCGGCCTGGAGCGGGCCCTCGTCGCCTCGGTCCTCGTGCTGCTGGCCGGGTGCGCGATCCGGGTGGTGCCGTCGATCCCCGCGCTGTACCTGGGCTCCGCGGTGATCGGGGTCGGGATCGCGGCGGCCAACGTGCTGGTCCCGGTGGTCATCAAGCGCGACCTCGGCGCCCACCTCGGCGCCGTCATGGCCCTCTACTCCGTGACCCTCAGCCTCGGGGCGGCCGGTGCCGCGGGCGCCGCGGTGCCGCTCGGGCACGCGCTGGGTCTCGACTGGCGTGCCGCGCTCGGGCTGTGGGGTCTGCCGGCCCTGCTCGCCTGGGCGCTGTGGTTGGTCATCCAGCGGCGACGGGCTCCGCGTCCGGACGTCGCCCCGGTCGTCGCCCCGGACGTCGCCCCGGACGTCGCCCCGGTCGTCGTACCGTCGTCGACGGTGCGGGTCTGGCGCTCGCCGACCGCGTGGGCGGTCGCGGTCTACTTCGGGCTGCAGTCCGCGGTGTTCTACACACTGACGGCCTGGCTGCCCGAGGTGCTGCACGACGCGGGGCTGGACGAGACGGCGGCCGGCGTGATGACCGGGGTCCTGAGCGCCAGCGGTGTCGTCGGCGCGCTCGTCCTCCCGTTGCTGGCCGTCCGCGCGCGCTCCCAACGGCTCGCGGCGGCCCTCTGCGCGGCGGTCATCGGGGTCGGCATCGCCGGCCTGGCCCTCGCTCCGTCGTCCGGCGTGGTGGGGTGGACCGTGCTGCTCGGACTCGGGTGCGGTGGCGCGGTCGGACTCGCCCTGACCCTCTTCGCGCTCCGCTCCCGCCGACCCGCCGGAGCTGCGGCGTTGTCGGGCATGGCGCAGTCGGTCGGCTACGCCCTGGCGGCGCTGGGACCGTTGCTGGTCGGCGTGCTCCACGACCGGACCGGCGGCTGGGGGGCGCCGCTGGCGGCGCTGGGGCTCGCGTCGGTGCTGCTGGCCGGAGCCGGCGTACTGGCCGGCGCCGATCGGTACGTCGACGACCCGGGGTGACCCGCCTCCCGATCACCCCCCGAGCGGCTCCGTCCCGGCCAGGTGGGCACGGCGGCGCGGCTGGACTGAGCGAAGGGTCAGGTCAGACCCAGCACCCGGGCGGCCAGCCGGCTCACCAGGTCCACCGCGTCCGCGGGGACCGGCTCGGCCGCCCGGAGATACTGGCCGGCGACGGCGAGAGGGAGGCCGAGCAGGGCGAACGAGACCTCGTCGACCGGGACGCCTGTCGCGGTCGCCACCGACCCGACCGCGGCGCCCAGCGCGACGTCGCGACGGTCGCGGGCCGCCACGAGCTCGGCGGCGCGGCCAGGCGGCCAGGTGTCGGGGTCGAAGGCTGTCGGCCCGGCCTGAAGGACCGCGGCGCTCGCCGGCTCGGCCCGACACCAGGTGACGATCCAGGCGGCGGCGTCGACGGCGGTCTCCGGGCTCGGCGTCTCACCGAGCCGGTCGTGGTAGGCGGCCTCGAACCGGGTGGCCGTCCGCAGCCACAGGTCGGCGAGCAGGGTCCCGCGGTCCGGGAACCGGTGATAGACCGAGCCGCTGGGGGCGCCGGCCGCCCGCGCGACCGCGCTCATGGTGACCGCCCGGGCACCGCCGGCCGCAAAGAGCTCCACTGCGGCGTCGAGCAGTGTGTTGTGTGTGTGGACGACGGACCGACCCATGCGTAGAGACTAGTCTCTAGATTTTGTAGAGACTAGTCTCTACATTGGAGTCATGCACTCGCGCGATGCCGACGGCCCCTTCCCACTCGGCGATGCCGACTGGCTCCTCGCCCGCCGTACCGTCCGCCGGGCGGTCGCCACGTCGTTGCACTGCAGCATCGCCTCGACCAATGCCGACGGCTCTGCCCACGTCACGCCGATCGGCTCGGTCCAGCTCACCGGGCCGGGGACCGGCTTCTACTTCGACGTCTTCAACTGCCGGCTCGCCGAGAACGTCGACCGCGACCCGCGGGTCACCATCGCCGCCGTCGACAGCGGGGCACTGATGTGGCTGCGCTCGCTCCTCCGTGGGCGCTTCGTCAGGCCGCCGGGCGTGCTGCTGGTCGGCACGGTCGGCCCCGCCCGGGCCAGCACCGCGGCGGAGCAGGCCCGCTTCCACCGGGTGCTCGGTCCCCTGGTGCGCACCCCCGGCGGGCGGGCGATGTGGGGCACCCTGCCCCGGGTGCGCGACCTCTCCGTCGAGAGCATCCGTCCGCTGCGACTGGGCCCGATGACCGGGAGTGGCCCGTCCTCCCGCTGACCCGCGCGGACCCGCGTCCGCCCCGGATCAGTCCTCGATCCGCTCGACCTCGTGCGCCAGGATCCGCTCGCGCCACTCGGTCCACGGATGGGCCGAGGCGCACAGCCCCTCGAAGACCGCCGGCTCGACGTCGAGGTAGTCGTAGGTGCCGCCGTGGCGGAAGCGGACCCGCAGCCGACCGGTGGCGTCGTCGTACCCGACCGCCTCCAGCGCGCGGGACCTGCGCATCCGGGTCATGTCCATCCCTCCGTCCTATCGCGGGCGGACCGGGGCGTCCAGGCTGGTGCGATCCGGTCAGGGGACGACGAGCACCGGCCAGCGGCGCAGCCGCATCAGCTGCACGGGCAGCGGTCCACCCGGCCGGAGGTAGGCGTGCTGGCGTGACGAGCCGAGGACGATGAGGCCGGCGGACAGCTCCTCGGCGACAGCCGCGAGCACGCGGGCCGGGGGTCCCACGCGGACGAACAGCTCGACGTCGACCGGCCAGGTCGTGGTGGCGATGGCGTCGCGGAGCTCCTGCTCGACCTGGTCCTGGCCCTCCAGGGCGGCCCGGACGGCACCCTCGTTGCCGAGCGAGGCCTCGGCGCTCACGTCACGGGCGAGCACCAGCGCCAGGCGGCTGCTCTGCCGGCGGGCCAGTCCGGCGGCGTACGCGCCGGCCCGGGTCGACGTGACGCTCCCGTCGACGCCCGCCACGATCCACGCGGCGCCGTCGCGTCCGAGCTCGAAGGCTGTGTCCTGCTCACCTGCCACAGGGGCAGGCTACGCGCCGCTGCGCGCGGTCTTGGCAGGATGCGGGGGTGGGTACGACGATCGCCTTCCTCGGCTGCGGTGCCATGAACGAGGCCATCCTCGCGGGACTCCTCGACTCCGGGGTGCCCGCGGACCAGGTGCGCGCGACGGTCCGGAGCGCGGAGCGCGCCGACCGCCTCGCCGGCCGGTACGGCGTCCGCGCCGTCGCGACCGGAACCGGACCTGCCGACGCGACCCCCGGCCCGACGGCCAACGCCCGGGCGGCCGCCGAGGCGCAGGTGGTCGTGCTGGGGGTGAAGCCGGCGCAGGTGGGCGCCCTGGCCGCGGAGATCTCGACGAGCCTGGCACCGGACACCGTCGTGGTGAGCGTCGCCGGCGCCGTACCGCTGGCGAGCATCGAGCAGGCGCTGCCGCCCGGCCAGCCGGTGGTGCGGGCCATGCCGAACACGCCGACCCGGGTCGGCCACGGTGTCACCGCCATCGCCCCGGGCGCCCACGCCTCGGCGGAGCACCTGCACCGGGCCCGCGCGCTGTTCGCCACGGTGGGACTCGTCGTCGAGGTGGCCGAGGACCAGCTCGCTGCCGTCGGCGCGGTCAGCGGGTCCGGCCCCGCCTACGTCTTCTACCTGACCGAGGCGCTGGCGGAGGCCGGTGAGCGGCTGGGCCTGCCCGCGCCGCTCGCCCGCGTCCTCGCGGCGCGGACCGTCGCCGGGGCCGGCCGGATGCTCGACGGTGCGCCGGCCGACCCGGCCGACCCGGCCGACCCGGCCGACCCGGTGGACCCCGTCGATCCGGCCGAGCTGCGCCGCGCGGTGACCAGTCCGCGCGGCTCGACGGAGCGCGCGATAGCGACCTTCGAGGAGCGCGGCCTGCGCGCCGTCGTCGTCGCCGGGGCCGCCGCGGCGGAGGCGCGCACCCAGGAGATCGCGCGCGAGCTGGAGTAGCTCGGCGCGAGGGTCGCGGAGCGCCTGCCCCTGGTCCCGGTCATCCTGCGCTGACGGTGAGCACGCCGGCCAGCGACACGGTCGCGACCACAAGCGTCGAGACGAGGCCGAGCGCGAGCACCCGTCCGCCGCCGTGCAGCAGCTCGCCGAGGTGGACGCCGGTGCCGAGCGCGAAGAGCGCGGCGGCGAGGGTCGCCGTCTGCAGGCCGCCGATCACGTCGAGCACGGCCTCGGGCACCAGCCCGGTGGTGCGGACCAGCACGCAGGCGAGGAAGCCGAGGACGAACAGCGGCACCATCGCTGGCCCGGCGGCCCCGTCCTCGTCCGGCTCCGCGGCGCGCCGGGACCGGCGCCGGGCCGCGCTCACGACCGCGACCACCGGAGCAAGCAGCAGCACCCGGGTCAGCTTGACCACGACGGCGAGCGCGACGGCGGTCGCCCCCGCCGGCCCGGCGGCGGCGACGACCTGCCCGACCTCGTGGACGCTGGCACCGGCCCAGATGCCGAGCTGCCGGTCGGAGAGGCCGAGCGGCGCCTGCAGCAGCGGGAGGGCGATCATCGCGATCGTGCCGTACAGCGTGACCATGGTGATCGCGGTGGCGACGTCGTCCTCGTCGGCGCCGGCGGTGCGCTCCATCCCGGCGATCGCCGAGGCGCCGCAGATCGAGAAGCCGGTGGCGACGAGCAGGCTGCGGGCCGGGCTGACCTTCATCCGCAGGCCGAGCCACCAGGTGAGGACCAGGGTGCCGACCAGGGTGACGACCACCAGTGCGATCACCGGCACACCCAGGGCGCCGATCGCGGTCAGCGACAGCGAGAAGCCGAGCAGCACGACCCCCACGCGCAGCAGCCTCCGGACCGCGGTGCGCAGCCCCGGCTGGGCTGCGATCGGGACCAGGTCGAGGTTGGCGGCCGCGGCGCCGAGGAGGACCGCCCAGGTCAGTACGCCGACGGACGGGACCAGCCGATGGCCCGTCGCGGCGGCCGCGAGGCCGGCTCCGGTGAGGACGAGGCCGGGCAGTGTCCCGGCTCGTCGGGTCCGGGCGGCCCGCCCGGTCGTCGGGTCGGGGGCGGTTCTCGTGGCCATGTGCTCCACCCTCGCGGGGTGAGGCAGGCTTCTGTAGTGAGCAGCTGGGCATCACGTCATACGGAGAACGCATGGATCACCCCACGGGGAGCGCGATGAGCGCCGCCCGACGACCGGATCTCGAGGACCTCGAGGTGCTCGCCCTCGTGGCACGGACGGGGAGCATCGGCCAGGCCGCCCAGGAGCTGCGGCTCTCGCAGCCCAGTGTCTCGCGCCGGATGCTCGCCCTCGAGCGGCGGCTGGGCGTCACCCTGCTCCACCGCACCAAGCAGGGGACGACGCTGACGCCGCACGGACGGCTGGTCGTCGACTGGGCGGCCGAGCTGCTGGGTGCCGCCGACCGGTTCACCCGCTCGATCGCGATGCTGCGCGCGGAGGGGGAGCTCGTCGTGCGGGCCGCGGCGTCGATGACGATCGCCGAGCACTACGCGCCGGCCTGGCTGGCCCGGTTGCACGCGGGTGCACCCGACCTGCGGGTGTCCCTGAGCGTCGCCAACTCCACCGAGGTCGAGCGGCTGGTCCGCACCGGTGCGGCCGAGCTCGGCTTCGTCGAGGTGCCGACCGCCCCCGACGGGCTCCGACACCAGCAGGTCGGGGCCGACCGGCTCGTGGTCGCCGTCGCGCCCGGCCACCCGTGGGCGAACCGGACCGACCCGCTCGGCGCCGCGGAGCTCGCCACCGGCGGGATCCTGGTCCGCGAGGAGGGATCGGGCACCCGAGTGACCCTCGAGGAGGCGCTGCGTCGCGAGGGGCACGACCTGGAGCCCGGTCTGGTGATGGCGTCCAACAACGGCCTCACCCACGCCGCGATCGCCGGCATGGGGCCGGTCGCCCTGTCGGAGCGCGCGGTCGAGGCCCAGCTGCGCCTCGACGAGCTGCGCGCCGTACCGCTCGCCGGGCTCGCCCTGGTCCGCCCGCTGACCGCCATCTGGCCGAGCGACACACCGCTCCCGGACGCCGCCGCCCGGCTGCTCGCGGCGGCGGGCGCCCGCGCGGCCTCCTGAGCCGCGACGGCACTCAGCCGGCAGGGGCCGCCGGGGTCTCGGCGTCGTGGGCCACCCGGGCGGAGTGCAGCCGGGCGTGCGCGATCGCCTCGGGGGTGGTCGTGAAGACGTGGCGCTCATGGGCGAGCCGGCTCGGGACGCCCAGCCGCTCCAGCACCGCGAGGTGTGCGGGTCGGATGCCGGAGAGCAGCACCGTCACGCCGCGCCGCTCCAGTCGCTCGATCGTGTCGGCCAGGACGTGGGCGCCGGTGGCGTCGATGGTGGTGAGGCGGGACATCCGCAGGACGACGACGCGGACCTGTCGCACCTCGGCGAGGTCGAGCAGGAAGTCGTGCGCGGCGGCGAAGAACAGCGGTCCGTCGAGGCGGTAGGCGACGATGTGCTCGTCGAGCAGCCGTCGCTCCTCGTCGTGGTGGTCGCCGTCGTCGAGCGGGACCTCCTCCAGTCGGGCGGTGGTGGCGGTCTGGCGCAGCGCGAAGAACCCGGCCGCCACCAGGCCGATGATCACGGCGAGAACCAGGTCGAGGGCGACCGTGGCAACGGCGGTGACCAGCAGCGTCGCGGCGTCGCCGCGGGTGGCGCGCAGGAGTGGCGCGAGGCTGGCGACGCGGACCATCTGCACGGCCGTCGCGATCAGCACGCCGGCCAGCGCGGCGAGCGGGATGTGACCGACCCACCGGGCGGCCGCGAGGACCACGACCAGCAGCAGGAGGGCGTGGCTGAGGGCGGCCAGCCGGGAGCCGGCGCCGGAGCGGACGTTGACGGCGGTCCGCGCGATGGCGGCGGTGGCGGGGATGCCGCCGAAGAGCGGGCTGGCGACATTGGCGAGCCCCTGGCCGAGCAGCTCGCGGTCCGGGTCGTGCCGCTGGCCCACGCTCATCGCGTCGGCCACGGTCGCGGAGAGGAGGCTCTCCAGGGCGCCGAGCGCGGCGACCGCCACCGCGGCGAGCATCAGGGTGTCGAGATCGCCCCAGGGCACGGACGGCAGCCGGGGAGCCGGCAGGCCGGACGGGATCGCGCCGATGGTGGCGAGGGGCCGCTCGCCGCCGCGACCGAGCAGTGCGTTCACCCCGGTCGCCAGTGCGACCAGAACCAGCGCCGCCGGGAACCCCGCGCGGACCCGGGCGAGCGCGACGATGACCGCGGCGACCGCCAGCGCGGTCCCGGGCGGGGCGAGGTCGGGCGCGGCGGCCCAGGTCCGCACCGCGTCGCCGGCGAGCACCAGGATCCGCTCGGCGTGCACGTCGACGCCGAGGGCGGCGGGCAGCTGCTGGAGCGCGATGATCACGGCGATGCCCGCGGTGAAGCCCTCGATGACAGGGACGGGCACGTAGCGGATCGCCCGGCCCGCGCCGGTCACGGCCAACGCGATCAACATCAGCCCGGCGAGGAGACCGACGACCAGGACGCCGTCGGCGCCGTGGGCAGCGACGATGGGGATGAGGACGACGGTCATCGCCCCGGTGGGGCCGCTGACCTGGACGTGGCTGCCCCCGAAGACGGCCGCGACCGCGCCGGCCACGATCGCCGTCACGATGCCCGCCCCCGCGCCGACGCCGGAGCTCACCCCGAAGCCGAGGGCGAGGGGCAGCGCGACCAGCGCGACCATGACGCCGGCGGTGAGATCGCGGCGCGGACGGGCCGGGGTCCAGTCCTCCCGCCGCGGCGCGAGCTGCCGGACCCGCGCCGTGAGGGCGCTCATCGGCGGTCGGGGACCATGAGCTCGTCCTCGAAGTCGGACCGGGTCTCGGCGAGTCCGACCAGGATCCGGCGGGCCGAGAGCAGGAGGTCGCGGACCTCGGGGACGCTGATGGAGTAGACGACCGCGACACCCTCGCGACGCGAGACCACCAGCGACGTACGGCGGAGCACGGCGAGTTGCTGCGAGAGGTTGCTGGGCTCGATCGCGATCTGCTCGAGCAGCTCGTGGACCGCGTGGTCGCGCTCGGCGAGCAGCTCGAGGATCCGGATCCGGGCGGGGTGGCCCAGGGTCCGGAAGAACTCGGCCTTGGTCTGGTAGAGCGGAACGCCCATCGCGGGCTCCTCCCTCTCGCGTGCCCTCGGACATCCGCTAGACTACATGAATTGAAGAAGTTTTCATGTCGTGATTCCACGTGGAATCGGATGCGAAGGGAGCCGGCAGGACGCATGGACGAGTGCACCGCCGAGACCGTCACCGCCGCGCTGCTCGAGCCCGGCGACATCGTGACCCTGCCCGGCGTCGCCGGCCGTTGCCGGATCCAGGTCGCCCGTGCCGCCGTACCCGGCGTGGTGTGGCTCTACGTCGTCGACGCGGCCACCGGCGTACGGCGGCGCGGCCATGTCGCGCTCCCGCTCCATCGCACGGTCGCGCGGCATGCCGCCGGCCCGGTCGCGACGACCGGGCCCGGGCCCGGGCCCGAGAGCACCTGACGCCTCCCGTCGTACCGGACGAATCGGTCGCCGATCGGGCGGATCCACGACCGATTTGTCCGGTACGACGGCATCAGTTGATCAGCTCGACGTCGACCTGCTGGCTGGTGCGGACGACGCCGAGCAGGCTCGTCTGCACGTAGACCGTGACGGTGTCGCCCGCCGCGACCTGCACCAGGAAGTCGTGGGCGATCCGCTCGGGGGCGAGGACCGAGGTGCTGACCGTCCGGCTGATCCGGCTGCCGGGCACGACCGGATCGGTCGGCAGGCCGTCGGCGCCCTTGGTGGCGAAGGTGGACAGGGTGGTGACGGCGAGCGGCGGCAGGAGGTCGACGCCGTAGCTGATCCGGTACGTGCCCGCTCGGGTGAACGTCAGCCCGGTCGGGCCGAGGAAGTCGGGCCCGGTGCCGAGCTTGGTGAAGGCCATGCCGCTGACGTTCTGCGGGGTGTTCGGCACCAGGATGGGGATCGCGATGCTGTCCGGGGCACTGTGGTCGTAGTACGCGTAGGCGCTGCCCGGGGCGCTCTCGCCCGGCACGCCCTGGGGTCCGGGCGGTCCGGCGGGTCCGGCCGGTCCGGCGGGGCCGGCGGGGCCGGCGGGGCCCTGGTCGCCGTCGGCTCCCGGTGCGCCGGCCTGGCCCGGGCCGCCGTCCGCCCCTGCCGCGCCCGGGGCCCCTGCCGCACCCGGTGCGCCCTGCGTGCCGGCGGGCAGCTCTCCGGCGCGGAAGTCGAGTGCGCGCAGACTGCCGTCGCGCACCTTGCCCGAGCCGACCGCGCCCTGGTCGATCTTCGATCGGGTGACGGCATGGTGCTGAAGGGCGGCCGTGTCTACCGAGTTCTTGTGGGCCACCACCGCGGCGTACGAACTGCCGGACACGGCGACGAGGAGGGCGAGGAGGGCGATCACGACTGCCGCCGGACCGCTGCCCTTGATGGGGATGCGCATGGAAGTGCCCTCTCTGGGGTGGGTGGGGCCGTGGACGGCCGAACGTCGTCACGTTAGTGGTGACGGTTCGCTGGAGGGGGCACCTCGGCCGAGTTCACCCGCTCGGTCGCCCGGTCGTGCTGCCGCGAGCAGGGGCGCCAGGGCGTCCGCCGCCAGCCGTACCACGTCGGCAGGAAGCCCGCTGCGGGCGCACACGGAGAGCCGGAGCGGTTCGGGGGTGGGGAGGTCGTCGCGGCGGAACAGTCCCTCGGGGGTCTGGCCGAGAGTGGCCATGAGGGCGACGCCGAGCCCGGCGCCGACGGCGGCCTGGACGCCGGCGAGCTGGATCGCCTCGGCGCCGATGGCCGCCGGCACGGCGTGCGCGGCGAGGGTCTCCAGGGCCCGGTTGCGCAGGCTGCAGGGGCTGTCGAAGGCGACGACCGATACCGGCTCCGGGGCGTGGGGCGGTGACCAGGTGGGGGAGGAGTACCAGGCGAGGTCGAGCTCCCCGACGGGGACGGCGGCCGGGTCGTCGGCGTCGAGCACGAGGGCCAGGTCGATGGATCCCGCCAGGAGCCCCTCGCGCAGCCGGTTGCCGCGGTCGATGCGGAACCGGAACCGGTAGCCGGGGTCCGCCCGCTCGAGGGCGGCCGCGAGCGAGGGCAGCAGCTGGGCCGCGGCGTGCTCGGTGGAGCCGATGGTGACCTGGGCGACCTGTTCGACCGCGAAGCTGCGCAGGGTGTCGTCGTGCGCCGCCAGGATCTGCCGGGCGTGCTGCACCAGCCGCTCGCCGCCGGAGGTGAACCGGGATCCCCGCCCGTGCTTCTCGACAAGCTTGGTGCCGACGACGCCCTCAAGGCGTCGTACGTGCTGGCTCACCGCGCCCTGGCTGAGGTGGAGCTGGGTCGCCGCGCGCTGGAAACCGCCGCAGTCTGCGACGGCGACCAGACTGCGCAGCGGAGCAATGTCCAGAATCTTGCTCATAAAACAAGAGTAGCCGACCCATCACGCCCCGTGATCGGTTGGGATCACGAACCCGCGTTGGACCACCCTCCTTAATCTGAGTAACTTGGTAGACAAACATCGGGACGAGGCGGGAGCGGGGTCGGATGGCGACGAAGCGGCAGATCCACCTGGGTGCGGTGCCCTACGGCACCGGCGGTCCGGGGAGCCACACGCTGTGGCTGGACCCGGACATCCCGGGCGACGCCAGCGTCAGTCTCGACTGGTACACTGAGATCGCCCGGCTCGCCGAGCGCGGCTGCTTCGACCTGCTGTTCGTGGTCGACAGCCAGTTCATCACCCCGCACTCGCCGCCGCACTACCTCAACCGGCTCGAGCCGCTGACGCTGCTCAGCGCGCTCGCCGCGCGCACCACCTACCTCGGTCTGGTCGGCACCGCGACGACGAGCTTCAACAGCCCCTTCAACCTGGTCCGGCGTCTCGGCTCCCTCGACCTGATCAGCGGCGGCCGTGCGGGCTGGAACGTCGTCACCACCGGCGACGCCGGCACCGCCGCCAACTACGGGCTCGACGAGCACTACGACTACGACACCCGCTACGGCCGGGCGCAGGAGTTCGTCGAGCTCGCCCGCGCGCTGTGGGACTCCTACGAGGACGACGCCTTCGTCCGCGATCGCGAGACGGGGGTCTTCCTCGACCGTGACAAGCAGCACGTGCTCGACCACGACGGCACCTACTTCCGGGTGCGCGGCCCGCTCAACCTGGTCCGCTCGGTTCAGGGCCACCCGGTCGTCTTCCAGGCCGGCGACTCCGACCAGGGCCGCGATCTCGGTGCCAGTGTCGGCGAGGGGATCTTCACCCACGCTCCGGACATCCCCAGCGGACAGGCGTTCTACGACGACATCAAGGACCGGGCGCGCACGCGGTTCGGACGCGATCCCGAGCACCTCGTCGTGATGCCCGGGATCAAGGTCGTCGTCGGCGACACCGACGAGGAGGCCCGCGAGATCGAGGCGTTCAACAACGACCGCGACCACACCTTCGCCGCCGCGCTCGCCGAGTTCGGGCGTCCGTTCGGCTGGCACGACTTCACGCAGTACGACCTCGACGCGCCGTTCCCCGCCGAGACCCTGGAGTACGGCCGGCGCTCGTTCTTCACACAGGCCAAGGCGGTCACCGAGCGGGCGGCCGAGAACGGCTGGACCCTGCGCCAGACCGTCGAGGCCACCCGGCACTTCCGCAAGAGCGAGTTCGTCGGCGCCCCGGACACGGTCGCCGACAAGCTCGTCGAGTGGTGGCAGGCGCGCGCCTGTGACGGCTTCAACGTCGGCGTCGATCACCCGGCCAACTTCCGTCGCTTCGTCGACGAGGTCGTGCCGATCCTCACCGAGCGCGGGGTCTTTCGCGCCGACTACGAGGCGACCACCCTGCGGGGACATCTCGGGCTCCCCGTCCCGGTCAACCGGCACGCCGCGGCCCGCGCCGCGAGCCCCGCGACGCCCTAGAACTCCGGGCACCCGGTCGTACCCACCGGGCGCCCGGGACACCCGGTCGTACCCACCCACCCGAGAACACCGCACGAAAGAGACCTCGATGTCCCTGCGTACCAGGCAGCCCGCCACGAACCTCAACCGCCGGACCTTCCTGGGCGCCAGCCTGGGCGCCGGCCTGATCCTGGCGCTCGAGGCCTGCGGCGGTACGTCGACCGGGGCCGGCTCCGGCAGCGGCTCCGGCACCATCAAGTGGGCCTGGCAGCTGCCGACCACCTGGGACCCGGTCACCTCCTCCGCCGGGTCCGACGTGCAGATGCTCGCGCTGGTCTACGACCCCATCACCGCGCTCGACCGGGAGGGCAACGCCATCCCGTGGCTCGCCGAGTCGTGGGCGTACGACTCGGCGGGCACGAAGGTCACCTTCACCCTGCGCGCGGGCCTGACCTTTAGCGACGGAAGCCCGCTCGACGCCACCGCCGTCGCGAGGTCGATCGAGCGCGGCCGCAGCGCGCAGGGCTCGCTCATCGCCCCGCAGATGAAGACGATCAAGAAGGTCAGCGCGTCCGGCGACCGCGACGTCGTGCTGGAGCTGAGCGAGGTCGACTACCAGTATCCGCTGCTGTTCGCCGGCAAGACCGGCATGGTCGTGAACCCGGCGGTCTTCGAGAAGGACGCCGCGTCCCTGGCCACCCAGCCCGCTGGCTCGGGTCCGTTCGAGGTCACGACGTACGTCCAGAACGACCACGCCTCGATGAAGAAGAACCCGAACTTCCTCGCCGCGGACGAGATCAAAGTGTCCGCCTTCGACCTCTACCCCCAAGCCGACCCGGCCACGGTCGTCGCCGCGGTCCAGTCGGGGCAGTACAACGTCGCCCGCCTCGGTGGCGCGCAGGTGCAGCAGGCCCAGGACGCCGGGCTGGACGTGCAGGTCCTCGACTCGATGTTCGTCTACTGCCTCGACGTGCACGCCGGCATGAAGCCGTTCGACGACCCGGCCGTCGTCGAGGCGCTGAAGTTCGCCATCGACCGGGAGAAGATCAAGGAGGTCGCCAACTTCGGCATCGGCGACGTCAACTACCAGCCCTTCCCGCCCGGGTACGTCGGCTACAACCCGGACCTGGGCGATGTCTACGCCTACGACCCCGACAAGGCGCGTCAGCTGCTCGCCGACGCCGGCTACACCGACCCGGTGCCGGCTGTCTTCACAAGCTCCGGGATGGCCCAGGCCGCCGTGGAGCTGATCCAGGCGCAGCTCAAGGAGGTGGGGATCGAGGCGACGATCGACACGATCCCCCAGACCCAGCACACCCAGCTGGTCTACATCGAGCACTCCAAGGCCCTGGCGTACGACGGCTTCGCGGGCCGCGAGTCGCCGGTGCAGGCATTCCAGGTGCTCTTCGGTGCCGACGGTCTGATGAACCCGAGCCGGACCACCAGCCCCGAGCTCGAGGCGCAGCTGAAGAAGGTCAAGGAGACCCCGACCGACGACCCGGCGTATGCCGCCCTCCTTCAGGAGGCGACCCGGATCGCGGTAACCACGTTCCCCAACGTCTTCCTCTACCTCGCGCCGTCGATCGTCGCGCGCAAGGGTGTCTCCGCCCTGCCGGAGTCGCCGAGCCTGCGCCGCTTCGAGGGGGTGACCACGTCGTGACGCTGGTCGCCTCGGCGCCGGTGTCCCTGCTCGCCGGCCGCCGGGCGGGCGCCGCGGCCCGGCGCACCCTCCCGGCGCTGCGGTCGCTGGCGGGCGTCGCCGCCGTCACCGTGACCGTGCTCTTCCTCGCCTCGGTCGTGACCTTCGGTCTCGGCGCGCTCAGCGACAGCAACCCGGCGGCCGCGGCCCTGGGCGAGACGGCGACGCCTGCGGACATCGCCCGGCTCGATCACGAGTTCGGTCTCGACCGACCGTTGGCGGAGCAGTACGTCCGGTGGGTCGGCAATGCCCTGACCGGCGACCTCGGCCGGTCCTGGTTCACGACCATCCCGGTCGCCGACAGCATCCGGCAGGCGCTCCCGGTCGACCTCTCGATCGCGGCCCTCGCGTTGGTGCTGGCGCTCCTGGTCGGTGGCGGAGCCGGGATCGGCGCGGCGCTCAGCAACGGCGGCGTCTTCGACCGGGCCGTGACGCTGGTCTGCTCGCTGCTCGCCACGCTGCCGCCGTTCGTCATCGGCATGGCGCTCATCGTCGTGTTCGCCGTGAAGCTCCAACTGCTGCCGGCCGGCGGGTACGTGCCGATCCAGGCGGACCCGCTGGAGTGGCTGCGCTTCGCGATCCTCCCCGCGCTCGCGTTGAGCCTCGACGTGGCGGCCTCGATCGCCCGCCAGCTGCGGACCTCGTTGGTCGGCGAGCTGCGCGAGAACTACGCGGTCGGCGCCGAGATGCGCGGCTTCGGGCGGCGCCGCGTGCTCTTCGGCCATGTGCTCCGCAACGCCGCAGGACCGACGCTCGCGGTGATCGGCCTGGCGATCCCGCTCATCATCGGCGGAGCGGTGATCACCGAGAAGCTGTTCGGCCTGCCGGGCGTCGCGCAGTTGTCGCTGCAGGCGGCGGAGAGGGGCGACGTACCGGTCGTCCTCGGCACCCTGCTGGTCACCGCCGTGGTCGTCGTCGTCGCGAGTCTCGTGGTCAACCTGCTCCAGGTGCTGCTCAACCCGGTTGCCCGGCGCGGCGGCGGAGCGAGGGGAGCCGCCCGATGACCACCGTCGTCGCCCTTTGGCGCATCCCGAGTGCCCGGCTGGCCCTCGTCCTCCTCGCCGGCGTCGCGTTCCTCGCCCTCTTCGGCGGCGCGCTCGCCCCGCACGACCCGCTGAAGCAGTACACCGACGATGTGCTGCAGGGCCCGAGCGGCGCCCACCTGCTCGGCACCGACTACGTCGGCCGCGACGTCCTGAGCCGGCTGATGGAGGGCACGCGCCTGTCCGTGATCGGCGCTGTCGAGGCGGTGCTGATCGGCGGTCTGCTCGGCGTACCCTCCGGGCTCGCGTCGGCCTGGCTCGGCCCGCGGCTGGAGTGGGTGACCCTGCGGGTCGGCGACACCCTGGTGATCCTGCCGTTCACGGTCTTCGCCATCGCGGTCGCCGGCACGCTCGGCAACGGCCTGCAGCAGGCGATGATCGCGATCGGCATCCTGCTCAGCCCGATCTTCTACCGCGTCACCCGCGCTGCCGCGCTCGGCCTGCGCAAGGTGCAGTACGTCGAGGCCGCCGAGCTGATGGGCGCGACCGAGTGGTGGACCCTGCGCCGGCACATCTGGACCAAGGTGCTGCCGAACGTCGCCGTCACCGCCGCGCACGCCACCGGCGCCGCGCTGCTCGTAGTCGCCTCGCTGGCCTTCCTCGGCCTCGGCGTCACCCCGCCCGCGCCCACCTGGGGCGGGATGCTCTCCTCCGACCTGGGCTATCTCGCCCAGCAGCCGTGGGCGCCGATCTTCCCCGCCCTGCTGATGATGGCGACCGTCGGCTCCCTCAACCTGCTCGCCGACGCCATCCGCGACGCCACCGGCGCGACCGACGCGCCGCGCCGCCGTACCCGATCCGCACCGTCCCCCGCCCGAGAGGAGAACCGCGATGTCGTCCGTGCGTGAGCACACCGCGAGCACGCTGGAGGTGAGCGACCTCCAGATCTCGGTCGGCGACGGCCTGGTCGCCGTCCAGGACGTCTCCTTCCGGATCGGCCGCGGCGAGTCCGTCGGCCTGGTGGGCGAGTCCGGCAGCGGCAAGACGCTCACCTGCCGTGCGGCCCTCGGCCTGCTGCCCGCCACCGGACGGGTCGACGCCGGCCGGATCGTGCTCGGCGACGGTCCCGACGCCGTCGAGCTGACCGGGGCGCGGCGCTCCACCTGGGACAGGGTGCGCGCGGGTCGGATCGGCGCGGTGTTCCAGGACCCCGCCTCGTACCTCAACCCTTCGCTGACCGTCGGCCACCAGCTCGCCGAGCAGCTGCGGGTCAAGCGCGGACTGCGCCGCGGCGCGGCCCGCGACCGCACCGTCGAGCTGTTCGCCGAGGTCGGTCTGCACGACCCGGCGGGCGTGTTCCAGCAGTACCCGCACCAGCTCTCGGGCGGCATGCTCCAGCGGGTCCTCATCGCGATCGCGATCTCCTGCGAGCCGGAGCTGCTCATCGCCGACGAGGCCACCACCGCGCTCGATGTCGTCATCCAGGCCGAGATCCTCGCCCTGCTGCGGAGGTTGCGGGCGAGCCACGGTCTCTCGCTGCTCCTCGTCACCCACGACCTCGCCGTCGTCGCCGAGAGCTGCGAGCGGATCCTGGTGATGTACGGCGGCCAGATCGTCGAGAGCGGCCCCACCGAGGACGTCCTCGAAGACCCGCAGCACCCCTACACCCGCGCGCTCATGGGCGTCGCGACCATCGGCGACTGGGGACGCCGCCGGCTCGACGTGATTCCCGGACAGCCGCCCGCCGCAGGGGAGAAGATGCCCGGCTGCCGGTTCGCCCCGCGCTGCGGGTACGCCGCGGCGGCTTGCCTGGCCGGGCCGGTACCGGTGACCGACCTCGGCGCCGGTCGCACCAGCCGGTGCGTCCGCACCTCCGCGTCGCTCGCTGAGGCGGTGCCGGCATGACACTTCCTGAGTCACCGCCGGCCACCCACGCGGTCCGGCCGGTCCCCGAGGTGACATCCACCCCGGCGCCGCTGCTGCGGGTCCGCGGCCTCTCGGTCTCCTATGCCCCGCCGGGCAAGGGCACCCACCTCGGCACCGGTGCGGCGCTCCGCGACGCCGACCTCGAGGTCCGGCCCAGCGAGATCGTCGGCATCGTCGGCGAGACCGGGTCCGGCAAGACCACCCTGGCCCGGGCCACCGTCGGGCTGGTCGCACCCGCCGCGGGTTCCATCGAGTTCGCCGGGGAGGACATCGGCGGGCTGCGCGGTCGTGCACGCCGTGCCTTCCGCCGCTCCGGCCAGGTGCAGCTGGTCTTCCAGGACCCGCTGCGCTCGCTGGACCCCGACCTCACCGTGACCGACCTGGTCCGTGAGCCGCTCGACATCGCGGGCGTGCTCTCTCGGACCGAGCGGGAGCAGCGAGTCGCCGAGTCCCTGCGCCTGGTGGGCCTCGACCCCGACGCCGTCGCGGAACGCCGGCCGCGTCACCTGTCCGGCGGCCAGCGCCAGCGGGTCTCCCTCGCCCGCGCCGTCGCCACCCGGCCGCGGCTGCTGTTCTGCGACGAGCCGGTCTCCGCACTCGACGTGTCGAACCGCAACCTGGTGCTCAACCTGCTCGACCAGCTCCGGGCCGAGCTCGACCTGGCCGTCGTGATCATCGCCCACGACCTCAGCTCGCTGGCCGGGATCGCCGACCGGGTCGCGGTCTTCTACCGCGGCCGGATCGTCGAGCAGGGCCCGATCCGGGAGGTGCTGGGGGATCCGGCGCACCCGTACACCGCGCTCCTGACCGCCTCCGCGCCCAGCATCGGCGACGAGGAGCGGCTCGACCCGGCCCGGCTGCGGCCGACCGGCGACACCCCCGCCTGGCCCGCCGACCTCGGCTGCGTGTTCGCCCACCGCTGCCCGTTCGCGCACGACGCCTGTGCGGACCAGCCGGCGTCCCCCACCCTCCCGCACGCCCCACAACGGCGCGCCGCCTGCCACGACGCGGCCGCCTGGCGCGAGCGGCTCGACCAACCCAGCCCCCAGAAGGAGTCAGCATGAGCATCCCCGCATCCCCCTACGACGACGTCGAGATCCTCGGCATGATCGGCACCGCCGACGCCTCCGAGATCCGGCCCGGCAACGCCGCGGTCGTCGACCCCGACTACACCGCCCGCTTCGCCCGCGCCCACGAGGAGGGCGGGTTCGACCGGGTCCTCATCGGCTACGGCTCCGGCTGGGCCGAGGGCGCCCAGGTCGCGGCGTACGCCGCTGCGCACACCGAGCGCCTCGGCCTCCTCGTCGCCCACCGGCCCGGCGTCGTCCACCCGACGCTCGCGGCGCGCACGTTCACGACGCTCGACCAGTTCAGCTCGGGTAGGGTGGCGCTCAATATCGTCACCGGCAGCACCAACGCCGAGCAGCGCCGCGAGGGCGACTACGTGCCGCACGACGAGCGCTACGACCGCACCGACGAGTACCTCCAGATCCTGCGCGCCACCTGGGACACGAAGGGCCCGCGGGACTTCGAGGGCCGCTACTACCGCTTCGAGGGCGCCACGCCGCAGGTCTTCCCCTACCAGGACCGGCACCTGGAGCTCTTCTTCGGCGGCAGCTCGCCCGCGGCGTACGTCGTCGGGGCGAAGCACGCGGACACCTACATGCTCTGGGGCGAGCCGCTGAAGGGGACCGGCGAGCAGATCGCCGCCGTCGCCGCACGCGCCGCCGAAGCGGGACGGACCCGGCGGCCGCGGATCTCGGTGTCCTTCCGGCCGATCCTCGGGGCGAGTGACGAGGCCGCGTGGGAGCGGGCGCACGGCATCCTCGACACGATCAACGGCGCGGTCGGCGCGCGGTTCAAGCAGAAGGTAGGCCAGATGCACCCCCAGGAGCGCGCCCCGGAGAACACCGGCTCGCAGCGGCTGCTGGCAGTGGCCGAGAAGGGCGAGCTGCACGATCGCTGCCTGTGGACCCCCACCACGAAGGCGGTCGGGGGCGGTGGCAACTCCACCGCCCTGGTCGGCTCGCCCGAGACGGTCGCCGCGGCCATCCTCGACTACGTCGAGCTCGGCGTCGACACCGTGCTCATCCGCGGCTACGACCCGCTCCAGGACGCGATCGACTACGGCCGCGACCTGCTGCCGCTGGTCCGCCAGGAGCTGGCCCACCGCGCCGCGACCCGCCGTACCGCCGCGGCCGTCGGTTGATCGTGCGACCCCTGGAGGGAGTGCGGGTCGTCGAGCTCGCCCACGTCGCCGCCGGGCCGTTCGCGGGCATGCTGCTGGCGGACCTCGGCGCGGACGTCGTCAAGGTCGAGCCGCCGAGCGGCGACCAGATGCGCGCCTGGCCGCCGTTCGCCACGGAAGATGACGGGAGGGGCGGCGGCGAGCGGTTCAGCCACAACTTCGCGTCGGTCAACCGCAACAAGCGGTCCGTCGTCGCCGACCTCAAGGACGCCGGTGACCTCGCTCGGGTCCGGGAGCTGGTCGCCGCGGCGGACGTGGTCGTCGAGAACTACCGCCCGGGGGTGCTCGACCGTCTCGGCCTCGGCTACGCGTCCGTCCGGGAGGGGCATCGCGGCCTGGTCTACTGCTCCATCTCGGGCTACGGGCTGACGAGCCCGTACGTCAGCGATGGTGCCTACGACGTCGTCATCCAGGGGATGTCGGGGCTGATGAGCGTGACCGGCGAGCCGGACCGGGGGCCGGTGAAGGCGGGCGTCCCCGTCGGCGACTTCACCGCGGGACTGTACGCGGCGTACACGATCGCCGCGCTGCTGCCGCAGGTCCGGGGAAGCGGGACGGCGGTGCGCGTCGACTGCCCGATGCTCGACTGCCTGCTCGGCGTCTCGGCGCTGCAGACCAGCGAGTACTGGGGCTCCGGGGTCGGGCCGAGCCGGCTCGGCACCGCCCACCCCCGTAACGCCCCCTACCAGGGCTTCGCCGCCGCCGATGCGCCGTTCACCGTGGCGGCCGGCAACGACCGGCTCTGGGTCGCGGTCGCCGAGGTGGTCGGGTTGCCGGAGCTGGTCGACGACGCGCGGTTCCGCACGCAGGTCGACCGGGTGCGCCACCAGGGCGAGCTCGAGGCGCTGCTGCAGGCCCGGTTCGCCGGGGAGAAGCGCGCGCACTGGCTGGCCGAGCTGCGCGCCCGCGGCGTGCCGTGCGGACCGGTCAACGACTTCGGCGAGATCCTCGCCGACCCGCACGTCGCGGCCACCGGGCTGGTGGGCACCGTCGACGTACCCGTGGCCGGGCCGAGCCCCACCGTGGTCTTCCCGGTCCGCGTCGAGGGGCTGGCACCGCGGCTGGACCGCGGCGCACCGCGCCTCGGCGCCGACGTCGAGGTGTACGACGAGTGGGCGGCTCCCCGATGAACCACCCCACGACGAGCCTCCAGCTCGACCGCGGTGACGTCTGGACGGTCACCCTCGATCGCCCGGAGCGGGCCAACGCCCTCTCCGCCGAGCTGGTCGAGGCGCTGCACGACGTACTCGACGAGGCCGCGACGGCGCGGCCCGAGGCCCTGGTGCTGCGCGGCAACGAGCGACACTTCGCGGCCGGCTTCGACCTCGGCGGGCTCGCCGCGGAGACCGATGCCTCGCTGGCGCTGAGGTTCCTGCGCATCGGGCTGCTGCTCGAGCGGCTGATCGCCGCGCCGTTCCGCACGGTCGCGGTCGCCGAGGGTGCCGCGGTCGGCGCCGGCGCCGACCTCGTGCTCGCCTGCGACCATCGACTGGTGGCTCCCACGGTGACGCTGCGCTTCCCCGGCGCGGAGTTCGGGGTCGCGCTCGGCACCGTGCGCCGGGCCGAGCTCGGCGCCGCCCTGACGACCGGGGTGCCCGCCGCGCTCGCGGACGTGCTCGCCGCGGAGCCGCCTCCCCGCCCGCCCCACGACGCCGATGCCGACCTCGCGGCGCTGGCCCGCTCGGTCGCCGTACCCGGCCTGCGCGAGCGGATCGCGGCCTACCGGGCGGCCCTGACGAAGGAGAACGCATGACCCAGCAACAGATCGTCCCCGTCGAGACCGACGTCCCGGAGCTCGCGGCCTTCGCCGAGCGGGTGGCGGACCTGATCGCCGCCGGACTCGACGAGCAGGCGCTGAC
Organism: Nocardioides sp. LHD-245; assembly: GCF_030929495.1. GTDB lineage: Bacteria > Actinomycetota > Actinomycetes > Propionibacteriales > Nocardioidaceae > Nocardioides. The sequence goes on along the minus strand of NZ_JAVFWN010000010.1, from coordinate 184,389 downwards.
CGCCGCGGTGCGCGACGACCTGGAGGCGACCCTCGCCGCCGGGTTGACCCTGCCCGCCCCCACCACCGTGCCGGATCCCGAGCGCTACGTGATGTACCCGCTGCACGTGGCCGCCGACGGCTCGTTCTCGATCGCCAGCGCGGTCTGGAACGTCGGCCAGGGCACGCCCGTGCACGGCCACGAGACGTGGGGCGTGGTCGGGATCCACAGTGGGACCGAGGTGGAGACCCGGTACGCCAAGCCGGCCGCGCCCGGCGTGCCCCTGGTCGAGGAGGGCACCGACGAGTGGACCACCGGACAGGTGACCGTCTGCTGCACCACCGACGACGACGTGCACCAGGTCCGCTGCGGCGGCGACGTGCCGGTCGTCGGCATCCATGTCTACGGCGCGGACATCGGCACCCTGCCGCGCCGCTCCTACGACCCCGGCACCGGGGCCGTCCACTGGTTCACCTCCACGTGGGCCCGCCCGAGAGGAGACGACCGATGACCGTGACCGCCTGGGACGAGCCCGTCGGCGGGACGCCGCGCGGCACGCTGGTCGTGCTGCCGGGCCGTGGTGAGACCGCGGCCTCCTACGAGCGGTTCGGGCGCAGGCTCTCCGCCGACGCCTGGCGGGTGCGGCTGGTGCCCGTCGGCCTCGACGACCTGGACGCGACCCGGGAGGGCATCGAGAAGGTGCTCGCCGACGAGGCGCTGCCGGCACCGAAGGTGCTGGTCGGCACCGACACGGGCGCGACCCTGGCCGCCCTCCTCGCTCCGGCTCTCCCGGTCGACGGTGTCGTCGTCGCCGGCCTCGCGCTGCCGCGTTCGGGCGCCGCCCGGTCGTGGGGCTCATGGGAGGAGGAGATCGACGCACGCACCGCCTGCCCCGTGCACCGGCGAGTGATCGCCGAGGACGACGGCTTCGGCCGCGGCGGGCTCGACCGGCCGCTGCCTTGGGGCTCGGTGTGCATCGTCGCGCCGGGGAAGCCGGTCCTGGTGCTGCACGGCACCGCCGACCCGGTCACGCCGGCGGCCGACGTGCTCGCGGCGTACGACGCCCAGCCGGCTGCCGTGACCCGGCTCGTCGACGGCGGCCGGCACGACATCCTCAACGACGCCTCGCACCGCTCCGTCGCCGCGACGATCGTGCTCTTCCTGGAGTCGCTGCGGCTGGGGGCGGACCTGCCCGACGTGGTGCGCGCGCCGGATCGGAGCGTGGCCCGATGACGATCGCCGTCGTGGTCGGCAACCCCAAGCCGGCCAGCCGCACCCTTGCCTCCGCGTTGTACGTCGCGCGGGAGCTCGCCGGCGAGCCCGACCTCGTCGTCGACCTGGCGACCGTCGGGCCGGCGCTGCTGGACTGGTCGGACGCCGGCGTCGCCGACCTGGTCGCCCAGGTGGGCACCGCGGACCTGGTCGTCGTCGCGAGCCCGACCTACAAGTCGTCGTACACGGGACTGCTGAAGCTGTTCCTCGACCGCTTCGCCGCCGACACCGGTCTCTCCGGCCTGGCTGTGCCGCTGATGCTCGGCGGTGGGCCGGCCCACGCGCTGGCGCCGGAGTACACGCTCCGCCCGATCCTCGCCGAGCTCGGCGCCACCGTGCCGGGCCGCGCGCTGTACGTCCTCGACAGCGCGCACGAGGACGACGCGTCGTACCGGCCCTGGCTCGATGCGATCCGCCCGTTCGTCACCGCCTATCTGGAAAGCAACCGGGAAAGCAGGACCACCGCATGACGACGCTCGCGGGCAGCCTCGCGACCAACCAGGATCTCGACCCCGATCGGCTGCGGCAAGCGTTCGGCTTCTTCCCGAGCGGGGTGGTCGCCGTGGCCGCCGAGATCGACGGCCGTCCGGTCGGGCTGGCGGCGAGCTCGTTCACCTCCGTCAGCCTCGACCCACCGCTGGTGTCGGTCAACCTCGCCGTCACGTCGAAGACCTGGCCCGACCTCAAGCGCGCTCCCCACCTCGGCGTCACGATCCTCGCCGACCACCACGCCCCGGTCTGCCGCCAGCTCGCCGGCCCCGTCGAGAGCCGGTTCGCCGGCGTCGCCCACAGTGTCACGGAGGCTGGCGCGCTGCTCCTCGACGACGGTCTGGCTCGGTTCGACTGCACCGTCTATCGCGAGGTCGAGGCCGGCGACCACGTCCTCGTCCTGCTCGAGCTGCATGCCGTCGACCACGTCGAGCAGGGCACCGCCCTCGCGCCGCTGGTCTTCCACCGCAGCGGGTTCAGCCGGCTGGGGCGGGGCTGACCCGGTCGAGCCGTGCAACTGCCCGTGGTCGCGGGCCGTCGACTCGTCGACGCACGTCGTGGCCGGGCGATCGTCAGCCGGTCCGGCCGAGCAGGTCCGCCACGAGGTCGACCTGGCGCGGGTCGTCGCTGGTGGGGATCAACTGGACCTCGTCGGTGCCGATCGCCGCGAACCGGTCGAGGACGTCGCGCAGCTCGTCGAGCGTGCCCGCGAAGCCCGCGGTCGGGGCGAGGGCGTCGACGAGGCCCGCGGGCAGCCAGTTCATGTAGTGGCGCAGGTGCCGGTGGATCTGGGCCCGCGGGTCGGGCGCGGTCTCGGCGAGCGCGAACCAGAACGACGTCGTCAGCCGGGGCGCCGGGCGCCCGGCCTGCGCCCAGGCGTCCCGGGCGACGTCGAAGAGGGCGGCGGTCGCGTCGACGTCCAGGTCGAGCGTCATACCGGCCAGGCCGTCGGCCCACTGCGCGGCGTGCCGGGTGGTGCGGTGTCCGAGCGTGCCGACGAGCAGCTCGGGGCCACCCGGCCGCGCGGGCCGCGGGCCGACCGGGCGCGTCGCGCCGGTGAGATTGTCACCGGCCCACACCCGGCGCAGGATCGCCGCCCGCTCGGCCAGGGCGGCCATCGTCCGGCTGCTCCAGTGCGCGCCCACGGCGCGATAGTCCTCCTCGCGGCCACCGACGCCGAGGCCCACGCTGAGCCGGCCGCCGCTGAGCCGGTCGCCGGTGGCCAGGGCCTTGGCCAGTTGCACCGGGTCGTGCAGCTGCGGGACGACGACCGTCGTACCGATCCGGACCCGGCGGGTCCAGGCCGCGACCGCGCCGAGCAGGGTCAGCGCGTCGGGGTTGTCGAAGGCGATCCGCTCGCCGAAGCACAGCGAGCTGAACGGACCGGCGTCGATCCGCTCCGACCAGTCGCGCAGCACCTCCGGGGCGATGTCCGGCTCCATGACGGGCAGGGTCATGCCGACTTCCAGCGCTCGGGTCATCGGGTCAGCCTCGCGCCCGCAGCCCGGTCGACACCAGGTCGACCAGCGCCTGGTACGCCTGGGCGTCGTCGAGCCCGGTGGCGGCGCCGATCCGGCCGTCGCCGATCGCGTCCATCACCTCCGCGACGGCGGCGCCCACGAAGGTCGCGTCGACCTGGCGCAGGACGCCGGCCTCGACGCCCTCGGTCACCAGGTCCTGCACCTTCCGCGCGGCATGCGCGGTGTTGGCGCGGTAGACCTCGGCGCCGGGCGGGAAGCCGGCGAGGTCGGCGTAGAACCGCGGCGACGCGGGGGCGAGCTCGTCGGCGACCGCCGTGAGGTACGTCGCCAGGCGGTCCGTGGGGTCCGCCGCCGCGTCGACCCGCTCGGCGATCCGCGCGGCGGCGCGCTTGAAGAAGTGCCGCACCGTGGCGGTGATGAGCTGCTCCTTGCTCGGGGCGACGAGATAGAGCGTGCTGCGGGAGCAGGACAGGCGCTGGGCCAGCTCGCCGATCCCGAAGCCGGCGAAGCCCTCGGCCAGGAAGAGGTCGACCAGGTCGTCGAGCAGGTCGTCCCGGCGCTGGCGGGAGCGCGCGGGAAGGGTCCGGGGCTGCTGCACGTGCGCAGGCTAGCAACGTGAGGAGGTGGTCGGTTTCGTGTCGGGCCGCGTGTATGTTGGTGAGCCAACAAGTCAACGCTCAGCAGGTTGATCAGACCGAACGTTTCACACGAGCCAGGGACGCAGAATGACCGACATCGCCGTTGACCAGCCCGACGGCCCCATCAACAAGCAGCAGATCCGCACGGAGCGTTCGACGCATCGATTGTTGAAGGCGGCCGCCGAGATCCTGGTCGAGGAGGGCGTGAACGCGCTCACGCTCGCCAATGTCGGTGAGAGGGCCGGCTACAGCCGGGGCCTGGTGACGACGCGGTTCGGCTCGAAGGACAATATGATCCGAACCCTGGTCGAGCGGATGACGAGCAGTTGGGCGGCCACGCACGTCGAGCCCAGGGTGCGGGGCAAGGGCGGCCTCGACGGGTTGCTCGAGATGCTGCGAGAGATGCGGGATCAGATCGCGCGCAAGCCCCAGGACGTCCTCGCGCTCCAGGCCCTGCTCTTCGATGCCCTTAACCCGGCGTCGGCGGCGCGACCGCCGATCCTTGACTACAACGCGAGCCTCGGCCGCCTGGTCCTCTCGAGCATCGAGGCCGGCCAGGCCGATGGCTCGATCAGGTCCGACCTGGATGGAACGCGTGAGGCGAGCCGGGTGCTCGAGGGTATCCGAGGCATCGGCTTCCACTGGCTGCTGACTCCCGACGGGTACGACGCGGCGGCGGCGCTCAGCCACCTCATCGCCCTCGTCGAGGAGCACCTCGCGGTCGGGTGAGCACGGCTCGGTCCACCCGGGCCGGCAGCGGGCTCGATGTCGGCGAGGTTCGTCGGAGACTCAGAACACGAGGACGGGTTTGATCGCAGCACCCGACTCGGCCGCGGCGATCGCGGTAGCGATGTCGGCGAAGTCGAAGGTCTGCACGAGCCGGTCGACCGGGAAGCGCCCCTGGGCATGCAGGGCGGTCAGGCGCGGGATGAACTCGTCGGGCACCACGAGGCCGCCGGGGAAGCCGCCGACGCCGACGCCGGTCATCGCGAACTGGAAGTGCGGCAGGGAGAAGGAGCCGCCGCCCATGTCCAGTCCGAGGACGGCGCAGAAGCCGCCCTTGGCCAGGCAGGCGACCGCGGTCTCGGTGAGGTCGGTCCGTCCGGCGGCGTCGATGGCGAACTGGACGCCGCCGGGGACGATCGCCCGGACCGCCTCCGCCAGGTCGTCGGTCTCGCGGGAGTTCGCCGTGTGGGTCGCTCCGAGCTCGCGGGCGAGAGCAAGGCGCTGGGGGGCGACGTCGACAGCGATGATGGTTGTGCAGCCGAGGACCTGCGCCATCATGATGGCGGACATGCCGACGGCTCCGGCGCCGATCACCACGATCGAGTCGCCGACCTTGGGCCGGAGTCCGTTCGCGACCGTTCCGGCGCCGGTCTGCACCCCGCACGCGAAGGCGGGAGCGAGGGTCAGGTCGAGTGAGGGGTCGAGGACGGTTGCCTGCTGCTCGTTGGCCAGGCAGTGCGTGGCGAAGCTCGACTGGCCGAAGAACTGGCCGTAGACGACCTGACCGTCCCGCGAGAGTCCCGTGCTGCCGTCCGCCCGGGCGCCGCTGTGGTTGAGGACCGCGTTGTGGGGGCAGAGCTTCGGAGCGCCGCTCGCGCAGGTGGGGCACTTTCCGCACGCGATGTAGTTCAGCAGCACGTGGTCGCCGACCTCGACCTTCGACACACCCGACCCGACCTCGACGACGACGCCGGCGCCCTCGTGGCCCAGGACGATCGGGCGTGGGTGGAACGAGCCGCGGCCGTGGAGGTCCGATCCGCACACGCCCGTCGCCACCAGCCGGACCACGATCTCGTCCGCGCGCGGCGCCTCCAGCTCCAGCTCTTGCAGGACGAGCTCGCCGTGGGGGTCTCGCTCCATCGAAACCGCCGCTCTGATCTGCATGGCCAGCCCTCCGTGTGTCGTGTCCGATGTCGGTCGGATTCCCGGGCGACAGCAGTCGTCGCCGAGAGACGATGACATCGGATAGATACATGCTTGTCAACAGACAACCTGTTGCCTAGGGTCCGGGTATGACCGAAACTCAGCAGAGCGGCTCGCTGGCCGGGCAGGCACTCGCCACGTGGCAGATGGTGATCGGCGACGCACGCCGGGATGCGTCGAGTGGTGAGTGGATCGACGTGGTCGATCCAGGACTCGGGCAGCCCTTCGCGCGGGTCCCCCAGGCCGCAGAGGCGGATGTCGACGACGCGGTCGCCGAGGCGCGGACTTCCTTCGACGACCTGCGCTGGCGGGGCTGGAGCGCGGACCGGCGCTCGCAGGTGCTGTGGCGGATCGCGGACCTGGTCGACCGGCACAGCGCGGAGCTGGCCGATCTCGAGACCCGGAACCAGGGGATGCCGCTCTCCTTCGCGTCGGCGCACGTGCTTCCGAGCGTTGCCCGGACCTTCCGCTACTACGCCGGAGCGGTCGAGCGGATCGAGGGTCGAGCAGTCGACCTGGCCGGACCAGGGACGCGGCGGTTCCACGCGTACACGCGCCGCGAGCCGATCGGCGTCGCCGGGATCATCGTGCCCTGGAACGGGCCACTTCTCTCCCTGTCCTGGAAGTTGGCTCCCGCGCTGGCCGCGGGCTGTTCGACGGTGGTCAAGCCGGCCGAGGAGACGCCGCTGACAGCCCTCCGCCTGGCCGAGCTCTGCCTGGAGGCCGGCCTGCCGCCTGGCGTCCTCAACGTCGTCACCGGTGTCGGAAGCCGGGCGGGCGCCGCCATCGCAGCCCACCCCGACATCGACAAGGTCTCGTTCACCGGCTCGACCGAGGTGGGCCGCTCGATCCTGCAGGCCGCCCAGGGCAACATGAAGAAGCTCACCCTCGAGCTCGGTGGCAAGTCCCCGGTGTTGGTCTTCGAGGACGCTGACCTCTCGGCGGCGATCCCTGGCGCCGCGACGGCGATCTTCAGCAACGCCGGTCAGATCTGTACGGCGGGCTCCCGCCTCCTGGTGCACGAGTCGGTGATCGAGGAGGTGGTGAGCGGGCTCGCCGTCGCCGCGGATGCCATCCGACTGGGCTACCGCACGGACGAGAGCGCACAGATCGGCCCGCTCATCTCGCAGCGTCAGCGGCAACGGGTCGACGGCTACGTCGCCCAGGGGCTCCGGGACGGCGCCGAGGTCGTCACCGGAGGTGCGGCGCCCGAGGGTGCCGGGTTCTTCTACCCGCCGACGGTCGTGACCGGCGTCCATCCGTCGATGTCCCTGGTCCGGGAGGAGATATTCGGTCCGATCGTCGCCGTGATGCCCTTCGCCGACGAGGCCGAAGCGGTCGCGCTGGCCAATGACACGCCGTACGGCCTGGCGGGAAGCGTGTGGACCGAGGACATCGACCGGGCGCATCGTGTCGCGGGACTGATCAGGGCCGGCCGCGTGGGGGTCAACGTCCACGCCTCGCCCGATGTCGCCATGCCGACGGGCGGCTTCAAGCAGTCCGGCTGGGGTCGTGAGCTCGGGCCGGACGGGCTGGAGCCGTATCTGGAGACCAAGTCCATCCTGGTCGCCGTGGACGCCTGACTGTCGCACGACCGCTCGGCTTCCGTGGGAGTCGTTCCACTGATACAGTGACTTGCTAGTTAACAAGCAACTAACAGAGGACCTTCGATGAGCGTCGACGTGGAGCGTCATGGCAAGACCCTTCTGGTGACCCTGAACCGACCCGATGCGCTCAATGCGCTCGACCTCGAGCACTTGGACTCCCTGCGGGGGGTTCTGTGCGAGTTGCGCGATGACCCGAGCCTGTTGACCGCCGTGGTCACCGGCTCGGGCCGGGCCTTCTGCGTCGGTACCGACCTCAAGGACGTGCCGCCCCCGACGGCATCTTTCGCGCAGGGCTACTTCTCGCCGCGCAAGGAGAGCATCGACGCCGGCGTGTACGTGCGAGCGCTGACGATCAGCAGCCTGAACCTCGGCAAGCCTCTGATCGCCGCGGTCAACGGCTACGCCATCGGAGGCGGCTTCGAGCTCGCTCTCGCGGCCGATCTCCGCGTGGCGAGCGAGACCGCGTCCTTCGGCATGCCTGAGGCGCGGTGGGCCAGTGTCCCCGGTGTCGGTGGGGTGTCCTACCTCCTGCGCTCGATGCCTCGCGCGGTGGCGATGAAGCTCATCCTGACCGGCGATCGGGTGGAGGCCGCAGACGCGCTGCGCCTCGGCTTGGTCAGCGACGTCCACGACGGCGCGGTGCTGGTGGACCGGGCGCTGGAGCTGGCAGCCAGGATCGAGGCCAACGGGCCGCTGGCGATCCAGGGACTCAAACTGGTGAGCGACCGGACCGAGGAGATGTCCCTGAGCCAGTCGATCGAGCTCGAACAACTCCTGTGGGGCCTGCTGCGTGACACCGACGATCGCCTCGAGGGCCGGCGCGCGTTCGTCGAGCGCCGCGAGCCGCAGTACGAGGGGCGATAGGGATGAGTGATCAGGCGATGACGAGGCGTGCCGAGCCGGAGTTGTTCGTCGTGGGGGACGACGGTGGCGTCCACCTGGTCGTGAGCAGATGCGCGCGGTGTGCGAGCCCGTGGTTCCCGGCGCGAGCCGTGTGCGGCTCCTGCGGCTCGGCCGAGGTCACGGCGGAGCGTGTCGGGCCGGAGGGGACGGTGTACGCCTCGACGATGGTCAGGATCGGGCCGCCGGCGTTCGAGACGCCGTATTGCCTGGCCTATCTCGATGTCGACGGCCTGCGGGTCCTCGCACCCGTCCAGGCGGAGGGCAGGTCGGCGTCGGGCTCCCTCGCGCCCGGCACGCCGGTCCGGCTGGTCGCCGGAGCGGTGGGCGACTCTGCTGTTCCGACCTACGTTGCGAGGCCACCGATCGACGGAGGTGACCACGATGCGTGAGGTGTGGATGTCCGGGGCCGCCTACGGTGGCTTCCGCAAGCGGCCCGGCGACGGCGCCGCCGAGCTCGCCGGGGAGGCGCTCCGGGCGCTGGTCCAGTCGACGGGCGTCGAACCCGACCGGATCGACGCCGCCTACGGCGCCACGACCTTCGGCGGCAGCCTCATGACCCAACGAGCCCTCCAGGGGATCGGTGTGTCGGGGCCGCCGATCTTCACGGTGGAGAACGCCTGCGCCGGCGGCGGCTCGGCCGTGCACCTGGCCTGGGTGGCGGTGGCGTCCGGGATGTCCGAGTGCGCCGTCGCCGTCGGTGCCGAGAACCTCAGCGACCTGGGCGGCGGCACCCTTCCGTTGAGCTCGCGGGACGTCGAGGTGGGAGTCGGCATGGTGATGCCGGCGGCGTACGCCATGCGGGCGCAGCGGTACCTGACCGACTTCGACGTGCCCGCCGACGTCCTGGACCTGGTCACGGTGAAGAACCGTCGCAACGGAGCGCTCAACCCCCGGGCCCACTTCCGGCAGGAGGTCGACATCGAGGACGTCCAAGCCTCGCGGGCGGTCGCCGATCCGCTGCGTCTGCTGCACTGCTGCCCGAACACCGACGGCGCGGCCGCCGCCCTGTTCTGCAGCGCCGAGGTCGCGCGTTCGCTGGTCGGACCGTCGATCAGAGTGGCGGGGAGCGCCGTGCGCTCCGGTGAGTTCCACAACCGCCACCGCGACATGACCTGGCCCGACATCACCGCCCGTACCTCGGCGGCGGCATACGAGATGGCCGGGCTCACGCCGGCGGACATCGATGTGGTCGAGCTCCACGATGCGTTCAGCATCTCCGAGCTCCTGCACACGGAGGCGCTCGGGCTCGCCGAACGAGGACGGGCCCATGTCCGTCTCCGAGAGGGCGAGTTCGCCCGCGACGGCGCCCTCCCGGTGAACCCGAGCGGGGGTCTCCTCTCGAGGGGACACCCGGTGGCCGCGACCGGCATCGCGCAGATCAACGAGCTCTACTGGCAGCTCACCGGCACAGCCGGCGACCTGCAGCTGCCCGGCCCGTCCGTCGGCCTGGCGCACGTCACCGGCGGCGGCATCTACGGCGTCGACAACGGAGCTTGCTCCATTCACATCCTGTGTGCGTAGTGAGCTCGATGAGCGGAGAGAGGTCGATCGTGACGATGGAGACAGGACTTCGACTCGTGGAGCTGGTCGGCGTGGGCACCGTCGCCGACCAGGTGGCCGAAGGGTTGCGCGAACGGGGATGGGACGTCCGGGCGTCCGCGGACACGGGGGCGGGCGACCTGTGTGGTGTGCTCGTCGACCCGGGGCTGCTGATCCCGGCAGGCGGCGGGGACGAGGCTGCCGACGTGGTGGAGCTGTTGCGCGGCGCTGTCGATCGCGCTCGGGCACGATTCCCCGCCACCGGTGGTCGGGTCGTGGTTCTCGTTTCACGTGACCTTCTCGGCGCGCCTGCCCGCACCGCAGTGGCGGCGGCCAGCGGCGCCCTCGTCTCCGCAGTGCGCAGCCTGGCGCTGGAACTGGGTCGATCAGGCATCACCGTCAACGTGGTCGTCGGCCTCACGGACGCCGGCGGCGACGATCAGGAAGACACCGTCGGCGCCCACGTCGAGTCGCTGCTGCCCTGGGACATCGAGTGCGACGACCTTGCCGCGGCCATCTCGTTCCTGCTGGACGAGCGCAGCGCCTACATCACCGGTCAGGTCCTGCAGTGCACCGGTGGAGCCAGCCTGCTGTCGAGCCTCAGTGCGTGACAGCGGTCGGGAAGGACCAGGAGGAGAGCACATGGAGCAGACGTCACGAGTCGCCGTGGTGACCGGCGCCGGATCCGGCATCGGTGCCGCGATCGCCCGCGAGTACGCCGCTGCGGGAGCGCAGGTGGTCGTCGCCGACCTGGACGGCGGCCGGGCGGACGCGGTGGCCGCGGAGATCCAGACGGCTGGGGGCCGCTCTGTCGCCGTCGAGATGGACGTGACCCGACGCGAGGGATTCCTCGCCACGTTCGCGGCCGCGCGGAGCGCCTTCGGCGGAGTGGATGTCCTGGTGAACAACGCCGGGACCGGCCAGAACGGAGGCATCCGCGGGCTGGACGACCAGACCTGGGAGCGGACGGTCGCCATCAACCTGAGCAGCGTCTACTACGGCTGTCAGCTGGCGGCGCAGGAGATGGTTCCCCGCCGTGCGGGGTCGATCATCAACATCGCCTCACGGGCGTGGCTCGGTTGGTACGGACAGTTCGCCTATGCGGCGACCAAGGGCGCGGTGGTCTCGGCCACCCGGTCCCTGGCGATCGAGCTGGCGAAGTACGGTGTCAGGGTCAACTGCATCGCGCCGGGGCTGATCGACACGCCCTTGATGCAGTCCCTCGACCAGCCGGTCAAGGACAAGCTCATGGAGGCCCAGCCGACCGGGACTCTGGGCACGCCGGAGGACGTGGCCTGGGCGGCGAGCTTCCTCGCCTCGCCGGCGGCGCGCGCCGTCACCGGCCAGACGCTGTACGTCTGCGGGGGCAAGAGCATCTACGCCAGGCCCGCGGCCCGGGGGAGGTGACCGGCCGATGCGCACCATCCTTCCCCTCTCCGTCCCGGACGGAGGTCTCCACGACACCCGCGAGCTGTCTCGCGAGGCAGAGGCGACGGGCTTCGATGCTGTCGCCATCAGCGAGATCAACTCCGACCCGATGCTCCAACTGACGCTCGCCGCCGAGGCCACCGACAGGATCGGCCTGATGACCAATATCGTCGTCGCCTTCGCGCGGAGCCCGATGACCTTGGCTCTGCAGGCGACCGCTCTGCAGGAGTACAGCGGCGGTCGGCTGACCCTCGGGCTCGGCAGCCAGGTGCGGCCGCACATCGAGCGGCGCTTCTCGATGCCGTGGAGCGCGCCTGCTCGCCGGATGGAGGAGTACGTGCGAGCCCTGCGCGCGATCTGGCACGCGTGGGAGACCGGGGAGCAGCTCCGATTCGACGGCGAGTTCTACACCCACACGCTGATGATCCCGGAGTATGCGCCGGCGGTGAGCCGACCGGCCCCGGAGATCCTCGTCGCCGCCGTCGGCCAGCGGATGACCGAGACGGCGGGCGCGGTCGCCGACGGTGTCATCATCCACCCCTTCACCACCGAGCGATTCCTGCGTGAGGTCACCGTGCCGGCGTTGCAGCGAGGCGCCGAGCGTGGTGCGCGCCCGGTCGGCGAGGTGAAGCTGGTGGCCGCGCCGTTCGTGGTGTCCGGCCTCCACGACGAGGAGATCGCCCGGTCGCGCGAGCTCGTGCGCCAGCGGATCGCCTTCTACGGCTCGACCCCCGCCTACCGTCCAGTACTGGATCTCCACGGCTGGGGCGAGCTCGGGGAGGAGCTCAATCGGATGTCCAAGACCGCCGACCCGCAGCGGTGGGAGCGCATGAGCTCGCTGGTCTCCGACGACATGGTCGCCACCTTCGCGGTCGAGGGCGCTCCCGAGCAGGTCGGTGCGCTGTTGTGGCAGCGGTTCGGCGATCTCGTCGATAGCCTCAGCATCAACCAGCGAGGCTTCGAGGATCCGCAGACGGTGCTGCACCTCACCGCAGCGATTCGCAACAACGGGCCGGCGAGTTGAGCCGCCCCGTGTCCTGGAGGGAGAGGGCATGACATCGGTGCTGGAGGGTGTGCGCATCATCGACGCGGGAACGGTCCTCGCCGTCCCCGCGATGACGGGGATCCTGGCGGACTTCGGTGCCGACGTCGTCAAGATCGAGCATCCGACCGCCGGCGATCCCGGTCGGCGCTACCCGCCGCACAGCGCGGAGGGCCAGTGCCTCACGAGCAAGGTCACCAATCGCAACAAGCGGTTCCTGGGCCTGGATCTCTCGCGGCCTGAGGGGCGTGAGGTGCTCCTCGACCTCGTGGCGGGCGCCGACGCGATCACCCTGAACTACCGGCTCTCGACACTGCGCAAGTGGGGGATCGACTACGAGGACCTGTCCCGGGTGAACCCGGGGATCGTCGTGCTGCACATGACCGGTTTCGGACGGACAGGGCCTTACGCAGACCGGCCTGCGTTCTCCCGCATCGTCGAGGCGTACAGCGGGCTGACCTATGCGACGGGTGATCGGGACGGCCGGCCGATGCCTGCCGGAGCGCCGATCGCCGACCATGTCGCAGGCGTGTACGGCGCGCTGTCCCTCATGCTGGCGCTGTTCCACCAACGCACGACAGGGCGCGGACAGCTCATCGACCTGAGCCTGGCCGAGTCGCTGATTCGGGTGCTGGACGGCTACTACGTCGGCTACGTCGAGACGGGCTATGTGCCGGAACGATCGGGTACGGCCAACCCGGTCATCGCGCCCCATGACACCTACGAGTTCGCCGACGGCGTGTGGGTGCAGCTGCCGTGCAGCACGCAGAACATGTTCGAGCGGTTGTGCTCGATCCTCGACCTCGGGCATCTGGTCGACGACTCCCGGTTCCGGACCAACGCGGAACGGGTGGCCCACCGTGAGTCGCTGGACGGCGAACTCGTTCCCCGGTTCGCGGCGATGTCGAGCGAGCGGTTCCTGGCGCTGGCCGACGAAGCCGGCATCGCGGCGGCTCGGGTCAACTCGGCCGCGGATCTCCTCGGCGACGAGCATGCCGTCGCGCGAGGCATCCTCGAAGAGGTGTACGACGAGAACCTGGGTCGTCTGCTGCAGATGCAGGCCGTGGTGCCGCGGCTCTCGGTCTCGCCCGGCGCCATCCGTTGGCCAGGTCGCGAGATGGGCCAGGACACCGACACGTTGCTCGCCGGACTCGGCTACGACGCCGAGCGCATCCGCGCCCTGCGCGACAGCGGAGTCGTCTGAGTCCTCGCCGCCCCGCCGGTGCGCCGGCCCTCCGCGTACGACGACAGGTCGTCCGTGCGCGGCAGCCTGCCCGCGCGCGGTCGCAGCAGGGCAAGTGCGGCCGGTGTCCCTTGTGACCCTTGACACAAGGCGCGGATCAGGTAAATTGTTGGCTGACAACCAAGTGTGATCTCAGTGAAAAGGAACCACCGGATGAGATCGAGAATCCGCCGCCTCGCGGCATCAGTGGGATCAGTCGTCATGGTCGCCGCACTCGCGACCGCCTGTGGCGGGACGGCGCAGTCGGACGGCGATGCCGGGAAGCCGGCCAAGGGCGGCACGCTGCGCGTGGCGTTGGCGGCCCAGCCGTCGTCGTTCAACCCCGTGCTCGGGAACTCGGGCAGTGCTGACTTCATCGTCCAGTACTCGATCTTCGACACGCTGACGGAGTTCAACTCCGAGACCGGCGAGGTCGACCCGCGGCTTGCCGAGTCGTGGACGTTCAGCGACCCGACGACCTTCGTGATGACGTTGCGCGCGGGCGCGGCGTTCCACGACGGGTCGCCCGTGGACGCCGAGGCCGTGGTCTGGTTCCTGAACCACGCCCGCGGGCCGGAGGGGGGCGGTGCCCAGGTCGACTTGGCCAAGGTCGAGTCGGCGGAGGCGACGGGCGAGCTCGAGGTCACCGTCCAGCTGACCGAGCCGTTCACGGGCCTGCCATGGGTCCTCTCCGGCCGCTCGGGGATGGTGATGTCCCGCGCCGCCTACGAGAAGGACCCGGAGGGCTTCGCCCAGCACCCGGTGGGAGCCGGACCCTACCGCTTCGTCAGCTACAAGAAGGGGGCCAAGATCGAGCTCGAGCGATTCGAGGACTACTGGAACCCCGACGGGATCTATCCGGACGCGGTCGAGTTCACGATCTTCCAGGAGCCGACGACGATCCTCAACGCCATCAAGAGCGGCGAGCAGAACCTGTCCTTCAGCGTCTCCCCGAAGGACGTCGCGCAGCTCGAGTCCGATCCGAGCGTGAACGTGACCACGGGCAGTTCGTACCTGTTGGACCAGATCCACATGAACCGCTCGAAGAAGCCGCTGAACGATCCACGGGTACGCCGGGCGCTCTCCCTCGCCCTGGACCGTGACGTCTTCGTCAAGGCCGCGACCTTCGGACTGGGCGAGCCCGGCTACCAGTTCTTCCCGGAGGACAGCCCTGCGGCCGCGCCGTCGATCGCCGTGGACAACGCCCCTGACCTCGACCAGGCTCGCTCGCTGATGGCGGAGGCTGGCTACGGCGACGGCGTCGGTCTCACGATGCTGACCCAGACCAGTGAGATCGAGGTACGCAAGGCGGAGGTTCTGCAGGCGCAGCTCGCCGAGATCGGCGTCGAGTTGGACATCCGACCGACCGAGTTGACCCAGGCCGTGGCGGAGATGTTCCAAGACCAGTCGGCGGATCTGTTCTTCGCCTACGGCGTCAGCCGCGCCGATGTCGGGGACACGATCAACGCCACCTTCGGCGCGGAAGCGTTGTACAACCTGCCGCACGAGGAGCACCCCGCGGTGATGGAGAAGCTGGCGGAGGCCAACGCGACCTCGGACATCGCCGAGCGCAACAAGCACCTGCAGGCCGCGGCCGAGGCGATCGCGGACGAGAGCCTGCTGCTGCCGGTGGCCTTCAACCCCTTCATCGCCGTCACGACCTCGTCGGTCCACGGAGTGCGGGTGGACGCGGTGCTCAAGCCGCGACTCGACGGCATCTGGATCGAGAACTGATCCCACGGACCCAGGGCGCCGGGGCGGTCGGCGGCGAGCCGCACCGACCGACCCGGCGCCTCCCGAGACACCACGAAGGAGTGTGGGCGGTCTTGCTTCGGACATGTGTGCAGCGAGCGGGTTCCATCGTGCTCACCCTCGTCTTGGCGACGGTGATCACCTTCGGCCTGCAAAAGCTCGTCCCGGGCGACCCGGCCCTGGCGATCGCGGGAGAGGACGCGACCGCGCAGCGGGTCGCCGAGATCCGGGCTGATCTCGGTCTCGACCGCCCTTTCGTGGTGCAATACCTCGACTGGCTTCGGGGAGCAGTGACCGGGGACCTCGGTACGACGATCCGCGGTGACGCCTCGGTCTGGGATCTCATCGGCCAGCGTCTGCCGGCCACCTTGACCCTCGCGGCAGTGGCACTGCTCTTCTCGATCATCATCGGTGTCGGCGCCGGCGTGGCGGCCGCCTTGCGGCACGGCTCGAAAGCCGACACCGCCGTCACCGCCGTCGCGACGCTGGGGGTCGCCGTACCGAACTTCTGGCTCGGGATGGTTATCGTCGTCGTGTTCGGCCTCACGCTGAACTGGCTCCCGGTGAGCGGCTATGCCCTGCCCTGGGAGGACTTCGCCGCGTGGGCACGACACGTGACCCTGCCGGCGATCGCGCTGGGCACCGCCGGAGCCGCCGAGATAGCGCGCCAGGTGCGCAGCGCCCTCGTCGAGGTGCTCCGGTCGGACTTCATCCGCACGCATCGGGCCAAGGGCCTGCCTCAGCGCGCGGTGGTGTGGCGCCACGCGATGAAGAACGCGAGCCTGCCGCTGGTGACCGTCGTCGGACTCCAGATCAGTCACCTGCTGGGCGGCACGGTCGTCATCGAGTCGGTGTTCGCCATCCCGGGCATCGGGAGCCTGATCGTCCAGTCGGCCAACCAACGGGACTACCCGGTGATCCAGGGCGTGGTGTTCGTGACCGCCCTGCTGATCATCCTCACCAACCTGGCCGTCGACCTCGTCTACCGCTATGTCGATCCACGGATCGGCGTCCGGCCGGCACGACGGGCCGGGCTGAGGCGAGCACAGCGAGGAGTCACGGTATGAGCGCGTCGACGAGTCGTGTCACCGGCGTGCCCGGGACCGGCGGCCTGCGCGCCGTACCGCTGCGACTGTGGCTGTGTCTGGCCGTGCTCGCCGTGCTCGCCTGCTGCGCGCTCCTCCCGAACGCGCTGGCACCCTATGACCCGAACGCCCAGGATCTCGGCAACATCCTCGACTCGCCGTCGAGCGCCCACTGGCTCGGGACCGACGACGTCGGCCGCGACGTCTTGAGCCGGCTCATCGCTGGTACGCGCACGTCGCTCGCAGCCGGCTTCATCGCCGTCGCGGTGTCGGTGCTGATCGGACTGCCGGTCGGTATCGTCGCCGGCTACTTCGGCGGCTGGGTCGATGCTGTGCTCATGCGGGGGGTGGACGCGGTCCTGTGCTTCCCGCCGCTGATCCTGGCCCTCGGTGTGGCGGCGGCGGCCGGCCCCGGACTGGTCAACTCGATGGCCGCCGTGGGCATCGTCCTCTCGCCGTCGTTGGCGAGACTGATCAGGGCGCAGGTGCTCGCCGTCAAGGAGCGGCCCTACGTCGAGGTCGCGCGGTCCTTCTCCTGCGGTCCGTTCCGTATCGTGTTCCGCCACATCCTGCCCAACGCCATGCAGCCGGTGCTGGTCCAGGCGGCCATCTTCCTGGGGGTGGCGCTCATCGCCGAGGCCATCTTGAGCTTCCTCGGCCTGGGTGTGCAGCCGCCGGCCGCGAGCTGGGGCTCCATGCTCTCGCGCGCCTTCGCGTTCATGCCACAGGCGCCGCGCCTGATGTTCCCGCCCGGCATCGCGATCGTGGTGACGGTGCTGGTCTTCAACATGATCAGCGACCTCGCCCAGGAACGATTCGACCCGCGTGCCCGGGATCGGCGCGCGTGAGGCCACCCAGATGAGGGAGTCCCCCATGAACGGCAGTGAAGCCGTCCCGCCGAGTGCGAGCCTTCCGGCCGCGCCGACTCTGCGGGTCGAGAACCTGAGCGTGTACCTCCGGTCGCCCGCAGGGGAGGTGCAGGTCGTCCGCGACGTCAGCTTCACCATCGGTGCGGGTGAGGCGGTGGGGATGGTGGGGGAGAGCGGCAGTGGCAAGTCGGTCACCGGTCTGGCGCTCATGCGGTTGCTCGACCCCGCCAAGACCCGTGTCGAGGGGCGGGCCTATCTCGGCGGGCGTGACATCCTCGCGCTTCCCGAGCGGGAGATGCGTGCCGTCCGCGGACGGGAGATGAGCATGGTGTTCCAGGAGTCAGCGACTGCCCTCGATCCGGTCTTCACCGTCGGGACGCAGCTGGTCGAGACGATCCGGGCGCACCGCGACGTGTCCGTGAAGCAGGCGCGGCTACGCGCGATCGAGCTCCTCGACGCGGTGGGCATCGCGATGCCAGCGCGACGTTTCGGCGAGTATCCACATCAGATGTCGGGTGGCATGAAGCAACGCGTCATGATCGCCATGGCCCTGGCCTGCGACCCGGACCTGATCATCGCGGACGAGCCCACCACCGCCGTGGACGTGACGATCCAAGCGCAGATCCTGGACCTGCTGGGACGGCTGAGCAGGGAGCGGGGCGTCGCGATCCTGTTCATCACCCACGATCTCGGTGTCGTCGCGGAGTTCTGCTCCCGTGCTCTCACGATGTACGCCGGAGAGGTGGTCGAAGTGGCGGACGTCGCTGGCCTCCTGGCCGCGCCGGCCCATCCGTACACCGCCGGTCTGATCCGCGCGATCCCGCGTGCCGATGACAAGGGCCGTGACCTCTACGAGATCCGTGGCACGGTTCCGTCGCCCACCGAGATGCCGGGTGGATGCAGGTTCCGGCCGCGGTGCGACCACGCCGGCGACGTCTGTGGCAACGAGCAGGCACTGGTGACCATCGCGTCCGAGCGCAAGGTCCGCTGCGTCCGGTCGTCCGAGATCGAGTTCGAGGGGGTCGGATGACTACCGCAGCCGAGGATGTTCCGTTGCTCGCCGCGCGCGATCTCCGGGTCGACTTCCGTGTCGGTGGTGAGCGACTGCGCGCCGTCGACGGCATCACCTTGGACGTCGCCAGGCGGGAGACGCTCGGGTTGGTGGGCGAGTCGGGGTCCGGCAAGTCGACCTTCGGGCGAGCGGTCATGGGTCTGGTTCCGCTGTCGGGCGGGCTTCTCACCTATGACGGTGTGGACCCCAGCGACCTGGGGCGTCGCGAGCGACGACAGCTGCAGGCCCGCTATCAGATGGTCTTCCAGGACTCGTCGGCCACGCTCAACCCCCGACGAACCGTGCTGGACAGCGTCATCGAGCCGCTGGTCGTCCATGGTCGCCTGTCGTCCCGGCAACGTCAGGCTCGAGCGGTGGAGCTGCTGGAGCGCGTCGGTCTCTCCGAGGCACACGGACGTCGCTACCCCCATCAACTCTCCGGCGGCCAGCGGCAGCGGGTCAGCATCGCCCGTGCGCTCGTGCTCGACCCCGAGCTTCTCGTGTGCGACGAGTCGGTGGCCTCGCTGGATGTCGCATTGCAGGCACAGGTCCTCAACCTCCTGAGCGCGCTTCAGCGGGAGCTCGGGCTCTCGTTCGTCTTCATCACCCACGACCTCGGGGTGGCCGGGCACATGTCGGACCGCCTGGCGGTGATGTACCTGGGCTCGCTCGTCGAGATCGGCCCCGCGGGCGCGGTCACTTGCGATCCCCGTCATCCGTACACCGCGGCGTTGCTCTCCGCCCAGCCGGAGCCGGTGGTGGGCGGCCGGTCACGGGAGCGGATCGTGCTCACGGGTGAGCTGCCCAGTCCGACCGACCCGCCCTCGGGCTGCCGCTTCCGCACTCGTTGCCCCATGGCCCAAGACCGCTGTGCCGAGCAGGCGCCGGAGTGGCGCGAGGTGGCGCCGGGGCATCGGGTGGCCTGTCATTTCGACTTTGACGGTCGATGGGACCTCGCCACGATCGGCACGAGAGCGTCGGTCGGCTCGGTCCCTCCTGGACCGCCGGTCGCTGCCAGTTGAGCGGACGAGAGTACTGTTGTCAGTACCAATCACGTTACTGAGGTACTCAATCTGCTGGGAGGAACCATGCCCGCTCGCCGCCTGATGGCGTCCGAGGAGACCGCCGACCTGCTCCGCCTGGCCCGCCAGCTCGCCACCGACGAGCTGCTGCCGCGCGCCGCCGAGGCGGAGGCGGCGGGCGTCTTCCCCCGCGAGGTGTTCCGGCTGCTCGGCCGCTCCGGCTTCCTCGGCCTGCCCTACCCGGAGGAGGTCGGGGGTGCCGGGCTGCCCTACGAGGTCTATCTGCAGGTGCTCGAGGAGATCGGCGCCGTCTGGTCGAGCGTCGGGGTCGGTGTCTCGGTGCACGCCCTGAGCTGCTTCGGCCTGGCCACCTTCGGCACCGACGAGCAGCGCGCGGCCTGGCTCCCCGAGATGCTGGGCGGCGAGCTGCTCGGTGCCTACTGCCTCTCCGAGGCCCATGCGGGATCCGACCCGGCGGCCATGCGGACCCGCGCCCGCCGCGACGGGGACGCCTATGTGATCGACGGCGCCAAGGCCTGGGTGACCCACGGGGGACAGGCCGACTTCTACAAGGTCATGGCGCGCACCGGCGACGGCCGCGGTGACATCTCCTGCTTCCTGGTCCGCGGCGGCACGCCCGGACTGAGCGCCGACCCGCCCGAGGACAAGATGGGCCTGATGGGCTCGACCACCGCGACCATGCGCTTCGAGGGGGTCCGGGTGCCCGTCGAGCAGCGCCTCGGCGACGAGGGTCAGGGCCTGCGGATCGCCCTGGCCGGCCTCGACGCGGGCCGGCTCGGCATCGCGGCCGTCGCGACCGGCCTGGCCCAGGGTGCCGTCGACCGCGCCGTGGCCTACGCCCAGCAGCGCGAGGCGTTCGGACAGCGGATCATCGACCACCAGGGCCTGGCGTTCGTCCTGGCTGACATGGAGGCGGCCGTCCAGTCCGCCCGCGCGACCATGCTGCACGCCGCCCGGCTCAAGGACCTCGGACTGCCGTTCTCCCGCGAGGCCTCGATCGCCAAGCTGGTCGCGACCGATGCCGCGATGAAGGTGACCACCGACGCCGTCCAGGTGCTCGGCGGCGCGGGCTACACCAAGGACTTCCCGGTCGAGCGCTACATGCGCGAGGCCAAGGTGATGCAGATCTTCGAGGGCACCAACCAGATCCAGCGGATGGTCATCGGCCGCTCGCTCGACCGCGAGTCCGGCGGCGCGATCGTCAGCGCCTGAGCCGCGGCCTCTCCGGGGCCCGAGCTGCGTCGTACCCGGCATTCGGGTCGGATCCGGGGCGGTCCGGCGACCCGGATGCAGGGTAGGACGTCCCTGGCCGGTCCCGGCACGCCCTAGGGTGGCGCCGTGAGCGACGCGGAGCTGCCCGAGCCGGTGGAGCGCCGGCTGCAGCGGCTGTGGGCCGAGGCGGCCGAGCGGGGCGGGCCGATGCCCAGCGAGATCGCGCTCGCGTCGTCGCTGGAGATCAGCCGGCCCGCCGTACGCGAGGCCCTGGTGCGGCTGGAGGAGCGCGGCTTCATCCATCGCCGCAAGGGTGCTGACACCGCGGTCAACAGCTCGCTGCTCGGCATCCCCGCGCGCTTCGAGCAGCGCCTCGAGAGCGCCGAGCTGATCGCCGCCATGGGCCGCACGCCGTCAGTGCGCGTGGTGTCGGCCGAGATCGGCGAGGTCACCTTCGACGAGGCCCGCGAGCACGACGTCTCGCCGCGCCAGTCCGTGTTGCGCACGACCAAGGTCTGGTCGGCTGACGACGAGCCGGTCCTCGTGGCCCGTGACGTGGTGCCGGTCCTGGCCCGGACCGACCCCGCCGGCCTCGACCCCGCGACGCCGATGCCCGAGCTGGCCCGGGTCTTGGTGGGCGAGCAGGTCGGCTGGGAGCTGGTGTGGCCCGGCGCCGACGGACTGTCCGAGGATGAGGCCGTCCTGACCGGCCGCCCGGTGGGCGAGCCGGCCATGACCCTCGACGCGACGGGGATCAGCCGGTCCGGCACGGTCTGCTACTGGACGCGCGAGCTGCACCTGCGCGGCGCCTTCCGCTACGCGCTGGTGCGCCGGGCCGACTGGTAGTCGCTACCTCTGCAGCCGCGTCGTCGTCTCCGACTCGGCGACCACCCGGCCCTCCCGGATCACCCACCGCGGCCGGGCGTGCTCGGTGAGCACGTCGCGCAGCCGGCCGTCGGGGTGGATGCAGAGGTTGGCCGGATTGCCCTCGCCGATCGCGTGGTCCGGTACGCCGAGCACGTCGGCCGCGCGCGTCGTGATCATGTCGAGCAGCAGCCGCTGGTCGGCGCCGGTGAGGAAGCGGAGCGTGTGGGCGGCCAGGAAGGCCACCTCCAGCATGCTGTGCCGGCCGAACGGGTAGTACGCGTCCTCGATGTCGTCCTGGCCGAGCGCGACCGGGATGCCGTCCTCGAGGAACTCCCGCACCGGCAGGTGCAGCGGGCCGGTGTGCGGGTCGGACACGAAGCCCAGGCCGGCCGCCTGGGAGAGGTCCATCAGTCGCTGCAGGGTGGGCTGCGGGTAGGTCGCCAGCGCCCGCGCGTGGCAGGCGACCCCGCGACCCTCCAGGCCGTGCTCGAGCATCGACTCGGCCAGCATCTGGGTGGTCCGCAGTCCCGGGTCGCCCGCGTCGTCGACCAGCATCGCCACGCGCCGGCCCTGCTCGGCCGCGAGCCGACAGGCCCAGGACACGTGCGCCTGCGCCTCGGCGTCGGTCATCTCGATCCAGGGGATCCCGCCCACGACGTCCGCGCCCATCCGCAGCGCCTCCTCGCACAGCTCGGCGGCGCCGGGGTCGCGGAGCAGCCCGTCCTGCGGGAAGGCCACGACCTGGAGGTCGAGCAGGTCCCGGTACTCCTCGCGCACGGCCAGCACTGCCTCCATCCCGACCAGCCGGGCGGTGGTGTCGACGTCGACGAACGCCTGGATGTGCAGCACCCCGTGCGCCACGGCCGCGTCGAGCGCGCGCCGGATGTTGGGCTCGAGCCAGTCCCGGTCGTACTGCCGCTTCACCTGGCTCGCCTCGCGCACGATCGAGCGCAGCGCGGCACCCATGTTGCCGGACGTGTACGCCGCCAGCGCGCCGTCGCCCGCGCGGTCCAGCGTGTGCACCTTCTCCAGGTGCATGTGCCCGTTGACGAAGGACTCGGTGACCAGGCCACCGCCGGCGTCGATGGTCCGTGCGGCTCGCGCGCCCTCCGGGGCCGTGGCGCCGACGTGGGCGTAGCGGCCGTCGCGGATCCCCAGGGCGACGGGGGATCCGTCGGCCAGGCGGGCGTCGGTGACGAGCAGGTCGTACGCCGCGCTCATGCCGCCGCCTCGAACGCGATGGACTCCTGCAGGGTGAGCCCGCGGCGCAGGGTGTTGCCGACCGGGCAGGTCTCGATGCCCTGCCGCAGGGCGTCCTGCTGGTCGGCGGTGAGGTCGCCGTGCACCGTGACCTCGGCGATGATCCGCGAGATCCGCAGCTCCCGCTCGCCGGGGTCGAGTGGGCCCGAGGTCGGTCGGTTGATCCGCAGCGAGAGCCGGATCTCGGCCCGGTCGTAGTCGAAGCCGTGCTGGCGGGCGACACCCCGCAGGGTGCCGGCCATGCAGCCGCCGAGGGCGGACAGCACGAGACCGAACGGGTTGGGCGCCGTACCGCCGCCCTCGAACTCGCGCGGTTCGTCGATGACGACGGTGTGCTCGCCGCCGACGACGGCGAGCGAGGCGAAGTCGGCCAGGCTGTGCACGACGACATCGCGGTTGGCCGACGCGTGGGTGGGTGCGGTCACGGTTCCTCCCGGGGTTGACGATTTGTCTGACAAGACAGTCGTCACCTGTCAGACAGGTGTCAAGGGCTCGGGGCGGGTCCGGCCACCGGCTCGTCAGGTGTCGACGAGCCGGGGCAGGCGTTCGGGTCAGGACTTGCCGTCGAGCTCACTCGTCCAGGCGTGCCAGGACCTCGGAGCAGTGCTGTCGGAGGGCGGGCAGGGTCCGCTCGGCCACTTCCGGAGTGCCCGGCGCATCGGCGATCTCCGCCAGCGCGGTCTCGAATGCCCCGGGGAAGGCCTCGGCCATCGTTGCGACGCGCTGGGTGAGCAGGTCGGTGTCGAGCTTGAGGATCCCGGCGGCCTTCCGCCACTGCTTCCCCCGGATCCTGCTGAAGATCCGTTCGCCGCCGATCGAGAGGGCGACGGTGCGCTCGACGGCTTCGGGGTCGTAGGTCAGCCCCGACGCGAGGTCGTAGAGCGGGGCGATCGAGCGATTGCCGTCGGGAGCGAGGATGAGCGAGATGTTCTTGGCATGGCCGTCCGGGGCGCCGGCGACCAGGTTGACGGCCAGGAAGTCGGCCAGGGCGCGGAGGCCGTCCTCGGGATCCGTCAGCTGCTTGCGGACCAGGTCGGCCATGTCGCGGAGGCCCGGGCCGCCGACCGACTCGTACTTCCTCTCCGGAAGGCGCCCCAGCGCTTGGCAGAAGTCTTCCTGATGGAGGCGGAACACCTTGTCGAAGACGGTCACCCGATCGAAGCGGTCGATGACGATCGCCCACTGGTCCTCGAAGGGCAGGAGTCGGCTGTCCGCGACGCTGACGCCGGTCGCGGCGGCGGCGCGCATGGTGACGTGCTCGACGAGGGCCTGGTGGTGCAAGACCTTGATGCCGGGCTTGATGATGTGGGTGGTCGCAGCCGAGC
Organism: Nocardioides sp. LHD-245; assembly: GCF_030929495.1. Taxonomy (GTDB): domain Bacteria; phylum Actinomycetota; class Actinomycetes; order Propionibacteriales; family Nocardioidaceae; genus Nocardioides. Next base: position 160,396 of record NZ_JAVFWN010000010.1, on the reverse strand, counting down.
CGCCGGCCTCGTGCCACTGGTCCTCGAGCCAGGTGAGGGCGAACTTCTCCTGCTGCCCGCCGAGCGACCAGTGCTCCCCTGGCGTCGTCCAGGAGGCGGGCTGATCCTGCAGGATGCGTAGGCGGTCCGCGATGTCGTGCTCGGTCAGCGGCGTCAGCTCGGCCGCACGCTGATGGAGCTCTTCCGCACGGCCCTCTGGGGTGAACTGGACGGCGCCCGGGCAGTCCCAGCCCATCGCCGCTAGGAGGCCGAAGGCGTCGTCGGGCGCGATGTCGAGGCCGGCTGCCCATCGCTGGCGGGTCTGGAGATTCTCGGGAGCAGTCCGTGCAGGTACGGAAGGACGCGATCGGCTCGATAGCCCTGGGGCGTGATGGGAAGGCGTGACGACAACGGTGCGCGCCCCGACGCGGCGTACTCGGCGGTGTAGGTGAAGTCGGGATCGTCGGAGCCGGTGCGCTCGAGGTGCCCGACCAGCTGACCGTAGAGGAGGACGGTCAGCCGCTCACTCATCGTCATCTCGACGCTCGGTGGCGGTCCAGGCTCGAGACCGAGCATCCATGTCGCGATGGCGTCGGGTCAGGAGGGATTCCAGGGCGGCGGCGTACGCCGGGTCGTTCGGCCCCTCCGGCGTCGGCTGTTCGTCGTCGGTGGACGCCCGGCGGAGGACCAACGTGAGGTCGAGGGCGCGGAGCAGGCGCATGACGCTCTCGAGCTCCGCCGTGCGGTGGCCGGCCTCGAGGCGGGCGAGCCAGGATCGGGAGAGGGAGGCGCGCTCGGCGAGTGCCTGCTGGCTGAGGCCGGCGCGTTTGCGCTCCGAGCGGACAGTCGAGCCCAGCTTGGTCCAGTCGGGAATCTCGATGTCGGGCATCCGTGCCTCCTGATGTCTTCGTACGAGGACATCATCTCTCTGTCCTCGTACGAAGACAACCTGTCAATGTCCTCGTACGAGGACAGGCGCGACATGTCCTCGTACGAGGGACGGAAGAGGTCAGAAGTTGCCCTCGACCGGTACGACGCCGGCGCGGTGCCGCTGCGCGAGGTCGGCGTAGTAGGGGGCATTGGTCTCGACCCAGAACTGGGCGCCGGTGCCCTCGATGGGCCGCTTCGCCTCGGCGGGCGCCCCGGCGGCGAGCACGCCCTCGGGGATCGCGGTGCCGGGCGTGATGACGGCGCCGGCCGCCACGAGCGAGCCCGCGCCGATGGTGGCGCCGTCGAGGATCGTGCTCGCGTTGCCGAGCAGCGACTTCTCGCCCATGGCGTCGCCGTGGAACACGCAGCCGTGGGCGACCGTGGCGTTCGGGCCGATGTCGACGACCACGTCGGGGGCGCCGTGGACGACCGAGTTGTCCTGGATGTTCGAGCCCTCGCGCACGATGATCGTGCAGATGTCGGCGCGGAGCACGGCGCCGTACCAGACGCTGGCGCCCTTCTCGACGCGCACGTCGCCGATCAGTGTCGCGGTCGGCGCGACGAACGCCTCGGGGTGGACCTGGGGCCGACGGCCCTCGAACTCGTAGAGGAACACGGCCCCACGGTAGGGGGCGGGAGGGGGCGGCCCGCAGGCGGTGCCGCCACCGGTCCCGGCCTGTCCCCGGCCCGAGCCCGGCACGGCCCGGTCCGGCGGTCAGGGCCGCAGGTCGAGGAGCCGCTTGACCTTGCCCTCGCCGCCGAGGCCGGTGAACTCCGCGAGTGTGCCGGCGGGGACCAGCTCCACGCCGACCCGGGTGCCGAAGGCGGCCTTGATGCCGTTCTCCATGTCCTTCTGCAGCGCGGGGTCGCTGCCGGTGACCCGCTGCTCGACGCGGACCGTCATCACCTCGCGGGAGCCGAGTCCCTCGCCCTCGACGCCGACCACGCACAGGAACTCGCCGGTCGTCCGCTCGTCGCCCATGACGACGTCCTGGGCCGCGCGCGGGAAGACGTTGTTGGCGCGGAACTTCACCATCTCGTCGCTGCGGCCCAGGAAGCCGGAGAACTTCGCCGTGCGGATGCCGCAGGAGCACAGCTCGCGCGCTCGGGTCTGGATCAGGTCCTTGAGGTCGTAGCGGATGATCGGCGGCACCGAGCGGTGCAGACTGGTCACGACCAGGTTGCCGGTCCGGCCGTGCCCGAGGACCTCGTCGGTCTGCGGGTCGAGGATCTGGACCACCGCGGTGTCCTCGTTCATGTGCATGCCGTCCTGCGCGGCGCACTCGAACCCGATCAGGCCGACCTCGTGGGTGCCGTAGTTGTCGTAGACGGGCACGCCCCAGGTGTCCTCGAGCAGCCGGCGCAGGTGCCCGGCGGTGTCGACGCCGAGGTAGGAGTGGATGAACCGGGTGGCCAGGTCCCGCCGGAGGTCGATGCCGGCCTCGTCGGCTGTCTGCGCGAGGATCTTGAGGTACTCGCCGAAGGCGACCCAGCCGGTGGTGCCCCACTCGCGGGCGAGCTCGAGCTGGCGCAGGCTGCTGGTGACCAGGCCCGAGCCGGTGGTCATCGAGATCGCGCCCAGCCAGTTGTAGGCCGCGGTGTGCGCGCACCAGGCGATATTGGCGAGGCTGTTGGTGAGCGTGATCTGGAGCAGCTCGTGGGGACGGGCGCCCTGGGCCCACAGCGCCCGGGCGTACTGGACCGCCTGGACCTCCCAGGCGACGGGGTCGAACAGCGTCGGCCGGGGCAGGCCGGTCGTGCCGCCGCTGGTCTGCAGCTTCAGCGGGAGGCTCGGGTCGGCCAGGGCGAAGGCCTGGTGCGACCCGAAGGGCGGCGCGGACTCGATGCTCTCGCGCAGGTCGTCGCTCGTGAACGCCGGAACGGCCGCCAGGTCGTCGAGCCCGCGCACGTCACCGGGCTCGAGGCCGGCGGCGGACCAGCGGTCGCGGTAGAAGGGGATCCGCCAGGCCTCGGACATCCGGGCGAGGAAGCGCGTCTCCTGCAGGGCGCGCAGCTCGTCGTCGCTCATCGCCGCGGTGTGCTCGGCGTAGTGCGGCGGGGGCGGGAAGTCCGCCATGAAGGCCGGCCAGTCGACCGACGACCAGTAGTACGGGATCGACGTGCTCGTCATGCCGCGGGACCTGCCTTCTGCATACTCGACTCCATGGTCAGTTTTCCGACTAGCCGGACGGTAATGTGAGCCCGCTCTCGCGTCAAGAAGACGATCCCGGCGCCTCGCCGCAGTTGACAACTGTGCCGCGCGTCACTCAAAGTATCGACGACTTGGTCGAAAAAGCGACCGACGGGTTGGATTCGGGGATGACCCGGTGACTACGCCGAGAGGGATCGAGATGAGGAAGACATGGCGCAGCGGCCTGCTGGCGGCGGGTCTGCTGGCGTCCGCCGGACTGACGGCGGCGTGTGGCGACAGCGGTGCGGACAGCGGTGACGACGCGTTCGTCATCGGCGTGATCGAGGACAAGTCGGGCGGCTCGACCTTCTACTCGCAGACCTCGGTCGGCGCGCTCAAGGTGTTCGTCGACGCGCTCAACGCCGGTGAGACCGGCTACGGCGCCGAGCTGGTCGGCTCCGAGAAGGGCATCCTCGGCCAGGACGTGGACCTGATCTTCGAGGACGACCAGAACAACCCCAACAACACCACGCTCAAGGTGCGCTCGCTCCTCGACCGCGGCGCCGACGTCATCTACTTCACCTCCGGCTCCAGCTCCACGCTCCAGGGCCGCTCGGTGTGCACGCAGGAGAAGGTCTTCTGCTTCGCGCCGACCAACGTGAACGCGGCCATCGTCGAGGCGCCCAACAACGAGTTCGTCTTCACCGCGGCACCGCCGTCGAGCCTGTCCGCCCAGGTCTACGTCGACGCCTGGAAGGACGCCGGATACCGGACGATCGCCTTCTTCGACGAGGAGACGGCCACGTCGGTCGCCGTCGCGGACGCCTACAAGGCCGTCGCGGAGAAGGCCGGGCTCGAGGTCGTCGCCGAGGAGACCCTCGCCGCCGGCGGTCGCGACGTCACCGCGCCGGTCGCGCGCGTGCTGGAGAAGGACCCGGACGTCGTGTTCGACGCCACCCAGCAGGCCGCCGAGGCCGGGGCGCTGTTCAAGGGCCTGCGTCAGGCGGGCTCGACGGTGCCGATCTGGTCCCAGAACTCCCTCACCGCGCAGCCGCGCGCCTGGGAGATCGCGGGCGCGGCCATCGACGGTGTGCTGGTCGTCGACCCGCTGTCGCCCACCAACCCGCGCGCGGTCGAGGTCGGCCAGCTGCTGGCCGACGGTGGCAACGACGAGCACCTCACGTTCATCCAGACCTCGGTCTGGGACGCCCTGTTGCTGACCAAGAAGGCCTTCGAGGACGCCGGCGAGCTCGACGGCGCGAAGGCCGTGGCCGCGCTGGAGGAGATCACCGACTTCCCGGGCGCGACCGGCCAGGAGAGCTTCCGCTACTCCTTCTCCGCCGACCGGCACAACGGCTCCCGGGCCGACCAGAACGTCGTCGTCGAGTTCGCCGACGGCAAGCCCGGCAAGCTGCCGGCCGAGCTGCAGCCGGCGGCCGAGTAGCCCATGGACCTGCAGGTTCTCGTGTCGGGCGCGCTGGCGAGCTGTCTCTACGCCACGCTGGCGCTCAGCTACTTCCTCATCGTGCGGGCGACCCGGCTGGTCAACTTCGCGGTGGGCGGCTACGGCGTGTTCGCCGGCATCGGGATCGCCTACCTCGTGGCGCGGGGGTGGCCGACGCTCGGGGCGGTCGTCGCGGGCCTGCTCGCGGCGGTGGTCCTCGCCGTCGCCACCGAGCTGATCGTCGTACGCGTCATGGAACGACGTCAGTCCGGCCTGGCGACGATCGAGATCGCCATCGTCGCGGTCCTCTTCGTGATCGAGCAGGGGGCGGGGCTGCTGTTCGGGCGGCAGCCCACCCTCGTGCTCACCTGGCTGGAGGGCGACGTGCGGATCGGGGACACCCGGGTCCCGCACCAGGCCATGCTGACCCTGGCGCTCACGGTGCTGGTGTTCGGCGCCGTGGCCTGGTGGCTGTCCCGGGCCCGGTTCGGGCGGATGCTGCGTGCGGTCGGCGACAACCCCGGTGCGGCTGAGGTGCTCGGCCTGCCGGTGGCGCGGGTGCGGGCGATGGGCATGGTCGTGGCCGGACTGGCCGCCGGTGTGGCGGGGGTGCTCGCCACGACGCAGTCGGCGCTGACGGTCGAGGCCGGGACGTCGTTCACCCTGCTCGGGTTCATCGCGCTGGTGCTGGGCGGCACCGCCCACGTCTGGGCGCCCCTCGCCGGAGGTGCCCTGCTCGGGTTCCTCGAGGCGCTCAGCGCCCGGGTGCTCGGCAACGACGTGCGCGACTACATGCTGCTCGCGCTGGTCCTCGTCGTCTTCACCTTCCGACCCAAGGGTCTCTTCGCCGTGAGGGAGCGGACATGATCGACCGCCTGCGACGCGCCGCCTTCAGCGGCTCCTCGATCGCGCTGGTGCTGGTGGTGCTCGGCCTCCTGTACGCCGGCAGCAGCGCCTACCGCCAGGAGCTGGCGATCCTGGCGCTGACCTACGCCTTCCTCGCCGTGGGCATGTACCTGCCGCTGGCCCTGACCGGGCAGCTCTCCCTCGCCTACAACGCCTACTTCGCCATCGGCGCCTACGCCGTGGTGATCTGGTCCAACGAGACGACCTCGGCCAGCCTGTACGCCGTACCGGTCGCGGTGGCGATCTCGATGGCCGCCGCCCTCGCGCTCGGGCTGGCGACGGTGCGCCTCACCGGCTTCCACCTGGCCGTCTCCACGCTCCTGTTCGGCATCGCCGTGCGGCAGTGGATCCTCTCGGAGGACGAGCTGACCGGCGGAGTGCTCGGTCTCGGCGGCGTCCGCCCGCCGGAGCTGTTCGGCTGGGCCCCGGACCGGGACGCGATGGTCGTGGTCGGCGCGCTCGCGCTGTGGACGATCTGCGTCGCGGTCGGCCGGGTCCGGCGTACCTCGGTCGGTGTCGCCCTCCGCGCCCAGCAGGACGCCCCGGCGGCCGCGGCCGCGGCGGGATTCCCGGCCCGGGTGTCCTCGCTGCTCACCCTGGCCGTCGGCGCCGGGGTCGCGACGCTCGGCGGCTGCTTCTTCGCCTATCTCAACGGCTTCGTGCTGCCCGACTCGTTCACGGTCTCGGTCGCCTTCCTGGTGCTGTTCATGCCGGTGCTCGGTGGCCTGCGCACACCGTGGGGCGCCTTCCTGGGTGCCGTCCTGGTCATCTGCTTCACCGAGGCCTTCACCTTCTTGAAGGGGCCCGGCGCGCTGACCTTCGGCGCCCTCACCCTGGTGGCACTCGCCCTGGCGCCGGCCGGACTGCTCGGGCTCCTCGCCGCCGGCTCGGACCGGATCGGCGACCGGCTGCGGCGGCGCGGGGGAGCGGACCCTGCTCCCCGGGACCGCGACGAGAGCGACGAGAGGAAGGCGGTGTCGGCATGAGCGCACTGCTGGAGGTCCGCGGCGTCACCAAGAGCTACGGCGGCGTCGAGGTGCTGCGCGGCGTCGACCTCGCCGTCGCCCAGGGTGAGATCCACGGCCTCATCGGCGCGAACGGCGCCGGCAAGTCCACGCTGATCGACATCCTGTGCGGCCAGAACCGCCAGGACGCGGGAGAGATCGTGCTCCGGGGCCGGCCGCTGACGGGCAGCCCCGGCCGGCGCAGCCGCGGCGGGCTCGCGCGCACGTTCCAGCAGCCTCAGGTCTCGGCGGCCCTGACGGTCGCGGAGAACATCTCGCTCGGCCTCGCCGGCCAGGAGCTCGCCGGGCTGCCCCGGATCGTCGGCCGGATCGCCCGCGACATCCTCACGCCCCACCGCTCGGTCGACCCGCGGGTCGTGGCCGCCGCGGAGGCAGTGGGCCTGGACCGGCTCGACCGGCTCGTCGGGTCGCTGTCCTTCGGCGAGATGCGGCTGGTCGAGGTGGCGCGGGCCTTGGTGGCCTCGCCCTCGCTGATGCTGCTCGACGAGCCGTTCCCCGGCGTCGGCGACCGCGGCCTCGATGCCACCCTCGCCGTCCTGCGCCGACTCCGCGCCGCCGAGCACAGCGTGCTCCTCGTCGACCACAACGTCGATGTCGTGCTGGGCCTCGTCGACCGGGTCAGCCTGCTCGTCAAGGGCGTGATCGCGTTCGTCGGCACGCCGGCCGAGTGCCAGCGCAGCGAGGTCTTCCGCAGCGTCTACCTGGGAGAGCGAGTCCGATGAGCCAGTCACTCCTGTCCGCCGAGGGCATCGGCGTCACCTACGGCAAGGCCCGCGCGGTCCACGACGCCGGCCTGTCCTGCCCTGCGGCCACCGTCACCGCCCTGCTCGGGCCCAACGGCGCCGGCAAGTCGAGCCTGCTGCACGCCCTGATCGGCGGCGTCCGCGGCGCCGGCGGTTCGGTCCGCCTCGCCGGGGAGAGCCTCGACGGGCTCAGCCCCAATGCCCGCACCGCGCGGGGCGTCAGCCTCGTCCCGCAGGGGCGCCACGTGTTCCGGTCCCTGTCGGTCGAGGAGAACCTCGCCGTCATCGCGGACTCGCTCCGGCTCCCCCGGGAGACCATCGGCGAGGCCCTCGACCGGTTCCCGATCCTGCGGACCCGGCGCAAGGTGCTGGCCGGCCTCCTCAGCGGCGGTGAGCAGCAGATGCTCGCCATCGCCCGGGCGCTGATGTCGGGCCCACGGGTCCTGCTGCTCGACGAGCCGGCGCTGGGTCTGGCGCCCAGCATCGTCGACGAGCTGATGGCGACCGTGCGCGAGGTGGCCGGAGCCGGCGCCGCCGTACTGATCGCGGAGCCGTCCCTGGCGACCCTGCGCATCGAGGCCGACCACGGGCTGGTCATGCAGCGCGGCCGGGTGGTCGCGCGCTGTGCCGGGGCCGAGCTCGACCAGACCTACCACGACGTCCTCGGCGTGAGCGTGTGAGCGCCGCGCGTCCCACCGCACCAACCCACCAACCGACACAGGAGAACAATCCGGCATGAGCGTTTCAGTCAACGGCATCAACATCGCGGTCCGCGACCTGCCCGCCGCGACGGACCGTTACGAGCGGCTCTTCGGGGTGAAGGGCGAGCACGTCGGTCCCGAGGGCTTCGCCTTCCCCGGCCTCGAGGGCACCAAGATCGACCTCGACGGCTTCATCCTCAATCTGATCACCTCGACCGAGGACGGTACGTCGGTCGCCCGGTTCCTCGAGCGCAACGGGGAGGGCGTGTTCCTCTTCTCGGCGAAGGTCGACGACATCGACGAGGCGGTCGAGGAGCTGCGCGCGATCGGGATGCCCCCGCTCCTCGCCGAGACCATGCGCGGCGACTACGGCGCGGTGAACTTCATCCACCCGCGTGAGCTCAACGGCGTCCAGCTGGAGCTCATCGAGCACCCCTGAGCATCGAGGCCGAATCCTCGCCGCTCCGCGCGCCCGTCCGCCGGTACGTCTATCTTCTGGAGTTGTGACTGATGTTTCTGACCCGACCGGAGAGGACACGGCCGTGTCGGTGCGCAACGCGGTGATGCGCGAGCGGATCACCGGCGCCGCGGCCCGGCTGTTCCAGACGCGGGGCATCGGCGGTGTCACGATGCAGGAGGTCGCGGCGGAGGTCGGCCTGTCCAAGGCCGCCCTCTACCACTACTACCAGAGCCGTGAGGACCTGCTGCGGCACATCTTCGGCGACTGGGCGCGCGGGGAGGTCGAGAGCCTGCGGGCCATCGCGGAGTCGAGCGACGACCCCGCCTCCAAGCTGGCGGCGTTCGTCCGCCTGCACCTGAACTCGCTGGTCGACAACCTCGATCTCTACTCGCTCTCGTTCCGCGAGGAGGCGCAGCTGCCCGAGGACGTGCGGGAGGAGTTCCGCGCGCTCAAGCGGGACAACGACGTCCTGGTCGGCCGGATCATCCGGGAGGGGATCGCGTCCGGGGCCTTCGAGCCCGTCGACGAGAAGCTGGCCGTCTTCGGGATCGTCGGCATGTGCAACTGGCTGTGGAAGTGGTACCGGCCCGGCGTCGGCAAGAACGCCGACGAGATCGCCGAGACCTTCTCGCACCTCGTGCTGCACGGCCTGGTGCTCGACACCGCGGCCGGTCAGGACGCCGAGGAGTCCGAGCCGGGTGCGGGCGCGCTCGCCTACCACGCGCGCGCGATCCGCCACCACACCCGCCAGCTGGAGCTGCTCCTGCCCGGTCAGTGAGGCGGCGCCGGCACCCGCCGGGCGACGTACGTCTCCGCGACCAGGGTGAGGACCGGCTCGCCGGACCTGGAGGTCAGGGTGCACGCGAGCCGGACCAGGCCCATCGCCGGCCGGTCCAGGGTCACCGACTCCACCCGGGCGACGCCGGTCAGCTCGGTGTCCGCCCGGACGGGGCGGAGGAAGACCGCCTCGGTCAGGGCACGTCCCGCGACCACGTGCCAGTGCGCGTAGACGGACTCGACGCACAGGCGCTGCAGCACCGCGAGTGACTGGATCCCGCTGGCGATCACGCCCGCGAAGCGCGGGTGCGCCCGCTGCGCCGGGTCGACGTGGAACGGCTGGGGGTCCCACGCCGCAGCGAAGCCGACGATGTCGTCCTCGGTGAGGGTGTGTCGCCCGAGGCGGTACGCCGTGCCGGGCGCCAGGTCCTCGGCGTACGCGCGCGCCGGCGCTGGTGGGTCGATCTGTCCGGCGGTCATCCGCCCTCCTCGTCAGCGTTCCTCGGTTTCCTCGGGCGCCTTGACGGACGTGGCTGCCCATGCCGACAATACGTGAGCGACCGCTTAGTCGAAAATGCGACTCAATGGTCGGATTCCGAACCGCGACCTGGAGGACCCCGTCATGCCCGAAGCCGTCATCGTCTCCACCGCCCGCTCGCCGATCGGCCGCGCGGGCAAGGGCTCGCTGCGCGAGCTGCGTCCCGACGACCTGGCCGCACAGATGGTCCGGGCCGCGCTGGCCAAGGTCCCCGCGCTCGACCCGCGCGACGTCGACGACCTGATGCTCGGCACCGCCCAGCCGGCCGGCGAGGGCGGCTACAACCTGGGCCGGGCCGTCGGAGTCCTGGCCGGGATGGACCACCTGCCCGGCGTGACCGTCAACCGGTACTGCTCCTCGAGCCTGCAGACCACCCGGATGGCGCTGCACGCCATCCGCGCCGGCGAGGGCCACGTGTTCATCTCCGCGGGCGTCGAGACCGTGAGCCGGTTCGGTCACGGCATGGCCGACGAGAACCCCGGGACCCACAACCCCTTCTTCGCCGAGGCGGAGGCGCGCACCGTGGCGCGCACGACGGAGGGAGCCGGGCGCTGGACCGACCCGCGTGACACCGGCGCGCTGCCGGACCTCTACATCGCGATGGGCCAGACCGCCGAGAACGTCGCCCAGGTCACCGGGGTCACCCGGCGCGAGCAGGACGAGTTCGGCGTCCGCAGCCACCAGCGCGCCGAGGCCGCCATCGCCGACGGCTTCTTCGAGCGCGAGATCACCCCGGTGACCCTGCCCGACGGCCAGGTCGTCCGCACCGACGACGGCCCCCGCCCCGGTACGACGATCGAGGGGGTCGAGCAGCTCAAGCCGGTCTTCCGCCCCGACGGCACCGTGACCGCCGCCAACTGCTGCCCGCTCAACGACGGCGCCGCGGCGCTGGTCGTCATGAGCGACACCAGGGCCGCGGAGCTCGGCCTGACCCCGCTGGCCCGCATCGTGGCGACCGGCGTGTCCGGCCTCTCGCCGGAGATCATGGGCCTCGGTCCGGTCGAGGCCAGTCGGCGGGCGCTGGCCCTGGCCGGCATGAGCATCGGCGACATCGACCTGGTCGAGATCAACGAGGCCTTCGCCGCCCAGGTCATCCCGTCCGCGCGCGAGCTGGGCGTCGACGAGGACCGCCTCAACGTCCACGGCGGCGCGATCGCGCTGGGCCACCCCTTCGGGATGACCGGCGCCCGGATCGCGACGACCCTGATCAACGGCCTGCAGGCCCGCGACCAGCAGTTCGGCCTCGAGACGATGTGCGTCGGCGGGGGCCAGGGCATGGCCATGATCCTGGAGCGGCTGTCGTGACCGGCGCCCGCCACGGTCGGAGGTACGACGGCCGCACCGTCGTGGTGACCGGCGCCAGCCGCGGCATCGGGCTGGCGATCGCCCACCGCCTGGTCGAGGAGGGCGCCCACGTCTGCATCACCGCCCGCAAGGAGGGCCCGCTCGCCGAGGCCGTCGACGCCCTCGGCGGGCCGGAGGTCGCGCTCGCCGTGGCCGGCTCGGCCGACGACCCCGAGCACCAGCAGCGCGCCTTCGAGGAGACCGCGGGGCGGTGGGGACCGGTCGACTTGCTGGTCAACAACACCGGCGTCAACCCCGCCTACGGCCCGCTGCTCGAGGTCGACGAGCGCTCCGCGCGCCGGATCCTCGACGTCAACCTGTGGGGCGCGCTCGGCTGGGCCCGGCGGGCCTGGGAGACCAGCTTCGCCGAGCGCGGCGGCGCTGTCGTCAACGTCGCCTCGGTGGCGGGCGTGCGTCCCGCCGAGGGCATCGGGTTCTACGGCGCCAGCAAGGCCGCGCTGCTGCACCTCACCCAGCAGCTCGCCTCCGAGCTGGGCCCGCGGGTCCGGGTCAACGCCGTCGCGCCCGCGGTCGTCCGGACCCGGTTCGCGACGCCGCTCTACGACGGCCGCGAGGAGGATGTGGCGGCGGCGTACCCGTTGGGGCGGATCGGGGAGCCGGAGGACGTCGCGGCCGCCGTCGCCTATCTCGGCTCCGGCGACGCCGGCTGGGTCACCGGCCAGACGCTCGTCGTGGACGGGGGCCTGACCCTCGGCGGGGGTGTGTGACGGGTCAGGAGCCGGCGGCCCGCAGCCGGTGCTCGGCCCCGCGCCACGGCTTGACCCAGGTCATGTCCTCGGGCCGCAGCGGTTCGCCGCAGGCGCTGCAGGTCTCGGCCCGGGTGGTCTCCTGGCCGCAGGTCTCGTGCCGCAGGGCCATGTGCCCACCGCCCTCGGGCAGCCGGGTGTGCTTCTCGCCCCAGAGCGCGAGCTGGTGGAGCAGCGGGAGCAGGTCGGCGGCGGCCTCGGTGGCGACGTACCGCTGCCGGGTGCGGCCGTCGCGCACGTAGTCGACGGTGGCGAGCAGGCCCGCCTCGCGCATCGCCCGGAGCCGGCGGCTGAGCACCGCCTCGGAGATGCCGAGGTTGTCGCGCAGCTGCTCGAACCGGCCGCTGCCGTGCAGCACGTCGCGCACGATCAGCAGCAGCCACGGGTCGCCGAGCACGTCGAGGGAGCGGCGGACGGGACAGTAGTCGGCCGACCAGTCGGAGCGCAGGGCCATGCGTGCTAGCGTACCGGTCTGACTTCGCTCAAGAAAGCCTGCCATGACGTTCACGACCGCCCGGCCCGCCACCCGCCGCGGCCTCCACCCCGCGTGGGCCGTGGCGGCCGTGGCCTTCCTCGCGCTGATCGGCGCGGCGGGCTTCCGCGCCGCGCCGGGCGCGCTGATGGTGCCGCTGCACGACGAGTTCGGCTGGTCGACGAGCGTGATGTCGCTGGCGGTGAGCATCAACCTCGTGCTGTTCGGGCTGACCGCGCCGTTCGCGGCGGCGCTGATGGACCGGTTCGGCATCCGGCGGGTCGTGGCCGCGGCGTTGAGCCTGGTCGCGCTGGGCACGGGCGGCAGCGTGCTGATGACCGCGTCCTGGCAGCTGCTCGTGAGCTGGGGCGTGCTCATCGGCCTCGGCACCGGCTCGATGGCGCTGGTCTTCGCCGCGACCATCGCGAACCGTTGGTTCGAGCAGCGCCGCGGACTGGTGATGGGCGTGCTGACGGCAGGCTCGGCGACCGGCCAGCTGATCTTCCTGCCGGTCGTCGCGGCGCTGGCCGAGGGCGCGGGCTGGCGCCCGGCCTCCCTCGTCATCGCGGGGGCCGCGCTGGCCGTCGTACCGGTGGTGCTGCTGGTGCTGCGCGACCACCCCGCCGACCGCGGCGTGCTGCCCTACGGCGCCGACGCCTCCTGGACGCCTCCGCCGCCGGTCACCGGCAGTGCCACCCGCCGCGCGCTGGGGGGCCTGGCGTACGCCGCGCGGACCCGCGCGTTCTGGGCGCTCGCCGGCGCCTTCGCGATCTGCGGGGCCACGACCAACGGCCTGATCGGCATCCACTTCATCCCCTCGGCCCACGACCACGGGATGTCGGCCACGACGGCCGCCGGCCTGCTCGCCGTGGTCGGCGTCTTCGACATCGTCGGCACCGTGGCCTCCGGCTGGCTCACCGACCGGTTCGACCCGCGGATGCTGCTGGTCGCCTACTACCTCTTCCGCGGCCTCGGCCTGCTCCTGCTGCCGAGCCTGCTCGCGGACGCCGTCCACCCGAGCATGGTGCTGTTCATCGTGATCTACGGCCTCGACTGGGTCGCCACCGTGCCGCCCACCGTCGCGCTGTGCCGCGAGGCCTTCGGCGAGCGCGGCACCATCGTCTTCGGCTGGGTCTTCGCCGCCCACCAGCTCGGTGCCGCCGTCGCCGCCCTCGGGGCGGGCGTCATCCGCGACACCCTCGGCGCCTACACCTGGGCCTGGTGGGGCGGCGCGGCGCTGTGCGCCGTCGCCGCCGTCCTGTCCCTCATGCCCGCCCGGCCCGGCGCCCGAATTCACCGACCCGTCGCAGATTGAATCTGAGAACGCGCCGACCCGGCGCAGATCAAATCGCAGAACGCGCCGACCCGGCGCAGATTGAACACACGACAGTTCAGTCTGGGCCGGGTCGGTGTTGATCTGGGTTCAGTCTGGGCCGGGTCGGCGTTGATCTGAGTTCAGTCTGGGCCGGGTCGGCGTTGATCTGAGTTCAATCTGCGACGGGTCGGGGTCAGTCCTTGATCTCGCAGACGACCTCGCCGTTGCCGATCGTGGCGCCGACCTCGGCGGACAGGCCGGTGATGGTGCCGGCCTTGTGGGCCTTGAGCGGCTGCTCCATCTTCATCGCCTCGAGGACGACGACGACGTCGCCCTCCTCGACCGTCTGGCCGTCGGTGACGGCGACCTTGACGATGGTGCCCTGCATCGGCGAGGTGACCGAGTCGCCGGAGGCCGCGGCGCCGGCCTTCTTGCCGGCCGCGCGCTTCGGCTTCTTCGCGCCGCCGGCAGCGGCGCCGGCGCCGAGCCCACCGAGGCCGGCGGGGAGGACGACCTCGATCCGCTTGCCGCCGACCTCGACGACGACCTTCTGCTTCTCGCCAGGCTCCTCGGCCTCGCCGGCGGCACCGCCGTACGGCGTGATCTGGTTGTCGAAGTCGGTCTCGATCCACGTCGTGTAGACGTCGAAGGAGCCCTCGCCCGACGGCGTGGACGCGCCGACCCAGGCCGGGTCGTTCACGATGACCTCGTGGAAGGTGATCGCGGTCGGCATGCCGTCGACCTCGAACTCCGCGAGTGCCCGGCGGGACCGCTCGATCGCCTGGGTGCGGCTGGAGCCGGTGATGATCAGCTTGGCGATCAGCGAGTCGAAGGCGCCGGGGACGGTCTCGCCGACCTCGTAGCCGCCGTCGACGCGCACGCCCGGGCCCTGCGGCGGGTTCCATGCGGTGAGGGTGCCGGGCGCCGGCATGAAGTTGTTGCCGCCGTCCTCGGCGTTGATCCGGTACTCGATCGAGTGGCCGCGGATCTCCGGGTCGCCGTACCCGAGCTCCTCGCCGGCGGCGATGCGGAACATCTCGCGGACCAGGTCGATGCCGGTGACCTCCTCGGACACGCAGTGCTCGACCTGGAGGCGGGTGTTGACCTCGAGGAAGGAGATGGTGCCGTCGGCGGCGACGAGGAACTCGCAGGTGCCGGCGCCGACGTACCCGGCCTCGCGCAGGATCGCCTTCGACGACTCGTAGAGGCGGGTGTTCTGCTCGTCGGTGAGGAACGGCGCGGGCGCCTCCTCGACCAGCTTCTGGTGGCGGCGCTGCAGCGAGCAGTCGCGGGTGGAGACCACGACGACATTGCCGTGGGAGTCGGCCAGGCACTGGGTCTCGACGTGGCGCGGCTTGTCGAGGAACTTCTCGACCAGGCACTCGCCGCGACCGAACGCGGAGATCGCCTCGCGGGTCGCGGACTCGAACAGCTCGGGGATCTCCTCGAGGGTGCGGGCGACCTTGAGGCCGCGACCGCCACCGCCGAAGACCGCCTTGATGGCGACGGGGAGGCCGTGCTCCTTCGCGAACGCGACGATCTCGTCGGCGTCCTTGACCGGGTCCTTGAGGCCCGGGGCCAGCGGGGCGCCGGCGGTGAGGGCGATCTGCTTCGCCTTCGCCTTGTCGCCCAGGCCCTCGATCGCCTGGGGGGAGGGGCCGATCCAGATCAGGCCGGCGTCGATGACCGCCTGCGCGAAGAGCGCGTTCTCGGCGAGGAAGCCGTAGCCCGGGTGCACCGAGTCGGCGCCGGACTGCTGGGCGACCTCGATGATCTTGGCGATGTCGAGGTACGTCTCCGCGGGCGTCGAGCCGCCCAGTGAGTACGCCTCGTCGGCCAGGCGCACGAACAGCGCGTCGGCGTCCGGCTCGGCGTACACGGCGACCGAACCGATACCCGCGTCCTTGGCGGCACGGATGACCCGCACCGCGATCTCGCCACGGTTGGCGATCAGGACCTTCTTCAACGACATGGTGTGGCCTTCCAGTTCAGCGGGGCAGGGCGCTGGCGCGCCAGGCGCCGCGTCCGGGGTTCGGGTGGGAGCTGGCGGTGGAGCGCAGGCGGCGAGCCGGGTTGGTCCACTCCGAGCGTGGTGCCTCGGGCGCCGGCGCGCCACCGCCGACTGCAGAGAGCACGGCGACGATCGCGGCGACCTCCTCCGGCGTGGTGCCCGGGGTGATGACACGGAGGAGAGGCACGGAGCTCGCTGCGCTCGCGCTGTCCATCTGTTCCGGCGGAGCCAGGCTCGCTTCGCTCGCGGCTGCGCCGGTCACAGCGGGATGTTCCCGTGCTTCTTGGGCGGCAGGACCTCGCGCTTGTTGCGCAGCAGGCGCAGCGCCTTGACCACCTCGGCGCGGGTCTCCGACGGCTTGATGACGCCGTCGACGTAGCCGCGCTCGGCCGCGATGTAGGGGTTGGCGAGCGTGGTCTCGTACTCGTCGATCAGCTCGGCCCGCTTGGCCTCGACATCACCGCCGGCCGCCTCCAGCTCGGCGAGGGTACGGCGGTGCACGATGTTCGCCGCGCCCTGGGCGCCCATCACCGCGATCTGTCCGGTCGGCCAGGACAGGTTGATGTCGGCACCGAGGTGCTTGGACCCCATGACGTCGTAGGCGCCGCCGTAGGCCTTGCGGGTGATGATCGTGACGAGCGGGACGGTGGCCTCGGCGTACGCGTAGATCAGCTTGGCGCCGCGGCGGATGATGCCGAGGTGCTCCTGGTCGACGCCGGGCAGGAAGCCCGGGACGTCGACGAAGGTCAGCACGGGGATGTTGAAGGCGTCGCAGAACCGGACGAACCGGGCGGCCTTCTCGGACGCGTCGATGTCGAGCGTGCCGGCGAACTGCATCGGCTGGTTGGCGACGACGCCGACCGAGCGGCCCTCGACCCGGCCGTAGCCGACGATGATGTTGGGCGCGAACAGCGGCTGCACCTCGAGGAAGTCGCCGTCGTCGACGATCGTCGCGATGACGTCGTGCATGTCGTAGGGCTGGTTCGGCGAGTCCGGGATCAGCGTGTCGAGCGCGAGGTCCTCGGCGCTGGGCTCGAGGTCCGCCGTGTCGTCGTACGTCGGCGCCTCGTCGAGGTTGTTCTGCGGCAGGAAGGCCAGCAGCGCCTTGACGTACTCGAAGGCGTCCTCCTCGTCGGAGGCCATGTAGTGGGCGTTGCCCGACTTGGTGTTGTGGGCCCGGGCGCCACCGAGCTCCTCCATCGTGACGTCCTCGCCGGTGACGGTCTTGATGACGTCGGGGCCGGTGATGAACATCGCGGAGGTCTGGTCGACCATGATCGTGAAGTCGGTGACGGCGGGGGAGTAGACGTGGCCGCCCGCGCAGTTGCCCATGATCATCGAGATCTGCGGGATCACGCCGGAGGCGTGCACGTTGCGCTTGAAGATCTCGCCGTACAGGCCGAGCGAGACGACGCCCTCCTGGATCCGGGCGCCGGCGCCCTCGTTGATGCCGATGATCGGGCAGCCGGACTTGATCGCCAGATCCATGACCTTGGTGATCTTCTCGCCGTAGACCTCGCCGAGCGAGCCGCCGTACACCGTGAAGTCCTGTGAGAAGACGCAGACCTGGCGACCGTCGACGGTGCCGTAGCCGGTGATCACGCCGTCGCCGTACGGACGGTTCTTCTCGAGCCCGAAGGCGGTCGAGCGGTGGCGGGCGAACTCGTCGAGCTCGACGAAGCTGCCCTCGTCGAAGAGCAGCTCGATGCGCTCGCGGGCGGTCTTGCGTCCCTTGGCGTGCTGCTTCTCCTGCGCCTTGGCGGCGGGAGCGTGCACGGCCTCGTCGGTGCGGCGGTCGAAGTCCGCCAGCTTGCCCGCCGTCGTGTGCAGGTCGATCTCCGTCATGAAACTGAGTATCATCCATTGATACTGGAGTTCACAAGTAGCCAGCGCTCAGGAGCGGAGTGGGTGTGACGCAATCGCGTGAGGAGGACCGTCGCGGCAGGAGTGCCGCCGCGGCGATCGTCGACGCCGCGTTCCGCCTGTTCCACGAGTTCGGGTACGACGAGACCAGCGTCGACGACATCGCGGCTGCCGCGGGTGTGAGTCGCAGCTCCTTCTTCCGGCTGTTCGGGTCGAAGGAGATGGTGATCTTCCCCGAGCACGACGCGATCCTCGCGGCGGTCGAGGAGCGGCTCGCGGCCTCGACCCAGAAGAGCGCCATCCTCGCGGTCTCCGACGCCGTGCGGGTCGTCCTCTTCCACTACATCGCCGAGGGCCCGCATGCCCGGCGGCGCTATCAGCTGACCTCCACCGTGCCCGCCCTGCGCGAGCGGGAGCTGATCAGTGGGGCCCGCTACCAGCAGCTGTTCCGGCAGTACATCAGCGCCTGGGGGGACGGCTCGGAGGAGTCCGAGCGCCGCGCCGAGCTGATGGCCGCCGCCGTGGTCGCCTCCCACAACCACGTGCTGCGCCGCTGGCTGCGCGAGGAGTGCGAGGACCCCCACCTCGAGATCGATGAGGCGATGGCCCAGGTCAACGCGCTGTTCGCGCCCGACCCCGTCGCGGCCCCCCGGGCGATCGTCGTCGTCCGGACCGATCAGGATCTCGACGCCGTCGCGGAGCAGCTGCGCTCGCTGTGAGGCCCGACCGGGCTGGACGAGCGGCGCGGGGGTACCGCGGCGCCATGCCGAGCGTCGAGCGCGTCGTCTTCGTCCCCCGCCCTGTCGAGAAGGTCTGGGACTACCTGACCGACTTCACCACGACCGAGGAGTGGGACCCGCCGACCGTCAGCACGGTGCGCACCGGAGGCGACGGCGGCGTCGGTACGACGTACCGCAACGTCTCCACCTTCCTCGGGCACGAGACCGAGGTGGAGTACGAGGTCGTGGCCTGCGTCCCGCACGAGCTCTTCGAGCTCACCGGCTCGGGGTCCGGGGTCGACCTCCAGGACACCCTGCGGTTCGCCGAGGACGACGGGCTCACCACGGTGACCTACCGGTCGGAGATCAACCCGCAGGGCGTGGCCAAGCTCGCCTCCCCGTTGGTCAAGGGCGGCCTGGAACTGCTCGCCACGAAGGTCGCCGAGCGGCTCGAGGAACGCCTGCTCCGCCTCTGAGACCGCGGGGACGCCGCCGGCGGGCTGTCGAACGGAGGAGTAATTCCGGTCAGGGTGAAAAAGGGCCGGTGGATCTCTCGCCAAGAAGCCCACCGAGAGGACAGGATGTGGCCTGGCGCACATCCGCGCCTTCTCTCTCGGAAGGGTCCACCCATGCCTCAGCTCAACCGGCGGCTGCGTGCCGCCAGTGTCGCGGTCGCGGCCGGCCTCACCCTGGCTGGCCTGTCCGCGACCGGATCCGGCGCCCTCGCCGCGCCCGGTTCCGTGCCCGGCGCCGCGCCCGTCGACGGCCCGCCGTCCACCCCGGTGCCGATCGGCACGCCTGACGGGGTCGTGTCGGCGTACCTCCTCAACGCGAAGAAGGCCAACCCCGGCCAGACCCGCCTGGTCGAGCGCGCGGTCGCCCGGGCCGGTGGCGTCGTGGTGCAGACCTGGCCGCAGATCGGCGTCGTCGTCGCGCACAGCGACCGGGCAGCCTTCCGCCCCGACGTCCGCGCGTACGCCGGCAACGCGCTCGAGTCGGTCGGCGCGACCCGCACCGTCCCCGTCAGCGAGGGCACGCCGGACGGCGTGCAGGCGCCCTGGGGCCCGGGTCGCGGCCAGGACCACTCCGCCGCTCCCCGGACCGAGGGCGACGCCGGGTCCGAGGCCACGCTCGCCGTCACGCCCGACCCGCGCGAGGCCGAGCAGTGGGACCTGCGGATGATCAAGGCCGACCGGGCCCACGAGATCACCGACGGCTCCCGTGACGTCGTCGTCGGCGTCCTCGATTCCGGCATCGACCCCGACCACCCGGACCTCGTCGCCAACATCGATGTGCGCGACTCGGTCAACTGCAGTGACGCCGGCCGCCCGGACACGTCGCCGACCGGCTGGCACCCGACCACCAGCGACCACGGCACCCACGTCGCCGGCACCATCGGCGCGGCGCGCAACGGCACGGGCATCGTCGGCGTCGCGCCCGGCGTGCGGATGGCCTCGGTCAAGGTCGTCAACGACGCCGGCTTCATCTACCCGGAGTACGCCGTGTGCGGGTTCGTCTGGGCCGGCAGCCACGGCATGGACGTCACCAACAACAGCTACTACGTCGACCCGTTCGAGTTCTACTGCGACGACCAGCCCGACCAGTACGCCGCCAAGGAGGCCGTGCGTCGCGCGGTCGCCTGGTCCACCGGCCAGGGCGTCGCGCACGTCGCGGCGGCCGGCAACTCGTCGTACGACCTGGCGAACAAGACGGTCGACAACGGCAGCCCGGACGACGCCGACGTCCCGGTCCAGCGCACCATCAACAACGGCTGCCACGACATCCCGACCGAGCTGCCGGGCGTCGTGACGGTGTCCTCGCTGCAGCGGTTCCCGGCGGACACGATGGAGAACCGGCTCTCCGGCTTCAGCAACCGCGGCCTGGGCGTCATCGACGTCGCCGCCCCCGGCTCGGCGATCCTGTCGACCATCGTGAACAACAACGGGTACGGCCTCAAGAACGGCACCTCGATGGCCTCGCCGCACGTGGCCGGCGTGCTGGCCCTGATGAAGTCGGTGCACCCCGGCTGGACGCCCGCGCAGATGGTCGCCCGGCTGCGTGCCCAGGCCGACGACCACCCCTGCGGTACGACGACGGCCGGGGCGCCGTGCGTCGGGACCGATGCCGAGAACAGCTACTACGGCGACGGCGTGGTCGACGCGCTCGACGCCGTGAGCTGACCCGGGACCGGGGACCCGGGTCGACCGGTGGCCGCCTGCGGGCGGTCACCGGTCACCAGGCAGACTCGATGCGTGACCACGACCAGCGCGCCGCCGAGCGAGGAGTCCGCCGAGGACCCGTCCGCGTTCGACCGGTCGCTCGTCCCGTTCCTGATGAACTACAAGTTCGGTCTCGACGAGATCCTCACCAAGATCAACATCCTGCGTGAGGAGCTGGCCTTCCGGGGGACCGGGAACCCGATCGAGCACGTCAGCTCGCGCCTCAAGACCCCCGAGAGCCTGCGGGTCAAGGCCGCGCGGATCGGCTGCCCGCTCGACCTGGACGCGATCGGCGAGCAGATCGTCGACATCGCCGGCGTCCGGATCGTCTGCAGCTTCATCGCCGACGCCTACCAGGTGCTCGACATGCTGACCACGCAGCCCGACGTGACGGTGCGCGCCATCAAGGACTACGTCGCGAACCCCAAGCCCAACGGCTACCGCAGCCTGCACGCCATCGTCGAGATCCCGGTGTTCCTCTCCGAGACCGCCCGCACCGTGCCGGTCGAGCTGCAGATCCGCACCGTGGCGATGGACTTCTGGGCCAGCGTCGAGCACAAGATCTACTACAAGTACGCCAAGGACGTCCCTGGCGAGCTGGTCGAGGAGCTGTCCGCCGCCGCCCGGGTCGCCCACGACCTCGACACGCGGATGGCCGAGCTGCACCGCATCGTGCACGGCTGATCCCTGGCCGGGGAGCCGCGCCCTAGGCTCGACCGGGTGAGCCACGAGTTCGTCGTCATCGCCGGCGCGGGTCTCGGCATCAGCATCGCGGCCGCGGCCTTCGCGCGGCGGACCGGGGTCGCGGCGCCGCTGCTCCTCGTCGCCCTCGGCATCGCCGCGAGCCTGGTCCCCGGTACGCCGATCCTGGAGGTCGACCCCGAGCTGATCCTGGCCGGCGTACTGCCGCCACTGCTCTACGCCTCGGCCGTCCAGCTGCCCGTGCTCGACCTGCGCCGCAACCTGTCCCTGATCAGCTGGCTGTCGGTCGTGATGGTCATCGTCTCGTCGGTGTGCGTCGGGCTGCTGGTGCACGCGGTGTTCCCGTCGATCCCGCTCGCGCTCGGCATCGCCCTGGGCGCCGTGGTGAGCCCGACGGACGCCGTCGCCGCGACCGCGGTCGGACGCCGGGTCGGCCTGCCGCCGCGGCTGATGACCGTGCTCGAGGGGGAGAGCCTGGTCAACGACGCGTCCGCCCTGGTCGTGCTGCGTACGGCGGTCGCGGTGGTCGGCACCAGCACCGCGTTCAGCGTCGGCGGCACGGTCGGGGACTTCACCTGGGCCGTGGCCGGCGCGGGCCTGGTCGGCTGGCTGGTCGCGTGGGCGACGGTGCTGGTGCGCGAGCGCCTCGACGACCCGGTGCTCAACACCACGATCTCGTTCATCACGCCGTTCCTGGCCTATGTGCCGGCCGAGGAGGTGCATGCCTCCGGCGTGCTGGCGGTGGTCGTGGCCGGACTGGTCACCGGCGCGATGGGCGCGAAGCGGTTCAGCGCCCGGGACCGGCAGACCCAGACCACGACCTGGGCGACGATCAACTTCATCCTGGAGAGCGGCGTCTTCCTGGCCCTCGGCTACCAGCTGCCCGCCCTGGTCGACGACGCCCGGGCGGAGACCAGCGCCGGCCAGGTGGTCGGCATGGTGAGCCTGGTCCTGGCGGCACTGGTCGCCCTCCGGTTCGCCGGCCTGGCCTGGCCGGCACTGGTCGGCCGGTTCGGCCCCGGCGACCGCCGCGCCCGGGCCCGGGAGCGACTGGACCAGATCGAGCAGCACGTCTCCACCTGGGAGCCGAAGGACGACCGTGAGGAGAACCGGCTGCGCTGGGCCCGCCGGCGGATCGCGCGCGCCAGCGCCGACGTCGCCTTCGAGGAGCGCGAGCCGATCACCGCGCGTGGCTATCTGGTGCTGGCCTGGGCCGGGATGCGGGGCGTCGTCACGCTGGCCGCGGCGCAGACGATCCCCAGCGACACCCCGCACCGCAACACCGTGGTGCTGGTCGCCTGCCTGGTCGCGATGGTCTCGCTCGCCCTGTTCGGACTGACCCTCCCGGCGCTGATCCGCCGGATGCGGTTCCCGACCGACGACCCGGCCGAGCGCCGCGACGACGTACTGACCCTGATGCGCCAGATCGGCGAGGACGCGACCGACGCCCTCGGCCCGCTCGACGAGCAGCGGATCGACGGGGAGCCGCTGGACCCCGAGGTCGTCGAGGTGCTCAAGGACCGGTTCCTGCCGATGCTCCTGGCCGGGGTACGCCGCGGCGCGGCGAGCCGGCCCGGGCAGCGGGAGCAGGCCTTCATCATCCAGCGCCGCTACGTCGACGCGCTGCGCGACGGGCTGCTGCGGGAGCGATCGGTCGGCGCGTTCAGCACCGAGACCTACAAGCAGGTCGAGGCGATCCTCGACCGGGAGGAGCAGCGGCTCGGCTCGGCGACCGGGTGACATCCGGGGTGACAACCGTCGCGGTGGCTCCGCGACGGGTGACGGCGTGCCCACAATCCCTCCATGCACAGCAGGCTCCCGGTCGTCCGGCGCACCACGGAGTTCGACGCGCTGGTCGAGCACCGGCTCACGCGCCTGCGCCGGGAGATCGACGAGGCCCGGGACCGGCTGGCCGACGAGCCCGAGATCGAGATCCTGACCCATCTGTGTGGGGTCCTGACCGGTCTGGGCGACGCCCTGTCGCGCCAGGCGGGCGCGCGGTGACCGCCGTGGGTTCACGGGGCTGAACCCTCTCCGGCCTCGTGGGTTCACCCGGTTGAACCGTCCGCCCGGTTCGGGGTAGATGCCGGGGGAGATCGGGGGCGATGCCGTATCCCCCGGCAGCGTGGGTCGGTATCCGTGGTGTCGGGCCGCGCCGCCCTCCCCTCGGGACGGGTGCGTGGCCTGCCCTCCTGCACCGACTCGGAAAGGTCCCCCCACCTTGAGGAAACTCCTCCCCGGTCTCTCGCTGGCGCTCGTCGCCGGCGCGGCGGCCGTCGTACCCACGGTCGCGCTGGCTCCGCCGGCCGCCGCTGCGCCCGGGAACCCGGGCGTCCCCTCCGCTCCCGTGGTGATCTTCCACGAGGACTTCGAGAACGACATGGCCGACGGCGAGGTGGTCACCCTCGACGACTACGTCGGCGCGAACGGCGAGACGTACGCCGCCGAGGGCGCATGGGCCAACCCCGCCCAGCAGAACGGCTTCGTGCTCGACGGTACGTCGAGCGATGCCGCCCAGCAGGCGGTCGGCAACACCGGCAGCTACGGCCAGCTGCGGAACCTCGCGACCACGATCGGCGCCGTGAACGGCTCCGTGCCGCCGGAGTCGAACCACGCCGCGGCCGCCTTCACCGGCGGCGGGGACCCCGGCCCGAACCTGGTCGAGTTCCGCACGGAGCAGCCGATCGCCTACAACGCGACCAACCGCTTCCTCACCTTCTCCGCCAACACCTCGGTGATCAACTGCCACGCGGCCCACCCGCTGCTGCGGTTCTACCTGGACAACGGCGTCACCGAGATCCCGGTCGGGGCGAGCGCCCTCGACCCGTGCCCGAACGGCGCCCGCACGGTGACCTCCGACGGCATCCTGTTCTCCGGCACCGAGCTGGGCGTGGTGCTGCGCAACGAGCAGGGCAGTGCCTCCGGCAACGACCACGCCTACGACGACATCGTCGTCAGCGACGCGACCCCGCAACTGGACAAGGCGTTCGCGCCGGGGACGACGCCGGCCGGCTTCCCGACGACGCTGACCTTCACGGTCACCAACACCTCCGAGCTCGCGGCGAAGAACGGCTGGTCGTTCACCGACAACCTGCCCACCGGCCTGCAGATCGCCCCGGAGCCGCGGTTCACGACCGACTGCGCCAACGGCACCGTCACCGACGGCGGCGCCGCCGGCGACACCAGCATCGCGGTCGAGGGCGACCTGACCGCGGGCCAGGAGTCCTGCACCCTGTCGGTCGACGTGGTCGCCCCCGGCGCCGCCGTCGGCGACACGTTCACCAACGACGCGTCGAATATCGACGACCTGGTCGGGCTCTACCCGCCGGGACCGAGCACGCTGACCGTCGGTCCGCGAGCGCTGCCCGAGATCGGCTGCGAGCCGGCCGACGCGCGCGCGACCCAGCGGTGGTGGTACTTCGGCGCCGGCGCCGGTCTCGACTTCGGCACGTCCGGTACGGCGGCGCCGTCGGTGACCCCCGCCACCGGCGTCAACTCGGTCGAGGGCACCACGGTCGTCACCGACGCGGCAGGCAAGCTGCTGTTCTGGTCCGACGGCGTCAAGGTGCTCAACAAGAACCACCAGGTCATGCCGAACGGAGCCGGCCTGACCGGCAACTCGTCGGCCACCCAGACGGTGGCGGCCTTCCCGTCGCTCAGCGAGCCCGGCACCTACTTCGTGGTCGCCACCACCGGCGCCTCCGAGGTGGGCGGCACCGGCCACCTGAGCTACTCGGTGGTCGACATGGCGCTCGACGGCGGCCTGGGCGACGTGACCGCGGTCAAGAACGTGAACCTCGCCCCGGCCAACGGCGCCTCCGAGCAGCTGACCGCCATCCCGAACGCCACCGGCGACGGCTTCTGGGTCGTGACCGCGCAGGCGTCCTCCCCGAACGTGCGTGCCTACCTCTTCGACGGTGACGGTCCGGCCGACCCCGACGGCGCCGGTCCGCTCGCGGTGGGTGACTCGGTGGTCAGCGTCATGCCGACGCCGAACTACAACCAGTACGGCACCCTCAACCTGAGCCCGGACCTGTCCACGGTCCTGCTCACGACCGGCAACGCCGCCGGCGCGTCGCGGATCCGGCTGATGGACTTCGACGCCGCCACGGGTCGGTTCGCGCAGCGCTACGAGTGGTCCACGCCGGTCGGGCTCGGCGGCAACATGTACTCGGCCGACTTCTCGCCGTCGGGTGACTACGTCTACGCCACCCGGATCTTCGGTGGGGCCCACCTGTTCCGCTACCAGATCGACGGTGCCGCCGACGGCGCCGCGGTGAAGGCGAGCGAGTACGACTTCGGCCAGTACCACTCGAACGGCGGACAGGTGAAGCGCGGCCCCGACGGCCGGATGTACGTCGTCAACCGAGGTGCCGCGGTGCTCGGCGTGATCGACAGCCCCGACGCCGCCGACCCGGCCGACGCCGGCTTCGACGCCGCCGGCGTCACCCTCGCGGGTGGCACGACCAACGGCTGGGGTCTTCCCCAGATGGTGACCGGCTGCCCGATCACGGCGGCGCTGGAGCTGGTGAAGACCAGCGCGCTGACGACCGACAACGGCACCGTCGGTCAGGCCGATGCCGGCGACGTGATCACCTACACGTTCACCGTGACCAACACGGGCAATGTGCCGGTCACCGACGTGTCGATCGCCGACCCGCTCCCCGGCCTGAGCGCCGTCAGCCCGGCCACCGTCGCGTCGATCGCTCCGGCGGCCGACGCGGTGTTCACCGCCACGTACACCGTGACCCAGGACGACGTCGACAACGGCGGCCAGATCGTCAACGCGGCCACGGCGAAGGGCACCGACCCGGACGGCGAGCAGGTCGTCACCCCGCCCGGTCCGACGACCACGACGACCACGACGATCGCGCCGGCCGATCCGGACGTGCAGCTCGTGAAGTCGGCCGCCATCACCACCGACGAGGTGCCGCTGGGCAAGGCCGACGACGGCGACGTCATCACCTACACCTTCACCGCGACCAACCACGGCAACGCCACGGCGTTCGACGTCTCGGTCGACGACACCCTGCCGGGCCTGGGCACCATCAGCCCGGCGAACGTGCCGTCGCTCGCTCCGGGCGCCTCGGCGGCCTTCACCGCGACGTACACCGTCACGGCCGCCGACGTGAAGGCCCAGAAGATCGAGAACACCGCCTCGGTGGAGTCGACCGGCCCGACCCGCGGTGGCGTGACGCCGCCGCCGGTGACGTCCTCGTCGAACACGGTCAACTCCGCGACCGGTGCGCTCGGCGCCCCGTCGATCCTGACGAGCACCGACAGGAAGGTCGCGCTGAAGGTCGGCAAGTCCGGCCAGACCAAGCCGGTCGGGCTGAGCGACTCGGTGACGGTTTCCGGCCTCGTCCCCGGCGGCAACACGCAGGGCATGGCCACGCTGTACGGCCCGGTCGCGGCCCCGTCGGATGCGATGTGCACACCCGAGAACCTGGTCGGCACGGTCACCTTCACGCCGGTCAACGGCACTGTCGGCACGCCGTCGGTGAAGGTGTCCGAGCCGGGCTACTACACCTGGGTCGTCTCCACGGGCGCGGACCGTCGCAACCTCGCGGCCACCCACGCCTGCGGCCTGCCGTCGGAGACCACGCTGGTGCACCGGGCCGACTACGGCAAGGTCAAGATCGAGACCGGGTACGCCGGCACCGACGCCTCCGTGCACGGCCGCAAGGTCCGCCCCAGCAAGGTGTCGATCAAGGCCCTCGGCATGAAGGCCAAGCTCGACACCGTGGGTGTGCGCAAGGGCTCGATGGTGATCCCGGGCAATGTCGCCAAGGGCGGCTGGCTGGGTCGGTCGGCCCTGCCGGGCGACCTGGTCGGCTCGACCGTGATCGCCGGGCACGTCTCGGACCGCTCGGACCGACCGGGCGCCTTCGGCAAGCTGCGCAAGGCCAAGAAGGGTCAGGTCGTGACCGTGCGCGCGAGCGACGGCACCGTGCAGAAGTACCGGATCGACCGCGTCTACACCCAGCCGCGGAAGCAGGGCTTCTCCGGCGCGGAGGTCTCCACCACCGGTGAGCACCAGCTGACCCTGGTGACCTGCACCGGCAAGGTGACCTACGCCAACGGCCGCTACCACTACACGAAGAACCTCGTGGTGGTCGCGACCCCCGTCGGGTGATCCCGCGGTGAACACGGGGCACCGGGGAGCCGGCAGCGATGCTGCCGGTCACCCCGGTGCCCCTGCGGCCGTCGTCCTGCGGCACGATGCGGGCAGGGCGGCCGCCCCCCGGGCCGCCACTCCTCTCCCCCCGAGGTGCTGACCGTGCATGCCGGTGCGATCGCCCGACCCCGCCTGCTCGACCTGCTCGACGTCGACCCGGCGCCGGTCACGGTGCTGCAGGCGCCGTCGGGCTACGGCAAGACCACGCTCGTCCGGCAGTGGGCCGCCGGCCGCCGTCCCCCCGAGGAGCGGCTGGTCTGGGTGGCGCTCAGCGCGGAGGTCGAGTCCGACCGCGCCTTCTGGACCACCGTCATCGCCGCGGGCCGCCGGCTCGGACACCTCTCGCCCGAGCGTGCCGGCGTGGTCGCCGACGACGTCGATGCGCAGGACGACCCGGTCCCCGTGCTCCGCGACCTCCTGCTCGGCCGCCGGCCGGTGACGCTGATCGTCGACGCGTACGAGTACGTGCGCGAGGCCACCGCACAGGTCGACAGCGACATCCTGCGCCTCACCGCCGAGCTGCCGCAGCTGCGCATCGTCGTCACGACCCGGGCCGGCACGACGCTCGCGGACCCGGTGCACCAGGTGCGGGACGCCGTCCGGCTGATCGGGGAGCGGGACCTCGGCTTCACCTCCGAGGAGACCGCCCAGCTGTTCGCCGAGGACCTGCCCGGCGAGCTGGCGGCGGTCGCGGGGGACGTCCACCGCGACACCCGCGGCTACCCGCTCGCGATCCGCGCGGCGGGCCTCGCCCTGCGGTCACGACCGCAGCCGCCGACGCGCGGGTCGGACGAGTGGCGCGCGATCGTGGCGCAGGACCTGAGCTCGCAGATGCACGACCCGGCACTGTCCGCCTTCGTCCGCGACACCGCGGCGGCGCCGTACTTCGACCTCGACCTGGCCCAGGCCCTCACCGGCCTCGAGGACGCCGCCCCCGTCGTGGAGCAGCTGGAATGGAGCGGGTTCGGGCGCTGGGTGCCCTATCTCGCCGACCGCCCCGTCTTCCAGTACGTCGACTCGCTGCGGGAGGCCGTCCGCGGCGACCTGCGCGCCAACGACTCCGACCGGTACCGGCGCAGCGCGGGCATCGCGGCCACCTGGCTGCACGACAACGACGAGCACGAGCAGGCGCTGGAGCTGGCCGTGGATGCCGGTCGGTACGAACTGGCCGGGCGGATCTTCCGCAGCGTGCTGCTCAGCGCGCCGGAGAGCTACACGACCGACCACCTCGACCTCCAGCTGAGCAGGATCCCCCGGGCGGCGCTGGCCCAGCACCCGTCGCTGGCCTTCGCGCGGGGGCTCGCGCTGCTGAGCAACCCGGCGACCCGTGGCGCTGCCGTCGAGTACCTCCTCCGCACCGCGGAGCAGACCCCGGCCGACTGGCGCTCGCTGGACCGGCCCTCGGCCTTCTTCCAGCGGGTCGCGAAGTCGGCCTGTCTGCGCTATGTCGGCCGCTACCTCGAGGCCGGGCCGGCCGCGCAGGCCGCCCTCGACTTCTACGACGACATCGACATCGGCGACGACGGGCGGCTCGTCGAGCTGCGGGCGATCGGCCTGCGCCAGCTGGCCTACTCGTTCTTCCAGGTCGGCGAGCTGGAGCGGGCGCACGAGGTCGTCGCCCGCGCGATCACCACCGCGACCCGTCCGTGGTCGCGCAACTACACCGTCGTGTACGGCGTCGGGCTGTCCGCCATCGCCGGCCGGTCCCGCGAGGCCGCCCACACCGCGCGGCTCGTCGACGCGCGGGCCTGGCCGCGCGACCACGCGCACACCTACGTCAACGCGCTCGGCCGGATCGGCAACGCGATGCTGCGCCTCGACGAGTTCGACTTCACCGGCGCCCTCGCGGAGTACGACGACTGCGACTCCTTCGTCCAGACCGCCGAGTTCTGGCCGTTCCTCACCTGGACCCTGCTGCAGGCGCGGCTCGGGCTGGGCGAGTCGGGTCCCGAGGCCCAGCGGGTCGCCGACGCCCTGCAGGCCTGGCCGCCGCCGCCCGGCGTGGGGGAGAACTTCGGCACCTCCGCGCTGCACGGTCTGCTCGCCGTCGCCTGGCTCTCCGACGGCCGCACCCGCGAGGCCGCCGAGCTGCTGCGCCGCCCGACCCGCTGGCCCGGTCAGGTCGCGCCCGCACAGGTGCTGAGCCGGCTCACCGGCGGCGACGCGGCCGGCGCGCTGCACGTCGTACCCCGGCTCGAGTCGCTGCCCGGGCACAGCATCCGCTCGCGCGCGGGGCTCGCCACCCTCGGTGCCGCCGCCGCGCTCCGCGCCGGGCACCCCGACGCGGCAGGCGCGCTGCTCGACCGGGCTGCGTCGCTGCACGTCGAGCACGGGGTCCGCGCCCACCTGTTGCACGTGCCCGGCAAGGACCTCGAGGCACTGCGCGACCTCGCCCGGCACTCCGGCCGCGCCGCGGCGAGCGCGTACCTCGACGTCGACGTCGTCGGCACCATCGACCCCGGCGTCGCGGTCAGCCCGCTGACCGCGCAGGAGCTCGCGGTGCTGCGGGCGTCGATCGACCACCCGCGCCGCGGTGACCTCGCCGCGGCGCTCCATCTCTCCCCGGAGACGGTGAAGTCGCACATGCGCAGCATCTACCGCAAGTGGGGGGTGAACACGCGCGAGGGCGCACTCGAGCGGGGGATCCGGCTGGGCCTGCTCGGCGACGGCGAGCCCGGGTGAAGTGCGGGGTGAGATGACCTCCCTCGGGGTGTCCGCATGCCGGGCGGCGACGAGAATCGGGACCGGGCCCCCGGAAGGGGCCCATCCCCCCAGTACGCGGCCCGGGCGACGTCCCGGGTCGCGTCATTTCCGGGGCTCCGGTCCCGGGGCAGGGGCGGCATGATGTGCGCATGCGTGCTGTCGTGTGCCACCAGGCCGAGCTCACCGTCGAGACCCTGCCCGACCTGACGCCGGAGCGGGGGCAGGTCCTCATCGACGTGGAGCGGTGCGGGATCTGCGGGTCCGATCTGCATGCCCGGGTGCACTGCGACGAGACCGCCGCCGACGTCGCGGAGCTCGGCTACGACCACTTCATGCGGTCCACCGACCGGGTCGTCATGGGCCACGAGTTCGTCGGCACCGTCGCCGACTACGGCCCCCGCACCCGCAAGGCCTTCCCGATCGGCACCCGGGTGGTCGCGCTGCCGGTGCTGCGCGCGGGCGGGTCCACCCATCTCACGGGGCTGAGCCCGCTGGCCTCCGGCGGGTACGCCGAGCAGGTGCTCGCCGTGCCCTCGATGACGATGCGGGTCCCCGACGGCCTCGACGCCGACGCGGCCGCGCTCACCGAGCCGATGGCGGTCGCCCTGCACGCCGTACGCCGCGGCGAGGTCGGAGCGCGCGACACCGCCGTGGTGATCGGGTGCGGCCCGATCGGGCTCGCGGTGATCGCCATGCTCAAGGCGACCGGGGTGCGGCACGTGATCGCCAGCGACCTCTCCGCCGGCCGGCGGGCGCTGGCCGAGCGGATGGGTGCCGACGTCGTCGTCGATCCCGCCGCGGACTCGCCCTGGGCCTCCTTCGCCTCGTCCAAGCGCTATCTCACCGAGGCGATCGCGCTGGCCGACCTCGGCATCGACGCGATGGACAAGCTGCGCGCCGTACCCCTCCTGCCGTGGGCGCACCTCATGCGCGCCGCCGAGAAGGCCGGTGCCACCCCGCGCGGCCCGATCGTCTTCGAGTGCGTCGGCATCCCCGGCATGATCGAGCACGTCATCGCCCACGCCCCGCTGCTCTCGCGCGTGGTCGTCGTCGGCGTGTGCATGGGCCAGGACTCCTTCCGCCCGTCGATGGCGATCAACAAGGAGATCGACCTGCGCTTCGCCTTCGCCTACGACCCCAGCGAGTTCCACCAGACCCTGCAGTGGATCGCCTCCGGCAAGGTCGACGTCCGCCCGCTCGTCACCGGTGTGGTCGGGCTCGACGGCGTGGCCGGGGCGTTCGAGGACCTCGGCGACCCCGAGCGGCACGCGAAGATCCTGGTGGATCCGTCGGCCTGAGAGGGCTGCGGGTCAGGCTGCGGGGTGCCGCAGCAAGTGGGCCTTGACGATCCTCAAGTCGTCCTCGACCGAGCCCAGGCGGTGGTCGACGGAGTCGATCCGCACGCCGAGCACCTCGGCGACGTGGTCGATCTTGGCGTCGAGGCGCTTCTCCAGTTGGTCGAAGCGCGAGTCGACGGCACCGAACCGAGCATCGACCGCGTCGAACCGAGCATCGGTACGCGCCTCCAGCGCGTCGATCCGGCCGCCCAGGCGAGCCTCGGTCGCGATGATCTGCGCAACGGTGTAGCGCGTCGAGAGGGTTAGCGCGGCGAACATGATCGCGCTGAACACCCCGAGCAGGGTCCAGATCTGCGGGTCGTTCACCAAGTCCACCTCTCCAGTGTGCAACGGGTGTCGTGATCGTGCCACCGGCGAGCGCGTCGACGAAACGGTGTCGGGCGACCTGTGGAGAACGACTTCAGCCGCGCGCGACCGTCCGGCCCGCGGCCCTCCCGGAGAAGATGCAGCCGCCGAGGAAGGTGCCCTCGAGTGCGTTGTAGCCGTGCACGCCGCCGCCGCCGAAGCCGGCGACCTCGCCGGCGGCGTACAGGCCCGGGAAGGGCGAGCCGTCGGGGCGGACGACCTGGCTGTCGAGGTTGGTCTCGATGCCGCCGAGGGTCTTGCGGGACAAGATGTTGAGGCGGACGGCGATCAGCGGGCCATGGGCCGGGTCGAGGATCTTGTGGGGCTTGGCGACGCGCATGATCTTGCCGGTGCGGTCCTTGCGGCCGTTGTGGATCGCCATCACCTGGGCGTCCTTGCAGTAGGCGTTGTCGATCTGCCGGTCGCGGTCCTCGATCTGCTTGCGCAGCACCTCGACGTCGAGGACCCTGCCGCCGCGGGCGATCCGGTTCATCCCGGCGACCAACTCGTCGAGGGACGATGCGACGACGAAGTCCGAGCCGTGCTCCTTGAACGCCTCGACCGGACTGGTGGCACCCTTGCCGAGCCGCTCCTTGAGCATCATCTTGACGTCCTTCTCGGTCCAGTCCGGGTTCTGCTCCGAGCCGGAGAGCGCGAACTCCTTCTCGATGATCGACTGGGTCAGCACGAACCACGAGTAGTCGGCGCCGGTGGCGAGGATCTGCTTCATCGAGCCGATCGAGTCGGCACCCGGCACGCCGGACATCCCGGTCAGCCGGTGGCCGTCGGCGTCGAACCACATCGACGAGGGGCCCGGGAGGATCCGGATGGCGTGGTCGGGCCAGACCGGGTCCCAGTTGTGGATGCCCTCGACGTAGGCCCACATCCGGTCCTTGTTGACCAGGTTGGCGCCGGCGGCCTCGGTGATGGCGAGCATCCGGCCGTCGACGTGGGCGGGTACGCCGGCGATCATGTGCTCCGGTGCGGGCCCGACCCGGTCGGTGGGCCAGTTGGCCCGCATCAGCTCGAAGTTGTGACCGATCCCGCCGGACGTGACGACCACGGCCGGGGCGCGCAGGGAGAACGCGGAGACGACCTCGCGGGACGACTTCTCGCCGCGGGCCAGGTCGGACGGCTCGAGCACCGAGCCGCGCACGCCGACGCAGGCACCGTCCTCGACGATCAGGTCGTCGACCCGGTGCCGGAAGGCGAACCGCACCAGGCCGGCGGCCTCGGCGGCCTCGACCGGCTCGAGGAAGACCCGGACCACCTCGGGGCCGGTGCCCCAGGTGAGGTGGAAGCGCGGCACCGAGTTTCCGTGGCCGCTGGCGGAGCCGTCGCCGCGCTCGGCCCAGCCGACGAAGGTGAGTGACCTGAGCCCGAGCTCGCGCAGGTAGGCGCGCTTCTCCCCGGCGGCGAAGTCGACGTACGCCCTCGCCCAGCGGCTGCCCCAGTGGTCCTCGCCCCGCTCAGGGCCCGCGTCGTCCGGGTCCGAGCCGATCCGGTCGAATGCCGCCGAGCCCTGCCAGTCCTGCCAGGCCAGCTCGGCGGA
The DNA here is from genome assembly GCF_030929495.1 of Nocardioides sp. LHD-245. Classification (GTDB taxonomy): domain Bacteria; phylum Actinomycetota; class Actinomycetes; order Propionibacteriales; family Nocardioidaceae; genus Nocardioides. The sequence goes on along the minus strand of NZ_JAVFWN010000010.1, from coordinate 127,214 downwards.
GTCCTTGATCCCCATCCGGCGCTGCTCGGGGGAGTCGACGAAGAACAGCCCGCCCAGCGACCAGTGCGCCTGGCCGCCGAGGTTGGCCCGGTTCTCCTGGTCGAGCACCAGCACCTTCTTGCCGGCCCGGGTCGCCTCGTAGGTCGCCACCAGCCCGGCCAGGCCGGCCCCCACCACGATCGCGTCCGGCTCGAATCCCTGCTCCACGCTGCCCGCACTCACGCGGGGGAGCCTGCCACACCGGCGGCCCCGGCCCTTGTAACTAAGGGTTACCGCGCGAAAAGGGGCGCAACAACACCCGGGTAGTAGCAACAGCGCCCGGGTAGTCACGGACGACATGACGTGGCAGGACGGGAGTGGCCCGCGCCACACTTCCTTGCCAGTGGCAAGGAACACGTTCTAGTTTCCTCGGGTGCCCGCTCCGAGCGATCAGGTCGCCCGCTACGCCCGCTTCGTCGTACGGCGGGCCGGGTGGGTCGTGCTCGCCTGGCTGGCGCTGACCGCGGTGATGAACGTGGCGGTTCCGCAACTGGAGGAGATCGCCGGCCGCGACTCCTCGCCGATGGTGCCGAGGGACGCGCCGTCGATGCGGGCGGTCGAGCTGATGAACGAGCAGTTCAGCAGCGGTGACAGCGAGAGCCTCATCGTGGTCGCGATGGAACGCACCGCGCAACTGACGCGGGCGGACCGGGCCTACGCCGAGTCGCTCGTGACCGAGCTCGCGAAGGACCGCGAGGACGTCGCGTTCGTGCAGGACGTGCGGGATCCCGCGCTGCGCAAGGCGCTGACCAGCGAGGATCGCCAGGCGCGCTATCTGCTGGTCGGCATCACCGGCGCGACGGGAGCGCCGTCGTCGCTGCGGCAGGTCGCCGCCGTCCGCGACATCGTCGGTGCGCGGGCGCCCGACGGCCTCACCGTCGAGGTCACCGGGCCGACCGCGACGGTGGTCGACCTCGCGACCGAGACCGAGCACAGCGTCGTCCGGATCACCGTCGTCACGATCGGCCTGATCGCGCTGATCCTGTTCCTCATCTACCGCTCCTTCGCCATCCCGGCGCTGATCCTCGCGGTCGTCGGGCTCGGTCTCGGGCTCGGCCGCGCGGTCGTGGCGTGGTGCGGTCTGCAGGACATCTTCGCGGTCTCGACCTTCAGTGGGTCGTTCCTCACCGCCATCGTGCTCGGCGCCGGCACCGACTACGCCGTCTTCCTCGTCGCGCGCTACCACGAGCAGCGCCGGCTCGGCGTCGAGCCGACCCGGGCCGCCGCCATCGCCGCCACCCGGGTCGGCTCGGTGATCGCGGGCTCGGCCGTGACCGTCGTCCTCGCCACCCTCGCGATGGCGCTCGCCGACCTCGGCTTCTTCAACACCACCGGGCCCGCCGTCGCGGTCAGCATCGCGGTCAACCTGCTCGTCAGCCTGACCCTGACCCCGGCGCTCCTGGCGCTGGCGGGCCGCCGCGGCTGGGCCGAGCCGCGGGTGTCCCGGGCGGCCGGCGTATGGCAGCGGGTGGCCGGCCTGGTCGCCGCGCACCCGGTGCGGATGCTCACCGCGTCGCTGCTGCCCCTGGCCGCGTTGGCGGCGCTGTTCCCCCTCGCCGACCTGTCGTACGACGTGCGCGACCCGCTCCCGGACGGCGCGGAGAGCAACCGGGGCTATGCCCTGCTCGCCCGCCACTTCCCGGTCAACGAGGTGCTGCCGGACTACGTGCTGGTGCGCGCCGACCACGACCTGCGCACCAGCAGGGACCTCGCCGTCCTCGAACGTGCCGCGGCCGCCGCCGCCCAGCACGACGGTGTCGAGCTGGTCCGCAGCGTGACCCGCCCGCTCGGCGTACCCATCGCGGAGGCGTCGGTCGCCCACCAGGCCGGCCTGGTCGGCGACGAGCTCGGCCGCGCGCAGGGGGAGGTCGCCGAGGGAGCCGGCGGCGCGGCGCGGCTGGCCGACGGCGCCGGGCAGCTCGACGCCGGGGCCGGGCAGCTGGCCGACGGTGCCGGTCGGGCGGTCGAGGGCGCGGACCGGATCGCCGCCTCGACGGGCAGGCTGACGAAGGGGATGGACCAGCTGCTGGACGGGGCGGACGCGGCGATCACCGGGACCGGTGACCTGCGTGCCGGCGCGAGCGGCCTCGCCGACGGCCTCGACGCGGCCGCGGGCCAGGTGCAGCTCGCCGTCGACGGTCTCGCGCTGGTCCACGACGCGCTCGCCACCAAGAGCCTCACCTGCGGGCTGGACCCGGCGTGCCGGCAGGCGCGCACCGGGCTGAAGCAGATCTGGGAGGCCGAGCGGGATCAGCTGCTGCCCGGTCTGCAGGAGGCGGCGAAGGGCGCCCGGTCGCTCGCGGACGGCACCGGCGACCTGCAGTCCGGCCTGCAGCAGCTGCGGTCCGGACTGGCGAAGGCCCGCAAGGGCAGCAGCCGGCTCGCCGACGGTCAGCGGGTGTTCGCCGACCGCCTCGGCGACCTGTCCACCGGCGCCGAGGAGCTCGCCGCGGGCGTCGATCGGCTGCACGGCGGGACGCAGGAGGTCGCGGCCTCCCTGCCGGAGCTCGAGGACGGCCTCGCGGCCGCGGCGCGGCACCTGCGCGAGACCCGATCGGGGGCCGACGACCCGATCAGCGGCGGGTTCTACCTGCCGCCAACGGCGCTGCAGGACCAGGACTTCGCTGCCGCGATGCGGCTCTATCTGTCCCCGGACGGCCGCACCGCGCGGTTCGCGGTACTCGGCTCGACCGATGCCTTCGGGCCCGAGGCCTCCGAGCGGGTCGACGAGATCCGTACCATCGTGGAGACCTCGTTCAACGGCACGCGGCTCGACGAGGCCGAGGTCGTCACCACCGGTATGGCGAGCACCAACGCCGACCTGCGGCGCTACTCCGTGTCCGACCTGGAGGTGATCGCCGGCTTCGCGCTGGTGGCGGTCTTCCTCGTCCTGCTCCTGCTCCTGCGCAGCGTGGTCGCGGCGTTCGCGCTGATGGCGACCGTCGTGCTGTCGTACGGCGCCGCGATCGGTCTCTCGGTGCTGGTGTGGCAGTACGGCCTCGGCATCCAGCTGGACTGGACCGTCGCGGCGGTCGCGTTCGTCGTCCTCGTCGCGGTCGGCGCCGACTACAACCTGCTGCTGACCAAGCGGATGCACGAGGAGGCGCCCGACGGCTCGGCGGCCGGGATCGCGCGGGCCACCGCGGTCACCGGCGGCGTCATCACGTCGGCAGGCGTGATCTTCGCGGTGTCGATGATGGCGCTGCTGGCCGGCCGGGTCACGACCATCGGCCAGGTCGGCTTCACCATCGCCGTCGGGCTGCTGCTCGACACCTTCGTGGTGCGCTCGCTGCTGGTGCCGGCGCTGGCCACCGTGCTGGGCCGGCACCTCTGGTGGCCGCAGCGGGCTGCGCCGGGTGACGGGGCACGGGCCGAGGCGGGTGACGGGGTGGGCGATGGGGCAGGATCGTCGGCATGAGGAACGGCGACCTGCGCCAGCGGCTGCTCCGCGCGGCCGAGCAGGAGATCGCGACCTGCGGCCTGGCCAAGGCCAGCCTGCGCGCGATCGCCCGCCGGGTGGGGGTCTCGCACCAGGCCACGGCCCACCACTTCGACGACCGCGCCGGCCTGTTCACCGCATTGGCCGTCGAGGGCTTCGAGCTGCTGCTCGACCGCACGCGTGCGGCGGTGGCCGGTGTCCCGGCCGAGGGTGGGCAGCAGGTGGTCGCCTCCGCGGTCGCGTACGTCGAGTTCGCCGCGTCCCGGCCGACCATGTTCGACGTGATGTTCCGGCCCGAGCTGTTGCATGCCGACGACCCGCGGCTCGGCACCGCCCGGCTGGCGCACCGGATGCTGCTGCGCGAGCTGGTCGGCGCCGCCCAGGCCACCGGCTGGGCCGCGTCGGTGCCGACCGAGGAGCTGGCCACCGTGGGGTGGGCAGCGGTGCACGGGCTCGCCGTGCTCCAGCGCGACGCCCAGCTGACAGCCGTACCCACCGGGGTGGAGGTGGACCCGGCGCGGCTGGTGGCCCAGGTCGGCCGGGCGCTCGACGCACTGGGGTGATGTAACTAAGTGTTACAGCATCTCGACTGCCCGGGTGCTGTGGCTACTACCCGGGTGCTGTTGCGCCGGAATTCGTGGGGTAACCCTTAGTTACAAGCGCTGCACCGCGAGCCGGGTCGGGGCGGCCCGCCCCCGCAGCACCGTCTCGCCGTGACCGACCCAGCGGACGGCCTCGGCTGGGTCGGCGGCGGCGACGGAGTCCCAGGACGCGAGGACCCGGCCGGGGACGTCCTTGGCGAGGTCGGTGAGGCGGGCGGCGGAGTTCACGGCGTCGCCGATGACGGTGTACTCGAAGCGCTGCTCGTGGCCGACATTGCCGGCGACCACCTGCCCGGTGGCCACCCCGATCCCGGCCGCCACCTCGGGCACCTCGGTGGCCAGCCGGTCGGCCATCGCCCGGGCGGCGGAGAGGGCGGCGGTGGCGTGGTCGGCCAGCTCGACGGGGGCGCCGAAGATCGCCAGCACCGCGTCGCCGATGAACTTGTTGACCAGACCGTGCTGCCGGTCGACCTCGTCGACGACGACGCCGAAGAACCTGTTGAGGACGGCGACGACCTGCGCGGGCCCGTGCTCGGTGGCGTACGTCGTGGAGCCGACCAGGTCGACGAAGAGCACCGAGCACACCCTGGTCTCGCCGCCGAGCTCGATCTCGCCCGCACCGAGCGCGGCCGCCGCGGCGGCGACCTCCTGGCCGACGTGGCGGCCGAACAGGTCGCGGATCTGCTCGCGTTCGCGCAGGCCGTGGACCATCGAGTTGAAGCCGCTCTGCAGCTGCCCGAGCTCGGTGCCGTCGTACACGACGATGTCGGCGTCCAGGCGGCCGTGCTCGACCTCCTGCATCGCGTCGCGCACCGACAGCAGCGGGGCGACCACGGAGCGGGCGTTGAGGTCGGTGAGCAGGAACCCGAAGACCAGCACGATCCCGCACACGATGATGGTCACGACGGCGAGCTGGGCGAGGGTCGCGTCCGATCCGGCGGGGGTGAGCGCGAGGATCGCGGCGATGAGCAGGCCGACGATCGGCGCGCCGGTGCCGAGGGTCCAGAAGATCGCCATCCGCGGCCCGACGCCGACGCCGCGCACCCGCTGGGTCACCTTCACGTCGGCGAGCGCGCGGGCCGCGATCGGGCGCAGCGTGAACTCGGTGAGCAGGTACGCGATGCCGGACACGACCACGGCGCCGATCCCCACGGTCAGGCCGGTGCCCACGGCCCGTGCGGGCTGCAGCAGGACGGTCAGGACGGTGAACAGGATGGTGCCCACCAGCCAGATGAAGAACTGCGCGGACGTCAGCGACAGCGGGACGCGCAGTGCCCGGGCCCGCTGTGAGTGGCCGGGGTCGACCTCCGGCTGGGTCGCCCACCGCAGCGCGCGCAGGGAGGACGTCGTCCCCCAGATCGCGCCGACGATCGCGGCCACGACGACATAGGTCGGGATGGCGATGGCGAGCGCCACCACCATCGCCCGGTTGGGCGGGGGCGAGGGGATGGCCCAGGTGTTGATGACGAAAACGACGAGCGCGCCGACCAGGTTGGTCGTCACCAGCATCACGGTCAGCAGCACCTGGATCCGGATCCGCAGCTGCCGTGGGCCCTGGTCGCGTGGGCCCAGGATCCGGGACCCGAAGGGCCCGCGCCGGAGGGAGCGGGACCGACGGGGCATGGCCCGAAGCGTAGTGCGGCTTGCCACCCTCTGATTGGATCGGCGACATGAGCGCCGCCGAGATCACCGAGGCCTACGCCGCCTTCCACGAGAAGGTCGCCGGCTTCGTCGCGACCGGCGACTGGTCCGGGTACGCCGACCTGTTCACCCCCGACGCCGTCTACGTCGAGCACGCGATGGGCACCTTCACCGGCCGTGACGAGATCCGGGACTGGGCCGTGCGCACGATGACGGCGTACCCCGGCCGGATGATGCCGGGGTTCCCGATCTCCTGGCAGGTCGTCGACGCCGAGCAGGGCCGGCTGGTCTGCGAGGTGCTCAACCCGATGCCCGATCCCGGTGACGGCACGATGCTGAGCGAGCCCAACATCACGATCATGACGTACGCCGGCGACGGGCTCTTCTCGCGCGAGGAGGACGTCTACAACCCGCTCCGCTTCCACGCGATGGCGCAGCGGTGGGCGCGGATCGCGGCCGATCACGGCAACGCGGACGCGGACGTGCTGACCTGGCTCGACAAGTTCGGCGGCGGCCGGTGACCGGCGCGGCGAAGCGGATCCTGCTGGAGATCCTTGGCTGGGTGCTGCTGCTCGCGGGCGTCGCCGCCCTGGTGCTGCCCGGCCCCGGGCTGCTGCTGATGGCGGCCGGCCTGGCGGTGCTGTCGCAGCAGTACACCTGGGCCGAGCGGCTCCTCGACCCGGTGATGCTGCGGGCGCTGCGGGCCGCAGCCGAGGGGGTCGAGACCTGGCCACGGGTGATCATGTCCACCGTCGGCGCGCTCGGCATCGGCGCCTTCGGCGTGCTGTGGCTGGTCGACCCGGACAGCCCGGACTGGTGGCCGATCGCGGAGCGCTGGTGGCTCCCCGGCGGCGTGTGGACCGGGATCACGCTGTTGCTGTCCTGCGTCATCGCGCTGGCCCTGATCGTCTACTCCTACCGGCGTTTCCACGGCAAGCCGGAGGCGGTCGCTGCCCTGGAGAGCAAGATCGACGAGGCCGACGACGAGGCCCACGAGCAGCGAGGGCGGATGCGCGACCGGGTCGAGGAGCGCCGGCACCGCGACGACGACGAGCGCTAGGGATGCCGGAGCGGGGTGGCGCCGGCCGGCGCCACCCCGCCCGTGACCGTCAGCGGACCTTCGTCCTGACGGTCACGCTCGCGGCGTCGAGCGCTGCCGAGCCGCCGTAGCCGACCTGGAGCGTGACCTTGCCGCGCGGCAGGCGCTTCTTCAGCACGACGGTCGCCCGGCCGTCGCGCAGCACTGCCTGACCGACGACCTTCTTCCCCCGCCGGACGACGATGGAGCCGTCGGCCAGGACCGGAGCGGTGACGGCGACCTTGACCTTCACCTTGCCCCGGGCCTTCGGCTTGGCCTTGGCGCTGACCTGCGCGGCGGCCCGGGCCACGGGGGCGGTGCCGGCGCTCTGCAGGGTCAGCGGCTCGAACTGCGGTCGCTGCACGGTCAGCCGCACGCCGATCGACCGGCCGGCGTCCGCCGCCCCGGGACGGTACGACGTCCCGGTGGCGCCGGCGATCGGCTGGCCGTCGCGCAGCCACTGGTAGGCGAGCTGATCGGTCGCGGCCCGCGGGAGCAGGGTCTCGACCAGCACCTCGCTCAGGCCGGGCACGACGGCCGTGAGGACGCCGCCGACCCGCGCCTCACCCGTGATCCGGACAGGTCCGTCGGCCTGGAGGGACTTGAGGATCGTGACCGGGCTCGACGTGGCCGGGACGCCGTCGTGGTGCTCGAGGACCGGGATGGACGCGTAGTGGATCGCGCTGCCCGCATCCTGTGGCCGTACGGTGTAGGTCGCCTCGTCGAAGCCGGTGAGCTCGGCGCCGTTGCGGTACCAACGGTGCTCGACCGTCGTCGGCCCCGGGGCGAAGGTCGCCGGCGTCGCGGTCAACGTCTCGCCCACGCGAGGTGTCCCCGAGACCGTGGGCGGCTGCTGGACGGTGAAGGTGCCCCTCCGGACGTGGTACGTCAGCGTCGCCTGTCGCGCGTTGCCCACCGGGTCGGTGGTCGTGACGACGAGCGTGCGCGTGCCAGGGGTGGCGGTGTTCAGTGGCGTGCCCGGGGGGACGCTCCCGTTGCAGGTCGCCACCCCGGAGTGTCCGTCCCAGCAGCTGAATCCGCTGAGGACCCGCTGGCCCAGCGCGTACTCGGCGCCGTGCGCCAGGTGGGGCGCGAACGTGATGGTCGGCGCCACCCGGTCGATGCCGACCCAGATCCGGGCATCCGCGCGGTTGCCGTTGTTGTCGGTGGCGACGATGTCGATCTGGGTCGAGCCCTCGTTGCTCACCGGGATGCTGCCGCGGTGACCCTCGAACATCTCTTCGTGCTCGGTGGCGCCGGTCATCGTGTAGCTGACCTGGCCCACGCCGGAGCTGGCGCCGCCGCCGGTGCCCTGGTCGACGACGAGGACCGGCACGGTGCGCGGCCCGGGGAACCAGCCGTCGACGCCGCCCGTCGGGTAGTCGATGTTGATCGTCGGCGGCGTCCGGTCGATCGCACCGGGCACCGGACCCGGGTCCCCCGGATCCTCGGGGTCCATCGGCTGGGCCGCCGCGGGGCTGGCGACGAGCAGTGCGGCGGCGGTCAGTGCGCCGAGGATGCGGGACCTTCTCATGACAGTTCCTCCTGGGTGATGCGGCTACGGCTCAGCGAGAGCCAGGCGCCGACGAGTACGAAGCCGGGCAGGGCGATGAAGGGCAGGCCCGGTACGCCGGTCGCGGCGACCGCGCCGAACGCGAGCAGGCAGACCAGGCCGGCCAGGACGGCGGGACCGCGGGTGACCAGGCCCTCGCGCAGGCCCATCCAGGCGATGCCGCCGAGCGCGACGGCGAGGGGGAGCGCGGCGATGAACGGGCTGAAGTCGTTCATCACGTAGTAGGTGTAGAGGCCGGCGTCGTCGTACGTGCCCTCCTCGATGGCGCCGTGCAGGTAGTTGCCGAGCGCGCCCTTCCAGCCGTAGGCCAGGGTCAGCGTGCCGGCCGCGGCGACGGCGCCGAAGGACACGACGGAGGCGCCGACGGACCAGTCGTAGCGTTGGCTGACCCGGCGCCGCCAGACGGCCGCGAAGACCAGGAGCGCAGCCACGCAGAGGAAGCCGCCGAAGCCGCCGATGCGGAACGGCAGGTGCTCGAGGTCGGGCATGTCCGCCACGGAGACGGTGTAGTCCGAGGACCGCTGCTCCCCGGCGGGACGCTGGTCGGTGAACAGGGTGCCGACCATGCCGAGCAGGCCGGCGGCGCTCATCCACAGCGGCCAGGCGTGGAAGCGGGAGGAGTCCACGGGCCCGGGTGCCTCCCGTGGATCGGTGGCGAGTGACATGGAGGTTCAGCTCTTTCGGGAGCGGCGCGTCGGCGCCGTCCGCCGTGCTCTACGGCGGTCCCGTCACCCTCGTGCGGCCGATGGCCCGGACGGCAGGTGCAGGCGTCCTCAGTCGGCCGGGCCGCTCTACCCGGGCCGCTCTACTCGGGCCGGCTCACGCCGATACCGGCCTCCCGGGCCTTGACGACCAGGGCGGCCCGGTCGGTCACGTCGAGCTTGGTGAAGATCGCGTACACGTAGTTGCGCACCGTCTTCGTGGTCAGCACCAGCACCCGGGCGATGGAGGCGTTGTCGTGCCCGCGAGCCACCAGCTCCAGCACCTCGCGCTCCCGGTCGGTGAGCTCGGCGAACACGCCGGCGCGGGCGCTGCGCGCGCCGGTCAGGAAGTCCACGGCACGGCCCGCGACCTGGGGGCCGAGCATGACGGCGCCGCCGGCGATCGCCCGGACGGCGCCCTCGATCTCCTCGGGCTCCGCGCCCTTGACCAGGTAGCCGCGGGCCCCGGCGCGCAGGGCCCCGAAGAGCGCCTCGTCGTCGCCGAACATGGTGATCACCAAGACGCCCGTCCCGGGGCGGCGGCGCAGGATCTCGCGGGTCGCGCTCGCGCCCGACCCGCCGGCCAGGTCGAGGTCCATGAGGACGACGTCGGGTGCGGTCGCGTCCACCACGGTGACCGCCTCCTCCTCGGTGGCGGCCTGGCCGACGACGTCGAACCCGGTCTCCTCGAGCAGCGACGACATCCCGATCCGGAAGACCGGGTGGTCGTCGACGACGACGATCCGGATCTGAGCGGGGTCGACCGGGCTCATGGCAGCACCATCCTCACGCGGGTTCCGGGGGCCTCCGGGCGAGACTCCACCACGACGCTGCCGTCGAGCTCGTCGGCGCGCTCGCGCATCGATGTCAGACCGACCCCGACGCGGGGAGCGTCGCCGAGCCCGCAGCCGTCGTCGACGACGTCGAGTACGACGCCCCCGCCGGCCGGTGCGCTCACGGCGAGCTCGACCGTCTCGGCCCGGGCGTGCCGGTAGGCGTTCATCAACGCCTCCGTCGCGACGTGGTAGACCGCGATCTGGTGGCGGGTGTCGAGCACCGCGGCCGGGTCGACGTACGTCCGGACCTCGAGGCCCGCACCGCGGAACCGCTCGGCGAGTACGTCGAGCGCGGCGGCGAGGTCGCCGTCGTCGAGCTGGGCCGGCAGGAGCGAGCGGGCCAGCATCCGGATGTCCTCGGTGCGCCGGGTCAGCTCGCCGCGCATCTCGTCCAGCAGCGCGGACGCGCCCGGTGGGTCGTGACGCAGCCGGCGCTGCGCGGCCGCCAGGCCGAGGCCGACACCGGCGATGGCCGGGCCCAGGCTGTCGTGCAGCTCGCGGCGCAGCATCCGGCGCTCCTCGTGCCGTACCTCGCCGAGGCGTTCGGAGGCGGCCTGCAGCCGCAGCTGGGACTGGACGAGGTCGAGACTGAGCGCGAGGACGTCGGACAGCGACCGGAGCACGCGCCGGGTGCGCCCGTCGAGACGTTGCCCGGGTGCCGCCAGCGCGGTCAGGTCCCCGACGTGACGGTCGTCCACCACGAGCCGGACGGTCGCCCGGTGCTCGGCCGGGGCCTGGGGGCGGTCGGTTCCGCTGCTCACCTCGATCAGGGGATCCGAGGCCGACACCACCGTCACCCGGCCCAGCCGCAGTCCGTCGCGGACGCTCTCGACCAGCGCCGGCAGCACGTCGTGCCGGCTCTCGCCCCGCACCTGCCGCCCGAGCTGGGTCAGCAGCCGGACCGGGTCCGCGGCGCCCCCGTGCACGAGCCGGTCCACCCGGTCCTGCAACCCCTGGCGCAGCGGGTGGATCACCAGGGCCAGGCCGGCGACGACCAGGGTGCGGGCGGTGTCGTCGCTGACCGGGAGCAGCCGGATGGCGAGGCCGACCGACCCGACGTAGAGGAGCGCGACCACGGACGACAGCAGGGCCCACACGACGAGCCGGGGTACGACGACGTCGGCGCCGCGGTCCCAGGTGCGCAGCACGACCACGACCACGGACAGGCACAGCAGCACCTGGGCGACGGCGAGGATCGGCACCCCGAGCGGCTGGACGGAGGCCCGGCCCCAACCGGGCGGCCAGAGCTGGAGCACGGCCATGCCGGCGAACATCAGTGCCACAGCCGCCACCAGGACGCCGTACGCCCGCGCACCGTCGCGAGGCTGTCCCCGCCACTGCCGGACGACGTCCGCGACCGCGAGCAGGCCGACGACCCCGGCGACTCCCACGCACGGCCACGCCAGGTGCATCGCGGCCGTCCCTGCGGCGGTGCCGTCGAGCGAGAGCGGGTTGGGGGGTGCGCCCGGCTGCTGGCTGATCGCCGTGAGCAGGGTGATGAGCACACTGGCGAGGACGCCGGTCGCTGCCAGCGCCCGCCGGACCGGGGTCAGCCGGTCCGGCCGCAGGAGCCACGGCAGCACGGTGATGGCCAGGAACCCACCGGGTGCGGCGAGCCAGCCGGACGCCTGCACGGCGAGCCCGGCGCCGGGGAGGCCCGGGTGGGTCCAGGTGAGGAAGCTCCACCCCAGCGCGGCGGCCGAGGCGGCGAAGCCGATTCCGATGAAGGCGGTGAGCGGGCCGGCCGGGTGGTGGCCGCGCCGCACGATCATGGCCGAGGTGGGCCCGGTGGTGAGGGCGACGAGGACGTAGAGCGCGAAGTAGCTCCGCTCGGCGTGCCACGGGACCTCGCCGAACGGTCCACCCGCCGCCAGCGTCATCGTGCCCGCGGCGAGGGCGAGACCCCAGGACAGGGCGACGATCCCCAGCGCGCGGCGACGCCGCCCGACCTCGTCGGGCCGGCACCCGACGCGCTCGTCCATGGGCCGCATTGTGCTGGATCCGGCGGCCCGGCGGGCAAGGTCCGCAGTCCTCGTTCGTCCGGGCCGCCCGGTCCTGCCGCCCGGTCCTGCCGCCCGGTCCTCAGGATCCGTCGAACGCGAGCCGGAACCCGCCGTCGCGCGGGTCCACCTGGAAGCCCGCGTCGCCGGCGCGCCCGCTGACCATCTCGTGGCCGAGGCCGGGCGGCTCCTCCCGGGTCACGTCGTACCCCTCGGCACCGGCGAGCGCGTCCTCGTAGTGGTCGAGCACCGCGGCCGCTTCCTGGTCGGTGGCGTAGTCGACGGTCTGCACGCTGCCGTCGCCGCCGGACACGGCGCACAGCACCGCGCCGGCGGGCGGCTCCGGCCAGCCGGCAGGCAGCGCCGCGTCGGCCAGGTCCGGCTCGCCCCACGCCATGGGGAACGCCGCGTCGCACTCCTCGGGCACGCCCGAGTCCGTCTGGGCGTCGGCGAGGTCGTCGGCCGCCTCGCTGATCTCGTCGTCGGCGGCCCCGCCACCGGCCGCGTCGTCGCTGCCGCACGCCGTGAGCGCGAGGACGGCGAGGGCCGCGGCGGCGGCCGCGACCGGGCGGGCAAGGGTGATGGACATGGCTCTCCTCGTTCGGGTCGGTCCGCGTCGCTCGCGGACGGCAGGCAGAGAGCCTCCCGGCGAGGACGACCCGGCGGCGAGAGGCCGTGGTCCCCGAACGCTCGGGCCGTCGGGCAGGCTGGGGACATGACCGGACCGACCGAGACCGACGGCCGCACCATGCGCGAGCGGATGGATGACGGCGACCTCTACCTCGCCGACGACCCCGAGCTGATCGAGGCCTACATCCGCGCGCAGGAGCTGACCGAGGCCTACAACGCGACCGGCGTCCGCGAGCGCGGGCGTCGTACGGAGATCCTGGGCGATCTCCTCGGCGCGATCGGCGAGGCGACGGCGATCCGCCCGCCCCTGCACGTCGACTACGGCCGGCAGCTGCGCATCGGTGCGCGGGCGTTCGTGAACTTCGGCCTGGTCGCCCTCGACGTCGCTCCCATCACCATCGGCGACGACGTGCAGATCGGGCCGAACGTCCAGCTGCTCACGCCGCTGCATCCGCTGGAGGCCGGGCTGCGGCGCGACAAGTGGGAGAACGCCTTGCCGATCGTGATCGGCGACAACGTCTGGTTGGGTGGTGGCGTGATCGTGTGCCCGGGCGTGAGCATCGGCGCCGACACCGTCGTCGGAGCGGGGTCGGTCGTCACGCGCGACCTGCCCGCCGGCGTGCTGGCGGTCGGCAACCCGGCCCGGGTGGTGCGCGAGCTGCCGGCATGAGCCGCTCCACGAGCGTGTCCCTGCTCGCCGCCCTCCGGGACCGGCTGCGCACGGGCAGCCGACCCGGGCAGCGCACCGACGGCCACCGGATCGCGCTGGCGATCGAGGGCGGCGGCAGCCGCGCCGCGTACTCCGCCGGGATGGTGCTGGCGCTCGACGAGACCGGCCTGACCGGCGCCTTCGACGACGTCTACGGCACCTCGGGCGGCGCCCTCAACGGCGCCTGGCTGCTGAGCGGCGAGGCGCAGCGCTGGATCCGCAGCTGGGCCTGGCCCGAGGTCGCCGCCGCGAAGGTGACCGACCCGCGGCGGCTGCTGCGGGGCGGGCCGGTCGTCGATCTCGGCCGCCTGGTCCACCACGTCTACGAGCGGGTCACGCCGATGGACTTCGACGCGATCCTGGCCAACCCGATCGGCTTCCACCCGATCGCGACCGACGCCGCGACCGGGAAGGCGGCCGACCTGGCGCCGTACGTCACCGACCGGCTCGGCGCCCAGACCGCGCTGCGCGCGAGCTCCTGCATCCCGCTGCTCGCCGGCCGCCCGGTGCGGATCGGCGGGCGGACGTACGTCGACGGGGGACTCTCCGAGGGCGTGCCCTTCCGGACCGCGCTCGCGCAGGGCGCGACCCACGTGCTCGTCCTGCGCACCCGCCGCACCGACCAGCGGGCGGTGCCGCCGTCCCGGGTCGAGCGGACCCTCCTGGCGCCGTACTTCCTGCGCCACGGGCGGGCGGCGGGCGTCGCCCACGTCGGGCGGCACCGGACCTACGCCGAGGACGACGCCCGGCTGGCCGCGGGCACGGCCGCCGACGTACCGACGCTCGTGGAGGTGCGGCCCCCGCTCGGATCGCCCGACGTGACCCGGTTGAGCGGCGACCTCGGCGTCATCGACGACGCGATCGAGCGGGGGCGGCTGGCGATGAGCGCCTTCCTCGACCGGGTCCCGGACTGACGCCGTCGTGAGCGACGTCGTCTCCCAGCGCCGGCCGCGGGACCGCAAGCAGCAGATCGTCGCTGCGGCCGCCCGGCAGTTCGAGCGCGCGGGCTTCCACGACGTCGCGGTGGCCGACATCGCCGCCGAGGTGGGCGTGTCGGCGTCGGCGATCTACCGCCACTTCAGCGGCAAGTCCGGTCTCCTGGCGGCCGCCGCCGAGCAGGAGGTCGCGTTCCTCGAGCGCGCCTACGGCGCCGCGGGGGACCTGCCCTGCCTGCTCGACGACGCGGCCGGGCTGCTGCTGCGCGCGGACCGGCCCGGCAGCGTGTGGCAGGGCGGCCAGGTCTTCCTCGATCCGGCCCGTGCGGCGGAGCTGGGGCAGCGCCATCGGGCGGCGCTGGAGCCACTGCGCCGCGCCGTCCTGGCGCAGGCCCCGGACACGAGTGACGCCGACGCCGACGTCCTCACCTGGGCGGTGCACGCGGTGCTCGGCACCGGCCGGGCCTTCGAGCGCGCCCGGGTCGACCGGGACCGGGCGCGGCGGCTGATGGCCGACGCGGCGGCCGCGGTCGCCGGCCTGGGCCGCCTCGTGCCGCCCGGAGCCGCCGCGGCGCAGCCGGGGACACCGGCCGGTGGACTGCGGCCGGCGTCGCGGCGGGAGGCGGCGCTCGCGGCCGCGGTCCGCCTCTTCGCCGAGCGCGGCTTCCACGCGGTGGGCATGGACGACATCGGCGCGGCGGCCGGGATCTCCGGGCCGACGCTCTACCACCACTTCCCGCGGAAGTCCGCGCTCCTCGCCCACGTCACCACCCGGTGCCTCGACGCGATGCACTTCGACCTGGCCGGCATCCTGTCGGCCACCGGCGATCCTGCCGAGGCGCTGGACCGGGCGCTCGGCTCGCTGGTGCGGATCAACGTGGCGCAGGGGGACGCGCTGGCGGCCCTGTTCTCGGAGGTCGTGCACGTCCCCCAGGAGGAGCGGGCGCCGATCCGGCGGATGCAGCAGGACTACGTCGACGAGTGGGCCGCGCTGCTCGCCGCCTGCCGCCCCGAGCTCACCCGGTCCGACACGCACGCGCTGGTGCGCTCGACGCAGACGGTCATGAATCGAATGCGGCTGCGACTGCCCCTCGCCGAGGCCGACCAGCGGGCGGCGCTCGTGCGCATCGGCCGGGCGGTGCTGGGGACTCCGTCGGCGGATCGCAGAAGATAGATTGAGGTAGACAAGGCCCTTGTAGAGCGCTCCCATGAAGTCGATCACCGTCGCCGAGCTCCGGCAGAACCCGACGACGGCGTTGCGGGACGTCGAGTCCGGCGAGACCTATGTCGTGACCCGTCATCGGCGCGAGGTGGCGCGGCTCGTGCCTCCGCTGGCCGACGCGGAACTGCTCCCTCCGCAGGCGCGGGCCGGTTTCGCGCCTGGCCGGGCGGCCGCGTCGTCGGCTGCGGACCGCCCGATCGGTCGAGGAGCTGCTCGATGCCATGGAGTCCGACTGGTGACGAGGTACGACCTCGACACGTCCATCGCCGTCCATGCCCTGTTGGGCACCCCGGCCGCGGAGAAGTGGTTCGACACGGTCACGGCCGACCCCGGTGACCTGGTGGTCTCCTCGCGCATCCTCCGCAGCGAGCCCACCCGAGTGCTCGGCAGAGAGGGGATCGCCGTCCTGGAGCGAGATGCGGTCCTCGACCACGTCGCGACAGTCCTCCTCACGGAGGGGATCCTGACCGGGGCCGAGGCGATCGCCGACCACGTCAAGACCCTTGACGCGGTGCACCTGGCGTCTGCGATCGCCTGCGGCGCGGACACCGTCGTCGTCACGCACGACCAGAGCCTGCGGGCGGTCGCGGCAGGGCTCGGGTTCCGGGTCCACGATCCGCTACTGGACGAGCCGACGCGCCACGACTGACCGGTCCTCTCACCGAACGATCGGACCCCACTACTAACGTCGGCCCCGATGACCCTCCACCTGCACCGCGCCGCGCGGACCGACCTGCTCGCCGACGAGCTCGGCCGGCTGCTGGCGGTGCCGCTCGCCGACCCCTTCGCCAGCGAGGTCGTCGTGGTGCCGGCGAAGGGCGTCGAGCGCTGGCTCACCCAGCGGCTCTCGCACCGCCTCGGCACGGGCGCCCGCGGCGGCGACGGCGTGTGCGCGGGGGTGCGCTTCCTGCAGCCCGCGTCGCTGGTCGGCCTGCTGCTCGGCCGTGACCGCGACGACCCGTGGCACCCAGAGCGGCTGGTGTGGCCGCTGCTGGCGACCATCGACGACTCCCTCGGCGAGCCGTGGTGCGCGACCCTCGCGACCCACCTCGGGCACGCACTCGACGGCGAGGCGGGCGAGCTGCGCCGCAGCCGGCGCTGGTCGGTCGCCCGGCGGCTCGCGGAGCTGTTCGCGTCGTACGCCGTGCAGCGGCCCGCGCTGGTCCGCGACTGGCGCGCGGGGCGCGACACCGACGGCGCCGGCGAGCCGCTGGCCGCGGACCTCACCTGGGAGGCCGAGCTGTGGCGGCGGCTGCTCGACCGGATGGCCGCGGCCGGTGTCGCCGAGCCGCCCGACGTGCGGCACGACCGGGTCTGCGCGGCGCTGCGGTCCGGGGAGGTGGCGGGCCTCGACCTGCCCGACCGGCTCTCGCTGTTCGGTCACACCCGGCTTCCGGAGACCGAGATCGACCTGCTCGTGGCGCTGGCGGCGCACCGCGACGTCCATCTCTGGCTGGCCCAGCCGTCGGCGGAGCTGTGGGACGCGGTCGCCGCCGCGGGTGTCGAGGTCGGCCCGCGCGACCGGGCGCCGTCGGCCGAGCTCGCCCAGCATCCCCTCCTCGCCTCGCTCGGCCGCGACGCCCGCGAGCTGGCGACGGTGCTGGGTGCGCGGGTGCGCGCGGGAGAGGCGGCCGACGCGGGCGCGGCGCCCGACCCGGTCGCGCCCGACGACCTGCTCGGCTGGCTCCAGGACGATCTGCGGGCCAACGCCGTGCCGTCCGAGGAGATCCGGTCCGGCCGGGTGCTGCGGGCGGGTGACCGGTCGGTGGAGGTGCACGCGTGCCACGGTCCGGCCCGGCAGGTCGAGGTGCTGCGCGAGCTGCTCGTCGGTCTGCTCGAGGACGATCCGACGCTCGAGCCGCGCGACATCGTCGTGATGTGTCCCGACGTCGAGACCTACGCGCCGCTGATCTCGGCCGGCTTCGGGCTGGGCGACCTGATCGGCGACCACGCCGACCCGCGCGGGCCCGGGGGAGCGGACCTGCATCCGGCCCATCGACTCCGGGTCCGGCTCGCCGACCGCGCGACCAGCAGCACCAACCCGCTGCTGGCGGTCGCCGTCGAGCTGGTCGAGCTTGCCGGCGGCCGCGCGACCGCGTCCGAGGTCCTCGACCTGCTGGCGCGACCGGTGTGCCGTCGACGGTTCGGGTTCACCGACGACGACCTCGCGCGGCTGACCCGCTGGGTGGCCGAAGCCGGCATCCGGTGGGGGATCGACGCCACCCAGCGCGCGGCGTACGCCATGGAGGGGTTCGAGCACAACACCTGGCGCGCCGGGCTCGACCGGTTGCTGCTGGGCGTCGCGATGACCGACGACGAGCACCGCCATGTCGGGCGCGGGCTGCCCGTCGACGACATCGCCAGCGGCGAGATCGAGCTCGTCGGCCGGCTCAGCGAGGCCGTGGCCCGGCTCGGCGCGTGTCTGACCGCGCTCGACCGGGCCAGCGCCGCCGAGCAGTGGTTCTCCGCGATCGCCGACGGCGTGCGCGACCTGTGCGAGGTCGACGAGGAGGAGGCCTGGCAGCTGCCGCAGTTCGAGCGCGAGCTCGCCCGGGCCCGCGTCGGCGCCGACAGCCCCGACAGCGCCGACAGCGCCGACAGCGCCGACGGGGCTGCTGACCACCCAGGCGTGCCGCTGCGCCTCGCCGACGTCCGGGCGCTGCTGCGGGGGCGGCTGGCCGGCCGCCCCACCCGGGGCAACTTCCGCACCGGCATGCTGACCGTCAGCACCATGGTTCCGATGCGGTCGGTGCCGCACCGGGTCGTGTGCCTGGTCGGTCTCGACGACGGCGTCTTCCCCCGCGCCACGGGCGTCCACGGCGACGACGTCCTCGGCCGGCGACCCCGGGTGGGCGAGCGCGATCTGCGCGGCGAGGACCGCCAGCTCCTGCTGGACGCGATCCTCGCGGCGGGGGAGCGGCTCGTCGTCACCTACACCGGAGCGGCCGAGCACACCGGGCAGGAGCGACCGCCCGCCGTCCCCCTCGGCGAGCTGCTCGACACGCTCGACCGCACGGCCGCGGCGCCGGTGCGCCCCCAGGTCCTCGTCCGTCACCCGCTGCAGGCGTTCGACCCGCGCAACCACCTCCCCGGCGAGATCGTGGGCCCCGGTCCGTTCAGCTTCGACCGGGCGTCGCTCGCCGGCGCCCGCGCCTCGGTGCGCGAGCGGTCACCGGCACCGCCCTTCCTCGACGGCCCCCTGCCGGCGCGGCCGGCCCAGGACGTGTCGCTCGCCGACCTCGTCGACTTCGTGCTGCGCCCGGCCCGGTCCTTCCTGCGCGGGCGGCTCGACGTCGCCACGCCGTTCGAGCCCGGCGAGGTCGCCGACGCGATCCCGGTCGACCTCGACAACCTCGAGAAATGGGGCATCGGCGACCGGCTGCTGCGGGCCGTCCTCTCCTCCGACGATGCGGCCGGCACCGGCGAGGCGGTCATGCTCGCCGAGCAGCTGCGCGGCTCGCTGCCGCCGTTCGGGCTCGGCTACGGCACGCTCGCCGATGTCGTCCGCGACTGCCAGGCGCTCCTGCGCGAGAGCGCCCCGCTGCGCGCGGCGCCGGCCCGCAGCGTCGACGTCGACGTCGACCTCGGCGGTGGCCGCCGGCTCACCGGCACCGTGCCGCGGGTCCACGGCAGCCAGGTCGTCGACGTCACCTACTCCCGGCCCGGTCCCCGGCAGCGGATCGCGGGCTGGCTCCAGGTCGTCGCCCTCAGCGTCAGCCACCCCGACGAGAACTGGACCAGCCACGCCGTCGCCCGCGCCAAGGGCGGTCCCCAGCGGGCGCTCGCCGGGCCGCTCGACCATCGGGCCGCCGAGTGGCTCGCCGCCGTCGTCGCCCTGTACGACGAGGGCGCCACCCGTCCCCTTCCGCTCCCGCTCCGCACCGCCCATGCCTGGGCCGAGGCCCGGGCCAAGGAGCTGCGTGGCATGGACATCGACCCGGTCGACGCCGCGGCCGCCGCCTGGACGACCGACCCGTTCAACGCCTGGGGGATCACCGGCGAGGACGACGACCCGGTGCACCGCCGGGTCTGGGGGCACGCCGCCCCCGTCTCGGTGCTGATCGACGCCGGCCTGGCGTCGTACGCGTGGACGTTGTGGGAGCCGCTCCTCGCCGGCGCCGAGAAGGTGGGCCCGCTGTGACCACCCCACGACGGACCCCACCCGCGCCGGAGGGCATGGGCCCCTTCGACATCCGGGGGCCGCTCCCGACGGGGACCACGCTCCTCGAGGCCAGCGCCGGCACCGGCAAGACCTGGACGATCGGCGCGCTCGTGACCCGGTACGTCGCCGAGGAGGGGGTGCCGCTCGAGCAGCTGCTCGTGGTCACCTTCGGCCGGGCGGCCAGCCAGGAGCTGCGTGAGCAGGTCCGGCACCAGCTGGTCGAGGCCGAGCGGGCACTCGCCGGCGCCCCGGCCGAGCCCCGGACCGAGGTGATCGCGCAGATCCTCGACTGCCCGCCCGCCGAGCTGCGGGTCCGGCACCGCCGGGTGGCCCAGGCGCTGGCCGACTTCGATGCCGCCACCATCGCCACCATCCACCAGTTCTGCTCGCTGGTGCTCGACTCGCTCGGTGTCGCCGGCGACACCGACGCCCGGGCCCGGCTCGTCGAGAACCTCGACGACCTGCTGGTCGAGGTCGTCGACGACCTCTACCTCCGGGCCTTCGCCCGGCTGCCCGACGGCACCCGACCCGCCTTCTCGCACACCGAGGCCCTCGCCGTCGCGCGCACCGTGGTGGGCGATCCGCAGGCCGCGCTCGAGCCCGCCGACCTGCCGCGCGACGATCCGGCCGGGCGCAAGGTCGCCTTCGCCGCGGCGGTCCGAGCCGAGCTCGACCGGCGCAAGCGCCGCCTCGGCGTGCTGTCCTACGACGACCTGCTCCGCCAGCTCGCCGACGCGCTCCGGCCGGCCGACTCGCCCGCCCGGGCGCGGATGCGGGCGCGCTGGCGGATCGTGCTGGTCGACGAGTTCCAGGACACCGACCCGGTGCAGTGGACCGTCTTCGACCGTGCCTTCTCCGGCCACGCGACGATGGTGCTCATCGGCGACCCGAAGCAGGCGATCTACGCCTTCCGCGGCGGCGACGTGGCGACGTACCTCACGGCCGCCGACACCGCGACCACCCGGCAGACCCTGGCCGTCAACCGGCGCAGCGACGCGGGGCTGATCGACGGGCTCGGCCGCCTCCTCGGCGGTGCTGAGCTCGGCGACCCCCGGATCGTGGTCCACGAGGTGCGGGCCCACCACCAGTGGCCCCGGCTGGAGGGGGCGCCACGGCCGGCGCCGTTCCGGATGCGGGTCGTGCGCCGCGAGACCTTCCGCAAGCGCGGCACCACCGCCCTGCCGATCGCGAAGGTCCGGGCCCATGTCGCCCGCGATCTCGCCCACGACATCCGTGCGCTCATCGCCAGTGACGCCACCTTCGACGGCCGGCCGCTGCGGCCCAACGACGTCGCCGTCATCTGCTACCGCCACGCCGACCTCGCGGCCGCCCGGGCCGCGTTGCAGGACGTCGGTGTCGCGGCCGTGATCGCCGGTGGCGGCAGTGTCTTCGCGACCCCGGCGGCCGTCGAGTGGCTGTCGCTGCTGGAGGCGCTGGAGCAGCCGCATCGCACCGCCCGGGTGCGGGCCGCGGCCCTCACCTGCTTCCTCGGGTACGACGCCGCGGCCCTCGACGCCGGCGGCGACGAGCTGAGCGACGATCTCGGTGACCGGCTGCGGTCGTGGTCCGAGGCGCTGGGCCGGCGCGGCGTCGCCGCGGTGGTCGAGGCCGCGACGTCCGCGGGCCTGCCCGAGCGGCTCCTCGGGCAGGTCGGCGGCGAACGCACGCTCACCGACGTCCGCCACATCGGCGAGGTCCTCCACGAGGCCGCGCTGCGCGACCAGATGGGTGCGGTCGCCCTGCTGGCCTGGCTGCGTCAGCAGGTGCTCGAGGCACGCGAGGGCCGGGGCGCCGAGCGCACCCGCCGCCTCGACTCCGACGCCGCCGCCGTGCAGCTGGTGACGATCCACGCCAGCAAGGGCCTGCAGTACCCCGTGGTCTACCTGCCCTCGCTTGCCGACCGCTGGGTCGGCAAGCCCGACAAGCCGCTGTTCCACGACGCCGACGGCCGGCGCTGCCTCGACGTCGGCGGCTCCGGTCCCGCCTGGGGCGACCACGTGCGCCGCTGGGCCGACGAGGAGAACGGCGAGTGGCTGCGGTTGCTCTACGTCGCCCTCACCCGCGCGCAGAGCCAGGTCGTCGCCTGGTGGGCGCCGACCCGCAACGCCGAGGCCTCGCCGCTGCACCGGCTGCTGATGCGGCAGCCCGCCGCCGACGGCCGGGGTCTGCGAGGCGAAGTCCCCGTCGGGCCGCCCGTGCCCGACGAGGACGCCGCCACGGCACTGTTCGCGTCCTGGCGTGACCGGGGGGCGTTCCTCCCCGAGGTCGCCGACCCGCCGGCGGTGCTGCCCGTGGTGCCGGCCGACCCGCCGGCCGCGCTCGTCGCGCGCGACTTCACCCGCACCATCGACACCGGGTGGCGGCGCACGTCGTACTCCGCGCTGAGCCAGGTCGACCTCGGTACGCCGCCGCCCGGCGTCGGCAGCGAGCCGGAGGTGGACCTCAAGGACGACGAGGACGAGATCGCGGTGCTCGGGGGCGCACCCGGCGACCCCGCGCTCGCCGTACCCTCCCCGATGGCGGGACTCCCGGTGGGCGCGACCTTCGGCTCCCTCGTCCACGCCGTGCTGGAGCACACCGATCCCACGGTCTCCGACCTGCGCGCCGAGCTGCTCGGCCACATCACGGAGCAGCTGACCTGGTGGCCGGTCCCACTGGACCCCGAGGAGCTGGCCGACGCCCTCGTCGCCGTGCTCGACACCCCGCTCGGCCCGCTGATGGACGACACGACCCTGCGCCGGGTCGGCACCACCGACCGACTCGCCGAACTCGACTTCGAGCTGCCGCTCGCCGGAGGCGACCACCCGGGGGACGGCTCCCATGCCGCCGACGAGGCACGGGGGAGCGCGGCGAGCGAGCGCGACGAGGTCCTGCTCGGCGACATCGCGGGCCTGCTGCGCGCCCACCTGCCCGAGGACGACCCGGTCCGCGCGTACGCCGACGCGCTCGCCCATCCGCTGCTCGGCGGCCAGGTGCTGCGCGGCTATCTCACCGGGTCGATCGACGTCGTGCTCCGGCTGCGGTCCGGTGGCGGCGACCCGCGGTATGTCGTCATCGACTACAAGACCAACTGGCTCGGCCCCACCGACGAGCCGCTCACCGCGGGCGCCTACCGGCCGGCGGCGCTCGACGACGCGATGGAGCACTCCGACTACCCGCTCCAGGCGCTGCTGTACGCCGTCGTCCTGCATCGCTTCCTGCGCTGGCGTCAGCCCGGCTACGACCCGGCGCGGCACTTCGGCGGCGTCGCGTACCTCTATCTGCGCGGCATGTGCGGTCCCGAGACGCCGCGCGTCGGCGGCGAGCCGTGCGGCATCTTCACCTGGCGACCGCCGGTCGCGCTGGTCGTCGCGCTGTCCGACCTGCTCGACGGCCCCGCCGGCCCCGCCGGCCCCGCCGGCCCCGCCGGCCCTCCGGGAGGTGCGCGATGACCGAGTTGTTCGAGCCGACCTCCGACCACGATCCGCGCCTCGCCCGCGGCGCCCAGGGTCTGCTCGGGGCCTTCAACGCCGCGGGCGTGGTCGACGCCGCCGACGTCCGGGTGGCCGAGCGGGTCGCCGCCCTGGCCGGCGAGGACGACGAGCGGGTGCTGCTCGCGGCGGCCCTCGCCGTCCGCTCCGTGCGTGGCGGGTCGGTGGGCCTCGACCTCGCCGCGCTGCCGGACCTGCCCGACCTGCCCGACCTGCCCGACCCGACGGTCCCGAGGGTCCCGGCGTGGCCGGAGCACGCCGCCTGGGTGGCCGCGATCGAGGCGTCCGCCCTGGTCGCGGCCGAGGTCCTCCACGTCGAGCACGACCTGGTCTACCTCGACCGCTATCACCGGCTCGAGCGGCAGGTCGCCGCCGACCTCGCCGCCCGGCTCGGGTCGCGTGGCGCGGCGGCGGTCGACGAGGGTGTCCTCGCCGCGACCCTGCAGCGGGTCAGCGGTGAGCACCTCAGCGCCGAGCAGGCCGCGGCCGTCGAGCATGCCGCCCGGCACCGCACCACCGTGCTCACCGGGGGGCCGGGCACGGGCAAGACCACCACCGTCGCGCGCCTCGTGCTGGCGCTGGCCGACCAGTTCGCGGTCGCCCACGAGCGGCGGATGTCGATCGCGCTGGCCGCGCCGACCGGCAAGGCGGCGACGCGGCTGCAGGAGGCGGTGACGGCGGAGCTGGGCGCCCTGGGGGCGCTCGGCGACGCCGACCACCAGATCGCGGCGCCGCAGGCGATGACGCTCCACCGGCTGCTCGGCTGGCGCCCCGACAACGCCACCCGGTTCCGCCACGACCGCGGCAACCGGCTCAAGTACGACCTGGTCGTTGTCGACGAGGCGTCCATGGTCGACCTGACGATGATGGCCCGGCTGCTCGAGGCGGTCCGGACCGACAGCCGGCTGGTGCTCGTCGGCGACCCGCGCCAGCTGACCTCCGTCGGTGCCGGCGCGGTGCTCTCCGACCTGGTCGCCGGCTTCGCCGCCCACGCCGACTCCCCGGTCGTCGCCCTGACCGAGAACCACCGCTCCACCGAGGAGATCAAGGACCTCGCCGAGGCCCTGCGCGACGACTCGCCCGACCTCGACGAGACCGCCGACCGGGTGATCGAGGTCCTCCGGTCCGGCACCGGTGAGGTCGTCTGGGTCGAGACCGACGACCCGGTCGCCGCGTTGCAGGCCGAGTGCACCGCGGCGGCGCGGCGGGTCCGTGCGGCTGCCCTCGACGCCGGTCCCGAGGCGGCGCTCGCCGAGATCGAGAGCTTCCGGCTGCTCTGCGCCCACCGCGACGGTCCCTACGGCGTCCGGGTCTGGAACCGCCATGTCGAGCAGTGGCTCGCCGCCGAGCTCGGCGCACCGCTCGGCTCGGCCTGGTACGCCGGGCGCCCGCTCCTGGTCACCAGCAACGACTACGCCCTCGACGTCTACAACGGCGAGACCGGTGTCGTCGTCACCGACCCCGCGGGCCGGCCCCGCGCCTGGATCGCGGGCGCCGGAGCCCCTCGTCCGTTCGCGCCGGCCCGGCTCGACGCGATCGAGACCATGCACGCGATGACGATCCACAAGAGCCAGGGCAGCCAGGCCACCCGGATCGCCGTCCTGCTGCCCGAGGAGGGCTCCCGACTCCTCAGCCGCGAGTTGTTCTACACCGCCGTCACCCGCGCCCGCGCGAGCCTCCTCGTGGTCGGCTCGGAGGCCGCCGTACGCGCGGCCGTGACGACGACCGCGCAGCGCGCCACCGGCCTGCGCCACCGCCTCACCAGCTCACCCTGAGCTCGTCGAGCAGCCCTGTTGTGGGTCGTTGAGTCGTCACTTCTGACCCGTCGAGTCGTCACGTCTGACCCGTTGAGTCGTCACTTCTGGATCCGGTGGCCTCGGCGACGGACGGAAGTGACGATTCACTGGGTCAGATGTGACGACTCAACCGCCACCAGCTCACTCCAGTCACCGAGCCCAGCCCGTGGGCCCGCAATCACCCCGAAACCCGACCGGGTTAGTGTCGAGACCATGCCGTACCTGTTGCGCGTGCTGCTGCCCGACGTTCCCGGTTCGCTGGGTCGGGTAGCGACGGCCATCGGTATGGCGGGGGGTGACATCGAGGCCATCGAGATCGTCGAGAAGCGCGACGACGGCACCGCGGTCGACGACGTCCTGCTCGAGATCGACCAGGGGATGATGCCGGACTCCGTCGTGTCGGCGTGCAACACGCTCGACGACGTCGAGGTGCTCTGGATCAGTCGCTACCCCGCCGGCGGCAACCTGATGATGGACCTGGAGGCGGTCGAGGAGCTGACCGCCAACCCGGACGACGCCTTCGACAAGCTGATCGACCTGCTGCCGGCGACCTTCCGGGTCGATTGGGCCGCCCGGGTGCACCGGGCGAAGGGTGTCGTCTACGGCACCAGCGCCGCGCCCGATGAGGTGGACTTCGTCGAGATCGAGGCCCCGACCCGGCTCGAGGTCCCCGACGACGAGATCACCCTCTTCGCCGCGGCGCGTCTCGACGGCAACGAGATCGTCGTGATCGGCCGCCGTGGCGGACCGGAGTTCGCCGACTCCGAGATCCTGCGACTCGGTCACCTGTGCGGCCTCGCGGTCACCGTCGCGACGTCGTGAGGTGCGCGTCCGCCGATCGGTGAGCCGCACGCCGGGACCGCGCGTCCTCGACGCCCCGGCGCGCGTCACTCGTCAGGCGTCGGCGGGCTCCAGCAGGAACACCGGGATCTGCCGGTCGGTCTTGGTCTGGTACGACGCGTAGGTCGGCCAGGTCGCCACGGCGTGGTCCCACCACTGGCGGCGCTCCTCGCCCTCGGCGACCCGCACCGTGTAGGCCCTCGGCTCCGGGCCGTCCTGGAGGTCGACGAGCGGATGAGCCACGAAGTTGGCGTACCAGCTCGGGTTGTCCGGGGCACCGCCCTTGGACGCGATCGCGGCGTACACACCGTCCTTCTCGACCCGCATCACCGGGTTCTTGCGCAGCTTGCCGGACTTCGCGCCGACCGACGTGATCACCACGATCGGGTCCTTGCCGCCCTGCAGCGTGTTCGCCTCGCGTCCCCCGGAGGCCTCGTACGCCGCGACCTGGTCGCGGACCCACTGCTGGCTGCTCGGCTCGTACTCGCCTTGAAGTGTCATGTCTCCACAAGACCACGCGACGGGTCGCTATTCCAGACCGGTTAGCGTTCGGCCCATGAGTGCGATCGAGGGTGTGAGCGAGACGTTCGACGCGAGCCAATGGGACGCGGTGCCCGGGTTCGAGGACCTGACGGACCTGACCTACCACCGCGCGAAGGCGCACGGCACGGTCCGGATCGCCTTCGACCGCCCCGACGTGCTCAACGCCTTCCGCCCGCACACCGTCGACGAGCTGCTGCGCACCCTCGAGCACGCCCGGATGTCCGGTGACGTCGGCTGCGTGCTGCTGACCGGCAACGGCCCGAGCCCGAAGAACGGCAAGTGGTCCTTCTGCAGCGGCGGCGACCAGCGGATCCGCGGAAAGGCCGGCTACCAGTACGAGGACGTGTCCGCCGGCGCTGGTGACACCGGCGCCGAGGAGCCCAGCCCGATCGACAAGGCCAAGCTCGCCCGCCTCCACATCCTCGAGTGCCAGCGACTGATCCGGTTCATGCCCAAGGTCGTCATCTGCGTCGTCCCCGGCTGGGCCGCCGGCGGCGGTCACAGCCTCTTCGTCACCTGCGACCTCGCTCTCGCCTCCACCGAGCACGCCCGCTTCAAGCAGACCGACGCCGACGTGGGCTCCTTCGACGGCGGTTACGGGTCGGCGTACCTCGCCCGGCAGGTCGGGCAGAAGTTCGCCCGCGAGATCTTCTTCCTCGGCCAGGAGTACTCCGCCGAGGACGCCGTCCGGATGGGCGCCGCCAACCGCGCCGTCCCCCACGCCGAGCTCGAGGCCACCGCCCTGGAGTGGGGTCGGCTGATCAACGGCAAGAGCCCCACCGCCCAGCGGATGCTCAAGTACTCCTTCAACCTGCTCGACGACGGCCTCGTCGGCCAGCAGCTCTTCGCCGGCGAGACCACCCGGCTCGCGTACATGACCGACGAGGCCCAAGAGGGCCGCAACCAGTTCCTCGAGAAGCGGGAGCCGGACTGGTCGCCGTACCCCTGGTACTACTGAGCTGGAGTGTTTGCGCAGGTCAGAGGCCTGTTGTGGCCTCGTGCGTGGCAGATGCGTGGCAAGAATCGCGATCGAGGTCGTGCTGACGTTCTCGCCGGTAGGTTGAGGTCGTGCGGTGGGACGAGCTCGTGAAGGTGACCTTGGGTCGACCCGGCATGTGGGTCGGACGCCCCTGGATTGATGGCATCCTGACGCTTTGGCACGGATACGCCCTGGGCGCGGGGGACGGCAACTTCGAGCGCTTCTGCCTCTGGCTCGCGACCGACCGCTTCCCGGTGGGCGGCTACCGAAATAGCTTGGCGGCGAACGCGATTATCAGGAGAGCCGTCACGGGCGAGACCTTCGGAAGTCTCAGCGAGGATCAGGATCAGCGAGCCATCGAGTTGCTGGCCGCTCTTGTGGACGAGTTCAGGCGCAGTTCGTGATCCACGAGGTGGAAGACAGCGAGAGTCGAGATCAAGCTGTCTGGTGCTGGCTGCCAACCGCGCACCCTCGACAGCCGTGGCGCTTCCGGGATCGACGGCAGGTCCTCAGGCGTTCTGCGGCGGAGCCACGCGGAGAGGGCGTGGCGCGCACCGGCTCGCTCGTCGCCGTGCCAGCGGGGCGGGTGCCAGGGCGTGACCGCGTGTGGATGTGGCGCGCGCATGCCCGCGCGCTTCTGGGACCGCCGGGCCGCGGCGTACCGGGCCCCGACGTCCTGGCGAGCACGGCGTTGCATTTCAACGAGGTCAAGTGCGACCTCAAGGAAGTCAGGGTCGCCGCGTCGCAGCCCGGTGGCTGACTCGAGATGGGAAAACGTGCCGTCGTAGCCCAGGGGTGACTCGTATTCGATGCAGTACTTGAACGCGTGGAATCGGTGGTCCAGGGGAGTCGACGCGTTGCGCACTCGACGCGCCGCCAGTCCGAATCCCATGGCGGCGACCTACGGTGAACTGCGCTACCTCCTTTCTTGATTTTCTGTGGGCGGCGGCCTTCCGCGGGCGGGAGCGGCCATGATGTCGGGGTGGCGACCTCGTACTTCCCCGATTCGGCAACGGTGCGGGCTGTTGCCCTCGGTGCCGACCTACGAAATTCGCATCCTGCCGCGCGTGGCTGGCTGCTGGAGAAGATCGACCGACCACCGACGGATTGGGATGAACGAGCCTTCCTGACGATCCCCGGCGTCGTATGGACGGTGAGCAGCGACACCTGCGCTACCGGGAGGCTCAGCGCGCCCGACAACGTCGCCTACGACCACTGGTACCGCGAGTTTGTCTTCCGGCAGCCACGCGACGCGGCTGAGCTCGGCGCGGTCATGAGCGCGGACTCGGAGGAAGTTTTCGCCTGCTACCGCTTCGACGGGCTGGAACGGTGGACGTCCCGAAGCGTCGCCGCCTGGCACGAGGACGTTGAGGTCGTTCTCGGCTTCGCCCGCCATGCGCTCGCGGAGACCGGCGAAGACCCAGGACTTCAGCAATGTCTCGGTAGCTATGTCGCCTACCTCGAGAGCGAGGAGTTCGGGGCGTACATCGGTGCGTTGCGTGCGCACCTTGAAGCGCTGGGCCGAACGGGACGTGCGAAGCTCGGCAGAGGTTGAACGGGTTTGACCCCGGCGAGCTGTCGCCAACCCGACGTAGACTCAGCGCATGACCACCGGAATCGATGAGATCACGCAGTTGGCGTTGACGCTCCCGGTGGATCAGCGCGCGCAGGTGGCCAATGCGCTGCTCGCCAGCCTTGACGACGCGGCCGACTCGGCCGAGGTCCACGAGGCCTGGACGGCAGAGATCAAGTCTCGGGTCGATGACATCACCAGCGGTCGTGTGCAGATGCTTTCGCGTAACGAGGTCAGGGCTCAGCTCGCGGCGGACCGTGCCGCGAGGCAGCAGCGGTGACGCTGGACGTCCGCTATCACCCCGAGGCTGTTGCTGAGCTTCGCGCCGAGGTGACTTGGTACGAGGCGCGCGGCGCTGGCCTCGGCGACCGTTTCGAGACCGCCGCCGACGAGGTCGTCGACACCGTCCTCGGATGGCCGGAATCCGGAGCGATCTGGCCCGGCTGGGAAAGCAGCCCCTCGGTCAGGTCGCGGCGCGTAGCCGGCTTCCCGTTCCGTCTCGTCTACCTCGTCCAGCCTTCCGAGCTCGTCGTCGTCGCGTTCGCACACGACAAGCGGCTACCCGGCTACTGGCGGGAGCGGGTCAGCGAGTGACCCGATGCGTGGCAAAAACGTGGCAGGAGAATCGTCGGAGCCCGCGTCGACGACCAACCCCGTCAATCACGTTTCCGCAGGTCAACTGCATAGTGCCGTCGATGACCACCAACACCCGCTGAGCGTGCCGCGCTTCCCCTGGTACTACTGAGCTGGCGGGTTTGTGCAGGTCAGGCGGGGTGTAGAGCCGAGAGGTCCGCGTCTGGTCCGCAAAGAGTCCGCAGGAAATCGGCGGCCGTTCGCAGTGACCGACACGTATCGTCGAGGTCCTGGGTCTGTCGACGGGCCCGCCCTTTAGCGGGGACATCCCCCGCCACCTTCGGTCGCGTGTGGTCACTCTCGCTGTGAGTCATCTCAAGTAGACGCAACTTGTGCCGATGGGTACTTTGGTACCTAGGTTCAATCCGGCACCTCAAGTCAAGGAGCTTTCCTGCCATGGCTACCGCCACTGCGCCCATCAAGGTCGACGCTGCGACCGACGAGCTCGTCTCGCACGCGGCTCACTTCATGTCCCGCTCGAAGAAGGACATCGTTGACGCTGCCGTGCGCGAGTACATCGACGCGCACCGCGACGAGATCAACGCCGGAGTCAAGGCCGCCCTCGGAAAGCTGAACGGTACTGACGCGTCCGCCGTCGCCATGATGACCGGCCTCAGTGCTGAGGAGATCAACGAGCTCGGCGGCTTGCCTGAGTGACGTCAGCGGTCCGTCTCTCGTCGGAGCCGGGCGTTAGGTTCTGGGCATGACTGAGCGATTCCCCCGCGTGCGTCCGACGCTTCGCTGTCTGGGCGACCTGGGCGAATCGCTCCCTGACATCGGCAAACGCCTCGACGAGCTCGACGAGCCCGTGGTGGTTGGGGCTCAGAGCCTGCCCGAGCGTCGCGATGCCGGCGGAGCCGAGCGGGTCCTGGCGCTCACCGACCGCGTGTGGTTCAAGGTGAAGACCAGCGATCGCCGGGCCGTAGTGACCGAACTGCGTAGAGACGACCTACCCGATTGGGTCCCTCCGACCCGGGGGTCATGGTGGATCGGCGCGGCTGGGCGACGGCAAAGCGACAGCGCGCAGCATGATTTCTACGCGGTCCTGGAGAAGGAGTGCACCACGGGTAAGACGGTTTCGTCTGAACACCTCCTGCCCTTAGAGAAGGACTGGAAACGGCTCGCGCTCGAACAGGCCTTTGCCTGGCGCGTCGACATGAAGCGCCTCGTCGTGCGTCTAGTCGCGGAATCGGTGAAGTCAGGCCGGCCAGTGAGCGCGGAGTTTCGGAACCACCGGATCACTGCGCTGGTCCGCGCCGACAATGGGCATGAGGGCTACTTGGCGATCGTCGCGGACGGCATCGCAGACCCCGAGATGTATGCCCTGCTGCTGGACGCCGTGCCGGAAGTGTCCGCGGACGACTGGCAACTGGAACCCTCGAAGGTCGCCGGCCTGGAGCCGAAGTCGGGTCAACTGATCTGGTCGACCTTGTTTCCTCCTGAGGTAGCGAGCAGAGTGCTTGAGATGGTCGACGAGTAACTGCGTCCCGATGCCAGGGCAGACCTTCTGGTGCGGCGGCCGGATGCGCGCTTGTCTAATTCGCCCTCCTCCGGGTGAATCGCACTGGGTTTCGTTCCGCTTGATCAGTCAGGATGGGAACGATGGCCAGGTACACGAACGAGATGCGTGAGCGAGCGGTGCGGATGGTCGCGAGGTCCGCTCTGAGCACCCGCACGAGACCGCCGCGCTGCGGTACGTCGCGGGACTGCTGGGGATGAACGTCGAGACTCTGCGGCTGTGGGTCCACCGTGTCCAAGTCGATGCCGGGGTCCGGTCAGGGACGACGTCGGAGGACGCCAAGGAGATCAAGCGCCTCAAGCGGGAGGTTGCTGAGCGACGTTGTCGCGGTAGCTTCGTCGCGCGAACGAGATCTTGACGTCCGCCTCAGTGTTTTTCGCCAAGGAGCTCGACCGCCCCGCGACGAAGTGATCCGCCCCGCTATTCCGCCGAGCACAAGGATCGCTTCGGTCGAGGCCATCTGTCGGGTGTTGCGCCCGGCAGTTCGTGGGTTCCTCACCGCCCGCGGCTACGACCCGAGCGCCCTGGGCGCGCTCGTTGAAGGACGAACTGCTCGTCCGCGAGGTGGCGGCCGGGCTGCACGCCGAGAACTACGGCGTCTACGGGGTGCGGAAGATGCACACCCTGATGCGCCGTCACGGCTGGGAGGTCGGTCGCGACCAGAACGTTGCGGCGACGTTGAAGGCAGACATCCGCCCGTTGCAGGCGCTCGACATGGCCGCGTGGGATGCGAAGCGCGAGGGTGCCCTCGATCTGACCGGGCTCGTCCATCACGCCGATCACGGGTCGAACTATCTCTCGATCGTCTACACCGACCGCATCGGCGAACTCGGAGCGAAGCCGTCGACAGGCACCGTGGGCGACTCGTTCGACAAAGCCCTCGCCGAGGCCGTCAACGGGCTCTACAAGACCGAGTTGATCCGGCGCCGGGGCCCGTGGCGCGCGATCGAACAGGTCGAGCTCGCGACCCTGGAGTACGGGTGGTGGTGGAACAACCAGTGCCTGCACGGGGAACTCGACATGAAGGCCCCGCTCGAGGTCGAGGCGGAGTACTACGCTGCCCAAGAATCACCCCGGCCGGCGCTCGCTGGCCAAGGGAACGCATAGGAACCAAACCCAGTGCGATTCAACGAGCTGGCTCGGTGCCAGCCTCGGTGATCAACCGTTTGTGCCGGGCACTTCCCCTGGACGATGCCGTCGACTGAACCCCACGAGCGCTCCGCCGGCGGCCAAGAGCAGCAACGCCCATGGCAACAGGTGGGCATCCTCGAAGCCGGTGGCTGGCAGCGCTGTCGCGCTCGTCGGCTTCACTGCCCCAACCGGGCCGGCGGCCGGTCGAACCCGGACGACTGCTCGGGCGGTCGGGCCGTGCGGGTCCTCGGCGTAGTGGACCCGCACCCGGTTGACGGCACGGCCGGTGTCCTCGAGCCGCACCTTGAGGGTGAGCACTTCGGTGCCGCCTGGAGGCAGGGCGCCGACGGTCCATCGGGCTGTCCCGCGGTCGTAGGTCGCCGAGGACGCCTTGAGTACCGCGGCGCCGGCAGGCAGATCCTCGACCACGACGACGCCCGTCGCGGTGGATGGCCCCATGTTGGTGACGGCGATCGTGTACGTCGTCGTGTCTCCGGCCGCGATCCGGTCGTCGGCCGCGACCTTGGTCACCGTCACCGGTGCCACGGCGGTCACCGCGACGCGTGCCTGTACCGCGTTGTCGCCCGGGCGCACGTCCAGCACGGAGGAGGCCACCGAGGCCGCGTTGACGACGACGGCTCGGGCCGTCGGGGCGACCGTCCCGGAGATGGTGACGCGGAAGGACTCGCCCACCGCGAGGTCGCCGACCGTGCAGGTGAGCACGCCGTCAGCCAGGTCGCATCTCGGGTCGTCGGCGCTTGCCTCGGTCAGCTCAGCGGGGAGGACGTCGGTCACGATGACGTCGGTCGCCGGCGCCGGACCCGCGTTGGTCACCGTCAGCGTCCACGCCGTCGAGCGCCCGGCGACGACCGAGGGCGCCGCAACGCTCTGGGCGAGCTGCAGGTCGGCAGCGACGGTCACCGGGATGGTGATCTGGTCGGCGTTGTCGGACGTGTCGGACTCGTCGCGGGAGACCGCGGCCGCCGTGTTGACCAGGGTGCCCTGGACAGCGGCGCCGACCGCGCCGACCACGGTCAGCGTGACCGTCGTGCCGGGAGCGATGATGCCGAGCGTGCAGGTCAGGTCGGCCCCGGCCACCGCGGCTCCGCAAGCGCCCTGGGAGATGTGCACCGAGGTGATGTCCACGCCGGCGGGAAGCTGGTCCGTCAGCACCGCAGCCCGGGCGGGTCCCGGCCCCGCGTTGCTCACGTCGACGGTCCAGGTGATCGCTCCGCCTGGCGCGACCTCGGCCACATTCGCGGTCGTCGCTACGGCGAGGTCGGCGGGAGCAGTCGAGGTGGCGACCTGACTGGTGTTGTCGCTGAGGTCCGGGTCAGGTGTGGCTGAGATGACCGTGGCGGAGTTGGTCACCGTTCCCGGGTCGACGTCGGGGTCGAGGGTGCCCGTGATCGTGACGACCATCGACGTATCGGGGTCGAGCGCAGCGACGGTGCAGGTGAGGATCACGCCTGTCACCGGGTCGCAGCTGCCGATCGAGGACGTAGCGGTCGCGCTGGTCAGTGCCGGCGGGAGGGTGTCGGTGACCGTCACCGCGGTGGCCTGGGACGGCCCGTCGTTGATGATCGTCACGGTGTAGGTCAGGTCGTCGCCGGGCACGACCGGGTCCTGGTCGACCGTCTTCAGGATCGACAGGTCCGCCGAGCGGACGATGCCGGTCACGGCCGTGGCCATGTTGTTGGCCGGGTCGCTGTCCGGTGTGGTCGAGCTGACGGTCGCCGTGTTGGCAACGGTCGCGCCGGCGTACGACGGGGCGACGGTACCGCTGATCTGCAGCGTCGCGACGGCGCCCGGGGCCAAGGTGTCCAGCGTGCAGGGCACGGCGGCGCACGGGGAGTTCGCGCTGGTGACGGTGACGCCGGTGATCGAGCTCGGCAGCGGGTCGGCGATGACGACGCCACGCGCGTCGGAGGGGCCGCTGTTGCTGACGGTGACCGTCCAGCTGATCGTCTCACCGGCGAGGACCGTGCCGGACGGACCCGATGTCGTGACCGCGAGGTCGGCGGAGGTGGCCACGCTGACGGTCGCGGTGTCCGAGTTGTTCGCGGTGTCCGGGTCCGTGGTCGTCGAGGTGGCCGACACGGAGTTGCTGATCTCGTTGTCCGCGTAGTCGGCTGCCAGGGTGCCGGTGACGCGGATGGTGATGGCGTTGCCGGCACCCGGAGCGATCGCGGCGACCGTGCACGGGCCGCCCGGGGGGCAGGTCACGCCCCCCGGCCCGCTGAGAGCGATTCCGGAGACGCCGGCTGGCGCGTTGTGGACGATGACGAGGTCGCGGGCCGTCGACGGGCCGTCGTTGGTCACCACGACATCCCAGGCGACGGTGTCGCCCGCGACGAACGGGGCAGCGACGCCAGCGACGCTCACCCTGACGTCCGCCGACGTGGTGATCACCGTGTTGGCGGTCGAGCTGCGTCCGCCCTCCGGGGCGCCGCCCGGCTCGTCAGCCGGTGAGGCGATGGTCGCGGTGGTGCTGAGCGTCGCCCCGGTGAATCCGGGCGCGATCGCGGCCGTGACGGTGATCGTGGCAGTGCCGTCCTTGGGCAGCGTGGACAGCGTGCAGGGCAGCGCGTTGCAGCCCGCGCCGGACACCGCGGTGACAGTGACCCCGGCCGGGAACTGTTGGTTGATGGAGACGTCCGGTGCCGCGGACGGCCCGTGGTTGTCGACGACCAGGGACCAGGTGGCCGACGTGCCGGCGACCGCTGTGGTCGGACCCAGGTTGGTCACGGTGAGATCGGCGAGCGGGCGGACGTCGACCGCAGACGTCGCGGTGTCATTGGCCGTGTTCGGTGTGGTGTCGGTGCCGTCCTCGCCGGTCGCGACGAGCGTCGTCGACGTACCGGCGTAGTCCTGTGGCACGGTGACGGTCATCTCGATGATCCGCTGGGCACCGACGCTCAGCGCGCCGAGGGAACAGGAGCCGGCGGCGTTGCACGACACGCCAGGAGGCGTCGTACGCCCGACGAGAACCGTGCCCGCGGGGACCGGCAGGCTCAGGGAAGGCGCTCCCCTGCTCGGTCCCTCGTTCGTGGCGACGACGGTCCAGGTGACGTCCTCCCCCACCCGCACGCCGGACCTGTCCGGGGTCGCCGTGACCGCGACGTCTGCGAGGTGGCTGACCGTCATGTCGCCGTCACCCTGCGCGCTGCCCGCAATCTGGTCCGGGGCGACGCTCGGCCAGCTGATCTCGGCGGTGTTCGTGAGTGAGGTGCCGGCGTAGTTCGGGTCGACGGTCGCGGTCACGGTGAAGGTGGCCGAGGCACCGGCGGGAAGGGTCGTCAGGGTGCACGGGAATCCGGTGCAGCCCGGCGGGGCGCTGGTCACGCTCACCCCGAAGAGGGCGCTGGGGAAGGTGTCACTGACGGTCACGCTGTGCGCGGTTGCGTCACCGCCGTTGGTCACCACGATGGTGTAGTCGGCGTCCTCCCCGGCGATGACCGTGGGTGTGACGGTGACCGATACGGACAGGTCCGGCGCCGCCGCGGTCGCCGGCGCCGCGAGGGCGAGGGCGCCGAACAGGCAGCTCAATGCCAACAGGCCGGCGAGGACGGCGCGCAGGGGTGACGACAGAGGGGGACGGTGCATGGGGGGAGCTCCCGGGTGCTGGGTCGGGTCTCGGATGGATGCCGCAGACCCCCCGATGCAACGATACCCACACGACGGAAGCCGCTCGATGCGACTCCGTGCACGCACTTTAGTCGCCCCTGCCGCTGTCCGGGCCGGAAATCCAGATGAGACCGCGGAGCGCAGCTCGCCCCTACGTGCATCTCACGTGATCCGTCGCGAGGCACTGTCGGCCCTCAGCTGCCGATGCGCTTGCCTAGCGCAAGGTGCATCGAGGTGATAGGAAGACAGACACAGACCCGCCCGGACCCCGCGAGTACCTCGTACTGACGCGCCAGGGGGTCACATGTCAGAGACACCATCGGGATGGTTGGGGTCCTCGGGGCTGTCGCAGCCGACATCCGTTCGAGCGGCGCGGCAACCAGGAGGCGTGCCGTGCGGTCGCGGGGTGCACCACGGCGCAGCGGCGGCGAAGGCAGCAGGGGACGGCGGCAACCGGCGCCCGGCACGGATCACGATCATCGACGGCCATCTGCTCTTTGCTGATTCCCTTGCGTTGGCCTTGGAGAGCGAGGGCTTCATCGTCACCGTGATCGACCCTGGTGAGCCGCAAGCGTCGTTGGCCACGGTGCTGGCCGCCGCACTTCGTAGCGCTGGAAGGCTCGTGTTGCTCGAGCACCGTTTGGGGCTACTGGGCGACGGCCTCCGACTCGTCACGCTTCTCACTGCATCCGGGGCGACGGTGGTGCTCCTGACCGAGAGCACCGCCCAGGCTCGATGGGGTGCTGCGGTGCATCAGGGCGCCAAGGACGTCCTGCACAAGACATGCTCGCTGGAGGAGTTGGTCGGCACGGCTCGACGGGTTCGTGACGGTCTGCCGCTGATGAGCCGCCAACAGCGCGCCGCCTTGATCGAGGCGGCATTCGCCGACCGAGACGAGGTACAAGCCATCCGAGCGCGCCTGGACCGGTTGACCCGACGCGAGATGCAGGTTCTGGGCGCACTGATGAGCGGCGACCTGGTACCGGAGATCGCCCGCTCGAACGTGGTCGCGGTGGCAACGGTGCGGACTCAGGTCAAGTCGATCCTGTACAAGCTCGAATCGACGTCACAGCTTGCGGCAGTCGGCGCTGCTCATCGCGTGGACTGGCGCCCGCCCGTGCCCCCAACGCGAGCGCTGACGGCATGACCGCCTGGCTGTGGATCCTCGGAGCCCTCCTGTGGTCCGCGATCGTCGCCACGGCCTGGATCTCGATCGTCCGCCGCGCGCAACCGGGTGGCCGGGTGAGCCTGGGGAAGGACCTACCTTGACCACCGGACCCCTGCCACCGAGCAGCGACCGGATCCCGCCTGTCGCGAACGCAACGCACCCCGAGCCCCGGCCGCCGGCCGCCTCGAGACGACTCCGCCTCACCCGCCTGAGCGCCGCTTGGGCGGCCGTCGGCATCGCGCTGATACTGCTGTCGTTGCTGATCGTCTTCAAGTCGAGCAGGCAGGCCGATCAGACCGGGAGGTGGTCGACCAGGTGGGCACACTCGATCTGGAGGTCCGGCGACTGAGGCGACCATGCCCCGTCGAGCGGGCCCGGCGAGAACGCGTCGTCGAGCAGAATCCGCAGCGGGACTCTCGCAGCCGACCGCGAACCCGGCACGGATGAATCAGATGTCGTCGCCATCTCGCCCCATGTCCCGAGGTTGACCCTGGTCATCGTGACCAGGCCCCGGAGCCGACACCTGACGGCGGGTGCCGCCCTCGTTCTCCCAGGTCGACTCTGCCGGTTCCGCTCCCTCGTCGGCACCTCGGGTGGTCGCTGACGCGAGCAGGTCGGCTGCAGAGCGCACGTTGCGTCCGTCCGTGGCCTTCGCCATCAGGATGCGCGCCGTCGCGGTGTCCGTGCCGCTGGGGATCACGAGCAGGTCGAGGCGTTCGCGCGAGGACAGGACGACGGTCATCACATGGGTGTCGTCCTCCGGGAACGAGCCGACCTTGACGATCCCACGCCGAGCCCGGATCCGGCGGGTCGACGGTCGGTCGGGCTGGGCGTCCCAGTCGGGCCGGGAGAACAGCAGGCGCGCCGGGCGGCCGGC
This sequence comes from Nocardioides sp. LHD-245, assembly GCF_030929495.1. Taxonomy (GTDB): domain Bacteria; phylum Actinomycetota; class Actinomycetes; order Propionibacteriales; family Nocardioidaceae; genus Nocardioides. The sequence continues at coordinate 89,491 of NZ_JAVFWN010000010.1, read as the reverse complement.
GGTACTCGGGAAGTTGTCGATCAGGTCGGCGCACTCGGCCTGGAGGTCGCGAGACCGGGGCCACCAGGCCCCGTGGAGACGTGGCGTCGGAGGGCCGGGGTTGAGCGAGATCCTTAGCGGAGCCCGGTCGGAGTTGGTCATGGCGTTGCCTTCTTTCGTGGTGCTGATGGTCCAGGTGCGGCTCGTGCGACCTGGTCGAGGTGCCTCAGCGCCAGCCCGTACGACGCGAGCAGGGTCGTCTCGGCATAGGGGATCCCTCGCTCCTGGCAGTGCTGGCGCACGACCGGCCGGGCGAGTCTGAGGTTGGGGCGCGGCATGCTGGGGAACAGGTGGTGCTCGATCTGGAGGTTGAGCCCGCCGAGGGCGAGGTCGACGAAGGGGCCGCCGCGGATGTTGCGCGAGCACAGCACCTGGCGCAGCAGCGGGTCCGCGGCCTGGTTCGCGGTGGGCACCGGCATTCCCTTGTGAGACGGCGCGAAGGAGCTGCCGAGGTAGACCCCGAGCACGGCCTGGTGGACGACTACGAAGGCGATTCCCTGGAGCCAGGTGAGGGTGCTGGCCATGAGCGCCAGGTAGAGAACCAGGTGGCCGATCAGCAGCAGGCCCTCGGCCCACCGGTGTGCGATGCCGGGGCGCAGCAGCGCGCGCACGCCCTCGGCCCGCAGGTTGAATCCTTCGAGCGTGAGGAGCGGGAAGAACAGGGCGGCCTGGTGCCGGGTCATCCAGGCCGATCGGCCGCGGCGTTCGCTCGCCTGGTCCGGGTCGAAGACGAACACGCCGGCGGTGACGTCCGGATCGGCGTCCAGGTCGTTGGGGTGCGCGTGGTGTGCGTCGTGCTTGTCGATCCACCATCCGTAGCTGAGCCCGTTGAGCAGGTTGCCGAGCGTCAGGCAGAGCACCGTCGTGAGTCGGCGGCCGCGGACGACCTGGCCGTGCGCGGCATCGTGAGAGAGAAAGGCGATCTGCGCCGATACGACGCCGAATGCGGGGGCGAGCAGAACGGCCCACCACGAGTCGCGAAGCACGAAGAGGAGCAGCACCAGGGCGGCGAGGGCACCCAGAGCGAGGGCGCCGAGGCAGACGTAGAAGCCGGGTCTAGGGTGGAGGAGTCCCCGTCGCCGGATCTCCCGCACCAGCTCGCCGTAGTCACTGCGGGGTATCGCAGTTCGAGGATCGGTGGTCGACATGACTACTCCCGGTTGTCGCAGATAGCGCCGCCGGGGTCCGAGGTGGCCTTTGTGTCGAGGCTACTCCTGCAGTCCTAGGGACAGAGGGGTGAGGACGGCGTGATGACGACGACGCAGATCCTCGCGACCATCGGCGCCCGGCACCGCGACGGGCAGCCGTTGACCGACCTGCTGTGCATCGACTGCGCGCAGTCGCTCAGGCTGGCCGGGGTGGGGATGACGCTCATGAACGACGCCGGTCACCAGGCGGTGATCGGTACGTCGGGCACCGTCGCCTCCCGGCTTGAGGAGATTCAGTTCGACCTCGGCGAGGGACCGAGCCTCGACGCCTCACGCACGAACCGCACGGTCGGCAGTGATGATCTCGGCGACGGGGTGCTGCTGCGCTGGCCGGCGTTCGCCTCGGCCGCGCTGGTCGCGGGCATCAGCGCGGTCACGGCGGTTCCGCTTGGCGTGGGCGGGGTCCGGCTCGGCAGCCTGAGCATGTACCGCTCCTCCCCCGGCCGCCTCGACGAGCAGCAGCGGGCCACCGCTCACGCCTACGGCGGAGCGGCCGTCGTCGTGCTCCTCCACCTGCAGGAGCGCATTCCGTCCCTCGACCTGTCCCGCGACGGTCTGCACCCCGATCTCGGCGCGCCGGTGGCCTACCGCGCCGAGATCCATCAGGCCACGGGCTTCCTCGCGGTCAGGGCCGCGGTGGGCATGACTGAGGCGCTGTTGCTCCTGCGTGCCCATGCGTTCGCCGCCGACCGCTCGCTTCTCGACGTGGCCCGCGACGTCCTCGCAGGACGGCTACGCATCCACCCGAAGGAGAACGAGGATGATTGACACAGGCACGGCCTACCGGGGCCTGGTCCGCGACGGTGGAGGAGGTGGCCATGACGAGTGAGCAGCGGCTGGCGCGGGTCTTCGTCGAGCTCGCCGACACCCTCGTCGACGAGTTCGACGCGCTGGACTTCCTCTCCACCCTGACCGAGCGCAGCGTCGAGCTGCTCAACGCCGACGCCGCGGGCGTGATCCTGGCCGACGCGCGCGGTGTCCTGCACGTCGTGGCGTCCACGAGCGACCAGGCCCAGCTCCTCGAGCTCCTCGAGCTCCAGAACGACGAGGGCCCCTGTCTCGACTGCCTCCAGGCCGGGCGCGTGGTCGTTAACGTCGGACCCGGCGACGCCCACGCCCGCTGGCCCCGGTTCAGCGCGGCTCTCGCCGAGGTCGGCTTCGCGTCCGCCCACGCGATCCCCCTGCGCCTGCGCGACTCCGTGGTCGGCGCCATGAACCTGTTCTGCACGGCCGGTTCGCACCTGAGCGAGGACGACGTCGCCATGGGCCAGGCACTCGCCGATATCGCGACGATCGGGCTCCTCCAGGAGCGCGCGGTCCGCCAGTCCGGACTGATCGCAGAGCAGCTCCAGACCGCGCTCGACAACCGGGTGCTGATCGAGCAGGCCAAGGGGGTGCTGATGGCCAGCGCCGAGATCGACGTGGACCAGGCGTTCCGGTTGATGCGCGAGTACAGCCGGCGCAACAACCACGCGGTCAAGGACGTCGCCCGCCAGGTCGTGGACCGCACGCTGAGCGTCGAGCACCTGCGCCGCCCCTGAGCTCGGCGCGGACCTGGCGCCGGCCTGACGCCACGCTGGTACGACCGTGCGGAAGATCCATGGCCGCATGCGGCTTCGGGCGAGGCGCCGGCCGCGTCGAGCACAGGATCCGGGCTGGCTCGGACTGGCGCCAGCCACGTCCGTCGAGCATCAGACAGGGATACGGGCTACCTGCCCGGCCGGAACGACGGTGCCACGGGGTGCGGCCCCCACCACGTCGCGCCGCGGTCGGTCCAACGGTCGGCAGGGTCGACGTCGGGGTGTTCGGTGACAAGGTCGAGGATGTCCGCGGCGGAGTGCTTGTTTCCGTTCGTCGACGCGGCCAACAGCGCTTCCGTGCCCTGGTCGTCGGTGAAGTCCGGGGGGACGACGAGCAGGTAGAGCACGGCTCGTTCTGCTGTCTTGAGCCTCACGATGTGGTTGTCGGCTTGGGGAAGCCAGCCCACCTTCACGTAGCCGTCGGCGACAGGTACGCATCTCGGTGCCCCGGCCCAGTCGGGGCGTGACGCCGAGACCCTCCCCACCCTGCCGAACCGCACCGGGAAGTGGTCGACCAGGTCAGCCAGCTCGACCGCCAGGTCGTGGCTGCGGGGCCACCATCCCCCATCCACACGGTTTCGTCCGGGGTTCTCGACCATCAGAAGCCGCAAGGAACCACGCGCGGGCAAGGGAAGAACGGGACAGTTCGACGTCGACATGACGTCCGCCTCTCGACTGGTCCGCGCCGGTCGGGTTCCCGGTGTTGGCAGCCATCATCATCCTACGCCTGACTTACCAACCCAGCCGCCGGGCCGAGCCGGCCAGCGCACGGGTGTCGGCCGTGGGCGTGCCGGGTCGGCACCGGACTCCCATCTGATCCCCACGGCAGAAGGATCAGGCGACCTGCGTGGCCGGCTCCCGGGCCGCGCGATCTCATCCAGGCGATCTGGAAGAGGGTGCGCCTCCAGGGCTTCATCGTCGGGGACCACGCCGAGGACGGCGGCCACCGCCACGCTGCCGGGCGTAGAGTGGACGGGGACGGGCGCTGCGGCACAGCAGGTGCGGCAGCGGGCGCGAGGAGAGGCGGCGCGATGGCTGCCCGCAACTTCCCCTATCCGAACAGGTATCCCGATGCCCTCGGTGCCCTTCGGCTGCGGTTGAGCGAGGTGCAGCATGTCGCGCTCGCCGACGGGATCTGGTTGCCGTACGGCCGGGACCTGACGCGCGAGGGCGCGCATCTGGTCGACGAGTTCCCGGCCGACCGTGGGCGGATCGACAGGCTGGTCTACGCGCCCGGTGACTGGGACCTCGTCGCGCCCGAGATCTTCACCCGGCACGGTCGGGTCAAGGTCGGCTTCCTGCCCCGCAGTCGCGGGCGCGGGGTCGTGCTGCTGCGCCTGCACACCTCGGAGGTGCTCCGGATTCGGATCGCGTGGCCCGGGCGGCCGGCCGACCCGTCGTCCGAGCCATCGGCCGATCCATCGTCCGAGCCATCGGCCGATCCGCTGGCCGAGTGGCGTCCCGCCCGGAGCGGCGGTCGCTCGAGGCCGGCAGAGCTCGGAGTCCCGCCAGGTGGTGTGAAGGTCGACCGGTCGCGCTGAGGCCTCCGTCGGGTTGCCTGGGCCGGTCGAGAGGCGGCCGTCATGACGACGCCAGGAACAGCCGTCCCTCCCGTGGCCGGACCTCTCCCGCCTCGCCTGCGTAGGGGGCGCACGATGGGCGTCGACCGGCTGGATGGCGGTTGGTGGCCGCGTAGCGGCGACCTCACCGTCGAGCTGGCCGGCCTCGTCGACTACCTCCCGGCGGAGCTCGGCCGTGTCGTTCGGGGCCCTGTACTCCCCGCCGGACGGCTACGTCCTTCCCCGGCTGACATCGACGCAGGTCAAGGCGATGTCTGCGTGACTCGTGCATGGCAAAGGTTGCACCGGCATCGGCGGCCCTGCCCACAGCGCTCGCGTGCCGACCGAGCGGTACGAGGAAATCCGCGCGGCGGCGCCGGCGCTGCCCGACGCCGATCGAGCTGACCCCGCGCACGACCTCGTCGACAGCATCGAGATTCGGTACGACGACCGGCACGAAGCGGCGTGGGGTGCGAGGCGCTGGCTCGAACGCTTTGACCAGTTGGGCACCGACGACCGCGCTTGAGCGGCCCCTGCCCTTGGAGTCTGGGCTGGCCGTGAGGCCCTGATCCGCCCTTGAGGCGGGGATCTCCCCCGCGAGGGTCAGCGCCGGATCCACTGTTCGACGCCGTGGGGACTCCAGCTCGACCTCGCCTCCTTCCCACAGGGCAAGGCGTATGAGGCCACCACCGACCGCCGCCTCTGGCACTCCGGCTGCCCCGCCGACTGAGCCGGTCATCGGAAAAGCCGATGCAATGTGCAGGAAAGCAGCGCTTTCGCTGTACCTCGTCGCCCGACGAGGATCGACCCATCCGAAGTGAGAGGGTGGTTGGTCCATGTCCGAGGTCGTGCAACTCGAGAGCGCTGTCGCGTCCCATCTGTGTCCCGTGAGCAATTCGACAACGGCGCGCGAGCGGCCGGAGTTCGACTCCTACACCGGGCGCCTCGACGCGGACGTGCGACAGGTCGTGATGGCCTACTTCGGTGCGCAGGAGGCGTCGGCCGAAGCCGGCACCGCGCTCGGTGACGTACTCCGGATGCGCGCCCTCATGCGCCGGCCGGGTGGGCCGGGGCACCTGGAGCTCTCCCGCTACGTCGACCAGGCCGGTTGCGGCACGGTCCTGATCGTTGGCTACTGGCTCTCGCCCGAGGCGTTCGACAGCTGGTACGCCGCGCATGGGGCGAGCTGGACCAGCGGCGAGGCCGCGATCGGTCACTTCGTCGAGGTCGTCCGTCCGTCGGTGCGTCGCCTGGAGACGATCTACTCGTCGAACCGTGACCTGCAGGGGATCGGCACCCTGGCGGAGCGGCCGAGCGGACCGATCATCGAGCACGGCTACTGGGGCGGCATGCGCGAGCGCATGCCCGACGCGCGGGACAGCCGCCTCGCCTCGTCCGGTGCGCCGGAGCCGGTGGTGCGCGACGGCGCGACCGAGGTCGTGCCCCACGAGGGGCTGTGCCTGATCCGCTCCGGTCAGGACTTCAGCAGCACGGACGGTGCCGAGCGTGCCTTCTACTTGGAGCAGGTCGAGCCCCAGCTGCGCGCAGGGATGGACTTCCTGCGCGACGAGGGTCGCAGTATCGGGTGCTTCGCCAACCGGTACGTGTCAGTCCTGGGCGAGGAGGGCGAGCGACGCGAGAAGTCGTACGCGATGAGCTGGTGGAACGACATGGCGGACCTCGAAGGGTGGGCCAGGTCGCACCGGACCCACGTGCGCATCTTCGGTGCCTTCACGGCCCATATGAAGAGGTTCGGCGACGACGCCCGCCTGCGCCTCTACCACGAGGTGGCGGTGGTCCCGCGCGAGCACCAGTTCTTCCGCTACTCCCGGTGTCACGAGGGCACGGGCATGCTGCGTGCGATCCAGGACTAGACGGAATCCTCGCGCCACCGGCCGACGGTCCGGCGGCACATGCGCACCATCTCCCGGGCCCGGGCGGTGAGCCGAACGCCGCGCATGGTCGCGACGACCATGCTCAGCGGCGGCACCTCGTCGCGGATCCGCAGGGCCACGACCTTGCCGCCGTCGTAGGTCAGGTCGTGGGCCGGCAGCTGGTTGAGGATGGCGAAGCCATGACCGTGGGCCACCATCGAGCGGACCGTCTCGAAGCCGGTGGTCTGGTGCCTGATCCGCGGGGCGAAGCCGGTCGTCTCCATGATCGAGCTCATGTACCCGGCGGTGTGGGGCAGGTCCAGGATCACCATCGGATCGTCGGCGAGCTCCTGGAGGGAGACCTGGCGCCGGCGCGCCAGCCGGTGCTCCGCCCCGACGAGGACGTACGGCGGAACCTCGTACACCACGACGTGGTCCAGGTCCTCGTCCAGGTCGTAGCCGTACATGAGGGCGACCTCGCACCGCGCCTGGCGCAGCATGTTCTTGAGGGTGGCGTGCTCGGCCTCGACGACCGAGACGTCCACCCGCGGATGCTGCGCGTTGTACGCCGCCAGCAGCCGCGGGAGCTCGAACGGCCCCAGCGTGCTGAAGCAGCCGATGGTGAGCTCGCCGGTGAGATCGTCACCCGCGGTGCGTGCGGCCTCGGCGAGGTCGGAGGCATGGGCGAGGAACCCGCGCAGCTCCTGGTAGAACGACTGGCCCGCGGCGGTCAGGGTCAGCCCGCGGGCGTGGTGGCGGATCAGCAGCTGGATCCCGAGATCCTTCTCCAACTGGGCGACCGCCGTCGAGACCGCCGACTGCGAGACCATGAGCGCCTTGGAGGCGCCGGTCATGCTCAGGTGCTCCGCGGCGGCGGCGAAGTAGCGCAGCTGGGTCAGGGTGAAGGCGGGATCCGCCACGGGTGTCCTCCCGGGTTGCGTGCGCCGACTGATGGGCGGGATCCATCGTACACGCTACATCTGTCTGATCGATGATGTTCATCGGAAAGATAGGTTTGACTGATACATCACGCCGGGATCAGGCTGCTGTCACTCGCAAAGCCTGGCGGCCGGTTCGTCGCCCGAACATGGAGATCCCGATGACCGATTCACGACCCACCTCTGCGCCGGGCTCCGGCGCGGCCGGCCCCCTCCTCGAGGCGCGGAGTGTCGACTACGTGCCGCCGCACGAGCGGTACGGCTCGGCGAAGAGCCTCTTCACCCTGTGGTTCGGCGGCACGGCGATGGGGGTCACGCTGCTGACCGGCTCCCTGGCCGCGCTGACGGACCTCAGCCTGCTCTGGAGCGTCGTCGCGATCATCGTCGGCACGCTCATCGGCGTCGTCTTCGTGGCCTACCACTCGGCGCAAGGGCCGGTCCTCGGTCTCCCGCAGATGATCCAGTCGCGCGCCCAGTTCGGGTTCTTCGGAGCCAACCTGCCGCTCGTCGTCGTCATCGCGATGTACCTCGGGTTCTTCGGGGGCGGCGCGATCCTCGCCGGCCAGGCGGTCGGCGAGCTCTTCGGGATGAGCGCCAAGGCGGGCATCTTCATCAGCGGCCTCATCTCGATCGTCCTGGTGGTCTTCGGCTACGACGTCCTCCACCGGGTGGCCAAGGTCCTCACGCCGGTGTTCATCGTCGCGTTCGCAGTCCTCACCGTCGCGCTGGTCGCGAACTGGCCGGGAGCGGGTGACCGGGTCGTGGCGGAGAACGGGTTCTCGGCGACCGGGTTCTTCTTCGTCCTCGGGATCGTCGCCGCGTACTTCATCACCTACGGGCCGTACGTCGCCGACTACTCGCGCTACCTCCCGGAGTCCACGAGCCACGCGGAGACCTTCTGGTACACCTACGCCGGCATGGCGCTGGCCGGGATCTGGTTCATGTCGCTCGGGGCGGCGATCCAGATCGGCTACAGCCGGCTCCCGATCGTGGAAGCGCTCGCGGCGGCGGGAGACAGCGCCGGCGGTGTGCTGCGGTTCGTCGTCCTCCTGGCCCTGCTGGTCGGACTCATCAACATCGGCGCGCTCAACATCTACGGCGCGGCGATGTCGGGCATGACCATCGCGACCTCCTTCCTGAGCCAGGTGCGGCCGACCAAGGGGCTGCGGATGACCTTCATGCTGGCCACCGGCGCCGTGGGCACGATCGGGGCGTCGCTGTTGTCCGGGGACCTCATCGTCTCCTACGAGAACTTCATCTTCTTCCTGATCGCCTTCCTCGTCCCGTGGTCGGCGATCAACCTCGCCGACTTCTACGTCGTCGCCCGCGGCGAGTACGACGTCAAGGCGCTCTTCGACCCGCAGGGTCGCTACGGCCTCTTCAACGGGCCCGGTGTGCTCGCGTACGTCATCGGCTGCGCCGCGCTCGCCCCCTTCGTCTCGACCGTCTACTGGAGCGGGCCGATCGCGAAGGAGTTGGGCTTCGACATCTCGTGGCTGGTCGGACTCGTCGTCCCGGCCGCGCTCTACATCGTCATCTGCCGCGTCTGGTGGTCGCGTCCTACTGTGGACGAGCTGATCGCCCCGCGGGTCGACGCATTCGACCAGGCCTGATGGTCACCGACTCGAGAGGAACAGAACCCATGGCACACATCGACCCGATCGTGCGGGTGGCCGCGGTGCAGGCCGCGCCCGTCTGGATGGACAAGGACAAGTCGGTCGACAAGGCGATCCAGCTCATCGACGACGCGGCCGCGCGCGGCGCCCAGCTGGTCGCGTTCGGCGAGAGCTGGCTGCCCGGCTTCCCCTTCTGGATCTGGCTGGGCGCGCCGGCGTGGGGGAGCGACTACTTCGTCGAGCTCCACCAGAACGCTGTCGAGATCGACGGGCCCGAACTCCGGGCCCTTCGCACCGCCGCCCGGCGTGCGGGCGTCGAGGTGGTGATGGGAGCCACGGAACGTGACGGCGGCAGTCTCTACTGCACGCTGTTCTTCATCGGAGCCGACGGCTCGCTGCGCGGGCGCCACCGCAAGCTCAAGCCCACGCATGTGGAGCGCAGCGTCTGGGGCGAAGGCGACGGCAGCGACCTCTTCGTCCTCGACACCCCCATCGGCAGGATCGGCGGCCTCAACTGCTGGGAGCACCTGCAGCCGCTGTCGAAGTACGCGATGTACGCCGCCGGGGACCAGATCCACATCGCGGCCTGGCCGGCCCTGTCCATCTATCGGGAGCAGGCCTACGCACTCGGCGTCGAGGCGAACATGGCGGCCTCGAAGGTGTATGCGCTCGAGGGTCAGTCCTTCGTGCTGGCCTGCACGAGCATCGTCGACGAGGTCGTCATGTCCCGGCTGTGCGACACCCCCGAGAAGCAGCGCCTGCTTGAGCTCGGCGGCGGTACGACGACCATCTTCGCGCCCTCGGGGGCGGAGCTCGCGGGCCCGCTGCCCTATACGGCGGAGGACATCTTGGTGGCGGACCTGGATCTCGCGGAGATCCGTCGCGCGAAGCAGGCCGCGGACCCGGCCGGGCACTACGCCCGGGCCGACGCGACGCGGCTCGTCGTGAACCGTGAGCCCCGTCGGCCGGTCGACCACGGTGCCGCGGCCGAGGCCGGAGGGGTGATGGTCGCCGCTCCGGGGGCGATGCCCGCCTTCGACGAGGAGGACGAGTCGTCCGTCTAGACCCGGGACGAGCGGCCGCGACGCGGCGGTAGTGCGGGGCGTGGCGATGCCACGCCCCGCCTGCCGTAGTGGACGGCCCGGGCTCGGGTCGACGCCGCGGCGCGAGCCTGCCGCATTGCATCGAAATCAAAGATTCAAAAGGCCAACAACATCTGTTGGACATGTGCAAGGGACGCAGTCAGGATCGTGAGGACGGCCCCGCCGGCGAGGGCCGGCGGCGGGTGAGCCGCCGAGAGATGTGGAGGTAGGGCAATGTCGAATGAGGATGTCGAGGTCGTCGTGATCGGCGGCGGGCAGGCAGGTCTGGCGATGAGCGAGCACCTCGGTGCTCAGCGCGTCTCACACCTGGTGCTGGAGCGTGACCGGATCGCGGAGCGGTGGCGTACCGAGCGCTGGGACTCGCTCGTCGCGAACGGCCCGGCCTGGCATGACCGCTTCCCGGGCATGGAGTTCTCCGACGTCGCCCCCGACGGCTTCGCGACCAAGGACCAGGTCGCGCAGTACTTCGAGAGCTATGCGCGCAAGATCGAGGCTCCGATCCGGTGCGGCGTCGAGGTGACCGAGGTGCGGCGCAAGCCGGGACGCCCCGGCTTCCACGTCGAGACGACTGACGGCGTGATCGGCGCCCGGTTCGTGGTCGCCGCGACCGGACCGTTCCAGCGGCCCGTCATCCCGCCGATCGTCCCCGCGGGCGCCGTGCGGACGCAGCTTCACTCGAGTGGATACCGCAACCCCGAGCAACTGGCGGAGGGTGCGGTCCTGGTGGTCGGCGCCGGCTCGTCGGGCGTTCAGATCGCCGACGAGCTGCGCAGGTCGGGACGTCGGGTCCTCCTCTCGGTCGGTCCCCACGAGCGGCCGCCGCGGAGCTACCGGAGCCGGGACTTCTGCTGGTGGCTGGGTGTGCTGGGTCTGTGGGACGCCGACGCCCCGCCCCAGGGCGCCGAGCACGTCACCATCGCCGTCAGCGGTGCCCACGGCGGGCGCACGGTGGACTTCCGTGCGCTGGCGGAGAGCGGCATCGAGCTGCTCGGCCTCACGAGCGCCTACCAGGACGGCGTGCTCACGTTCGCCGCCGACCTCGGCGCCAATGTCGCCCGCGGCGACGCCAATTACCTGGCTCTCCTCGACGCGGCCGATGCCTACGTCGAGCGCCATGGACTCGACCTGCCCGAGGAGCCGCAGGCCCGGGTCACGCGCCCCGACCCGGCCTGTCTCACCGAGCCAGTCCTCTCCCTGGACCTGGCCGCGGAGGGCATCACCACGATCGTCTGGGCGACCGGCTTCGCTGCGGACTACGACTGGCTCCGCGTCGACGCGTTCGACGAGGCGGGCCGGCCGCGACAGCAGCGCGGGGTGTCCGTCGAGTCCGGCGTCTACTTCCTGGGGCTGCCGTGGCTGTCGCGCCGTGGCTCCAGCTTCATCTGGGGCGTCTGGCACGACGCGAAGTACGTCGCCGACCACATCATGACCCAGCGCCGCTATCTTGCCTATGCGCCGGAGCCGGCACCAGGGGACCTGCGCGAGCGGGCCGGCCTGACGGGAGCGAGCCGATGAACGCCCCCATCGTCGCGGGCGGCCACACGCGCATCCGCCCCTTCAACACGCGTGACACCTACCCGGAGCAGGAGCTCGACAACGACCTCTGCCAGGCGGTCGTCGCCGGCAACACGGTCTATGTCCGGGGTCAGATCGGGCAGGACCTCGACACCAGCGAGTCCGTGGGCATCGGCGATGTCGCGGCGCAGACCGAGCGGGCGATGGCGAACATCGAGATGCTGCTGTCCGAGGCGGGCGCGCGCATGGAGCACCTGGTCAAGCTGACCATCTACATCGTGGATCCGCGCTACCGCGAGGCGGTCTACCGGACGATCGGCCGCTGGACCCGGGGGGTCCACCCGATCTCCACCGGGCTCGTCGTCAGTGCCCTCGCGCGGCCGGAGTGGCTGGTCGAGGTCGACGCGATCGCGGTGATCCCGTGACGATGTCCTTCATCGGGGCCGACGACCAGGGCTTCGGCATCGCCATCGCCTCGTCCAGTCCCGCCGTGGCCGCCCGCTGTGCGCACCTGCGCTCCGGCGTCGGCGTGGTCGCCTCCCAGAACGTGACCGACCCCAGGCTCGGCCCGCGGCTGCTGGACCTCCTCGAGCGGCACGGCGACGCCGAGGCGGCGCTGCACCGGCTCACAACCGTCACCGAGCTCGTCGAGTATCGCCAGCTGACCGTGCTCGGGAGCGACGGTGGTGCCTTCTTCTCCGGCGGTCATGTCCTCGGCGTCCATGCGGCGGTGCGGGGTGACCGTGTCGTCGGTGCGGGCAACCTGCTGGCGGGCGAGGCGGTGATCGCCGCCGGCGTGGCCGCCTTCGAGGACGCGACGGGCGAGCTCGAGGAGCGGCTGCTGAGCGCCCTGTTGGCGGCCCTCGACCGCGGTGGCGAGGCGGGTCCGCTGCACGCGGCGGGTCTCCTGGTCACCCGCCACGGACGGGCATGGAACGAGACCGACCTGCGCGTCGACTGGTCCGACGGCGACCCGGTCGCCGAGCTCGGCGACCTGCTGCGCCGATGGCTGCCCGAACGGGACGCCTATGTCGCCCGCGCGATCGAGCCCGGCCGCGCTCCGAGCTACGGGGTGCCGGGTGACCTCTGACATCAAGGAGGTCGTGGCCCGGCGGGCGGGCCTGCTGCTGCCCCACCTCGTCGCCCTCTCCCGCGACCTGCACCGACACCCGGAGACGGCCTGGGAGGAGACCCGGGCCGCCGCGTGGGTGGCCGACCGCCTCTCGTCCTACGGCTACGAGGTCACGCCGGCGTACCTCGGGTTCCCGACGGCGTTGCACGCGCGGATCGGGTCCGGCCCGCTGCGGGTCGGGCTATGCGTCGAGTACGACGCGCTGCCGGGTCTCGGGCACGCCTGCGGACACAACCTCATCGCGGCCATGTCCACCGGCGCCGCGGGGGCGCTGGCGCAGGTGGCCGACGACCTCGGACTCACCGTCGAGGTCTACGGCACCCCCGCCGAGGAGGGCGGGGGAGGCAAGATCGAGCTCCTCGACCGGGGGGCGTTCGCCGGCCTGGATCTCGCGATGATGGTCCATCCGGCGCCGGTCGACGTCGCCGAGGCCCGCCCCTTCGCGGTCTCCCACTCCGAGATCGTGTTCCGGGGCAAGGCGTCCCACGCCGCCGCCTACCCCGAGGACGGCGTCAACGCCGCAGACGCGTTCACGATCTCCCAGGTCGCGATCGGCCTGCTGCGGCAGCAGTTGCCCGGCACCGCCCGGGTCCACGGCATCGTCACCCAGGCGGGCGAGGCGCCCAACGCGATCCCCGAGACCGCTAGCGGTCGCTGGTACGTGCGGGCCGCCTCGCTCGACGAGCTCGCGGACATCGAGCCGCGCGTCCGCCGCTGCTTCGAGGCGGGCGCGCTCGCGACGGGCTGCGAGCTCGAGATCGCTCCGGAGTCCCAGCCCTACGCCGAGTTCCGGACCGACGGATCCGCCCTCGCGGCTTACGTCGCGAACGCGGAGCGACTGGGACGGCGCTTCGACACCTCCGGGCGCGCGTCCCGGATGAACCGGGCGTCGACGGACATGGGGAACGTGTCCCAGGTGGTGCCCGCCATCCACCCCTATATCGGCATCGACTCGCTGCCGGCGGTCAACCACCAGGCCGCGTTCGCCGAGCACACCCTCGGTCCCGCGGCCGAGCGCGCCGTCCACGACGGCGCGGTGGCCCTGGCCTGGACGGCGATCGACCGGGCCCGTCAGGCCCGTCAGGAAGGACGACGATGAGCACTGCCGAAGTTGCCGGCACGCGTACCGAGACGGACTTCCTCGGGGAGCTCGCCCTCCCCGAGTCCGCTCTGTGGGGGATCCACACCGCGCGGGCTCTGCAGAACTTCCCGATCAGCGACGTCCCGCTCCACGCGCACCCGGAGCTGATCCGGGCGCTCGGCCAGATCAAGCTGGCGGCCGTCCGGGCCAATCGCGAGCTGGGCCTGATCGACCCGGTCGTGGCGGCCGCGATCGAGAGCGCCGCAGCGGAGGTCGCGACGCATCGGCTCGACCGGTTCTTCGTGGTCGACGTGATCCAGGGAGGAGCCGGCACCTCGACCAACATGAACGCGAACGAGGTGATCGCGAACCGCGCCCTCGAGCTGCTCGGCCATCGGCCCGGTGCCTACGACGTGGTGCATCCCATCGACCACGTCAACCGCTGTCAGAGCACCAACGACGTCTATCCGACCGCGATCCGGCTCGCACTTGTCCGGGTGCTCGACGAACTCGCCGGTCGGGTGCTCGCCTGCGTGGAGGCGCTGCGCGACAAGGGCGAAGAGTTCGCCGAGGTCCTCAAGATCGGTCGCACCCAGCTTCAGGACGCCGTCCCGATGACGGTGGGTCGGGAGTTCCGCGGTTGGGCCGTGACGTTGAGCGAGGAGCTGCCGCGGCTGCGGGAGACACGTGCGCTCTTGGCCGAGGTCAATCTCGGAGGCACGGCGATCGGCACCGGGATCACCGCGCCCCCGGCGTACTCGGTGCTCGTCTGCCGACACCTCGCCCAGCTCGCCGACATGCCCATCGTCCCGGCGGCGGACCTGGTCGAGGCGACGTCGGACACCGGTGTCTTCGTCCTCGTGTCGGGCGCGATCAAGCGGGTCGCGGTCAAGCTGTCGAAGATCTGCAACGACCTGCGCCTGCTCGGGTCCGGCCCCCAGGCCGGCTTCGGAGAGCTCCGCCTCCCGTCTCGTCAGGCCGGCTCCAGCATCATGCCGGGCAAGGTCAACCCGGTGATCCCCGAGGTCGTCAACCAGGTCGCCTACGCGATCTGCGGCAACGACGTCAGCATCACCATGGCGGCCGAGTCCGGTCAGCTCCAGCTGAACGCGTTCGAGCCGCTGGTTGCCCACCGTCTTCTCGAGGGGACCCGTTGGTTGGCCCGGGCCCTGGGGACCCTGACCGAGAACTGCATCGAGGGCATCGACGTCGACCGCGCCCGTCTGACCGCCGAGGTCGAGCGCAGTGTCGGCGTCGTGACGGCACTGGCCCCGGTGATCGGGTACGCGACCGCCTCCGAGATCGCCAAGGCCGCGCTGCGGGGCGAGGGCACGGTGCGTGAGCTCGTGCTTGGCACGGGCCTACTCGGGGAGGCCGAGCTCGCAGCACTCCTGTTGCCGTCCGTGCTCTGCGGCCACGACCCGGATCTCTCCGAGGAGGACGATCCGGTCGCGCTGGCGCGGGGTCTGATGGTGGGGGCTTCCCTGCGCTGGTGAGCTGCTGCCGTCGCGTCAGCCCGTCGCAGCGGGCCGGGGCGGGATGCGTCGAGCAGGCGTTGCAGCTCCTGGGGGTCGGGCGTCCGCTCTCCGGCGAGGGCGACGGCGAGCAGCAGCCGGGCCTTCTGGGGGCTCAGCTTCCCCGCGCCCAGCAGCGGGGTCGAGGTCGGAGCCACCCTGCCGTACGGCGTGCGCTGGGCCTGGCACACCACGACCCGGCCGCGGCGTCGACAAGGGTGGGCAGGGCGTCGCTGCCGATGGCGGTCGGTGGGCGCATCGACGCCGTCACCGCGACCGGCACCCAGGCGTCGAGCAGCCAGATCAGGAAGGCCACCTCTTCCAGGTGGTCGACCGATGTGACGCCCGTGCCGGTGAGGACCGTCGAGACGACCCCCGGGATCGCGGAGCACAGCCGCGGGACGTTCGGCAGCGAGTAGCCGTCCTCCGCCCCGCACAGCACCAGGGTTTCGGCTGCGCACGAGCCCGATCCGGCCCTCCATCCGGTAGGCGTTGACCGCCCGGTGGCCTTCCTCGACGCGGTCGATCACGAGCAGCGTCCGGCCTGGCCCTCGCTCGTGTGCCGGCGCGCTGGGGGAAGTAGCACGCCGTCCACCCGTCTGCCTGACGGCTGTCAGCACAGAGCCGCCGGGATTGGCCCGGAACTGCTGAGAGGTGGCGACTGGACGGGTGGACGGCGTGTGGCAGCCCGCCCTCCGCGGCAGCCGCGTTCCCGCCTCAGAGCACCAGGCGCCGGACGTCCGCGGCCAGGTCCGCGAGGTGCGCGGTGAACCGGGCGGCGAGGGCTCCGTCGATGACGCGGTGGTCGTAGGACAGGCACAGCGGCAGCATCAGGCGCGGCACGAAGGCCTCGCCGTCCCAGACGGGGGCCGTCTTGGAGCGGACGACGCCGAGGATGGCGACCTCGGGGGCGTTGACGATGGGGGTGAAGTGGGTGCCGCCGATGCCGCCGAGGCTGCTGATCGTGAAGGTCGCGCCCTGCAGGTCGGTGGCGGTGAGCTTGCCGTCGCGGGCGCGTGTGGACAGGTCGGCGAGCTCGCGGCTGAGCTCGAGGATGCCCTTGCGGTCGACGTCGCGCACGACGGGGACGACGAGACCGTCGGGGGTGTCGACGGCGACGCCGATGTGGACGTAGTCCTTGAGGACCAGCTCCTCGCCGGCCAGCGAGCTGTTGACCTCGGGGTGCCGGCGCAGGCCGGCAGCGGCCGCCTTGAGCAGGAAGCTGAGCAGGGTGACGCGGTAGCCGTCGGCGCGGGCGGCCTCGTCGAGCTCACGGCGGTACGCGTCGAGGTCGGTGATGTCGGCCTCGTCGGCGTGGGTGACGTGCGGGATGTTGAGCCAGGAGCGGTGCAAGTGCGGACCGGAGAGCTTCTTGATCCGCGACAGCGGGACCCGGCGGACCGGGCCGAACTTCGCGAAGTCCACCTCCGGGATCGGCGGGATCCCCGCACCTGCGGTGGTTCCGGCGGGTGTGATGCCGCGCTCGTAGTGCGCGAGCAGGTCCTGCTTGGTGACCCGGCCCTTGACGCCGCTGCCGGCGACGGCGGCCAGGTCGACGTCGAGCTCGCGGGCGAGGCGGCGGACGAGCGGGGTGGCGCGGAGGCCACCATCCGGATCGGCCGCCTCGGGTACGACGGGCGCGGGGTCGGGCTGCGTCCCCGCGGGTGCCGGGGTCGCTCCGGGTGCCGGGGTCGCTCCGGGTGCCGGGGTCGCTCCGGGTGGCTGCGTCGCCGTGGCGCGTGCGGGCTCCGCAGGCGACGTCGCCGCCGGCTCCTGGGCCGCTACCTCCTCGGCTGCTACCTCCGCGATCGCGATCACGCTGCCCTGGCTGACCGTGTCGCCGACGGCGACCGACAGCGACACGATCGTCCCGGCGACCGGCGAGGGCACCTCCATCGTGGCCTTGTCGGTCTCCAGCGTGACCAGCGGATCCTCCACCCGCACGACGCTGCCGGGCGCCACGAGCAGCTCGATGACGGGTACGCCGGTGAAGTCGCCGATGTCGGGGACGCGAATTTCCACGGTGCTCTCCATCGTTGCTGTCCTCACGCGTGGGCCGGGTCGGCCCGGTCGGGGTCGATGCCGTACTTCTCGATCGCCTGGGCGACCACGGCGGGGGCGACGGTGCCCTCGTCGGCGAGCCGGCGGAGGGCGGTGACGGCGATGAAGTGCCGGTCCACCTCGAAGTGGCGGCGCAGGTTGCGGCGGTAGTCCGAGCGGCCGAAGCCGTCGGTGCCGAGGGCGGTGTAGCTGCCCGGGACGAAGGCGCGGATCTGGTCGGCGTACGCCTTCATGTAGTCGGTGGCGGCTACGACCGGACCGCCGCGCCCCTCCAAACACGCGGCGACGTACGACGTGCGCGGCTCCTCGAGCGGGTGCAGGGTGTTCCAGCGCTCGGTGGCCAGGCCGTCGCGGCGCAGCTCGGTGAGGCTGGGCGCGCTCCAGACGTCGGCCTCGATGCCGAAGTCCGCGGCGAGGAGGTCGGCGGCCGCGAGCACCTCGCGCAGGATGGTGCCGGAGCCGATGAGCTGCACCTGCGCGGTGCCCTCGGCCGGCCGCAGCTCGTAGAGGCCCTTGAGGATCCCCTCGGTGACGCCCTCGGGCATCGGCGGGTGCTCGTAGTTCTCGTTCATGAGCGTGAGGTAGTAGAAGACGTCCTCCTGCTCGGCGTACATGCGGCGCAGGCCGTCGGCGACGATGACCGCCAGCTCGTAGGCGTACGTCGGGTCGTAGGCCACGCAGTTGGGGATCATCGCGGCCTGCAGGTGGCTGTGGCCGTCCTCGTGCTGGAGGCCCTCGCCGTTGAGCGTGGTCCGGCCGGCGGTGCCGCCGACGAGGAAGCCGCGCGCCCGGATGTCGCCCGCGGCCCAGGCGAGGTCGCCCACCCGCTGGAAGCCGAACATCGAGTAGTAGACGTAGAACGGGATCATCGGGGTGTCGCTGCTGGAGTACGACGTCGCCGCGGCGATCCACGACGACATCGCGCCGGCCTCGTTGATGCCCTCCTGGAGGATCTGGCCGCTGGCGTCCTCCTTGTAGAACATCAGCTGGTCCGCGTCCTCCGGCGTGTAGAGCTGGCCGCTCTGCGAGAAGATGCCGACCTGGCGGAACAGCCCCTCCATGCCGAAGGTGCGTGCCTCGTCCGGGACGATCGGCACCACCCGCTTGCCGATCTCCTTGTCCCGCAGCAGCTTGGTGAGGATCTGGACGAAGGCCATGGTCGTCGAGATCGCGCGGCCGTTGGAGCCCGCGACCTGGGCGGCGAACGCCTCGACCCCGGGCACCGCGAGCGCGGCCGACGTACGACGGCGGGCCGGCAGGTAGCCGCCGAGCTCCTTGCGGCGCGCGTGCAGGTAGGTGTGCTCCTCCGAGCCCTCGGGGAACGAGAGGTAGGGCAGGTCGAGCAGCTGCTCGTCGGCGACCGGGATGGAGAACCGGTCGCGGAAGGCGCGCAGCGCGGGCTCGGCGACCTTCTTGGCCTGGTGGCTGATGTTCATGCCCTCGCCGGCCGAGCCGAGTCCGTAGCCCTTGACGGTCTTGGCGAGGATGACGGTCGGACGCCCGGTGTGGGCGGCAGCGGCGGCGTAGGCGGCGTACACCTTCTGCGGGTCGTGCCCGCCGCGGGTGAGCCGCCAGATCTCGTCGTCGGTCCAGTCCGCGACCATGGCGGCGAGCTCCGGGTCGACGCCGAAGAAGTGCTCGCGGACGTACGCGCCGTCCTTGGACTTGAACGTCTGGTACTCGCCGTCGACGCACTCCATCATCCGCCGCTTGAGGGCGCCGCCGGTGTCGCGGGCGAGGAGCTGGTCCCAGCCGGAGCCCCAGATCAGCTTGATCACGTTCCACCCGGCGCCGCGGAAGACGCCCTCGAGCTCCTGGATGATCTTGCCGTTGCCGCGCACCGGGCCGTCGAGGCGCTGCAGGTTGCAGTTGACGACGAAGACGAGGTTGTCGAGCTTCTCCCGGGCGGCCATCGAGATGGCGCCGAGCGACTCGGGCTCGTCGGTCTCGCCGTCGCCGAGGAAGGCCCACACCTTGCGGCCGGCGGTGTCGGCGAGGCCGCGGGCGTGGAGGTACTTGAGGAAGCGCGCCTGGTAGATCGCCATCAGCGGCCCGAGGCCCATCGAGACGGTCGGGAACTGCCAGAAGTCCGGCATCAGCCACGGGTGCGGGTACGACGACAGCCCGTTGCCGCCGGTCTCCTGGCGGAAGCTGTCGAGCTGGGCCTCGGTGAGCCGGCCCTCGAGGAAGGCACGGGCGTAGATGCCGGGGGAGAGGTGGCCCTGGACGTAGACCAGGTCGCCGCCGTGCTCCTCGGTCGGGGCGTGCCAGAAGTGCTGGAAGCCGACGTCGTAGAGGGTGGCTGCGGACTGGAAGCTCGCGAGGTGGCCGCCGAGCTCGGTGGAGTCCTTGTTGGCGCGCAGCACCAGGGCGAGCGCGTTCCAGCGGATGGCCGAGCGGATCCGGTGCTCGACCTCGCGATCGCCCGGGTGCGCCGGCTCGTCGGCCGGCGCGACCGTGTTGACGTAGGGCGTCGTGGCGACGAAGGGCACCCGGGTGCCGAGTCGCTGCGCCTCGGCGAGGACCTGGTCGAGCAGGTACGTCGTGCGTGCCTCGCCCTCGAACTCGAGGACGGCCGCGAGAGCGTCGCGCCACTCCTGCGTCTCGGCGGGGTCGATGTCACTCATCCCGGGGTCCTGTCGCTCGGAGGTGCTGGCGGCTCCATCCTCAGCGTCGGGAGAACATGCGTCCAATGCCTAGTTCATTGGCCATCGATGCCTACTGCGCATGGATCTGCGCGCTCGTCCGCACCGTGTGAGCGCGGAACTCCGCCGAGGCCGGTGGCAGGGCACGGTCCTTGACCCAGGCGAGACCGATCTCGCGCGAGGCCCGCACGTCGGTGACGCGCAGGTGCGGGGTCGTCGGGGCCGCGGCGCTGCGCGGCTCGGGCAGCAGGGCGACGCCGAGGCCGGCGGCGACCAGGCCGCGGAGGGTCTCGACCTCCTCGCCCTCGAAGCCGATCCGGGGGGTGAAGCCGACCTCGCCGCACAGCTGCTCGGTGATGGCACGGAGGCTGAAGCCCTTCTTGAGCACGATGAACTGCTCGTCGGCGACGTCCGCGAGCCGTGCCGTACGCCGGCCCGGCGCGGTGCGGCGCCCGGCGAGCCGGTGCCCCGGCGGCACGACCAGGCGGAGCGGCTCGAGGAACAGCCGCCGGCTCTCGAGCTGGGGGTGCTCGGGCCGGTCGCCGGTGACCGCGAGGTCGACCAGGCCGCCGAGCAGGTCGTCGACGAGACCGGCGTCGCCGTGCTGGCGCAGGTCGAAGCGCACGTGCGGGCGCTCGAGGTGGAAGCTGCGGATCAGCTCGGGGACCAGCCAGGTCCCGAGGGTGTGGAGGAAGGCCACGGGTACGAAGCCGGCGTCGGGCGTGGTGAGATCCTGCACGGAGCGCACCCCGCGCTCGTAGGCGTCGATCGCCTCGTGGGCGTGCCGCGCGAGCTCGCGCCCGGCCGGCGTGAGGACGAGTCCACGCCCCACCCGTTGGAAGAGCGGCGTGCCGACGTCCCGCTCGAGCCGCGCCAGCGCCCGGGACACCGCCGGCTGGGTGCGGTGGACCCGCTCGGCGGTCTCGGTCACCGTGCTGCCGTCGGCCACCGCGAGGAAGGCACGGATCGTATCGAGCTCCATGGTTCCATGCTCCCAGCGCATGGGGTTGCCGCCAACGCGTCCTACCCGGCATTCGGGTCGCCGGATGGCCCGAGCCGCGACCTGGATGCCGGGTGCGACGGGAGACCCCGGGCCGACTTCAGAGCCGCAGCTCGTCGAGGACGGCGGTGCGGAGTGCGGCGAGGTGGGGGCCGACGCCGATCGCCCGGTCGGCCAGGTCCGCGGCGGCGGCCGCGCGGTCGTCGGCGCTCAGGTCGACCAGGTCGAGCACGTCGTACGGGTCCCAGCGCTCGTAGGCGATGCACTGGAAGCGGGCGCCCGTACGGGTCCTGCGCTGGGAGATGCCCACGAGCTTGCGGTCGCCGACGAGCACCTCGCCGGGGCCGAGCGCGGCGAAGCACACCAGCCGGCCCCACGGCGTCTGCTCGAGTCCACCCCGGTAGACCTGGGCCGCCACGCCGAGGGTGGCCAGTGCTCGCTGCCAGGCCTCGCCGAGCCAGTACGCCGACGCGCGGACATCGTCGCTCCACCGGCTGTCGTCGCGCGGCACGACCACGTCGAGCCACACGGACCGGGCCGGGTCGACGTACACGGCGCCACCACCGCTGCGGCGGCGGACGACGTCGACCCCGGCCGCGGTCACCGCCGCGGCGTCGGCGACGGTGTGGTCCTGGGCGCTGCCGAGGACCAGCGCCGGTCCGGTGGGCACGAACGACCAGATCTCGGCCTCGGTCAGGTCGTCGGGGATCGGGCGGGAGTGGAAGTCGGCGATCGACCCGGTGACCTCGCGCAGCAGCACGTGGTCGATTCTGCCTGAGTGCGCCGGGAGTCGCGGTGCGGCAACGATTCCCCCCAGAGATCGTTGCCGCACCGACGCGGGGGGCTCAGTGGCGCCCGGCCCTCGGCTCGGTGCCGTGGTGGCGCAGCTGCTCGGCGCTGGCGGGGACGATCTCCTGGGCCTCGACCTGCCACACGGACTCGGCGTACGTGAGCGCGGCACTGCGGCGGCGGTACTCGATGACGTCGTCCTCACTGGGCTCCACCCCCGCGGCCCACTGTCGGGCGAGGCGGTCGGCGGCCTGGTTGGCGCGCTCGAGCGCGAGCTGGAGGGCACGCGTCGCGCGGTCGTACGGCGCCTCGCTCATCGTCCGGCCCTCGTCAGGGTGGCGTCGGCGCCGGTGGTCGTCTTCCGCATGGTGCTCCCCTCGGTTCCGAGGCTTCCTGCCGATGGGTGTCACGAGGAGGCCGTCGGGTGTCCAGTTCTCCCGAGCCAGGCACCGCGGGAGCGGTGCGTGCCGACGACGCTACCCAGCGGGCGCGGCCGGGACACGAGATCGGCCGCTGCGGTTCTCTGATGAGGTATCGCGGCCTCGCACCCGTGAGCCAGATCGCCTCGAACCCGGGATTCTGCGGTGTGGGCTTGGCCTGATCGGGGAGACTGGCGTCGAGCGTCGCCGGCGGGGAGGCCGTGGCGCCGACGGGGGAGGGCGCATGTGGAGCATCGTCGAGCAGTTCGAGGCGCGCGCGCAGGGCAACCCGCCGCTGCGCCATCTGTGGCGCCGCGGCCAGTGGGCGATCCGGCCCGCTGAGGGGCCACGCCACCAGGTACGCCGGGTGGTCCTCGCCAACGCGCTGGCCCTGATCTCCGGGGAGGACGACACCCCCCTCGACGACCTCGTCGAGCTGGCCCGCCAGCTGGGCGCCGGGCGGCTGAGTGATCTGCAGGAGGAGGTGCTCGGCCCGATCGACCCGGCCGCGACCCGCCCGCGCACCACCGCGCTCGTCACCCGGCTCGCCCGCGCGGCCTGGTGGGGAGCCGACGGGGCCGATCGTGAGCTCTACGCCGAGACCGTCACCCGCCTCGTCCTGCACCGCGGCGAGCAGGACGGGACGGCACCCGCGATCGTGTCCCGCGCCGACGTGCTCGGCGCCCTCCACGACGGCGACCTGCTGTCCTGGCGGCGTCAGGTGGCGGCGATCGCCGCGGAGCCGTGGGCAGGCCCGGGCTCCGACTGGATCGCCCTGCTCGACCCGGGCCGCGACGCCTTCGCCCTCGCCTGCCTGAGCGCCCACGTGGACCGCGCGCAGCGCGATGCCGTGGCGCAGGAGCGGGGCGCGGTCTCCGACCACATCCGGCGCACGATCGCCCGGGCCGGCGTCTCCCAGCGTGAGTTCGCCCGGCTGATCGGCACCTCGCAGTCGCGGCTCTCGACCTATGTCTCCGGCTCGGTGGTGCCCTCGGCGGCGATGCTGGTGCGGATCAGCCAGGCCGGCGAGGGTCTGCGGCGCACGCCCCGCTCCGGCTGACTCCGGAGCTCCGCCCTGCCGGTCCGGACCAGCCGGCGGGTAGACCTAGGGCTGGGGCGTCCTAGGGCTGGGGCGTCGGGTCCGGCGCCGTGATCGGGAAGGAGTCGACCAGGGTCTCGTCGGCGTACAGCTGCACCTCGGACAGGAAGTCCTGCGGCGCGACAGCGTCGGCGGGCGCGAGCAACAGCACCTCGAGCGGCCCGGGAGTGGTGGTGCCGTCGTACTCGAAGGCGCAGGAGAGCGGCCTCCATGGCGTGGCGATGCCGATCTCGGCGAGGGCCGGGCAGGTCCAGCCGTCCGGCCAGGACGTGTGCTGGTAGAGCACCGAGCGGGTGAGGGTGACGACGATACGCAGCGTGCGGTCGGGGCCGCCGTCGGTCTCGGGGGTCACACTCAGCCGCCAGTACCCGGGACCGACGTCGTCGGCGGGGCTCACGGTGACGCCGCCGATCCGGTCGCACGCAGCGAGCTGGCCGAGGTCGCCGGTGAAGCGGTCGGGTGCGTCCGACGCGAGCTGGTAGCCGGGCTCGGGGGTGGCCACGACGGTCCAGGGCCCGGTGCGCCCGTCGCCCTCGACGAGCTCATAGTGGACGCCCTCGGTGACGGGCAGGACCAGCCGACCCGCGGTCTCACAGTCCTCGACCGGGTACGCCGTGGGTGCGACGGGCGCCACCGTCACCGGTGGCGCCACCGTCGGCACCACGGTGGGGATCTCGGCCGGGCCGGGGGGCACGGTCGGGGCCGGACCACTGCTCGGCCCGGGCTTCTCGGGCTCCGGGGCGGGGGGCGCCTCGGCCGGTCCTGCCGGCGCCGGGGGTGCGACCGGGGCAGCCGGGGTGGGAGCCGCCGGCGCCAGGGTCGGTGCGTCGTCCGGTCCGGTCGGGGGCGGTGCCACCGGCGCCACCGGCGTCGCTGGCGGCGCCGCCGCCGACGGGGGCGGTGACGTCGACGGCGCCCCGGCCATGGCCGGTCCCTCGTTGTCCGCCTGGGTCAGTACGACGCCCGTCGTCGCCGCGACCGCGCCCACGGCGGCGCCGGTGGCGAGCATCATCCGGAGCGTGCCGGGACGTGGCCACGGAAGGGCGCCGAGGAGACCGCCCGCGCCGCCCGTCGCGGCGGCGGAGCCGCCCACCAGCCAGGCGGCCGGCTTGACCGCGACCGGCAGCGCCCCGAGCAGCACCACCGGGAAGAGGTGCGCCGCGAGCCGGGTGTTGAGCCGCGTCAGCCGCAGGTACGCCGCGCTGCACTCGGCGCACGAGGCGAGGTGGGTCGTCATCCGAGCCCGGGCGCCGCCGGTCAGCCGGCCGCGGACGTGGCGGCTGAGCCGGGGCCGGGCCCAGGCACAGCCCTCGCTCACGGGAGCGCCGCCGAGGTGCCGGTCGAGATACGCCTGGCGCAGGCCCTCGCGGGCGCGGTGGGCCAGCGAGGAGACCGCGCGGGGGCGCATCCCGAGGATCTGGGCGGTCTCGACCGGCTTGCGACCCTCGACCTCGACATGCCACAGGACGCGCTGCCACGACTCGGGCAGCGTGGCGAACGCCTCGCGCGCGGTGTCGGCCTCGATGTCGTCGAGGACGGCGTCGACCGGTGGCACGGCCGCGTCGAGCAGCCACTCCTGGTCGGACGCCGGCCGCTCGGTCGGCCGGCGGTGGCCCTCGCGGAACCTGTTGCGGATGGTGACGTGGAGGTAGGCCCGGAAGTCGGCGATGGTGCCGGGCTCGGCGCGCAACCGGGCGATCACGCGCGCGAAGGACTCCGCGACGAGCTCTTCGGCCTCGCCGGGTCCGACGAGGATCGTGGCCAGACGTCGAGCGTCGTCGACGTGGTCGCGGTAGAGCTTCGCCGCGTCATCGCTCGATGGCGCGCGCTCAGGCATTTCGTGTGGTCCCCCCGATCAGGGCTGGTGCGCCCCGATCCCCTCGCGACAGCTGTCGCGTCCTTCCCCGCATGGTAGGCGCCCTACCCCGAGAGCAGCGAGCTTTCGTCGACCAACGGTAAAAGTTTCAGATTCCGCGTGATGTTCGGCGGGCGGGCGCGTCTAGATCTGCAGGCGCCGCCTCGCGAGTCGCGGCGCCGTATCCGACTCACTCCAGCCAGAAGCCGACGCCCGATGAGCAACGCACCCAGCCGCCTGCACCCCGTCCCGCCAGCGACGACGTCCGCCGTCGTCGAGGGGGTGCTCGCGCGCCGCGAACGGGTCCGTCCGGGTGACCGCGCACTCTGGGACCGGTTCTTGACGCTTCTCGACGCGGGCGGCGACGACCCGCGCTCGGCGCGGCTCTCCGCCGTCCTGGCCAACCTCGTCGGCGTCGTCGCCTTCGCCGACGCCGAGGACCTCCTGACCACCGCGCAGCTGGCCGAGGCGTTGGGCGAGCGACAGCTGGCCCGGCTCCAGCGCCGGGCCGCCACCCTGCTCGACGTGGAGCCCGGGCGGTCCCGGGCTGCGGACGCCTGCCGCCGCTGGACGGCCGCCGACGTCCCGGCGGAGGTCGCGACGACCTGCGCCGCCGCGGCGTACGCGCTGGTACTGGACGACGTCGAGTCGATCCCGGCGGCGACCCCGGTCGCGACCGTCGGGCAGCTCCTCCGGGTCCTCGCGCACGGCTCGGTCGCGGAATGGCGCGCGCACCTCGGCATGGTCGCGGCCAGCCCCTGGGGTCCCTACGCGCACGAGCTGCTCCGGCTGGCGGAGCGGAGCCGGTCCGCCCAGGCGCTGGCTGTCGTCGAACGCACCGTCGCGCTGTGCCGCGAGCGCCGCGAGGCGGCGGAGCGCGCACTGGTCGCGCGCGACATCAAGGAGTGCATCGCCCGGGCCGGGGTCTCCCAGCGTGTGTTCGCCGCCCAGGTCGGCACGTCGCCCTCACGGCTGTCGACCTATGTCACGGGCGCGGTCGTGCCGTCGGCGACCATGCTGCTGCGGATCCGCCGGGTCTCGCGGCGGCTGCGCGACCGGGCGGCCGGTGAGCTGGCGGCGCCGCGGGGAGCGTGAGGCCGGGCTCCGCCGGCCGGGTCAGCCGGTCAGGTAGGACCGCAGGCCGGTCATCGCCCGGTCGATGATCTCGGGCAGCCCGGGCGTCTCGGCGTCGGGCTCGGTCAGCCACGCCTCGTAGGCCGACAGCGAGATCGCCAGCGACACGTGGCCGGCGACCTGGGGGATCAGGTCGTCGGGACGTGCCTGCGTGCGGCGGGCGACGTACTCGGCGATCACCCGCCGCCACTCGGCGTACCGCAGCACGGAGTGCGCCTGGAGCTCCGGGGTGGTCAGGATCAGGCGCATGCGCTCGCGGTGCGGCGGCTCCGCGTCGGCCGGGAAGCGGTTGAACTCCACCACCCCCTGGTGCACGGCGGCGTGCACGGGCAGGCCGTCGGGCTGCTCGTCGAGCAGGGCGCGGAAGTGGTCGAGGGTGCGGTCGAACTGTCCCCAGGGGATGTCGTTCTTGGACTGGTAGTAGCGGAAGATCGTCCGTTTCCCGACGCCGGCCTCGCGGGCGATGGCCTCCATCGTCGTGCCGGCGAAGCCGTGGGTGGCGAAGAGCCGGAACGCGGCCTGCTCGATCGCGGCGTGGGAGGTGGCGCCGGGGCGTCCTCGCGCGGACGACCGGGGCGGCGTCGGGCCCTCGGCCGCGGTGGTGGGCGCGGCGTCGGGCAGGGGATCGGGCATGGCGCCGGAAGTTAGCACGTTCCGGCCCTTCCATTTTGGCATCGAGTGCCATTAGTGTGTCGCGAACCACATCCGACGAGGAGGAACACGATGAACCCTGAGTCGAACACCGGGTTGGACACCGGGATCGAGAGCCAGGCGGAGCTGGCGGCCGAGGACCTCATCGAGGAGGTCTCGATCGACGGCATGTGCGGCGTCTACTGATGGACGCCCTGCTGGGGGAGCCGTGGACGCTCTCGCCGTCGGTGGCCCTGCGACCCGAGCCCTTCGGTGCGCTGGCCTACCACTTCGGCAACCGGAAGCTCACCTTCCTGAAGCGGCCCGAGCTGGTCACCGTCGTACGTGGCCTCGCAACGGCGCCGGACGTGCGGTCCGCGCTCGAGACCGCGGGCGTCCCGGCCTCCCAGCACGCCGCCTACGCGGCGGCCCTGCGCGGCCTCGCCGCGACCGACATGATCCGCCCCCGCACGAGCGTCCAGGAGGACACCGCATGACGATCGCGCCCGAGCGGCCCCGGACCGGATCGCTGGTCCAGCAGTTCGAGTACGGCCTCGACGCCCCGATCTGCCTGACCTGGGAGCTCACCTACGCCTGCAACCTCGAGTGCGCCCACTGCCTGTCGAGCAGCGGCCGCCGCGACCCGCGCGAGCTCAGCACCGAGCAGTGCAAGGCGGTCATCGACGAGCTGCAGCGGATGCAGGTGTTCTACGTCAACATCGGCGGCGGCGAGCCGACGATCCGCCCGGACTTCTGGGAGCTCCTCGAGTACGCCGTCAACCACCAGGTCGGCGTGAAGTTCTCGACCAACGGGGTGCGGATCACCCCCGAGCGTGCGGCGTTCCTGGCCTCGCCGGCGTGCAACGGCTACGTCGACGTGCAGATCTCCCTCGACGGCGCGACCGCCGAGGTCAACGACTACGTGCGCGGCCCCGGCTCGTACGACACCGCCCTGCGCGCGCTGCAGAACCTGCAGGACGCGGGCTTCGCCGACGCCAAGATCAGCGTCGTCTGCACCCGCCAGAACATCGGCCAGCTCGACGAGTTCAAGGCCCTCGCCGACCGGTACGGCGCCACGCTGCGCCTCACCCGGCTGCGGCCGAGCGGTCGCGGCGCCGACGTCTGGGACGAGCTGCACCCCCTGCCGGAGCAGCAGCGTGAGCTCTACGACTGGCTGATGGCGCACACCGCCGACGGTGAGCAGGTGCTGACCGGCGACTCGTTCTTCCACCTCGCGGCGTTCGGCGAGTCCCTGCCCGGGCTCAACCTGTGCGGGGCCGGCCGCGTGGTCTGCCTGATCGACCCGGTCGGCGACGTCTACGCCTGCCCGTTCGCGATCCACGACAACTTCCTGGCCGGCAACCTGCTCGACGGTGGCTTCCAGAAGGTCTGGCAGACGTCGCCGCTGTTCCAGGAGCTCCGCGCCCCCCAGACCGGCGGCGCGTGCGCGAAGTGCCAGTTCTACGACTCCTGCCGGGGTGGCTGCATGGCCGCGAAGTTCTTCACCGGGCTGCCGCTCGACGGCCCCGATCCCGAGTGCGTCCAGGGGTACGGCGAGCAGGCGCTCGGTCAGCTGGGGGGCGACCGGGTGATCCCGCCCGCCAGCCAGGACCACTCCAAGACCACCCCCACGCGCAACCAGCCGGTGATGCTTACCCTGCTCACCCGCCCGCCGGTCTCCGACTGCGCGGAGAGCCCGCTCGCCGGCTTCGTCCCCGACCACCGCCAGGACGTCATTCGTTCTGTGGGCTCTCGCCCACAGAACGCATGACGCAACGCAAGCAGACCTGAGGAACCATGAAGCTCGAGAACCCCTGGAAGCAGAACCCCTGGTTCGAGTCCGTCGCCGTCGCCCAGGAGCGCGCCCGCAAGCACCTCCCCCAGCCGGTGTACGGCGCGCTGGTGGCCGGTTCCGAGCGCGGCCAGAGCAGCGCGGACAACCAGGCCGCGTTCGCCGAGCTCGGCCTCGCCCCGCACGTGGTGGGCCAGCTCCCCGAGCGGTCCCAGGCGACGACGGTCTTCGGGCACACGATCGGCAGCCCGGTCATCATCAGCCCCACCGGCGTCCAGGCCGTGCACCCCGACGGCGAGGTCGCCGTCGCCCGTGCGGCCGCCGCCCGCGGGACGATCATGAGCCTGTCGAACTTCGCGTCCAAGAGCGTCGAGGAGGTCACCGCGACCGGCGCCACCACGTTCTTCCAGATGTACTGGACCGGCGACCGTGACACCATGATCCAGCGGATGACCCGCGCTCACGCTGCCGGCGCACAGGGCCTGATCGCCACGCTGGACTGGTCGTTCTCGATGGGCCGCGACTGGGGAAGCCCCGAGATCCCCGAGAGGGTCGACCTCAAGGCGATGATCCGGCTGGCCCCCAAGGTCGCCACCAAGGGCCGCTGGCTGTGGCAGTTCGGGCAGCAGTTCCGCGAGACCGGCAAGCTGCCCGACCTCACCGCACCCAACCTGGCCCCGCCGGGTGGCGAGGCGCCGACCTTCTTCGGTGCCTACTACGAGTGGATGACTACCCCGCCCCCCTCGTGGGAGGACGTCGGGTGGATGCGCGAGACCTGGGCGCAGATCAGCGGCACGCCCTTCGTGCTCAAGGGCGTCTGCCGGGTCGACGACGCGCTCCGCGCCGTCGATGCCGGGGTCGCGGGGATCTCGATCTCCAACCACGGCGGCAACAACCTCGACGGGACGCCGGCCGCGATCCGCATGGTCCGCCCGATCGCCGAGGCGGTCGGCGAGCAGATCGACGTCGTGATGGACGGCGGCGTACGCCGCGGCTCCGACGTGGTCAAGGCGCTCGCCCTGGGTGCGAAGGCCGTGCTGATCGGCCGCGCGTACCTGTGGGGTCTCGCGGCCAACGGCCAGGCGGGCGTCGAGAACGTGCTCGACGTGCTCTCCGGCGGTGTCGACTCCGCACTGCGCGGACTCGCGCTGTCGTCGACCGCCGAGCTGCGGCCCGAGCACCTGCTCATCCCCGACGGCTTCGACCGCGCGCTCGGGGTGCCCGAGCAGGCGGCCGCGGGGCGCTGATCGTGGCTCGGGCACTCCGCCCCCTGGGCGCGGCGACCTCCCCCAGCCTGCCGATGGGGGCGACGGTGCTGGTGCCGGTCGGCTCGATCGAGCAGCACGGGCCGCACCTGCCGCTCGACACCGACACCGTCATCGCGACCGCGGTGGCCACCGAGGCCGCGCGGCTCCTGACGCTGCGCGACCTCGACATCCTGGTCGCCCCGGCCCTCGCCTACGGCTCCAGCGGCGAGCACCAGGACTTCCCCGGCACTAGCTCGATCGGCACCGACATGCTGCGCCAGGTCGTCGTCGAGCTCACCCGATCGATGCGGACCTGGGCCGCACGGGTGGTCCTCGTCAACGCCCACGGTGGCAACGTGGCGGCGCTGCGCGGCGCCGTACGCCAGCTGAGCGCGGAGGGGCACGACGTCTCCTGGGTGGCCTGCGCGACCGAGCCTCCGTCGAATGCCGGGGCAGACCTGCACGCGGGCCGGACGGAGACCTCGCTGATGTTGCACCTCGCGCCCTGGCACGTCCGCCTGGACCGCGCCGAGGTCGGCAACACCGGCTCCCTCGAGGAGCTGATGCCCGCGATGATCGCGGGCGGGGTCAAGGCGGTCTCGCCCAACGGGGTGCTGGGCGACCCGACGGGCGCCAGCGCCGACGAGGGCGCCGTCGTCCTCGCCTCGATGGTGGGTGACGTCGTGCGTGTCGTGAACGGCGCCGGATGAGTGGCGGCCGGGTCGTCCCTCGGGTCGTGATGGTCACCGGCGCCGCGCGCGGGATCGGCGCGGCGACCGTTCGCGCGCTCGTCGCGCGGGGCGACCGGGTGGTCGCGGTCGACGGGTGTGGCGGTCCCCCGCTCGCGGCCCGGGGCGACCTGGACGCCGTCGTCGCGGCCGGAGGCGACCAGGTCCTCGGCCATGTCGCCGACGTCCGGGACCGGTCGGCGCTGGACGCCGCCGTCGACCTCGCCGTGGCCCGCTGGGGCCGGCTCGACGCCGCGGTGGCCGCCGCCGCCGTGATCGCCGGCGGCCGGCCGCTGTGGGAGACCCCGGAGGCCGACCTCGACCTGCTCTGGGACGTCGACGTCAAGGGCGTGTGGAACACCGCGGCCGCCGCCGTGCCGGCCATGCTCGGCGGGCCGGACCCGGCGGGCTGCCGGTTCGTGGGGATCGCCTCGGCGGCGGGCAGCCACGGACTGCACCACCTCGCGGCCTACAACGCGGCCAAGCACGCCGTCGTCGGCCTGGTGAAAGGCCTCGCCGCCGACCTGGTCGGCACCGGCGTCACGGCCTGCGCCGTCTCGCCCGGCTCCACCCGGACGCCGATGCTGGACGCGACCGCCGCCCTCTACGACCTGCCCGGCGTCGACGGGTTCGCCGAGAGCCAGCTGGTGCGGCGGATCCTCGACCCGGCCGAGGTCGCCGCGGCGGTCGCCTTCTGCTGCTCGGCCGAGGGAGCGGTCGTCAACGGCTCGGTCGTGCACGCCGACGGCGGCTTCGCCCCGTGAGTACGACGACCGCGCCGGTCGCACAGCCCGCCGCACAGCCCGCCGCACAGCCCGCCGCCCTGCCCGCCGCCCTGCCCGACGGCTTCGTCGTCCGGCTGCGTACGGACCTCGTTGCGGCCGACCGCGGCCGGCTCCTGGTGGGGGGCTCGCCCGTGCGGGCGGTCCGGCTCGGTCGTCACGCGCAGCGCCTCCTCGCCGACGGCCGGCTCACCGTCGACGGCCCGGCGACCGCGGCGCTCGCCCGGCGCCTCCTCGACGGCAACCTCGCCGACCCCGTGCTCGGCGCACGCGCGGTGCCGCTCGCCGACCTCACCGTCGTCGTACCGGTCCGGGATCGGCCGGAGCAGCTCGACCGCTGCCTGGCCGCGCTGGTCCCCCTGCCGGTGATCGTGGTCGACGACGCCTCGCACGACCCGGCCGCGGTCGCTCGGGTCGCCCATCGGCACGGCGCCCGCGTCGTCGCCCTCACCCGCAACCGAGGCCCGGCCGGGGCCCGCAACGCCGGCCTGGCCGAGGTCGGTACCCCACTCGTCGCCTTCGTCGACTCCGACGTCGAGGTCGACGCCCGCGCGCTCCTCGACCTCGCCCGGCACTGCGCGGACCCGCTCGTCGCCCTCGTCGGTCCCCGCGTCGTCGGGAGGATCGTGGACCGGCCCTCCGCGGCGCGGCCCCGGTGGTTCGAGCGGTATGACGCGGTTGCCTCCTCCCTCGACCTCGGCCGGGTCGGCGGCCGGGTGCTCCCCGGCGCCGCCGTGGGCTGGCTGCCGTCGGCCTGCCTGGTCGGCCGGACCGCGGCCCTCGGTCCCGCCGGGGGCTTCGAGGATGCCTGGCGCGTCGCCGAGGACGTCGACCTGGTGTGGCGGCTGGTCGACGCCGGCCAGATCGTCCGCTACGACCCGGCGATCGAGGCGCGTCACGACGTCCGGCCGAGCGTGCGGACCTGGCTGGGCCGCAAGTTCGTCTACGGCACCGGAGGCGCCGACCTCGCCGCCCGCCACGGCACCAAGGTCGCCCCCGCCGTCCTCTCCGTCCCGGTCGCGCTCGGCGCCGCCGCGATCCTCCAGCGCCGCTGGTGGTCGGCCCCGGTCGCCGCCGTCGTGGTCGCCACGACGACCCGGTCCGTGCGCCGGCGTCTTCCGGCGGGCGACGACACCGCTGCCGTCGCCGTCCGCCTCGCCATGCGTGGCCTGGGCTGGGGGGTTCGCCAGGAGTCCGCGCTGTTGCTGCGGCACTGGTGGCCCGCCGCCGCGGTCGCGGCGCTCGGCAGCCGGTCCGTGCGCCGGGCGGTCCTCACAGCCACCGTCGTCGACCTCGCGGTGCTGCTGCGGGAGCGCCCGGGGGTCGACCCGGTCACCGCGCTGGCCGCCCGCCGCCTCGACGACCTGGCCTACGGCGCCGGGTTGTGGTGGGGCGCCGTACGGCGCCGCAGCCCGCGTTGCCTGGCGATCCGCTGGACCGGACGCCGCTGAGCGGGCACCGGCTGCGCCGGCCGCACCGCCTCACCCGCCCTACGACGGGGCCGGAACGTCCTTCATCGCCGGGTCGAGCTCGATGCCCTTCGCGAGCAGGCTCGCCGCCTCGCCCTTGCGACCGAGGTGGTGCAGCGCGAACCCGAGGCGCATGTGGGTCGCGGCGTCGTCGGGCTTGACCGCGAGCACCCTGCGGTAGAGGTCGACGGCGATGTCGAGATCGGCCGGCTCGGTGAGGAGGGCGAGGTTGTAGAGCGCGGGCGCCATCTCGGGGTCGGTGGTGAGTGCCTGGTTGTACTCGTCGATCGCCGTGGCCAGGTCGCCGTCGTCCTGGGCGAGGTAGCCCAGGTTGTAGTGCGCGTAGGCGTTCGCCGGGTCGAGGACGAGCACCGCCTCGAAGGTGTCGCGCGCCCCGTCGGTGTCGCCGGCCGCGATCCGCTCCAACCCGGTGGCGATCAGGGTGTCCGCGGCGCCGGCCGAGGACGACGCAGCGGGCGCCGGGCGTCCGGTGCCGTCCTCCCCTCCTCCGCACCCGCCGAGGAGAACGGCGCCGACGAGGGCAAGCGCGCCGAGGACAGCTGCCGAGCGGGGGTGACCGCGAGCGGGGGTCGTGGGCACCTGGGGCCTTTCGTCATGCGGGCAGAGACGCTGTCATCTCCTGATCGGCCGGCATCACGGCCGCCTGAGAAGCCCGAGGGGAATCTCTCAGGACAGCGCTCGGCTGGCCGATGGGGCCGCTCGGTGCCGGCGTTCCGCCGGCTTCCGTGTCCCCCAGGGCCTCGCTCCCGGGTCCGTGCCCCGAGGAATCAGATGTCGATGAACAAGAAATGGCGCCGAGCAGGGCTCTACTCCGTGTCGGTGATGGCCACGACCGCGGCGACCATCTTCCCCCACATCCCGGCGTCGGCCGCTGCGGACGCGGCCGGCCAGGCGAAGGTCCGGCAGGTGATCGGCTGCTACGACCAGGAGACCGGCGCACTGCGCCTGATCATGAAGAACGGCCGCTGGCTGGTCGATGCCGCCGAGCGGCAGTGCCGGCCCGGTGAGCGCCTGATCCGCTGGAAGATCGGTAAGGCCGCCAAGGGCGGCGAGCGAGGACCTGCCGGGGCGCCGGGTGCCACGGGCGCCCGGGGCACCGACGGCGCGACCGGCGCGACGGGCGCCACCGGTGCCGCGGGCGCGACGGGCGCGACGGGTCCGACGGGTGCCGCGGGTGCCGCGGGTGCCGCGGGCGCGACGGGTGCCACCGGTGCTGCGGGCGCGACCGGTGCGACCGGTGCCGCGGGTGCGGATGGTGCGACGGGCGCTGCGGGGGGGATCGGCCCGACTGGCCCGACGGGACCGACGGGTGTCGCGGGCGCGACCGGAGCCACGGGTCCGACCGGAGCGACGGGTCCGACCGGTGCCACGGGCGCGACCGGTGCGACGGGCGCGACCGGCGGAACCATGGCGTCGGCATACGGCTCCTTCGCGAACACCTCGGGAGCGGTCATCGCCGTCGTCCTCGGCGGCACGAAGATCCCGCTTCCGCAGACCGGCGCCACCTCCGGCGTGACGGCCGGTGGCGCCGACACCGACTTCACGATCGCCCATAGCGGCGTGTACCAGGTGAGCTTCCGGGTCCAGACGACGGTCGCGCTGCTGATGGGCGCCCGGGTGACCGTCAACGGAGCGCCGGAGCCGATGCTGAACGATCCGGCGACGCTGACGACGAACGCCTGGGCGGGTAGCGCCACGCTCGCGCTGACGGCCGGCGACGTGCTCGCCCTCGATCTGAACGGCCTGCTCGGTGCCGCGACGCTGGAGCCCGGCGTGGGTGCCGGCCTGTCGATCGTCAGGATCGCCTGACCGGGTCGACCACCCGCCGGGGCGGGCCGTCGTACGGCGGTCCGCCCCGGCGTTCGTCCGAGGAGGCCGGTCGTGGAAGGGAGCGCAGGGACGCCGGGCATCGGCCTGATGACGATCGTGAAGTTCGAGGCCTCCGTGAGCCGGCGATGCCTGGACAGCGCACGTCTCTATCCGGTCCGCCTCGCCGATCCGCGGCGATGGGTCGGGCCGATCCACGAGTATCTCCACCTCGCCGGCGCGAGCCTCGGCTCCCTGGCATCGGGGGCTGACCGCTGACCGAGGGGCCCGCCGGCCCGGAATCCGGTGGCACGCCGTGGCGTTGATGCCTATCGTGATCCGCATGTTCGCCCCCACCGCGCTCCCGGCAGTCGTCCTGCCAGTCGCAGCGCGCTGCGTCGGTGCCGCGAACCTGTCGCTGTCGTTGGCCGGCGCGCGACGCTGACCCTCCTCCCGCCCCAGCGGGACCGAAGGAGGAGGGTCGGTTCCACCCGGTCCCGGGCGCGAGCGGTCCGGCATGCCCTCGCCCACGTCGTACGCCGACGAATCACCAGCAAGGAAGCGGAATCATCATGGCCAAGGGCCAGTTCGTGCGGGCCAAGCCGCACCTCAACATCGGGACGATGGGTCACGTCGACCACGGCAAGACCACGCTGACCGCGGCGATCACGAAGGTGCTCGCCGACACCGACCCGACCCGGAACACCTTCGTCGCCTTCGACGGGATCGACCGCGCTCCCGAGGAGGTCCAGCGGGGGATCACGATCAACATCGCGCACGTGGAGTACGAGACGGCGACCCGGCACTACGCCCACGTCGACATGCCCGGGCACGCCGACTACGTGAAGAACATGATCACCGGCGCCGCCCAGGTCGACGCCGCGATCCTGGTCGTCTCCGCGCAGGAGGGCACCATGCCCCAGACCCGCGAGCACGTGCTGCTCGCACAGCGGGTCGGGGTGCCCTACCTGGTGGTCGCGCTCAACAAGTCGGACGCCGTCGAGGACGACGAGCTGCTCGACCTGGTCGAGCTCGAGCTGCGCGAGCTGCTCAGCGACTATGGCTTCCCCGGCGACGAGGTGCCCGTGGTGCGGGTCTCCGCGCTCAAGGCGCTCGAGGGCGCCCCGCGCTGGACCCGGTCGGTCACCGACCTGCTGCAGGCCGTCGACGACTACTTCCCGGTCCCCGAGCGCGAGCTCGGGGAGCCGTTCCTGATGCCGATCGAGAACGTGCTGACCATCAGTGGCCGGGGCACGGTCGTCACCGGTGCGGTCGAGCGCGGCTCGCTGCGCGCCGGAGAGGCGGTCGAGGTCGTCGGGCTCGGTCCGACGGTCGCGAGCGTCGCGACCGGGCTGGAGACGTTCGGCAAGACGCTCGACGAGGTCCAGGCCGGCGACAACGCGGCCATCCTCCTGCGCGGCGTACGCCGTGAGGAGGTCCGTCGCGGCCAGGTACTGGTCGCGTCCGGCTCGGTCACGCCGCACGCCCGGTTCCGCGCGAACCTGCACGCGCTGAGCACGGCCGAGGGTGGCCGGCACACGCCGTTCGCGGCCGACTACCGCCCGCAGTTCTACTTCCGCACGACCGACGTCTCCGGCGGGATGGACCTGGGGGAGGTCGCCGTGGTCGCGCCGGGCGACACCGTCGAGGTCGTCGTCCAGCTCGGCAAGCCGGTGGCGATGGAGGTCGGCCTCGGGTTCGCCGTCCGCGAGGGCGGCCGGACCGTCGCGGCGGGCACGGTCGTGACGCTGCTCGACTGAGCGAGTAGGGGCCGGGGGCGGTCTGGGGCACGGACGGGTGACGGTGGTCACCGGTGGGGCGGGTAGCCTCCGTTCGTGCCTCAGATCGTCGTCCTGACCGGTGCCGGCATCTCCGCCGAGAGCGGGGTCCCCACCTTCCGCGACGCCGACGGGCTGTGGGAGGGGCACCACGTCGAGGACGTCGCGACGCCGGAGGGCTTCGAGCGCGACCGCGCGACGGTGCAGCGCTTCTACGACGAGCGCCGCGCGGCGCTGGCCACCGTCGAGCCGAACCCCGCGCACCGGGCTCTGGCCGAGCTCGAGGAGACTCTCGGCTCCGGCCTCCTCGTCGTGACCCAGAACATCGACGACCTCCACGAGCGCGCCGGATCGCGGCACGTGGTCCACATGCACGGCGAGCTGCTCAAGGCGCGGTGCGCTTCTTGTGGGGTGGCCTCCCCGTGGGACGGCACCCTCATCGACGAGCCCGCCTGCCCCGGCTGTGGAGCTCACGAGCTGCGCCCCGACGTGGTGTGGTTCGGCGAGGTGCCCTACGAGATGGACCGGATCGCCGACGCACTCTCGGAGGCGAGCCTGTTCGTGTCGGTCGGGACCTCGGGCGCCGTCTACCCCGCCGCGGGCTTCGTCCAGCACGCGCGCCGTCACGGCGCGCGCACCCTCGAGCTCAACCTGGAGCCCAGCGAGGGCAGCCACTTCTTCCACGAGTCCCGGCAGGGCCGGGCGGGTGACCTGGTGCCGGTCTGGGCCCGCGAGGTGCTCTGGACCTGACCGACCCGGCGCAGATTGAACGCCGGATCGTGCCGACCCGGCTCAGATTGAATCGAACGACGAACTGACCCGGCGCAGATTGAATAGTGACAGTTCAATCTGCGCCGGGTCAGCGGTCTGAGCTGTTCAATCTGAGCCGGGTCGGCGCTGTGATTTGTTAAGTCTGCGCCGGGTCGGTCAGGGGCGGGCGAGCTCCTCGTCGAGGATCGCGGTGAGCCGGGCCCGCTCGTGCCGGAGCCCGAGGGGCTCGAGCCAGTCGAGGATGGTGGCGCGGAAGAGCTGGCCGGACTCGATGACGCGGGGGTCGCAGTGGCCGGTGGACTCGAGGGTCACGACGCCGTACAGCGCCGACCACGCCCGCATGTAGATCCACAGCAGGCCACGGTCCTCGGTGGGGATGTGGTCGGACTTCGCCGGGATGAGGGGGTCGAGGACCGCCTCGCGGATGACCGGGTCGAGCTCCTCGAGAGCCGGATAGGGGAACTGGTAGAGCTCCCAGATCTGCCACATCAGGTCGGTGAAGTAGTGGCCGGACGTGGCGAGCGTCAGCAGCTCCCGGCGCTCGGTGTCGGCCTCGGCGATCGGGTTGGCGAAGACGAGCGCGAACTCCCGTGGCCTGGCCAGCGCCCACTGGCGGAAGCGGGCGCAGGCCACCGTGAGCCGGGCGGCCGGGTCGTCCTCCGAGAAGCGGGACGCCGCTTCCGCCCAGGTCGCCGTCGCCGCCTTGTCGAGCTCGAACGCGACGAGGTCGACGAGTTGCTGGTAGCTGTTGACGTAGCGGTACAGGGCCGGCGCGGTCATCCCCATCCGGGCGGCCACCGCGCGCAGGGACAGGTCCGCTCCCTCCTCGAGCAGACGAGCGGAGACGGCGACGATCTCGTCGTACGTCGCCTCGCGCTGGCGTTCCCGGCGGGTGGCGGGCGCACGGAGGTGGGCCACAGGACTCCTCGAGATCGACCGGGTGGACACCCGGGTGAATGCTTGACGTGACCAGTTTACACCGTTTACCGTTAATGGTGTTCACGAAACTAACGGGAGTTCACTGACTTCGGGAGGACCGAGGATGATGGAGCGATGGGGCGCCCTGGTCGTGCGCCGGGCGGTGGCGGTGCTGTTGGTCGGGCTCGGGGTCACGGCGCTCGCCGCGGTCGCCGGCCTCGGCCTGGAGGGCAAGCTCTCGGCCGGTGGCTTCGAGGATCCCGGGACCGAGGCGGCTCGGGAGCTCGTGCTTGAGCGCGAGACCTTCGGCAATCGCTCGATCGATGCCGTGGTGATCTTCTCCAGCGCGGACGAGGAGGCCGCCGACCCGGCGTTCCGGGCCGAGGTGGAGCGGACTCTCGCCGCCGTCCCGGAGGACAGCGTGGTCGCGGTCGCGACCTGGTACGACGTCCAGGACCCCGCCATGGTCAGCAAGGACGGGCACGCGACCGCCGTCTACGTCTCCCTCGCCGGGCAGAGCCAGAACGACTTCATCGACTCCTTCGACGCGATGCGTCCCGAGGTCGAGCAGAGCTCGCTCGACACCGCCTTCGCCGGTCCGTACGCCGTCTACACCGATGTCAACGAGGAGACGAAGTCCGACCTGCTCCGCGCCGAGATCGTGTCGCTGCCGGTGGTGCTGATCCTGTCGCTCATCATCTTCCGCAGCGTGGTCGCGGCGTTGATGCCGATCCTCGTCGGCCTCGTGGCCGTGCTCGGCGCGCGGGCCACGGTCGCCGGGCTCAACGAGCTGGTCGACGTCTCGATCTTCGCGCCCAACATCATCACCCTGCTGGGCCTCGGCCTCGCGATCGACTACGCCCTCTTCGTGGTCTCCCGGTTCCGCGAGGAGATCGCCCGCGACCCCGACGCCCCCGGCGGCGCGGTGGCCCGGACCATGGCCACCGCCGGGCGCACCGTCGCGTTCTCGGCGCTGACGGTCGCGGCGGCGATGAGCTCCCTGCTCGTCTTCCCGCAGACCTTCCTCAAGTCGATCGGGTACGGCGGCATCGCGGCCGTGCTCATCGCGATGGTCGCGGCGCTGACGATCCTGCCCGCGGTGTTGGCGCTGCTGGGCACCCGCATCGACGCGTGGCGGATCCCGTTCCTCCAGCGGGCCACCCCCGTCGAGACCGACCACGGCGCCTGGGCGCGGCTCGCCCGCGCCGTGATGCGCCGGCCGGTGATCGTCGCGACCGCCGTCGTGGTCGTCCTGCTCGCCGTCGCGTCACCCTTCCTCGGGGTGAAGTGGGGCAGTGTCGACTACCGCGTGCTGCCGGCGGACACCCCCTCGCACCTGGCCTCGGAGCGGCTCAACACCGAGTTCGGCCCGGAGCGCTCGACGGCCAACATCCTCGTCGAGGGCGCGGACGAGGCCGGCGTGGCGGCGTACACACGGGCGTTGGGGCAGGTCGACGGCGTCGTCGACGTCCGACCGGTCGCGAGCGAGGGCGACACCACGCTGCTGCGGGCGGCCTGGGAGGGCAACAGCCAGACCGACCACGCGCAGCAGGTGGTGCGCGATCTGCGGGCGGTGGACGCACCGGGAGACGCCGAGGCTCTCGTCGGCGGCCTGACGGCCGACACCGTCGATCTCGCGAGCTCGGTCGGCGACCACCTGCCGCTGATGGGGATGATCGTCGTCGGCGTGATGCTGGTGCTGCTCTTCCTGGCCTTCGGCTCGGTGGTGCTGCCGTTGAAGGCCGTGCTGATGAACGCTCTCTCGATCACCGCGTCCTTCGGCGTCGTGACCTGGATCTTCAGCGACGGCCACCTCGCGGACCTGCTGGGGTTCACGCCGCAGGGCTTCCTCGACCTGACCAACCCGATCGTGATGCTTGCGGTGCTGTTCGGCCTGTCCATGGACTACGAGGTCTTCCTGCTCTCGCGGGTCCGCGAGCAGTGGGACGCGACCGGCGACAACGACCTCGCCGTGCAGACCGGTGTGCAGAAGACCGGCCGGATCATCACCAGCGCCGCGCTCCTGCTGGCCGTCGTGATCGGAGCGTTCAGTCTCAGCGGCGTGGTCTTCATGAAGATGCTGGGCATCGGCATGCTGGTGGCGATCCTGGTCGACGCGACCGTCGTGCGGGCGCTGCTGGTCCCGGCCACGATGAAGCTGCTCGGCCGCTGGAACTGGTGGGCGCCCGCTCCGCTCGCCCGGTGGTGGGAGCGGTACGGCTTCCGCGAGGGGCCCAGGGTGACGGCACCCGACACCCCCGACGCCCCGCAGGACCGCGTGTTGGTCTAGGTGGCTCGCCGGGAGCAGTAACACGCTGTCCACCTGACTGGTCGGCGGTTGTCGGCACGAAACCATCCGAAATGGGGCGATTTCGTGCCGACAGGCGACAGGTAGTCGGGTGGACAGCGTGTTACAGCACCGCCCCGACCGAGGGATCAGGCGTTCTCCTTCTTGAACACCGAGGTGCCCCACCACACGGCGAGGCCGAAGAGCACCGCGGTCCAGCCGACGCCCCAGAGCATGGAGCTGTCGAAGTCGCCGAAGAACGCCGCGCGGACGGCGTCGACGACGTGGCGGATCGGCATGAAGTCGCTGAGCCGTTCCAGCCAGCCGGCGCCGAAGCTCATCGGGAGCAGGATGCCGCTGAGCAGCAGCACCGGCATCATGACGACGTTGATGACCGGCGCCATCACGTCCTCGCTCTTGGTGGTCAGCGCAAGGGCGTTGGACGCGGCGGCGCACGCGCCGCCGAGCATCAGGGTGAGGACGACGCCGACGACGATGCCGCCGAACGAGGCGTCCATGCCCATGATCAGACCGAGCCCGACCAGGATGATCGCCTGCACGAAGAGCTGCAGGAGGTCTCGGTAGAGCCGGCCGAACAACAGTGCGGAGCGGTGCGCCGGGGTGACCCGCTCGGCCTCGATGACGCCCTCGCGCCACTCGCCGATGAGTGAGAAGCCGGCGAAGAAGGCACCGAAGATGCCGAGCTGCACG
Source organism: Nocardioides sp. LHD-245 (assembly GCF_030929495.1). Lineage (GTDB taxonomy): Bacteria > Actinomycetota > Actinomycetes > Propionibacteriales > Nocardioidaceae > Nocardioides. Next base: position 48,390 of record NZ_JAVFWN010000010.1, on the reverse strand, counting down.
AGCATGCCGGGCACGAACCAGGTGTACTTGTTGCCGCCCAGCTGGGCGATGACCGGCTCGAGCAGCGGCCCGAACAGCAGCAGGTAGAGGACCGGCTGCAGCATGCCGATGATGACCCACGCCGGGTTGCGCAGGTTCATCCGCAGCTGGCGGTTGAAGACGATCCAGGACTCGCGCAGGAAGGTGTTCACGCGCCGGCTCCTTCGGTGAGTACGTCGGCGTCGGCCTCGGGGCTGTCCTTCGCCTCGGCTGCGGCCTCGGCGTCGCGCAGCGAGCGGCCGGTGAGGGTGAGGAAGACGTCGTCGAGGGTGGGGCGGACGACCTCGATCGACTCGAGCCCGACGCCCGACGTCTCCAGGTCGCGCAGCAGGCCGGGGACGGCCTTGCCGGCGCGGGCGACGCGGCCGCGGACGTGGTGGCCCTCGACCTCGACGTCGGCGCTGATCGAGCCGAGCTTGTCGCGGGCGATCGCGACCTGCTCGCCGGTGGCGACCTCGAGATCGACCAGGTCGCCGGCGACGGCGGCCTTGAGGTTGTCGGCGGTGTCGCTGGCGACGATGGTGCCCTGGTCGATGATCACGATCCGGTCGGCGAGGGCGTCGGCCTCGTCGAGGTAGTGGGTGGTCAGGAAGACGGTCGCGCCCTCCTTGGCCCGCAGGTCGGCGATGTGGTGCCACAGGTTGATCCGCGCCTGCGGGTCCAGGCCGGTGGTCGGCTCGTCGAGGAACACCAGGCCGGGGGAGTGGATCAGCGCCATCGCGATGTCGAGGCGCCGCTTCTGGCCGCCCGACATGTTCTTCGGCATCCGCCGCCACAGGCCGTCGAGCTGCAGCTTGTCGAAGAGCTCCTGGCCCTTGGCGACGGCCGCCTTCTTCGACATCCCGTAGAGCATCCCGTGGTCGACCACCTCGTCGCCGGCGTAGGCGCCGGAGAAGGTCGAGCCGACCTGGGAGCAGTACCCGATGCTGCGGCGTACGTCGACCGCCTGGGTTGCGACGTCGAAGCCGGCCACGGTGGCGGTGCCCGCTGTCGGCTTGAGCAGGGTGGTGAGCATCCTCAGCGTGGTGGTCTTGCCGGCGCCGTTGGGCCCGAGGAAGCCGACGACCTCGCCCTCCTCGACGTCGAGGTCGACGCCGCGCACGGCGTGGACCTCCTTCTTCTGCTTGCCCTGTCCGCTGTGGAAGGTCTGCACGAGTCCTCGTGCACGGATCATCGTCGAATCCCCTCGTCGTCAAGGTTGAACACCGGCAGTATTCAAACTTGAACACCGCCCTGTCAAACGGATCCCCCGGAGGTACGACAGCACCACCCGCCGACATTCATCGCAACCGGGTTTCCGGTCCGCCTGCCGAATTCGTCGTCCCGACCCGGTGGGAGCGACCAAGGCGGTAGGTGAACCGCAGGGATCAGCCGCCCAGCAGGGCCCGGTAGCGCTCGCGGTCGGCGTTCATCTGCCAGCCGGGGTCGCTGGCGGGCGGGGTCCAGGTCGACGCGTCCAACGACAGCCGGCCGGCCTTCAGCTGCTCGATCGTCTCCCGCAGCCAGCCGAGCTCGGCGACGGCGAGATCCAGCCACAGGACCACGGTGCGCAGGGCGTGGGGCGGCGCGTCGGCCGGAGCCGGCGGCTCGGCGAGCTGCGCGACGAGCTTCTCGAGCGCGACCCGGCGGCGGACCAGCGAGCGCAGCGCGCGTTCCGGCGGGACCAGCGGCACCAGGCCGAACGCGGCGCTGAAGGCCTTCCGATCGACGACGCTGACCTCCTCGAGTCCCGCGACGACCAGGCGCTCGAGCTCGGCCCGCCCCTCGCTGGTCGACTCGTAGACCGCCACCTCGCGGCCGCCGTCCTCGAGGTCGTGGCGGACCAGGAAGCCCTGTTTCGTCAGCGTGGACAGGCCGTTGTAGATCGAGCCCGGGTTGAGATGGGCCCAGTCGTCGACGGTCCACGACAGCAGCTCACGGCGGATCTGGTACCCGTTCACCGGCTCGAAGAGCGCGACGGCGCCCAGCAGCAGCAACCGGGTGTCGTGGGCGGCCATGCCCCGGAGTCTAGGAGCCGGCGGCGGTCGAGGATCCCTCGGCGGAGGCGAGCAGGGCTCCGAGCCCGTCGCGGCCGACGCCGAGCTTGCGGTACGCCCGGGACAGGTGCACCTCGACCGTCTTCGTCGTGACGAACAGGTGCTGCGCGATGTCCCGGTTGCGCAGCCCGGCCGCCGCCAGGTCGCACACCCGGCGCTCGGCGGACGTCAGGGCCGCGACCCCGGTGACCTCGATCCGCCCGGCGCGACCGCCCGCCAGCGCCAGCTCGGTCGTGGCCCGCCCGGTGAGGACCGTCGCGCCGAGCCGGTGCGCGAGCTCCCGGCCGATCCGGAGCTGGTCGCGTCCCTCCACCCGGCGTCCGGTACGACGGAGGGCCGATCCCAGCGCGACCCGGGATCGCGCCTCCTGGAGCCGGGCCTGGGATCCGTCGAGCACGGCGATCGAGCGCTCCAGCAGCGCGATGCCGTCGGCACCGGCGACCTCGCCGTTGATCCGCAGCGCCTGCCCGAGGACTCCCGCGGCACCCTTCTCCTCGGCCCGGGCGAGCTCGACCGTGGCCAGCTCGCGGGCCTCGTCGACCCGGCCCAATGCCCAGAGGCTCTCCACCGCGGGAGCGCGCCAGGCGCACCAGGTGGGGGAGTCCACCTGGAGGGCGTCGAGGCGGCGTCCGCAGGTGCGCAGCGAGTCCAGCGCGGCGGCGTGGTCGCCGGTGGCCGCCTGGACCAGCCCGCGGGCCCGGAGGAGGTGGATGCCGCCGGCGTGCATCAGGTCGGCGAGGATCTCGTCCGGGACGCTGTCGACCGCGGCCCGCGCCTCGTCGTACCGGCCCTGCTCGAGCAGGGCCTCCGCGCGGCCCGCGTGCGAGAGGACGCCGACGATGGTCCCGCCGGCGACGACGTCGGCGTGCTCCAGCGCGGCGTCGAAGTCGGTCATGCTGTCGTCGAGCCGGCCGGACCACAGGTGCGCCCAGCCGCGCACGAACGACGCCGCCACGTGCATGAGCACCGAGCCCTCGCGTGCGGCGAGGTCGAGTCCCTGTGCGCACAGGTCCGCCACGGCGGCGTACTCGCCGGCGGCGGCGAACTGGAGCCGGGCGATCGTCCACTCGAAGGGGTTGGCGACCTGCTCGGGGGTGAGCCCGTCGCCGATCGCCCGGCGGGCCAGGTCGTGGACCTCGGCGCTGGGGGCGCTGACGGCGTTGGCCACCGCCGCCTGCTGGATGAGCAGCAGACGCTCGCCGGGGGTGTCGCCCACCAGCCGGCCGTGCGCGGCGAGCCGGGCCCGTGCCGTCGTGACCTGCCCGGGGACCTGGAGCGCGGCCGAGACCAGCACCGCCTCGACCACTCGGGCGAGATCGCCGTGCTCGGGCCCGAGGCCCTCGAGCGCGGCCGTGAGGATCGGGACGGTGCGGTCGTAGAAGCCGCCGATGTTGTACGCCGTCGCGAGGGCCAGCGCGGACTGGGCGCGCAGCACCGGGTCGGTCACGCCGCGCCCCGCGCGCTCCAGGGTCACCACCGCCGCGGGATCGCCGGCGTGGAGCTCGGCGGTGCCGAGCTCGACCAGCACGCTCGGGAGCTCGACGGCGTCGGGCGGCTCCTCGATCGCCCGCCGGAGCAGGTCGACGGCAGCCTGGGGGGCGCCGTCGGCGAGGGCGGCCCGGGCGGCGGTGCGCAGCAGGTCGACCGACCAGGCGTCGCCGACGCCCTCCGCCTCCAACAGGTGACCGGCCGCGACATGGAGCCCGTCGCTCTCGTCGGCGAGCGCCCGTGCGGCGCGGCGGTGCAGGTCGTCGCGAGCAGCGGCACCGGTGGCGGCGGCGACGGCGCTGCGCAGCAGGGCGTGCCGGAACCCGAGCCGCCGCTCCGTGGCGAACAGCCCGGCGTCACGGAGCCGGTCGGCGGCCGTACCGGCCGCCTCGGGGCCGAGTCCGGCCAGTTCGGCGGCGACCCGCAGCGGCGCGGTGTCGAGGACGGCGACGGCGCGGGCCAGGGCCTGCTCCGGCGGCGCGAGCGCCGTGAGGCGCTGCACGACGGCGTCGACGACTGTGCGCGGCACGAGGGTCCGTACGTCCGTCGTACCGGCACTCTCGGGGTCGGTCGCCGCCAACAGGTCGGCCAGGGCGACCACGAGGAAGGGGTTCCCGCCGGTCACGTCGGCACACGCCGCGGCCAGCTCGTCGTCGACGTCGGCGTGCCAGAGGTCGGCCAGGCACGAGCGGACCCCGGCGACGCTCAGCGGGGCGAGGTCGAGCCGGCTGGTCTCGGCGACCAGCGCCGCGAGCGCCGGGCTGCGCCGCTCGGGCAGTACGTCGCGCGCCGCGACGACCAGGAGCACGGGCAGCTCGTCGGCGCGGCTCAGGACGTGGTGGCAGAAGAGCAGCGACGCCTCGTCGGCCCAGTGCGCGTCGTCGATCGCCAGGACGAGTGGCCCGTCGGCGGCGAGTCCGTCGAGCAGCCAGTACAGGCTGTTGAGCATCACCGAGGGGTCCGCCACGGGGGTCCCGCGATGGAGCACCAGGTCGACCGCGGCCCGGGCCGCGCCGTGGGCGATCCCGTCGAGACCGTCGAGGGCGGCCGGCTCCAGGTCGGCCAGCACGCGGCCGAAGAGCCGGCGGACGACGCCGTACGGCGCGTGCGCCTCCAGCTCGCCCGCGGCGGCTCGGAGCACCGGCAGGTCGCCGGCGGTGGCGAGGGCGGTCTCGAGCAGCGACGTCTTGCCGACGCCGGCCGGCCCGAGCAGGCACAGTGCGCCGCCCGTGCCCGCGCGCAGCCGGTCGAGGGCGGCCCGAGCCTCCGTGAGGCTGGCCTCCCTCTCGAGCAGTCGCGCCGAGATCACGCTCGTGAGCGTAGGGGACGAGCGCTCCGTGGCTCGCTGCGAGTGACCAGGCGGAACCTCTCATCCCCGGGCGGGATCTGCTGTGCCCGGGGACGAGGACCGGTCACGTGACCCGCGAGTAGAGTCGCGGCCATGAAGCGTGAGATCTACGACGAGGACCACGAGGCCTTCCGCGCGTCCGTCAAGGAGTTCGTGGACAGGTCGGTCCTGCCGCACACCGAGGAGCACATCGCCGCCAAGGCGCTGCCCCGCGAGTTCTGGATCGAGGCCGGCAAGCAGGGCCTGCTCGGTCTCGAGGTCCCCGAGCAGTACGGCGGCGCGGAGGCGGGCGACTTCCGGTTCAACGCGATCCTCCAGGAGGAGCTCGCGAAGGTCGGCGCGGCGTACCCGACCTGTCACGGCATCCACGCCGACATCACCGCGCCGTACATCGTCGAGCTCGGCACCGAGGAGCAGAAGCAGCGCTGGCTCCCGGGCGTCGTCTCCGGCGAGATCCTGCTCGGCATCGGCATGACCGAGCCCTCCGGTGGCTCCGACCTCGCCGCGCTCAAGACCACCGCCGTCCGCGACGGCGACTCGTGGATCATCAACGGCTCCAAGACCTTCATCACCAACGGCTACTCCGGCGACCTCTTCGTCACCGCCGTGCGCACCGACCCGGAGAAGGGCCCCAAGGGCATCACCCTGTTCGGCATCGAGGCGACGGCGGAGGGTTTCTCCCGCGGCCGCAAGCTCGACAAGGTCGGCATGGAGGAGTCCGACACCGCCGAGCTGTTCTTCGAGAACGTGCGGGTCACCGACGCCGAGATCATCGGCGAGCTCAACATGGGCTTCATCCACATGATGCAGAAGCTCCCCCAGGAGCGCCTCGGCTGCGCCGTCGCCAATGTCGCACACGCCAAGCAGATCCTGGCCGAGACCGTCCAGTACGCCAAGGAGCGGCAGGCGTTCGGCGCCCCGATCGGCACCTTCCAGCACAACAAGTTCCTGCTGGCCGATCTGGTCACCCGGATCGAGGTGGCCGAGGCGTACATCGACAAGTGTGTGCTCGCCCACGCAGAGAAGCGGCTCACCGCGATCGACGCGGCCAAGGCCAAGTGGTACTCCTCGCAGGTGCAGTCCGAGGTGCTGGACCACTGCGTCCAGCTGCACGGCGGCTACGGCTTCATGAACGAGTACCGCGTCGCCCGCGCCTGGCGCGACGCCCGGGTCACCAAGATCTGGGCCGGATCCAATGAGATCATGAAGGAGCTCATCGGCCGCGACCTCGGTCTCTGAGAGACACCGACCCGGCACAGATTGAACTCTGAGAGACACCGACCCGGCGCAGATTGAACTCGGTCTCGCACCGAGCCGGCAGAGGTTCTGCCGGGTCGGCGTGACTTTCGGTTCAGACTGCGCCGGGTCGGCGATTTCTGCTGTTCAATCTGCGCCGGGTCGGCGTCAGATCGGATTCAGTTTGGGACGGGTCAGTGGCCGCCGAGACCCTCGGAGAGGGCGCGGGTGGTCCGCACGAGCGCGCGGGCCATCGGGCTGTCGACGTCGGCGGAGACCGTGACGGCGGTGCCGACGATCGCCATCGCCGCGACGATCGTCTCGCCCTCGAAGATCGGCGCCGCGATCGTGCGTACGCCATTGATGTCGGGGGAGTTGAGCGAGAGGCCGAGCTCGCGGATGGTGTCGAACTCTGCGGCCAGCTCGGGCGCGCGACGCAGGATCGACTTCAGGCCGGGCACCTGCTCGGGCGGCAGGAACGAGCAGAAGACGCGGCCCTGCGCGGAGTCGGTGAGATCCAGCCGGGCGCCGGAGCGGACCCCGATCCGGATGATGTGGTCGGTGTTGTCGACCGAGCGCACGACGGTCGCGGTCTCCCCGTCCCAGACGGACAGGACGACGGTCTCGTCGACCTCGTGCAGCAGCGACTCCATGTAGGGCTCGGCAGCGGCGACGATCGGCAGCCCGGCCCGGGCGGACGCGGCGAGGGTCAGCACCTGCGGCCCGAGCGAGTAGAGCGCGGTGCGCTCGTCGTAGCGGAGCAGGTGGGCGGCGCGCAGCGCCTTCGTGTAGCGGTGCGCCGTCGCCTTGCTGGTGCCGAGCGACGCCGTGAGCTCGTTGAGGCTCAGGTACGGCTTGGCGACCGTGAACGAGCCGAGCACGACCGCGGCCCGCTCCACCGTCTGGATGGTGGGAGCGGTCTCGCTCGTCTCGCGCTTGGGGCTCTTGCTGGCAGTCATGGGACCTCGAATCGGGGCACGGGCTCGACGGAGTATCGCACGGGTGGGGCGCCGCGCCGCCGTGTCCGGCGGGCGCGGGCGCCCCGTGTCGTCACAAGTCCGACGAATGCCCGGGGGTGAGCGCGGATCCGGGACGGACCAGCGCGGTGATGTGGTTCACGGCGAGCGCCGCCTCGCCGAAGCCGATCGAGATCAGCTTGACCTTGCCCTCGTAGTGGGCGAGGTCGCCGGCGGCGAACACCCGGCGCCGGTTGGTCCGCATGGTGCGGTCGACCAGGATGTGGCGGCGGTCCTGCTCCAGGCCCCAGCCGTCGATCGGGCCGAGGTCGGCGATGAAGCCGAGGGCCGCGACGACGGCCTGGACCGCGAGGGTGCGGCTCTCGCCGTCACGGGCCTCGATGACCACCTCCTCGATCCGGTCCTCGCCGGACACCTTGGCGACCTCGTACGGCGTCAGCACCTCGACGCTCGAATCGTGCAGCTGTGCGACGCTGCGCTCGTGGGCACGGAACTGCGGCCGCCGGTGGACCAGTGTGACGCTGCGCGCGATCTCCTCCAGGCCGAGCGCCCAGTCGAGCGCGGAGTCGCCGCCGCCGACGACGAGCACGTCCTGGTCCGCGAGCTCGGCCAGCCGCGGCACGAAGTAGCGCAGTCCCCGGTCGAGGTACTCCGAGCCGACGGGCAGCTCGCGCGGGGTGAAGCTGCCGATGCCGGCGGTGACGAGCACCGCGCCGGCCCGGACGATCTCGCCGGTGTCGGTGGTGACCTCGACCCCGTCCTCGTTCTCCACCAGGCCGACCGCGGTGCGGCCGAGCAGCATCAGCGGGTCGGCCGAGCGGGCCTGGGCGTGCAGCGCTTCGACGAGCTCCTGTCCGCGCACGGACGGGAATCCGGCCACGTCGTACAGCGCCTTCTCCGGGTAGAGCGCGGCCACCTGGCCGCCGACCTCGGGAAGTGCGTCGAGCAGCGCGACGCGCAGCTCGCGGAAGCCCGAGTAGTACGTCGCGTAGAGGCCGGTGGGACCGGCGCCGATGATCATCAGGTCGACGTCATAGGTCGTCCCGTCGGGGGCCACGGGGACGGCGGTGCTCATGCGACGTCCGGGTGGTCGGTGCCGACGCGGCCGACCTTGCGGGCACCGCCGGGGGAGCCGAGGTCGGTGAAGAACTCGGAGTTGATCCGCTCGTAGTCCTTCGACTCGTCCGGCAGGTCGTCGTGGTGGTAGATCGAGATCTGGGGGCAGACCGGTTCGCAGCGAGCGCACTCGACGCACTCGTCGGGCTGGATGTAGAGCATCCGGTCGCCCTCGTAGATGCAGTCGACGGGACATTCCTCCACGCACGACCGGTCCATCACGTCGATACAGGAACCAGTGATCACGTAGGGCACGGCTACTCCATTTCTGTATATGCATCCCGAGACAGCATCTCTCATTACAAGACAGGACAATGAACCCAGAAGGGCGCCGGCGTCAACCCGCCGCTGCTTTGCCGTGAACCCTTGACAGTCCCTACGGCGGCGACGATGCTATGTCACATCGCGAGATGGCGTCTCGCGATAGTGATCAGAGTGCACGACGCGAAGGAGCGATCGACATGTCAAGCGAAGTGTCCGAGCGAGTGGCGGAACCCATGCTCGTCGAGGACTGGGAGCGACTCACGTTCCGCGTCAACCGGGAGGCCTACCGGTCCCCGGAGATCTTCGCCCGGGAGCGGGTGGACGTGTGGCTGCGGACCTGGCTCTACCTCGGGCACGAGACAGAGATCCCCGACGTCAACGACTTCAAGGTCCGGACCATCGCCGGCCGGCCGCTGATCTTCTGCCGAGACACCGAGGGGCAGGTGCGGGCCTGGCTCAACTCCTGCCCGCACCGTGGCACCGTGCTCTGCCGCGAGACCGAGGGCTCGCAGCGCCGGTTCCAGTGCTTCTACCACGCGTGGACGTTCAACAACGACGGCACTGTCGCGGCCATCCCGGACGACGGCGCCTACGAGGACATCGAGTCGCTGCAGAAGAACATGATGCTGCGCTCGGTCCCCCGCCTCGAGATCCACGAGGGCTACGTCTTCATCTCGTTCAACCCCGACGTGCCGCCGCTCCTCGAGCACCTGGGTGACGCCGCCGACTACATGACCATGATCGAGCAGCAGCACGCCAGTGGCGTGACCACGCTGCCCGGCGTCCAGCTCTACAGCGTCCGCGGCAACTGGAAGCTCGCCGTCGAGAACGCGATGGACGGCTACCACTTCTCGCCGACCCACAACACCTTCGTCGGCTACCTGCGCGAGTCCGGCTTCGCCGTCACCGACGACGACCAGTACGCCTACAACCTCGGCAACGGGCACTCGCTGCTGGTGCTCACCGGCCACGGCGGCCGGATCTCCATGGTCTGGGAGCCGCGCTTCGGCGAGGACGAGAAGGTCCGCACCGAGGAGCACCGGGCCGAGATGGTGGAGCGCCTCGGCGAGGAGCGGGCCCACTACATCGCCGACGAGAGCCACATCCTCTTCGTGTTCCCGAACCTGCTGCTCTTCGACATCGAAGGCCTCTCGATCCGCCAGCTCGAGCCGGTCGCCCCGGGCCACACCGACGTCCGCGCCTGGCAGCTGGTGCCCCGCGAGGAGCACCCGGACTCCCGGTCGCTGCGGATGAAGACCGTCGTCAGCTTCGTCGGCCCCGGCGGCCTGGCGACGCCCGACGACATCGAGGCCTACGAGGCGGTCCAGCGCGGCATCGAGGCGACCAGGGGCGCCGGCGACCTCGACTACAGCGACATGTCGCGCGGCATGCGCGACGAGGTCAAGGGCGAGCAGGGCCGCTCGATCGACGAGGGCGCGATGCGCGGCTTCTGGCGGTACTGGGAGGAGGCCGTCGGCGGTGGCCTCCAGGTGACCGGTGACCGGCCGGCCGGCTTCCTCGAGGGGAGGAACGTGCGATGACGCAGGCAGACGTGCGCGGCCAGGTCGAGGTCGCCGGCCGCACCATCACCCGCGGTGACGTCGAGGACTTCCTCTACGCGGAGGCCGACATCCTCGACGCCTGGGACTACGACGGGTGGTTCGCCCTCTTCGAGGAGGGCGCCCGCTACGAGGTCCCGACCACCGACTACCGCGGCTGGTCGCTGCACACCGGCGGCTCGTTCGTCGACGACGACTACGACCTGATCAAGGCCCGGGTGAAGCGGCTGAAGTCGCGCAAGGCGCACGCGGAGAACCCGCACTCGCGCACCCACCGGATGATCTCCAACGTCCGGCTCTTCCCCGGCGAGGAGGACGGCACGCTGCGGATCCGCGCGTCCTTCGTCGCCCACCGGGCGCGCGACGGCCAGTTCGACACGTACGTCGGCTGGTACGAGCACGTCGTCGTGCCGACCGACGACGGCCTGAAGTACCGCCTGCGCCGGACCATCCTCGGCCACGAGGCGCTGCCCGTCGGTGCCCGACTGAGCTTCATCCTCTGAGACCGGGAGCGCCCGATGATCCGACACACGCTGCTCTTCCGGTTCGCCGACGAGGTCCCCGAGGGGACCCGGCAGGCGATCCTGGCGGAGCTGGAGACCTTCCCCGAGCGCTATCCCGCGATGCGGCACTGGTCGATGGGGGAGAACCTCAGCAGCCGGGACCAGACCTACTCCCACGGGATGTCGGTGGAGTTCCCCGACGAGCAGGACCTGCTCGCCTACCTGAACAGTGAGTCGCACGAGACCTTCGTGCGCGAGAAGTGGCGGCCGGTGATCGCCGACCAGGCGATCGTCGCCTACGAGTTCGCGAGCCCCGAGGGCGACGCGGGAAGGGAGGGACGCGTGACGCAGCGTCCACGCGGGCCGTTCGGCATGGAGTACGCCCGCATCGAGGTTCCGGACATGCAGGCGACGATCGACTTCCTGCAGTACCACGTCGGTCTCCAATTGGAGCAGCACACCGACGAGTACGCCTACCTGCGGGCCGACATCGAGCACCACGCGATCGAGCTGATCAGCGCCCCCGAGCGCACCGACGGCTGGACCACGGCGGTCGGCTTCAGTGTCGAGAGCGAGGAGGTGCTCGAGCAGATCAGGCAGCGCGCCATCGCCGCGGGCCAGGAGATCCTCCCGCTCCAGGAGCGCCAGCAGGCGCTGTGCGACAACGGCTTCGCACTCGCCGACCCCGAGGGCCTGATCGTGGAGCTCTTCACCGAGTTCCAGGAGTACGCCGAGCCGCCGAGCATCGAGATCCGCCCGCTCGACCTGGTCCACCCCTTCCTCGCGACCACCAAGTACGAGGAGATGCTGGACTTCTACATCAAGGTCCTGGGCTTCATCCCGTCCGACCACATCGTCGGCTCGGCGACCTTCCTGCGCTGCGAGGACCGCTACCACCACAGCCTGGCGATCCAGAAGAACGACGAGCACTACGTCGCGCACCTCTGCTTCGCGATGAAGAGCCTCGACCACGTCATGCGGATGCGGGCGCGGGCGCTCTACAAGGGCGCGCCGATCGCCTCGGACATCGTCAACCACTCGGCGTCGACGTCCATCGCGTTCTACCTGCACGACACCAAGTTCGGTCCGCGCTTCGAGCTCTGCGACAGTCACCGGGTGTTCACCCCGGAGGAGCACGAGACGCACCGGGCCCGGAAGATGCCCGCCGACCCGCGCAATATCGACGTGTGGCGGCCGGCGTCCGACGACTGGGGACGCTTCTGAGCGACGACCTCGTCGAGCTCCTCCAGGTGCTCGACCGGACGCCGGCGCCCCGCGGCCGTGAGCGACCCGCGGCCGCGGCGCTGGTGCAGTGGTGCGGTGAGCGCTGGCCCGCGATCACCTGGACCGTGCAGCCCTACGGCGCCGAAGGCGCCAACCTGGTCGCGCACGCCGGGCCGGGACCGCTGCTCTACTCGCACCTCGACACGTCCCTCGACGGGGACGGGATCTCCGACCCCCTCGTCACCGGTCGCGACGACCCGGTCGGTCCACTCCGGATCGCCGACGGCCGGGCCGAGGGGTTCGGGCTCGGCGTCGCGCGGGCGCCGGCCGCGGCCGCGGTGGCGGCCTTCGTCGCCGCCGGCCGCGGCACCCTCCTGCTCGCCGGCGGCGGCACGCACCGCCGCGGCGGCCGGGGCGAGGGCGTCCGGGCCTTCCTCGCCGAGGCGCCCGAGATCCCCTCGGCGATCGTGGCCAAGGGCGGTCCCCGTGGGCTGCTCTGGGAGGAGCCCGGCGCGGCCTACCTCCAGGTCCGGGTCACCGGCACCTCCGGCGCCGCGCTCGCACCCGACTCGGCGAGCCCGCCGAGCGGTGTGCTGCGCCACGCGGGCGTCGTCCTCGACGCGGTGGAGAGATGGCGCGAGCGCTACCTCGCCAGCCGTACGCCGGTCGGCCAGGTCGGCGCCCAGGTCGGGGTGGGGGCCCTGCGCGCCGGCTGGCCGGACAAGCCGGACCTGCTGCCCGCCGAGCTCGTCGTCGACCTGTACGTCGTCACGGTGCCCGGTGAGCGCCCGTCACGGCTCGCGACCGAGCTGACCGCCTGCCTGCACGCGCTGCTGGCGGCGACCCCGCTGGCCGGCTGTGGCTGCGTGGTCGAGGTCGAGTGGCTGCACGGCGCACAGGCCACCGAGGCCCGCGCGCCCGTCGTACGGGCCGCCCAGGACGCCTGGGAGCACGTCTTCGGCGAGCCCCCCGCGCCGATCACCGGCTGGACCGGGTCGACCGACGGCGTCGTGTTGCGCGAGCACGGGATCGACACCGTCCGGGTCGGTCCGCAGAGCGTACGATCGACCACCGACCCGCGGCGCGACGTCGTGGACCTCGCCGAGCTGGAGCGCTACCGCGAGCTCTACACGGCCCTCCTCGCCGGTGATCACCACCCGCACCAGCGGTCGCCACGACACCGCCACCACCACGAGCACTGAGTTCGGTTGATATCGCATTGCAAGATGTCATCACGCATGCTTGACGCGTGTGTCCCGCCTCACTAGAGTCGGCGACGACGGCATCGCCTCCCGGCCGGGGAGTCGATTACAGCCCTGACGCACGGTGCGCCGGGTGTGCGGCCGACAGCCACCCGAGATCTCCAGCCAGTGCGTGCGAGGCGAGATCGCTCTCCGAGGAGAGCGGGAACGGGAGGCCAGATGCGCGTCGACACCATCGTCGCCAACGGACGGATCGTCAGCCCGAGCGGCGTGGTCGACGCGGCGGTCGCCGTCAAGGACGGGCAGATCGTCGCAGTCGCCGACGAGAGCGTGCTTCCCGAGGCCGCCGAGCGGATCGATGCCCAGGGCAGGTACGTGCTGCCGGGTCTGGTCGACCCGCACGTGCACCTGGGCGGTGGCCGCCCGCTGTCGGAGATCTTCGCCTCCGAGACCGCCTGCGCCGCGGTCGGCGGCATCACGACCGTGCTGCAGTACCGCCGGTCGCCCTCGACCTTCTTCGACACCTTCCCGGCCGAGCTCGAGACCGCGAAGACCCGGATGCTGGTCGACACCCAGTTCCACTTCATCATCTCGTCGATGGAGCAGGTGGAGGAGATCCCCCGCTACGCCGAGGAGTTCGGCGTCACGAGCTTCAAGTTCTACATGGGCGGCTACGAGCCCGGTAACCCCATCGGCCTGGTCTCGGTCAACGACGCCGTGCTCTACGCCGCCATGGAGAAGATCCGCGAGCTCGGCCCCTACGGCTGGTGCATGGTCCACTGCGAGGACGACTCGCTCGTGTGCCACCTCACCGCCAAGGTCAAGGAGAGCGGCGGCGACGACCTCGCGGCGTACAGCGCGTCACGGCCGGACTTCGTCGAGGAGCAGGACCTGCTCCGCGCGATCTGGCTCGCCGACCTGCAGGAGTGCTCGCTCTACGTCCCGCACACGACCGTCGGCATGGCGGTCGACGCGGCCGCCGAGTCGCGCCGCAAGGGGCGCACCGTCGTCCTCGAGACGTGCCCGCACTACCTCGCGCTCACCGCGGACGACGCGCGGCTCGCGGGCTCCGGTGTCGGCAAGGTCGCCCCGGCCCTGCGCAACAGCGAGCACCAGGCCGAGCTCTGGCGGGGTCTGCGCGAGGGCTGGATCTCGACCATCGGGTCCGACCACGTGCCGATCCCCAAGTCCGGCAAGGGCATCTGGGAGGAGGCGCCCGGCTTCGCCGGGCTCGCCACCATGCTGCCTGTCGTCCTCACCGAGGGCGTGCTCAAGGGCCGGATCGCGATCGAGAAGGTCGCCGAGACGATGGCCTACAACCCCGCCCGTCTCTTCGGCCTCGCGCCGACGAAGGGCGCGATCCAGGTCGGCGCCGACGCCGACCTCGTGATCGTCGACATGGAGACCGAGAAGGTCGTCGGTCCCGACGTTACCCAGAGCGAGTTCGTCAGCGCCTTCGAGGGAGTGCCGCTGCGTGGCTGGCCGACGCTGACGATGCGCCGCGGCGACGTGATCTACCGGGACGGCGAGGTGCTGGCCCAGCCGGGCAGCGGCCAGGTGGTCGTCAAGCCCGAACCCGACAAGGACAAGGAGAGGAACTGGCATGCCGCTTAACGTGAAGCTCGACCCGCGGGACGTGGGTCTGCTCGTCGTCGACATGCAGAACGGCTTCTGCCACCCCGAGGGGTCGCGAGGCCAGGCGTTCGGCGCCGCCGCGGTGAAGAACCCGCAGGACATCATCCCGAACGTCACGAAGACGGTCGACCTGGCGCACCGCCTGGACATCCCGGTCTGGTTCACCCAGCAGGTCCACTACGACGACGACGTGCTGCGCGGCCGCCGCCGCATTCCGTCGCATCTGGAGCGCCGGGGCGTCAAGCTCGAGCTGTGCCGCCGCGGGACCTGGGACGCCGAGCTGCTGGACGAGATGAAGGCGATCAAGGAGGACCGCGACGAGATCGTGGTCAAGCACCGGTCGAGCGCCTTCTTCCAGACCACGCTCGAGGTCGAGCTGCGGATGAAGGACGTGCAGGTCCTGGTCGTGCTCGGTACGACGACCAGCTTCTGCGTCGACTCCACCATCCGCGACGCCTACGCACGGGACTTCGACGTCGTCGTCCCCGCCGAGTGCGTGGCCGACTCCGACGACGCAGCGCACGCCGCGACCCTGGCGAGCATCGAGCGCTTCCACGGCGTCGTCACCGACCTTCCTGGGTTGACCGCCGCCCTCGATGGCTGAGCCTGGCGCCGCGCTGCGGGTCGACGGCGACGTCGTCCCGGCCGGGGCGCCCGGGGAGACGTTGCTCGACGTCCTCCGGGCCTCCGGGAGCTTCGCCGCCAAGCAGGCCTGTGGCCGCGGCGAGTGCGGCGCCTGCACCGTGCTGGTCGGCGACCGCGCGGTGATGTCCTGCACGATGCTGGCCGCGCTGGTGACCGATGAGGTCACCACCGCGGCCGGCCTCGGCGATGCCGCCGCCGACCTACGAGCCGCCTTCGCCGACCATGCCGCCTTCCAGTGCGGCTTCTGCACGCCCGGCCAGGTGGTCCGCGCCGAGGCCGTGCTGCGCGAGTCCGTCGACCGGAGCCGTGACGAGGTCGTCCGCGAGATGTCGGGCAACCTCTGCCGCTGCACCGGCTACCGCCAGATCGTCGATGCCGTCTGCGCCGTCGCGCAGACCCGGCAGTGTTCCCGGGAGGCCGCGCGATGAGTCACGGTGCCGGCGCCATCGGGCAGTCCGTGCGTCCGCTGGACTGGGAGGAGAAGACCTCCGGCACGGCGCGGTACGCCGCCGACGAGCCGCCCTCGGGCACCCTGGTCGCCCGCGTCCTGCGCTCCCCGCTGCCGCACGCCGAGATCAAGCACCTCGACGTCTCTGCCGCGCTGCGCGTGCCCGGAGTCCACGCCGTCGTCACCGCCGCCGACTTCCCCGCGGGCCGGCTCTACGAGCACAGCGGCGGCCCCTACTCCGATCGCCCGCCGCTGGCCGTCGACCGGGTCCTGTACGTCGGCCACGAGGTCGCCGCCGTCGCCGCCGACTCGGCCACGGCGGCCGACGAGGCGATCCGCCGGATCGTGGTCCGCTACCGCCGGCGCAAGGCCGTGCTGACCGTCCCCGACGCGCTCGCCCCCGGCGCCCCTCAGCTGCACCGGCGCGAGGCGGGTCCCAATGTCGCCGTCGCGACCGCCGAGCACTGGGGTGACATCGACCTCGCCGAGACGAACGCCGTCGTCTCCGCCGAAGGCACCTTCCGCTACCCGCGCGTCAACCACGCCTGCATGGAGCCCAACACCACCATCGCCTGGTGGCACGACGAGCGCCTGGAGATGTGGACCTCCAGCCAGGCGCCGCACTTCGTCGTGCACGAGCTCGCCGCCCTGTTCGGGCTCGACCTCGACCAGGTGGTGTGCCGCGACGTCTCCGTGGGCGGCGGCTTCGGCTCGAAGTCCAAGATCTCCGAGCACGAGGCGCTCGCCGCCGCGCTGTCGATGAAGTGCGGGCGCCCGGTGCTCCTCGAGCTCAGCCGGGCCGAGGAGTTCGCGTTCACCAAGCCGCGGCACGCCTTCACGACGAAGCTCACTGCAGCCGCCGACGCCGACGGCCGGCTCTGCCTCCTCGACGCCGTCATCGACGTCGACAACGGCGCCTACAACCACTACGGCCCGTCGGTCATGCGCGCGGGCATCAAGCAGCTCGGCTCGATGTACCGCCCCGACGCGGTGCGCTGGGACGCCCGCCTCGTCGACACCAACCTGGTGCCCGGCGGCCAGTTCCGCGGCTACGGCCAGCCGCAGACCGCGATCGGCCTCGAGACGCTGATGGACGAGCTCGCCGAGAAGTGCGGCCAGGACCCCATCGACTTCCGGATCAGCAACTCCGGCCTGCCCGACACCACGCAGCTCTCCGGCTCGCAGGTCGGATCCAACCGGCTGCGCGAGTGCCTCGCCCAGGTCCGCGACCGGATCGGCTGGGACGCCAAGAGGGGTCCGGAGCGCCGCCCCTACCGGGGTGTCGGCGTCTCGTCGGGCATGCACGCGAGCGGCTCCTACGCCTACCCCGGCGGCAACACCAGCGCCGCGGGCGTCGAGGTCCGTACGACGGGCGAGGTCGTGGTCCGCTTCGGCGGTGCCGACGCGGGCACCGGTCAGCGCACGATCCTCGGCCAGATCGCGGCCGACGTGCTCGGCGTACCGATGGACCGGGTCGGCGTGATCATGGCCGACTGGGACGAGACCCCGCCCGACATGGGCGCGTGGTCCTCGCGCGGCACGCACATGGGCGGGCACGCCGTCCGGCAGAGCGCCGAGGCCATGGCCGCCCGGTTGTGCGAGCTCGGTGCCGAGAAGCTGGGCACCGAGGACGTCACGCTGGCCGACGGCGACGTCGTGTCCGACGCCGACCGGGTCGCGATCGCCGACCTGGTCGACCTCGCCGACGAGTCCGCCGACGGGGCGCTGCGCATCGACACCGAGTACGTCGAGCCGAAGATGCAGCCCTACTGGACCGGCATCGAGCGGCCCAACATCTCGGCCACCTATGCCTATGCGGCGCACGCGATCGAGGTCGAGGTCGACCCGGGCACCGGTGTGATCCGGGTGCTGCACTATGCGGCGGTCCACGACATCGGCAAGGCGATCAACCCCGCACTGGTCGAGGGCCAGATCATCGGCGGCGCGGTGCAGGGCCTGGGCGCGGCGCTGGGGGAGAAGCTCCACTACGAGGGCGGCCGCCTGGTCAACGCCGGCTACGTCCACTACCCGCTGCCGCGCGCCACGACGGTGCCGTCGATCGACGTCGCTCTCGTCGAGGGCCCCGAGCCCGCGGGCCCCTTCAACGCCAAGAGCGTCGGCGAGATCGCGCTCATCCCGGCCGCACCGGCCCTGCTCAACGCGGTCTACGACGCGACCGGCATCCGCTTCCGCGAGCTGCCGCTGACGCCGGACGTCGTCCTCGCTGCCCTGCAGGAGCGCGACGGCGTCACCCCGCGCCAGCACCACCTGGCCCGGCGCCCGGGGCGCTGGCAGATCGGGCTCTTCCGCGCGCTGTACCCCTACGGCATCCACCTGCTGCTCGACCGCTGGGGGACGCGCTTCGCGCGCCGTCGTACGCCGCGGGCGGTCGAGCGGGTCGCCCTCCCGGCGACGGTCGCCGAGGCCGTGGCCGAGCTCGCCTCGCCCGACGCGACGGTGATCGGCGGTGGCACCGACGTGCTCGTCCAGCGCGACCAGGAGCTGCTGTTCCCGACCGTGCTGGTCGGCACCGGCGCCATCGCCTCGATGCGCGCGATCGACGAGGAGCCCGGTGGCGCCTGGCGGATCGGCGCCGCGGTGACGCTCGCCGAGCTCGCGTCCTGGGCCGGGACGCGGGTGCCGATGGTGGCCGAGGCCGTCGCGACGATCGCGTCCGCGCAGATCCGCGAGGTCGCGACCGTGGCGGGCAATCTCGGTCAGGAGAAGCGTTGCTGGTTCTTCCGCAACGGCTTCGACTGCTACAAGCGCGGCGGCGTCAGCTGCCCCTGCTATGCCGTCGAGGGCGACCACCGGCTGCACCACGCCGCGATCGGCGGCCACCGCTGCCAGGCGGTCACGCCCTCGGACCTCGCCACCGTCTTCGACGCGCTCGGCGCCGAGGTCGTGCTGACCGGGCCGTCCGGCAGCCGGCGCGTGTCGATCACCGGTCTGTACGCCGGTCCCGGCGAGCTGGACCTGCGCACCGGTGAGCTGGTCGAGGCGATCGTGCTGCCGGCGTCCGCGCTGTCGGCACGGGGCGCCTTCGTCAAGCTCCAGCAGTGGGACGGCGACTTCGCGCTCGTCTCGCTCGCGGCCTCCGCGAGCATCGGCGACGACCGTCGCTGGACCGCCGCGCGCTACGTCTTCGGCGGGCTCGCGCCGAAGCCGTGGCAGCCGCCCCGGCTCACGCGCGCACTGGCCGGCACCGTCCCCACGGCGGACGCGGTGGCCGCCGTCCTCGACCAGGACCTCTCGTGGGAGGCCCACCCCCTGCCGGGGAACCGATGGAAGCTCGACGCCGCCGTCGGCCTGGCCCGCCAAGCGACCGAGCAGCTGCTGCTCGGCAGAACCCGAGATGAGGAGTGGCGATGACTGACGTCGATACCGCGACCACGCGGAGCACGGCGATCGTCGACCGACTGAAGGCCGGCGGCGTCGGCCTCGCGGCGTACCTGCCGGACAGCTGGCTCAGCCCGCTGATCGGCGAGGTCGTCGCCGACCCGAGCATCCTCGACGTCCGGGTGACGCGGGAGGACGACGCGGTGGCGATCGCCGGCGGCGCGGCTCTGATGGGCCTGCGCTCGGCCGTGCTGTGCCAGAACGCGGGCGTGCTGCTCTCGGCCAACGTGCTGGCGGCGTTCGCGCACCACCACGAGCTGCCGCTGGTCGTCGTGGCCGCGGCCCGCGGCGGCGCCGAGGATGGCTTCTACTACCAGATGTACAAGGGCCAGGTGACCGCCGGCGTGGCCGCCGCCGCCGGCCTGACCGTGCACCACGTCGACGGTCCCGCCGACGACTGGCTGTTCGAGAAGGCGAGCGAGCAGGCGTGGCTGCTGCGGCGCCCCGTCGTGCTGCTCTGCTCCCGTCGCGCGCTGCTCGGGGAGCCTGCGTGAGGCGCGCCGACGTCGCGGGCGCGATCGCCACCGCCGCGCCCGGCCATGTCGTCGTCGCGAGCCTCGGCACCGCCGGCCGCGCCTGGCGCGACCACGGCGGGCCCAATCCCACCTTCTACGCGTCCGACCCGATGGGCGCGGCGCCCGGCCTCGCGCTCGGTGCCGCCCTGGCCCGGCCGGACCTGGACTTCGTCCTGCTCGAGGGCGACGGCGACCTGGTGATGAACCTCGGCTCGCTGCTCGCCATCGCCGACGCGTCGCCCGCGAACCTGCGCGTCGTCGTCTTCAACAACGGCCGGTACGAGACCGGCGGGGGCCAGCCGCTCGCGGCCGGCGCCTCCGCCGACCTGGCCGCGATCGCGCGCGGGGCCGGTTGGCCGTTCGCACGCACGGTCGCGCGCGACACATCCGCCGACCAGCTCCCGGAGCTGCTCGGCGAGCTGCTCGGGGCAGCACCCGGACCGGCGATGCTCGTCGTCGAGGTCGACCCGGAGCCCTCGCCGTACGGCGGGCCGGGCGAGCTCTCGGGCGCAGAGGCGCAGCGGGAGTTCCGGACGGCACTGGCGAACTGGGAACGATCGAAGGGTGACGAAGGATGACGACAAGGCTGCTGCGCAACGCCCGGCTGCTGGACCTCGAGCACGGTGGTGAGCTCGGCGACGTGGTGGTCGTGGACGGCGTGATCGCCGACCTCGGCCCCGGCGCCGCCGACCGCCGGCTCGCAGCCGGCGACGCCTCGGTCGCCTCGGTCGACCTCGGCGGCGACCTGCTCATCCCGGGCCTGGTCAACGCGCACACGCACTCCAACCAGACCATCGAGAAGGGCCTGTGCGACGCGCTCCCGCTCGACGCGTGGATGGTCGTGGCGTCGTACGGCGGCGCCGGGGCCCGGCTCTCGCCGCGCGACCTCTATGTCTCCGCGATGGTCGGTGCGATCGAGATGGTCCGCAGCGGCGCGACCTCCGTGCTCGACTGCGCCCGCTCGGACAACGAGTGGGTCGACGACGGCATGGACGCGATCATGCAGGCCTACGCCGATCTCGGCCTCCGCGCCAACGTGGCGGTCCAGTACTCCGATCTCGACTTCTTCTCCTCGATCCCGGTCGACCTGGTGCCGGGCGGCGCCGAGCTGCGCAAGCCACCCGTCGCCGACCCCGACGTCGTCCTGGCGGCGGCGAACCGGTTCGTCGACCGCTGGCAGGGGAGGTCGCCACTGCTGCAGCCGCTGCTCGGTCCGTCGTCCCTGCCGCGCTGCTCGACCGAGCTGTTCGAGGCGAGCGTCGACACCGCGCGCACCCGTGGCGTGCGGATGCAGACGCACCTGCTCTCGGCGCAGTCGCAGATCCGGATGGCGCAGCAGCGCTACGGCGTCTCGACGGTGGAGTTCCTCGCGAAGCTCGACGCCCTGCAGGACTGGGCGTCGTTCGCGCACGCGATCTGGCTGAGCCCCGAGGAGATCGAGCTGTTCGCGCAGACCGACGCGGTCGCCGTCCACAACCCGGCGAGCAACCTCAAGCTGGGCGCGGGCGTCGCGCCGGTGCCGGCGTTGCTCAAGGCCGGCGCGAAGGTCGCCATCGGCTCCGACGGCGCGTCGAGCAACGACACGCAGAACATGTTCGAGACGCTCAAGCTCTCCACGATCCTGCATCGTGTGCAGGGGCCGCCCGAGACCTGGCCGACCGCGAACGACGGCCTCGGCATGTGCTGGACCAGCGGTGCCGCCGCCCTCGGCGCGGACGTCGGCCGTCTCGCGGTCGGCGCCCAGGCCGACCTGACCGTCATCGACACCGACTACGTCTGGCCGGCCCCGGCCGAGCAGCTGCGCCATCAGCTGGCCTACGCCGAGCTCGGCTCCGCGGTCCGCAGCGTCTACGTGGCGGGCGAGCCGGTGCTCGTCGACCGTGCGTTCCCGGGCATCGACGAGGCCGCGATCCGCGCCGAGGCCCGGGAGATCGCCACCCGGATCTGGACGACGCTCCCCGATCGACTCGCCCGGTTCGAGGAGGTCCGGCCGGTCCTGGAGCAGGTCGAGGCCGCCGTCGGTGGGGGCACCGGCGTCTGCCACTGAGGCCACGCGCCGCGCCGTAACACGCCGTCCACGTCGCTGGGTCGGCGTGTTACAGCGGTTCCGCCGCGCGATCCTTCGTGCCCCCCGACCTCGCGAGCATATTGCTATGCGAGATGTCGGCTTGCATGTTGACATGGCGTCCGGGACGCCCTACGTTCGTCAGAACGTGACTGGGGTCACGTCACCCGACAGATCGCCGTCCTCGCCAGGGGGTCCGATGCAGACCGACCACGCAGCCGTCCGCGGCCCGGATCGGGCCGACTGGGGCGGCCGGGCCGGCCCGGTCGCGCTGGGGGTGACGGGGGTGGTGAGCCTGCTGCTGCTCTGGCAGCTGCTCGGCTCCCTGGACGTCGTCCCACGCTCGTCGCTGCCCGGCCCGTGGTCGGTGCTGCGGGCGCTGCCCACGATCCTCGGCGACCAGGACTTCCTCGCCGGGGCCGCGGACAGCGCCGCGGCGACGGCGATCACCGTCGTGGTCGGCTCGCTCGTGGCGGTGGCCGTGGGCCTGGTCGCCAGCAGCTTCGCCTTCCTGCAGCGGCCGACGATGGTCGTGGTCAACACCTTCAGGTCGGTGCCGGCCACCGCGCTGATCCCGATCGGGGTGCTCATCTTCGGTCTGGGCATGGAGATGAAGGTCTCCATCGCCCTCTACGCCGTGGTGTGGCCGATCCTCATCAACACCATCTACGGCGTCGCCACCACCGAGCCGATGCGTCGCGACGTCGCCCGCTCGCTGCGCTGGGGCTGGTGGCGTCAGCAGGCGCTGGTGACGCTGCCGAGCGCGCTGCCCTCGATCCTCACCGGTGTCCGGGTCGCCGTCGGCATCGCCCTCGTCGTGGTGATCTCGACCGAGCTCCTCGGCGCGCGGTACGGCGTCGGCACGGTCCTCGTCCAGTACACGCAGGCCTCGCGCCCCGAGGTCGTCTACGCCGGCGTCCTGCTGCTCGGCACCGCGGGTGCCCTGCTCTTCTCCGCGCTGGTCCGCGCCGAGCGCCGGCTCGTGAGGTGGGTGCACCATGACTAGCCGGACGACGAGCCGGATCACCGGGGCGACGATGCGCCCGAACCGGGCGGCGATCGCGCTGCGGCGTACCGCATCGGGGGTGGGCAACCTCTGGCTCCTGGCGCTCGTGCTGGTCCTCTGGGAGATCTACGGCCGGGTCAGCGGGTCGCTGTTCGTGCCGCCGATCTCGCGGATCCTCCAGAACTTCGGCGACGTCTGGCTCGGGGGACCCGCCTCGCACCTCTTCCTCTCGGACCTGTTCTGGAGCGAGGTGACGACCAGCCTGTCGCGCTTCGCCCGCGGCTGGGGCCTGGCGGTCGTGGTCGGGATCGGATGCGGCGTGGTGCTCGGCCGGAGCCGGGTGATCGCCCAGATGTACGGTCCGGTCGTCCGCTTCTTCGCCGCCATCCCCAACACCGTGCTGCTGCCGATCGCGGTCCAGATCTTCGGCGTCGCCAGCAACATGAACGTCTTCCTGATCTTCCTGGGCAGTGTCTGGGTGGTCATGATCAACACGGCGGACGGCGTCGCCGGTGTCGACCCGATGTGGCTGCGCAGTGCCCGCAGCCTCCGGGTCCCGCGGTGGGTGCTCTACCTCCGGGTGATCGTGCCGGCCGCCGCGCCGCAGATCCTCGCCGGCCTGCGGGTGAGCCTCGGGATCGGGCTGATCCTCATGGTGATCTCGGAGCTCTACGCCACCACCGAGGGCCTCGGCTTCCAGATCGTGGTGGCCCAGTCGAGCTTCCGCTACCTCGACATGTGGTCCGCCTTCGTCCTGATCGGCCTGATCGGGATCGTCCTCAACCTGGCCTTCGGCAGGATCGAGACCCGGCTGCTGCGCTGGCAGCGTCGCTCCGGTCTCGACGCACTGTGACCCGCCGGCACCCACAGGGAGTGAACCGATGAATGTCGTCGTCGACCGTGTCAGCAAGTCCTACGGCCGCGGGGCCGAGGCCCGTGAGGTGCTCACCGAGACCTCGCTGACCGTCCGGTCCCAGGAGTTCGTCAGCATCGTCGGGCCCTCGGGCTGCGGCAAGTCGACGCTGCTCATGATGATGGCCGGCCTGCTCAGGCCGACCAGTGGGGAGATCCGGCTCGGGGACGAGCCCGTCACCGGCCCGCCGGCGGGACTCTCCGTCGTCTTCCAGGACTACAGCCGATCGCTGTTCCCGTGGATGAGCGTGCGCCGCAATCTCACCACCGCGCTGACCGCCTCCCGGCTCGGCAAGGAGGAGCAGCGGTCCCGGGTCGAGCATGCGCTCGAGTCCGTCGGCCTGGCCGGCAAGGGGGAGATGTACCCCTGGCAGATGTCCGGTGGCATGCAGCAGCGGGTGGCGATTGCCCGGGCACTGGTCACCGAGCCCACCGTGATGCTGATGGACGAGCCCTTCGCCGCCGTCGACGCCCAGACCCGCGCCGATCTCGAGGACCTCGTCCTCCGGGTCCGCCACGA
Source organism: Nocardioides sp. LHD-245 (assembly GCF_030929495.1). Taxonomy (GTDB): domain Bacteria; phylum Actinomycetota; class Actinomycetes; order Propionibacteriales; family Nocardioidaceae; genus Nocardioides. The sequence continues at coordinate 24,253 of NZ_JAVFWN010000010.1, read as the reverse complement.
GTACGACGTGACGGTGGCGTTCGTGACCCACGACATCGACGAGTCGGTCTACATGGCCGACCGGATCGTCGTCCTGGCGGCCAACCCCGGTCGGATCGCCGCCGACCTGACGGTCGACCTGCCCCGCCCGCGGGACCAGGTCGAGACCAAGCTCGACGCCCGGTTCGCCAAGCTCCGCAGCGAGGTGTTCCGTCTGGTGATGCGGCCCGACACCCCGGCCACGACCTGAGCCCGGCCGATCGTCGTCCCTCCAGCTCGCCCGCGGCACCGTCGCGGGGCGATGTCCCCTCCCCTCCCAACGAATCCCTCCCCACGAAAGGGCGCGCCATGAGAGCTCGTCATGCATCACCCCTGCGCCGCCGGCTGGCGGTCGCCGGCGTCCTCGGACTCGGCCTCAGTACGACGCTGGCGGCGTGCGGCTCGTCGGACGACGACGCCGGTGCCGACGGCGGCAGCCTGCGGGTCACCACGCTGGGCCTGTGCAACGAGGTCGTCTACTGGGCCCAGGAGAAGGGCCTGTTCGCCGATCACGGCGTGGACGTCGAGCTGGTGAAGTCGACCGGCGGCGCCGCGGCGCTGACGGCGCTGCAGAGCGGCGACATCGACCTGGCCTTCGCCAACCCGTTCTCGACGATGATCGCCATCGACCAGGGCCTGGACCTCAAGTGGATCGCCACCGCCTACGAGACCACCAGCGTCGAGGCGGATGCCGCCAATGCCATGGTCGTGGCCAAGGACGCGGGGATCACCGGCGCTGCCGACCTGAACGGCAAGACCATCGGCGTCAACGAGGTCGGCGGCATCAACCAGATCGCCTCGAGCCAGTGGATGAAGCTCGAGGGCGGCGACCCGAGCACGGTCAAGTTCGTCGCCCTGCCCTTCAACGAGCTCGCCTCCGCGGTCGCCTCCGGCAAGGTCGCCGCCGCCCAGGTCCCGGCCCAGAACGTCGACCCGGAGCTCGGCCTGGTCAGCCTCGGCGACCCCTATGTCGTCGCGGGCGAGGGCAGCAACCTGGTCTTCGCCGGCTACGTCGCCACCGGCAAGGAGGCGAAGGAGCGGGAGAAGGACCTCAAGGCCTTCCAGGACGCGCTGATCGAGACCAACGAGGCCTTCAACGACCCGGCCAACGATGACGAGCGCTTCAAGCTCGCCTCCGCCCAGTGCAAGCAGGACGCGGCCGTGCTGAAGACGCTGCCTGAGAACATCTACGAGGCGCGCGTCGACACCGGCGCCCTCGAGCGGATGGGCGAGATCCTCGTGGGCCAGGACCGGCTCGACGACCCGCCGTCGCCCGAGGACTTCGTGCCGTCGTACGTGACGACGAAGTAGCGGTGCACCCGGCCCTGATGGCCGGGAGGACCGGTTGCTCTCGTCGCGCGTGCAGCGTGTGAGCGGGGGCGGTCCTTCGCCTGTGGATGACGCGCAGGCGCCAGGCCCGCTTCCGCTCATACTCGTGGCGGTGGCCGTGCCGGACGGCGCCCGGCCACGGCGCAGATCGGGGGTACGCGCGTGGGCCGGACGGCGTTCGTCGACGAGTCCATGCGACGGGACCACCTGCCGTGTGCGGTCGTGGTCGATCAGGCTCGCCTCGGACACATTCGTCGGGAGGCGGCAAGTCGGATCTGCTGTTGTCGTTGCCGGACATCCTCGCGTGGGCGCACGGCCGCGGCGGACGCTACCGGGCCGCCGTGAAGCCCGTGACGATCGACCACGGCAGGTTCGGTACCGGCTGAAAGTGATCAGCCCCGGGAGATCCCGGGGCTGATGGTGGGCCAGCAAGGCTAGAAGCCGACTGAGGAGACTGCCCCGTGTGGGGTGCTGACGTCTCGGAGACCTCCTACGCTCACCGCTTCCGGCGGCCAATGCCGCCGACGCTTTCAATGTAGTTCGGGCGTGACGTGGTCACAACCGATTCTGCGGAGCTGTGGATCGTGGCGGGCGTCAGCCCAGCAGCTTGACCGCGACGGCCTTCTCGCGCGTGAACTCGTAGAGCCCGCGGTAGCCGTTGCCCGCGGAGAAGCCGCTCTGCTTGGCCATGTTGAACGGCATGCCGATCACGCCCGCGTCGGAGAACTGGTTGACCGAGATCTGGCCGGCGCCGATCTCGGCGGACATGCGCAGCGCGCGCGAGACGTCCTGGGTCCAGATGCAGGCGAGCAGGCCGAAGTCGGTGCCGTTGGCCAGGGCGATGGCGTCGTCGTCGCCGGTGAAGGTCTCGACGGTCAGGACCGGGCCGAAGATCTCCTGGCCGACGATCGGGGCGTTGCGGTCGGTCACCTCGAGCACGGTGGGGGAGAGGAAGTTGCCGGAGTCGCGGCCCTCCGGGCGGGTGCCGCCGAGGAGGAGCTCGACGCCGTCGCCGAGGGCGCCCTCGACGAGGCCGCTCACCCGGGCGTGCTGGGCCTGGTTCACCAGCGGGCCCATGTCGAGGTCGTCGTCCCAGGCGCCGATCCGGATCTCGCCCATCGCGGCGAGCACCCGCGAGCGGACCTCGTCGGCGATCCCCGTCTCGACGAGCAGGCGCGAGCCGGCGTTGCAGTTCTGGCCGGCGTTCTCGGTGATCGAACGGACGATCGCGGGGACGGCGACCTCCAGGTCGGCGTCCGCGAAGACGACGTTCGGCGACTTGCCGCCGAGCTCGACCTTGATCGGGATCAGGTTCTGGGCGGCGGCCTGCATGACGAGGCGGCCGGTCGCGACGGAGCCGACGAAGCTGATGTGGTCGATGCCGGGGTGGCTGACCAGCGTGGCGCCGAGCTCGACGCCGATGCCGGTGAGGACGTTGAGGACACCGGCGGGCAGACCGGCCTCCTCGGCGAGCTCGACGAGCGCGTGGATCACCAGCGGGGCGACCTCCGACGGCTTCAGGACCACGGTGTTGCCCGCGGCGAGCGCCGGCGCCAGGTTGGCGGCGCAGAGGACCGCCGGGACGTTCCAGGGCAGCACGATCGCGCACACGCCGTGCGGCTCGCGACGGGTGAAGCCGAAGTAGTCGGGGGAGCGGGTCGGCAGCGTCGCGCCGGTCAACTTGTCCGCGCCACCCGAGGTGAACTGCAGGATCGAGCCCGCGATCTGGACGTTCAGGAGCCCGCCGGAGAGCGGCTTGCCGACGTTGCGCGCCTCGAGCGCGGCCAGCCGGTGCTGGTGCTGGAAGACGAGACCCGCCCACCGGCCCAGGATCGCGCCGCGCTCGGAGGGGGACGTCCGGGACCAGTCGCGCGCGGCCGCGCGCGCGGCGGAGACGGCGCGGTCGACGTCGGCGACCTCGCTCGCCGCGATCCGGCCGAAGGTCTCGCCGGTCGCGGGGTCGACGGAGGGGAACGCGGAGCTTCGTTCGAGCCAGCTCCCGCCGATGAACGTGCCGAGGTGATCGCCGCTCGGAGCGGCTGCTGCGGGGGTCTTCGCGTCCGTGGTCACCTACAGATCGTCCGACTCGCCGATAACAATAGTCAAGATGATGTGTTGCATTGCGAGACGGGCTGGTGCATGCTGGCGCAGTTCCCGGGGCTCGGCCGGCAGGCACTCGGACCAGGTCGGAACGACCCGCACAGTCACGCACTACTCGGATGGATCGAGGGCGGAGAAACATGCGAATCCAGAAGTTCTCAGCGGCGGTTGTCGCTGTCGCCATGCTCGCGCTGGCCGGCTGCGGCTCCAGCGACGAGCCGAAGAAGCAGAAGGGCTTCGACGGTCCCGACCCGTTCGCGGTCGCGCGCGGGGAGGCGATCGGCGAGCCCGGTACGGCGACCGCGCCCCAGTGGGCGGGCGAGGGCGCCGTCCCGAAGGGTCAGCCGGACCAGAACGGTGACGGCAAGGTGTCCATCGGCGTGATCACCTCGGGCGACACCAACGACGGCACGTACTACCAGAGCACCGCCGACGCGGTGGCCTACGCCGCGGACAAGAACGACTGGGAGTACACGGTCCAGGGCCTGGTGCCGCTGACCCAGGCGGTCACCGCGGCGGAGAACCTGTGTCGCCAGAAGGTCGACCTGATCGTGATCAGCGACGCCCAGCTCGCCCAGGGCGTCACCGCGGCGTCCAACCCGCTGTGCAAGGACACCTTCTTCTACCTCCAGGGCGGCTACGGCTCGCCGGAGCAGGACGAGACCTTCACGCAGTCCTACGACGTCGGTCTCGACTACGCGTACGTCGCGGGCATCGCCATGGGTGCGTACATGAAGGCCAACGACATCAAGAAGACCGGCTTCCTGTCCGGCATCGCGGCTCCGTTCAACACCACGATCGGCAAGGTGTTCTCCGAGGGCGTGAAGGCCCAGGTGCCCGACGCCGAGGTCGTGGAGACCTACACGGGCGACCAGATCGACGTCGGCAAGGCGGTCGAGGGCTTCAACGCCCAGGCGTCCCAGGGCATCGGCGCGGTCTACCCCTACTTCGGCGCCCCCACCGTCGCGGTCGCCAAGAAGGCGAAGGAGGCCGGCATCCCGGTCCTCGGCTCGCCGAAGATCTTCTGCGCCTCCGGTGACGCCGACTTCATCGGTGAGGTCGTCTTCGCTCCGGGCTACTACCTGGCCCCGATGCTCGACCTCTTCGCCGAGGGCAAGCTCGAGCTCGGCGTGACCCGCAACTGGCGCCTCGGCGTGGACCCGGTCCCCGCTGTCCACGCGTGTGACAGCGCGGGCGACGGCAAGGACGCCATGAGCCAGGCGATCGAGCAGGCGCAGGCGGATGTCAATGCCGGCAAGATCGACCTGTTCGGCATGGCCGGCGCGTCCTGATCCGACGATGACTGCAGCTTCCCGACCGGAGGTGGAGACGGTGGCGCCGGCGCTCCGCATGGCCGGCATCACCAAGCACTTCAACGGGGTCCCGGCCTGCTTCGACGTCGACTTCGAGGTCGCGCCGGGGGAGATCCACGGTCTGCTGGGCCAGAACGGCGCCGGCAAGTCGACCCTGATGAACATCCTCCTCGGGCTGGTCCGCCCGGAACGCGGAGAGGTGACCCTGGCGGGTGAGCCGGCGGTCATCCGCGATCCGAACGTGGCCCGCGCCCTCGGCGTACGGATGGTGCACCAGCACTACAGCCTCATCCCGACGCTGTCGGTCTGGGAGAACGTGGTCCTCAGTGGCGAGGGCCGGGTCGACCGGGACCGCACTATCGCGCAGATCGAGGAGGTCAGCGAGCGCTTCGGCCTCGAGGTCTCCCCGCGGGCCATGGTCGGCGACCTCAGCGTCGGCGAGCAGCAGCGCGTCGAGCTGGTCACCTGCCTGATCGACCGCCCGCGGCTGCTCGTCCTCGACGAGCCGACGGCGGTCCTCACCCGGCAGGAGTCCCGCTCGCTGTTCACCATGCTGCGCCGGCTGGTCGACCAGGACGGCTGCTCGGTCGTCCTGATCAGCCACAACCTGGCCGAGATCACCGCGGTCGCCCATCGCGCCACGGTGATGCGGGGCGGTCGCGTCGTCTCGCGGGTGATCCCCGCGGAGACGCCGGTGGCCGAGCTCGCCCGCCACATGATCGGGCGCGACCTGCCCGGTACGGCGGACGTGGCCGCCGCGATCGGCGCCGACCCGGCGCCGGTCGCGGCCGAGCCGGCCGGGCCGGCCCCGGTGCCCGCGGGGCCGGGGGACGCCGAGCCGGTGCTGCGCATCGTCGGTGCCACCGCGACCCACGAGGGCACCCGCGCGCTCGACGCGCTCGACCTCGAGATCCGGGCGGGCGAGATCGTCGGCGTCGCCGGTGTCGAGGGCAACGGCCAGCAGTGGCTGTCCGCGCTGCTCGCCGGCTCGCTCTCGCTGCAGGACGGCGAGGTCCGGGTGCACGGGCAGCGGGTCCCGGTCGGTCGGCCGGGCTCGACCCGCAGGGCCGGCGTGGGCGTCGTACCGGAGGACCGGAAGACGTCCGGCTGCATCCTCGACATGTCCGTCGCGGACAACCTGGCGCTCGCCGGCCTGAAGTCGCTCTCGCGGGCGGGTGTCGTCTCCCGGCGCAAGCTGCACAGCCTGGCCGAGCGCCTGGTCGAGGAGTTCGACATCGCCGTCGCCTCGGTCGACCAGCCGATGCGCTCGCTGTCGGGCGGCAACCAGCAGAAGGTGGTGCTCGCCCGCGAGATGTCCGCCGGACCGGCGGTCCTCGTGCTCGCCCAGCCCACCCGGGGCCTGGACGTCGGTGCGGTCGCCGACCTGCACGAGCGGATGCGCCAGGCGGCCGCCGCCGGCGTGGCCGTGCTGCTCATCTCGTCCGACCTGAACGAGATCATGCAGCTCTCCGACCGCATCGCCGTGATCTACCGGGGCCGGATCCAGGGGGAGCTGGCCCGTGCCGAGGCCGACCCCGAGAAGCTCGGTCTGTTGATGGGAGGAGTCAGCGCATGAACACCCCAGGAGCTTCTTCTCCTCCGCTCCGCTCCCCCGAACAGGCCCCCGAGGACCCCGTTCTGAGCACCGACGTCTCGGAGTCGCCGGTCCAGGAGGACGCGACACCGCCGCCGCCGCGCGGTGGCGCCCGGCGCGGTCCCGATGCCGCGATGGGCGGCCTGCTCGGCTCGCTGCGCTCGGGAGCCCGGCCCGCGACCGAGCAGGTCCTCGCCTTCCTGACCTTCCTCTCGCTGGGCATCGGGGTCGGGCTGGTGCTCGGCTGGGCGACCGGGCACGACCCGGGCGTCATCCTCGGCAACCTGTTCGAGGGCAGCATTGGCAGCAGCATCTCCCTCGGCTACATGCTCACGGCGGCCGCGCCGCTGCTCCTCGTCGCCGTCGGTGCGGTGATCTGCATGCGCGCCGGCCAGTTCAACATCGGCCAGGAGGGCCAGGTCACCCTCGGCGCGATCGGCGCCGGCTTCGTGGTCTTCCACGTCGACGCGTCCGGCCCGGTCACCATCGTGCTGGCCTTCGCCGGCGCCGCGCTGGCCGGCGCGGGCTGGGCACTGCTCGCCGCGCTGCTGAAGTTCGGTCGCGGCGTCGACATCGTGGTCAGCTCGCTGCTCCTGGTGTTCCTCGCCGAGCAGCTCCTCACCGCGCTGATCAGCGGCGACGGTCCGCTGCACGACGACGGCGACGGTGTCCTGGGCGGAGGCACGGCGTCCCAGTCGCCGCGCGTCCCGGAGAAGGCGATGCTCCCGACGATCCACATCCTCGGCGTCGACGTACCGCTCGCGTTCGTGCTGGCGCTCGTCGCCGCCGTCCTGGTCGCGTGGTTCCTCGCCTCCGCCCACGCCGGCTACCGGCTGCGGATCCTGGGCCAGAACCCGGCTGTCGCGGGCACGATCGGCATCAGCGCACCGCGGCTGGGTTCGCTGGCCGTGGCGGCGTCCGGCGCCTTCGCCGGCGCCGCGGGCGCGGCCATCCTGATGGGCCAGAGCTTCCAGCTCAACCCCGGTGTCTCCAGCTCGATCGGGTGGAGCGGCCTGCTCATCGCCCTCGCCGCCCGGACCAACGCCGCTGTGAGCGTCCTGCTCGCCCTGGTGTTCGGTGCGATGGTCGCCGGTGGCGGCCTCCTCGGCGGCGACGGCATCCCCGTCGACATCGTCAACGTCATCACCGCCGCCATCGTGGTCGCCCTGCTCTGTCCCCCCGTCCTGCTCGCGGCCGTGCGCCGCCGCCGGATCCGCCGTTCCGTGGAGGCCTGAGATGAACCTGACGACGGATCTCGAGACGATCCTGACCGCGTCGGTGCCGCTGATGGTGCCGCTGCTCTTCGCCGGGCTGGGCGAGTACGTCGCCCAGCGGGCCGGCACCTTCAACCTCTCGGTCGAGGGGATGATGCTCGGCTCCGCGTTCGCCGCGGCGTACGGCGCCTCGGCGTCGGGCTCGCCCGTCGTCGGGCTGCTGTGCGGCATGCTCGCCGGACTGGCCGTCGCCTTCGTGCACGGCAACCTGAGCCACCGGCTGCAGCTGAACACCTACGTCGTGGGCCTCTCGCTCAACGTGCTGGTGCTCGGCGTGACCAACTACCTGCTGTCCACGACGATGCTCGACATCCCCGGCAGCTCGGCCTGGCGGATCCCGCTGCTGTCCGACCTGCCGATCATCGGCAAGGCGTTCTTCGTGCAGCCCTGGGTGGTCTATCTGCTGCTGCCGTTGCTGTTCGTCATCTGGTGGGTCCGTCGCCGCCGCGTCGGCCTCGAGCTCCGCGCGGCCGGTGACGACCCCGTCGCCGGTGACCTGACCGGCATCGACGTCAACGCCCGTCGCCGCCAGGCCCTGCTCTTCTGCGGCCTGTGCTCCGGGGTCGGCGGTGCGTACCTGTCGGTCTTCCAGTCCGGCTCCTTCACCTCCGGCATGACCGCGGGGCGCGGCTACATCGTGATCGCGGCCGTCATCTTCGGCGGTTGGATGCTGCGCGGCGTGATCGGCGCCTGCGCCGTGTTCGGCATCGCCCAGGGCCTGCAGCTGGCCCTGCCCGCGATCGGGTACGGCGTGTCGCCGCAGCTGCTCGCGGCCACGCCGTACCTGCTGGCGTTGGTGTCGCTCGCCCTCCTCGGCGCCCGGTCCAAACGCCCGCTGGCGCTGGGACAGCCGTTCGCGCCCGCGAGGTAGAGCGCGCGCACCGACAGACCGAAGGAGGGGGAGTCGCCCGTTGGGGCGGCTCCCCCTCCTTGTGCGTCTCGGGAGTTCCGACGGGGCCGTCGTGGCGGCACAGACAAACTTCGACGAATCTGTTGCCTACATCCAGCTATGCATGCAACAGTGCATGCATGACGAGATTCACGCCGCCGCACGAAGCGGTCGAGCCGTTCCGTCTGCTGGACACGGCCGGTGAGCTGCTGGGTGAGACGCAGATGAGCGCCGCCGAGATCCTGGAGTCGTTCGAGTGGATGCTGCTGACCCGGACGTTCGACGAGAAGGCGACGAGCCTTCAGCGGCAGGGCCGGTTCGGGACGTTCTCGTCGGTCCGTGGCCAGGAGGCCTCCGTCGTCGGCGCTGCGTCGGCGCTCGACCCGGCTCGTGACTGGATCGCGCCGCAGTACCGCGAGCTGCCCGCCATCCTCCGGCACGGAATGCCGCTCGAGAACTTCGCTCTGTACTTCATGGGCCACCCGGGCGGATGCGTCATTCCCGACCACGTGCGCATCCTCCCGATCCAGATCTCGCTCGCCGCGCAGCTGCCCCAGGCCGTCGGCGTCGCCTGGGGGCTCCAGCGGCAGCGGACCGACGGCGTCGTCGCCACGTTCGTCGGCGACGGCGCCTCCTCCGAGGGAGACTTCCACGAGTCCCTCAACCTCGCCGGTGTCGCGAAGGCCCCGGTCGTCTTCTTCCTGCAGAACAACGGGTGGGCCATCTCGACCCCGCGCGCCAAGCAGACCGCGGCCCGCACCTTCGCCGACCGCGCCGCCGGCTACGGCATCCATGGTGCCTACGTCGACGGGAACGACCTGCTCGCGGTCAACGCCGTGATGACCGAGGCCGTCGAGCGAGCGCGGGCCGGTGACGGTCCGACTCTCATCGAGTCCCTGACCTGGCGTGCCGGTGCCCACAACACCGCCGATGACCCGACCAAGTACGTCACCGCCGCCGACCACGAGGCCTGGGCCGGCACCGACCCCGTCGAGCGGGTCGAGGCCTACCTGCGCAGCACCGGTTCGCTGGACGACGACGGGTACGAGGCCATCCGGCACAGGTGTGCGGACGAGGTCGACCGAGCTCTCGGTGTCGCCCAGAGCACCCCGGCGGCGACGTCCGGTGCGCTGTTCGACCACGTGTACGCCGAACCCTTCGCCCGCTTCGACGCTCAGCGCGAGGCCTGGCGTCAGATGCAGGAGGTCTGAGCAGTGGCCGTCAAGACCATGGTCGAGTCGATTCGCGAGACCCTTGCGGACGAGATGGCTCGCGACGGGCGCGTCATGGTGATCGGCGAGGACGTCGGACAGCTCGGCGGTGTCTTCCGGGCCACCGAGGGCCTGCAGGCCAGGTTCGGTGCCGACCGAGTGGTCGACATGCCCCTCGCCGAAGGGGTCATCGTCGGCGCGGGCCTCGGCCTGGCCATGAGTGGCATGCGGCCTGTCGTCGAGATCCAGTTCCTCGGCTTCGGACACCAGGCCTTCCACCAGATCGGTCAGCAGGTCGCTCGGCTCCGGTACCGCTCGGCCGGACGTCACTCCGTTCCGATGGTCATCCGTGCGCCGTTCGGCGGCGGAGTCCGCACCCCGGAGCTGCACTCCGATGCGTTCGAGGCGTTCTACGCCCACTGTCCCGGGCTCAAGGTCGTCGCACCCTCCACCGCCCATGACGCCAAGGGCCTGCTCAACGCGGCCCTCGACACCGACGACCCGGTGCTCTACCTCGAGCCGCTCAAGGGCTACCGCCTGCAGCGTGACGAGGTTCCCGAGGATCGCTTCACCGTCCCGATCGGCAAGGCCCAGGTCGTGCGCGAGGGCACCGACGTCACGATCGTCGCCTGGTCCGCGGCGGTCCAACTCGCCCTCAAGGCTGCCGACGAGCTCGCGGCGGACGGCATCAGTGCCCACGTCCTCGACCTGCGCTCCCTCGTTCCGCTCGACGTCACGGGGGTGGCCGATGCGGTCTCCGCGACCGGTCGGGCCGTGATCCTCCACGAGGCCCCGCTGACCGGCGGGTTCGGGGCCGAGCTCGCGGCCACCATCCAGCAGGAGTGCTTCTACGACCTCCTCGCTCCGGTGCACCGGATCACCGCACCCGACACCCCCTACCCGCTCGCCGGCATCGAAGAGGCCTACGTGCCCGACCAGGCGCGTGTCGTCCGCGAGGTCACGGCCCTGATGGAGGTCGCGCCGTGACCGCGCCCATCGAGTTCGACATGCCCGATGTCGGCGAGGGCATCGCTGAGGCCGAGGTCCTCGAGTGGTTCGTCGAGGTGGGACAACCCATCCACGAAGACGACCCGATGGTCCAGGTCGAGACCGACAAGTCCATCGTCGAGATCCCGGCGCCGGCGACCGGCACGCTGCTCAAGCAGTGCGTTCCGGCCGGCGAGGTCGCCAAGGTCGAGGAGCTCCTCGCCATCATCGGAGACCCGGGCGCCCTCCCGCCCGAGCACGCCGAGCCTGGTGCCGCTTCGCCCGCCGCCTCCCCCGCGCCGGCACGCGTCGGCGTCCCCGTCCCAGCGACCACCGCTCACCGCGGCGCAGCCCTCCTCGTCGCAGCGTCGAACCCCGCGGCTCCTCGGCGCCGTCCGATGGCGAGCCCCCGCACGCGGCGTATCGCCGTCCAGCGAGGGATCGACCTCTCGACGCTCATCGGGTCCGGACCGCACGGCCGAATCCTCGAGAGCGATCTGGGCGACCAGCCCTCGGCCGACGGTTCCTCCGGGATGGCGGCCGGGGCCGCCCCGGCCGCGCGGGCAGTGGCCGGCCGCGCGAACGAGGTCGTCGAACTCCGCGGCCTGCGGCGATCGATCGCACGGTCCATGACCGAGGCCCTGAGCATCCCGCACGTCACCGAGTTCCGTGAGGTCGACGCCACCAACCTGCTCGCTGCCCGAACCGCACTCCAGCCGACCTTCGAGGCCGGCGGCGTACGCCTCTCGGTCTTCCCGCTCCTCCTTAAGGCCGTCATGCGGGCACTGGCCATTCAGCCGTCGATGAACGCCACGTTCGACGCCGCGACCGCGACCCTCATCAAGCACGCCGGAGTGCACCTCGGCATGGCCACCGCGACCGACGATGGCCTCATCGTCCCGGTCATCCGCGACGCCGACCTGCTCGATCTCACCGAGCTCACCCACGAGGTCGAACGGCTCGCCGCGAGGGCCCGCACCCGAACCGCCACCCCGGAGGAGCTGACGGGTGGCTCCTTCACCGTGACGAACTTCGGCTCCTTCGGCACCTGGCTGGGCAACCCCGTCATCCGTCCTCCCGAGGTCGGCATCGCCGGGTTCGGCCGCATCAGCGAGAAGGTCGTCGCCGTCGACGGCAAGCCCGTCGTGCGACCGGTGCTCCCCATCGTGGTCGCCGCCGACCACCGCATCAACGACGGCGCGCACCTCGCCGGATTCGTCAATGCGGTCGCCGCCGCGGTCGCCCAGCCCCTACTGCTGCTGTCCTAGGAGACGAGAAGGTCATGGTTGTCGGAGAGATGCCCGAAGGCGTCGACCTGCTCGTCGTCGGCGGCGGCCCGGGAGGCTACGTCGCCGCCATCGCGGCAGCACAGCTCGGCCGCAACGTCGTCCTGGTCGACGCCGACGGCGAAGACGGCTTGGGTGGCATCTGCGTCCGTGTGGGGTGCATCCCGTCCAAGGCGCTCATCGAGCTCGCGTCGCACGTGCACAGTCAGTCCGCATGGCATGGCCGCGGCGGCCCCGCCGGCGCCGGCACCGTCGACCTCGTGAAGTTCCAGGACTGGAAGCGCGACGTCGTCGGCGGACTGAACGGCGGCGTGCGAGGCCTGCTGAAACGAGCCGGCGTCGACGTCCGGCGCGGCTGGTTCCGCTTCACCCGCCCCGACCAGGGCGCACTCGTCACCGACCCCGATCGACCCCCGACGCACCTTCAGTTCAAGTCCTGCATCATCGCGACCGGTTCTCGTCCCGTCGAGCTCGAGCACCTCCCGTTCGACGGCGTGCGCATCGTCTCCTCGACCGAGACGCTCGAGCTCTCCGAGCTGCCGAAGAGCGTCGCCGTCGTCGGCGGTGGGTACATCGGCCTCGAGCTCGGCACCGCGCTCGCCAAGCTCGGTTCGGCGGTCACCATCGTGGAGGCACTGGACACGCTGCTGCCGACGATGGACGCCAAGATCGGAACCCTGATCGCCGAGCACGTGAAGGAGCTCGGCGTCGAGGTCCTGACGAACGCCAAGGTCACCGGAGACACCGGAACACACCTTCAGGTCGACGGGTCGAACGGCCCCGTCGAGCTCGACGTCGAGCTCGTCGTCGTCGCCGTCGGCCGCGTCCCGAACACCGACGACCTCGGCCTCGAGGCGCTCGATGTCGCCCCAGGACCCGACGGACGCCTTCGGGTCGGCACCGATCTTCTGGTCACCCCCCGAGTCGCTGCCATCGGCGACATCGCCCCCGGTCCGTCCCTGGCGCACAAGGCCAGCGCCGAGGGGCACGTCGCCGCCGCGGTTCTCTCCGGGCACAGCGAGCTGTTCGACCCGGCCACCATCGCTGCCGTCGTCTTCAGCGACCCCGAGGTCGCGCAAGCCGGCCTCACGGCCGTCGGCGCCGAGGAAGCCGGGCACCCGGCAGCACGAGCGACGTTCCCCATCTCCGCCTCGGGGCGCGCCCGCACCATGGGGGAGAGCACGGGCTTCGTCGAGTATGTGTACGACCAGAGCACCGGCGTCGTTCTCGGCGCCACCGTCGTCGGCCCGCACGCCAGCGAGCTCATCGCCGAGGCCGCACTCGCCATCGAGATGGCCGCCCACCTCGACGACCTCGCCGGCACCATCCACGCCCACCCGACGATGGCCGAGATCCACCACGAGGCAGCTCTCGTCGCGCTCGGCCGGCCGCTCCACATCCCCGGTCCCAAGCGCCGCGGCAGTGACGGGGGAGCGGCATGAACCAGGACCTGCCCGCGACTGTCCGCGCCCGCAAGGGCCAGATCGCGAACGGCTACCCCATCGGGATGCTGTGCGCGCAGTGGAACATCCCGTTCGTCCCCGGCGACCTCAACCACGTCGGCACGTTCAGCTTCCCGATGCGGTACGTCGAGGTCCAGGGACTCATCGGCGCGGACATCCTGCGCGGAGACGGCGCCAAGTTCACCGACCTCATCCTCACCGCGGCCCAGGGACTGGAGACCGAAGGCGTACGCGCCATCACCTCCAACTGCGGATTCATGGCCGTCTTCCAAGAGGCGGTGTCCGCGGCGGTGAACGTCCCGGTGTTCCTCTCCAGCCTCCTGCAGCTGGACATGGTCACCCGCATGGTCGGCCCGGACCGTCGCGTCGGAGTCCTGTCCGCCAACGCGGCAGCCGTGACGCCCGCCCTCCTCGAAGGCGTCGGGTTCACCGACACCGACCGCATCGTCGTCCAGGGCCTCGAGAGCTACGACCACTTCCGTGAGGTCATCCTCGACGAGGTCGGCGAGATGGAACCGCTCCGATTCGCCGACGAGGTGGTCGAAGGCGCACGTGAGCTGCAGCGGAGCAACCCCGACATCGGCGCCATCGTCACCGAGTGCTCGGACCTCCCGGCGTACTCCGCCGCCATCCGTGCCGCCACCGGCCTTCCCGTCTACGACTGGGCGTCCTTCATCGACTACGTCCACCACGCAGTCAACCCGCGCACCTACTCCGGCATCTACTGAAACGAAATCGACAGAGGAAAGAGACCAACTCCCATGAGCGACATCCAGATCGTCAACCCGAGCACCTTCGGCCCGGCCCTGTTCCCGTACTCGCAGGCCACCGTCGCGAACGGGTTCGTCTTCGTCGCCGGCCAGGTGGCCCTCGACGACGACAACGAGGTCGTCGCCCCCGGCGACGCCTACGAGCAGACCCTCGTCACCCTCGACCGCGTCGCTCGCGTCCTCGCCGACGTCGGCGGCACCCTCGACGACATCGTCACCGCCACCGTCTTCGTCCCGGATCTCAAGCACCTGCCCGGCTTCAACAAGGCTTGGGTGGAGAAGTTCGGCGCCCACCGCCCCGCACGCGCAGCCGTCGTCGCCGGCCTGCTGATCGACGGACTCGTCGTCGAGGTCCAGTCCACCGCGATCGCCCGCAACTGAGAACGAACGGACGCCACACCCATGAGGACAGTCGTCGTCGGCGGAGGCGTGGTCGGTGTGACCACCGCCTACTACCTCGCGCGCGACGGACACGAGGTGACCGTCGTCGACAAGGCGGGTGAGCTCGGCACCGACGCCACGGGAGGCAATGCCGGCCTCATCGCGCCCAGCCACTCCTTCGCCTGGGCCTCGCCCCAGGCGCCGAAGATGCTGGTCAGATCGCTCATGGGCGAAGCCACCGCCATCCGGGTCAAGCTCAGCCTGGACCCCAGGTTCCTGTGGTGGGGCATGCAGTTCATGCGCGAGTGCACCACCAAGCGCGCCCGCGCCAACACCGTCGTCAAGCTCGGGCTCGCCCAGTACAGCCAGGCCGAGATGTACCGCCTCGAAGAAGCGGAAGGGCTGCTCTACGACGTCGTGAAGAAGGGGGCGGTCTACCTGTACCGCGACGAGCACGAGCTCGAGGTCGGTCTCGACAAGATGGCGCTCGTGGCCGAACACGGCCAGCCTGTCAAGCGCCTCACTCCCGACGACCTGGTCGCGCTGGATCCGGCGTTCAAGAACGCCGCCGAGGTCGTCAAGGGCGCCATCCACGGCGTCAGCGACGGCAGCGGCAACTCCGAGAAGTTCACCACCGAGCTCGCCCGCGTCTGCCGCGAGAAGCTCGGGGTCCGTTTCCTCCTCGGGGTCTCCGCTCTCCGATTCGTCGAGCAGGGCGGCAAGGTGACCACCCTCGTCACCGACCAGGGGGAGCTCGCCGCGGACCAGTTCGTCCTCGCCGCCGGTATCCAGAGTCCGATCATCTCGCGCACGATCGGCCAGGACATCCCGGTGTTCCCGGCCAAGGGCTTCTCCATCACCGCCCAGGTCCTCGACGACTCGGCGACGCCGACCGTCGGCGGCGTGGATGAGAAGACCCTCGTCGCCTGGTCGCGCCTCGGCGACACCCTGCGCATCTCCTCGACCGCGCAGTTCGACGGGTACAACCGCAGCCACGTACCGAGCGACTTCGACAACATCTTCAAGACCGCGAGAGAGCTGTTCCCGGGAGCCGCCGACTGGGACGGAGCCCAGGTCCGCTCCTGCATGCGACCCATGACCCCCGACGGCCCACCCATCATCGGTCGTGGCACGAAGCACTCGAACCTCTACTACAACACCGGCCACGGCCACATGGGCTGGACCATGGCCTGCGGTTCGAGCCTCTTGCTCGCCGACGCCATCGCTGGTCGCCGACCCGCGCTGGACATGGATCCGTTCGTCGTCCGGACCAGGAGGAAGGGCAGATGACCGGGCTCGCACTCGTCACCGGCGGCGCGAAGGGGATCGGCCGGGCCATCTCCCGTCAGCTCGCCCGGGCCGGATACGAGGTCATCGTCACGGGTCGCGACGAAGCCGCGCTGCGGACCGAGGTCGCCGAACTGGGCGACCAGGGGTTCAGCGCGCACGCGCGAAAGATGGACGTCGGCCGGGCCGACTCCGTCGACAGCGTGTTCGCGGACGTCGAAGCGAGCATCGGGACCGTGGACGTCCTGGTCAACTGCGCCGGCGTCATCATCCGCGGAGACGCCGAGCACCTCCGCGACGACGACTGGCTCGAAGTCATCGACACCGACCTGAACGGTGCCTTCTGGTGCTCCCGTGCCGCATCACGAGGGATGCTCGCCAAGGGGCGCGGAGCCATCGTGAACGTCGGCTCCGTCGCATCGAGTACCGGAATCTCCGGCCGGGTCTCCTACACCACCGCGAAGGCGGGCCTCTCCGGGATGACCCGAACGCTGGCCGTCGAGTGGGCCAAGCGAGGAGTTCGCGTCAACTCCGTCGCTCCCGGGTGGACGTCGACCGACATGGTCCAGTCCGGTTTCGACGAAGGTCGGTTGGACGAAGACGGTCTCATCGGGCGCATCCCGATGGGACGTCTGGCAGCGACCGACGAGATCGCGGCGGTCGTGCTTTTCCTGGCGTCGGATGCGGCGTCCTACATCACCGGGCAGATCCTCGCCGTCGATGGCGGTTTCACCGTGAACGGCGACTGCCCCTAGCGAGCTCGGGAGACGGGCCCACCAGTTCGGGTCGCGAGAATCGAATGCAGGCACTGCATTCCTACGAAGGAGGAGAGATGCACCGTCGCCGAATCAAGGCCCGAGCACTGGGCCTGGCGGTCCCGCTCGTGCTGGCGCTCTCGCTGTCTGCCTGCGGGTCGGACGACAGCGGGAAAAAGAAGGCCGACCTTCCGTCGGCGAACACCAGCCTCGAGGGTGAGTTCAAGATCGGGGCTGTCCTGCCGCTGACCGGCACCAACGCCACCATCGGCAAGGACCAGCAGCGGGGCATCGAGCTCGCGGTTGCCAAGATCAACGAGGGCGACGGTGTCATGGGCAAGAAGCTCGTCGTCGACATCGAGGACTCCCAAGGCACCGCCGACGCCGCCATACAGGCCGCGAAGAAGCTCGTCAGCGTCGCCCAGGTCCCCGCCGTCATCGGCGAGTATTCCTCGGGCAACTCGATCCCGATGCAGCAGTATCTGGAGAGTCAGAGCGTCGTCGGCGTCAACCCCGGCAGCTCCTCCATCGAGCTCCGCACCACCGGCAGCCTGCAGTTCTCGACCATCGGTCTCGACGACGTTGCCGGCGCCTTCACCGCCGACGCGCTGTGGGACAAGGGATACGAGTCCATCGCGATCCTCGCGCCGAACAACTCATACGGCACCGGCATCGTCAGCTCGGTGTCCGACGCCTTCAAGGAGCTCGGCGGCACCGTCACCACCAGTGGCGTCTACACCGAGGGTCAGTCCGACTACCGCCAGGAGTTGAACCGCCTCAAGGACTCCAAGCCCGACGCCTACGTGATCACCACCTACGGCAAGGACGGCACCGTCATCAACAAGGAGATCTACGAGCTCGGCATGACCGACCAGCCGGTCTTCGACATCTACCTGTCCCAGGACGTGCCCGACGCCGATCCGAAGTCGGTCGAGGGTCGCATCGGCATGGACGTGAACTCCACCTCGGAGAACGGCCAGGCCTACGCCGACTTCTACGAGAAGACCTACGGCGAGAAGTTCATCTCGTCCTTCAACGGCTACGCCTACGACGCGACCATGATGCTCGCCCAGGCGATCAACAAGGCCAACGCGGCGGACCCGGAGGCGATCGCCGCGGCGCTGACCGAGATCTCGAAGACGTACGAGGGTGTGACCGGCCCGATCGTCCTCGACCCCGACGGCCAGCGTTCCGAGCAGCCGTACGTCATCGCCGAGGTCAAGAACGGCGAGATCGTCCCCCAGTAGGGGACACGGTCGACCGAGCTGAGGAGCAACGATGGTTGAAGTACTGGTGGACACAGCGGTGCGGGGCAGCATCATCGCCCTGCTCGCGGTGGGGCTGACCCTGATCCAGGGCACCCTGCGGTTCGCGAACGTGGCCCACGTCGAGTTCGCCACCCTCGGCGGGTACTCGGCCGTCGCCCTCACCGGGGCGGGACTGGGCCTGCTGCTCAGTTCCGCCCTGGGGGTCGCCCTGGTGGCGGTCCTGGCAGTCGTGCTGTACCGGCTGCTGTTCCGCCGGCTCCTGCGCTCGGGACCGATGATCGCGCTCATCGGCTCACTCGCGCTGGCCATCGTCATCAGGGCGACGCTGCAACTCCTCTACGGTTCCCGTCCGCGGTACCTGCCGACCCCCCTCGAGCGAGGGATCGACTTCCACGGCGCGCTCATCACGCCGAGCCAGATTCGGCTGGTGTGCATCTCGCTCGGTCTGCTCGCCCTGCTGGCGCTCGTGCTGAAGTTCACGTCGTTGGGTCGTGCCGTGCGAGCGGTCGCCGCCAACCCAGAGCTGGCCGATGTGTCCGGGCTCAACCGAGGGCGAGTCGTGGACATCGTCTGGATGCTCTCGGCCGGTCTCGCCGCGGTCTCCGGCATCCTGCTGTCCATCGACTCCGCGGTCGGCATCGAACTCGGCTTCAACCTGCTGCTGCCGGTCTTCGCCGCGGCGATCGTCGGCGGCCTCGGCTCCATCGCCGGGGCGGTCATCGCCGCCTACGCCCTGGCATGCGCCGAGTCTCTCGTGCTGCAGATCGACTGGGGCGCCATCGTCGGTGGCACTCACCATCTCGAGGTGGGCTACCGCCCGGCGGTCGGATTCGCACTCCTGGTCGTGATGCTCGCATTCCGTCCCCAGGGCCTCATGGGAAGGGCGGTTCGTCGTGGTTGAGTACCTCCTCGGTGTCGGTATCCTCGCCGCTGTCTACGCGATCAACGCGCTCAGCCTCAACCTGCAGGTCGGCGTCACCGGCCTCCTGAACTTCGGCCAGGTCGCCTTCGTCGGCATCGGTGCCTACAGCGTCGCGATCCTCGACAGTCACGACGTGCCGTGGATCGTCGGGTTCCTCGTCGGTGCGGTCCTGGCCGGTGCCGCCGGCGCGCTGGTCGGTCGACTGGGCCGGACCCTCGCGAGCGACTACTGGGCGATCGCGACTCTCGCGCTTGCCGAGCTCGTGAGACTCGTGGCGCTGAACCAGGACGGGTTCACCGGCGGCGCCCAGGGCCTCAGCGCCGTCAGCGGCATCTGGACCGGCATGTCGACCACGGCACGCGAGGCGGCCACGTTCGCCACGATCGTCGTGGTCCTCGGCATCGCCTACCTGGTCGCCCGGCGCGTGCGCAACGGCCAGTACGGCCGGGTTCTCGTCCTCATCCGCGAGAACCCGGATCTGGCAGCGAGCCTGCGCCACAACGTCGTCAGCGCGAAGGTCCGCGTGATGGCTCTCTCTGCCGTCATGGCTTCGGTCTGCGGCGGCTTCTACGCGATGTACATCTCGTTCATCGGCCCCGGCCAGCTCCTCCCGTTCGCCACCTTCCTCATCTTCACGATGGTCGTGGTCGGCGGACTCGGGAACACCACCGGTGCCGTCGTCGGTGCCGTTCTCATCACCGTCCTGTACGACGGAACCCGCTTCGTCCGCGACTGGATCGACGTTTCCGCCGACCAGGCCGCTGGCATCCGCATCCTCGTCATCGGAGTCGTCCTCCTCGGATTCCTGCTGGTCCGCACCGAGGGGCTCGTGCCGGAGAAGGTGAAGGCAGCCCATGCTCGTCGTTGAAGGCATCAAGAAGCACTTCGCCGGGATCGCCGCCCTCGACGGCGCTTCCATCGAGGTTCGGGCCGGGGAGTCGGTGGGACTCGTGGGTCCGAACGGTTCGGGCAAGAGCACGGCGCTCAATTGCTGCTCGGGGTTCGAGAGGCCGGACGCCGGCCGTGTGCTGCTGCTGGGCAAGGACGTCACCGGCAAGGAGCCGTGGGACGTCGCCAAGCTCGGTCTGGTCCGAACCTTCCAGCACGCGAACCTGCCCACGAAGATGTCCGTGATGGACCTGATGCTCGCGGGTGGTCACCTCGTCCGAGGCGAGACCATCCGGCACTCGCTCGTCTCCTGGAAGCGGGTCCGTGAGGAGGAGGCGGACGCAGTCGACAAGGCCTGGTCCATCCTCGAGCGCATCAAGCTCGACAAGCTGGCCGGCCATCCCGGCGGCAAGCTCTCCGGAGGTCAGCAGAAGCTGTTGAGCCTCGGCATGGCGCTCATGGGCGATCCGAAGATCCTCATGCTCGACGAGCCGACCGCCGGCGTGAACCCGAGCCTGCGCGTCGAGCTCGCCGAGCACCTCCGCAAGCTCCAGACCGAAGGAGTCACCCTGCTGACCGTCGAGCACGACATGAGGTTCATCTCCGACGTCTGCGACCGCGTCTACGTCCTCGACCGGGGAGCCATCATCGCCAGCTGCGCACCCGCCGAGCTCTCGGACCATCCAGAGGTTCTGGAGGCGTACCTCGGTCGAAGCGGCAGCAGGGCCGTCGTGGAGAGCGCCGACAGGAGGACACTGTCATGAGCATCGAGCTTCGCGGAGTGACCGCCGGCTACGTCCAGGACGTCCCCGTCGTCCGGAACATCGACATGCACGTGCCGACCAAGGCCATCGCCACGGTCATCGGCCCCAACGGGTCCGGGAAGAGCACGCTGTTGCGCTCGGTCGTGGGTCAGACCCCGCAGACCACGGGCTCCATCGTGGTCGACGGAGCCGAGGTGCGAGGTGTCTCGGCCCACCGTCGAGTGATCGAGCACAGGGTCGCGTTCGTCCCCCAGGTCGCCAACGTCTTCGGGCCGCTCACCGTCATGGAGAACCTCGAGGTCGGTGGAGCTCGCGTGCCTCGCAAGCAGCAACGCCGGCGTATCTCCGAATTGCTCGACACCTATCCGGACCTGGCAGCGAAGCGCCGGATCCGCGCCGAGTCCCTCTCGGGCGGTCAGCGTCAGCTCCTCGCGCTCGCCCGAGCGTTGATGACCAGCCCGACGACCCTGCTTCTCGACGAACCCTCCGCCGGCCTGTCGCCGGCGATGATGGACTCGATGTTCGACGCGGTCCGCAACACGCGGGACCTGCACGACGTCACGGTGCTCCTCGTCGAGCAGAACGCCGTGCAGTCGCTGGAGATCTCCGACTTCGGCGTGGTGCTGGTCGCCGGCGAGCTCGCGATGCACGGCCCTGCTCGGGACATCCTCAGCGACCCGACCGTCGGACGCCTCTACCTGGGAGCCGCGTGACGTCGGAGCCGTCGGAGCACTCGGGGTCTCCCCAGCTCAGGTCGCGAAGGCGCTGCTGGTCCGCCCGGCCCGTCGACGGCGTTCAGCGCAACTTCTGGAGAGTGACCTCGAGCGCGTTCAGCACGTGCTCGCGCGAAGCCCTCGCCGCGGCGTCGGGGTCGCGCTTCTTGATGGCTTTGAGCATCGCCTCGTGTTCGGCGATCGCGAGAGCCGCCTCCTCGTGCGAGTACAGCTTGGCGATGTTGTAGTTGAAGAAGTGCTCGGAGTTCCTGGCGTTGATGTTCGCCAGCCGCGGGTTGCCGGCAGCGATCATGATCGCCTCGTGGAACGCGTCGTTCAGGTCCACGATCACGTCGCGGGGGCTCTCCGCCGCGGCCTTGGTGTGCGCACCGAGCTTCTCCAGGGCGGTGATGTGCTCGTCGGTGGCGCGGAGCGCGGCCAGACGGGCGGCCATCTCCTCGAGTGCGGCACGGACCTCGTAGATGAGTCGGATCTCCTCCGCGGAGTGCTCCCGTACGACGAAGCCGCGCTTGGTGGCGACCACGAGCCCTTCGTTGGCGAGAAGTTGGAGTGCCTCGCGGATGGGGGTTCTGGAGATCTGCAACTGCTGCGCGAGGTCGTTCGCGACGAGGTGGACGTTGGGGCGGATGCGGCCCTCGATGATGTCCGTACGGATCCGGCGGTGTGCCTCTTCCGTGAGCGAGAGCGCGACTTCGGTCATCAGTTCGCATGCCTTCCAGGCCGAGTTGCAGGATACCGAGACCGATCTTACTGTATGTTGTAGTGAATGCAGACTTGCATGCAGCATCGACCGTGCCGCAGGTGTCTCCGCCGTTCCCTTCGAAAGGCCAGCTGATGGACGAGCGCCACCCCGAGTACCCCCTCCTGTTCTCGCCGCTCCAGGTGGGACCGCTCACCTTGAAGAACCGCATCGTGAACTCGGCCCATCAGACAGGGTTCGCGAGGCGTGGCGCCTACACCGACCAGCTCGTCGAGTACCACCGCGAACGCGCCGAAGGAGGCGCGGCGCTGATCGTGTCCCAGGCGACGTCCGTGACCGGTGACTACCTGGACCTGTACAACTCCGACGACAGCGTCGTGCCGGCCTATCAGGCGGTTGCGGCCGCCGTCGGCCGGTACGGCGCTTTCTACAGCGCCGAGCTGTTCCACCCCGGCAGCCAGAGTGAGTACACCGGCCGCGGAGCGGAGGTGTTCGTGGCGCCGTCGAGTGTTCCCGCGAGCTACCTGGGTGGCCGGTGGCGCGTCGCGCACGCGCTCACCGAGGCCGAGATCCTCGCCATCGTCGACTCGTTCGCCGCGGCCGCGCGCCGCTGCCGTGAAGGAGGACTCTCGGGCATCGAGCTGCACTTCGCGCACGGCAACCTCGTGGAGCAGTTCATGTCGCCCAGGACGAACCTGCGCCGGGACGACTGGGGTGGGGAGCTGGAGAACCGCCTCCGATTCGCCCAGATGATCGCCCGCGCCGTCCGGGAGGCCGCCGGTCCCGACCTGGCCGTCGGTGCCCGGATGACCGCGGCCGGCCTCGACCAGGGCGAGCTCGACGACATGGACATGGCCGAGATCATCGGCACTGTCGGCACGTGGGAGCTCCTCGACTACGTCAGCCTCACGATGGGCCACTACACCGACGCCCTCAACACGGCCCGCAACATCCCGAACATGACGTTCGCGCCCGGCCTGTGGCAGAAGTACGGCCGCCAGGTGAAGAACGTCATCGACGTCCCGGTGTTCCTGGTCGGCCGCGTCAACCACCCGCGCACGGCCGAAGACCTCCTGGAGGCCGGGGCGTGCGACGCCGTCGTCATGGCCCGTGGCCTCATCGCCGACCCGCACCTGCCGGAGAAGGCGCGAACCGGCCGGACCTCGCGCATCCGCCCGTGCATCGGCGCGATGAACTGCATGGACAGCCTCGAGGCGGGGCACGGCATCCGGTGCATCCACAACCCCCGCGTCGGGCACGAGCTCGACCTGCCCGAAGAGGTCGAGCCGGCGGCGGACGGCCGTCGGGTCGTGGTCGTCGGGGCCGGTCCCGCCGGGCTGGAGGCCGCCCGGGTGGCTGCGGTCCGCGGCAACCAGGTGACCGTCCTGGAGCGCGAGAACAAGGTCGGCGGCCAGGCGCGGGTCGCGTCGAGGACGCCGGGGCGTGGAGAGCTCTCCTCGTTGGTCGACTGGCTCGAGCAGGAGTGCGGCGTACTCGGAGTCGACATCCGTACCGGTGTGGAGGCGACCGCGGGAGCCCTCGCCGACCTGCACCCGGAGCTCGTCGTCGTCGCGACGGGGGCGACCTATGCGGCCGGCCCGACCCCGGACGCCGGGTTCAAGGATCCGGCCGTGCAGAAGCTGCACGTCGACGTGCGCGTCGTCGGCATCGACGAAGCGCTCCGTGGCGAGCTGACCGGACGCGTCGTCGTGTTCGACGCGGTCGGGGACTGGCCGGGCTTCAACGCGGCCCGGGTGCTCGCCGAGAAGGGTTGCGAGGTGCGTTACCTGACTCCGGAGCCGTACGCGGGTGCGGCGATCGAGGTCACCAACTGGCGCCTGGAGTACCAGGCGCTCAGCGAGCGCGGCGTCGACTTCATGGCCGTCACCCAGATCGTCGGGTCCGAGCCGTCCGCGCTCGTCGTACGGCGTGGCTACACCCGTGCGACCCAGCTGCTGACCGACGTCGACACGCTCGTGTGGATCGGTGCGCCGATGCCGAACGCCTCGATGAACGAGCTGCTCGCCGTCGCCGACGCGGTGGTCGTGACCGTCGGCGACGCCTACGCGCCCCGGAGCATCGAGCAGGCGATCCTCGACGCCCGTCTGTCCCTGTCGCAGGCCTGAGGTCGCGCCGAAGGTCGCCGGGGTGTCTCGCGCCGGACAGGTCCCGGTCGAGTCCGGGCGGCCAGGGCCCGAGGGGCGGGCTCATGTAAGGGACATCGGCGGCGTGGAGCCACTACGCAGCTGAGGTTCCAGGGTTGCATGGTCATCCCGGTTGGTTCGGGGAGTGGCGTCGAGAATGGCTCTGGGGAGGTCAC
>NZ_JAVFWN010000009.1 GCF_030929495.1 Nocardioides sp. LHD-245 | reverse complement strand
GATGCCACCGCGGCCCGGCTGAAGATGGACGTCGAGGAGTTCCGCCGCCTGAGTGCCGAGGCCAACCCGGTCAAGCGGGTCGGGTTCCCCGCCGACATCGCCGCCGCGGTGACCTTCCTGTCCAGTGACGAGGCGTCGTACATCACCGGCCAGACGCTCTACGTCGACGGCGGCCTGGCATTGGGCGCTTGAGATATCTGTCGGCTGGGTCAGGGCGATACCGACACGGAAAGATGAAGGGACTGCTGCACGGGTCTGCCCCGGTTTGGTTGACACTCACGGTCGGCGGTGATCCGGCCGTGTGGATCAGCTCAGACTCGACTGGGGCAGTCGGCCCGGGGTCTGCTGGCGGTGGTACTTGGGTTCGATCCAGGTGCCGATCGCGAGGCGTAGGGCCTCGCGGGTATCCCAGCGTTAGGTGTCGAGCACGTTTCTTCTACAGCCAGGGAGAAGGGGCTCTCCATGCTGGCGTTGTCGCCGGCACCGCGGGCACGGCCCATCGACCCCTTGAGGCCGTTGTTCTTCAGCAGTCGCAGCACCTTCTTCGCACGGACTTCGCGCGGAACTGAACAGGTTCACCCAGTCGATGCAACACCAGCTTGTTGGAGCAACAGTAGATGCTCGTTGAAGGCCTCGGCCGGGGTCTTCCAGCCAAGGGGCCTTGCGCGGTCTGGTGTTCAGCGCGTGCGCGACGTTGTCGACACATGGGCGGGCATCTCCTTGCCGCGGTCCCAGGCCACCGACCTCGGCAGCTGGGCCGGCAGCGTCGACATCGTGTTCGTCAGTGCGTTCTTCATCGTGATCGCGCCGTAGCCGGCCAGTGCGGGGCCGTTCCTGGGTGTCTCCTTGCGCCGGTAGCCGCCACGCGTGGAAGGTGGACCAGCATGGTGAACCTGGTGGTGCGGTCGACGACGGTGCCGATCGCTGAGCGCTCTAGTCCGATCACCAGGTCGCCTTCCCAATGGCCGGGAACGGCATGGTCTTCGGCTTCTGCTGGGCGTTCGCCGATCAGCGTCTCGGTCGTGACGTGGGCCCAGGTCTTGCGGCGCGATCGTTCCCTCGGTGCCCGCAACACGCGGCCGGTGCGCAGGCACCAGACCAGCTCGCGCTTCAGCGTGCCACGGCCCTCAGTGTAAGCGACTGGTAGATCGCCTCGTGGCTGACGCGCATGGACTCATCATCAGGGAAGGCGATCTTGAGCCGGTTGCTGATCTGTTCCGGGCTCCACGCCGTCGACCACCCGCGATGCTTGCGGTGCGGCTTGTTGATGCCGATGAATCGTGGCGGCTCCGGACCGCGGATGACCTTGCCGTCCGGGGTCTTGATCTGTCCCCCCAGCCGCTCCTCAACGTAGGCGTGCAGCCGCGGGTTGGTGACCAGCTTCGCGGCCTTGGGACGCTTGGCCGCCATGTCGGCCTTCCACTGGGCGACCGAAGCTCGGTACTCGAGCTTCCCGCCACGAGCGGCGGCATTGCGGCGCAGCTCGCGCGACACTGTGCCGGGGTCACGGCCGATGGCGCGAGCGATCTCGCGCACGCCCTTGTGCTGCGCCTTGAGGAGCGCGATCTCCTCGCGCTCAGCGAAGGACAGGTAGCGGCCCGTTGGCTTGAACTCCAGGTCGAACGGCGGCGTGCCGCCAGCGTTGCGGAACCACCGCTGGCCGACGGCTTGCGCCACACCGACCACAGCGGCGGCTTCGATCGGCAACAGTCCCTTGGCGATCCGGCCCAGAATGCTGCCTCGACGTGACGCTGGAACCTCGGATGCCCCGGCGACCGGAGGTTCGGCCGGATCGCCCGATCCGCTGCCTGCTGACGACGGACCACTCAACATCTTCCAGGACGGGGGTGTTGCGACGACCGATTGATTTCGCCCTGGCCGCCCGGTCGGGGGGACGGTCGTGGCGACCGGGCTGCGGAGCGCGACCGCGTTGCGCATCGCGGCGACCCCAGACCCGACTTCATCCGCGTCTCAACCCGGATAGACGGATCAGAAGGTTTGGGGTTCGGATCCCTACAGGCGCGCAGATCGTGAGGGGCCCTGACCTGGTGACAGGTTCGGGCCCTTCTAGCATTTCCCGCGCTGCCGGTGACGGGGGCCGAGCGGGACCGCCTCCCGAGTCGCGCGGTCTCGGTGACGTGCTGAGCCGGAGCGCGCCGCGCGCGACCTCCGGGACGGTACGTCGCGAGCCGGCCTGGCTCGAGGGGTGCCGGACGGCGCCGCAGGCGACGATAGGTGGCAACGGGACCGAGCCGAGGAGAGCCTGTGCGAGCTGCCAGGTGGCTCGCGCCTTGTGCGGCGGGGTGGCGTCGTTCGGGACGGACGAGTACCGCTGGATGACGGTCAACGCGCCCGCGACGGGCTGGGTCAACCCGTCCTGGGCCCGGGCCGGCGGCTCGCGCCCGGAGCCCTGGCATTGGGAGTACGTCGGTTCCTAGCGTCCCGGGTCAGGGGGCCGGCCAGGGGTTGCGCCGGCAGCCCTGCAGGCCCTTGGTCTGCTGCAACATCACCGGGGCCAGCGCGCCCGGCTCGGCGCAGTCGACATGACCGTTGCCGAGGGCGTGGCCGACCTCGTGGTTGACGAGATAGCGCCGGTACTGGGCGATGCCGTCGTAGGCGTCGGCGCCGTGGACCCACCGCCAGGCGTTCAGGACGACGCGCTCGCCGTTGCGACAGGAGAGCCGGCCGCCGGTGTCCAGGGGCGCGCACAGCCCGTCCGTGGTCTCCGGGGTCGCGATGAGGATGCGCAGGTCGCCGTCCCGGCCGACCCGCTGCACCGACCGGTCCTCGGCGGTCGTCCAGCCGCGTGGGTCGGCCAGGGTGGCGTCCACGGTCGCGGCGATCTCACGCACCCGGAGGGGCAGGCCGCGCTCCACCTCGACCGTGTACGTCAGCAGGCTGCCCTCCCCGCTGACCTCGGAGCGCCCGCTCGCGATCCGGAAGGTCCCCGGGCCACGCTCGGGGATGTCGACGGCGACCGGCACCGCCCGTGGTGCCGGCGGACTCGGGTCGGACGGAGCCGACGGAGCGGCGGCGAGGGGCGTCGCCGGGGCGGCTGCCGGAGCGACCGGCTCACCCTGGGGCGGCCGGGTCGGTCTGGCCGCCGGGTCCGTGCCGTCGGGGGAGAGGATGCCCGCGCCGACGCCCACCGCGGCCGCGGTGAGGGCGCCGAGCGCCACGCCGGCGCCCCACCGGCGGTGGCCGGGGCGTCGCCGACGGTGCCCTGCCCGCCTCCGGCCGGCACGGCTGGGCCGGCCCGCCCGGTGTCGACCCGTCATGCGGCACTCTCCCCGGCGCTCAGCTCCGGCCGGTCCGCCTCTCGCACCTACCGCTCCGCTCTCCGTCAGGTCAATCCGGTCAACGTACTACGAAGGATAGTGATGGCGAGACGGGCGGTGGACCGCGCCGGTCGGTCCCAGGGAGATGTCCGGGCGGTCCCCGGGCTGTGGATCACCGGCCGCACTCCTACGCCGGCGTCTGAGGCGGCCCGGGCGCCGACCTCAGGTGTGGAGGGCGGTCGAGCAGTAGTCGCGGAGGATGGCCTCGATCGCCGGCGCAGCGGCGATCAGGAGCGGGGCGACGGACAGCGCTGCGACACCCAGCTGGATCGACCAGCGTTGGCGCAGGGGAAGGGCGGGTCCGGTCGCCAGCAGGCGCTGCACGCGCTGGACGGCCGGCCCCCCGTTGGCCGCCAGCACGCCCTCGGGCCTCGGGCCGCCGGCCAGCTTGACCAGTGCCGCCGCCAGGTCGGAGCGCTCGCCGCAGCCGACGGCGCGGTCGTCGGCGTGCATCTCGACCAGGGTCGCGATCTCGGTCGCGGCCGCCGCGAGGAGCCGGCTGCGGGGCAGCGCGCGGCGCGCCGCGGCCGCGAAGGTCAGGGCCAGGTGGTGCCGCCCCGACAGATGCGCCTGCTCGTGGGCGAGGGCGAGCACCCGTTGCTCCGGCGTGAGCACCGACAGCGCGGCGGTGGTCACGACCACCTGGGCGGGATGGCCGGGGATGCAGAAGATCGCGGCGCGGTGGTCCTCGATCACCCAGGCGCCGGGGACGAGATCGGTCCGGCTCACCAGGGCGAGCCCGTCGCGCTGGCGGGCCCGCAGCCGGCGTACGACGCGCAGCTCCCCGGCCAGGCTGACCGCCAACCGGCCGCTGAGGGCGAGGGCGCCGGCGAGGCCGGCAACCCCGGCGGCGATCCCGCCCGGGGTCTCGTAGTGCTCGCGCAGCAGGAAGGCGCAGGCGCCGAGGATGCCGGTGGTGTCGCCGGTGACCGCCGGCAGGAGGGGCACGGCGAGGGCCAGGCCGGCGAGCACGACGGACACCGGCACGGCCACGGTCACGGCCTGCCAGGTGAGGACGCCCAGGCGGGGCGCGCGCCGCGCCCAGGCCGCGTCGGGCAGCATCCGCAGCGCCGTGGTGCGGACCGCGAACGCGAAGCCGACCAGCGCCAGCGCGGCGATCACCGGACGACCCCGCCCGACGTCACCACGACAGCTCGCTGCAGGCCGTGGCGTCCGACTCGACCTGGAGCGTGGCGTGGTCGACGCCGTACCTCTCCCGCAGGGTGGCCTGCGCGGCCACCAGGACCTCGCGGGAGGCGCCGGGGGCGGCGACCAGGTGGGCGGTGGCGACGTTCATGCCGGAGGTGAGCGCCCACAGGTGCAGGTCGTGGACCTCGGCCACGCCGTCGACGGCGACGAGCGACGCCTCGACCTCCGCGGGATCGATCCCGGCGGGGGCGTGCTGGCCGAGCACGTTGAGGACCTCGCGGCCGAGCATGACGGCCCGGACCACGACGAACGCGGCGATGGCCAGCGCGATGCCGGTGTCCCACCAGGCGTTGTCGGTGAGGGCGATCATGATGCCGGCGGCGATCACGCCCACCGAGCCCACCGTGTCGGCGACGACCTCGAGATAGGCGCCCTTGACGTTGATGCTCTCGCCGGCGCCGCCCCGCAGCAGGCCGAGTGCGATGACGTTGATGAGCAGGCCGATGGCGCCGACCAGCATCACGGCGCCCGACTCGAGCTCGACGCTCTCGCCGATGCGCTTGATGCCCTCGACGGCGACGTAGGTGCCGGCACCGAGCATCAGCAGGACCGTCAGGCCGGAGGCGAACACCTCGGCGCGGTAGGAGCCGAACGTCTTGCGCCCGGTGCGGTCGGGCATCGTGGCGATGCGGGTCGCGGCCAGCGCGGCACCCAGAGCGACGACGTCGGCGGCCATGTGGCCGGCGTCCGAGAGCAGGGCCAGGGATCCCGACCAGAGTCCGACGGCGAGCTCGACGCCGAAGAACGAGCCGACCAGTCCGAAGGCGACCGCCAGGCGCCAGCGGTGGCGTCCGCCCGCGTGTCCGTGGCCGTGTCCGGCGCCCATCAGCCGGCCATCCTCGAGCCGGGGCACAGGACGACCGCGTCGCCCGTCGCCGCGAGCAGGGACTCGGCGGCGGCGAACACCCGCACCACCGCGTCGGGCTGGGTGAGCGTGAAGACCGACGCGCGCCCGACCGGCCGGGAGGCGACCAGTCCGCAGTCGCGCAGGCAGGCGAGGTGCTTGGAGACCGTCGACTGGGCCAGGCCCAGGTGCGAGGTCAGCTCGGCGACGTTGTGCTCGCCCAGCAGCAGGTGGCGCAGGATCGCCACCCGGGACGGGTCGCCCATCGCGCGGAACAGAGCGGCGGCCGCGACCGCCGCGGCCTGCTCGTCGACCGCCACGTCCTCGAGGGAGGCGCCCATCCCGGATTTCATCGTCACATGGCGATGATAGCGCTCAGTCGCGCTCGCGGTCCAGCAGGGCCCGCAGTTGCGCGGCCTCGTCGGGCGGCAGGTGCTCGACGAAGTGCAGGAGCGCGGCGGTGCGGTCGTCGCCGGTCCCGAGGGCGTCGGTCATCAGCGCCGCGGCATGGGCCGCCCGGCTCCGGGTGGGGCGGTAGGCCCAGGCGCGGCCGACGCGCTCGCGCTGCGCGAAGTCCTTGCGGTGCAGATTGTCGAGGACCGTCATCACCGTCGTGTAGGCGCGGTGCCGCTCCTGGGGCAGGGTGTCCAGCACCTGGCGCACGGTGAGCGCCTCGGTGGCGGACCACAAGACGTCCATCACCTGCGCCTCGAGCTCTCCGAGACCCTTCATGCCGCCTGACCCTCCTCGCAGGGCGTACCGTGCGCGCCACGTGTCCTATGGTCGATAGTAGACGCGCGGAACCGGGCCCCGCGCCACGGACAGGAACAGCACGGTACTCATGAGCCTCACCGGCCTCGTGATGGACGGCCGATCCGAGGGAGCTCACCGGACCCCATCTACTATCTAGAATAGTAGATATCGATCGAAGGATGGTCCCGTGAAGCCCCAGGTGAAGGTGTCCCTGATCCTCGCCGCCGTGTTCGTCCTGGTCGTGGGCGGACTCCTGCTGCTCACCGGCCGTGACGACGCCGAGCCCGGCTCCGACGCGGCGGGCGGCGCGACCGACAGCCGGCTGGTCCGCGACGACAGCCGGCTCCTGGGGGAGCGGGGGAGCAGCGACATCGTCCTCGTGGAGTTCCTCGACTTCGAGTGCGAGGCCTGCGGCGCGGCGTACCCGCTCGTCGAGGAGCTCCGGGAGGAGTACGGCGACCGGGTCACGTTCGTCGCGCGCTACTTCCCGCTCCCCGGCCACTTCAACGGGGAGCGGGCCGCTCGCGCGGTCGAGTCGGCGGCGCGGCAGGACCGGTTCCTCGAGATGTACCAGAAGATGTACGACACCCAGGCCGAGTGGGGCGAGCAGCAGGTCCCACTCGACGACCTCTTCCGTGGCTTCGCCGCGGAGCTCGGCCTCGACCTGGCGCGGTACGACGCCGACTACGCCTCCGACGACGTGGCCGCGCGCGTGCAGCGGGACGTGACCGACGGGGTCTCGCTGGGCGTCCGGGGCACGCCGACCTTCTTCCTCGACGGCGAGCTGCTCCGGCCGACGTCGGCGGCGGACTTCGAGCAGGCCCTCGTCGACGCGCTGGCGGAGTGACCGGACGCCGATGAGCGCCGACGTCTCCGGCCGCGTGGGCGCGGCGCGCGCCGAGACCGCGGGCGACCGGGCCCTCGCGGTCCTGCTGCTCGCCGGCGGCCTGCTGGGTCTCACCGCCGCGTTCGTGCTGGTGGTGGAGAAGATCGCCCTGCTGGGCGACGCGTCGTACACGCCGTCGTGCAGTCTCAACCCGGTCCTTGACTGCGGCTCGATCATGACCACCGCGCAGGCCGAGGTGCTCGGCTTCCCCAACCCGCTGCTCGGCATCGCCGCCTTCCCTGTCCTGACCGCGACCGGCGCGGCGCTGCTGGCGGGCGCGCGGCTGGCCCGGTGGTACTGGGCCGGACTGCAGGCCGGCGTCACGCTGGGCCTGGGGTTCGTGTGCTGGCTGATCTTCCAGAGCCTCTACCGCATCAGCGCCCTGTGCCCCTACTGCATGGTGGTCTGGGCCGTGGTGCTGCCCGTGTTCTGGTACGTCACGCTGCGCAACGCCCGCGCGGGCCTGTTCGGCGCCCGGGTGGCCGGAGCGCGGGTCACCCGCACGCTGCGCGAGTGGCACCTGCTCGCGCTGACCGTGGCGGTGCTGGTGGTGCTGGGGCTGATCGCCGAGCGGTTCTGGTACTACTGGCGCACGTTGCTCTGACCCTCCCGGCGTCCCCGGCGGAGGGCGATCGGGCACACTCGCCTCATGATGACCGCCGAGCAGATCGGTGCCGCGCTGACACCGAGCTTCCTCACCACGCTCGTGGTGGGCGAGCCGCGGCAGGTCGGCGGTCTGGAGCTGGTCGAGGCCGGGGCGCGGGAGGCCGTGCTCCACGGTGACCTGGCGGTGGCCGTCGGCGTGCGGGACGAGGCGGACCTGCTGCTCGTCGTCGACACGGTCGGCTCCTGCGCCGGCCTGGTGGCGCGCCAGGCGCTGGCGGCCGACCCGGCCGTGGTCGCGGCCTGCCGCGAGCGCGGGCTGACGCTCCTGGCGCTCGCCGACGACACGGCGCTGTCGGCCGCGGTCACGATGCTGCGCGACGTCGTCCAGACGGCCCGCAACGAGGCCGACGGCTGGTCGCCCGGCAGTGTCTACACCGACCTGTTCGCGCTGGCCGACGTGCTCGGCGCCCTCCTCGACGCGCCGGTCACGATCGAGGACGCCCGGTCTCGGGTGCTGGCGTACTCGAGCGGTCAGCACGGCATCGACGACGCCCGGACCTCCACGATCATCGGCCGCCAGGTCCCGCGGGAGGTACGCGAGCACTTCCGGTCGCTGGGGGTGTTCCGGCGGATCGCGCAGTCCGACGACCCGGTGTTCGTCCCTGCCGGTGGGGCGGAGGTGAAGCCGCGGCTGGTGATCCCGGTCCGCGCCGGGGGCGAGTGGCTGGGCTCGGTGTGGGCCGTCGTCCCGGCCGAGCCCGCCCCCGAGGTCGTGGCGCGCGCCCGGACCGCCGCGGAGGTGCTCGCCCTCCACTTCCTCCGCCTCCGGACCCGCGGCGACCTGCACCGCCGGCTCGAGAGCGAGCAGGTGCGCGCGGTCCTGCGGGGCGAGACCGCCGGCCTGCCGGGCGGGACCGACGGTCCCTGGCGGGCCGTCGTGCTGGCCGGTCCGCGCAGCGATCTGGAGCCGGAGGAGCGGGTCACCGTGTGGACGGCGCTCGCCCAGCGGCACGGGTGGCGGGCCCCGCTCCTGTGCGACCTGGACGGGCTCGTCTACGCCGTGGTGCGGGACGGAGCGGGCACGGGACCGGGCAGCTGGGCGTGGCTGCGCGGCCTCGTGGAGGCGGAGGCCCGCACCGACCGCACGTTGGCGGCGGCCGCGGGCGCCCCGGCCGACGTGCTCGACCGGCTCGCCGTCTCCGCGGCGCAGGCGGTCGAGGTGGCCGGGCTGCCCCGCGCGGACGGGCAGCCGGTGGCGACGGTCGACGAGGCCTGGCCCGCGCTGGTGCTCGCCCGTGCCGTGCGGGGCGTCGGCGCCGCCGCGCCGGTCTCCCCGATCGCGGCACTCGCCGCGCAGGACCGCGAGCACGACAGCGAGCTGGTCGCGACGCTGTGCGCCGTGATCGACCACTGGGGCGAGCCGCAGCGCGCGGCGCGCGCCCTCGGCGTGCACCCCAACACCGTCCGCAACCGCCTGGCCCGGCTGGTCCGGACCGTGCCGGTCGACCTCGAGGACCCGACGACCCGGCTCGCGCTGCGCCTCGAGGCGCTCCGTCCCGACGTCGCCGCCGACTGAGCCACGGCACGAGGCCGAGCGCTCAGGCTCAGCGCAGCGGGTCGACCGCCCGCAGAGCGTCGGGCGTGCGTCCGGTGACGATCTGCTCGGCGAGGAGCTTGCCGGTGACCGGTCCGAGCGTGATGCCCCACATGCCGTGGCCGCCCGCGACGAACACCCGCGGGTCGCGGGTCGCACCGATCAGCGGCAGCCCGTCGGCCGTGCAGGGTCGCGCGCCGACCCACTCGTCCTTGCGCTCGTCGAGGCGCGCACCGACCAGGAGTCCGTCGGCGGCCCGCACCAGGGCCTGGATCCGGCGGGGGTCCAGCGGCGCGTCGACGTCGCGGAACTCCATCATGCCGGCGATGCGCAGCCGACCGTCGAGCGGTGTGCAGGCCAGGCGCTGGGCCGGCAGGTAGACCGGTCCGCGGGGCAGCTGGTCGACCTCGACCGTGAAGCTGTAGCCCCGGCCGGCCTGGACGATGCTGCGCACACCGAAGGGGCGGGCCAGCCGTCCGAGCCGGGCGCCGGTCGCGACCACGACGGCGTCGTACGCGCGCTCACCCACCCGCACCTCGCTCGCGCTGGGGGCGAGCGTCGTGACGTCGTACCCACCACGGATCTCGCCACCGCGGCTGCGGACCGCGTCGGCGATGGCGTGCACGTACGCCGCGGGGTCGATGAACCGCTCGCCGGTGAACCGGACGGCGGCGTCGATCTCGCCGGAGAGCAGCGGCTCCTCACGTCGAGCCGTGGCGCCGTCGAGCACCTCGAAGTCGACCTGCTGGCCGCAGTCGCGGATGTGCCGGATCTCCTCCAGCAGCAGCTCCCGCTCGGCCGCGGTGCGGTACGCCGCCAGGAACGGCTCGGCCGGTCGCGTGCTGGCCGCGACGCCCCCGGCCTCCAGCTCCGCGAACGCGGCGAGAGCCTGGTTGTTGAGCGGGATCAGGGCCCGCATCGCGCGCTGCCAGCGGGCGGGGGTGCAGTTGCGGGTGAACCGCGCCAGGAAGCGCAGCAGCCGTAGGTCGGCGGTGGGCGGCACGTAGACCGGCGACGAGGGGCTGAGGACCGCGCGGACGCCGAACTTCAGCACCGCCGGCTCCGGCAGGGGTACGGCGATGCTCGGGGTGAGCCAGCCGGCGTTGCCCCAGCTCGACCCGGCGGCGACACCGTCGCGGTCGAGCACCGTCACCTCGACGCCCTGCTCCTGCAGGTGCCAGGCCGTCGCCAGACCGACCATGCCCGCACCCACGACCGCGACCCGGCGCGGCGTCCGATTCCCTGAGCTGCTCATGCCGGACAGCCTGCCGGGGGCGGGCGGTGGTGGCCCTGTCGAGTTCCCACAGCCGGCGGCGCTCTCGGTGGGCCCGGAGCACAGCGACGCCTCAGGCCGTCCTACCCGGGTGGGCGGGACGGCCTGAGGCGGTCGTGTGGTGGTCGTGCGGCGGGTCAGCGGAGGATCGGGAGCCGGCGCACCATCTCGGTGCGGGCCCAGATCCGGCCCAGGCCCCAGGTGTCACCGGCGAGGGTGACGGCCAGGACCACCAAAGTCACGGCGCCGAGGACGTGCTCGTCGAGGACCGGGTTGTTCGCGAGCGGCCAGGAGGCGACCCACATCAGCAGGTAGAGCGCCGCGCCGGAGATCGCGGCGAGGCGGATGCCGGCGCCGAGGGTCAGGGCGAGGCCGATGCCGAGCAGGCCGAGCATGAACAGCCAGTCCGCCCAGGCGGCACCCGCAATCGACGTGAACGCCCCGTGGAACGGGTTGTCGGGCGAGACGCCGAAGTTGAGGAACCCGAAGGTCGGGCTGCCCCCGTGGATCCAGGCGGCCGGCCCGAAGCGGTCGACGGCGCCGGTGTCGGTGGCGGCGCCGGTGGCGTAGCCGAGCGCCAGCAGCTTGTCGACGAAGGCCCACAGGAAGGTGAGGCCGAAGCCGATGCGCAGTGCGGCGAGTGCGTGGCGGGCGGCGGAGTGGGTGACGACGTCCTGTTCGACGAGGACGGCGTGGCGGGCGGTCACGGTGGCGGACATCGGACTCTCCTGGCTGGCTGGATGGTTGATGCATCCAGCATCGTTCCCGCGCGGGGCGGTCGCCATGGTCCAAAGTCCCGGCGGGGCAGGGACGCTGTTCCTGTCCCGCCGGGGCTCGGCCTGTGTCGGCAGGCTCAGGCGATGGTCGCCGGCGGCGTGACGCCCAGCTCGCGCAGCGCCGCGGCGTACTGCTCGACGTTGCGCAGCTTGACCGTCTCGTAGCCGCGGACCAGGTCGGGCAGCTCGGCGAGCCGGACCGCGCGGTCGTACGACGCCGGGTCGAGGCTGCTGGCGAGGTCGGTGACCATCGTGCGGTAGTGGTCGCGCAGGTCCCGTTCCACCCGGCGCAGGTGGGCGTAGCCGAAGACGTCGGCGCGGGTGCCCCGCAGCGACTTCATCCGGGCCAGGGCCCGCAGCGTGCCGTGCGACCTCGGCCCGAAGGAGATCTTCTTGGTGCGCCCCATCGCCCGCAGCACGGGCGGGTGCAGCTTGAAGGCGACGGTGCCGTCCGGGAAGGCGGCGCCGGTCGAGGCGAGGAACTCCGGGTCGGTGAGGAGGCGGGCGACCTCGTACTCGTCCTTGTACGCCGTCAGCTTGAACAGGTGGCGGGCGACGGCCTCGCTGAACCTGGTCTCGGTGGTGACGGCGCGCTCGGCCGTCGCGACCTGCGCGACGAGCGCGACGTAGGAGTCCGCCAGCCGCTCGTCCTGGTAGCCGACGAGGTCGGTGGCGCGCCGGGCGACCAGGCGCAGCACCTCGCCCTGCAGGCCGGAGGCCGCGACGGACGCCGGGACCGCGACCTCGCGGACCGGAGCGGGTGCGGCGGCGACCTTCCCGGCCATGCGGAAGGCCGCGGGGTCGGTGACGGCCGCGCGGCCCCAGTGGAACGCGGCGATGTTGGCGGCCACCGCGGTGCCGTTGATCTCGATGGCCTCCTCGATCGCGGCCGCGGGCAGGCGGAGCGCGCCGGTCTGGTAGGCCGCTCCGACGAGCAGGAAGTTCGCGGCGACGGTGTTGCCGAAGATCCGGTCCGCGGCCTCGAGCGCGTCGAAGTCGAAGAGCTCCGCACTGGCGGTGCGGACCCGGTCCAGCAGGCCGGCCTCGTCGGGGTGCCGGACCGCCGGGTCGTGGACCATCGCGCCGGTCGCGGTGCGGCTGGACGAGACGACGGCCCGGGTCGCGGTCGCGCTGCCGTAGGAGAGGTTGCGGTCCTCGGCGAGGGTCAGCAGGTCGAAGCCGAGGAAGCAGTCGGCGGACTCCGGCGTGAGCCGGTTGGCCGGCTCGAGGTCGCCGTCGGCGAACCGCAGGTGCCCGGTCACCGGCCCCGCCTTCTGGCTCAGGCCGGTCTGGTCGAGCGACTCGACGGCATAGCCCGCCCGGAGCGCCGCGGTCGCGAGCACCTGGTTGACGGTCACGATGCCGGTGCCGCCGATGCCGGTCATGAAGACGTTCTGGGTGCCGGTGACCCGGTCCTCCGCGGAGCTGGGTGTCACGGCCGGCGGGACCGGGAATCCCTTGCGGGCAGGCTTGGCCGCCTTCGCCTTCGTGCGTCCGCGTTTGCGCGGCGCCGTCTCGACGGTCACGAACGACGGGCAGTCGCCGTCCAGGCAGCTGTAGTCGGTGTTGCAGGAGGTCTGCTCGATCCGGGTCTTGCGGCCGTACTCCGTGTCGACCGGCTGCACCGAGAGGCAGTTGCTCTTGACGCCGCAGTCGCCGCAGCCCTCGCAGACCGCCTCGTTGATCACCACGCGCTGCGTGCGGGCGGGGAGGCCGCCGCGCTTACGCTGGCGGCGCGCGTCGGCGGCGCAGTGCTGGTCGTAGATCAGCACGGTCACGCCGGGCACCTCGCGCAGCATCCGCTGGGCCTCGTCGAGACGGTCGCGGTCCCAGAGCAGGGTGCCGGGAGCGAGGTCCCGCCGACGATGGCGGCTGGGGTCCTCGGCGCACACGACGATCTTCGCGACGCCCTCGGTGTGCAGCTTGCGCGTCAGCTGCGGGACGGACAGCGCCCCCTCGGCGTCCTGTGCGCCGGTCATCGCGACGACGTCGTTGTAGAGCACCTTGTAGGTGATGTTGACGCCCGCGGCGATGCAGGCCTGGACGGCCAGCTGCGCGGAGTGGAAGAAGGTGCCGTCACCGACGTTCTGGAAGATGTGGCCGGCATCGGTGAACCAGGCCTGGCCGATCCACTGGGCGCCCTCGCCTCCCATCTGGGTGACTCCGGTGACGGTGTCCTCGGGCCGGTCGGAGATGGTCACCATGGCGTGGCAGCCGATGCCGCCGCCACCCATCGAGCCCTCGGGCAGCACGGTGGAGCGGTTGTGCGGGCACCCGGAGCAGAAGTACGCCGACCGGTTGACCGGCAGCAGCGGCAGCGAGGTGCGCGGCCGCTGCGGCGGCGCCACGGTCAGCCAGCCCTCCAGGGCGTGGCGCAGCGGCGCGAGCAGGCGGCCCGCGGTGAGCTCGCCGTCGGCGGGGATCAGCAGCCGGCCCGAGGCGTCCTTCTTGCCGAGGATCCGCGGCGCCTGGTCGGTGCCGTAGAGGAGGTCGCGGATCTGCATCTCCATGAAGGACGTCTTGTCCTCCACGACGAGGATCTCGTCGAGCCCGTCGGCGAGCCGGCGGACGGCCGCCGGCTCGACCGGGCTCATCATCCCCATCCGCATCAGCCGGACGCCGGCCGCCACCAGGGCGTCGTCGGTGACGCCGAGGTCGGCGAGCGCCTGGCGCAGGGAGTCGAAGCAGCTGCCCGACGCGACCAGGCCGAGCCGCGCCGCTGGCGCGTCCACCTCGATGACATTGAGGCCGTTGCGGGCGGAGTAGTCGTGGACCAGCGCCGTGCGCGGCCCCACCAGCTCGGCCTCCGCGCCGACGATCATCGGCGGGCGCAGCACGATCGGGCTCTGCGTGTAGACGTAGGGGTGGCCGTTCCAGTCGATCTCCGGGGCCACGGGAGAGACGGCGATGTCGGCGCCGTCGACCACCCAGGCTCCGTCGGCCACGTCGGCCACGATCTTCAGGGCGACGACGCACCCGGAGGTGCGCGACAGGTCGATCGCGTGCAGCCCGAGGGTGACGACCTCGGTGGCGTTGCGCGGGAACAGCACGGGGATGCCGAGGGCGGCCAGGGACCGCTCGCTCACCGCGGGCACGGTCGAGGACTTCGACGCGGGGTCGTCGCCGACCAGCAGGACGGCGCCACCGCGCCGGTTGACGCCGTACATGTTGGCGTGGCGCAGGGCGTCGGTCGCCCGGTCGACACCGGGCCCCTTGCCGTACCAGAAGCCGGTCACGCCGTCATGGGTGTGGGTGCCGAGCGGGAGCTCGATCTGGCTGCCCCACACGGCCGTCGCGGCGAGCTCTTCGTTGAGGCCGGGGACGAAGCGGATGTCGTTCTCGTCGAGCACGTCCCGCATGTCGGCGAGCATCCGGTCCAGGCCGCCGAGAGGGCTGCCCTGGTAGCCGGACACGAACGACGCGGTGCGCAGGCCACGGCGGCGGTCGAGGGCGCGATGCTCCACGAGGAGCCGCGCGATCGCCTGGACGCCGGTGAGCAGCGTCGGCGGAGCATCGACCCGGAAGCGGTCGTCGAGGTCGTACGGCGCCGCCGGCTCGCTGGCGGGACGGTCGAGAAGCTCGGTCATGCGCGGACTCCCTCGCTCGGTCGGGACGGGGCGGCGGCGAGTCGCTCCGCGACGATCTCGGCGGCCACCTCGCCCGGCAGCAGGCCACCCTCGTCGGAACGCCGCAGGATGTCGCGCACGGTGTCGGCGATCCGGGCGATGTCACCGCGGACATCGTCGGTGGTGCGCTCCCCGATCTCGCCGCCGACCTGGATCAGGCCGCCCGCGTTGGCGACGTAGTCGGGCACCCAGGTGATGTCGCGGCGGCGCAGCAGCGGCGCGACGGAGGAGTCGAGGAGCTGGTTGTTGGCGGCGCCGCACACGATGCTCGCGCGGATCGCGTCCGCCGAGCCGGTCGTCAGGGTGGCGCCGAGTGCGCACGGGGCGTAGACGTCGACCGGCGCGTCGAGCACGGCATGCCGGATGGTGATCCGGGGGTGCCGTTCGAGCACCTGGGCCAGGGCGTCGCCCGACGCGTCGGACACGGTGACCTCGGCGCCCTCCTCCAGCAGCAGGCCGACCAGCTGCGCACCGACCTTGCCGACGCCCTCGACGCCGACCCGCCGGCCGCGGAGGCCGTCCGGGCCCCACCGGTGCTCGGCGGCTGCGCGCATCGCGCTGAAGACGCCGTACGCCGTGGAGTAGCCGCTGTCGCCCGAGCCACCGGTGCTCCCGACGACGTGCCGGGTCGCGGTCGCGACGATGTCGAGGTCCTGGGCGCTCGTGCCCACGTCGCCGGCGGTGATGTAGCGCCCCGAGAGGGTGTCGACGAACCGGCCGTACGCCGCCAGCAGCGCGGGCGTCTTGACGGTCGCGGGATCGCCGATGATGACAGCCTTGCCGCCGCCCAGGGCGATGCCGGCCGCCGCGGCCTTGTGGGTCATGCCCTGCGAGAGCCGCAGCACGTCGGTGAGTGCCTCGGCCTCGGACGCGTACGGGTAGAAGCGGGTGCCGCCGAGCGCCGGGCCCAACCGGGTGTCGTGGATCGCGATTATCGCGCGCAGCCCGCTCGCCGCATCCCGGCAGAAGACGACCTGCTCGTGCCCGGCGGTCCCGAGTTCGTCGGAGCGTTCGAAGACCAGATCGGCGGGGGCGGCGGTGAGGGTCATGCGCACGAGCCTGGGGCATGGTGGGCCCGGTCACAACTCCTGTCGCCGGGTTTGGCGTCGATTCGCAATCAGCATGACGGAATCGCCTCGGGAGGCGCAACAAGCGGGCTGTCGGGAGTAGATTCTGTTGCGTGACCGAGCCGACCCAGCGCCCGGGCGAGCGAGCCGATCGTCCCGCCGCCCTGGATGCCACCGACCGTGCGATCCTCGACCTGCTGCGGGAGAACGCGCGCCGGCCGTTGCGCGAGATCGCGACCGCCGTCGGCCTCACGGTCGCCCCGGTCCAGCGGCGGATCGCGCGGTTGGAGAAGGCGGGGGTGATCGAGCGCTACACCGTGCAGATCAACCACGGCCGGATCGCCACCGGCATCGAGGCGATGACCGAGCTGCACTTCGCCGATGACCTCGATCTGGCCCAGATCATGCAGTTCGTCGCCCAGATCCCCGAGGTCGAGGAGGTGCTCACCCTGGCCGGGGATCCCGACGCGCTGGTCCGGATCCGGGTCGAGGGCGTCGAGGACCTGCGCCGGGTGGTCAGCTCGCTGCGCTCCGGCGGTGCCGTGGCCAGCACCAAGACCCTCGTCGTCCTGGAGCAGTGGACCCGCTTCGGCTGACGTGCGTAGCTTGTAACTAAGTGTTACGTACGCTTTTGAACGATCCAACCACCCAAAACCGTGACGTAACACTTAGTTACAAGGGCCTGCTGCCCCGCGCGTACCGCTCGAACCGCTCGGGGATCTGCTCCGACCCGGTCGACTTGGTGCCGGCGATCCGGACCTTGCGGGACTTGATCCGCCAGCGGTCGCCCTCGTCGACGAGCTCGTCGTCGTAGCAGCCCCAGACATGCAGGTGGAGGTCCTGCTCGGCGTTGTCATGGAAGGCGTAGACGTAGGCGATGGTCCGCGCGGTGCCGTCGGCGACCTCGAGGAAGCTCACGGTCGAGACGTGGTGGCTGGTCGCGGTGTAGCGGCCGGTTGCGGCCTCGAACAGGCCGCGCAGCCT
Organism: Nocardioides sp. LHD-245; assembly: GCF_030929495.1. Classification (GTDB taxonomy): domain Bacteria; phylum Actinomycetota; class Actinomycetes; order Propionibacteriales; family Nocardioidaceae; genus Nocardioides. The sequence continues at coordinate 281,030 of NZ_JAVFWN010000009.1, read as the reverse complement.
CTCGCGCCCGGCCGTGACGTTGCCGTGGCCGTAGTCGAAGGTGGCGTCCTCGCAGAACAGGTCGGCGAGCAGGTCGATGTCGCAGCGGTCCACGCCCCTGCTGTAGGCGTGCAGGGTGTCGCTGATCTCGGCGCGGGCGACGAGGTCGCCGGGCGTGAGTCGGGGCATAGGGGTCTCCTCAGGCGAAGGCGGCGAGGATCTCGCGCAGCCGGTCGGGGTCGTCGGTGGGCCAGCCGAAGTACGACGAGACCCGGTCGACCCGGCCGCCGAAGCGCTCCTTGCACAGCGCGGGCATCTCCTCGGGCTTGCCGACGAGGGCGATCTCGTGCAGGAGCCGGTCGTCGATCAGGTCGCCCATCTCGGTCCACTTGCCCTCGCGGGACAGGCCCTGCAGCTCGGGCTGGAGGTTCTCGTAGCCGACGCTCGCGAGCACCTTCGCGTACGCCGGGGTGGAGGCGTAGAACGCGATCTGCTCGCGCGTGCGGCGGGCCATGTCCTCCAGCTCGGCGTCGGTGTCGCCCATGACGAGGAACAGCGGCACGTAGAGCTCGAGCGCGCCGCGGTCGCGACCGGAGGCGGCGAGGCCGCGCTCGACGGCCGGCAGCGTCACCTGGTCGAGGTACGCCGTGGTGGTCATGCCGTGCAGGAGCAGGCCGTCGCACAGCTCGCCGCCGAGCTCGGTCATCTTGGCGCCGACCGCGGCGATCATCGTCGGGATCCGATGGGTGTGGTGGTGCGGCGTGAACACCGGCGTCATCAGCGTGTGCTGGTAGTGCTCGCCCCGGTAGTCGAGGCGGGTGCCGTCGCGCCACGAGGTGAAGATGGCGTCGAGGGCCAGGAGGAAGTCGCGCATCCGGTCGACCGGCGGGCTCCACTCCATGGAGAAGCGGCGCTCGATGTGGGCCTGGATCTGGCTGCCGAGACCGAGCACGAAGCGCCCGCCGGACATGGCGGCGAGGTCCCAGGAGAGATAGGCGACCGACATCGGGTTGCGGGCGAAGGCGACCGCGATCGCCGTACCGACGGACAGCCGCTCGGTGGTGAGCAGCGCGGCCTGGGACTGGAGGAAGGCGTCGGTGACGCTCTCGCTCGCCCAGACGCCGTCGAAGCCCTGCGTCTCGGCGTCCGCCGCGATCGGTCCGCAGCCGGCGGCGGAGGAGCCGATCATGCCCATGTCGATCTTCATCGTGCGTCCTTCGGTAGGTGGAGGACCCGTTCGCCGACGGCGTTCTTGAGGATCTCGTCGGTGCCTCCGCCGACGCGGAGGCCGGGCAGCCCGAGGGTGAGCTCGGACCAGGCGTAGGTGCCCCACGCCCCGGTGTCGGCGACGTGCCCGGCGCCGAGGACGTCGGCGGCGACGTCGCTCATCTGGCGCAGCAGGTCCGTCGTGAGGAGCTTGGTCATGGCCAGCTCGGGGCCGGGCGTCCCGCCGCCGTCGAGGTAGCGGGCGGTGGTGAGCTGCGCGGCCCAGGCCCGTACGACGACGTCGGCGAGCTGGTCGCGGGTGCGGTCGTCGACGGGATCCTGCACGTGGCGGGCGAGGTCGACGAGCCGGTCGACCAGGGCGTCGTCGACCCCGACCTCCCGGCCGATGGCGGAGCGCTCGTTGAGGAGCGAGGTCACCACGACGCTCCAGCCGCCGTCGACCTCGCCGACCCGCGCCGTGTCGGGGACGTGGACGTCGGTGAGGAACACCTCGTCGAACGACGCCCCGCCGGTCAGCTGGCGGATCGGCCGGATCTCGACGCCCGGGGCCCGGAGGTCGACGAGGAAAGTGGTCAGGCCGGCGTGCTTGGGCCGGTCGGGGTCGGTGCGGGCGATGCAGAGGCCGAGGTCGCTGTAGTGGGCGCCCGAGCTCCACACCTTCTGCCCGTTCAGGCGCCAGCCGTCGCCGTCGCGCTCGGCCCGGGTGGAGAGGCCGGCGAGGTCGGACCCGGCGCCGGGCTCGCTGTAGAGCTGGCAGGCGATGACCTCGGCGGTCCGCAGCCGGCGGAGCAGGCCGGTGCGCTGCTCCTCGGTGCCGTGCTCGAGCAGGGTGGGACACAGCGTCGAGGCGCTGAACCGGAGGTAGGCGTCGTCGGGGAGCTCGTGCTCCGTCTCGACCTCGCGCAGGAGATCCGCGTGCCGGGTGGACAGCCCGGCGCCGCCGTACGCCGCCGGCCCCTCGACCCACGCGAGCGCGTGCGCGTCGAGGTGGGCGCGGTAGCGCCGCAGCTCCGCGATCTCCTCGGCCTCACCCTCGGAACGCTCGGCCACGACCGAGACCCGGTCGTCGCCCTCTCCCCAGGTGTTCCCGGCGTCGGCCCGCCGTGGGGCGAAGGCGCCGATCACCTCGGTGACGCGCTGCCGGAAATCCTGCTCACTCACGGTCGACATCGTCCTCCGATCGGGGCTCCTGGCTCGACGCACGGTTGCGTCGGTGGGGCGGCGCGCCTAAGATATCAAAGCAAGTGCTTGATTGAAAGTGTCTCCGGAGACGGGGCAGAAGGAGGTGCCGTGGTCGGCATCGAGTCATATGCGGTCTACCTGCCGGTGCCGCGCCTGGACCGCGCCGACGTGGCCCGTGTCATCGGCGGACGCGGCAAGGGCGTGCGTCCCGTGGCCTCGTACGACGAGGACGCCACCACCATGGGTGTGGCGGCGGCCCGCGCCGCGCTGCGCAGCGGTGGCGGTGTCGACAGCCTGTGGTTCGCCACGACCCGCCCCGCCTACCTGGAGAAGTCGAACGCGGCCACCGTCGCGGCGGCCGCGGGCCTGGCGGCGGAGGTCGCGGCCTACGACCTGTCCGGCGCCCTGCGCGGCGGCGCCGGCGCGCTGCGTGCCGGCCTCTCCGCCGGTGCGTCCGTGGTCGTCGCGAGCGACGTCCGCTACGGCCTGCCCGGCTCCGCGGACGAGGCCGAGGGCGCCGACGCCGCCGCCGCCCTCGTGGTCGGCCCCGACCCGATCGCCGAGCTGGTCGGCACCGCGTCCCTGACCAGCGAGTTCCTCGACCGGTGGCGGATCCCCGGCGAGGTCCGCACCCGGACCTGGGAGGAGCGCTTCGGGGTCGAGGAGTACGTCCCGCTCGTCGAGCGCGTCGTCGACGACGTCCTCGGCCGCTGCGAGCTCAAGCGCGAGCAGATCGACCACGTCGTCCTCAGCACCCCCCACGCCCGCGCCCGCGCGAGTGCCCGCCGCGGCTTCGAGGCCGCGCAGCTGGCCGCCACCGACGCGGCAGCCCTCGGGTACGCCGGCGCCGCCGACCTCGCCGTCGGCTTGGCGCTCGCGCTCGATGCCGCCTCGCCCGGCGATCTGGTCCTGGCGGTGTCGGCCACCGACGGCGCCGACGCCTTCGTGTTCCGGGTGACCGAGCGGCATGCGACGAGCGGACGCAGCGGGCTCGCCGACACGCCTCCCGGGCAGCCGGTTTCCTACGGCGACTTCCTCAACTGGCGGGGCCTGCTGCCCCGCGAGCCGGCCCGGCGCCCCGACGTCAAGCCGCCGGTCCCGCCCGCCGCCCGGCGTACCGCCTCCTGGAAGTTCGGCTTCGTCGCCGCGCAGTGCGGCTCGTGCGGCTACCGCAACCTGCCGCCGCGCCAGGTCTGCCTGCGCTGCTCGGCCTCCGAGGGCTTCGAGCCGGTCTCGATGGTCGACGTGCCCGGCCGGATCGCGACGTTCACCGACGACTGGCTCTCCGAGTCCGTCCAGCTCCCGGCCCGCGTGGTCGCGGTCGACTTCGAGGGCAGCGGCCGCTTCGAGTGCGAGATGACCGACGCCGTCGGCCGCGAGCTCGCGATCGGCGACCGGGTGAGCCCGACCTTCCGGCTGGCGAGTGTGGCCGCCAACGGCGTCCGGAACTACGTGTGGAAGGTGCGGCCGCACCTCGAGGAGGAGGACTGATGGGATCTCACGCCCTGGCGACACCGGTCGCCGTGGTCGGCATGGCCTGCACCAACTTCGGTGAGCTCTGGGACCGCAACGTCGACGACCTGCTGGTGGAGGCGACCCACGGCGCGCTCGGCGCGGCGGGCGGCCTCGGGGTCGACGACGTGGACGCGTTCTGGCTCGGCTCGATGATCTCGGGCGTCTCGGGCCTGACCCTCACCCGCCCGCTCAACATCTCCCACAAGCCGGTCACCCGGGTCGAGAACATGTGCGCGACGGGCTCCGAGGCCTTCCGCAACGCCTGCTACGCCGTCTCCTCGGGCGCCTACGACGTCGTGATGGCGGTCGGCGGAGAGAAGCTCAAGGACGCGGGCTATTCCGGCCTCGAGATGCCGAGCGTGCCCAACGACGGCACGCCGCCGGTCCTCAGTGCGCCCGCGATGTACTCGATGATCGTGCCCGCCTACGCGCGCCGCTACGGCGTGTCGGAGGAGCAGATCAAGGAGGCGATGACCCACATCGCCTGGAAGAACCACGGCAACGGGGCCCGGAACCCGCGCGCGCAGTTCCGCAAGGAGGTGCCCAAGGAGACGATCGCCGCGGCACCCACCCTCGCCGGCCGGCTCAGTGTGTTCGACTGCTCCGGCGTCGCCGACGGTGCCGCCGCGGCGGTCATCGTGCGGGCCGAGGACGCGCTGAAGTACACCGACAAGCCGCTCTACGTGCACGCGCTGGCGCTCGACGCCGGTTCGGGCACCGGCCGCAACGACAGCGACTACGACTACTCCGACCTCGCCGAGGCGGCGGCGTCGGCGCGCACGGCGTACGCCCAGGCGGGCATCACCGATCCCGCCACCGAGATCTCGCTCGCGGAGGTGCACGACTGCTTCACGCCGACCGAGCTGGTCCTCATGGAGGAGCTCGGCTTCTCCGAGCGCGGCAAGGCCTGGCGCGACGTTCTCGACGGCCGCTACGACCGTGACGGCGCGCTGCCGGTCAACATCGACGGCGGCCTGAAGAGCTTCGGGCACCCGATCGGCGCGAGCGGGCTGCGGATGATCTTCGAGATGTGGCTGCAGTTCCGCGGTGAGGCCGGCGAGCGTCAGGTCGCGGATCCGCGGTTCGGGCTGGTCCAGAACCAGGGCGGCAGCCCGGGAGACCTGGTCAGCGCGGTCACCATCGTCTCCGACCGACGACCCTGAGATGGGCCGTCCGTGCATCTCCGGTCCGACCACGACCCGGTCCGTTAAGGTGTCCGAGCACGTGGACCGGTTGCAGAAAGGCAGCGCAACGTGAGTACTACCCGTCGCCGCTCGACCGGCTCCCCCACGGGCACGGCGCGCAAGGAGCTGATCATGCGTGCCGCGGCGAAGGTGTTCTCGGAGAAGGGCTTCTCCGCCGCCACCGTGCGTGACATCGCCGACGACGCCGACATGCTCTCGGGGAGCCTCTACTACTACTTCGACTCCAAGGAGGCGATGGTCGAGGAGGTGCTCGTCGAGTACCTCGACTCGATGGTCCGGGGGTACGACGTGGCGGTCTCCGAGGCGGACGGCCCCGTCGTCGCGCTCGAGCAGCTGGTCGCGTGCGCGCTGCGCGGCCTGGTCGAGAACCGGCAGCACGTCACGATCCTGCAGAACGACTGGCACTACGTCGGTCCGATGAAGGGCATCGTCGAGCGGCAGCACCAGATCGAGAAGGTCTGGCTGGAGACGATCCAGCGTGGCATCGACGCCGGGGAGATCCGCGACGACATCGACGCCCGGATGATCTACCGCACGATCATGGGTGCGATCCAGGCGGTGATCCGCTGGTTCAACCCCCGCGGCCGGGTCGGCATCGACCGGGTCATCGAGGTGCAGACCGCGATCCTGCTCGACGGGATCCGCACGGCCTGACAGCCTGACGGGAGAGCGCCGCTCGGCGGCGTTCTCTCGTCAGCGGAGAATAGCAAGCGCTTGCTCTACAACGAGCGGGAGGAGAGATCATGGCAGGCCTGGTCATCAGCGCCGAGCTGTCGCCGGTGTTCGCGCGGTTCCTGGACCAGCGCGGACCGGTGGAGGTGAGCCGGCTCGGCGGCCCGGGGCTCCCCGAGCTGTGGACCGGACTGGTCGAGGAGGTCGGCGCCGCCGGCCTGCTCGTCGAGGACGAGTACGGCGGCCAGGGGGCCTCGCTCACCGAGCTCGCCGCCGCGGTCGCCGAGACCTCGCGCTGCGGGTGGTCCGGGCCGCTGGTCGCGGCCTCGGGCGTCGGCGCGACGCTCCTGCGCCGGGTCGACCCCTCGGATGCCACGGGCCTGCGCCGGGCGCTCGCCGAGGACGGGCGGGTCGTCGTGCCCGCGCTGCACGAGGACGGCGCCGGGCTCGCCCTGGACACGGCCGCCCGGCTCGCCGGCGACGGTGCCACGCTCTCCGTCAGCGGGCGCAAGACGTTCGTCGACAGCGGCACCCACGCCGACGCCTTCCTGGTCACGGCGGTCGGCGCCGACGGCGCCGTCGAGCTGGTGCTCGTGGACGCCACCGCACCGGGTGTCGCCGTGACCGCCATGGAGGCCGTCGACCCCGGGCGCGGACTGGCGCTCCTCGACCTCGACGGTGCCCGCGCCACCACGGTGGCCGCAGGGCCGGACGTCGCCGCCGCGGTGCGCGACGCCTGGCTGGTCGGTGCCCTGCTCACCGCGGTCGACGCCCTCGCCGCCGCGCACCGGGCGTTCGACCTGGCCCGCGACTACGCGGTCGACCGGCAGCAGTTCGGCCGGCCGGTCGCCTCCTTCCAGAGCATCAAGCACAAGCTCGTCGACATGTACGCCGAGCTCGAGACCGCGACCAGCGCGGTGCTCGCCGCGGTGGCCGCGGCGGCGGAAGAGGCCGACGACTGGCGCTTCGCGGTGTCCGCGGCCAAGGTCCGGGCCGGCGACGCCGCGATGCTCGTGCTGCGCGAGGCCGTCCAGGTCCACGGCGGCATCGGCTTCACCTGGGAGCACGAGATCTCCCACCACTTCCGCCGGGTCACCGCCGCACGCGCCCTCTACGGCACGCCGACCGCGCACCGGGCGCTGGTGGCCGCGGAGCGGGGCTTCTGATGAGTGACGTCCCCTCCCGGGTCGTGCTGCGCGAGGTCGGCCCCCGCGACGGCCTGCAGAACGAGCCGCCCGTGCCCACGGCCAGCAAGGTCGAGCTCGTCGACGCGCTCGGGACGACCGGGCTCAGCGAGATCGAGACCGTCTCCTACGTTCACCCGCGCGCGATCCCCCAGATGGCCGACGCGGCCGAGGTGTGGTCCGCGGTGCGCCGCCGCGACGACGTCCGTTACTCGGCGCTCGTGCCCAACCTGGTGGGCGCCAGGCGCGCGCTCGACGCGGGCTTCCGCGACATCGAGGTCGTCGTCTCGGCCTCCACCACCCACAACCTTCGCAACATCAACCGCACGCCGGAGGAGTCCCTCGACGGGATCGCCGAGGTCATCGACCTGGCCCACGCGGCCGGCGCGCGTTGCCAGGTGATCGTCGCGACGGCGTTCGGCTGCCCCTACGAGGGGGAGGTCGCGGAGGAGACCGTGGCGTCGTACGCCGCCCGGGCCCGTCGCGACGGCGCCGACAGCATCTGCTTCGGCGACACCACGGGGATGGGCTCGCCGCCGCGGGTACGCCGCCTGGTCGGCCGGTTCCGCGAGCTCGACGCCGACGCGCCCCTGACCCTGCACCTGCACGACACGAGGGGCACCGGCATGGCGAACCTCGTCGCGGGCCTGGAGATGGGTGTGTGGCAGTTCGACGCGAGCGTCGGTGGTCTCGGCGGCTGCCCGTACGCGCCCGGCGCGAGCGGCAATATCGCCACCGAGGAGGCGGTCTACCTGCTCGAGGAGCTGGGTGTCGAGACCGGGGTCGACCTGGAGCGCCTCCTCGACGTCGCCGAGCTCGCCCAGCGCCTGGTCGGCCGCGAGCTGCCGTCCCGCCTGCTCAAGGCGGGCCCGCGCACCCGCCTCTCCGTCTGACCCGGCTCCGCCAACCGACCCCGCACCTCCTGGAGGAACTGATGCCCCTCGACCCCACCCGCGTCGGCCTGGTCACCGGACCGCACCCGGTGACCTGGACCGACAAGGACTCGCTGCTCTACGCCCTCGCCGTCGGCGCGGGCCAGGACGACCCGCTCGCCGAGCTCGCCCTCACCACCGAGAACAGCGAGGGCGTCGCGCAGCAGGTGATCCCGACCTTCGGGGTGGTCCTCGGCCTGGCCCACGGTCTGCCCGACGTCGGTGACTTCGACCCGACCCGGGCCGTCCACGCCGAGCAGGAGTTCGTCGTGGACGGGCCGATCCCGGCAGCCGGCGAGGCCCATGTCGTCACGACGGTGACCGAGATCTGGGACAAGGACCCGCACGCGGTCATGTGGACCGAGTCGGAGCTGGTCGACGCGGCCACCGGCCGGCGGCTGATGCGCAGCCGGCTGGGCGCGTTCTTCGGCGGCGCCGGCGGCTTCGGCGGCGAGCGCGGCCCCAGCCCGGCGTGGAGCGCCCCGGAGCGGAGTCCTGACCTGGAGATCGACTTCGCGAGCCGGCCGGACCAGGCTCTGCTCTACCGCCTGACCGGCGACCGTAATCCGCTGCACGCCGATCCGGTGTTCGCGGCGCGGGGCGGCTTCGATCGGCCGATCCTCCACGGCATGTGCACCTACGGCTGCGTGGCGCGGCTGCTCGTCAACCGGCTCGCCGGTGGCGATGCGAGCGCATTGCGCGCCATGGCGGGCCGCTTCACGCGACCGGTGCTCCCCGGCGACGCGCTCCGCCTGGTGGTGTGGCGCGACGGCGAGGAGGGCGTGTTCCGGGTGCTGACGCCCGCCGGCGACGTCGTCATCGACCGCGGGAGGTTCGAGCTGGACCGTCCGGAGGCGGCTCAGGACGCCCGCGCCTGACCCCGCCCCCCGAATCCGCCGGGAATTGCGACCTCGGGCCATTGCGTGACCGGCATCACTGTGCTTATGATCAAGCACTTGCTTCACATTAATCAAGCATTTGCTTGACCCTCCCGCAAGAAAGGGACGCCCGTGTCTCGACTCATCACCCACCGCCGCCGGTTCCGTACGGCAGCCGCGGCCATCACCACGGCGGCACTGGTCGCCCTCTCGGGATGCAGCTCCTCCGACGAGGGAGGCGACACCGAGTACCTCGTCGGCTTCCCCGCCCTCACCTCCGGCCCGGCCGCCTTCGCGGGCGTGCCGATCACCGAGGGGGCGAAGCTCGCCGTCGAGGAGATCAACGACAGCGACTTCCTCGGCGACGGGAAGACGATCGACCTCAAGATCGACGACATCAAGGGCGACCCGGCCCAGGCCATCGCGCTCTACAAGCAGTACGCGGCGGACGGCGCCTCCGGCGTCCTGTGCTGCGGCCTCTCCTCCGAGGCCGGCGCCCTCGCCCCGATGATCAAGCAGAGCAAGGTCCCGGCGATCGTCACCTCGGCGATCCTCGCGGGCCTCGCGGAGCCGCCCTACGTCTACCGGCCGGTCGTGCTCCCCGCGGAGGCGGAGGGCATCTACGACCAGTTCATCGACAGCGTCGTCCCGGCCGAGGGCATCAAGACCGCGGTGCTCGTGGTCACCGCCGACAACGACGGCATGGTCGGCGACGGCGAGGTCTGGAAGGCGGCCCTGGAGCGCAACGGCGTGGACGTGGTGAAGACCATCAACACGTCGTCGACCGACACCAACTACACCCAGGCCGCGACGGAGATCCAGTCGCTGGACCCCGACGCCGTCGTCGCCAGCATGCTCGGCACCCCCGCCGCGCTGCTCGCCAAGTCGCTGCGTGAGCGCGACTACGACAAGCGGATCCTGACCAGCTACGGCGTCGACAGCGTCGAGCTCTTCAAGTCCTCGGGCGGCGGACTCGCCGGTGCGCTGTTCGCGGTGCCCTTCCAGGCCGGCTTCACCGACAACGAGCTCGCCACGAAGTTCACCGAGGCGTACAAGGCCGAGTACGGCAAGGACCCCGACATGTACGGCGCCCAGGGCTACACCGCCATGTGGCTGCTCGCCGAGGCGATCAAGGAGGCGGGCGACAAGGACCCGGCCAAGGTCGCCAAGGCGCTGGAGGGGATCACCTCGCAGGACACCGTCTACGGCGAGCTCGTCTACAAGGACGGCCAGGCCAGCCTGAACGCGCCGGGCTCCTACCTGGAGTGGACCGCCGAGGGCACGCTCACGGAGTGGGCCGGCTGACCCACGGGTCGCTGGCCGTGTGAGGGAGAGGATGTCGATGGACCTCGGAATCGCCTGCAGCTTCCGCGCGACGGGAGGTGAGTCGCTCGGCGCCGCCATCGCGCGGGCCGGTGCGACCGCCGAACAGGCGGGGCTGGCCTCCTGGTGGGCCGGTGGCGACCGCGAGGCCGCCACCGACCGGGCGCACGACCCGAGCCTGGGCCTGCAGCGCCTGGCCCGGGCGACGAGCGGGATCCGGCTCGGGCTCTCCGGAGACCTCCTCTCCCTCCACAGCGCGGCGGTCCGCGCCAAGCAGATCGCCAGCATCGACTGGTTCGCCGGCGGGCGCCTGGAGCTGGGGCTCGACCTCGGCGCCCCGCCCGCCGAGCTGGCCGACCCGTTCCGCGACGTCGACGACCACGTCGGCCGGGCGCTGGACAACCTGGGCGCGATGCGCGCCCTGTGGACCGAGCGCCGGGCGTCGTACGACGGCGAGCACGTGTCCTTCACCGGCGCCATCGCGCTGCCCAAGCCGGTGGGGGAGCGGGTCCCCGCCACGCACCTGCGGGCCACCTCGGCCGACGCCCTGGACCGGTACGCCGCCGCGCACGGCGCCCCCGCCGGCTGGCTGGCCTGGCAGGCGGGCCGCGACGACCTGATCGCCTCGATCGAGGTGCTCGGCAAGGTGCTCGGCGACGCCGCCGACGGCGTACGACGCACCTGGTGCGTGCCGGTCGCCGACCTGCCCGCGGCCCGCGAGGCGATCGCCTCGCTGCCGGTCCGCGTCGACGAGCTCGTCGCGGACCTGGACCACCTGCCGACCGACGAGGAGATCGCCGCCATCGCGGCGTTCGCCTGAGTCGCGGCACCCAACGACAACCCCATCGTCAAGCGCACGACCACGAGAGGAGCCTCGGTGGAGATCGGTCTGGTCGACCTGTTCGACGGCAGCGCCGAGCGGGACCCCGCCTTCATGGCACAGTTCGGGAGGACGGCCGAGGAGCTGGGCTTCACCGGCATCTGGCTGCCGGAGCACATCGTGTTCTTCGACGAGTACACCTCGGAGTACCCCTACCCCGAGGCGCCGTCGGCCACCGACCCCGAGAAGGTCGAGCGGCACAACAAGACCGTGGACGGCAAGGCCCGCGTGGAGGCAGCCGCCGACCAGGGGCTGCTCGACGTGCTCCAGGCCGCGGCGGAGGTGTGCGCCGCCACGACCCGGCTGCGGATCGGCAGCTCGGTCATGCTGCTGCCGCTGCGCAACCCGCGACTGCTCGCCCGCGACCTGATGACCGTCGCCGCCCTCACCGACGGACGGGTCGACCTCGGCGTCGGCGTGGGCTGGTCGGCCGAGGAGTTCGCCGCCTGCCAGACCGAGTTCAAGACCCGCGGCCGCCGCTGCGGCGAGGGGATCGCCGAGCTCACCCGCCTGTGGGAGGACCCCGACGACATCTATCCGGAGGATCCAGCGCCGATGCCCCGCATGCTGGTCGGCGGGCACTCGCCGGCCGCGCTGCGCCGGGCCGCGGCGGTCGCGACGGGGTGGTACCCCTGGAACCTGACCCCCTCGCAGTTCGCCGAGCACCACGCGACGTACCGCGCCCAGCTGGAGGAGGCCGGTCGTGACCGGGCCGACCAGCACGTGATCGCCGGGCTCCGCTTCACCGGCGAGATGGACGCGCTGCCCGCCGTGGTCGAGCGCTATCTCGAGCTCGGCGCCGACGGCGTCAACCTGTCCCTGCGGATGGAGGCGCACGACTACGCCGACACGATGCGGGCGGTCTCCGACGCGCTGGGACTCGCGGCATGAACCACCCCACTCGGTTCTTCGCTCCCCCGCTCCGCTCCTCCGCGAACAACCGATCGGGGACCCCGGCATGAGCGCGCCCGTCACCGACGCCGACGTCGAGGAGTTCCGCGCCGAGGTGCGCGCCTGGCTGGCCGAGAACGTCCCGGCCGAGCCGTTGCCGCCGTGGACCGAGCGGGCGGGCTTCGACCTGCACCGTGCCTGGGAGGGCCGGCTCTTCGACGGCGGGTACGCCGCCGTCGACTGGCCCACCGAGTACGGCGGTCGCGACGCCGGCCTGCGCCGGTCGATGGCCTTCGCCGAGGAGTACTACCGCGCCGGTGCCCCGGAGCGGATCAACATGGGCGGCCTCTACCTGCTCGGCCCGGTGCTGATGCAGTACGGCACGCCCGAGCAGTGCGCACGCTGGATCCCCGACCTGCTGGCCTGCCGCACCATCTGGTGCCAGGGCTTCAGCGAGCCCGGCTCGGGCTCCGACCTCGCCTCGCTGCGGACCCGGGCCGAGCGCGACGGCGACCACTATGTCGTCAACGGCCAGAAGATCTGGACCTCGATGGGCGGCTTCGCCGACTGGATCTTCGCGCTGGTGCGCACCGACCCGGAGGCGGGTCGCAAGCGCAAGCACGACGGCATCACCTTCCTGTGCATCGACCTGCGCTCGCCCGGCGTCGAGGTCCGGCCGCTCGCCATGGTCGACGGCACCCGCGGCTTCGCGGAGGTCTTCTTCACCGACGTCCGGGTTCCGGTCGAGAACGTCGTCGGAGAGGTCGACCGCGGCTGGGCGGTCGCGATGTCGACCCTCGGCTTCGAGCGGGGCGCCGTGTTCGGCGACCACGCCAAGTTCTCCAACGACGTCGCCGACCTGGCGGCGCTCGTCGACGCGCGCGACCTCGACGAGGACACGCACGCGCTCGACGAGCTGGGCCGGGTCCTGGTGCAGACCGAGGTCTACCGGGCCAACGTCTACCGCCTCGCGGCCCGCGCCGAGGCGGGTGGCGAGCTCGACAGCACCGCCAGCATCAACAAGGTCTTCTGGACCCAGATGCAGCACGACATCTTCGACACCGGCATCCGCCTGCTCGCCGAGGACGGCGCCGTCGTCGGCGATCCCGGCTCGCTGCCGGACGCCGATCCCGCCACGCTGCGCGCGTGGTCCCAGTGGCACCACCGCTACTGGTACGCCCGGGCCGCCATGATCTTCGGCGGCACCAACGAGATCCAGCGCAACATCATCAGTGAGCGCGTGCTGGGCCTGCCGATGGAGCCGCGACGATGACCCCGCACGACACCCTCGACCAGGACCGCCGCGAGCTGGTCGAGCTCACCGACGACCTGCTGGGCAGGCACTGCGACCTCGACTTCCTGCGCGCCCGGATCGACGACGGCACCGCCCACACCCCCGGACTCTGGGGCCGGCTGGCCGAGACCGGCCTGGTCTCCGCTCTCGTCGCGGAGGAGCACGGCGGTGCGGGACTGACGCCCGCGCACCTGTCGGGCGTGCTGCACAGCCTCGGCCGGCACGCCGTACCCGAGCCCTACCTGGAGACCGCGGTGCTGGCCGCGACCGTGCTCGACGCCCTGCCCGGTCCGGTCGCCGACACCTGGCTGCCGCGGATCGCCGCCGGCGACGCCGTCGTGGTCGTCCGCCTCGGCGAGCTCACCCCTCTCCTGCCGTACGCCGCCGACGCCGACCTGCTGCTCGACGTCGCCGACGACGGTGCCGTGCGCGCCTTCGCAGCCGACGAGCTCGAGGTCACGCCTGTCCCCGCACTCGACCCGCTGCGTCCCCTGGGGCGGGTCGTCCTCACCGGCGCGGGCACCGAGGTCGGTGACGACGGCGCCGTCGTCGCCCGCACCCGGACCCTCGCCCTCTCCGGTGCGGCCTGTCTGCTCGCGGGCGCCTCCCAGCGTCTGCTCGACCTCACCGTCGAGTACGTCGCCGTCCGCGAGCAGTTCGGCCGGCCGGTCGGCTCCTTCCAGGCCGTCAAGCACAAGGCGGCCGACCTCGCCGTCATGGTCGACATGGCGACCGCCGCGGCGCTCTCCGCCTTCGACGCGGCCGACGAGCCCGACGGGCCGCGCCGCGCCGCCGCGGCCAAGGCCTACGCCGGCGAGGCGGCCGCGCGGGCCAACGTCGACGCCCTCCAGCTGCACGGCGGGATCGGGTTCACCTGGGAGTACCACCTGCACATCTGGCTCAAGCGCGTGATGGGCCTCGCCGCGTCGTACGGCACGACGACGGCGCTGCGCCGTGACCTCGCGCGCGAGCTGGTGGCGCGCGTCGGCCAGGAGCGCCGCGGATGAGCGAGCTGGGCTTCTGGCGCCTGGCCGGCAGCGACCCCGCGGCGTGCGCGGTCGTCGAGCCGGACGGCACCACCGTCACCCGTGGCGAGCTGCTGGCCCGGGCCAACGCCACCTCGCGGCTGCTGCGCGACCTCGGCCTCCACCGCGGCGACCGCGTCGTGGGCGTGGTCGCCAACGAGTCGTGGGCGATCGCGGTGGTGCTCGCCTGCCAGCAGATCGGCGCCTACTACGTCCCGGTCAACACCGCGCTGACCACCACCGAGGTCGGCTATATCGTCGAGGACGCCGCTCCGGTGGCCGTGCTCTGCTCGCTCGCGTACGCCGACACGGTGCGGGCCGCGGCCGACGCGGTCGGCCTGCCGGCCGATCGGCGCCTCGCCTTCGGCGAGGCCGACGGCTTCCGCGACCTCACCGTCGAGATCGCCGACGTGCCCGCGGGACCGGTCGAGGACCGCACGCCCGGCTCCTACCTCGGCTACACCTCCGGCACGACGGGCCGTCCGAAGGGCGTGCTGCGCCGGCTGCCGGAGGGCGACCCGGACGACGTGTTCGCGGCCGGCGCCGCCTGGCAGCTCGGCATGTTCGGCATCACCCCGCTCGACGACGGCGTGCACCTGGTGACCTCGCCGCTCAGCCACACCGCGGTCAGCGGACTCGCCGTGACCTCCCTGCACTACGGCCACGCCGTGGTGCTGACCGGCCGCTTCGACGCGGAGCAGGTGCTCCGCCTGATCCAGGAGCACCGGGTCACCACGACCCACCTGGTGCCGACCCAGCTGCACCGGCTGCTGCGCCTGCCGGAGGCGACCCGGGCGGCGTACGACGTCGGCAGCATGCGCTCGCTCGTGCACGGTGCCGGGCCCTGCCCCGAGACGGTGAAGCGCGCGGTGATCGCGTGGTTCGGACCCGTCGTGTGGGAGTACTACGGCGCGACGGAGGCCGCGGGCACCGCCATCTCCAGCGCCGAATGGCTCGAGCGACCCGGCAGCGTCGGACGTCCTCAGCCCGGCGCCGAGGTCCGGGTCCTCGGCGACGACGGCGAGCAGGTCCCCACCGGCACCGCCGGCGCGGTCTACCTCCGGATGGGCGCCAACGCGTTCGAGTACCGCGGTGACGACGCCAAGACCCAGGCCGGTCGCGTCGGCGACTTCGTCACCGTCGGCGATCTCGGCCACCTCGACGAGGACGGCTACCTCTTCCTGCTCGGCCGCTCGGCCGAGGTCATCGTCAGCGGTGGCGTCAACATCTACCCCGCCGAGGTCGAGGCCGCCCTGCTCGAGCACCCCGACATCCAGGACGCCGGCGTCGTCGGGCTGCCCGACCCCGAGTGGGGCGAGCTCTCCTGCGCCGTCATCCAGGCCGTCCCCGGCTCGCCGCTGTTCGGCGACGACGTCGCCGACCTGCTCGGCCCCTTCCTCCACGACCGTCTCGCGCGCTACAAGGTGCCGCGCCAGTACCAGGTCGTCGCCGAGCTGCCTCGCGGCGCCAACGGCAAGCTCCGCAAGCACCTGCTGCCCGAACTCGTCCAGGAGTGACCTCGTGAAGCCCGTCCCCCTCGCCACCCCGGACACCCAGGCGTGGCTCGACCGGATCGACGCCGGCGAGCTGACCGTGCCCCGCTGCACGGCCTGCGCGTCGTTCTTCCTCTACCCGCGCAGCAGCTGCCCCCGCTGCGGCGCACGCACGGTCGAGCTGGTCCCGGCGGCCGGCACCGGCGTGCTGCTGTCGTTCGTCGTCAACCACCGCGCCCCGGCCGGATTCGAGGCGCCGTACGCCCTCGGCGTCGTCGCGCTCGCCGAAGGACCGCACCTGACCGGTGTGGTCCGCACCGACCGGCCCGAGCTGCTGGAGGTCGACGCGCCCGTGCGGGTGGCCTTCGAGGAGCGCGGCGAGCGCCGCGTCGTCTGCTTCGACCTCGAGGAGGCCACGGCATGAGCCTGCGCGGAGCGATCGCGATCGTCGGCGCCGCCGAGAGCACCGACCTGGGGAAGATCCCCGACAAGTCCGCCCTGGAGCTGCACGTCGACGCCGCGCTCAACGCGCTGGCCGACTGCGGCCTCACCCCGGCCGACATCGACGGCGTCGCCTCGGCCGGCGAGCTGCCCAACGACGTCGCCGACTACCTGGGCATCGTGCCGGAGTACCTCGACGGCACCAACGTCGGCGGCTCGTCGTACATGCTGCACGTGCGGCACGCCATGGCCGCGATCAGCGCGGGCCTGTGCGAGACGGTCCTCGTCACCCACGGCGAGTCCGGACGCTCGCGGATCGGCATGACGCCGTGGGCGCCGGCCCCGCAGTCGCTGATGGCGCAGCTGGAGGTGCCGCACGGCCCGGTGGGCGCGCCGTCGCTGTTCCCGATCGGCGTGCGCCGCTACATGGCGCAGTACGGCATGACCCGCGAGCAGCTCGCGCTGGTGCCGGTCGTGCAGCGCCAGTGGGCGGCGATGAACCCCCGCGCCAAGCTGCGCGACCCGATCACCGTCGAGGACGTCTTCGCCTCGCCCGTCATCGCCGACCCTGTGCACCTGCTGCACTGCTGCCTGGTCACCGACGGTGGCGGCGCCCTCGTGCTCACCTCGGCCGAGCGGGCCCGGTCGCTCGACCTGCCGAACCCGCCCGTCTACGTCCTCGGCGCCGGGGAGTCCAGCGAGTCGTCGGTCGTCTCCGGGCTGGAGAGCCTGACGTCGTCGCGGGCCATCCGCCTCGGCGGCGAGCGTGCCCTCGCCCAGTCGGGCGTCGCGCACGCCGACGTCGACCACCTGATGATCTACGACGCCTTCGCGCACGTCCCGATCTACGGTCTCGAGGACCTCGGCTTCGTCGGCCGGGGCGAGGCGCCGGCGTTCATCGAGGACGGCCACACCGCCCCCGGCGGCAGCCTGCCGATGAACACCAACGGCGGCGGGCTGTCGTACACCCACACCGGGATGTACGGCATGTTCGCCATCCAGGAGTCCGTGCGCCAGGTCCGCGGCACCGCGCCGGCGCAGGTCGACGGCGTCGACATCAGCGTCTGCACCGGCGTCGGCGGCATGTTCATGAGCTCCGGCACCCTCGTGCTCGGCAGCGCAGCGACCCTCTGACCCATCCGAGGACCCATCCGAGGGCCCATCCCGACAGGAGATCCACCCATGCGCCGAGCCGCCCGTGCCGCCGGAGCCCTCACCGCCCTCGCCGTCGCCGGCAGCGTCCTCGCGGGATGCTCCTCGTCGGACGACGAGGGCGGCGCGACGACGTACCTGGTGGGGGCGCCGATCGTGCAGTCCGGCCCCGGCGCCTTCGCCGGCAAGCCGGTGGCGCAGGGGATCGAGCTCGCCGTGGCGGAGATCAACGCCAGCGACTTCCTCGGCGACGGCTCGGAGATCGAGCTGGAGATCGTCGACACCGCGGGCGACCCGGGCAAGGCGATCGCGGCCTACCGCCAGCTCGAGGCCGACGACGCCTCGGCCGTGCTCTGCTGCACCCTGGGCGGTGAGGCCGGAGCGCTGTCGCCGCTGCTGCGGGAGAGCACCGTGCCCGGCGTCGTGACGGTCTCCATCCTCGAGGACCTGGCCGACCCGCCGTACCTGTTCCGGCCGTTCGAGGTGCCCTCGGCGCCCGGCGGCATGTACGACCAGTTCCTCGACACCGTGCTCCCGGCGGGCGAGTTCGCGGACGCCGTGATGGTCGTCAACGACGACAACGACGCGATGGTGCAGGACGCCGCGGTCTACGAGGCCGGGCTGGAGCGCAACGGGGTGGACCTCGCCAAGACGATCCGCGTCGGCACCGCCGAGACGTCGTTCACGGCGGTCGCGACCGAGATCGCCAGCATCGACCCGGACGTCGTGGTCGCCAGCACTATCGGCTCGTCGACCGCCAACCTCGCCAAGGCGCTGCGCAGCCGTGGCTACGACAAGCCCATCGTCTCCAACGTCGGGGCCGACAGCCGGGCGGCGTACGACGCGTCCGACGGCGACCTCGCGGGCACCGTCTTCCCGACCCCGTTCAGCGCCGCCTTCACGGTCAACGAGGAGGGCGCGGAGTTCGCGGCCGCCTACGAGGAGGAGTACGGCGCGGCCCCCGACATGTTCGCCGCCCAGGGCTACACCGCCATGTGGCTGGTCGCCACCGCCATCCGCGACGCCGGCAGCGGCGACCCGGCGAAGGTCGCCGCGGCCCTCGCCGAGGTCGAGGAGCAGGTCTCCGTCTATGGCTCGCTGACCTACGCCGACGGCCAGGCCGAGGTCGAGGAGCCCGGGCAGTACCTGGTCTGGGGCGAGGGCGGATCGCTCACCCCCTGGTCCGCCTGACCCCTGACCCGGCTCACACTGAATCTGAATCACGCCGACCCGTCGCAGATTGAATCCCGAACAACGCCGACCCGGCTCAACCTGAATCCCGAACAACGCCGACCCGGCTCAACCTGAATCCCGTACGTCGCCGACCCGGCTCGGATTGAACTTTCCTAGTTCGATCCGCGCCGGGTCAGCGCTGCTTCGAGTTCAATCTGAGCCGGGTCGGCGCGATTCCGAGTTCAATCTGAGCCGGGTCGGCGTTGATTTGGATTCAGGGTGAGCCGGGTCAGGGGGCGAGGGCGGCCAGGAGGCGCTGCCAGTCGGCGACAGGGAGCGCCTGGTCCTTCCAACCGGCCTGCCGGTCGAGGACCTGGAGGCAGACGTGGTCGGCGCCGGCGGCGACGTGCTCGTGGAGCCGTACGGCGATCCGCTCGGGGTCTCCCCAGGCGACCAGGGCGTCGACGAGACGGTCCGAGCCGCCCTGGCTCGCGTCGTCCTCGGTGAAGCCGAGCCGCTCCCAGCTGGAGCGGTAGTTGGGCTGGGCGAGGTACATCGCGAGGTGGCGGCGAGCCGCGGCCCGGGCGAGGCCGGCGTCCGCCTCGAGCACCACCATCTGCGTCGGCGCCAGGTACGACGCCGGGCCGAGTGCCGCCCGGGCGAGCGCGGTGTGCTCCGGCGTCGTCAGGTAGGGGTGCGCCCCCGCAGCCCGGGTGGCCGCGAGCTCGAGCATCCGGGGGCCGAGGGCCGCGAGGACCCGGCTGCCGGCGCCGGGGCCGCCGGCGACGTCGAGCTCGTCGAGGTACTCGCGCATCCGGCTCAGCGGACGCCGGTAGCGGCCCGGGTCGGCGTGGTCGACCAGCTGGGCGTGGCTGACCCCGAGCCCGAGCAGGAACCGGTCGGGGTCCGGCAGCGCCCGGGCGGCGCTCGCGACCTCCTCGGCGGTCATCGTCCAGATGCTCAGGATGCCGGTCGCGACCACGGTGCGGGACGTCGCGGCGAGCAGCTCCGCCACGCGCGGGAACGGGTCGCTGAGTCCACCGGTCATCCACAGCGCCGAGCAGCCCGCCTCCTCCAACGCCGCGGCGGCGTCCTGGGCGGCGGATGTCTCGCGCAGCCGGAGCGCACTGGACCAGGCGCCCCACCGTCCCGCGGGGAGGCTCACCGGTCCGTCCCCGCGGGCGGCGTCAGGACCGAGCCGTGGGCGAGGTCCGCGACCCAGGAGGCGAAGCGCCATCCCTCGGCGGTCCGCACGAACCGGCCGGTGTACGAGCCGACGACCACGTGGCTGCCCCCGGCTCGCCGGTAATAGGCGATGCCCTTGAAGGTGCCGGTCGCCCGGTCGCCGTCGACGTCGATCTCGCTGTTCGTGAAGGTGTGCAGGATCCACGGCATGGAGGTCCGCAGCCGGACGAACTGCTCGCGGATCTCGGCCCGGCCGCGGCACGGAGGCCGGGCCGCGTTGATGCTGTAGACGCCGTCGGGCAGCCAGAGCTCGGCCAGCGCGTCGACGTCGGCGTGGCTCGGTCCGGCCCAGCCGCCGTCGCACAGCGTGTGGTAGCGGCTGGCCAGTGCCTCGATCGCGCGTACGCTCTCGAGCTCGGCGATCCGCTGCTCCAGCCGGGCCAGCCGGGCCGAGGAGTCCTCGGCGGGCTTCGTGATGGGAGTCGTCATGCCGTCCTCCGGTCGGGTCAGGCGAGCGTGGTCTCGCCCTCGGGGAGGAACTTCACGAGGGCGGTGCGGACCGCCGAGCACACCAGCACGCCGTCCTGGTTGAGACCGCGGTGCTCGAGCGTGACGATGCCCTGGCCGGGCCGGGAGGCGGACGGCCGGCGGTCCTTGATCTCGGTCTCGCAGTAGAGCGTGTCGCCGATGAAGACCGGCGCCGGGAAGGCGATCTGCTGGAAGCCGAGGTTGGCGATCGTCGTCTTCTGGGTCAGGTCCGGTACGCCGATGCTGCACACGATGCCCAGCGTGAGCAGGCTGTTGACCAGCCGCTGGCCGAACTCCGACTCGGCCGACTTCACCGCGTCGAGGTGCAGGGTCTGGGTGTTGAGGGTCAGGCTGCAGAACAGCACGTTGTCGGCCTCGGTGACGGTGCGTCCGGGCTCGTGCTTGAACACGTCGCCCGGGATCATCTCCTCGTAGTAGCGGCCGCGGCGGGTGTGGACGGTCATCGTGTCTCCTGGGGCTCGGTGGGGGTGAGCAGGCCGTCCCGGTGGTCGGGGTGCGCGACGGCCACGAGGGCCTCGACGCGCTCGGCCTCGGTGCGGCCGCGGAGCCAGGCGACGCCGTACTCCGTGACCACAGCGTCGGGGGTGTGTCGCGCCAGCGAGACGACGTCCGCGCCGAGGCGCGGCACGATCCGGCTGTGCCGTCCGTCCGGGGTCGTCGACGGGAGCGCGATGACGGACAGCCCGCCGTCGGAGCCGAAGCCGGCCTCGACGAAGTCGGCGCTGCCGCCGATCCCGGAGACCTGACGGCTGCGGACCAGCTCGGAGCCGACCTGGCCGGCGAGATCGACCTCGATCGCCGAGTTCACCGCGACCAGGCGGGGGATCCGCGCGAGTGCGCGGGGCGCGTGGGCGACCCGACTGTCGCGCAGCACGATCGCGGGGTTGCCGTCGGCGAACTCCATCAGCGTCCGGGTGCCCATCAGCTCGGCGGCGGAGATCGCAGGGGCGTCGCCGGTGTCGGTCCAGCGCAGCAGCCCGCGCTCGAAGAGGCCGACCATGGCGTCGTTGCCCATGCCGACGATGCGCACGGGGCCCACGCCGCTCTCGGCGAGGAAGGCGGTGATCGCCTCCGGGACGGCGCCGATGCCCAGCTGGAGCGTCGGCTCGGGCGGCAGCAGCCCGAGAACGTGGGCCGCCACGCGGTCGCTGGTCTCGTCCCGTACTGCGGCGGGGAACTCGCAAGGAGGCGTGTCGGCGTCCACGAGCACGCTGATCTGGGAGACGTGCAGCATCGAGTCGCCCGTGGTGCGGGGGGTCCGGGGGTCGACCTCGGCGATAACCAGCGTGGCGCGGGCGACCGCGTGGCACACGTAGCTGGCGGACGGCCCGAGGCTGCACCAGCCGTTGCGGTCGGGCGGGGAGACCCGGACCAGCGCGACCGAGGTCTGCCACTGGTCCAGCAGACCCGGGACGGCGGACCCGCGGGCCGGCACGTAGTCCACCCGGCCGGGGGCGAGCGCCGCCCGGGCAGGGCCGTAGGGATGCCAGGTGCGGTAGCGCAGCAATCCCTCGGCGGCGGCCTCGAGGAACGGGTAGGCACCGAGCTGCAGGCCGGAGTAGAGGGTGGGCCGGCCGAGCAGGTCGGCCGACGCGGCGAGGTGGGTGAGCAGGGTCTCGGGCGTCCCGCAACCGGGGGAGGCCACGATCGCGGCGCCAGGTGGGATCCGGCGCACGGCCTCGCTCGGCGTGCTGCGGTCGGGCAGCTGCACGAGGGCCACCTCCTGTGTCGGGGTCGTCCCGGGACGGTCTCTCGTGCGGCGCCGGCAGGGCTGCGGAGAGGGGGCCGTCGGGGTGCCCGGCGGGTCCCGGGGCATCCGCGAACGTAGTCCGCCAGATCGATTTAAGCAAGTGCTTGATTCACGTCTTGACAGGGCCCCTGTGACGTGGCTTACTAGCACTTCAAGCGAGCGCTTGATTCAGCGACGGGACCGGACTCGGCGTCGCTCGCCAGAAGGAGGGACCGTTCCGTGCAACTGCTGATGCAACAGCTGCTCAACGGCATCGCACTCGGGTCGATCTACGCGCTCTTCGCGGTCGGATTCTCGTTGATCCTGGCCAAGATGGGCATCCTCAACGTCGCCCACGGCACGTTCGCGACCTGGGGCGCCCTGTCGTCGTACTGGCTGGTGTCCGAGCACGGGCTCAGCTTCTGGCTCGCCCTCCTGCTCGGCGTCGTCTTCGCCGGTGCGCTCGGCGTGGCCGCCGACCTGATCGCGTTCGAGCCCCTGCGCAAGCGCAATGCCGGCACGTTCGCCCCGATCATCGCCAGCATCGGCATCTGGATCGTGCTGCTCACCCTCGCCGAGGCCTTCAGCGGCCCGACGGCGACGAGCTACCCGACCGAGTCGGTCCCCACCGAGCCGATCCGGGTCGCCGGCCTGCTGTTCCTGCCCGCGCAGGTGATCAGCGTGATCGCGCTGGTGGTCATCGTGACCGCCGTCCACCTCCTGCTCACCCGCAGCCGCTTCGGTGCGGCCGTCCGGGCGGTCTCGGTCGACCCGCGCTCGGCGACCATCGTCGGCGTCAACGCCCGCAGCACGCTGATCGCGGTCGCCTTCCTCGCGGCGGCGATCGCCGGACTGGCCGGCATCCTCGCCGCACTGTCCGACAACAACGTGTCGTTCGGCATCGGCGAGGCCCTGCTGCTCAAGGGCTTCGCCGCCGTCGTCGTCGGCGGGTACGGCGACATCCGGGGTGCCGCTCTGCTCGGCGTCGCCATCGGCGTGCTCGAGGTGATGAGCGCGCAGTACATCTCGTCCGGCTTCCGGGACGCGATCACCTTCGGCGTCCTGCTGGTGGTCCTCGTGCTCCGGCCGCAGGGCATCTTCGGCGAACGACAGCTCGTCCGAGCCTGAGCAAGGAGAGAGACTCGTGAGCACTACAGCCTGGATGATCACCCTGCAGTTCGCCGGGGTCAACGCGCTCTTCGCGCTGGCGATCTACGCGTCCCTGTGGACGGGCGTCCTGAGCCTCGCACCGGTCTTCTTCGGTGCCGTCAGCGCGTTCACCTTCGGGTACGTCGCCGGCACGCTCGGCCTGTCCCCGTTCCTCGGCCTGCTCCTCGGTGCCGCCCTCGGCGCCGGCCTCGGCGCACTGACCGCCGGTCTGCTGATCCGGCTCGACAGCCACTACCTCGCGATGGCCACGATCGCCATGGTGCTCATCGGGCGGGTCCTGATCCTCAACCTGCCGGAGTACACGGGCGGCGCGACCGGCACGCTCGTGCCGGGCGATCTCGGGACCTGGGCCTGGCTGATCGGAACCCTGGTCGTCGCCGCCTACGTGATGGCCCGGCTCGCCGGGTCGCGCTTCGGCCTCGCCGCCGACGCGGTCCGGGAGGACCCGGCGGTGGCGGAGACGCTCGCGATCTCGCCGCGCCGCATCCAGTTCATCGGCATGATCATCTCCGGCGCCCTCGGCGGCGTCGCCGGCATCCTGCAGTCGAGCTTCCTGCAGTACATCGGGCCGGACACCTTCTACACCCACCTGGGCTTCGTCACGCTGGCCGCGGTCGTCCTGGGCGGTGCGTTCCACTGGCTCGGGCCGATCGTCGGCGCGATCGTCTTCACGATCCTGCCGGAGCTGCTGCGCGAGCCGATGGGCGAGTACGACCGCGTCGTCACCGGCGTGCTCCTCGTCCTGATCATCATCTACATGCCCCGCGGGCTGGTCGACGTACGCCGGCTCCGGATGGTGCGCTCACGCTGGTGGCGTCCGAAGGGCGGTGGCGCCGAGCCGGACGGGCCGGACCCGCGCGACCCGCAGCCCACCGTCCGTGCGGAGGTGGCCTCGTGACCGGGCTGGCGGTCGACATCGTCGGCCTCACCAAGGCCTTCGGCGGCCTCACGGCCGTCGACGACGTGACGATCCAGGTGCCCCCGCGCCGGATCCACGGCATCCTCGGCCCCAACGGCGCCGGCAAGACGACCGTGCTCAACATGGTCAGCGGCTTCATCCAGGCCGACTCCGGGCGGATCGACGTGTTCGGCCAGGACGTCACCCGGATGCAGCCCTTCCAGATCGCCCGCCGGGGTGTCGCGCGGACCTACCAGAACATCCGCCTGTTCCCCGGGCTGACCGTCCTGGAGACCGTGGTGGCCGGCGCGTACATGCAGCGCAGCTCCACGATCGCCGGCGCGATCCTGATGAGCCCGACCGAGCGGCGGGAGCGCCGGGAGATGCGCGAGCGCGCGGCCGAGCTCCTGGAGAAGGTCGGCTGCCGGGCGCCGCACTCGGCGCTCGCCGAGACCCTCTCGTACGGCGACCAGCGCCGGGTCGAGATCGCCCGGGCGCTGGCGACCAACCCCAAGGTGCTGCTCCTGGACGAGCCCACCGCGGGCATGAACGACGTCGAGTCCGAGGAGGTCGGCCGTCTGCTGGTCGAGCTCCGCGAGCTCGGCCTGACGCTGATCCTCATCGAGCACAACATGCGGCTCGTCGAGGAGTTCTGCGAGACCGTCTCGGTCATGAACTCCGGTGCACTCCTCGCCGAGGGTGCGCCGACGTGGTGCCTGGAGCAGGACGAGGTCAAGGAGGCCTACTTTGGAAAGCGATCCGATGCTGCGCGTATCGCGACTCTCCGCCGCGCACGGCGCGGTCCCGGCGGTTCGTGAGGTCGACATCGAGGTCGCCCAGGGAACCCTGGTCGCCCTCATCGGCTCGAACGGCGCCGGCAAGACGACCACGCTGAACACGATCGCCGGGCTGCACAAGCCGTCCGGCGGGACGGTCACGGTCGGCGGCCGGGACATCACCGGGTGGGCCTGTCACAAGGTGGTCCGCTCCGGCGTGGCCCTGGTGGCCGAGGGCCGCCGGGTGGCGCCTCCGCTGACCGTGCTGGAGAACCTCGAGCTGTCGTCGTACAGCGGGCGCAGCAGCAAGGCCCAGCAGAAGGAGCAGCTGACGGAGGTCTTCGACCTCTTCCCGCGGCTCGCCGACCGGCGCGACCAGCTCGCGGCGTCGATGAGCGGTGGCGAGCAGCAGATGCTCGCCTTCGGGCGCGCACTGATGACCCGGCCCGAGGTGCTGCTCCTCGACGAGCCGTCGATGGGCCTCGCGCCGTCGATCGTCGACATCCTGTTCGAGACCATCGAGACCCTGCACAACAGCGGCGCGACGATCCTGCTCGTCGAGCAGAACGCCGAGCTCGCCCTGGCCGTCAGCGAGCGCGTCTACGTGATGCAGCGCGGCCAGATCGTCACCACCGGAACCGCGGAGGCCGTGCGCGGCCGCGCGGAGGTCATGTCCGCACTCTTCGGCTGAGCCGTCGCGAACAGAAGGAGTTCCACCATCATGAGCGAGATCAGGCTGGACGGCCGTGTCGCCATCGTCACCGGCGCTGGACGGGGCCTCGGCCGCGAGCACGCGCTGCTGCTCGGCGCGCGCGGCGCCGCGGTGATCGTCAACGACCGCGGCGGGGCCCTGGACGGCGCGGGCGGCGAGGCGTCGCCGGCCGAGCAGGTCGTCGAGGAGATCCGCGCCGCCGGCGGCATCGCCGTCGCCGACACCAACGACGTCAGCACCCTGGAGGGCGCCTCCCGGATCGTCGCCACCGCGACCGACACCTACGACCGGCTCGACATCCTGGTCAACAACGCCGGCATCCTGCGTGACCGGTCGATGGCGAAGCTGACCCCCGAGGAGGTCGGCCCCGTCCTCGACGTCCACCTCGGCGGCACCATCTGGATGAGCAAGGCGGCCTGGCCGGTCATGGCCGAGCAGGGCTACGGGCGGATCATCAACACGACCTCGGCGGCCGGCATCTTCGGCAACTTCGGCCAGACCAACTACGCCGCGGCGAAGGCCGGCATCTGGGGGGTCACGAAGACCCTCGCGATCGAGGGCGCCCGCAGCGGCATCCAGGTCAACGCCATCGAGCCCGGCGCGCGGACCCGGATGACGGAGAACCTGCTCGGCGACCTGGCCGACCGGCTCGACCCGAGCCTGGTGGCACCGGTCGTGCTGTGGCTGGCCGCCGCCGAGTGCGAGACGACCGGCGAGGTCTACAACGTCGGTGGTGGCCGCGTGGCCCGGGTCGTCGTGGCCCAGACGCCCGGCTTCTTCTCCCGCGAGGTCACGCCCGAGGCGCTGCGCGACAGCTGGGACACCGTGAACGACCCCGACCTGGCGGAGGTGATGACCTCCTTCCAGCAGGAGCTCGGCGTCCTCGTGGAGCTGCTGTCGGACGGCGAGCGCACCGGAGCCTGAGCCCATGCCCGAGTCCCGGCCGGCCGACCACGGAGCCCTCGCCACGGCGCTGCGCCTGCTGGCGGCGCTGGACGCGAACGACGCGGAGGGCGTGCGCCGCTGCTTCGCGCCGGACGGGACCTGGTGGGTCGACACCGGGCTGGACCGCGCCGCCGGCGTCCTCGACGTCGACCCGGGCGACGACCGGCCGTGGCCGCTGCACGGGCTGATGCCGGCGCAGGCCAAGTGCGACCTGCTCCGCTCGGTGCCGGAGCGCTTCCCCGGCGGCGTACGCCAGCACGTGCGGCGCTCCTTCGCCGGTGGCGACGTGGCCGTCCTGGAGGTCGAGGGCGACGGGCTGTTCCTGGGGGAGCGGCCCTACCGGAACCGGTACGCCTTCGTGATCACCGTGCGTGACGGCGCGGTGACCTCCCTGCGGGAGTACCTGGACACGGCGCACAGTGCCGCGGTCTTCGACGGCCGCGGCCTGGACCGGCGCTCCCGTGCGCCGGAGCCGACGGCCGACGTCCTCGCCGCCGTGGGAGCCGACGTGCGGACGGACGGCGTCTCGGGGTCGGGCGAGCGGCTGGCCGCGGACTTCCTGGCGGCGCTGGAGGAGGCCGACGACGACCGCCTGCTGGCCCTCTGCACGCCGACGGCGACCTGGTGGGCCGACGGCGGCCGGACGCGCACCGCGGGGCCCGAGGCTCCCGCGGACCCGGACGCCGCGCTGGTGGTCGTGGGCCGGGTGCCGGTGACCGTCCGGGCTCCCCGGATCGGCGGCCTGCGTACCACCTTCCCCGAGGGCCTGCGCCTGAGGGCGCATCGCGTGGTCACCGACGACGACTTCGACCGCACCGGCCTGGTCGCGGTCGAGGTGCAGGGCCACGGCGTGCACCGGCGCGGCGGCACCTACCAGAACCGCTACGTCTTCGTCCTCCGCGCGGAGGACGGGCGGCTGGCCGAGATCCGCGAGTACTGCGACACCCGGCACGCGTTCGACGTGTACGGGATCGACCTGTGACCTGTGTAAAGCAAACGCTTGATTCTAATCAAGCGCATGCTCTACTGTGCGATGAGAGTCGCTCACCGAACACCCCACGAAGGACGACGATGATGCTCACGTTCCGCCTTGAGGCCGGATCCGCTCTCCTGTCGGCGGTTGCCGATGCGTGAGCTGCGCGACCCCGAGCACGAGCAGATCGCCCGGGCG
The DNA here is from genome assembly GCF_030929495.1 of Nocardioides sp. LHD-245. Lineage (GTDB taxonomy): Bacteria > Actinomycetota > Actinomycetes > Propionibacteriales > Nocardioidaceae > Nocardioides. The sequence continues at coordinate 253,449 of NZ_JAVFWN010000009.1, read as the reverse complement.
ATCCGCGAGCGCATCGCCGGGTTCGACGACGACTACTGGTCGGCGTGCGATCGCGACCACCGGTTCCCCTGGGAGTTCTTCGACGCACTGGCGAAGGACGGCTGGGTGGGCCTCGCCATCCCCGAGGAGTACGGCGGCGGCGGTCGTGGCGTCACGGAGGCGGCGATCCTGCTCCGTGAGGTCGCGGCCTCCGGGGCGGCCATGAACGGCTGCACCGCCCTGCACATGAACGTCTTCGGGCTCCAGCCGGTGATCAAGTACGGCAACGACCGCCTCAAGGAGACCTTCCTCCCGGCCGCGGCCGCGGGCGACCTGCACGTCGCCTTCGCCGTCACCGAGCCGGACGCCGGCACCGACACGTCCCGGATCAAGACCCGCGCCGTGCGCGACGGCGACGGCTGGCGGATCAGCGGGCAGAAGATCTGGACCAGCAAGGCGCTCGAGTCGTCGATGGCGCTGATGCTCGCCCGCACGGCGCCCGCCCCGGACACCGAGGGCGGCCGCTTCGACGGCCTGAGCCTGTTCCTGATCGACCTCGACCCCGAGCACGTCGACATCCGGCCCATCGCCAAGGCCGGTCGCAACGCGGTCGCGACCTGCGAGACCTTCTACGACGACCTCCCCGTCGAGGGCTGGCGGCTCGTCGGCGAGGAGGGCAAGGGCTTCAAGCACATCCTGGCCGGCCTCAACCCCGAGCGGATCCTGATCGCCGCGGAGGCCACCGGCATCGGCCACGCCGCGCTGCGCCGGGCGACCGAGTACGCCAAGGTGCGCCGGGTCTTCGACCGCCCGATCGGCAGCAACCAGGCGCTGAGCCACCCGCTGGCCGACTCCTACGCGCGCCTCGAGGCGGCCTGGGAGCTGACCATGGTCGCCGCCGGCCGGTACGACGCCGGCCTGTCCTGCGGCGCCGAGGCCAACATGGCGAAGTATCTCGCCGCCGACGCGGGCTACGACGCCGCCGACCGCGCGGTGCAGACCCACGGTGGTCTCGGCTACGCCGAGGAGTACCACGTGGAGCGCTACTGGCGGGAGGCGCGGATCATGAAGCTGGCGCCGATCAGCCAGGAGATGTCCCTCAACTTCATCGCCCAGCAGGTGCTGGGCCTCCCGCGGAGCTACTGATGACCGCCGCACCGCGCCTGGAGGGCCGGATCGCCTACGTCCTCGGCGGCGGCAGCGACGGCCCGGCCCGCCCGGGCGAGGCCCTGCCGATGGGCAACGGGCGCGCCATCGCGCTGCGCCTGGCGGCCGAGGGCGCCACGGTCGTCGTCGGCGACAAGGTGCTCGCCCGTGCCGAGGCGACCGTCGCGCACCTCGACCAGCCGGGACTCGCCGTCGAGGTCGACGCGGCGGACCCCGACTCCTGCCGGGCCGCGGTCGCGGCGGCGGTCGAGCACGGCGCCGGCCGGCTCGATGTCGTCGTCTGCAACGTCGGGCTGTCGGGCCGGGAGCCGCTGAAGGTGCAGAGCCTCGAGGACTGGGATCTCGCCTCCGACGTCAACGTCCGCTCGCACTGGCTGACCGCGCAGGCCGCGCTCGGCCCGATGCTGGCCCAGGGCTCCGGGGCGTTCGCGTTCGTCGGGTCCACCGCCGGCGTCTACAGCAGCCGGCGCTCGCTCTCCTACGAGGCCACCAAGGCCGCCCAGCTCGCCGTGATGCGCCATGTCGCCGTCCGGTACGCCGACCGCGGGATCCGCTCCAACGCGGTCGTGCTCGGCAACATCGACTCGGCCCTGGTGCGCCGCGAGTTCGGCGACGCGCCGGGAGCCGCCCGCGCGGCCGTCGTACCGATGGGGCGTGAGGGCCGCCCCGAGGAGGCCGCGGGCGCGGTCGCCTTCCTGGTGAGCGACGACGCCGGCTATGTGACCGGCCAGAGCCTTCTCGTGGACGGCGGCGTGAGCGCAGCCTGGCCCGTCCCCCCAGTCATGTCGTGAGCAGGAGGAGCAGCAGATGAGCAAGGTCGTCGTCAGTGGTGTCGGGATGAGCCCGTTCGGGAAGTTCCTGGACAGGTCGATGAAGGACCTCGGCAAGGTCGCGGTCGACGCCGCCCTGGCCGACGCCGGCATCGGGGTCGAGGACGTCCAGGCGATGTTCTTCTCCAACGCACTGGCCGGCCTGATCACCGGCCAGGAGTGCATCCGTGGCGAGGTCGTCGGCTACCCGATGGGCCTGGCCGGCATCCCGATCCACAACGTCGAGAACGCCTGCGCCTCCGGCGGCAACGCGCTGCACCTCGCCTGGATGGCCGTCGCGTCGGGGATGTACGACACTGTGCTCGCCCTCGGCGTCGAGAAGGCCAACCACGAGGACCGGCAGCGCACCTTCAGCGCCTACGCCGCGGGCATGGACGTCGAGCAGGGCTTCGCGACCGGCGACGGTGCCGGCCAGGAGCGCAGCCCGTTCGTGGATCGCCAGGCGCGGCTCGCCGCCACCCTCTTCGAGGAGCGGGGGGTGACGATGGAGGGCCTGGCCCGGGTCACCTCGCGCTCGCTGGAGAGTGCCCGGCTCAACCCCTTCGCGCACCGCCGCTTCGGCGGATCGCCGGAGGACGTCCTCAACGCCCGGGTCGTGGTCGAGCCGCTGACGGTGCTGATGAGCTCGCCGGTCAGCGACGGCGCCGCCGCCGTCGTGGTGACCAGCCGGCCCGACGTGGTCGCCTCGGCCCGCTCGATCGACATCCTCGGCTCCCGGATGGCCACCCGCCCGCCCGCCGACCAGCCCGACGCGCCCAACGCGGTCGAGGCGTCCGCGCAGGCGGCGTACGAGCAGGCCGGTCTCGGTCCCGCCGACATGGACCTCGCGGAGGTGCACGACGCGTCGGTCGCCTACGAGCTGATGGCGTGGACCGACGTCGGGCTCTGCGCGCCCGGCGACGAGCAGCGCTGGGCGATGGAGGGTGTGACGGAGGCGGGCGGCGCCATGCCGGTCAACCGCTCCGGCGGCCTGGTCGGCCGCGGCCACGCGCTCGGTGCCAGCGGGCTCGCCCAGATCCACGACGTCGTCCAGCAGCTCCGGGGTGAGGCCGGCGACCTCCAACTGGAGGACCCGCGCCGCGCGGTGGTCCAGATCGGCGGCGGTGTCGTCGACTGGCTGACCGCCGCGTCGAGCGTGCACATCCTGGCGAAGGGCTGACGGTGACCGACCTCGTCATCGACGCCCACATGCACGTCTGGGACGCCACCTGGCTCCCGGAGGGGCTGCGCCGGGCCTGGGCCCGACAGGGCTCCGGACGCCGGCTGCCCGAGCGCGATCCCGAGGACATCCTCGCCCATGTCGCGGTCGGACAGAGCGACCCCGACGCCTCCTTGACGGTGGCCGCCTTCGACCGGGCGGGGGTGACCGCGGGCCTCGTGCCCGTCGTCGACTGGACCATCGTCGGTGCCCCCGGCGGCGAGCACCTGCCGATCGGCGACCTCAACGCCCGGTACGAGGACGTCTGCACCCGCAACGAGGGGCGGCTCTACTTCGCCGCCGGCCTCGACCCGCGCCACCCCGACGCCCGGGCCCTCTTCGAGGCCGCCGCCGCGCACCCGCACTGCCGTGGCTTCAAGCTGTACCCCGCCGCCGGCTGGGACCTGCGCGATCCCGCGCACGCCTGGCTGTTCGAGGCCCTGGTCGAGCGGGAGATCCCCGCCGTCATCCACTGCAGCCCGCTCGGGGGCGACCCCCTGCAGGTGATCCGCTGCCGACCCGCCGAGATCGGCGCCCTGCTGGCGTCGTACCCGACGCTGCGGGTGTCCTTCGCCCACGCCGGCATCGAGGCCTGGTGGAGCGAGGCGCTCGACTGCGCGACCGGGTGGCAGCACGCCTATCTCGAGCTGTCGCTGTGGCAGCGCGTGGCGGCCGTCGACTACCCGGAGTTCCGCCGCCGGGTGCGCGCGATGCGCGCGCAGGTCGGGGCGCACCGCCTGGTCTTCGGCTCCGACATCATCCGGGGCCCGAAGGAGGACCCGGACGGTGCGGACCTGGAGCGCTGGGTCAGCATGGTGAGAGACCTCGCCTCGCCGTACGACGGCGATCCCGCGGTCCTCGCCGACGACGAGCTCGGGCTCTTCCTCGCCGGCAACGCCGGCCGGCTGTTCGACCTCAAGGAGCTGACATGAGCGACACCCTCGGAGCCCTGTTCGCCAACGCCGGCCGGCGCTTCCACGACAACGTGGCGGTCACGGTCGGTGCGGAGCGCCGTACCTTCGGCGAGGTCATCGACCGCGGCTGGCGGCTCGCGCACGCCCTCCGGGACCGCGGGGTCGCGCCCGGCGCGTTCGTCGCCGCCATGCTCGGCGCCAACCGCGTCGAGTCACTGGAGGTCTACGTCGGCCTCGCCCTCGGCGGCTACACCGCCGTCCATGTCAACGACCGGCTCACTGCGCCGGAGGTCGACTACGTCATCTCCGACTCCGGCGCCGTGGCGCTGGTCCACACCGACGGCGCCGCGGGCGTCGCCGCGGAGCTGACGACCAGGACCGGGCTCGCGGCCTGGCTCGCGATCGGCGACAACCCGCCGACGGGCGCGGAGCCCTTCGACGACGTCCTCGCGGCGGCGTCGAACCAGCCGGTGCCCAGTGCGGCGACGCCCGACGACATCGCGCTCGTCGGCTACACCAGCGGCACCACCGGCTTCCCCAAGGGCGTCCTGGTCAGCCACCGGGCGGTCGTCAACTGCGTCAAGCTGGTGCCCTACGCGTACCGCTTCCCGCTCCAGGGACACGCCGCCTTCCCGGGCGGCTGGTCCTTCGTGTCGGGGCTGTGGGGCGTGATCTTCCCGCACTTCTACACCGGCGGCACCGTCGCCTTCATCGCCGGTGCCACTCCCGACGAGTGGGGACGGCACATGGTCGAGAACAAGGCGACCTTCACCCTCGGGCTGACGCCGCTCATCCCCGGCCTGATGGAGGCGCTGCGGCTCCACCCGGCCGCCCTCGACACCCTGCAGTCGGTCCTCCACTCCGGGGGGCCGCTGCCGCCCGAGCTCGCCTCCGACCTGGTCGCCCTGATCGACGACCGCCTTGTGGAGACCTACGGCATGACCGAGGTGGTCGGGCCGATCACCATCACCAACCGGTCCGACTGGCGCGGCCTCGGCGGCGCCGACAGCATCTTCGAGACCGTGGGCCGGCCGCTGCCGACGTCCTCGATGCGGGTCGTCGACGCCGACGGGAACCCGCTGCCGGCCGGCGAGGTCGGCGAGCTGGTCATCGAGGCCGACACCATGTTCTCCGGCTACCACAACCAGCCGGAGAAGACCGCGGCCGCGCTGCGCGACGGCTCCTACTTCACCGGCGACCTCGGCTACCGCGACGAGGCCGGCTACTACTACCTCACCGGCCGCGCGCAGGAGCTGATCATCAGCGGCGGCGCCAACGTGTACCCGGCCGAAGTCGAGCGGGTCCTCATGCTGATGGACGACGTGACCGAGGCCGCCGTTTTCGGGCTGCCCGACGAGCGCTGGGGCGAGGCCGTCTCCGCCGCTGTCGTCCTGCGGCCCGGGTCCGGCGTGACCGTCGACGAGGTCCGCGACTTCGCCCGTTCGCAGCTGGCCGGCTACAAGAAGCCGGTCCATCTCTTCCTCCTTCCCGAGCTGCCCCGCAACTCGGGGATGAAGGTGATGAAGCACGTCCTCAAGGAGCAGTTGGCCGGCTCGACCGACCCGGCCGGCTCGACCGACACGACAGGAGGCCAGCCGTGAAGCTGGGCATCAGTGAGCTCTTCCCCGGATCCGGGCCGCGCGACGGGCGCTGGTCGATGGACGCCGCACAGCTGATCGAGGAGATCGGCTACCACTCCGTGTGGCTGCCGGAGCACGTCGTGTTCTTCCCGAGCTACAGCTCGCAGTACCCCTACGAGTCCGGCGGCGCCCAGGAGGTGCACCGGATGCTGGGCGTCCACGACCCCCTCGTCCTGGCCGGCGCGATCGCCGCGGCGACGACGAACCTGCGCATCGGCACCTACGTGTTCGTCGTACCCCAGCGCAACCCGATCATCACCGCCCGCCAGATCGCCAGCATCGACCGGCTCAGCGGCGGACGGTTCCAGTTCGGCGTCGGCGTCGGCTGGTCCGAGGAGGAGTACGCCGCGCTGGACGTGCCCTTCGAGCGCCGCGGCGAGCGGATGAACGAGTACCTCGCCGCCATGCGCGCCCTGTGGGACGAGGCCGAGGAGACCACGTTCTCCGGGGAGTTCGTCGAGTTCGAGCCGCTCTACTGCTTCCCGAAGCCCGCGCAGAAGCGGCTGCCCGTCATCGTCGGCGGGAACAGCCGGGCCACCCTCGAGCGGATCGTGAAGTACGGCGACGGCTGGGCCGGCTACAGCCGCACCCATGAGGACATCAAGGTCTTCACCGAGAAGCTCGCCGTACTGATGGAGGCCGCCGGACGCGACATGTCCGAGCTCTCCCTCAAGGTCGGCCGGCGCAGCAAGGGCACCACCGAGAAGGACTGGGAGGACGACCGCGCCTACATCGAGGAGGCCTTCCGCCTCGGCATCGACGAGGTCGTGGTCTCCCCCCGGATCGGTGACGAGAACTACGAGAGGGACATGCGGCGCTACGCCGAGATCGTCGGCCTCTGAGGTCGGCGTACCGCTGCCGATCGCATCAACCAGGTTGATGCGATCGGCAGCGATCTGCCGTGAGCTAGATCGACCAGTGCATGCCGCCGTCGACGCTGAACATGTCGCCGGTGATGTACGACGCGGGGCCGGAGGCGAGGAAGGCGACGAGTGCGGCGGCCTCCTCCGGGGTGCCGAAGCGGCCGGCGGGGATCCGGCTGCGGATGAGACCCGCCCGCGACTCCTCGGTGGGGTAGCTGCGCCGGACCTGCTCGCTCTCGATCCGGCCGGGGGCGATGCAGTTGACGGTGACCCCGTCCGGTGCCACTGCGCGGGCCAGGGCCTTCGACCACAGGATGCAGGCGGCGACCGCGGCCTGGGCCGCGGACACCACGCTCGGCTCCAGCAGTCCGACGAAGTTGACCACCCGCCCGCTCACGCTGGAGCACAGCAGGGGCAGCACGGCGTCGGTGAGGCGGCGCTTGGAGTGGAAGTTGAGCTCGAACTGCCGGTGCCAGAGCTCCTCGGTGAGGACGTCCCCCGGCTGCTCGGCCGCGCCCGCCACGTTGGCCAGGACGTCCAGCCCGCCGCGCTCGCCGGCGACAGTGTCGGCGATCCGCGCGGCGGCCCGCGGGTCGGTGAGGTCGGCCTCGATCACGAGCGGCGCCGTGGACCGGCCCGCGGCGGCGGCCACCTCGGCGACCTCGCCGGCGAGCTCGTCGAGGAGCGGGCGCCGGCGTGCGACCAGGACGAGGTCGGCTCCCTCCGCCGCGAGGGCGAGCGCGGTGGCGCGCCCGATCCCGGCGCTGGCTCCGGTCACCAGCGCCACGCGCCCGTGCAGCTGCAGATCCATCGGTTCCTCCGGTACACCTCTAGAAAATCAAGCAAGTGCTTGATACATTAACCGATGTCGGTCGGCGACGGAAGAGGTGCGGAAGCAGGTGACGACATGAAGGAATCCCTTGCCCCGGGCGAGTGTGCGGCGACCGTCGTGGACGACGCGACCTACGAGGAGCTGGTCGGCGCGACCCGGCGGTTCCTCGACGCGCTGGCCGCCGCGGTGCCCGACGCCACCGTGGCGGACGACCTGACGGGGCGCCTCCGGGACTGGACGAAGCGCCTCGCCGACCGGGCGGCCGGAGCCGAGCACGAGCGGCTCTTCGGCCGGCGGCCCGGGGTCGCGTCCCACGGCCAGGCGATGACGCCGGCCTACCGCGTGACCGCGGCGGACGACGTCGAGCTGAGTGGCGTGACGTGCTTCGGGGGCTTCTTCCTCGGCGGCAACGGCGCCGCCCACGGGGGAGCGGTCCCCCTCCTGTTCGACGAGCTGTTCGGCCGGGTGATCAACGGCGATGGCCGGCCGCCGGCCCGCACGGCGTACCTCCATGTGGACTTCCGTGCGGTCGTGCGGCTCGACCGCGATCTCGACTTCCGGGTCTGGCGCGACCGGAGGGAGGGGCGCAAGCAGTACGTCCGCGGGGAGATCCGCGACGGCGGCGTCGTGTGTGCCGAGGCCGAGGCCCTCTTCGTCGAGCTGCGTCCCGGCCAGCCCTGAACGTCCGGGCCGATCCGGCGATCGCCACGGTCGCCGAGGCCCCGCCCTTCGTGTAATGTGCAGCAAGCGCTTGATTCTATAGAGGAGAACCGACCATGACCATCCAGACCAACCGGCAGCCGACGCCTGGTCTCGACTACCTGATCATCGGCGCCGGCGTCTGCGGGCTCTACCAGCTGCACCAGCTGCTCGAGCTCGGGGTGTCGGTGCGGGTCGTCGATGCGAACGCCGGTCTCGGCGGGACCTGGTACAACAACCGCTACCCGGGGTGCCGGTTCGACTCCGAGTCCTACACCTACCAGTACTCCTTCTCCCAGGAGCTCCTCGACGAGTGGGACTGGAAGGAGCGCTTCGCCGCGCAGCCCGAGACCCTCTCCTACCTCGAGCACGTCGCGGACCGCTTCGACCTGCACCCCCACATCAGCCTCAACACCCGTGTCGAGCGCGCCGAGTGGATCGAGGACGGCCTGCACTGGCTGGTGACCATGGCCGACGGCGAGCAGCTGCGCGCCCGCTTCGTGCTGTGCGCGATGGGCCTGCTGTCGGTGCCCACCTATCCGCGGGTCGCCGGGCTCGGCACCTTCGGCGGCGTGGAGACCCACACCTTCGACTGGCCCGAGGACCTCGACGTCACCGGCAAGCGGGTGGCCGTGATCGGCACCGGGGCCAGCGGCGTGCAGGTCATCACCGACATCGCCGACAAGGTCGAGCAGCTCACGGTGCTGCAGCGTGACGCCAACTGGTGCGCGCCGCTCGGCAACGAGCCGATCACGCCCGAGGAGATGGCCCGGCTCCGGGCGTCGTACGACGAGATCTTCGCGTGGTGCAAGGAGACGCCGGCCGGCTTCGTGCATCGCCCCGACCGGGTCCTCTCCACGGATGTCACGCGTGAGGAGCGGCTGCGCCACTGGAACGACCTCTACGACAACGGCCACGGGGCGGCGCTCTACATGGGCAACTACCGCGACACGATGATGGAGGCGGGGCCCAACCGCGAGCTCTCCGAGTTCGTCGCGGACCGCATCCGTCAGCGGGTCGAGGACCCCGAGGTCGCCGAGCTGCTCATCCCGAAGGACCACGGCTTCGGCAACAAGCGGGTCGCGGGCGAGTCCGGCTTCTACGAGGTCTTCAACCAGGACAACGTCGAGCTGGTTGACCTGATGGCCCACCCGATCCGAGAGGTGACCGAGACCGGGATCCGCCTCGACCTCGCCGACGGTGGCGTGCGCGACCTCGAGCTGGACGTGATCGTCTACGCGACCGGCTTCGACGCGGTCACCGGACCGTTCGACAAGATCGACTTCCGAGGCGTCGACGGCGTGCGGCTCAAGGAGCAGTGGCAGGACGGCCCCGAGACCTGTGTCGGGGTCCAGGTCACGAACTTCCCCAACCTCTTCATGCTGGTCGGACCCCAGTCCGGATCGGCGACGGCGAACTTCCCCCGCGGCATCGAGGACGTCGTCAACTGGATGACCGAGACCGTGCGCCACATCGAGGCGAACGACGTCGTACGGGTCGAGGGCCGGCGCGAGGCCGAGATCGCCTGGGTCGAGCACGTGCGGGAGATCAACAGCCTGTTGCTGCTCGCCCACTCGAAGTCGTGGTTCAACGGGCACAACATCAACCTCGACCGGGACGACAAGCCGCGCGTCATGGTCTACCTGGGCGGCGCGCCGCGCTACCGGAGGCGGCTCCAGCAGGAGATCGACGAGGGCTACCCGAGCTTCGAGCTCCGCACCGCGCGCGAGGTGGCACCGGCGGTCTGCTGAGGCCTGGTGCGCGACGCAACTACCTTCTTTGCTCCGCCGAGGCGGTCCGGACGACGAATTCGGTAGTTGCGCCGCGCGCAGGCCCGGGCTCAGACCCCGTAGCCGCCGTCGACGTCCAGCTTCTGTCCCGAGATGAAGCCGGCACGGTCGCTGGCGAGGAAGCCGACCGCCTCGGCGATGTCCACCGCCGTGCCGAAGCGGCGCAGCGGGATGTTGCCGCGGGCGACGTCGAGGGCCTGCTCGTCCAGCTCGCCGGAGCCGATCAGCCGCTCCGCCATCCCGTCGGTCAGCATGCCGGGGCCCACGCAGTTGACCCGGATGCCGAACCGGCCCTCCTCGGCCGCCAGGCCACGGGCCAGTGCCTCGACGGCTCCCTTCGGTCCGGCGGAGAGTCCGTCGCGCACGGGATAGCGCCGGGTCGCGGCGGTGGTGACGACCGTGAGGGAGCCCTGGGTCCGCCGCAGGGTCGGCAGGACGGCGTGGGCGAGGTTGAAGAAGGCCACGACGTCCTGGTCGACCTGCTCGGCGAACTGCCGGGGCGTGACCCGCGACAGATGGACCATGGGCACGTGCGGTCCGGCGGTGTGCACGACGGTGCGTATGTCGCCGTGCTCGGCCACCAGTGACCCCACGAGCGCCGCGGTCGCGTCGGGGTCCGCGAGATCGCAGGACCCGCTGGCGCGCACCCGGTCGCCGAGCTCGGCGACCAGGGCGTCGGGCGCGGTGCGCCGGTGCAGCAGCACGAGCGACGCACCGTCGGCGGCCAGCCGGCGGGCGACCGCCTGCCCGATGCCGCCGCTCGCGCCGGTGATGAGGGTGAGGCCGTAGCCGTCGGGACTCGTCATGGGGTGACCTCCGGGAGAGTCGAGCGGGCGCCGCGCGCCCAGGCGTCCAGGTGACGGCGGAGCAGGGGTGGCAGGTCGACCGAGCCGAGCTCGGGGGAGACCGTGACGATCCGGATCCGGGCGCGGGCGACGACCTCGTCGTCGCTCGTCCGCACCATCCGGTGGAGCATCTCGAAGGAGCGTCGCCCGACCGTGCCGAGCCGCAGCTCGAGCCGGATCTCGTCGAACAGGCCGACGGCCGCGAGGTAGTCGCAGGCGGTGTGCGCGGTGACCGTCCAGAAGCCGTGCCGCTGCTTCAGCTCGTCCTGGCGCAGGTCGTTGAGCCAGAACCACTCGCTCTGCATGCGCTCCATCCACGGGAACCATGCGGCGTAGTAGAGGATCCCGGCCGGGTCGGTGTCGGCGTACCCGAGTCGGAGGGTGGTCGCGTGCAGCGCCGGACCGGTCCCACCGTCCGCGACACGGGTGTCCCTCTCCACGAAACTCAACCTAGCATTTGCTTGGTCGAGCCGGCGGTGCCGACCGTCAGGCGTCGGCGCGCAGGTCGGTCTTGAGCACCTTGCCACTGGCGTTGCGGGGCAGCTCGGTCACGAGGACCACCTCACGCGGCACCTTGAAATTGGCCAGCCGCTCGCGGACCCAGCCGACCAGCTCGTCGGCCGTGGCGCTCGCGCCGGGTCGCAGGACGACATGGGCGCGGCCGACCGCGCCCATCCGCTCGTCCGGTACGCCGACCACGGCGCTCTCCATCACCGCCGGGTGCGCGGCCAGCGTGTTCTCGACCTCGGCCGGGTAGACGTTGAACCCCCCGACGATGAACATGTCCTTGATCCGATCGGTGATCTTGAGGCAGCCGTGCTCGTCGAGCCGGCCGACGTCGCCGGTGTGGAGCCAGCCGTCGGGGTCGATCGCCGCGGCCGTCGCCTCGGGGTCCTCGAAGTAGCCCAGCATCACGTTGGCGCCGCGCAGCCAGATCTCGCCGTCGGCCCCGGTGGCGACGTCGGCACCCGCCTCGTCGACGACGCGGACCTCGATGCCGTCGACGCCGGGCCCGGTCGTCTCGGCGATGTGGCGCGGGTCCTCGCCGGGCCGCGACCGGGTGGCGACGACGCACTCGGTGAGGCCGTAGGCCTGGGCGACCTCGTCGAAGCCGAGCACCTCCTGCATCTGCTCGAAGAGGGTCTCCGGGACGCTGGCCGCCCCGGCGATGGAGAAGCGCAGGGAGGACAGGTCGAACTCGCCGCGTCGCGGGTGGTTGATCAGGGTGATGAAGATCGTGGGCGCCCCCGGCAGCACGGTGATCGCGGCGTCCTGGATCAGCTGCATCAGTGCCTCGGCGTCGAAGGTGAGGACCGGGTGGATGGTGGCCCCCGCGGTCAGGCACGCGATCGCGCCGGCCTTGTAGCCGAAGGAGTGGAAGAACGGGTTGACGATCGCGTAGCGGTCGCGCTCGCCGAGGCTCGCCCCCCGCGCCCAGACCTCGGCGGTGCCGATCGTCTGGCGGTGCGCGCTCATCACCCCCTTGGGCAGGCCGGTCGTGCCGGAGGTGAAGAGGATGTCGGCCACCGTGTCGGGAGTGACGTCGGCCGCCAGCCGCTCGACCTCGGCCACGGGGATCTGCTCGCCGGCCGCGAGGAAGTCGGCCCAGGCGACGGTGCCGGGCCGGCCGGCGGCGTTCATGTCGACGACGGCGCGCAGGTGCGGCAGCCCCGCCACGACCGGTCCCGGCTCGGCGCCGGACGGGCCGTCGCTCCCCGCCTCGGCCAGCATCACGGAGTAGTCGGTGCCGAGGAAGCCGTCGCACACGACCAGCACGGCCGCGCGCGATCGCTGCAGCACGACCCGGGCCTCATGACCGCGGTAGCGCGTGTTGAGGGGGACGACGGACGCGCCGAGCTGCTGGGCGCCGAGCAGCGCCACCAGGTACTCGGCCCGGTTGGGTGCCCAGATCGCCACCCGGTCACCCGGTTCGACCCCGAGGGCCCGGTAGCCGCGGGCCGCCGCCACGACGAGGTCCCGTAGCCCGGCGTAGGTGATGATGGTGTCTCCGTCGACGATGGCCGGGTGGTCCCCGTGGGCCGCCGCTGCCCGCTCCAGCAGGGCGGGCATCGTGGTGGGTGTCATCGGCGGCCCTTCCGCTCGTCGCTTAACCAAGTGCTTGTTAGGTATCGTAGGCGCAACCGTGGGAGAGGATCGAGGCATGGCCACCACCAAGGGGGGCGCCGCCACCGCCCGCAAGAAGAATGCCGGTGCCGGCACCGGCTCCGCCCGGCGCGCCCAGCTGCTCGCGATCGCCGCCGAGATGTTCGCCTCCCGCGGCTACACGCAGACCACGGTCCGCGACATCGCCGTCGAGGCGGGGATCCTGTCCGGCAGCCTCTACCACCACTTCGCGTCCAAGGACGAGATGCTGACCGAGATCCTCCAGGACTTCATGGGCAGCCTGCTCCGGCAGTTCCGGTCCATCGCGGACGAGGCGGACAGCCCCCGGGCTGCGCTCGACGGCCTGGTGCGCAGCTCCTTCGAGACCATCCACCGCACTCCGCACGCGGTCGCGCTCTATCAGAACGAGGCGAACTTCCTCGGCAGCACGCCCGAGTTCTCGTTCGTCACCAAGGCCAGTCGCGAGGTCGAGAAGGTGTGGCTCGACGTGCTCCGCGCGGGCATCGCCTCGGGCGACTTCCGCTCCGAGCTCGAGCCGACGACGACGTACCGCTTCATCCGCGACGGCGTGTGGTCGACGGTGCGCTGGTACGACCCGCGCGGCCGGTTGCAGCACGCCACCCTCGCCGACCAGTACCTCACCATGCTCGACGGCGGCCTGATCGCCTCCTGAGCCGCGCCGCGCCGAGCCTCGCCGGTCAGGAGGCGGGCCGGCTGGCGCCGTCGAGGAGCAGGTCGAGCAGCGCGAGCAGGCGGGTCGTCAGGTCGAAGGGCGGGGGACCCGCGCCGATCCAGGCGCGGAGCACGGCGAAGTAGCCCGTCGCGAGGGTGAGGCCCACCAGGCCCGGGTCGACGTCGTCGCGCAGGTCCTCGCGGTGCCGGCCGATGACCGCGAGGAACTCGTGGCTGAGCGGATGGTCGTCCAGCAGGTCGAGCTCGCGCAGCGCAGCGCCGATGATCGCCGTCGTGGCGACGCGGGAGGCGTCGCTGATGGCGGCCAGCTCCCGGGTGATCGACGCCAGCTCGTCGCGCAGCGAGCCGCCCGCCTCGCGGGGCGTCGCGTGGAAGGCGCGGGCCCGGCGCCTGGCCGACCACTCGTCGAGGAAGGCGGTCTTGCGCTCGAAGTAGTTGAAGACGGAGGTGCGCGCGACGTCGGCGCGCACGGCGATGTCGTCCATCGTCGTCGCGTCGTACCCCTGCTCGACGAACAGCTCGATCGCGGCGTCGAAGACGCGGTCGCGCCGCTGGCCGACCCGGCGGGCGCGGGCGGTGACGGGCTCGGATGCCATCGCATGCCTTTCGTGACAGGTGCGGCTCCCGCTGCGTACACTGCCAGAGGTTGAACTCGGGTACAACTTTGTATGCCGATGCGAGGAGGAATCGTCGTGAGCGTGGACCTGCTGTCGCCGCCGTCCTCCGCCCAGTACCTGCGCTGGCTGCTCGCCGCGAAGGACCCCACCCAGGCGCTGCAGCTGGCCGCCGACCACGTGGCCGCCGTCCTGGACTGCCCGGTGTCGTGGGCCGGGCTGGTCGAGGGCGACTACCTGGTGATGGGCGCGCACCACGGCGTCGCGTCGACCGAGATGGCGGCGGCCTGGCGGCTCAAGATCGGCGAGGGCATCGGCGGCCGGGTCGCGCTCGAGCGCCGGCCCCAGATGAGCCGCGACTACCGCCACGACTCGCGGCGGGTGCCCCTGCTCAAGCGCCTCATCGACAACGAGGGGATCCAGGCCACCCTGATCGTCCCGCTCCTCGTGGCCGACTCCCTGCTCGGCGTCCTGTACGCCGCGCACCGGCACCCCTATCCGTGGACCGACACCGAGGTCGAGCTGCTCGAGGAGATCGCTCACGACCTCGGCGTGCGCCTCCACCAGCTCGACGTCGACGGGCGTCGCGGGCAACGTGCCGAGGCCGCCGAGCGGCGTGCCGAGCGCGCGACCCGGGAGCAGCGCGCCTGCGCCGACCTGGCCAACGGCTTCGCCACCCACACCGATCCGGTCGGCTCGCTCGACCTGCTCGCCCGCGAGATCGGCGGCCGGGTCGAGCTGCGCCAGGGCGACGGGACGCTCGTCCGCGCGGCCGGCGACCTGCGCCAGGGCAACGCGCGGGTGATCCGGCGCACCGAGCTGGCGGACTGCGGCGGCCTCACGGTCGTGGTCATCGACACCCGCGACCCCGACGAGCAGCGCCAGGCCTTCGTCGACCTGTGCATCAGCCTGTTCCGGCTGCAGGTGCTGCGGGCGGGGGAGCGGGAGCGGACGGCGGAGCGGCTGAACGGCGAGCTCTTCGACGGCTTGCTCAGCGGCCGGATCGGGGACCCCGAGGAGTTCCGGGCCCGGGTCTCGATGATGGGCATCGACCTGGGCCCGGGTGCCCAGGTCCTCGTCGCCGGCAGCCGGGAGCACGAGCCCGTGGGCCGCGCGGACCTCGACTCGCAGCTGCGGACGGTCTTCCCGGGGGTGGTCACGCTCGAGCGTGCCGGCCGCGCGGTCGCGGTACTGCCGCCCACCGGGCGGCCGGCGCCGCGGGTGCGGGCCCAGCTCGCCGACCTCATCGCCCGCTCCCGGCGCGGCTGGACGGTCGGGCTCGGCCGCAGCTGCGCCGACCTCCTCGACTTCTCGACGTCGTACGACGAGGCGCGGGCCGCCTGCGAGCTGGCGATCCGCGGCTCGGTGGTCGGCTCGGCGGCCGGCTCCGTGGTCACCGCCCACGAGCTGGGCATCCTCGGTATGGCCAGCCTGCCGGCGGCCCAGCTGGAGACCATGGTGCGTGACGTGCTGGGCCCGCTGCTCGACCTCGACCAGCGGCGGGGGACCGACTTCGTCCCGACCCTGCGGACCTATCTCGCCCACGACCGACACCTGCCCGACACGGCCGCCTCGCTGCACGTGCACTACAACACAGTGCGCAACCGGGTCGCGCGGATCGAGGAGGTGCTCGGGGTCGACATGCGCGACGTCGACCATCGGTTCCGGCTCGAGACGGCACTGCGGATGCACGCGCTGAGTGCCGCGCTCACGGGTGCCTGAGCACTCCCACGACGGCTGGCACGCCGTGACACCCGAGCCGCCGGATTCTGTCGGGCGACGCTCTAGGTGACGGCCGTCACGGCCGTGAAGGTGATCCCACCCGATGGAAGGAAGGGTCACCTTGAGGCTCATCACATTCACCACGACGGACGGGGCGACCCACGTCGGCGCCCTCGCCGGCGACACCGCGATCAGCCTGACCCGGGCGGCGGAGGGCGATCCGCGGTTCGCCTCGATGCTCGACCTGGTCCGGTCCGGCGACGCGGGCGTCGAGGACGCGCGGGACCTGTGCGACTCCCACCCGGCGCACGCGGTCCACGCCCTCGACGACGTGACGCTGCGGGCACCGCTCCCGAACCCGCCGCGCCTGCGTGACTGCTCGCTCTTCATCGCCCACCTCCAGCCGGCCTTCCGCGGGATGGCCCGCTCGATCGCGGCCGAGGCCGCGGACCCCGAGGCCGAGTACGAGCGCCTCGTGGCGACCGGGAAGTTCGACACCCCGGAGGTGTTCTCCCGGGAGGTCATCTACTACAACGCCGACCACACGGCGGTGAGCGGACCGGGCGACCTGATCGTCGCCCCGGCCGAGACCCGGCAGCTGGACTACGAGCTCGAGTTCGCCGCCGTACTGGGCCACACCGCCCGCGACGTGGCCGAGTCGGACGCCGCCGGCGTCATCTTCGGCTACACGATCTTCAACGACTGGAGCTGCCGCGACCTGCAGAGCGTCGTGATGGAGTCGCAGCTCGGCCCCTCCCGCGGCAAGGACTTCGACGGCTCCAACACGCTCGGGCCCTGCATCGTCACGCCGGACGAGCTCGGCTCGCCGTACGACCTCGAGATGACGGCCCGGGTCAACGGCGAGGTCTGGTCGCACGGCTCGACCTCGACCATGCACCACTCCTTCGAGAAGGCCATCGCGCACTTCTCCCGCAACCGCACCGTCCACGCGGGCGACGTGCTCGGCACCGGCACGGTGATGTCGGGCAGCCCGGTCGAGATCGGCAAGCGACTCAAGGACGGCGACGAGGTCGAGCTCGAGGTCCAGGGCATCGGCATCCTCCGCAACCGCGTCCAGCTCCCCTACTGACCCACCAGCTGACCACCCAGCTGACCCACCGGCTCGAAAGGCATGCAGACATGACCACGATCGTCGACCTCTCCCGCACCCTCGACCCCGCCTACCGCGACATGGTGCCGCCGGCCTACGAGCCGTTGGCCGCCGTGCTCGCCCCGAAGATCCACTACCTCGCGCCGGGCGGCGAGGGTCTCCAGCGCACCATGGACATCTTCGGCTGCCCGGCCGAGCACCTCCCCAATGGCGAGGGCTGGGGCGAGGACTGGCTGACCGAGATGAACACCCACTGCGGCACCCACGTCGACGCGCCGCTCCACAGCGGCAGCCTGATCGAGGGCAAGCCCGCCCGCACGATCAGTGACATCGACCTGTCCGAGCTGTACCGCCCGGGCATGGTGCTCGACGTCCGCCCCTGGGCCGCGCCCGGCGAGGCGATCACCATCGAGGCGCTGGAGCAGGCGATCGCGGCCACCGGCCGCGAGGTGCGGCAGGGCGACGCGCTCCTGCTCCGTACCGGTCAGGAGCGCTACACGCCGGCCGACCCGGAGTTCTTCAACTACCCGGGCATGAACGGCGACGGCACCCGCTACCTCACCGGACTCGGCGCCACGATCCTCGGCACCGACGCGATGGCCTGGGACCGCCCGTTCCCCGTGATGAAGGCGGCCTACGAGGCGAGCGGCGACCCCAAGGAGCTGTGGGACGGCCACTTCGCTATCGCGGACAAGGAGGCCTTCATCATCCAGCAGCTCGACAACCTGCAGGCGCTGCCGCTGACCGGCTTCCACGTCGGCTTCTTCCCGATCAAGCTCCCGAAGACCAGCGCCTCGCCGTGCCGGGTCGTCGGCTTCCTCGACAACTGACTGGAGACCACGATGTTCCACGCCTCGAGGCCCGCCGTGCGCGGGCTCGCCCTCAGTGCCGCCGCCGGGCTGCTGCTCACCGCCTGCGGCGGTGTCGTGAAGGACGACAAGTCGGCCGATGACAGGGTCGCCGACATCCCCGACGCCGAGCTGGTCGCGCCGATCGCCGGGATGGAGTGCACCGAGGGCACGCCGCCCACCGGCGAGCCCATCGTCGTCGGCGGCTCGCTCAGCCTCACCGGCCCGCTCGCGCCGACCGGCACCCTCCACGACGAGGTCGCCGACCTCGTGGTCGACTGGGTCAACGACTGCGGCGGGATCGACGGCCGCCCGCTGGAGTGGAAGGTGATCGACGACCAGTCGACGCCGGCCACGGTGACCTCCAACTACGAGCGCCTGATCGGCGACAAGGTGGACTTCGTGATGGGCCCGTACGGCGGTGCGGCGACCCTCGCCGGCGCCGGCCCGGTCACCCGTGCCGGCTACGCGTACCCCACCGCCACCAACGGTGCGCCCGACAAGCTGATCGGCGAGAACCACTTCCCCGCCTGGCAGATGGGTGGCGTCGACGACCCGGAGCGGATGTTCGACGCCCAGGCGCAGACCCTGCTCGACGCCCTGGAGTCCAGCGGCAACCCGCCGGAGTCGGCGTTCTTCGCGACGGCGAAGTTCCCCACCACGCTGAGCTACCGCGGCTCGGTCGTCGCGGCGCTCGAGGGCGCCGGCACGACGATCGAGGGTGACGTCGAGTACGACCTCGGCACCACGGACTTCAGCTCGATCGCGATCCGGATCCAGAACGCCGACCCCGACCTGGTCTACCTGGGCGGCATCGGCGCCGACGTCACGAACCTCTACCAGGCCTTCGACGCCATCGGCTACGAGCCGCGGTCGATCTACGTCTCGCTGCCGGCGCCGGCCGCCGTCGCCGCGCTGGGGGACAAGGCCGACGGGATGATGATCTCCTCGATCTACGAGGACAACCCGCCGCTCGGCGACACCCCGGTCGCCCGGTACTTCACCAAGGCCTACAGCGAGGTCGCCCAGAAGGACGACCTGTTCCCCTTCGTCGAGACCCAGGCGGCGGCCAGCCTCGCGGCCTGGCAGATCCTGCTCACCGGCATGACCGAGGGCGGCCTCGACAACGCGGCGGTCATCGCGTGGCTGAACGCCCACGAGGTCGACACCGTCGTGGGGACGCTCAACTTCGACGGGTTCAACAACTACGGCATCGACATCAACCGGGTGGCCCAGGTCCAGGACGGCAAGCGCGTCCTGGTCTGGCCCGAGGACGTCGCCGGCGCCGAGCTCGACTACAACCCCTGATCCGCCGCGCCGTCGTGGTGGGTCCCGAGGCGGGGCCCACCACCGGACCGACCACCGGACCGATTGGGAGACCTCCATGTCCGTTTCCTCGCTCGCGCTCGCCCAGACACTCCTCAACGGAGCGCTGCTCGGCTGCCTGTTCGGCAGCATCGCGCTGGGCCTCAGCGTCAAGTGGGGCCACCTCGGGGTGGCCGACTTCTTCCACCTCTCGCTCACCCTGCTCGGCGCCTACCTGACCTACAGCCTGGTGACCGAGCTGCTGTGGGACCCCTTCCTCACCCTCGCGGTCACCGTGCCGGCGTTCTTCGTGGTGGGCGTGGGCGTCCAGTACCTCTTCCATCTGATCGACGCCCAGCCCTTCACGACCCTGCTGATCACCTTCGCGCTGTTCATCGTCACCGAGAGCGTCGTGTCGATGATCTGGAGCCCGGACCTGCTCAACCTCCGCCCACTCCTCGCGGACGGCTTCACGACGAGCATCCGGCTCCCCGACCCGCTGCCCCGGCTGGCGGTCCAGCCGATCGACCTGGTCGCACTCGTCTGCGCGGCCCTCATGGTCGGCCTCGCGACGTACGCCCTGCGCAGCACCCGCGCCGGGCGCGCCGTGCAGGCGATGCGCCAGGACGCCGCGATCGCCGAGACCCTCGGCGTACGCGTGCTCCCGTTGACGCTCGCCGTCTCCGGCCTGGCCGCGGCCACCGCGGCCGTCGCGGGGATGGTGGTCAGTCTGCGGATGCCGTTGACGCCCACGCTGCCGCTGCAGTGGATCGGCGTCGTCGTGGTGGCCACCATGCTCGGCGGCCTCGGTCGTCCGCTCGGCGCCCTCGTCGCGGCGGTCGTGCTGATGATGATCCAGAACGCCTGGTCGCTCTGGTTCCCGCCACAGTGGGCGCCGGCCGTCACCTTCGGCGTGCTCTTCCTCTTCCTCGCCCTCCAGCCGCTCACCCGCCTCGCGCGCGAGCGCATCACCTCCGGGAGGACCGCATGAACGACCTGCGCGACCTCGCCCTGTGGCGTCAGTTCGCCGCGGTCGCGGGCTGTGCCGTCGTCGCCGTCGTCGCCGTCCCCGCGTTCGGGTCTGACTTCGTCATCGCGTTCGGCTTCCAGTTCGTCACCTGGATCGTGCTCGCCCTCAGCTGGGGCCTGTTCTCGGGCAACACCGGCTACGCGAGCTTCGGTCACGGCGTCTTCTTCGGCATCGGGACGTACGCCGCGGCGGCCGTCTTCCGGCACAGCGACGCCCCCTTCGTCGTGGCGCTGCTGGTGGCCGGCCTGGCCGCCGGGGCGCTGGCCCTCGTGGTCGGACTGGCCGTCTTCGCGTCGTCCCGGTTCTCCGGCGACCTGTTCGGCCTGATCACGCTCGCCATGGCCTTCATCGTGGTCACGGTGGTGTCCAACGTCGCCTTCCTCGACGGTGGCACCGGTGTCTTCGTCCGCGAGCACGTGGTCGGCTCGTGGGCCGGCTCGTCGACCCGGCACCTGTTCGTGATCGCCGTCGGCCTCGCCGTGCTCACCGCGGGCGTCGCCATCGCCACGTCGAGCACCCGCTGGGGTGCCGCGCTCCGGTCGATCCGCGACGACGAGCAGGTCGCCGAGTCGCTCGGCGTACCGACCTACCGCTACAAGGTGCTCACCTTCGTGGTCAGCGCGGCGCTCGCCGGCCTGGCCGGCGCACCGCAGGCGATCTACCTGGGGTACGTCGAGGTCGGGGCCGTGTTCAGCCTGAACATCCCGCTGCTGGTCATCATGATGACCATCCTCGGCGGCATCACCCGCTGGTGGGGACCGCTCATCGGTGCGGCGTCCGTCGTGATCCTGCGCGAGGCACTGCTCGACCTCGGCTCCCCGGAGCTCTCCCAGATCATCCTGGGCGGCGCGCTCGTCGTCGTCATCGCGCTGCTGCCGCACGGCGTGTCCGGCGCGATCCCGCGCCGATGGGGGACCCGGCGGCGGACACCGGCACTGGAAGGAGGGGCGCGATGAGCCTGCTGCGTTGTCGTGGCGTCACCAAGCGCTTCGGCGGGGTGAAGGCCCTCAGCGAGGTCGACCTCGAGGTCGCCGCCGGCGAGATCGTCGGACTGGTCGGGCCCAACGGCTCGGGCAAGACCACCCTGCTGAGCACGATCGCCGGCTCCCTGCCGGTGACCGCCGGCACCATCGAGTTCGACGGGCGGGACATCACCCGCGCGAGCGCGCACCGCCGCGCGCACGCCGGCATCGCCCGGACCTTCCAGGTCCCGCGCCCCCTCGGCTCCTTCACGGTCGAGGAGAACGTCGCCACCGCGTCGATGTTCGGGCGCCACGCCACCGGCCGGGCCGCGGCCCTCGACCGGGCGCGGGACGTCCTCAAGGCGGTCGGCCTGGCGGCCCACGCCGGCCACGCGGTCGACTCGCTCACCCTGCACGAGCGGAAGTTCCTCGAGATCGCCCGCGCCGTCGCGCTCGACCCGGCCCTCATCCTCCTCGACGAGGTGCTCGGCGGGCTCAACCCCAGCGAGGCCGCGCTCGGCATGGAGCTGATCGCGAGCCTGCGCGAGCGCGGCATGGCGGTGATCTACATCGAGCACAACGTGCGTGCAGTCTCCACCCTCGCCGACCGGATGTACGTGCTCAACCAGGGACAGAACCTGGCGGACGGCACTCCGGCCGACGTGCTCAACGACCCTCGTGTGATCGAGGCCTACCTGGGAGGACCGGTCGATGCTTGAGGTACGGGACCTGGTCGTCAACTACGGGGAGGCGGCGGCCCTGCGCGGCGTGAGCCTGCACGTGGCGGCGGGGACGACGGCGTCCCTCATCGGCTCGAACGGCGCCGGCAAGAGCACCCTGGTCAAGGCACTGCTGGGCATGCAGCCGGTTGCGTCCGGGCAGATCCTGCTCGAGGGCGAGGACATCACCCGGCGCTCGGCGGCGGACCGTCCCGCGCTGGGGATGGCGATCGCCCCCGAGGGGCGGCGGCTGTTCAAGGAGATGACGGTCCGCGACAACCTCCGGCTCGGGCTGCACCACCCCGCCGCGCGCCGGCGCTCCGACGACGGCATCGAGCTCGCCCTCGACCTGTTCCCGATCCTGCGCAAGCGCTCCCGCCAGCTGTGCGGGACGATGTCGGGCGGCGAGCAGCAGATGGTCGCCCTCGGGCGGGCCCTGGTCTCGCGGCCCCGGCTGCTCGTCCTCGACGAGCCCTCGCTCGGCCTGGCCCCGATCGTCGTCGCGCAGGTCTTCGACGTCATCGAGACCATCGCGGCCCAGGACGTGACGGTGCTGCTGGCCGAGCAGAACATGCATCGCGCCCTCGGTCTCTCGGAGCACGGCTACGTCCTCGCCGACGGCCAGATCGTGCTCGAGGGGACGGGCGAGGAGCTGCTCCGCTCCGACCGGGTCCGCTCGGCGTACCTGGGGGAGCAGTGACCGGTACGCCGCCCGCCCCGGCGCTGCTCGGCCGCGCACCCTGGACGACGGCCGGCCCGCTGTCCGGCGACCAGCGGGCGTTCGTCGCCCGGGTCCGGGACGACTGGGCCGGCGCCGGCCTCGGCATCGATCCCGTCGACGCCGAGGGCCGGCTGTCCGGGCCCTTCGACCTGATGGCCGCGAGCCCGCTGGTCGGGGAGGCGGTGCTCGCCCTGGCCGGCCGGTTCCGGGACGGCGCGCTGACCGCGGCCGAGCGCGAGCTGGTCATCCTCGTCGTCGCCGCGCTCGACGACTGCGCCTACATGAGGGACGGCCACGAGCCGCTCGCCCGGCGGGCGGGCGCGCCCGCGGACGTCGTCGCCGCGATCCGGGACGGCCGCCCCTGCGCGTCGGGCGCGCACCTGGTGGTGCGCACCGTCGCCCACGACCTCTGCGTGCACGGCGACCTGGCGCCGCACGCGTTCGACGACGCCCTCACCCAGCTCGGCTGGCCGCGGTTGCAGGAGGTCGTGTGGCTCGTCGGCCTCTACCGCGCCCTGGCCATGGCGATGCGGGTCGCGCGGGTCGGGACCGTCCCGACGCTCTCGGAAGGATGATGCAGATGCCCACCGATCCCGTGCTGCGGGACTACCTGCTCCCCGCCCTGGCCCGGTACGGCGACCGCCGTGCCGTCGTCGCGGGCGGGCGCACCTGGACCTATCGCCAGCTCGACGATCAGGCCCGCCGGCTGGCGGGACGCCTGCGCACGTGGGGCATCGGCCCCGGCTCCCCGGTGGCGCTCGCACTGCCCAACACGGTCGAGTACGTCGTCGCGGACCTCGCGCTCGCACTGCTCGGCGCCGCGAAGGTCCCGATGAACATGATGCTGTCCGACGAGGAGCAGGCCCACATCCTGGCCGACTCCGCGGCCGTGCTGTGCGTGGTGGACCACCGCCGGGCGGACGCCCTCCTCGCCGTCGTCCGCGGCGCCGGCGACCCGCCGCGCCTGCTGGTCGTCGGGGGTGCCGCCGACGACTGGGCGGGCGCGCTCGACCACCCGCCGCTCACCGACCTGCCCGCCGTGCCGGCGCCGGCACGGGCGCTGCTCATGTACACCGGCGGCACCACCGGGCGTCCCAAGGGGGTGGTCCACACCCAGCGCGGCATCGCGATGAACCTGCTCTCCCACCTCGTGGAGATGGAGCTGACCGCCGACGACGTGCTGATGCTGACCTCGCCGCTGCCCCACAGCGCGGGCTTCCTGCTCCAGGCGGCGCTCGCCAAGGGCGCGACGGTGCTCCTCGAGGAGGGCTTCGACGTCGAGGCGGTCGTCGACCGGATCGAGCGGGACCGGGTCACCTACCTCTTCCTCGTCCCCACCATGATCTACCGGCTGATCGACGCCGTCGTCGAGCGCGGGAAGGTCGACCCCGCCGACACGTCCTCGCTGCGCACCATCCTGTACGGCGCCGCGCCGATCACGTCCGACCGGCTGGAGCAGGGCCTGCGGCTGTTCGGCCCGGTCTTCATGCAGCTCTACGCCCAGTCGGAGGCACCCAACTTCCTGACCCGGCTGCGTCGCGACGACCACCGGCTGGACCCGGCGGGCGCGTCCCGGCTGACCAGCTGCGGGCAGGCGGTCGTGATGGCCGAGGTCCGGGTCGTGGGCGAGGACGGGACGCCCCGCGGGCCCGGCGAGGTCGGCGAGGTGACCGCCCGCTCGCCGTACACGATGGAGGGCTACCTGGCCCGTCCCGACGAGACCGCCGCGGCGCTGCGGGACGGCTGGCTGCACACCGGCGACCTCGGCTACCTGACCGAGGACGGCTACCTCCACCTCGTCGACCGCAAGAAGGACATGATCATCACCGGCGGCCTCAACGTGTACTCCGGCGAGGTCGAGCAGGTGCTGGCCCGGGTCCCCGGCGTGCGCGAGGTCGCGGTGGCCGGGGTGCCGCACCCCGACTGGGGCGAGGCCGTGGTCGCGTTCGTGGTGCCCGACGGGCCGGTGGATCCCGACGTGACCACGGCGGCGATCAGGTCCGCGGCGCGGCAGGGGCTGACGACGTACAAGCGGCCGAAGGCGGTCGTGCTGGTGGACACGCTCCCGACGACGGTCGTCGGGAAGATCGACAAGAAGCAGCTGCGAGGAGGCTGGCCGGGATGGTGAGCAGGGACGAGGCGCTGGTCGTCGGGTGGAGTCACACGGCGTTCGGCAAGCACGCGGAGGCGACGCTGGAGTCGCTGGTCGTCGAGGCGGGCCGGGCGGCGCTGCTCGACGCCGGGATCGAGCCGGGGCAGGTCGACCTGGTCGTGCTCGGCCAGTTCAACTCCGGCCTGCAGCCGCTCGGCTTCCCGTCGTCGCTGGCGCTCCAGATCGACGACGCCCTCCTCGGCGTGCCCGCGCTGCGGGTCGAGAACGCCTGCGCGTCGGGGTCGGCGGCGGTGCACACCGGCCTGGCCCAGCTGCTGTCCGGCCGGGCCGAGCACGTGCTGGTCATCGGCGCGGAGAAGATGACCGGCCTGCCGCCGGAGACGGTGGGCGCGGCGCTGTTGGGCGCCGACTACGACGCCGCGGGCACCACCTCGACGACGGGCTTCGCCGGTCTCTTCGCGGAGGTGGCGCGGGCCTACGAGGAGCGGCACGGCCCGGTGGGCGACACCCTCGGCGCGATCGCCGCCAAGAGCCACCGGCTGGCCGCGGCCAACCCCTTCGCGCACCTGCGCAAGGACCTGGGGGCGGAGTTCTGCTCGACCACCTCCGACCGGAACCCGATGGTCGCGGAGCCGCTGCGGCGTACCGACTGCTCACCGGTCTCCGACGGCGCGGCGGCGCTGGTGCTCGGCCGCCGGCCCACCTCCCGCCGGCACGACGCGGTCCGGGTGGCCGGCTGGGCCTTCGCCAACGACCACCTGCCGACGGCGCGCCGGGACCCGCTCGCGTTCGCGGCCACCGAGCTCGCCTGGCAGCGGGCGCTCGCGGACGCCGGGATGAGCCGGGCCGATCTCGACCTCGTCGAGCTGCACGACTGCTTCACGATCGCCGAGCTCCAGCTCTACGAGGTGCTCGGCCTCGCCCCGCGCGGCGCGGGCCGGCGCGCCCTCGACGAGGGCACCGTGCTCCCCGGCGGCGCGCTGCCGGTGAACCCCTCGGGCGGACTCAAGTCCAAGGGGCATCCGGTCGGCGCGACCGGGGTCTCCCAGCACGTGTCGGTCGCGATGCAGCTGACCGGCACCTTCCCGGGTGTCCAGGTCGAGAACGCCCGGGTCGGTGCGGTGCACAACATGGGCGGTCTCGCGGTGGCCAACCACGTGTCGGTGCTGGCCGCGCTGTAGCGCTGGCTCAGACCAGCTGGTCGAGGGCGATCTCGAAGGCGGTGGCCGCCACCGACGTGGGGTACGGCGAGCGCGCGTGGCACTTCTCCAGGGCCCCCCGGATGGTCCGGGAGACGTCCCCGAAGACGGCCTCGTCGGAGACCTCGGGGATGCCCTCCATGAGGAGGGTGAAGGTCCGGGCCATGCCGCAGTTCGCGATGAAGTCGGGGATCACCGCGACGTGCTGGTCCGCGAACTCGTAGGTCGGCCCGTAGAAGATCTCCGGGTCGGCGAAGGGGACGTTGGCGCCGGCGGAGATCAGCTCGAGACCGCCGGAGACCAGCCGCTTGACGTGCTCGGCGGAGACCAGGCGGGAGGCGGCGCAGGGCAGGAAGATCTCCGCGCCCAGGTCCCAGATCGCGTCGTCGAGCGCATCGAACGGGACGAGGTCGTCGGCGCGCAGTGCATTGCCCTCCTTGGCCAGGAAGAGCGCGCGCACCTCGTCGGCGGTGAAGCCGTCGGCGTTCATCAGGCCGCCGTCGCGGTCGATGATGCCGACCACGCGGGCTCCGGCCTGCGCGAGGTAGTAGGCGGCCGCGGAGCCGACATTGCCCCAGCCCTGGACGATCACGCGCTTGCCGGCGAGCTGCTGGCCGCGGTCGGCGCCGTAGGTCGCGTAGTAGTGGACGACCGACTCGGCGACGCCCCACCCGGTGACCAGGTCGGCGACGGTGTACTTGCGGTCCCGGTCGGGCGTGTAGCGCGGATCCTCGACGACCTTGGAGACGCCGAGGCGCAGCATGCCGACGCGCTGCACCAGCTCGCGCTCGTCGGCGGCGAAGTGGCCGTTGACGATGCCCTCCTGGGGGTGCCACAGGCCGTAGCGCTCGGTGAGCGGGATGACGTCGTGCAGCTCGTCGACGTTGAGGTCGCCGCCGGTGCCGTAGTAGGTCTTCAGCAGCGGGGAGACGGCCTTGAACCAGCGGGCCAGGACGCCCTCGCGGCGGGGATCGGACGGGTCGAAGTCGATGCCCGACTTGGCGCCGCCGATCGCGGGGCCCGAGACGGTGAACTTCACCTCCATGGTCTTGGCCAGGGACTCGACCTCGTTGCGGTCCAGGCCCGCGCGCATCCGGGTGCCGCCGCCCGCGGCGCCGCCGCGCAACGAGTTGATCACCGCCCAGCCCCTCGCCTCGGTCTCGGCGTCGTGCCACTCGAAGACGATCTCCGGTGCCTTGGCCTCGAAGCGGCCGAGCAGCTCGAGCATGCCGGCACCGGGGGCGGCCGGCGCGGTGTCGGTCGCCATCAGAAGTTCCCCCGTCGTTCCTGCTCGCGCTCGATCGCCTCGAACAGCGCCTTGAAGTTGCCCTTGCCGAAGCCCAGCGAGCCGTGCCGCTCGATGAACTCGAAGAAGACCGTCGGCCGGTCGCCGAGCGGCTTGGTGAAGATCTGCAGCAGGTAGCCGTCCTCGTCGCGGTCGACCAGGATGCCGCGCTTCTGCAGCTCCTCGACGGGGACGCGGACCTCGCCGATCCGGGCCCGCAGCTCGGGGTCCTCGTAGTAGGAGTCGGGCGTCGCCAGGAACTCGATGCCCTCGGCGCGCAGCCGGTCCACCGTGTCGAGGATGTCGTTGGTCGCCAGCGCCAGGTGCTGGGCACCGGGGCCGTCGTAGAACTCGAGGTACTCGTCGATCTGGGACTTCTTCTTCGCGATCGCCGGCTCGTTGAGGGGGAACTTCACCCGGTGGTTGCCGTTCGCGACGACCTTCGACATCAGCGCGGAGTAGTCGGTGGCGATGTCGTCGCCGATGAACTCGGCCATGTTCGTGAACCCCATGACGTTGCGGTAGAACTCCACCCAGTCGTCCATCTTGCCGAGCTCGACGTTGCCGACGATGTGGTCGAGCGCCTGGAACAGCCGGCGGGGCGCGCCCTCCCGCTTCCGGAAGGTGGAGGTGCGCGCGACGTAGCCGGGGAGGTAGGGGCCGTCGTACCGGCTGCGGTCCACCAGGGTGTGCCGGGTGTCGCCGTACGTCGCGATGGCGGCGATCCGCACGGTGCCGTGCTCGTCGGTGAGGTCGTGCGGCTCCTCGACGACCGTCGCGCCCACCGAGCGGGCGTGCGCGATGCACTTGTCGACGTCGGGCACCTCCAGCGCGATGTCGACGATGCCGTCGCCGTGCCTGCGGTGGTGGTCGTGCAGGGTGCTGCGCGGGTCGACGCCGCCCTTGAGCACGAACCGGACCGCGCCGCTCTTGAGCACGAAGGCCACGTGGTCGCGGTTGCCGGTCTCCGGGCCGGAGTAGGCGACCAGCTCCATGCCGAACGCCGAGACGAAGAAGTGCGCGGACTGGGTGGCGTTGCCGACCACCCAGACCGCGGCGTCCCAGCCGGTCACCGGGAACGGGTCCGCACGGTCGTCGTAGTCGACGAGGCCGACGAGCTGCTTGAGCGTGGCGAGGTCGAGCTCGGCGAGCCGCTCCTCGCTGGTCAGGGTCTCCTGGAGGGACATACAGGGAGCACAGCAGAGCGCGGAACGGCCACACAACCTGCGCAGCTACAGCTAGGCAAGATGGCCCCTTCTGCCGCTTCTGGGTGCCTGCAAGTGGCCGGAGTGACTAGATTGGAGAGGTGCTCGCCCTGGACCGGATCGACCTCGCTCTGCTCGCCGCTCTCGCCGAGCACCCCCGCGCCGGCGACCTCGAGCTGTCCCGCCGGACCCAGGTCGCCCGCGCCACGGTGCAGAGCCGGCTGCGGCGGATGACCGAGGCCGGTGTCATCGCCGACTGGGACCCCACGCTCGACGTCGCCGCGGCCGGCTTCGAGGTGCAGGCCTATGTCACCCTCGAGATCTCCCAGGGCGCGCTCGACGAGGTCTCCCGCGACCTCGAGGCGATCCCGCAGGTGCTCGAGGCCTATGTGACGACCGGCTCCTACGACGTGCTGTGCCGGGTCGCGACGCGCTCGCATCCGGAGCTGCAGGCGACCCTGGTGCGCATCGACCAGTCGTCGTCGGTCGTGCGCTCGACCAGCGTGATGGTGCTGTCCGTGCTGATCCCGCCGCGGGTGCTGCCGCTGCTGGCGAGCGCCGAGCCCCCGCCGAGCCGCCGCTCGCCGGCGTACCGCGACTGACGTCGCTCGGCCGGCGCCCGGCCGGCAGTGTGGCGCATGGCCGTGAAGCGGCACGGGGCGAAGCCCGCGGGGCGAGCGCAGCGAGTCCCGGGCGGCGAGCCTCGTGTGCGACACGCTCGGCCCATAAAAAACTGGAAGCCGCCGCAGGCGTCTCGGGTCACCTGCGGCGGCGAGAGCAGCATGCCAGATGCCGCCAGGCCTTGTCATCAGGTTGAAGTAAAACTTCCTGGCGATCGGCCCGGCCCCGGCGGGCATGGCCGGCAGCGTGACGCACGGCCGCGAATCTGCACGGGGCGAAGCCCGTGGGGCGAGCGCAGCGAGTCCCGGGCGGCAGCCTCGTGTGCGACACGCTCGGCCCATCAAGAACGGAACAGCAGGGCGGACTTGTAGTCGCTGTTCATGGTGTTGACGAGTGAGGTCAGCCGCTTCTCGGACACCTTCGTCCTCGACGTGCCGATGGTGACCGCGACGATATTGCCGTAGACGCTGGCGTTCCACTTGCCCAGGACGAACGAGGGCAGGGTGCTGCCGTCGGGCAGGTCGAGATCCTGGTCCTTCAACGTGCCCTGCGCGGCCTTGGCGTGCCGCTCGGTGTCGAACACCAGGAACAGGTGGGTCAGCCGGACCTTGCCGCCGACCGCGTTGAACACCCACTGGGCGGCGTACTGGCAGCGCTGGCGGGTCAGTACGTTGCCCGCCTCGACCGGAGCGCAGCTCGGGTGGTCCACCGCGCGCAGCAGCTTCGCGTGGTGCTCGACATCGCCGAGCTTGAAGTCCCAGTCGCCGGGGAAGTCGGCGGTCGCGACGTCGTTGTGGATGTCGTCGTCGGTGTCGTCCGAGGGTGTGTACGGCGTCGACGGGCCCGAGGTCGGGGCGGTCGGGGCGGTCGGGCCGGTCGGGCCGGTCGGGCTGTCGGGGGAGCCGGTCGCGGACGGGGTCGGGGTGGCGTCGGAGCCGGTCGTCGTGCGGGAGTCGGCGCTGCTCCGGTCGTCGGCGGTGCGATCCCCGTCGTCGTCGCCCCCGCCCGCGATCAGGAACGCCCCGACGCCGACCGCGGCGAGCAGGGCGACCGCCAGCACCACGACCCCGACGACGAGGCCGACCCGCCGCCGTCGCGGCGGCGGGCCGAACGGCGGGTATCCGGGCGGACCCCACCCGGGCGGCGGCCCCTGCGGCGGTCCCGAGGGTGGTGGTCCCGGGGGTGGCGGGGGCGGGAGGCTCATGCCCGCCTCCTACCCGCGTGCGACGACCTCAACCGGTGCGGATCGCCAGCCCGTCGACCCGGATCGTCCGGCCCGAGGTGGCGACGACCACGCGGACCTTGCCGGTCCGGGCGCTGAACATCGGGAGCAGCCGGAGCTGCTGGTGGGCCGGAGCGCCCTTGAGCGAGACCCGGCCGATCCTCGTGCGTCCGACGAACACGTCGACCTTGCCGCACCGCCGACAGGTGCTGACCAGGACACCGACCTGATCGAGCGTCGTACGGCGCAGGCTGAGTGTCGCGCCTCGACGCTTCGTCAGCACGGCGGTGCCGCCGGCGTACGACGGCGCGCGGGTCCGCTTCCAGCCGGCCGATCGCATCAGAGCACCGTCATCGACCGTGGTGAACGCAGCCGGACCGGGTGTCGGCGGCTGGGGCGAGGGCGGTGGGGTCAGTGGTGGCACCGCACCGGGAAGGCCGTTGCTGGCGCCGGCATGCAGCCGGTCCCCGCCCTCGTCGGCGGAGAGCCAGCCGGCGAGGAGCCGCCCGTCCGGGGCGATGTGGAGCGACTGCACGGCGGTCGCCGGCCCGGACAGGTCGAGCGCGCCGCTGAAGGGGATGCTCGACCAGCCACTCTCCGCCGGGGCGAGCACGCGGCCCCGGTCCGTGCTCGCGTGCGCGTACGCGACGACCGGCACTCCTGCCGGGGTGAGGACGGCGCGACCGCCGGTGCCGAAGACGTCGGCGCCGTCCTCGGTCATCGCCGCGCCCGATCCCCAGGATCCACCGGGGGGACGCAGAGCGGCGTGGAGGTTGCGGCTGCCGTCGATCGCCGCCGGCGGGACCCCGACCACCACCAGGGCGTGGCCGTCGACCATGGCGATCGAGCGCACCGCGCCGTTGACCGCAGCGGCGGTGATCAGCCCGGTCGCGCCGCCGATGTCGCCGCCGGCGTGCGCCCACGTCTCGGTGCCTGTCGACACCTGGCGGTGCCAGGCGACGGCGACCCCGCCGGTCGGGTCCGCGTCGATGCCGGCGAGGGCGAAGGAGCGTGCCTCGAGCTCGGAGCCGGTGGCCAGCTGCGTGGTGGTCGAGCCGCGCAGGAAGACGCCCGCCTCCTCCGCGGGCTCGTCGGCCGCCTCACGATGGATCCATCCGATCCATTCCTGCCCCGATCCGTCGAAGGCGACCGCCGGCTGGTCCGAGGGGCCCTCCCGGTCGGGGCAGTCGTCGGGGTCCGGCTCGAGGCAGTTCACGGGGATCGCCGGCGTCTCGACCGAGACCTCCTCGGGCGTCGTCCAGGTGGAGCCCGACCCGTGGGTCCGGAAGACCTCGGGGTCGGCGCTGCTCTCGCCGGGATCCTCCTGCGCCTCCCGGGCTTCGAAGGCCACCGTGGTGTCGCCGTCGGGGGCGACGGCGACGGCCTTGCTGCCGCTGAGGCTGATCGAGCCCACGGTGCCGGTGTCCTCGACGGCGACGGTGTGTGGCGCCGCCCACGCCCCGGATGTCGAGCGGGTGACGGCACGGTAGGTCCACGACGTCGCGCCGGGGTCGTACTGGGTCCAGGCGACGACCGCGGCACCGGTGGCGTTCACGTCCCACCTGAAGTTCGGGTAGGTCGTGAAGTACTGCTGGTAGTCGCTCACCTGCTCCGGCGGCCCCCACAGCCCGTCGGATGTCCGGGTGCGCGACCAGACCTGGGCCGGCCCGTCGCCGGCATCGGTCGGATCGTCGGCGACCGACCAGAGCGCCAGCAGGGAGCCGTCGGCCAACGGCCACACCCCACCTGCCGCGAGGTCCACCCCGGCCGGGGATACGGCGCCGGGGGTGGTCCAGGCGACACCGACCCACGGGTCTGGGGCGGCGGCGTGGACGGCGGGTGCTGGCAGGCCCGTCGCGGCGAGCGTGAGCCCCACCGCGACGGCGATCCAGGTCCTCATCGCAGGACCTGGACGTACACGTTGTAGGCGCCCGTGGCGCCGGGGACGACGGCCGCCGCCGAGCCGAAGACCAGGACGGAGCCGTCGGCCGAGAGCTCGGCCTCGCCGCTCGCGCCGGCACCCGCGCGGGTGACCAGGGTGCTGGTGCCGGTGGCCCGCTCCCACACGACGACGTCGGCCTGGCCGCCGTTGGTGTCCCCGGGCAGCACGTTCTTGGTGCCCATCGACACGAACCGGCCGTCGTCGGAGAGCGTGCCGCCCGGATTGCCCGCGGCGCCGTACGGACCGGCGAGGAGGAAGGTCCCCGAGACGGTGCGGAGGTAGGTGTCCCGGGAGCCATTGAGGTCGGACAGCGACAGGGCCTCGTCGGTCGTGAACGCCAGCTCGTCGCCGGTACCGCCCAGCGACGGGCTGTCCGCGTCGATGTCGGGTGTGAGGTTGGTGCGGTTCGAGATCGCGCCGTCGGCGGCGATGTCCCACGCGAAGACGGCCGAGCCGTCGACGTCGCCCGGATCGAGGTCGGTGTCGCTGCTGGAGAACGCCGCGCGGGTGCCGTCGGCGCTCAGGTCCAGGTTGAAGATGTTGACGTCCGACCAGCCGAGGCCGGTCCGGTCGAGGCCGCGGTTCACCCCCGTCGTGCGGTCGTGCAGGTAGGCGTGCCGGACGTCGGTGTCGGGCGGCGGGAGGTTGGTGACGAGGTCTGCGGCGGGGGAGGTGAAGGCGACGAAGCGCCCGTCGTCGCTCATCGCGTACAGGTCGGAGGGGCGGTTGGCGGCGACGCCGCCCGGAGTCTGCGAGACCAGGTCGATCGCTCCGCTCGCCCGGTCCAGCACGAAGACGTCGTGGTCGTAGCCCGGTTCGCCGGCGAGGTCGAAGGCGTCCGACTGGAAGGCGAGGAAGCGGCCGTCCGCGGAGAGCAGCGGGCTGAGGACGTGGCCGGTGGCCGCGGCGACGGGGTGGCTCAACGTGCCGGAGATCCGGTCGAAGAGGTAGACGTCGCTGTAGTCGTCGGTGTCGCTGGGCAACAGGCGGGACTCGGAGGTGAAGGCCACCCATCGACCGTCGGCCGAGACCGCCGGGTCGTGGCTGTCGTCGCCGGGCGAGGTGGCGGGGCTGACGAGCTCGGGCGAGGCGGCGGTGCGCACCGGCTGCGCGGCCGACGCCACGCCCGCCGACCCGTGGTGCGCGTCGCCGACGACGCGGTACGACGTGGTGCCGACCGGCCCGCCGGCGTACCCGAACCGGACCTGGCCGGTGGCCTCGCTCGTCGCGGTCCCCACGGTGGTCCAGGTCGCGCCGTCGAGCCGCTCCAGGCGGACGGTCCGGCCCGCGCGCGCCGGTGTCACCGTGGCGGTGACCGGGCGACCCAGCCCGACGACGAACGGCGTCCCCACACTCAGCTGCGCCGCCTGCGGCGCGAGCCGGACCCTGGCCCTCTTGCTCGTGAACCCGCCGGCACGGACCCGGTAGATGCCGGCCTTGTGCACCCTCGTGTCGAGCTGGTACCTGCCCTTCCTCACCTTGCCGCGGGCCACCGCGACCCAGCGCTTCCCCTTCTTCCGCTCCAGCGTGGCGCGGCCGGTGGCGGCACCGACCCGTCCGCTGAACCGGGTCCGCTCCCCGGCCATCGGCTGCGCGGGGGTGACGGCCACTGCCTTGCCGCGGTCCGACGGTCCGGGCTCGGCCCGGGACGGGACCGCGCCGAGGGGCGCGAGGGCCAGGGCGAGGACGAGGAGAAGACCGGCGATGAGGCGCGAGCGAGGGATCACCCGGCGATCGTCGGACGTGCGGGACGCGTGACCGAGAGGTTCCCGGCGTTGTGAGACCAGCGTGAGACTCCGGCGGCGCGCTCGGAACACGTTCTCAGGGGCCGACCGCGTCGCGCAGGGCCTGCCGCGTCGCGTCGGCGTCCCGGTCGACGTCGGCGACCGGGCCCAGCGCGAGCACGGCGTACGGCGGCCCCGGCTCCACGACCGGCCACGGCAGCGCGATGCAGCCGGCTCCCTCGACCGTCCAGGAGCGCTCCTCGGCCGGGGCACCCGCGCGCACCGTCCGGACCAGGTCGCGCACCGCCGCCGCGTCCCGGGGGGCGGCCGGCGACGGACGGGGCCACGGGGTGACGTCGAGCCGGCGGTCGAGCTCGGGGTCGGGGAGCTGGGCGAGCAGTGCGATGCCGCCCGCGGTCAGCCACAGGTGCTCGTAGGGCGCCTCCGGATCGAGGAAGTCGGCCGGCCCGGCGACCGCCACCGGCCGGGCGCCGTCGCCGGCGAGCCGGACCACGACCGCCGTCAGGCCGGTGCGCTCGTGCAGTCGCGCCGCGACCCGGCCGGCCCGGCGGCGTACTCCGGCCGGATCGGTGGCGACCATCGTCACCGCGCGCTCGCCGAGCACGTAGCGGGCGCCGGTGCGCAGTACCCAGCCCTCGGCGTGCAGCTGACCGAGCATCCGGGAGACGCCGGCCTTGTCGACCCCGAGGCGACGGGCGATCTCGGAGACGCCGAGCGCCTCGCCGCCCAGCAGCTCGAGGGCCCGCAGGCCGCGCAGCAGGCTGGTGGTCACCCGGCGACCCTACGCGAGCGCGTTGACCACTCGTCAACACCACTTCTACCCTTCCGTCATGGGGATCGTGCAGCTGCGGCCGGCCCGACCGGACGTGCCCACCCTGGCGGCGTACGCCGAGGGACTGGATGCGCGGCGCTACGCGTGTCCCGCGGAGCTGGCGCGGCGGCTCGACCTGCTGCTGGACCCGGCCGGTTCGGCGCGGGTCCTCGCGGTGACCGGCCGCGGCGGTGTCGGGAAGAGCGCCGCGCTGCGCGAGGCGGGCCGCCGGGCGGAGCGGTCCGGGCGCCGCGTGCTCGCTCTCGACGCGCGTGCCGACGGTGCGCTCGGGGTGCTCGGCGGACTCGAGACGGTCGACGGCCCCGGCCTCGTCGTCCTGGTCGACGAGGTGGGCGCCCTCGGCCCGGCCCTCGGCGCGGTCGGTGCCGCGGCGGCGCGGCTGCCCGCGGACACCCGTCTCGTCGTCGCGGCCCGGACCCTGCCCGCGCGCTGGCTGCCCGAGCCGCTCGCCGCGCTCTGCCTGCCGGCCCGGCTGGGTGGCCTGGGGCCGGAGGACGCGGACGCTCTCCTCGCCAGGTACGACGTCGACGACCCTGCCGCGCGGGCCGCCCTCGCGGCGCGGGCAGGTGGGCTCCCGCTCGCCCTGGTCCTGGGCGCCCGGGCGTGGGCGGTCGCGGGCGAGCGCGACGACGCCGTGCTGATCCGTGCCTGCGGCGAGGACCTCGCCGCCCACCTGGCCGATGCCGCACTCGACCGGCTCGACCCCGACCTGCTCGCCGTCGTCGTACTGGCGGCGGGGGTCGACGGGCCGCTGCTGGCCGACCTCTTCCCCGGCCGCGTGGCCGAGCTGGTCGAGGCGCTGCGCGAGACCAGCGTGGTGGAGCCGGTGGGCAACCGCCTCGTGCTGCACCCCTCGCTGGCCGGCCAGCTCGCGGAGCGGCTGTGCGCCGAGGAGCCCGGGCGCGCCGCCGCCGCGGTGCTGCGGGTCGCCGAGCACGAGCGCGCCCGTGCCGTCGCGGGCGAGTCCGGCGCGCTGCCGCGGCTGGCGGCCCTGGTCCGCGACCCCGGGCTGCGCGGGGGGCTCGGACCGACCACACTGAGCCGTCACTACGCCGACCGCTGGCGCACGACCGACGCGGCCGTCGTACGCCCGGCGCTGGAGGCCCGCCTGTCGGGGCTGTGGGGCGTGCTGGCGCCGTGGCTGGGCGAGCGGGCGCGGGTGGTGCGCCGGGCCGACGGCCGTCCGGTCGCCGTCGTCGCGGCGCTGTCGATGGAGGCGGCGTCCGCTCTCCAGGGACCGCGGGCGCGGCTGGTGGCGCCGGTCGTCGAGCACGCCCGCCGGCACGGTGCCACCGACCGGGCGGTGCTCAGCGCCGTGCAGCTGACCTTCGACGACGTCGACGAGCCCGAGGTCGCCTGGGTGCGCAACGCGGCGGGCCTGGCCCAGTGCGGCGTCGGCAACCCGCGCAGCGACCACGTCAACCTGGTCGGGGACCTGCCGGGCGAGCGGGCGGTCCTCGAGGCCTACGGGTACGCCGAGGTGCCGGCGCTGCGGCGCGACCTCGACGGTGTGCCCGTCACGAGCTGGGTCGCCGACGTCGGGCCGGGGGGTCTCGCCGGGCTGCTGCACGGGGCGGTCGTCGTGGAGCAGGGCCGCCCCGAGGGACGTTCCGGCGACCTCGTCGCGGCCCTCGGGACCTACGGTTCGGCCGATGAGCAGGAGCGGATCTGGCTGCGGGCCCGCGTCGACGAGACGCTCGCGGGGGAGCCGGGTCTGCGCGACCTCGTCCGGCGTCGCTATCTCACCGTCGGTGCCTCTCACGAGGCCGTGATGCGCGAGACCTACCTCAGCCGGGCGACGTACTTCCGCCGCCTGCGCCGGGCCCGTGAGCTGCTCGCGGCCGCTCGTTGACATTCGATCGATCCAAAGCTGACCGGCTCGCACGCATGCGCGCAGCGGAGGTACGCGCCGATGTGCGTCAGCGCAAAACGGGTGTCATGGTGACTGTCACGCGGACGACGGTGTCCCCGGATCGGACGATTCGAACCCCGGTAAGAACCGGGTGGGCTGTGGGGTAGCGTCCCCACACCTGGACAAGGACCGAAAGGCTGGCGAAAGCGATGGTTGATGTGGAGCGGGCGCTCGACGAGGGTGGTCTCACCAACCCCCACGTTCGGGAGTACGTCGCACACTGGGCCAACATCACGGGAGCAGATCGGATCGAGGTCGTGTCCGCGGCCGACGACGCCCGGCTGGTCCAGGAGTCCCTGGAGGCCGGTGAGCTTCTCCCGGCCGGCGAGGGCCTCTACTACTCGCGCTCCTACTTCAAGGACACCGCGCGCGCCGAGGAGCGCACCATCGTCGCGACCTCCGACGAGGCCGACAAGGGCGTCTACAACAACTGGAAGCCCGCGGCCGAGATGAAGCCGAAGCTCGTCGAGCTGATGACCGGCGCCTCGGTGGGCAAGACGATGTACGTCATCCCCTACCTCATGTCGCCCAAGGGCTCGCCGGTCGAGAACTTCGCCGCCGGCGTCGAGCTCACCGACAACCGCAACGTCGTCCTCCAGATGATCCGCATGGCGCGGGTCGGCGTGGAGTACATCAACGACCTGGGCGACTCGTTCGTCAAGGCCGTGCACGTGACCGGCGACCTGGAGAACCTCGGCCAGGGCACGCCCGACGACAAGCGCTACTTCGTGACCGTCGCCGACGAGCGCACGATCCTGCACTTCGGCTCGTCCTACGGCGGCAACGCGCTGCTCGGCAAGATCGCTCACGGTCTGCGCCAGGGCTCCTACGACGGCTGGAAGAACGGCTTCCTGGTGGAGCAGTTCATGCTGCTCGGCATCACCGACAAGGAGACCGGCAAGAAGTACAACATCTGCGGTGGCTTCCCGTCGGCCTCGGGCAAGACCAACCTCGCGATGACGCTGGCGCCTGACGCGCTCGGTGACCGCTACTACGTCGAGTTCTACGGCGACGACATCGCGTGGATCTGGGTCGGCGACGACGGCAAGCTCTACGGCATGAACCCGGAGAACGGCGTCTTCGGTGTCGCGAAGGACACCAACGAGAAGACCAACCCGACCGCGATCGACTCGATCGTCCCGGGCACCGGCGCCATCTTCACCAACGTCGCCTACAACCCCAAGACCCAGCAGGTCTGGTGGGAGGGCAAGAGCGACAAGCCGACCGACCTCGACGGCTGGGAGGACTGGAAGGGCGACGTCATCGCCGACCGGGCCCCCGAGGACGTCGACGCGCCCTGGGCGCACCCCAACAGCCGGTTCACCACGACGCTGGCCAACGTGCCCAACGTCGCCGAGGACTTCGAGGACCCGAAGGGCGTCGAGATCCACGGCATCATCTTCGGTGGCCGCACGCGCGACCGCGAGCCGCTGATCCGCGCGATCACCGACATCGCCGAGGGCGTCTACGACGGCCTCACCCTGGGTGCCGAGGCGACCGCCGCGGCCGACGGCCTCGAGGGCGTCCTGCGCTACGACCCGATGTCGATGCGTCCGTTCATGTCCTACTCCGAGGCCGCGTACGCCGCGCACTGGCTCGAGGTGATCGGCCGGGCGACGACCAAGCCGATCTTCGCGCACGTCAACTGGTTCCAGCGCGGCGAGGACGGCCGCTTCCTGTGGCCCGGCTACCGCGAGAACCTCCGGCCGCTGAACTGGCTGATGGAGTTCCTCAACGGCGAGGTCGAGGGCGTCCAGACCGCCGTCGGCGTGCTGCCCAAGCGCGAGGAGCTCAACCTCGAGGGGCTCGACGAGCAGGCGCTCGCCGACCTCGACACGCTGCTCACGATCGACGTCGCGCGCTGGAGGCAGGAGATGGACTTCCGCGAGAAGCACCTCGCGCAGTTCGACGGCCTGCCCGAGGAGATCTGGGAGGCGCACCGCCGCGTCGCCCAGGCGCTGGACGATGCCTGATCGGTCTCCGATCGGCCTCTGATCGGCTGAGTGTTCGCAGTGCCCCGGCTCCTCGGAGCCGGGGCACTGTGCCTTTTTCCGGAGCGGGTGGCCGGCTCGCGAGCGCATTGAATAGAACAGGTTCTATTCTTCTGGCGGAACGCCGTCCCGCGGCGCCACGAGCCAGGAGGAACCATGACCGACCAGCCCGCTCCCCGTGCCCAGCGCTTCACCGGCCGCAGGGTCGTCGTCACGGGCGCCGCCGGTGGCCTCGGCCAGGTGGTGGCCGAGCTGTTCCGCGCCGAGGGCGCCACCGTGGTCGCGACCGACGTGGTCGCGACCGACGGCGTCGTGGCCTGCGACCTGGCCGACGACCGCGCCCGCGAGGCCTTCGTGGCCGCCGCTCTCACCGAGCTCGGCGGACTCGACGTGCTGTGCAATGTCGCGGGGATCCAGAAGTTCGCCGAGCTCGGCGCGATCACCGCGGACCTGCTCCGCAAGCACTTCGACGTCAACGCCCTGGCGCCGTTGATGCTCGCCCAGGCCTTCGGCGACGCACTGGTCGAGAGCAAGGGCAATGTCGTCTCCGTCGCCTCGATCTCCGCCGTGATGGGCCAGCCCTACAACGCGCCGTACTGCTCCTCCAAGGCCGCGCTGCTGCTCGGCATGCGCGCCCTGGCCGTCGAGTTCGGGCCCCGCGGGGTCCGGGTCAACTGCGTCTCGCCGGGCGGCATCGCGACCCCGATGGTCGAGGCCGCCGCGGCCGGCCTGCCCGCCGACACGAACTGGGACCTGATCGCCCGCAGCACCTCGGTCATTCCCGGCTTCATGCCACCAGGCGATGTCGCCGAGGCGCTCCTCTACCTCGCCTCCGATGCCGCCGCGTCGGTCACCGGAGCCAACCTCGTCGTCGACCGCGGCGTCGTCTGGTGAGCGCCCCGCGGGCGGTCGTCACCGGCGCCGGCCCGGACTCGATCGGCCGGGCCGTCGCCGACGCGCTGGCCGCGGCCGGGTGGGAGGTCGTCGTCACCACCCGCGGCGCGGCCGTCGACGCTCACGCCTGGCACGCCCTCGACCTCGCTGACAGGTCCTCGGTCGCCGCCTTCGCGGGCTGGTACGCCGACCACGCGGACCGCCTCGACCTGCTGGTCAACAGCGCCGGCATCCACCTCGACCTCGGCTCCCGCTGGACCGAGCCCCAGCTGGCCGACGGCCACGAGATCCACTGGCGCACCAACTACCTCGGCACCGTCGACCTCACGACCGCGCTGCTCCCCGCACTGCTGGTGCCGGAGACGTCCTGTGTGCTCCACGTCGTCTCGCAGCTGCACGAGCGCGGGACCACCGACCAGCTGCTCGGCCGCCCGGCGCCGTACGACTCCTGGGCGTCGTACGGCACCTCGAAGCTGGGCCTGGTCCACCACGCCGCCCTCCTCGCCGATCGGTACGGCGACCGCGGGCTGCGCGCCCTCGCCGTCCACCCCGGCGCGGTGTCGACGAATATCGCGAACCGCGGCCTGGAGACCCGCCCACTGCTGCGCCGGCTGCGCAACCTGGCTCGTCCGCTGGAGCGGCGGATGCTGATGACGCCCGCGGAGTCGGCGGCCCATCTGGTCCGCGTCGCGAACGACCCGGAGGCGACGTCCGGCTATTACCGCAAGGGCCATCGGGTCGACCCGGCGCCGGCGGCAAGTGACCTTGCCGCCCGCGCCGAGCTCGCCACGACCACGCAGGAGTGGCTGGCGACGCGCTGACCTCGGCCGGCAGTTCGGAGCAGTCGCTGCAGTTTCATCACGTTATGTCGTTGAGGGGTCACATCTGTAGCGGGGCCCCGCTATAGATGCTCCGGTTCACCTACATACCGTGATGAAACTGAGCCCAGCGGCCGCGTGAGGCGGGCGGGACTCAGCCCAGGCCGCGGGCCAGCAGCTCGGCGAGGTGCAGCGGCCGCGCATCGGGGGCGAGCTCGTCGAGCTGGGTGCGGCACGAGAAGCCGTCGGCGAGGACGACCCGGGCGGAGTCGTCCGCGGACGCGCGCACCGCGGGGAGCAGGTTCTGCTCGGCGACGGCGACCGACACCTCGTAGTGCCCCTGCTCGACCCCGAAGTTGCCGGCCATGCCACAGCACCCGGCCAGCGCCTCGACCTTCGCACCGGCCTTCTCGAGCAGCGTCCGGTCGGCGGTCCAGCCCATCACCGCGTGGTGGTGGCAATGCGGCTGAGCGACGATCCGGGTGCCGGTGAGGTCGGGCGCGGTCCAGCCCGGGGTGCGGGACAGCAGCTCGGCCAGGGTGGCCGTCGCGCCGGCCACGGCGTCGGCGTCGGGTCCGGGGACGAGCTCGCGCAGCTCGTGGCGCAGGACCGCCGTGCAGGACGGCTCCAGGCCCACGATCGGTGTACCGGCACGGGCGTCGTCGGCGAGCGCGTCGACCATGCCGCGCATCCGGCGCGCCGCGCCGTCGAGCTGGCCGGTGCTGATCCAGGGCAGCCCGCAGCACTCCTGCTGCCGGGTGATCCGCGGGTCGTAGCCGGCCGCGCGCAGCACCTCGACCGCCGCGTCCGCGACCTGGGGGGCGAAGTGGTTGGTAAAGGAGTCGACGAAGAGCACCACCGGCGTCCCCGTCCCGACCGACCCGGCGAAGGCCCGCCGGAAGGTACGCCGCGCGAACGCCGGCATCCGCCGCCGGGCGTCGACGCCGGCCGCCTTGAGCGCGACCTTGCGCAGCGGTCCGACGTCCATCGACTTGTTGGCGAAGCGCGGCATCGCGGAGCCGACCTTGGCCCAGCGTGGCAGCCAGCCCACCGAGTAGTGCGAGCGCGGCCGGAGCTTGCGCTTGTAGGTCTGGTGCAGCACCTCGGCCTTGTACGACGCCATGTCGGTGCCGGTGGGACAGTCGGAGGCGCAGCCCTTGCAGGCCAGGCAGAGGTCCAGCGCGTCGTGCACGGCGGGGGAGCCCCACGACACGTCGCTGTCGCCGTTGACGATCTCCTGCAGCAGCCGGGCACGGCCCCGGGTGGAGTGGATCTCCTCCTTCGTCGCCTGGTACGACGGGCACATCACGCCGCCCGAGCCGCTGTTGTCGGCGCGGCACTTGCCCACGCCGGTGCAGCGGTGCACCGCCTGGCCGAAGTCGCCGCCGTCGTCGGCATAGGCGAACGCCAGCCCCTTGGTCAGTCGGGTGCCGGCGGAGTAGCGCAGGTCGTCGGTGCTCGACACGGCGTCGACGAGGATGCCGGGGTTGAGCACGCCGGTCGGGTCGAAGAGGTCCTTGACCCCGGCCATCAGCCCGAGCGCCCGGGGGGAGTACATCCGCGGCAGCAGGTCGCTGCGGGCCCGGCCGTCGCCGTGCTCGCCCGACAGCGAGCCACCGAGTGAGGTGACCAGGTCGGCGGCCCCCTCGAGGAACGCGCGGAACCGGTCGGCGCCGTCGGGGCGGGCGAACGGGAAGTCCATCCGCACGTGCAGGCAGCCCTCGCCGAAGTGGCCGAAGGGCATCGCGGTCAGCTCGTGCGCGGCGAGCAGGCCCTCGAAGGCGGTGAGGTACTCGCCCAGCCGCTCCGGCGGGACGGCGGAGTCCTCCCAGCCGGCCCAGGCCGGCTGGCCGGACGGCGCCCGCCCGGCGAGCCCGGCGCCGTCGGCGCGGATCTTCCAGAGCCGGTCGGCCGCACGCGGGTCGTCGACGACGAGCGCGGAGACGCCGAGGCCGGCGGCGGCGAGCAGCTCCGCGCGGCGTCGTACGTCGGCGGGGTCGTCGCCGGAGAGCTCGACGAACATCCAGGCGTCACCCGGTGGCAGCTCCGGGACGGCGGACGGCCCGCGCCGCTCGCGGATCACGTCGACGATGCGCCGGTCCAGGCCCTCGCAGGCCGACGGCTCGAAGGCGAGCACCTCGGTCGTCGCGAAGCCGGCGGTCGGGAAGTCGGGGAAGCCGAGCACGATCATCAGCGCCGCCTTCGATGCCCGGACCAGCCGCACGGTGGCCTCGGTCAGCACGGCGAGCGTGCCCTCGGAGCCGACCAGCGCCCGGGTCACGTCGAAGCCGCGCTCGGGGGCGAGGTGGTCGAGGGCGAGGCCCGAGACGTGCCGGCCGAAGGTGCCGAACTCGGTGCGGACCGTGCCCAGGTCGTCGGCGACCAGCGCGCGCAGCCGGTCGAGCACGTCGGAGCCCTCGGCCGCCGCGACCGGCTTGCCCGCGGCGTCGTACCCCGTGGTGAGGAGGGTGCCGTCGGCCAGCAGGCCGCGGAAGCCGCGCACGTTGTGCGAGGTCCGGCCGTAGGCCAGCGACCGCGCGCCGCACGCGTCGTTGCCGATCATCCCGCCGATGGTGCAGCGGGTGCTGGTCGACGGATCCGGCCCGAACCGCAGCCCGTACGGCGCGGCCGCCTGCTGCAGCACCGCCTGCACGACGCCCGGCTGGACGACGGCGGTCCCGGCGTCGGCGTCGACCGACACCACGTTGTCGAGGTGTCGGCTGAAGTCGACGACCACACCCGGCCCGATCGCGTTGCCCGCCACCGACGTCCCGGCGCCGCGGGCCGTGACCGTCAGTCCCAGCTCGCGCGCGGCAGCCAGCGTCGCGGCGACCTCGTCGGCCGAGCGCGGGAAGGCGACGGCCGCCGGTGGGACGCGGTAGAGCGAGGCGTCGGAGGAGTACGCGCCGAGGACAGCGGCGTCGTCGCTGACGTCGCCCGCTCCGTGGCGCTGGAGCTGCTGAGCGATGCCGGGCACAGGCTGAAATCTATCGGCTCGGCCCGGGCCGTCGGCGGCCAGATGGTTGATTCCAAGGGATCGTGCAAGCGAGCGGCGCTCAACGCGTGCGATGACAAGGCGCCGACGCGATGGCATACCGGGCGTACGTCGAGCGTTGGCGACGCCGTCAGCGTGCGTGGTGAGCGTCGCGGAGCGTGCGAGACCTTGGAATCAATCATCTAGGGTTGCCCGGTGTCGACCGGTGCCGGGTCCCTCCTGAGGTCCGAGGAGCTGCAGGAGCTCGTCGACGTGCTGGCGGAGCGCCTGCAGCGATCGGTCGCTCTCGACGACCCCGCCCTGAGCCTGATCGTCGCGAGCCGTCACTTCGGTGACGAGGATCCGGTGCGGGTGCAGTCGGTGCTCGGACGGGGTGTCGATCCCGAGCTGCGGGCATGGGTGCTCTCCCTGGGCATCGCGGAGTACGAGGGGCCGCGCCGCATCGCGACGCCCGCCGAGATCGGCGCGAAGGACCGGGTCTGTGCGCCGGTGCGCTGTGCCGGGTTGCTCCTCGGGTATCTGTGGCTCATCGACGACGGGCGCGTCACGGACGACGACCTTCGGGAGACCGCGCTCGTCGCCGACCAGGCCGGCATGATCCTGTACCGACGCGACCTGTTCATGCAGCGGCGGCAGGCGCGCTGCAATGCGCTCGTGCGCGACCTGATCTCGGCGGACGAGCCGACGCGGGTCGCGGCCCGGCTGGAGGCCATCGACGAGGAGCTGCTGACGCCGACCGCGGCGGTGAGCGTGAACGTCGTCCGTCCCGCGGACCTGCCGGAGGAGCACGGCGGGTCCGCCTCCGGTCTGGCGCAGGCGGCCCAGCACGCCACGAGCATGGGCACCGACCCCGCGATCCTGTGCCTGCCGAGGACCCACGACCTCGTCGTCCTCGTCGCCCACACCCGCGACGACGCGGCCGATGCGGCGCTGTCCGTGGTGCGCCCCCTCGTCGGCAGCATCGCCGAGCGGCTGGGCGTGGGGCTGCTCGTGGGCGTCGGCGCCCGGCAGGCCGACGTCGTCGGTGCGCACCGCTCCTACCAGCAGGCGCTGATCGCGGTTCGAGCCGCGCGGTTCCTGCCCGGTCTGGGCGAGGTGGTGACCTGGGACTCGCTGGGCGTGTACGGGCTCCTGGCGAAGCTCGATCCCCAGGACCCGGCGCTGGGACCGCACCTCGCTCCGCTGGCGGGCATGGCCTCCACCAAGCACGGCGAGGTCCTGCTGTCCACGGCCGAGACCTTCCTGGACCTCGCCGGCAACGTCCAGCGCGCGGCGCAGGCACTGCACATCCACCGAGCCACGCTGTACCAGCGACTCGCCCGGATCGAGGAGCTGACCGGACTCGA
The DNA here is from genome assembly GCF_030929495.1 of Nocardioides sp. LHD-245. Classification (GTDB taxonomy): domain Bacteria; phylum Actinomycetota; class Actinomycetes; order Propionibacteriales; family Nocardioidaceae; genus Nocardioides. The sequence goes on along the minus strand of NZ_JAVFWN010000009.1, from coordinate 208,723 downwards.
CTTCGATGACGGCCGCGACCGCCTCACCCTCCACCTGGGCCTGAAGCTGATGCGACTCGCGGAGAGCACTGCCTAGGCGCGGCGCCGGACCAGTCTTCATCTGCCGACAGGCAGAGCCCGAGCAGTTGGCATTTGTGCATAGCAACGCGCGCGACGTCCTCTCCATACTGAGTCACCGATCAGGCGGCGGAGGTAGGAATCGATGAAGCGTTGGTACGACGACCACCCCCGTGGTCCGGTGTCGGTCGGTGCCCCGAGCCCGCGCGTGGTCACGTCATGACCGCGGAGTCGCGACCGCTGCTCGCCCTCGACGGCGTCTGCGTCGCCTACCGGCACCACGAGGTCGTCCACGACGTCTCGCTGGAGGTGGCGAGCGGCGAGGTGGTCGCCCTGATCGGTCCGAGTGGGGCCGGCAAGAGCAGCCTGCTGCGCGCGATCAACTTCCTGGAGCCGCCCAGCAAGGGGCGGGTCCTGCTCGAGGGCGCCGAGGTCGGCGGCTCGCGCCGCAGCCTGGACGCGCTGCGCCGCGACGTCGGGATGGTCTTCCAGTCGTTCAACCTGTTCCCGCACCTCACCGCGCTGCAGAACGTCATGCTCGCGCCGGTCCACACCCTCGGCGTGCCGCCGGCGCAGGCGCGGGAGCGGGCGATGCAGCAGCTGACGCATGTCGGTCTCGCCGACCACGCCCACGTGAAGCCCGGGAAGTGCTCGGGCGGACAGCAGCAACGGATCGCGATCGCCCGTGCGCTGGCGATGGAGCCGAAGGTGATGCTCTTCGACGAGCCGACGTCGGCGCTCGATCCGGAGCTCGGCGCCGAGGTCCTGGCCACCATGCGATCCCTCGCCGCGGAGGGGATGACGATGGTCGTCGTCACGCACGAGATGCACTTCGCGGAGGACGTCGCCGATCGCGTGGTCTTCATGGCGGACGGCCGCATCGTCGAGCAGAACGCCGCCGGCAAGCTGATGCGCGATCCCCAGCACCCGCGCACCCAGCGCTTCCTCAACGCGGTCCGGAACCGGTAGCCGTGAGCACGATCCTCAGCGAGCTCGCCGCCGGCATCCCCCAGACGATCGGGATCACGCTCGCGTCGTTCGTCGTGGCCGCCGTCCTCGGTCTTCCCCTGGCCGTCCTGCGCCGCTCCGAGCTCTGGCTGGTGCGGCTGCCCGCCGTGGTCGTCGTCGAGGTCCTCCGTGCGGTCCCGCCGATCGTCTGGCTGTTCCTCATCTACTACTCCCTGGGCAGCACCGACCAGGTCCGGCTGACCACCCTCCAGGCGGCGGTGATCGGCTTGGGACTCATCTACGCCGCGCACCTGTCGGAGGCCTACCGGGCCGGGCTTGACGCGGTCCCCGTCGGCCAGTGGGAGGCGACCCGGGCCCTGGCCCTGCCGCGTGCCCAGACCTATGCGCGCGTGATCCTCCCGCAGGCCCTGGTCGTGGTCGTGCCGCCGATGGCGACCTTCGCGATCGCGCTGCTCAAGGACAGCGCCATCGCCTCCGTGATCGGTGCCACCGACATCACCTTCCACGCCGTGCAGCTCACCCAGCAGGACCTCAACGGACTCGGGAACTTCACCGTCGCGGGACTGCTCTACATCGCCCTCGGCGTCCCCTTCGCCCTGGTGGCACGGGCCGCCGACCGGGTGCTGTCGCGACGACTGGTGGGGGTCTGACCATGTCGATGCTGAACGAGTGGCAGGACTACCTGCCGGACTTCCTCGACGGATTGGTCGTCACCCTGCAGCTGACCGGGGTGAGTCTCCTCCTGGGCCTGCCCCTCGGGTTGGCCCTGGCCTTGGCGATGACCGCGCGACGGCGGGCGGTCCGCTGGCCGGCGATCCTGCTGGTGGAGGTCGGGCGCGGCGCGCCGGCGCTCGTCGTGCTGTACTTCGTCTACTACGGGCTCCCGCAGCTCAGCCTCACCTGGAGCAGCTTCGCGTGCGCGGCGATCGCTCTCGCGTTCACGACATCGGCCTACACGGCGGACATCTTCCGCGCGGGGATCAACTCGATTCCCGTCGGACACCGCGAAGCCTGTCAGGCCCTGGGCCTCAGCCACGGCAAGGAGCTGCGGCTGGTGGTGCTGCCCCAGGCGATCCGCGTCGTGGTCCCGCCTCTGGTCGGCTTCTGCATCCTGCTCTACCAGGGGACCTCGCTCGCCTTCGCGGTGTCGGTGCCCGAGCTGCTCAGTCGCGCCTACAGCCAGGCGTCGATCACCTACCAGTTCACCGCGACGCTGACCCTGGCCGGGCTCGTGTACGGCGCCATCTCGCTCGCCGCCGTCGCGTTGATGCGTGCTCGCTGGCCGCGGCGCGCCCCGACCGTCGCCGGAGCCGCGCTCCCACCGGAGCGGCCGGACCGGACCAACCCCTCGTGGGAAACCACCTCTGAACGGAGAGAACGATGAAGATGCGTCGCCCCCTTGCTGTCCTCGCCTGCGGCCTGCTGGTCGCCGTGGCCGGCGGCTGCGGCACCTCCGACGAGCCGGGGACGTCGTCCCCGCCCGCGGGGTGCAAGCCCGCCCACCCGGACGTGCCGACCCTCTCCCAGGGCCAGCTCAACGTCCTCGTCTACGTCACGCCGCCCTACACGACCAAGGAAGGCGCCACCTACGGAGGCGTCGAGGGCGCGATCGTGAAAGAGATCGCCAAGCTGGAGTGCCTCGAGCTGAAGGAGCAGTCCGTCTCGGCCGCGGCGGGCCTCGCCAGCATCGAGGCCGGCCGGGCCGACCTCGTCGTCGGTGGGATCTACTACACCGAGGAACGAGCCCAGACGCTGGGCCTGAGCGCGCCGATGTACCGCGACGGCATGGCGTTGCTGTCGAAGGACGGTCTCAGCGGGACTCTCGACGACCTGCAGGGCAAGACCGTGGGAGTGATCCAGGGCTACCTGTGGAACGAGGACTTCCAGAAGGAGCTCGGAGCCGACAACGTCAAGCTCTACCAGGACTCCGCGAGCCTCCTCACGGACGTGAAGAACGGTCGCGTCGACGCGGCGGTCCTCACCAGTGCCGAGGCCGGCTACCGGGCCGCGCAGGACTCCGGTCTCAAGACGACGGCCTTCCAGGCGACGCCGGAGATCGCCGCCTCGGCGACGCAGAACCACGTGGTCATCGCCCTGCCCAAGGACGAGACCGACCTGATCGCGGCGATCGACGACGACATCAAGACGCTGATCGCCGACGGCACCGTCGCGGCCGCGCTGGAGGACAACGGCATGGACCCCGCCCTGGCCGGTCCCGGCTCCTAGCCGATCGCCACGTCGCGCCCGGCGCGACCTCCCGACGTCTCGGCCTCTCTCGGGCCGATCCCACTCGAACCATCGAGGAATCTTCCATGGAACACACTGCGTACGACGCTGCCATCATCGGGGCCGGAGTCGTCGGCTGCTCGATCGCCCACGCCCTCGCCCGCGACGGCTATCGGGTCTGCGTCCTCGACCGCTCGGGCGCGGTGGGCAGCGGCTCCACCAGTGCCTCCTCGGCCAACATCCGGTTCAACTACTCCACCTGGGAGGGCGTCGCCCTCGCCTGGGAGGCGTACACGAGGTGGGAGGCCTGGGCGGACCATCTCGGTGCGGTCGACGAGGCGGGGATGGCCCGGTTCGTCAAGACGGGCGGGGTGGTCCTGGACTCGCCGGACCAGGACGCCCGGCGCGTGCTCGCCCTGTTCGATCGGGCGGGGATCCCCTACGAGCGGTGGGACGCGGCCACGCTACGGTCGCGGCTGCCGATGCTCGACCCGGCGCACCACTACCCGCCCAAGCGGGTCGAGGACCCGGCCTTCTGGGCGGACCCCGACGGTGAGGTCGGGGGATACTGGATGCCCGACAACGGCTTCGTCGACGACCCGGCCCTCGCCGCCCACAACCTGATGAGCGCCGCGCGCCGGCACGGGGCAGAGCTCCGGCTCCGGACGACCGTGACCGGCATCCGGCGGGTCGACGGAGTCGTCACCGGCGTGGAGGTCGAGGGCGGCGTGACGGTGCCGGCCCGGATCGTCGTCAACGCCGCCGGCCCGCACTCGGCGGTCGTCAACGCGCTCGCCGGCGTGGCCGACGACTTCAACGTCGGCACACGGCCGATGCGCCAGGAGGTCCACCAGGTCGCCGCGCCCGCGGGCTCCGGGGCGGACCGGCTGGTCCCCCTCGTCGGCGACCTCGACCTGGGCACCTACTTCCGCGGCACGCCGAACGGCGACCTCCTCATCGGTGGCACGGAGCCCGCCTGCGACCCGATGGAGTGGCTCGACGATCCGGACGACTACAACCACGGTCCGACCAAGTCGGTCTTCGACGCCCAGGTGTTCCGCGCCGCCCGGCGGGTGCCGTCGCTCGCGGTGCCGAACGTGCCCCGCGGCATCGCCGGCGTCTACGACGTCGCCGACGACTGGATCCCGATCTACGACAAGACGGCCCTCCGCGGCTACTACGTCGCGATCGGCACGAGCGGCAACCAGTTCAAGAACGCCCCGGTCATCGGCGACGTGCTGGCGGCGATCGTCGCGTCGTGCGAGGCGGGGCGCGACCACGACACGCACCCGGTGCAGATGACGCTGCCGAACACCGGTCACACCGTCGACCTGTCCCACTACAGCAGGAAGCGACCAGTGAACCGGGACAGCACCTTCAGCGTCATGGGGTGACCGGCGGGCCCGAACCGGCCGTCGTACCCACGCCCCGGGGGCCGAACCCCGGAGGCGACGTTGCGCACCATCCCACCCACCCGGACGTCACGCCGCACGCGGCGACGTGCCGGTCGCCCGAGCGCGCCGGTCTCCGGGGACACCAGAGGAGCAGGAATGACGGACCAGTACTGGCCGACCGCCGAGGGTCGCCTCTCCGGGCGGGTCGATCTGGACGGTCGCGAGATGATCATGCTCTCGTCCAACGACTACCTCGGGCTGGCCGGCGACGAACGGGTGCTCGCCGGCGCGCACCGGGCCCTGGACGCCTACGGCAGCGGCCTCGGGCTGAACCCCAGCATCGCGCTCACCCGGGTCCATCGCGAGCTCGCGGACGAGCTGACCGCCTTTCTCGGGTGCGAGTCGGTGCTGCTGTTCAACTCGTGCGCCGCCGCGAACTGCGCCACCCTCCAGACCCTCGCGGACACGCCGGGGTCGACGATCGTCAGCGACGAGTACAACCACGCGAGCATCGTCGACGGCTGCCGCCTGGCCCGGGGCCGGACGCGGGTGTACCGGCACGACGACCTCGGCTCCCTCGAGCAGGTCGGTGCGGACCTGACGGGCGCCGACCGCACGCTCGTCGTCACCGACGGGGTCTTCAGCATGGAGGGCTCGATTGCGCGCCTCGACCAGCTGGAGCCTCTCGCCGGTCGTCTCGGCGCCGAGCTCGTCGTGGACGACTCCCACGGCATCGGCGTCATCGGCCGCACCGGACGCGGCTCGGTCGAGCACCACGGGTCGGCCGTCTCGACCCTGCGCACCGGCACGTTCGCCAAGGCGCTCGGTGCCGGGCTGGGCGGCTTCCTCGCGGGGCCCGCCGCGATCGTGGACGAGGTGCGGAGCCGCGGCCGGTTCTTCATCTTCACCAGTCCGATGCCGGCCGCCTCGGCCGGCGCCGCGGTCGCCGCGATCAGGTCGATCCGCGACGACCTGAGCCGCCTGGAGCTCCTCCGCGCCAACGTCGCGCGGTTCCGCCGCGGCATGGAGGAGACCGGCTGGGAGCTCCTCGACAGCCCCGGTCCCATCGTGCCCGTCATGATCCGTGACGACGAGCGAGCCCGCCGCGTCGCCGCCGTCCTGCGTGACCGCGGGATCTTCACCGCCGCGTTCAGCTACCCGGTCGTCCCGCGCGGGATGGCTCGGATCCGGGTCCAGATCTCGGCGGCGCACACCGACCACCACCTCGACGCAGCGATCGACGCCTTCGCCGAGGCTGCCCGACTCGAACCCGACCACAGGAGCTGATACGACCGATGTTCGCCTTGCGAAAGACAGAACCGACAGCAGGATTCACCCCGACGTACGACGCCCCCGTCCCCGAGCCCGGTGCCGGCGAGGTGCTGGTCGCGGTCACGCACGCCGGCGTCTGCGGCACCGACAAGGGGATCTACGAGTGGGCGCCGTGGACCGCCGGCCACGTCACGCTGGGGACGACGGTCGGTCACGAGTTCGTCGGCCGGGTCGCCGCCGTCGGGGACGCGGTCGCCCGGGTGCGCGTGGGACAGCGGGTCAGCGGGGAGGGACACTTCGCCTGCGGGTCGTGCCAGGCCTGTCGCACCGGCTACAGCCACGTGTGCCAGGAGGTGCGCATCCTCGGCGCCGGCGTCGACGGCTGCTTCGCGGACTACGTCGTCCTGCCGGAGGCGAACGTGTGGCCGGTCCACGAGTCCATCCCCGACGACATCGCGGCGATCCTCGACCCGATCGGCAACGCGATGCACACGGTCATGACCGCGGGCGTCGCCGGCCGCAGCGTCGTGGTGACCGGGGCCGGCGTGATCGGCGCGATCTCCATCGCCATCGCCCGCGCCGCGGGCGCGGGGACCATCATCGCCACCGACATCAGTCCGCGGCGACTCGACCTCGCGCTCGAGATGGGCGCCGACCACGTCCTGCCGGCTGCGGATCCGGAGTGGCCCGAGCAGGCACGCCGCCTGGTCGACGGCGGTCCCGACGTGCTGTTGGAGATGAGTGGCAGTCCCGCGGCGATCGGCCAGGGACTGGCGTCCCTTCGGTGCGGGGGAACCGCGGCCCTCCTCGGCGTACCCACCCAGCCGGTCGAGATCGACCTGCTCAACGACGTGGTCTTCAAGGGCCTCACCATCCACGGCGTGTTCGGGCGTCGCATGTTCGAGACCTGGTACCAGGTCGAGAACTTCCTGCTGGGCGGCCGGTTGCGCCTCGACCCCGTCATCAGCCACCGGATCCCGCTCCACGACTACGACCGGGCGTTCCGCCTCATGTCGTCCGACGAGGCGATGAAGATCGTGCTCGTGGTCGACCCCGAGGCGGCGTGAGCCTCGCGCCGAGGAGGTCCGGTCGCGGCGCGCTGGGCCGGTGGACGATGATCGACCTCAGCACCCGTTGGAATCCAGATCCGAAGCACTGAGGAGACCCATGCGACTCGGCATGATCATCGACTACTCCGGCGGATTCGCCGAGACCGTGGAGCTGCTCCAGGAGTACGAGCGCAACGGACTCGACCTGGTCGCGATGCCGGAGGCGTACTCCTTCGACGCGGTCAGCCAGCTCGGCTACATCGCCGCCAAGACCGAGCGGCTCGAGCTGATGTCGGCGATCTTCCAGATCTACACCCGCACCCCCTCGCTCACCGCGATGACCGCGGCGGGCCTGGACTTCGTCTCCGACGGCCGGTTCACGCTCGGCCTGGGCGCGAGCGGGCCGCAGGTGATCGAGGGCTTCCACGGCGTCAAGTACGACGCCCCGCTGGGTCGCACCCGCGAGGTGATCGAGATCTGCCGGCAGGTGTGGCAGCGGCAGCCGGTGGAGTTCGAGGGCAGGTTCTACGACGTCCCGCTCACCAAGGACAAGGGCGGCTCGGGCCTCGGCAAGCCGCTCAAGCTCATCAACCACCCGGTCCGCAGCGAGATCCCGATCTCGGTCGCCGCGCTCGGCCCCAAGAACGTCGCGCTCGTCGCCGAGCTGGCCAACGGCTGGCAGCCGCTGTTCTTCCACCCCGGCAAGGTCGACCTCGCCTGGGGACCGTCACTCGCGGAGGGGTTCGCGAAGCGCGACGCCGCGCTCGGCGAGCTCGACATCCAGCTCCAGATCGCCTTCCACCTCGGCGAGCCCTCGCCCGAGGCCGTGCAGGCGATCCGCAACCAGCTCGCGCTCTACATCGGCGGGATGGGCGCGCGCGACAAGAACTTCTACAACCAGCTGGCCTGCCGCTACGGCTACGAGGCCGAGGCGAAGGAGATCCAGGACCGCTACCTGTCCGGCCAGAAGGCGGAGGCCGCCGCCGCCGTACCCCAGGAGCTGGTGGACGCCGTGACCCTGCTCGGCGACGAGGACGCGATCCGTCGCCAGGTGGCCGAGTTCCACGCGGCCGGCGTGCGCACCTTCCTGCTCAATCCGCTCGCCGCGGCCGACGAGGAGAAGGTCGCGCAGGTGAGCCGGCTCTCCGAGATCGTCGAGGAGGTCGCTCCGTGACCGAGCGCAGGTTCACCGTCAGCCACGACGCGGCGGTCGCCACCGTCGGTCTGGCGGGGCCGGACGGCAAGGCCGTCATGGATGACGCGTTCTTCGGCGAGCTGGCCGCCACCTTCGCCGAGCTCGACGCCGACGACGCCGTCCGGGCGGTCGTGCTGACCGGGGCAGGGAAGCACTTCTCGTACGGCCTCGACCTGGCCGCCGCCGCACAGACCTTCGCCCCACTGCGGGCGGCCACCCACGCCGGCGCCCGTCAGGAGCTGATGGCGCTGATCCGCCGCTGGCAGTCGGCGCTCGACGTCGTCGCGAGCCTCCGCAAGCCCACGGTCGCCGCCGTCACCGGCTGGTGCATCGGCGGTGGCGTCGACCTCGCGGTCGCGTGCGACGTGCGGGTCGCCTCGGCCGACGCGGTCTTCAGCGTGCGTGAGGCCAAGGTCGGCATCGTCGCCGACCTCGGCAGCCTCCAGCGCCTCGTCGGCGTGATCGGCGACGGCCACCTCCGCGAGCTCGCCCTCACCGGCGACGACATCGATGCCGACCGCGCCGCGCGGATCGGCCTGGTCAACCATGTCCACGCCTCCGCCGACGAGGCCCGTACGGCGGCCGCCGGACTCGCCGCGCGGATGGCGGCGAACTCACCCCTGGTGCTGCGCGGCGTCAAGGACGTCCTCGACGCCGAGCGGGCTCCGCGGGTCGAGGCGGGGCTGCGCTACACCGCCGTGTGGAACGCGGCCTTCCTTCTGAGCGACGACCTCGACGAGGCGATGCTGGCGTTCCTCGAGCGGAGGCCGCCCGGGTTCACCGGCCGCTGACACCGACCCGGCGCATCTGAACGCGAAAGAGGCGCCGACCCGGCGCGTTCAAACGCGCCGGGTCGGCGCGTCCCGCTTCGCCCGGGTGATCGCGGCGACCGCGCGACCGTAGGTGATCGGTGTCGCGCCGAGCGCCAGCGCCCGCTGCCGGGTCGGCTCGGTGACGTCGAAGTGCTCGGTGGCCGTGCCTGGGTTCTGGATCCAGCGCGCCTCGATGCCGAGCCGTTCGGCGAACGCCAGCAGCTCGCGGCGCCCGGCCTCGCCGGGGAGATCGGAGAGCAGGTGCGACCAGACGCCGTCGACCGGTCCCACGATCGCGGGCCGTTGCATGTCGTCGACGTACACGGTCATGGGGAGAACCTAGTGGACCTGGTGGCGCACCCCCGGGCGCACGGGGCCGGGCATGCGGACGCCGGCACTCCCTCATCCGGAGTGCCGGCGTCCGGGGTCGGTCGGCTCAGCGGACCCGGCCGTAGAAGACCGAGCCGGTCCAGATCCGGTCCTTGCGCACCGGTACGCCGGGCCGCGAGGCGTGCCAGATCATGCGCGCGCCGGCGTAGATGCCGACGTGGTAGACCCGGCCGCCGCTGGTGAAGAACACCAGGTCGCCGACCTGCGGGCTGCGGACCCGCTGGGTGGCGCCGGCCTGGGCGGAGGAGGTGCGGGGCAGGTTCTCGCCGACGTGGCGGTAGACCCACTGCACGAGACCGGAGCAGTCGAAGGCGTTCGGCCCGGCCGCGCCGTACGCATAGGGCTTCCCGGCCCGCGAACGGACCGTGGCCATGACCTTGTCGATGCGCTTCTCGGCGCGCTCCTCGGCCTTCTCCTTCTTGGACTTGCCGCCGTCCGCGGGGTCGTCGGCGGCGTGATCCTTGTTCTGCTCGGCGGGGGTGAGGGTGGAGACGACGTCGTCGGCGTGGGCCTGCGGGGCCGACGTGAACAGGCACGCGGCGGCGAGGAGCGGGACGACGAGCAGGCGCGCGGCAGCGCGCGACGCGATGGTGGACATCAGAAGGGAACTCCGTCAGCGGCGCCTGCGAGAGATGACCTGTCGGGCTTGGGCTGCTGGTGCCCAGGGACGGTCTCGTCCCTTCGCCCCGAGCCGGATCGCTGTCCGGCGTACTGCCTGGGTCCCCCGTGCCCGCGCTTACCTCATCGTGGTCGATGTCTCCCCACCGTCGAGCGCGGGCCTCGGCGCGACGCGGGCGGCCTCCCCGGGTCGGGGAGGTCTCGACCGACCATTCGACCCGGGGGCCGTGGCCGGCGCAGTGGCCGAGATCACGTTTCGGGGGTGGCGATCCTCACCCGATCCGATGTAACGGCCCCCTTCGGGACCTCGCTCACCCCGGAAGGTGCGGGTCCGCCAGCAGGTACTGGGTCACGCGGCCGTCGCGCGAACGGTGCGGCCGCACCGGCTCGGGGATCATCCGGCCCTCGGCGGTGTCCCAGAACCGGTCCACCCGCAGCGCGACGCGACGGGCCAGCCGCCCGGGGACGCCGCGGTGGGGGAGGTAGGGGTGGGGCCGGGTCGGCACCCGCCGCTCGGCACGGAAGAGGCGCTGCGCGAGCTGGCCGCGCTCGTCCGTGGAGGTGGCGCCGGCCAGGTCGTCGACCAGCCGCAGCTCCAGGTCGCGGGTGCCGGCCAGCTCGCGCTCGACCTCCTCCCAGATCGACGTCCACGGCCGTCGTACGGCGAACGTCGAGCCGTAGAGCTTGGCCTTGAGCTCGACCAGGGCGACCTCCAGCCGCCGGCTCTGCCGGGCGAAGTCGCGGGCGCGTCGATGGCGCTGCCCCAGGTGCCGGAGGGCGGCGGGCACGAGGACGGCGTTGACCGCGGCGACATGACGGCTGGTGCTCGCCAGGAACGGATCGGCGGCGCTGTACGCCGCGCGCGGCCGGTCCCGCGTCGGATGGCACGCCTCGGCGCTGCGCATCCGAGCGTGGAGCACCGCGTGGGTCTGCGTGATGGTGTCGGCGAGGATGTCGACGCCGGCTTCCGGGCTGTCGTTCATGGTTCCACCTCCGTGTGAACCCCCCTCAAATGCAGTGTGCGCCGGTCCCGCGCCCCTCGCAAGGGGCGGGACCGGCGCACACGGGCGCGGGTGCCGTCAGGCGCGCGGCAGCGTCGTGTACTCCACGCCGCAGATGTACTGCACCGTGCGCAGCACCTGGCAGGAGTAGCCGAACTCGTTGTCGTACCAGACGTAGAGGATGGCCGAGTCGCCGTCGACGATCGAGGCGCCGCCGTCGACGATCGAGGCCGCGCGGGCGCCGATGAAGTCGGTGGAGACGGCGTCGGAGGCGGTCGTGTAGTCGAGGTTGCGGGCCAGCGGACCGGTCAGCGACGCCTTGCGCAGGTGGGCGTTGACCTCCTCGCGCGTGGTCTCGCGCTTGAGCTGCAGCGACAGGATCGCGATCGAGACGTCCGGCGTGGGGACCCGGATCGAGTTTCCGGTGATCCTGGCGTCGAGGTCCGGGAGCACCTTGGCCACGGCGGAGGCGGCACCGGTCTCGGTGATGACCAGGTTGAGCGGCGCGGATCGACCGCGCCGGTCGGCCTTGTGGAAGTTGTCGAGCAGATTCTGGTCGTTGGTGAACGAGTGCACCGTCTCGACGTGCCCGCGGGTGATGCCGAACTCGTCCTCCATCGCCTTGAGCGGCGGGACGATCGCGTTGGTCGTGCACGACGCGCACGACAGGATCTTCTCGTCGAGGTCGACGTCGAGGTGGTTGACGCCGTGCACGATGTTCGGCACGTCGCCCTTCCCCGGCGCGGTCAGCAGCACCTTCGCGATGCCGGGGCGCAGGTGCGTCGAGAGGCCCTCGCGGTCGCGCCAGATGCCGGTGTTGTCGATCAGGATGGCGTCGTCGATGCCGTACTCGGTGTAGTCGACCTCCTCGGGGGAGTTCGAGTAGATCACCTGGATCACGTTGCCGTTGGCGATGATCTGGTTCTTCTCCACGTCGACCGTGATCGACCCGTTGAAGGACCCGTGGATCGAGTCGCGGCGCAGCAGCGAGGCGCGCTTCTTCAGGTCGTCGCCCTTGGCCTTGCGCACCACCACGGCGCGCAGGCGCAGGCCGTTGCCGGAGCCGGACTTCTCGACGAGGAGCCGCGCGACCAGGCGGCCGATCCGGCCGAAGCCGTAGAGGACGACGTCCTGCGGGCACGGGGCCGGGCTCTTGTTGTCGCCGGTCGCCTCGGCCAGTGCCGCGGCGGTGAACTCGACGATCGACGGCGATCCGTCGGCGGCGCGGTGGGCGCGGATCAGTAGCGCCAGGTCGACCTTCGCGGCGCCCAGGTCGAGCGCGGCGATCGCCTCGAGGAAGGGGAAGGTGTCCGCCACGGACAGCTCGACGCCGTCGATCTGGCGGGCGTAGCGGTGCGTCTTGAGGATGTCGATCACCGACTTGTTCACCAGCGAGCGGCTGTGCAGAAGGATGGTGACGTCCTTCTCGCGGTGCAGCTTGCCGACGATCGGGATCATCGCCTCGGCGAGCTCCTCGTGGTTCTTCCAGCGAGTGAACTTGTCTTCGGTGGTGCTCAACGCTTCCCCTTGCAAGAGTCGACAAAGCGGCTCGATCGTAGGCCCCGGGCCTGACGCGGCCCTCATCGGGCCGCCCGGTGGGATGCGTGCGTTGGGTCACAGTGCGCGGGTCCCGGGCCGACCGACGGTTGGGCGCGGGTCGGCTCGGGTCCCTATGCTGGACGGCGACCCGTGGATTCCCGGAGCGAGGAGGTGATCGGCGATGGACGGCCAACCTCCCAGTCCCACCCCCGCTCACCACCCCGAGGATCCCGCATGTCCCAGAACCGGTCCGCGAGGACCATCCGCACGCCCCTCCGCAGCCTGACCGATCGAGTCCGGCGACCCCAGCAGGTCGTGCCGGCCACTGCCGCCGTACCGCCCGGCGGGTCCGGTCCCTCCGCCCCGTCCGGCCCGTCCGGTGCCGGCGGTCCCCCCGGCCCGAGCCTCGTCGACAGCGCGGTCTACGTCGACGGCGACCGGGTCGCGTCGCCGACGTCGCTCGCCGAGAGCTACCGCGCGCTCAACGACAACGACCAGGCTGTCGCCTGGATCGGGCTCTACCGGCCCGGGCAGCACGAGCTCGCCTCCCTGGCCGAGGAGTTCGACCTGCACGAGCTCGCCGTCGAGGACGCGATCGTCGCGCACCAGCGCCCCAAGCTGGAGCGGTACGACGAGACGCTGTTCGTCGTGCTCCGTGCGGCCCGCTATCTCGACGATGTCGAGGAGGTCGAGTTCGGCGAGGTGCACCTCTTCGTCGGCCCCGACTTCGTCGTCACCCTCCGGCATGCGGAGGCGCCCGACATCGCCGCCGTCCGGCGCCGTCTCGAGAGCAACCCCGACCTGCTCCGGCTCGGCCCCGAGGCGATCCTCTACGCGATCCTCGACCGGGTCGTCGACGGCTACCTGCCGGTCGTGGCGGGCCTGGAGAACGACATCGACGAGATCGAGACCGAGGTGTTCGGCGGCGACCCGGCGGTGTCGCGGCGCATCTACGAGCTGACCCGCGAGGTCATCGAGTTCCAGCGCGCCACGCGTCCGCTGGCGACCGTGCTGCGTCAGCTCACGCTGGGCTTCGCGAAGTACGGCACCGACGACGAGCTCCAGCGCTACCTGCGCGACGTCGACGACCACCTCACCCAGGTGATCGAGCAGGTGGACGGCTTCCGCCAGCTGCTGCGCGACATCCTCACCGTCAACGCCACCCTCGTCGCGCAGAAGCAGAACGAGGAGATGACGGCGCTGACCGAGGCCAGCCTCGACCAGAACGAGGAGGTCAAGCGGATCTCCGCCTGGGCCGCCATCCTGTTCGCGCCGACGCTGATCGGCACGGTCTACGGCATGAACTTCGACCAGATGCCCGAGCTGCACTGGCAGCTCGGCTACCCCTTCGCCGTGGTCCTGATGGCCATGGTGAGCGTCGGGCTGTACGCCGTCTTCCGCCGGCGCGGGTGGATCGGATCGTCGCCGCCGCGCCGCTTGTAACTAAGGGTTGCGGCACGAATTCGGCCGCCACAGCACCCGGGTAGTAGCCACAACGCCCGGGTAGTCGTCAGAGGACCTTGGTGCCGTACATCTCGCCGAGCGGGTCGGCGAGCAGCTCGAGGCGCTCGCCGTCCGGCCCGGGGAAGTAGAGCGAGACCTTCGACTCGAGGTGGTACGCCACTCCGGCGTCGTCGAGCTTGGCGCGCAGGTAGTCCCACTTCTCGCGGGTCACGGAGATCGCGAGGTGGTGGTGCCCACCGAGCACCTCGGCGTACGGCCCGAGGCCGAGGCCGGGCAGGGTAAAGAAGGCAAGCAGGTTGCCGGCGCCCACGTCGAAGAAGAAGTGGTCGGAGCCGGCGTAGTCGCGGTTCTCGAAGATCTCCGTCAGCGGGAACTCCAGCAGACCCTGATAGAAGTCGATGGTCCGCCGCACGTCCGAGGAGAGCAGCGCGGCGTGATGGATGCCGCGGGCACTGCTCTCGGGCCGCTCGCCCTCGGGGGCGAGATACTCCTTCTTGATCCGCTCGCGGTCCTTCGTGATCGCGTCGAGGTCAATCGTTGCCATGTCAACTACTCTCCTCGGAGATCGTGGATGTGTCAACATTCTCGGCTAGAATGTGCCTGATGAGTACGACGACGCGGTGGCTCGACGACGAGGAGCAGCGGGCCTGGCGGGCCTGGATCGACCTCAACGCCCAGCTGTCCGCGCGGCTCAACCGTGAGCTCCAGGCGGCCAGCGGCCTCTCCATCTCCGACTACGAGATCCTGGTCGCGCTGACCGACGGCGACGTGCCCGACCGCACACTGCGGATGTTCGAGCTCGGCGAGCGGCTGCAGTGGGAGAAGAGCCGGGTCTCCAAGCAGGTCTCCCGGATGGAGGCGCGTGGCCTCGTCGAGCGCCGGCACTGCGCCGACGACCGTCGAGGCGCGTTCGTGGACCTGACCGAGGCCGGCCAGGCCGCCATCGCCGCCGCCGCCCCCGGGCATGTCGCGCTGGTTCGCGAGCTGTTCTTCGACGGGCTCAGTGCCGACCAGGTGCGCAGCCTGGGCCGGTTCGCGACGACCGTCCTGGACCGCCTCGCCGACTGATCGGCCCTCAGCGGGGCCTCCGTCGCTTGTAACTAAGGGTTACCGCGAGGAATTCGGCGCACGAACGCCCGGGTAGTAGCAACAGCACCGACGTAGTCGCGACGTACGCCCGGGTTGCCACGGGTCATGCGCCCGGGCTGCCGCAGGCCATGCGCCTCGTGCGGTGACGACTGGTCGGGTCCATCTACCTGGGTGCTATGACCTCTACCCGGGCGTTCGTGCGCCGAATTCCTCGCGGTAACCCTTAGTTACAAGGGGCGGCGGGCCAGCATGTCCTCCACGGCGAGCGACGCGAACGTCATCGCCGCGCCGAGGGGCGCGCCCGGGCCCGGGTAGGCCGAGCCGAACACTGATGCGGTGGAGTTGCTGGCGGCGTACAGGCCGGGGATGGGAGTGCCGTTGGTGTCGAGGACCCGGGCGCTGGCGTCGGTGACCAGGCCGCCCTTGGTGCCGAGGTCGGAGAGTACGAACCGCGCGGCGGTGAACGGCGCCCGGTCGACGGGCACCAGCACCGCCGGCGGGCCGCCGCCCCCGGCGAAGAAGGTGTCGTACTCGTCCTCGCCGCGGCCGAAGTCCTCGTCCTTGCCCGCGGCCGCGAAGGCGTTGTAGCGCTCGACGGTCGCGACCAGCGCGGCCGGGTCGAGTCCCGCGGCCACCGCCAGGTCCTCGATCGTGTCCGCCTCCACCCAGGTGCCGGCGGCGAGATGCTCGGCCCGCTCGCCCTCGGGCATCGCGATCGCGGGGAGCCGGCCCTCCTCGCGGGAGTCGAAGACGAGCCAGGACGGCGTCCGGTCGGCGGATGCCGCCATCACTCGGCCGAACCGGTCGTAGGGCAGGCACTCGTTGCCGTACCGCTGCGCCGAGCCGTCGACCATCACGCCGCCCCGGAAGCCGAGCGTGAAGGCGCCGCCGCCGTCGGGCTGCTGCAGGCCCGGGCAGAACCAGCCCTCGCCCGACCAGTCGGTGACCGCGCCGATCTCGGTGGCCGCGTCGATGACCTCGCCGGTGTTGGTGCCGCGCGGTGCCATCGTCCACGCCGCGTCGCCGGGCGTCCCGTGGGCGGTACGGCGCTCCGGGCTCCCCTCGAAGCCGCCCGCCGCGATGAGGATCCCGCGCCGGGCCCCGACCTCGCCCGGGCCGTCCGGCCCATCGAAGCGGACCGTGGTGGCGCGGCCGTCGGCGTCGCTCCCGAAGCCGGTGACCTGGCGGCCGGTCGCGATGGTGCCGCCGTCACGGGCGGTCATCGCGGCGAGGCGGGCGATGAGTGCCTGGCCTCCGGACAGGGTGGACCGGCCCGGGCGGCCGACCCGGTCGCGCTCGACGGGCGGCCGCACGAGCGCGGTGACCGCGGCGTCGAGCTCGTCGCGACGGATGCCGACCGGCTGGATCGAGCGGCCCATCGGAACCCGTCCAGGGGCGTCGTAGTACTCCGAGAACGGGATCCATTCGAACTCCATGAGCGGATCCGCCTCGAGCCGCGCGACCAGCCGCGGCGCCTGGGCGAGCAGGGCCTCGACCCGGTCCGGGTCGGGCTCGTCGAGCACGGCCGCGAGGTAGGCCCGTGCGCCCTCGGTCGAGTCCGGCAGGCCGGCGCGCTGCTGCACGTCGCTGCCCGGCAGCCAGCAGGCGCCGCCGGAGTACGCCGACGTCC
The DNA here is from genome assembly GCF_030929495.1 of Nocardioides sp. LHD-245. Classification (GTDB taxonomy): domain Bacteria; phylum Actinomycetota; class Actinomycetes; order Propionibacteriales; family Nocardioidaceae; genus Nocardioides. The sequence continues at coordinate 192,018 of NZ_JAVFWN010000009.1, read as the reverse complement.
CGCCGACCAGCGGCGTCCGCTCGAGCACCAGGGTGCTGAGCCCGGCCGCGGCGGCGAGGGCGGCCCCGGTCAGGGCTCCGCCGCCCGACCCGACCACCACGACGTCGTACTCCTGCCGCAGGGCGTCCGCCCCGACCACACCGCTCATGGCGAAACGATAACGCGTTCTAGTTCTCCGCGGGCCGGCCGGCCGCGACCTGTCGCCGGAGGGCGGCGGCGGGCTTGAAGGCGGGCGCGACGCTCGCTGCGATCTCGATCGGCTCGCCTGTCTGCGGGTTCCGACCCGTGCGCGCCGCGCGGGCGCGCCGCTCGAAGGTTCCGAACCCCGGCAGGGCCACGCTTCCCTCCTCGGCCATGCCCCGGGCGATGCCGGCGAGCGTTGCGGCGACGGCCTCGGCTGCCTGGTGGGTGGTGAGGCCGGTCGCGTCGGCGACGACGGCGGTCAGGTCGGTGCGGTTCATCTGGTCCTCCTGGGGTCCGATCGGTGATGTACGGACACCCTAGTGCAAATGATAATCGTTCTCATGTAGAGTCCGGGCTCCCGACGGACCCGCCGTCGGTGGAGAGGGACGACACCCGATGAGAACCATCAGCTCACTGACTGCGCTGGCACTCGCCAGCGGCGCGGTCGCCGTCGGCCTGGCCGCACCCGCGGTCGCGGCCGACCGGCCCGTGGTCCTCGACCGTGGTCACATCGACCTGTTCGAGGTCACCTACGACCAGGCGAGCGCCGGTCTGGCGCTCCAGATCAAGGACGACACCGGACTGCACGATCCCGGTGCGACGTTCCGTGACCCCGCGGACGTGACCATCGCAGTCGACGACCAGATCGCCGCGCTCGAGGTGCCTGCTGCCGCGGGGTACGCGTTCCTGGGGGCCCCTGGGGACACCGTCTACATGCTGCCGCAGACCCAGAACCACGACCTGCCCTGGCCGGGCTGGAGCACCGAACGGCTGCCGTCCACCCTGCCGGCTGGCATCGATCTGCCGGCTGTAGGCAGTCCCGTGGAGCTCGAGGTCGAGGTCGACGGTCCCGGCGAGGTCCACTCCTTCATGAACGACTCCTTCGGCGGAGTCGAGAAGCACTACGTCGACAGCAGCGACGGGGGACCGGACGTCATCCCGATCTCGCGCAGCGCTCACGTCCACACGAACTGGACGTTCTCCGAGAAGGGCGACTACACCTTCGAGGTCACGCCGCGGGCCACGACGACCGGCGGGGGCACCCTCAGCGGCCCGACTGCGAGCTACCACATCCGTGTCGGCGACCCGGCGCCCGCCGACGTCGGCGTCGAGGTCACGCCCAACAAGCCGGACGCGACCTACCTCTACGGTCAGGGCATCACGCTCACGGCGGCCCCGACGACGGAGACGGACCTGGATCACTACCACTGGTTCATCAAGGCGCCGGGTGGCGCGGACTATGTGATCAGCAATAGGTCCAGCACGGGCGAGCTCAAACTGCCGACGTCACTGGTCTGGGACGGCGCGCAGGTCTACGCCAGCCTCTATGACCACTCCCACAACGTGGTGGCGTCCTCCGAGCCGCTGACCCTGCACGTCTCGCAGCTGCCCCAGGTCACCACGCTCACGGCACAGACCGACAAGGCGTCGTATGCCGTGGGGGACACCGCGCACCTCAGCTCGACCCAGAGCCCCGCGACGGGTGAGGACCACTTCCACTGGTACGTCCGCAAGCCCGGCGAGGAGTTCTTCACCTACATCCCCGACTCGAACCAGGCCACCGCCGACCTGCCCATCACCGCGGACCTGCAGGGCGCCGAGGTCGTCGCTCGGATCTTCGACCACGACCACGCGGTCATCGCCGAGTCGGCGCCCGTCGTGCTGAGCGTCGGCGCCGGTCAGGCGGTCTCGCCCCCGCCGGCCGCGGGCAAGGCGGCCAGCCAGGTCAGCGTCACGGTCAAGCCGAAGCGGCTCACGCCCGGCATGCGGGGCAAGGTCAAGGTCGCGGTCACGGTGCCCCTGGCGCCGGGTGCCGCGGTCACCGGGAAGGTCGTCGTCCGCGACGGCGGCAAGCGGATCGGCACCGGCACGGTCAAGGCGAACGGCAAGGTCGTGGTCAAGCTGCCGCGGCTCAAGGCCGGCAAGCACAAGCTCAAGGTCGTCTACAAGGGCGACGCCAGCACGGAGAGGTCGAGCACGACTCAGGTCGTGAAGGTCCGCCGCTGACTCCAGCCGACCTGACGGCTCTCCGCCTCCGGGCGGGACCGGTCCCGGGCCGGTCCCGCCCTCCACTCCCGACTCGGAAGTCACCATGAAGCCCGCCCTGCGCCCGTTCCCGTACCTCCCCCACCTCGCCTGCCGCCGTCCCCGGGCCCTGCTCGCGGTCGGGGCCGCTCTGCTCCTGCTCGTCATGAGCGGTCTCCCGACGGCTCCGGTCCGTGCCGCCCCCTCCGCCGGCGGCGCCGGCCCGACAGTGCTGCGCACCGTGGACGGTCCGGTGACCCTCCTGGACGCGGCGTGGGCGGAGGACGGGACGCCCGTGCTCGACCTGACCCAGGCCGCGCAGGTCCACCGGCCCGCCGACGTCGTGGTCGAGCTCGGCGACGAGGCGCTCGGCGACGGAACACCGCTGGGCTGGAGCACCCGCCGCGTGCCGGTCACGGAGCCGGGGCGGACCCTCGACGTCGACCTGGAGGTCAGCGGCCCGGGCCGGGTGCTCGTCCAGGACGTCGGTCCCGACGGAGCACGGGTCGCCCTCGTCGACACCGGTGACGATCGCCCCGACCTCGTGGCGCTCCCGCCCGACAGTGAGGGCTGGCCGCTGTGGTCCTTCGCCGCACCTGGACGGTACGTCGTGGAAGCGACCTTCTCCGGCGTCGCGACGCGCTACCTGCTCGACGTACCGGACCCGTCGGCGGAGCCCGTCGAGCCCCTGCCGGGCCAGCCGGAGCCCGTCGAGCCGGGGGCGGTCGAGCCGGGGGCGGTCGAGCCGGGGCCCGCTGAGCTGGGGCCGGTCGAGCCACCACCCGCCGTCGTACCGCCCGAGCCCGCGGCCGCGGTGACACCGGCGAAGCAGGAGGACGCGTGCGTGGCGCCCGGCCTGCCCGCCGACGCGGTCCGGGTCAGCGACGGTCACTTCGACTACGGCGTGCAGGTGGCCGGCGGCCGGCTCGACTCGCGGGTCAAGGACGACCGCACCAGCCCGCCGGTCTGGCGAGAGCCGGCGACGATGCTGTTCGAGGTCGGCGAGCCGGCCCGCAAGCAGGTGCCGGCGAACCCCGCCCTCGCCTTCCTCGGGGCGGTCGGCGGCGACATCTGGACGATCGGGCAGGTCCAGGAGACCGGTGTGCCGTGGCTCGGGTGGAACACCCAGCACGCGAGCGCGATCGGCGACATCCAGGGCGCCACGACCTGGCAGCTCGACACGGTCGAGGGGCCCGGTCAGCTGTTCGTCTACCAGACCGGCTCGTTCGGGTCGATCTCGCCGGTGCTGAGCACCGCGGACGGCTGGCCGCGCAGCACCACCATCCCGGCCAACGTCCATGCCCACGGCAACTGGTCGTTCACCCGGCCCGGCGTCTACCGGGTCACCACCACCCATCTCGCGCGGCTGACGTCCGGCGGGGAGGTGTCCAGCACCGACACGCTGACCTTCCGGGTCGGCCCGTGCGCCCAGGAGGCACCCGGCCCGGTGGCCGACACCGGCAAGGCCGGCGAGAAGACGGGCAAGGACGGCAAGAAGGGCAAGAGCGCCCAGGGCGGCCCGGAGACCGGTACGCCGCCGGCGCCCGCTCCGCTCCCCACGCGGACTCCCGCGGAGTGCGTCCCGGTCGCGCGCGACCAGGACGCCGCGGCCCCGGCGGGCCCGTCCGGCGCATCGGGCGCGCCGGGTGCGTCGGACCCGGCGACGCCGCCGACCGCGCAGACCGCCGTGAGCGACGGCCACTTCGACTTCGGCTCGGTGATCGAGGGCACGGCGATGCAGGCGCGGGTGAAGGACGACCGCACCCAGCCGCCGAGCTGGGTGCAGCCGGAGGGCCTGAGGTTCGTGCTCGGCAGTGCGGCCGAGCAGGAGGTGCCCGCCGGCTCGGCGTACTCCTTCCTCGGTTCGGCGGGAGCGAAGATCTGGCTGATCCCGCAGACCCAGGTCTCCGGTGTGCCGTGGCTGGGCTGGAACACCCAGCACGAGACCGTGCGCCAGCAGGTCCGCGGCTCCGTGCGCTACCGGCTCGACGGCGTGAGCGGCCCCGGTGAGCTCGCGGTCTACCTCACCGACTCCTTCGGCGGGGTCGGCGAGAAGGTGTTCGGCAGCGTGGCCGGCTTCCCGCGGTCCTTCGACGTGCCGCTCAACGTGCACGCCCACGGCAACTGGGTGTTCACCGCCGCGGGCACCTACCAGGTCACCATCACCCAGTCAGCGACGCTGAGCGACGGGACGTCGGTCTCGGACCGGGCGACGCTCACCTTCGTGGTCGGCGGCGGGGCCGGCGGCGGGGGCCGGAGCGTCGGGCTGACCGTGCCCCTGGCGCTGCCGACCACACTGCCGACCACGCTGCCGACGGCGCTGCCCGCCGCGCCGACGCGGGACTGCGTCATCCCCGCCACCGGCGCCGACGACAGCCTCACGCTATTGCTGCCCCTCGGCGTCACGTTGGTGGTGACCGGCGCGGCCGTGCTCGGCGTACGCCGCCGGGCGACCCGCCGCCTCGCCCATGCGTAGACGGACCGCGGTCGGCGCGGCGCTCGCCGTCCTCCTGACGGCCTGCGCCGCGCCGCCCACGCTCTCGGAGAACGACGACCGGCTCCAGGTGGTCACCACCACCGGGCTGATCGCCGATCTGGTCCGCAACGTCGGCGGCGCGGACGTGAACGTCGTGTCGCTCGTGCCCGGCGGCGCCGATCCGCACAGCTACGAGCCGAGCCTGCGCCGCGCTCGCGACGTGGTCTACGCCGACGTCGCCTTCAGCAACTACCTGCTGCTGGAGGAGCACCGTGTGATCAAGGTGCTCGACGCGAACCTGCCCGACGAGGCGGTCAACATCTCGCTCGCCGAGGACGCGGTGAAGTACGCCGCCGAGATCATCCCGCTCGTCGAGAAGGTCAACCTCGACACGATCTGGCTGGGGCTGCGGGTCCACGGTCGTGGTGAGCAGTACGGCGCCACGCGGGCCTCCGACGTGCTCCTCTCGGCGACCGGGATGACCGGTCCGGGACGCATGGTCGGCTTCATCACGGGCTCCTTCGGCGATCCCGAGGTCTACTTCGACTCGAGCGACGGCTTCGACGCCGCCGACGGCTACCGCGACGACACCGCCGTGCTGCCCGCGGACGCGCACACCCACATGTCCTGGTCGTTCTCGGAGCCGGGGATCTACACGGTCGACTTCGCGGCCCGGCTGCAGGTGGACAGCGGCGTGCGGCCGGTGCCGATCGGGGCCACGACGGTGACGTTCGCGGTCGGCGTCCCGCCCGCCGAGGCCGGGGACGGCAGGGTGTTGGACCGCGGCCATGCCGACGTGACCGTCGACCTCGATGGTGGCGACGGCGGTGACATGGACCTCCGCTACGACCCCGAGGGCGGCGGCGAGCACAGCCAGGAGGAGCTCGAGCCGGCGGAGGTCGTGGTCGACGTACCCGCGAAGGCACTGGTCGAGGTCCCGGGCGACGAGCGGCTCGGCTTCCTCGGCCGGCCCGGCACGGCGGTCTACCAGCTCCCGCAGGCCGTGCTCGGCAAGCACGTGCACGGCGAGATCGACCCGCACCTGTGGCAGGACGTGGGCAACGTGATGGCCTACACCGAGCTGATCCGCGACACCCTGATCGACGCCGATCCCACGCATGCGCTGGCCTACCGGGAGCGGGCGGATGCCTACCTCGCGGAGCTGGAGCAGCTCGACGCGTACGTCCGGGAGACCATCGCGGCGGTGCCGGAGCGCCGCCGCTACCTGGTCACCACGCACGACGCGTTCGGCTATCTCGCCCACGCCTACGACCTGCAGGTCGCCGGCTTCGTCACCCCCAGCCCGGCCACCGAGCCGTCGCTCGCCGACCGGCGCAAGCTGGTCGGGACCATCCGCACCCTCGGGGTGCCGGCGGTCTTCCTCGAGCCCAACCTGCAGGCCCGGTCCTCCGTGCTCACGCAGGTCGCCGAGGAGGAGGGCGTCGAGGTCTGCTCGATCTACGGCGATGCCTTCGACGACCGGGTGACCGACTACGTCCAGATGATGCGCTTCAACGCAGAGGAGATCCAGAGGTGCTTGTCGTGAAGGGGCCCGCCTTGACGGGGCCCGTCCTGAACCGCTGGCGGGCCGTGGTGCTGGTCGCCGCGCTGTCCTTGTCACTCGTCCCGGCGGCTGCGGCCGCCCCCCGAGACCCGACGCCGACGGTGCCGCCGGAGGACGGCGCTCTCCAGCAGACCATCGACCCCGACCAGGAGGTGGCGACCGACGACGTCGTGCTCGAGGCTGGGCACGTCGATCTGGGGCCGCGTCTGGTCGGTGGTGGTGGCGCCCCCGGCGAGTGGACGCTGATGGTGCACGACGACACCCGGCTGGAGGGCTCGGTCTGGCGTCCGCTGGAGCATGCGGTGATCCGGGTGCGTGACGCCGCTGTCCAGCAGGTGCCCGACGACCCGGCGTACGCCTTCCTCGGCGTCGACCCCGGAGCCGGCGTGCACGTGGTCCCGCAGACCCAGGACCTCGACGTCGTCTGGCTCGGCTGGAACACCCAGGACCCGTCGGTGCTGGAGACCGTCGACCGTGGCGTCACCTTGACCCTGCGCGGCGTGGACGGCCCCGGGCACCTGGTGGTCTATCTCCAGGACGGCGGCTTCGGCGAGCCCGACGTGCTCTGGGACTCGCGTGATCTCGACCGGCGCGCCGCCGCCCAGAACCTGTGGGTCGACGTCAACACGCACACCCACGCCAACTGGGTGTTCAGCGAGCCGGGCGCCTACCTGGTGTCGATCGCGGCCACCGCGACCTTCGTCGACGGCACCGAGCAGACCACCACCGGCACCCTGCGGATGGCCGTCGGCGACGGCACCGATCCCGAGCAGGCCCGCCACGCCGAGGCCGCCCCCGGGCCGGTGACGCCGGACTCCGGTGCCGCGGCGGATCCGGAGGCCGCCGAGGAGACCGGGGACGGTACGCCGGCCTGGCTGTGGGCCGTCGGTGCCGGTGCGGTCGCCCTGGCCGGCATGCTGCTGGCCGTGGTCGCGCGCGGTCGTCGTACCCGGACGCGGGCACTGGCCGACGAGGGAGCGGACGGATGAGCGCGGGGCTGCGGGTGCGCGGTGTGGAGGTCGATCTCGGGGGCCGGCCGGTGCTGCGCGGCCTGGACCTCGACCTCCGGCCCGGCGAGCTGGTCGGTCTGATCGGTCCCAACGGTGCGGGCAAGACCACGCTGCTGCGGGCCATCCTCGGCCTCACCCGCGTGCGTGCGGGCGAGGTGCTCATCGACGGCCACCCGCTCCGGCGGCGGCGTGCTGAGATCGGCTACGTCCCCCAGCGCCACGAGTTCGCCTGGGACTTCCCCATCTCGGTCGAGCAGGTCGTGCTCACCGGCCGGGCCGGGGGACTGCGCCCGGGCCGCGGGCCGGGTGTCGCGGACTGGAGGGCGGTGGACCGGGCGCTGCGGCTGGTCGCCATGACCGACCTGCGCCGCCGGCCGGTGGGGGAGCTCTCCGGCGGCCAGCGGCAGCGGGTGCTGGTGGCGCGGGCGCTGGCGCTCGATCCGTCGGTGCTGCTGCTCGACGAGCCGTTCACCGGCCTCGACCTGCCCACCCAGGAGTCGCTCCTCACGATGTTCACCGGCCTCGCCGACGGGGCGAACGGGGAGGCCCGGGCCGTCTTGATGACGACCCATGACATCGGCTCGGCGCTCTTCGCCTGCCGGCGCGTCGTCCTGCTGAACCGGACGGTGGTCGCGACCGGGACCGCCGCCGAGCTGCGGGCCCGTCCCGACGCCTGGTCGGAGACGTTCGGCGTCGGCGTCGACAGCCCGTTCCTGCGGGTCCTGGCGGCGGGGGTGACGGTATGAGTCCGCTCGACTTCCTCGCCGACCTGACCAATCCCGACCTGCGCTTCCTGCCCAAGGCGCTCGCCGTCGCGATGATGTCGTCGATCGTGTGCGGCGTCGTCGGCTGCTACGTCGTCCTGCGGGGGATGGCGTTCATCGGCGATGCCGTCGCCCACGCTGTCTTCCCCGGCCTGGCGGTGGCGTTCGTGCTGTCCGGCAACCTGATCGTCGGTGGCACCGTCGCGGGCGTCCTCACCGCCGTCCTCATCGCGGTGTTCAGCCAGGGCCGGCGCCTCAAGGAGGACTCGGTGATCGGCGTCTTCTTCGTCGCCGCCTTCGCCCTCGGCGTCGTGATCATCTCCCGCGCTCCCGGGTACGCCGGCTCGCTGCAGCAGTTCCTCTTCGGCTCGATCGCGGGCGTGCCGGATCGCGACCTCGTTGTGATCGCCGGGACGGGCCTGGTGGTCCTGACCGTCCTGTTCCTGCTCCACCACGGGTTGGTCGCGGTCACCCTGGACCGCGAGATGGCGCGAGCCCTCGGCCTGCGGGTCTTCCTCCACGACCTGGTCCTCTATGTCCTGGTGACCCTGGCCGTGGTGATGTCGGTCCAGACGATCGGCAACGTCCTGGTGCTGGCGCTGCTGGTGGCGCCCGCGGCGACCGCCCGGCTGCTGACCGACCGGCTCGGCGCGATGATGGTGCTCGCCCCGGTGGTCGGGGTCGTCGGTGCGACGGTGGGGCTCTACGTGTCGTGGTCGTGGGACCTGCCGGTGGGGGCGACCATCGTGCTGGTGCTCGCCGCTGCCTTCCTGCTCGCCTGGCTCGCCGCGCCGCGGCACGGGGTCCTCGCCGTCCTCGCCCGCGGCCGGGAGCGGACCCCAGCGACGAGGCCCGGGTCGGCTGCGGTCCTGTAGCCCCTCTGCGCGCGGGTTCATCACGGTATGTAGGCGAAGCGCCACTTCTGTAGCGGAGCTCCACTGCAGAAGCTCCGGTTGACCTACGTACCGTGATGAACCCGTCCCCCCGCGTCGCCCGACGCCGTCGAGCAGCAGCGTGCCCCAACGCCGCTCGGCCATTGAGATTGACAATCATTCTCAATAACCTCTACGGTCGAGTCCTCCGACCACGCCTGCTCGGGCTGCCTGGTCGGTTCCGCTGTCTGCTGCGACCGATGACGAGGACCGTGTCGATGTCACCTGCTCCCGCGCCCGCCCAGGGTGCTCGTCTCTCCCCCGTCAGCCTGCTGTTGACGCTGGCGCTCGCGCTGGGTCTCCTCGGCGCCCTGCCGGCGGATGCCTCCGCCGCCGCGGGCCCGGCGCCGTCGCCGGTGGAGCGGCGGGTGATCGCCGACGTCCACACCGACGCGATCGCGACCTTCTGGGAGGACGGCGCGCTGACGCTGGCGACGAAGGTTGACACGCCCGGCCCGCACACCCGCTACGGGGCGGACCAGGTGTGGTTCCACGTCGACGACGACTCCAAGCGTCCGGCGCCCGCCAGCTGGCCGTTCATCGCGCCGGCCGGCACCGAGGTGTGGATCGCGCCGCAGAACTTCGCGACCGACCAGCTGTGGCCGGGGTTCTCGACCGAGTCCGTCCCGGACGGGACCTTGGACGCGAACACGACCACGATGACCCTGGTCGACGTGGCGGGTCCCGGCGACGTCGAGGTCTACCAGAACGACATCGACGGCCCGGTACGGCAGTGGTCGAGCGACGAGGACGTCAAGGCATTCGACCTGGTGGGTCGCTCGCACATGCACGCCAACTGGGCGTTCACCGCGCCGGGGATCTACCACCTGACCGTCAAGGCGTCGGGGACGGTCTCCGGTGCCCCGGTGGCGGACACCGCGGTCTACACCTTCGTGGTCGGTGAGCTGCCGGAGCAGGTGGCGACCGAGACCGCCGTGCAGATCCAGGGCGAGTCGACGGTCACGGTGGGCACGCCCGTGGAACTCGGTGCGTCCGTCTCCCCGGCGACGGTGGAGGGGTCCGTCGAGTTCCGGGACGGTACGACGGTGCTGGGTCACGAGGGGGTCGTCGCCGGTGCGGCAGCGCTCACCGTCGACGCCCTGGCGATCGGCTCCCATGAGGTGACGGCGGTCTTCGTCCCGAACGTCGCCAACCTGGCGGCGACCTCGAGCTCGCAGCCGGTGACGGTCTCCGTCACCGACGAGGGCGGGGTGCCGTTCGCCGTCACCGGCGTCGAGGCGTCCTACCTGCCGGGCGACCTGCTGAGCGCCGAGGTCGTCGGGGTCACCCTGGCGGAGAGCCAGATGTATCGCTGGCTGTGGCGTCCGATCGGCTCCACCAGCTCCGGCCTCAACGTGCAGACGTCGACCTCGACGGCGTACACCCGGTCGCCGGTGCTGGGCGCCTCCGACGACGGCTACGAGCTGAGCGTCGCGGTGCGCCAGTGCGCCAACGCGACGTGCAGCAGCGGCTCGACCGTCGCTCAGGCGGGCTGGTATCCGGTGCACGTCGAGCAGGCGGGCCAGCGGCCCTCGCTCACCCGCGTCGGCGGCAGCGGCCCGATCTATCCCGGAGACCTCTACCGCCTGGAGGCCGGCGGGCTGGACCTGGCGGGGGGCGAGACCACGGAGTTCGTCTACCGTCTCGGCGTCACCTGGTCGACCCGCCTCGCCGTCTCCGGCTCGACCGCGGCCTACCCAGATCCGGCCTCGGTCACGATCAAGCGGGTGGGCGACAACGCGAACGACTACGACGTCGCGGTGCGGGTGCTGCGCGACGGCGTACCGGTGCGCCAATCCGAGCCGCACCGGGTGCAGGCGGCGAACTTCGAGCTGCCCGTCCAGGGGTTGCAGACGCTCTACTTCGAAGGGGCGACGGCCGAGCTCGGCGCCCAGATCTATCCGGTCCGCCCAGGCGACGCGTTCACCTACGAATGGCAGTTCAGCAAGCTGCCGGACTTCGCCGCCGCCGACCCGAGCACGGTCGTGTGGGCCGCGGGCTCGCAGAGCCCCGCGACCTTGGAGAAGGCGGTGAACGTCGCCGATCACGACAAGGGCTACCTGCGGCTGCGGGTGCTCACGCCCGACGGGGTCGAGGCGTTCAGGACACCCGCCGTGCGGATCTACGTGACCGACGATCCGGACGCCCAGCTGTTCTTCCTCAACCAGCTCGCGGAGCACTATCACCAGGGGGACGCCGTGAGTCTGGCGTCGACCGTGGCGCCCGAGCCGCTGCCGGGCGACGAGATCCGCTGGGAGTGGAAGTGGGCCGACAGTGACTGGGAGCCCTTCCCCGCCGCATCGGGGAAGCAGCACCGGCTCACCGCCGAGCAGGCGCTCGACGGCGTGCAGGTGCGGGTCATCCTCGACTTCGCGGCAGGGGGCAAGGACTCGATCGTCGCCGAGCCGGTGACGATCCAGGTCGACGATCACGGCGCCGCGGCGCGACAGCAGCCCACGATCACGGGGCGAATCTCGGTCATGGAGGGGGAGACCACCACCCTGACGCGTGAGCTGCCGGAGAACGGGCCGACGGTCCTGACCGAGCACCGCTGGGAGCGGAGGGCGGCCGGCTCCGAGGAGTGGACGACGCTCGCGGACGAGGTGGGCGAGACGCTCGGGCTCACCGCCACCGCGGCCGACGACGGCGCGCGCTACCGGGTGTCCCTGGTCAAGCCGAACGGCGCCGTGGCCTACGGTCCGTCGCCGGCGGTGACGCTCGCGGTCGAGGCGACCGCCGGCGACCTCCGCATCGCCGGCGTCCAGCCCTCGTACCGGCCGGGCGACACGCTGAGCGCAGCCGCCGTCGGCGTGACCCTCGGGGAGAACCAGGTCTTCCGGTGGCGCGTACGCAACGCCGGGAGCGCCGAGATCCTCGTGCCGCAGTCGACGACGAGCGCGACCTACACCCGCGTCCTCGACGCGCTCGCCGATGACACCGAGATCAGTCTGCAGCTCTATGACACCGCGACCCGCACCGCCCTGAACACGACGCCGTGGCTGCCGGTCGCCGTCGAGCACCAGGGTGCGCGCCCGGTCGTCACCCAGGTCGGGGAGGCGGCCGACCCGCTGCTCCCCGGCGACGTCATCGAGTTCACAGCGACCGGGCGCGAGCTTGGCGAGGGCGAGACGTTCTCGTGGGGCTTCCCCTGGTACGCCGCCCACTACGGCCTGCAGGTCTGGGACTGGGAGGCGAGCTACGACGACGAGACGAAGCGGACCGTGCGGCTCAAGCTCGTCGCGAACGCCCCGCAGACCCAGCCGTACGCCGAGCCGCTCGTGGTGAGCGTCGTCAAGGACGGCGTCGACGTCGCCCGCTCGGAGTTCCACCCGGTCCTGACCGGGCACCGCGAGCTGAAGGTCGAGGGGCACCGCAACCTCTACCGCGAGGGCGGCCGGGTCGAGCTGGAGTCCGTCGCCTATCCCGAGCGGGAGTCGGACGACCTCACCTACACGTGGACCTTCACCCGGGGCGAGAGCTCCGTGGTGTGGGGCGAGGAGCAGCAGGACCTGCCCGGCCTCGCCGGCCCGGCGCTGACCAGGGCCGAGCACGACGGCGGATCGCTGCGGCTGAGCCTCTACAACCACGGCGTGCTCGCCCAGGAGTCGGCCGCGATGCCCGTCAACGTCACCGACGACCTGACCACGCAGATCCTGGAGTTCGGCACACTCGCCGAGCACTATCACCAGGGCGACGCCGTCCGGCTGGCGCTCACGGTCGATCCCGCGCCGCTCGAGGGCGACGACCTCGCCTGGCAGTGGAGGTGGCCCGGCGCGGACGGGGCCCTCGGGGAGTGGGTGCCGATGCCCGGCGTCGAGGAAGACGTGTGGGAGGCCGCCGCGGAGCAGGCGCTGCACGGGGTCGAGGTGCGCGCCGTGCTGACCTACGCCGACTCCGCCCTGGAGCCGGCCGTGTCCGAGACCCGCACGATCCACGTGGACGACCACGGCTCGCCGGCGCGTCAGCAGCCGACGGTGGGCGGGGAGACGTCGTACGTCGAGGGCGGACAGGTCGCCCTGGCGAGGGTACTGCCGGCCAACGGATCCACGGTGCTGACGGGGCACCGTTGGGAGCGTCGGACAGCGGACTCCGAGGAGTGGTCGGTGCTGGAGGGCGAGAGCGGTGCGGAGCTGTCCTTCGTCGCCGCGGCGGCCGACGACGGTGCGGCGTACCGGGTGTCGGTGGTCACGCCGACCGGCGAGGTGGCCTACGGTCCGTCGCCGGAGGTGACGCTCACGGTGGGGGCATCGACGGGGCCGGCACCGACCGGTCCGGCGCCGACCGGACCGGCGCCGGGCGCCGACCCGGCGGTGAAGGCGGCACCGGCGCTGAAGGTGAGGGTGTCGCGCCCGGTCGTCCGGCGCGGCGGGTCGGTGGTCGTGCGGGTGCGGGTGCGCGCCGGTGTGACGGTGCCCTCGGGGGTGGTCCGGGTCAGGTTGGCGGGCAGGGTCCGCATCGTGCACCTCGACGAGCGTGGCCGGGTCAGGATCAGGGTGCGGATCGCGAGGAGCGTTCCGCCGGGGACGAAGCGGGTCGCCGTGGTCTATCGGGGTGACGACCGGGTCACCGCCGGGCGTGATCGGTCGGCGCGGGTCCGGGTACGGCGCTGAGCGCCGTGGCCGGCCATGTCCTGTTGTTGACAATGATTCCCGTTCGTAACCTGATGGCACTACGCTCCGGGCGATGAGCACGACCCGTTCGCCCACGACCCGGTCCGGCGGCGACCTTCAGGTCTGGCTGGTGCTGGGCCTCCTGGTCGCCGCTGTCCCGGTCCAACGTCTTCTCGGAGACCGCCTCGAGGGCGCGGCCTTCCAGACCTGGGCCACCGTCTTCCTCGCGATCGTCGTGCAGTCGATCCCGTTCCTCGTCCTGGGCGTGGTCCTCTCGGGCCTGATCTCCGCTCTGCTGTCCGAGCGGGTCGTCGCACGGGTCCTGCCGAGGAACCCCGCGCTGGCGGTGCCGGTCGCGGGCGTCGCCGGGATCGGCCTGCCCACGTGCGAGTGCGCGGCGGTGCCGGTGGCCTCCGGGCTGGCCCGGCGCGGCGTACCGGCGCCGGTCGCGCTCACCTTCCTGCTCGCCGCACCCGCGATCAACCCGGCCGTCATCATCTCGACCGCGGTCGCCTTCCAGGGCCGCACCGACATGGTCGTCGGCCGGTTCGTCGCCTCCCTGCTGGTGGCGGTGGTGATCGGCTGGATCTATGTCGGCGTCGCCGGCCGGGTGCCCGCGCTGCGCCTGCCCCGGATCACCGAGATCCGCCACGCCCACGGCAGGGACACGAGGTGGGGCCGGTTCGTCGGCGCGGCCTGGCACGACCTGCTCCCCGCCGGCGGCTTCCTCGTGATCGGCGGGATGGTCGCGGCTACGGTCAACGTGCTGGTCCCGGTGAGCATCGTGGAGTCGGTCGCCGGGCAGTGGCTGGTCGCCATCGTCGTGCTCGCCGCCTTCGCCTTCCTCGTCGCGCTGTGCTCCGAGGCCGACGCCTTCGTCGCCGCGAGCCTCACCTCGTTCTCCGACACCGCGAAGCTGGTCTTCCTCGTCGTCGGTCCCGTCATGGACATCAAGCTCGCCGCGATGGAGGCGGGCCAGTTCGGCCGCAGCTTCGCCGCGCAGTTCGTGCCGCTGGTCCTGGTGGTCGCCACCGTCATCGCCGCCCTCGTCGGGTGGGTGCTGCTGTGAACCGCAACGCTCAGGCCGTCGTCCTCGCCGCGATCGGCGCGGTCGCCCTGCGGGTGGGCGCCACCGACGAGTACGCCCGCTACGTCAACGACTGGATGAAGTGGCCGCTCGTCGTCAGCGGTGTCGCGATGGTGGCGCTCGCCTTCCTCGCGGTGTTCAGCCGCAGCCACGACGACGATCAGGCGTCGCCCGCGGTGTGGGCCCTCCTGCTCCCGGTCGTGGTCGCCTTCGTCGTCCAGCCCCCGGCCCTCGGCGCCTACGTCGCGGAGCGCCGCGCGAACGACGTGGCCGCGGTGCGGCTCGACAAGGCCGCGGTGGCGCCCCTGCCCACGGGCGAGGTGAACGACATGCTGGTCTCGGAGTTCGTCGCCTACGCCTCGGTGTACCCCGAGGTGCTGACCGATCGCCAGGTCCGGCTGGTCGGCTTCGTCACCCGTGACGACGAGGGGTGGTACGTCACCCGGCTCTCGATCAGCTGCTGCGCGGCGGACGCGCTCGCCTTCCGGGTCCGCGCCGCCGGGCCCGACGGCTCCGAGGTGCCGGCCGAGGAGCAGTGGGTCGAGGTCGTCGGGACCTGGGTGAGCGGCACCGGCGAGGGCATCGGCGCCACCGACGCGCCGGTCCTCGAGGTCGCCGAGGTGGTTCCGACCGCGGCCCCGAAGCGGCCCTATGAGTGAGCAGGCTCCCGTGCGGGGCCTGTCCCGCTGGGCGCTCGCGATGGTCCTGGTCGCCGTCCTGGTGCTCCTGCTGGTCCTCGGTCGACGCGACGGGGGAGACGACGGGGCCGGGGCGACGGCCGGGGTGGCGGAGGGGCTGTCAGAGGGGCTGTCGGAGGGGCCGCCGGCGGCCGCGCCGGTTCCGAGCGACGACGCGTTCTGTGCGGGCTACCGCCGGCTCGCCGCGGCGCAGGGGCAGCACCTCGCCCAGCCGGGCGAGACCGGCGCCCAGGAGCTGGCCGCCGCCGCGGCGGACCTGGTCGCGACCGGCGTACCGGCGTCGATGAGCCCGCTGGTACGCACCGGCTATCGCATCGAGATCTCCGGTGTCTACGACTCCCTGGGAGACACGCTCCCCGGCGACGCCGTTCCGGGCGCGCTGGAGGACGACGGGCGGGCGACCTCGGTGTCGGGGGTGGTCGGCGCCTTCGGTGACTGGCTCGCTCAGTACTGCCCAGCGCGCTGAGCCACGGATCCGGCGCGGCGACTGCGCCGACCGGCCGCGCGGGCGCCGACCTGGCTGAACGGAGCGGCGAGGACCGCCCCGATCAGGCCGCCGAGACCGTTGTGCCAGACGTCGGCCAGCGACGGCACCCGGGTGGGGAGGAACCGCTGCTGCGCCAGCTCGATGCAGGCCGACGCGAGCACCGTCACGGCCACCGCGAGCAGCGGCCGGCCGAGCAGGACCGCGAGCAGGAAGCCCGCCGGTACGAAGAGTGCGACGTTCGCGATCACCTCGGTCTCGCTCCACTCGAGCCGGCCGTCGCTGGCCCGCCATGCGGCCGCGTCGGCCAGCTCGAAGGCCCAGCGGCCCGCCGCCGGGTCGGCGAGGGTGAGCCGGGCGACGACGACGGAGTAGCAGGCCAGCAGGACGGCGGCGAGGGGACGACGGATCATGCTCTCGACGCTAGGTCGGCCGATCGTGCCGGACATCGGTCTCGGGTGCCGTCCTCAGGTACCCGAGGACCGGGCCCGGGTCAGCCCTGGCGGCCCTTCATCCGCGGGTTCTGCTTGTTGATCACGTAGATCCGCCCACGCCGGCGGACCACCTGGGCGCCCGGTTGACGCTTCAGCGACCGGATCGAGTTGCGTACCTTCATCGCCTCGTCCTCCGTCCGGTCTCCGGATCGACCAGCCCGTCCATGACGGCGCCGATCAGCCGCCGCGGCACCCGGTGGGTGCGACCGTCGATGGTCACCGGCACCAGGTCCGGCGCGGTCGCCTGCCACTGCGCCCGGCGGTGCCGGCTCCGGCTGCGCGACGTACGGCGCTTCGGCACTGCCATGTCAGGCCACCTCCCGGATCGGCCCGAGCCAGGGCTCGAAGCCGTCCTCGCCGACGGACCAGGAGCCGCGCTCGCCCTCGGCGACCAGCAGGTCCGCGAAGGCCGGCCGCAGGTGCGCGGGGGCCGCGCCGACGCCGGTGAGCACGATCCTGGTGAACGGGGTCCGCCGGCCCCAGCCGGCGTGGTCGCCGATGCTGAGCTGGCCGCCCGCGCCGTCCCACTCCACCGCGCGTCCGGGCCGGGTCGGCAGCCAGAAGCAGCCCCGAGAGCGGTGCGTGCCGCCGCCGATCAGCTCGAGGGACTCCAGCAGACGGTCGGGGTGGAAGGGCCGCAGCGACTGCAGGTCCACCTGCCACACGCCCTCGGTCATGACGTCGGGCAGCGCCTCGGACCGGGTCGGGCTGAGCCACGCGTCGCTGTGTCCGCGTTGGTGCAGGCTCCCGAGGAGCTGCTGGCTCTCGAGGCCGTGGCCGCCTTCGAGCAGCGCGACACCCGGACGGGCGAGGGTCTCGACCAGGCCGCGTGCGACCGGGTCGACGTCGTCGTCGAAGGTCAGCACGTCGGCGTACTCGACCATCGCGGCCAGCACCTCGCCGACGCCGCGGCGGTCGTCGGGTGCGCAATGGTGCCCGCGGTCGGCGAGGAGGTCGTCGCCGAGCAGGTCGCGCACCGGATGGCGCGCGCCGAGCGCGGTGACCACCGTCGAGATCCGCAGGAAGCGGGCGAGCCGGGTGTCCCAGGTCAGGACCGAGCACAGGTGGCCGGCCTCGGCCCCGACCGGCAGGTGGGCCACGATGCTGTGCCAGCGGCCGTCGCGGGCGAGCCGCTCCAGCGTCGGCACGATGTCCTCGCGGATGGCGCAGGTGACACAGGCGTGCTCCAGCAGCGACTCGTGGGTCTCCACGACGCCGGACAGGTCGCTGACCGTGCGGGTGAGCAGACCGCGCTCCGGATCGATCTCGTGCCGTACGGCGACGGCGTCGGGCAGGCCGAACTGCAGGCTCACCATCGTGGTGGCCATCGCGTCCGGGTCGACGCCGGAGAGGAGGACGACAGGCACCCTCATGGCCGCTCCTCGACGTTGCGCCGGCCGTAGCGGCGCTCGAAGGCCTCGACCCGACCCTCGCTGTCGACGACCCGGCCCTGGCCGGTCCAGAACGGGTGGCTGTGCACGCTCACGTCGACGTCGACGACCGGGTAGGTCCGTCCGTCGAGCCCGATCGTGGGCCCGTCCGTCCGCGCGGCCAGCGTCGACCGCGTCAGGACGACGTCACCGGTGGCGCGATCGCGGAAGGCGACCGGTCCGTACTCGGGGTGGATGCCCTGTTTCATCTCCTGTGCCCTTCGTGATTAGAATGAGAATCGTTCTCAATCATGACACATGCTCCGAGAGAAGGAGAAGACGATGTCCCAGGTGTGCCAGGTCACCGGCGCGCGACCGGCCTTCGGTAACAACGTCTCGCACTCGCACCGGCGTACCCGACGCCGTTTCGACGTCAACATCCAGCGCAAGCGCTACTGGGTGCCGTCCCTCGGACGGAAGGTGACGCTGCGGGTCTCCGCCCGCGGGGTCAAGACCATCGACCAGCGGGGGATCGAGTCCGTCGTGGCCGAGCTCCGCGCCCGAGGGGAGAGGCTCTGACATGGCTGGATCGAAGGGCCGAGGATCCGAGGTCCGCCCGATCGTCAAGCTCCGCTCGAGCGGCGGCACCGGCTATACCTACGTCACGAGGAAGAACCGGCGCAACGACCCCGACCGCCTGACGCTGCGCAAGTACGACCCGGTCCTGCGCCGCCACGTCGACTTCCGTGAGGAGCGCTGAGGATGGCCAAGCAGAGCAAGATCGCGGCCGAGGCCAAGCGTCGGGCCACCGTCGAGCGGTACGCCGGGCGCCGGGCCGCCCTCAAGGAGCGGGTCCGTCGTGCCGAGCCCGGCTCGGCCGAGCTGGCCGCGGCGGTCCGGGCCCTGGCCCGACTGCCGCGGGACGCCTCGCCGGTCCGGTTGCGCAACCGCGACCAGGTCGACGGCCGCCCGCGCGGCTACCTGCGCAAGGCCGGACTGTCCCGGATCCGGTTCCGCGAGCTCGCCCACCGTGGCGAGCTGCCGGGGATCACGACGTCGAGCTGGTGAGCCGCCGGAGTCGCTCGAGGCGCCGCCGGCCGTCGCCGCCGGGCTGCCCGGCCGTCGACGCGAGCGCGTCCTCGAGCCGGGCCCGCGCGGCGCCGGCGTCCAGGCCGATCCCGATCGCGACCAGCTCGCTGACGTCTGGGGCGGGGCGCAGGGTGGCGACGTGGACCTGGCTGCCGACCACGTGGACGACGTACCCCCTGCGGTGCCGGCCGGCGTCGACCGCGATCGTCCCCTTGATCCGGTAGGCGCCGACGGGTGGGTCGAGGAGCAGATCGACGATCCGCCCGGCGTCCACCGCGCCGTCCCTGCGCGCGGATGCCGAGGCGGCGTGGACATGGTCGTGCGTGTCCCCGTCCGCGTCCTGCGTGGCCCGCTCGGCGCGGAGCAGGGCCGCGAGCGGGAGCTGGTCCGGCGGGTCCTCGGCCAACGCCACGTCGTGGAGGAGCGCGGGATCGATCCGGCCGCGGGAGGTGCGCACGACCTGTGCGGCCGGGTTGACCTCGCGCACCCGGTCCTCGATCGCCGTGAGCGTGGCGTCCCTGGTCGCCGGTGGCAGCAGATCCACCTTGTTGAGCACGACGAGCGTCGCGACCGAGAACCGTGCGGGCGGCATGCCGCCGTCGTCGACCGTCGTGAAGTACTCGACCGCGTCGACCACGTCGACCACTCCGCCGGGGCGGATCCGTGGTGCGGCGCTGGCGTGGACGAGCTGCGCCAGCGCCCCCGGCTCGGCCAGCCCACTCGCCTCGATCACGATGGCGTCGAGCGCGAGCCGGGGATGGGCGAGCCGCTCCAGGGCGGCGTCCAGTCCCGACACGTCCTCGAGGCAGCACAGGCAGCCGCCGGCGATCGACACCGGCTCGTCGACCTGCCCGGTGACCAGGGCGGCGTCGATGTTGATCGCGCCGAAGTCGTTGACGATCACGCCGATCCGTGCGCCGGGCCGGCGCAGCAGCCGGTTGAGCAGGGTCGTCTTGCCCGCGCCGAGGTGTCCGGTGAGGACGGTCACGGGCACGTGCGGGCTCACGGCCCCAGCCTAGTTGACAACGATTCTCATATCAGGGCCGGTCGTGGCAGGGTATCCGCGTGAGCAGCCACCGGGGCCGGGGACACGGACATGGGCACGGCCACTCCCACCGGGCGGACCGCGGTCCCGAGGACCAGATCCAGGTCGGTACGACGGCCCGGGCCGTCCTGCTCGCGGCGCTGGCCCTCGCCCTGATCGGCACGGTGGCCGGCCTCGCGATCTGGTGGCCGCCGGGCGACGCCGCGGCCCGCAGCGCCGAGAACGGCGGTGCCGCGGCCCAGTTCGCCGCTCCCGGCGTGACCTTCCCGTCCGGTGAGGTGGTCGCCGTGGCCGAGCGATGCACGGGCCGGACCGGGCTCCCCGACGGCTCCGGCTGCAGCACCGTGACCGTCCTGGTCGACGGCGAGGACGAGCCGGTCCGTCTCGACGTGCCCCCCGAGGTCGTCGAGTCCGGGCTCGCGAAGGGCGACCGCGTCGAGCTGCTGCGCACGCCGGCCCCCGAGGAGGCGCCGGACCAGGGCGCGTCGTACTCCTATTTCGCCACCGAGCGCTACGGAACGCTGGTCTGGCTCAGCGTGCTCTTCGTCGCGGTGGTGCTCGCGGTCGCCCGCTGGCGCGGGCTCCTCGGCCTGATCGGGCTGGCGTTCGGCGGGCTCGTCGTGTGGTGGTGGATGCTGCCGGCGCTGCTGGCCGGTGCCTCGGGCGTCGGGGTGGCGCTGACCAGCGCGACCGCGATCATGTTCGTCGTCCTCTACACGACGCACGGCTTCTCGCTGCGCACGAGCACCGCCCTGGCCGGGACCCTGCTCGGCATCGTGCTGACCGCCGGCATCGGCGTCGTCGCGATCGGCGACGCCCGGCTGACGGGCATCAGCGACGAGACCGGAGCGATCCTGGCCTCCTTCGGAGCACTCGACTTCCAGGCGCTGCTGGGCTGCGCGCTCGTCATCGCCGGGCTCGGCGTCCTCAACGACGTCACCATCACCCAGGCCTCGGCTGTCTGGGAGCTGCGTGCCGCCAGCCCGCAGGCGTCGCGCACGGCGGTCTTCACCAGTGCCATGCGGATCGGCCGCGACCACATCGCCTCGACGATCTACACCATCGTCTTCGCCTACGTCGGCACGGCGCTCATCCTGCTGATGCTGCTGCGCGTCTACGACCGCCCGCTGATCGACCTGATCTCGACCGAGCAGCTCGCCGAGGAGGTGATCCGCACGCTGGTCACCTCGATCGGCCTGGTCCTCGCGGTCCCGGTCACCACCGCGATCGCCGCGCTCATCGCCGCGCCCCGGTCGTCTGACGAGCCTGAGCCTGCTGCAGGAGTCGCCGCTTAAGTGGTGATTCCTGCAGCTGCCCGCGCTCACAGTGACGGATCGGTCCAGGCCAGCTGCACGACCTCGGCCCCGCGGTCGCGGGTGAGCATCTTGCCGCGGCCCGGCTGGGCCGGTCCCGGCCGCAGGTTGCCGATCAGTGCGCCCTCGTCCCGGCTGCCGGAGAGCAGCACGCCCGGCATCGCCAGGTCCCGCATGGTCTGGATGACCGGCTCGTAGAGCGCCCGCGACGCACCGCCGGAGCGGCGGGCGACGGCGATGTGCAGGCCGACGTCGCGGGCCTGGGCCATCAACGGCTGCAGGAGGGCGACCGGCGAGCTCTGCTGGGTCGCGACCAGGTCGTAGTCGTCGACCACGACGAAGACCTCCGCCCCGGTCCACCACGACCGGTTGCGCAGCTGCTCGGGGGTGACGTCCGGGCCCGGGATCCGGTTCTGGAGGTACGTCGCCAGGTCGTTGAGCGCCGGCTGCGCCTGGGTCGCGGAGGTGAGGTAGTTGAGGAGGTACTCCTCGGGGACCTCACCCAGCAGCGAGCGGCGATAGTCGACGAGCACGATCTGGGCCTCGGCCGGGGTCCGGGTGCGCATGATCTCCTGGCAGTAGGTGCGCAGCAGGTTGCTCTTGCCCGACTTGCCGTCGCCGAAGAGCAGCAGGTGCGGCTCGGCGTCGACGTCGAGAGCGACCGGGGCCAGCTCCTTCTCGTTGATGGCGAGGAGCAGCTGCCGCTGCGGCGGCGTACCGGCCTGGGCGCGCACCTCGTCCAGGGTGATCCGGTCGGGCAGCAGGCGCAGCTTCGGGCCGGCCGGGCCGCGCCAGGCGGCGGTCACCGCCGCGATCAGAGCGTCGACGCCGTCGCCGAGGGTCTCGGCCGTCCCGTTGCCGTCGGTGCGGGGGAGCGCACCGAGGAAGTGGAGCTTGCCGGGCACCAGGCCGCGGCCGGGCCGGTTGCCCGGCACCAGCGCCGCGACCTTGCGGTCGATCTCGGAGTCGATCGGGTCGCCGAGGCGGAGCTCGAGCCGGGTGCCGAGCAGATCGCGCATGGCGGCGCGGAAGTCGGGCCAGCGGGTCGAGGCGGTGACGATGTGCAGGCCGAAGGTGAGGCCGCGTCCGGCGAGCTGCTGGATCTCCAGCTCCAGGTCGTCGAAGTCGGAGCGCAGCGTGCCCCAGCCGTCGATGACGAGGAAGACGTCGCCGTACCCGTCGTCGGCCCGGCCCTGGGCGCGGCGGCTGCGGTAGGTCTCGATCGAGTCGATGCCCTGGCTGCGGAAGTAGCGCTCACGACGGTCGACGATGCCGCGCACCTCGGCGACGATCCGGCGGACCACCTCCGGCTCGGAGCGGGTGCCGACGCCGGCCACGTGGGGGAGCGCGGTCATCGGCGCGAAGGTCCCGCCGCCGAAGTCGAGCACGTAGAACTGGGACTCCAGCGGGGTCGTGGTGAGCGACAGGCTGGTCACGACCGTGCGCAGCAGCGTGCTCTTGCCGCTGCGCGGCCCGCCGACGACCGCGACGTGACCGGCCGCGCCGCTCAGGCTGATCGTGAGCGTGTCGCGTCGCTGCTCGCGCGGGCGGTCGACCGTGCCGAGCGGCACGGTCAGGCCGCCCATGCCGCGCCACTGCAGCGAGACCAGGCCCAGTTCCGGATGCGGTGCCAGGTCGGGCATCAGCTGGTCGAGGGTGTCGGGCCGGTCCAGCGGCGGCAGCCACACCTGGTGCGCGGCCGGGCCGAGCCCGTCCATCCGGGTGACCGCGATGTCCAACAGCGACGCACTGCCTTCGACGACCGGTGCGGCGGGGACCCCTGACTGGTCGGCGTCCTCGCGCTCCGGCTCGTCGAAGGTCTGCACCTCGGAGATCGTGAACGGCAGGATGCCGCGCACCTTGCCGCCGCTGTCGCGCACGACCCGGCGCCGACCGGCCTCGGGCGGACCGGACACGTACGCCGCCTTGAACCGCGTCATCGTCGTCGGGTCCGGTTTCAGGTAGCCCAGGCCCGGCACCGCCGGCAGCTCGTAGGCATCCGGTACGCCGAGCACGGCGCGCGACTCCTGGGCGCTGAAGGTACGCAGTCCGATCCGGTACGACAGGTGCGACTCGAGTCCTCGCAGCCGGCCCTCCTCCAGGCGCTGCGAGGCGAGCAGCAGGTGCAGGCCGAGCGAGCGGCCGAGGCGGCCGATCGCGACGAAGAGGTCGATGAACTCGGGCTTGGCCGAGAGCATCTCCGAGAACTCGTCGACCACGAGGAAGAGCGAGGGCAGGGGCGTGAGCGCGGCGGCGGCCGGATCGCCCGACGTCCGGGCCTTCTCGTAGTCGCGGATCGAGGCGAAGTTGCCGGCCTCGCGCAGCAGCTCCTGGCGGCGCACCATCTCGCCCGACAGCGCGTCCTGCATGCGGTCGACGAGGGTGAGCTCCTGGGCCAGGTTGGTGATCACCGCCGAGACGTGCGGCATCTCGGCCATGCCGGCGAAGGTCGCGCCGCCCTTGAAGTCGACGAGCACCATGTTGAGCTGCTCGGGGGAGTGGGTCATCGCCAGGCCCAGGACCAGGGTGCGCAGGAACTCCGACTTGCCCGAGCCGGTCGCGCCGATCACCAGGCCGTGGGGACCCATGCCCTGCTGGGCGGACTCCTTGATGTCGAGGTGGATCGGTCCGGCCGTGTCGCCGACGCCGATCGGCACCCGCAGCCGGTCGCGAGCGGGCCGCGCCCGCCAGGCGGTGCCGGGGTCGAAGGTGTGGACGTCGCCGAGGCCGAGCAGGTCCATGAAGTCGGTGGGGCCGGTGAGGTCGGCCGCCGCCTCCTCGCCGACCGCGGCGCCCGCGGACGGGGTGAACAACGGCGTCAGCCGCCGGGCGAGGGCCTCGGCGGTGGCGGCGCCGCACTGGTCCGCCCTCGCGCGCACCGGCTCGGTCCGCAGGCGTACGGCGACCAGGGGCACCGTCTCCGCGTGCTCGGCCGCGGCCGAGCGGGCGTCGTCCTCGATCTCGAGGCGCAGCGCCGTCGGGCTGTCCAGCTCGCCCCAGCGGGCGGGAAGGTCGATCACGGTGACGCCGTGCAGGCCGTCGGAGGGGACCAGGTGGTTGCCCGGCGGCAGCTCGGCACCGTCCGTGACGAGGATGATGTGGGGGATCGCGGGCCGCTCGTCGGCGCCGAAGCGGGGGCGCTCGCTCAGGTCCGGCGGCAGCATCGTGGCGAGGTCGCTGAGCGAGGTCGTGACCATCCGGGCCGGCCCCACCGCGTCGTTCTGGTGCTGGCTGTGGGCGTGCGGCAGCCACTTCACCCAGTCCCAGTGGGCCAGCGTCGCCTCGTCGGCGAGGACCGCGACCTGCAGGTTCTCCGGCGACTGGAAGGTCGCCGCCGAGCAGAGCAGCGCCCGGGCCAGGGAGCGGGCCTCCTCCTCGTCGCCGCAGACCTCGATCCGGTCGAACGCCCGCAGGTCGATGGACGCGGGCAGGTCCGGCTGCAGCCGGTGGACGACGAGCAGGCGGTGCAGCGCCGACGCCGACGCCGGGTCGACCTCGTCGATGGGAGCGCTCTCCGGCGGCAGCAGCTCGAGGGCGAGAGGCTGCGCGCACACGCCGTACCTGACCTGGAGGAAGGCGGGGTCGGACGACGACCGCTCCCACACGCGGGTCCGGTCCTCCGCGAGCGACGGCAACGACGTCGGCGCCGGGTGCATCCAGGTCAGCGCCCGGCGTTGCTGGTCGGCTGCGTCGCGAGCGACCTTGCGGACCGTCGCGAGATAGCGGAGGTACTCCGTGCGCGACCCGGTGACCTGCTGCTGGCGCTGCTTCCGCTGCCGGTCGATCTGGACGACGATGAAGCCGAGCGTCGCGAAGAGGAACATGCCGGCGGCGATGAACCGCAGCGCCTGGTTTCCGCCCGCGCCGCCGAGACCGGCGACGAGGACGATCGAGCCGAGGCTGCCGAGCATCGGGATGGCGTTCATCGCCACGCCCGCCGCGCCCTCGCTCGGCTGGAGCTGCGGCGGCGGCTGCAGCTGGAGCTGGCCACTGGGCAGCTCGGGCCGCTCGCCGCGGTTGCCGCGCTGGGTCAGGCTGCCGGGTGCGGCGGCCGGCGCGACGCGGCGGCCCGGGGGACCACCCGGCGCTCCGGGCGGCAGGGCGCCCGGCAGACCGCCCTGCGGGCCGCCCGGCGTACCCCGGTGCATGCCCGGCCCGCCACCTGGAGTGATCCCCACCGTCACGCTGTCGCCCCCTGTCGTCCCCTGTGGCCCGGCCCGTTCATGCGACCGCACCGATGATAGGAGACGAGGGAGTTGGGGTAAGGAGCATCGGAACGCACGGGTAGGAGGACTACCCTGCGAGCCGGGCCGTGAACCTCGGTCCGGCACGACACCGATCTCGGGAGGCGCAGGTGGTCATCCGGTGAGTGGGACCCGTAGCCCGGCACCCGGCACGGTCACCGCGGTGAGCGTGCACGGACCCCGGGGCGTGCTCGACCTGACCGTGCCGGTCGACGCGACCCTCGAGGACGTCTCCCGGGCCTACTCCGCCGAGGCCGGCCTGCCGGTCGTGCTGCCGTTGGTCACCCGCTCGGGCGTGCCGCTCCAGCCGAGCGCCGTCGTCGGCGCGGCGGGACTGGTCGCCGGCTCCGTCGTCGTCGCGGTCGATCCCTCCTCGCGGCCCGCGCCGCCGCGCAGCAGGTTCCGCTCGGGCGACGCGGGCGAGGCGACGCTCGCCGCCGGGCCGGCCTCGGCGCTCTGGCTCGCGCTCGCGGTCGGTGTCGCCGTCGTCGGCGGGTGGTGCGCGGCCGGGACACCCGCCGAGGACCGCTGGCCGGTCGTGGCGGTGCTCTTCGCGGCGGCGGCGGTGGGCTGCCTGCCGGTCGGCGTCCTGCGCTCCCAGCGGGCGCTCGCGGCTCCGGCCTACGCCGCCGCGGCGGGCCTGGCACTCGCCTGGGACCCGCTGCCCGAACGACTGCCGACGGTCGCCGGCATCGCCGCCCTCTGCGCCGCGGTCACCGCGGGCGTCGGCCGCGCGCTCGCTGCTCCCGACGACCCCGCGGTCGACGGGCTCCGAGTCTGGATCGTGGTCGGCTCCGGCTGGTTCGCCGTCGCCGGGCTCGGTGCCCTGACCGGGGTGGCGCCCCAGGCTGTGTGGGCGGTGCTCTTCCTGGCCGCCGTGCTGGCCGCCCGGTTCGTGCCGGAGCTGGCGGTCGACGTACCCGACCAGTATCTCCTCGACCTCGAACGCCTCGCCGTCACCGCCTGGTCGGCCCGCGAGCGTCCCACCGGGCGCCGCGGCCGGATCGTCGTGCCCGAGCAGGCGGTCCAGTCCGTCGCGGCCCGCGGCGCCCGGGTCGTGACGGCCGCTGCGACGGCGGTCCTGGTCGTCGTGGTGGTCACGACCCCCCTGCTGCTCACCACCGCGCGCCTGCCCCTGGACAGCACCGGCGCCCGCTGCCTGATCGGTTTCGGCGGCGCGGCGCTGCTGTTCGCCGCCCGCAGCTATCGCCATGCCGTCGCGAGCCGGCTGCTGCGCCTCGCCGGCGTGGTCGCGCTCGCCGCCCTGGCCGTCGTCCTGCTCGGCCTCGCCCCGGGGGCCGGGAGCCCGGTCGTCGCGCCGGGGGTGGTCACCGCGGTCGCCGTCGCCCTCGCCGGGATCCTGGTGGCGGCGGCGGTCCTCGTGGGCCGCGGCTGGCGGTCCGCGTGGTGGTCGCGGCGCGCCGAGATCGGCGAGGCGGTCTGCGGCGCCTTCGCCGTGGGCTCCCTCGTCGTCGCCGTCGGCTTCTTCCGTCACCTGTGGGAAGTCACGGGTTGAGGTTTAGCCGTGCGCCGGCGCTGGGTAGCACCTCACGCGTCGGCTCTTGGGCAGCGCTCGGGGAGCCAGATCGAGGAAACCGAATTGCACGGGGCGGGTCCCACCGCCCGCCAACCAGCACCAAGGAGCAGACATGGCAGTCGAGTTCGGACACGCAGAGGGCGCCCTCGGGAAGGTCGCCGATCTGGTCATCACCGCCAAGCAGGACCTCGGCAAGCAGGCCCAGACGATGGAGGGTCAGCTCGAGAGCATGCGCCAGGAGTGGGTCGGCACCGCCGGTCTCTCCTTCGACAACCTCAAGAACGCGTGGCTCGAGAAGCACAAGGTCGTCACCACGGCCCTCGACCGCTTCCACGCGTCCCTGACCGAGACCGAGAAGGACAACGTCGCGGTCGACGAGCAGGCCGGCTCGGAGATGGTCAACCTCCTCAACCGCCTGGGCCAGCAGTAGTCCCCGCCCATCCACCCCACGACTCGACGAACTCCAGGAGACAACCATGACCGGACCTGACTTCGGCTCCCTCGACGGCCTGCGCGTCAAGCACGCCTCCCTCGAGGCCGCGGCCCAGAACATGTACGAGACCGCGAAGGCGATGAACGCCCGCCTCGACCAGCTCGAGAGCGACGCCCAGCCCTACGTGAGCACCTGGGCCCCCGACAGTGAGCAGCGGCTGAGCTACGACCAGGCCAAGTCGGCCTGGGACTGGGCGATGAAGGAGCTGCTCGACCTGCTGGACGGCGTCTCGAAGACGACCTACCAGTCCAACTCGGAGTACATCCAGGCCGACAAGCGCGGCGCCGGTCGATTCTGAGTTCTCTGGGCCGAGCGCGTCTCCGGCGACACGAAAGCCAAGCAAGTTCCCGGAGGTCGCCTCCCGCCGCGCTGCCGGCCGGAGCTCTCTGGGCCGAGCGCGTCTCCGGCGACACGAAAGCCAAGCAAGTTCCCGGAGGTCGCCTCCCGCCGCGCTGCCGGCCGGAGCTCTCTGGGCCGAGCGCACGACGAAGGGGCCGACCGTGTGGTCGGTCCCTTCGCTGCTGTGCGGACACCGTGCCGCAAGGTCGAGGCTAGGATCCGGAGCTCGGGCTCTCGGGAAGGATGGGGCAGATGACACAAGCGCCGCGGACGAGCGCCGCCGTCGCCTCCGGGTTGGTCCGGGTGACGGTGACGTCCGGCACCCGGCGGGTGGACCTGGTTCTCCCGGGGGCCATCCCGGTGGCCGAGCTGCTGCCTGAGCTGGCCCGCAGCGTCGGCCTGCTCGACCCCGCGACCGTCCACGGCGGCTACCGGGTCGGCACCGCCGACGGCCGCCGACTGACGCTCGACACCGGCCTGACCCTGCAGGGCATCGAGGACGGCGGCCTGCTGACCGTCACCGCCGGCGTCGACGACCCGGCGCCCCGGGTCTACGACGACGTCGTCGAGGCGATGACCGACGTCGTCGAGCACGACCTCGAGCCCTGGGCACCGGCCGCCGGGCGTCGTACGGCGCTCGTCGCGGCGGGGTTGTTCCTCGCGCTCGGCGCCGGCGCGCTGCTGATCCAGCGCGGCTCCGACATCGCCGCTGCGGCCACCGCGTTGGTCGCCGTCGCGCTGTGTGCGGGCGCGATCGTGCTCTCCCGGGCGCAGGGCGAGCACGAGGCCGGCGTCGGCGTGGCCTGGCTGGGTGCCGGGTACGCCGCGGCGGCGGGCATCATGTTCGCCCCGGACGGCGACACCTGGTTCGCCGACCCGCTCGCCGCCGCCGGTGCCGGCGCCCTGGTGGCGGGCGTCGTGTGCCTGATCGGCCTCGGGCCCGGCCGGACGCTGGCGTTCCCGCCGATCGTCGTGGGTGCGCTCGGGGTGGGCGTCGGCGTCTACGTCCGATCGTCGCCCGACGGCCTCGCGCCGGCGCCGCTGCTCACCACCGTGCTGGTGCTGGTCGTCCTGGCCGGCAGCATCTTCCCGTGGCTCGCCCTCGGCGCCACGACGACCCGCGTCGACCAGCTCTACTCGCCGGCCGACATCACCGCCGACCCCGACGACATCGAACGGGCCCGGGTCGCCGCGGACGCCCGGGTCGCCCACGAGATCCTGCTCGCCATCAGCGGCACCGTCGGCCTGCTCCTCGTGCTCGTGGCGCCGCTCGCCGTCAGCCTCGGCGTCACCGGCACCCTGCTCGCGGTCGACGCCTGCCTGATCGTCGTTCTCCGGACCCGGCAGTACCGCACCGGCAGCGAGGTCCTGCTCGGTCTGGCCTCGGGCGTCGCGGGCATCGTCGCGGTCGCGGTCGCGGTGCTCGCCTTCCACCCCGACTGGCGTCCGACCCTGGCCGTCGTCCTCGCCGTGGTGGGTGCGGTGCTGCTCGTCGCCACGCTCAGCCCCGCTGCCCCGTCCGTACGCCGGGGCCGGTTGGGCGACGTACTCGAGTCCGTCGCCCTCCTGACCCTGCTCCCCCTTCTCGTCGTCGCCACCGGTCTGTTCGACCAGGTGCGCGACTGGCTCGGATAGTCGCCTGTGGCCACCAAGAAGGACCTCGTCGAGGCCTATGCCTTCAGCCGCCGCCGGCTGGTCACCGCCTTCGTGTCCGGAGCGCCGGGCGGTCGTGAGGTCGAGCCCACCCGGCCCGGCCGGATGATCGTCGGCGGCGTCGCGCTCGCGATCCTCCTCGTGGCCGGCGCCGCCATCGCCGGTGCGCTGTCGGACCGGGCCGAGGTCGACTGGGACAAGCCGGGGCTGGTCGCCGACGACCGCGGCGCTCTCTACGTCATCCTCGACGAGGACCTGGCCTCCGGGCTGCCGCGGGTGCGGCCGGTCATCAACGTGACGT
Organism: Nocardioides sp. LHD-245; assembly: GCF_030929495.1. Taxonomy (GTDB): domain Bacteria; phylum Actinomycetota; class Actinomycetes; order Propionibacteriales; family Nocardioidaceae; genus Nocardioides. Next base: position 162,307 of record NZ_JAVFWN010000009.1, on the reverse strand, counting down.
CTGCCCAGCTGATCCTGGGCGCCGGGGTCGAGGCCCGCAAGGTGCCCGACGAGGAGATCGCGGGGGAGCGGAAGGGGCCGCCCATCGGGATCCTCGACGCCCCGGCCACGGTGCCGGGAGCCGGCGATCTGGTCGAGAGCGGCTGGACGTCGTGCACCGGCAACGGGCTGGGCATGCAGACCGCGATCGAGGTCTCGCCCGACGTGACGCCGACGCCGACCACCGGCTTCGTGGTGAGGTCGGCCGCCGAGGACGCGGTCTACCTCATCGCCGAGGCCGACGTGCCGGGCCTGCCGCGCCGTGCGTACCGCTACGAGCTCACCACCGGCGACGATGGCCTCTACAGCGACCTGCGGATCTCGCCCAACGACCAGATCACGGTGCCGGACGCGTGGCTGGAGCTGTTCCCACCCGGCGCCTCGTTGGACGCCGAGGGCCTCGGCCTCGACGGCTGGGGCGAGCCGGCCCGGCTCCCGGGCTACGACGGCGCCCGCGTCGGCGACTGGCTGGAGCGCTCCGGCACGACGTACGCGTTCACGAAGGCCGGCTTCGTGGAGCTGTCGCCCTTCGAGGCGGCGGTGCTGCGCAACACCTCGCTCGGCAAGCGCGCGCCGCGGCCGGTGACCGAGGCGCCGGGCGCACCCTTCGACATCGTGCGCGGCGCCGCCGGCGCCGGCGAGCACTGGCCCGAACAGGTCCTCGCCGGCTCACTGCCCGCCACCGAGGAGGCCTGCGCCCAGCTGACGACCGCCGAGGGCGAGGAGCCGGCCGTCCGGCTCGTCTCGGCCCCCGCCGGGGCCGCCAGCGCCGAGGGCGTCGCCGCCGGCGACCGGGAGGTCACCGTCGCGTCCGGCCACGGCGCGGTGATCCGCTCGGCCGACTGGATCACCAGCACGGGCGGCACGATCCACCTGATCGACGACCGTGGCTACAGCTACCCCGTCGCCAGCACGGACGACCTCGCCCAGCTGGGCTACGGCAAGGTTCCGGGCCTGGTCGTGCCCGACGTGTGGAACAAGCTGTTCGAGGTCGGTCCCGAGCTCTCCCAGGACGCGGCGCTGTGCCCGCCGTCGAGGGACCGGTCGTGCGGCGCCTAGGACACGGCGTAGGAGGCCGCTCCTCCCGCTCCTCCCGCTCCGCCGCGGGCGGGCTCGCGAGCGTCGCCCTCGGGCTGACCCTGGTGGGGGCGGCTCCGGTGGGTGCGGCTCCGGAGGTGCACGTCGTCGCCGACGTGGAGGGGCCGCGCTGCCTGCAGGTCAGCGCGACCACGACCGATCAGCTCACGGTCAAGGGCGACAACGCGGCCAACCTGGCGCTGCACGTGAAGGAGGCGCAGGCGCTGGTGAAGAAGGCCGGCACGCAGCCGGGACAGGGCGTGCAGGTGGTCGTCGTGGACAGCGGCATCAACGGGTTCCGGGGGACGACGCCCGTCGACCTGCCGACCGGCCACGGCTTCGCCGTCGCGGGCATCATCGCCGGCCCCGACCAGGTCGAGCCGACCCGCGTCGACGTCGGGATCGCACCCGACGCCGACGTCGTCGACGCGCCGTTCTACGACACGCTCGAGCGCTCCCAGGAGGGGCAGCGGATCCCGATGGCCGCCGACCTGGCTCAGCGGCTCGGGGAGCTCGCCGCCGCCCGGGAGGGTGGCGCTCGTCCCCGCGCCGTGGTGGTCGTGCCCGCGCAGGTCCCGTACTCCGCCGAGCTCGAGGCGCAGGTCGACCGGCTGGTCGCCACCGGTGTGCTGCTCGTCGCCGCCTCCGGCGACCGCCCGTCGGGCGACGGGGCCTTCCCCGACGGCTACGAGGGCGAGGCCGCGAAGGGCGAGGACGCCGCCGACGTGATCTGGCCGGCGGCGCACCCGAAGGTGATCGCGGTCGGGGTGTCGACGCCCGGCAGCCGCGGGACCGTGCTCCGAAGCTCGGCCATCGACCTCGCCGCGCCCGGCTTCGGCGCGGTGTCCAAGGCGCTCAACGGCGGCTGGTGCGTCGTCGACGGCGCCTCCACCGCCTGGGCGGCCGCCCAGGTGGCCGGTGTCGCGGCCCTCGTGTGGTCCGCCCACCCCGACGAGGACGCCGCCCAGCTGCGGAACCGCCTGGAGCAGACCGCCAGCGGCAACGGCGGCCCGTCGAGCCCGATCACGGGGTACGGCGTCGTCCAGCCCGTCGAGGCGATCCAGCGCGACATCGCCGACATGCGAGCCGAGCGCACCCAGCAGGTCCGGCCCGCCAAGCCGCCCCGCGCCCAGGCGGACGTCCTCGCCGGCGCGCGGCACGACGCGATCTGGTGGGGGCTCGGCGGCGGTGCCGCGCTCGTCGTCCTCCTCCTGCTGCGCCCGCTTCTCGCCCGGCGCCGCTGAGCGCCGTGCCCGGACGGCGCGGCCGCACGATGTTGCAACACGCTGTCCGCCGGACTGGTCGCCGGTTCTCGGCACGACACGCCGTGCGAACCTCTGGTTCGCCGCTGACAGGTGCCCGGTAGTCGGGTGGGCGGCGTGTTACAGCGGTCCACGCCGCCCCCGAACGCAGCAGACGGCGCCGACGTGGGGTCGGCGCCGTCTGATTCTCCGGCGGAGGTAGGGGGATTCGAACCCCCGAGGGCGTTAACCCAACCCGCTTTCCAAGCGAGCGCCATAGGCCACTAGGCGATACCTCCGCGGAGGAGGTTACCGGCAGATGGACGGTGAGGTGGAATCGGGACTCGCCCGCTGACGGAGCGCGCGGCGTACCATCGGCCCATGACCGCGCGGGGTGACGAGCCGGAGCCCTGGGCTCCCGCCGAGCACCTGCCCACCGACGCGCAGCGGATGGGCCTCAACCGGTCCGTGCCCGACGGTGCCCTGCTCGAGTTCGCGGGCTCGCTGGACAGCGCGAAGCGCTCGCACCGCATGGTCGCGTGGGTGCTCCTGGTCGTGATGGTCGCGCCGGTCCTGCTGACCGTGCTCAACCTGCTGCGCTGAGGCCACGTCGGCTCGATGCGGCGGTCGATGTGAGCCGGGTGCACCCCATCCTCTAAAGTGGCCCGCAACCCCCCACGTGGCGGTATCTCACCCAACTCCCCCAGGGCCGGAAGGCAGCAAGGGTAAGTGAGCTCTATCGGGTACGTGGGGGGCCTTTGCTTTTCCCACTACGGCTTGTGGGCGACGTAGAAGTAGTTGAACGGGTCGGTCCGGACCTCGCGGGCCTCGACGTCGACCAGGCCGGCCTCCTCGAGCATCCGGACCGCGGTCTGTCGTCCCCAGACGGTGCCGAGCCCGGCGCCGCCGTGGGCGAGGGACACGGTCATGCAGTGCATCAGGCTCAGCGTGTAGAGGTAGGTCACCCAGGGCAGGCCCAGGTTGTTCTCGACCCCGGTCTCGGCCTTGATGTCGACCATCAGGAAGGTCCCGCCCGGACGCAGTGCGGCCGCGATGCCGGCGAGCACCCGGTCGGGGAACGCCTGGTCGTGGATCGCGTCGAAGGCCGTCACGACGTCGTACGCCGCCGCCTCACCCAGCTGCGCGACGTCACGGACCTCGAAGGACGCGTTGGTCAGGCCCCAGTCCGCGGCCTCGGCGCGCGCCGCGTCGATCGCCTCGGCGCCGAGGTCGTAGCCGACGAACCGGCTCGCGGGGTAGGCCCGGGCGAGCAGGTTGACCGCGTGCCCGGACCCACAGCCGATGTCGGCGAGCGCGGCGCCCTCGGTCAGCCGCTCGTGGAGCCCGGGGACGGTCGGCACCACGACGTCGAGCAGGCCCGCGTCGTGGACGGCCGCGGCGTCCGCGGCCATCAGCTCGTGGAACCGGGGGAAGCGGTCGTACCCCAGCCCGCCGCCGTGCCGGAACCGCTCCCGCAGCTCGGGCTCGACGCCGGCGAGCATGGTGAGCATCTTCATGCTGCGCGCGAGGTTCACCGGGCCGTCGGCGGGCGTCAGGCAGGCGGCGCGCTCGCGGGACAGCGCGTAGTGGCCGGTCGCGGCGTCGTACGTCGCCACGTCGCCGGCCACGATCCCGTCCAGCCACTCGCGCAGGTAGCGCTCGTCGACTCCGGCCGCCGTGGCCAGCGTCGCGGGATCCGCCGGCCCGGAGCGCGCCAGGACGTCGAGCAGTCCCAGCTCGTCGCCGATGCCGAGGAGCAGGCCCAGGGCGGCGTCCTCGCGCACCCGGACCATCCGCTTCTGGAACGCCCGTGCCGCGTCCCGGTCGATCGTCGTCATGGTGCTCGTCCTCTCGTTCCCGAGGGCATCACGATAGGCGGGACCGGCGGCGTCGCCGCGTCCGCCACGGGCGCCCGACCGTGTCGGGGCCAGCGACTAGGGTGGCTCACGTGGACTCCCCCCTCGCGCTCTACCGCCGCTACCGGCCCGAGACCTTCGCCGAGGTCATCGGGCAGGAGCACGTCACCGAGCCGCTGCGGGCCGCGCTGGCCGCCAACCGGGTCAATCATGCCTACCTCTTCTCCGGCCCTCGCGGCTGCGGCAAGACGACCAGCGCGCGGATCCTCGCGCGGGCGCTCAACTGCGAGAAGGCGCCGATCTCCGACCCGTGCGGCGAGTGCGAGAGCTGTCGCGACCTGGCCCGCAACGGGCCGGGCTCGATCGACGTGATCGAGATCGACGCGGCCTCCCACGGTGGTGTCGACGACGCGCGCGACCTGCGTGAGAAGGCCTTCTTCGCCCCGGTGCGGAGCCGCTACAAGGTCTACATCATCGACGAGGCCCACATGGTCACCACGCAGGGCTTCAACGCCCTGCTCAAGCTGGTCGAGGAGCCGCCGCCGCACCTGCGGTTCATCTTCGCCACGACCGAGCCGGAGAAGGTCATCCCGACCATTCGCTCGCGCACCCACCACTACCCGTTCCGGCTGATCCCGCCGCGGCTGCTGACGTCGTACCTCACCGAGCTGTGCGAGCGCGAGGGCGTCTCGATCGAGCCGGCGGCACTGCCGCTGGTCGTGCGGGCCGGCGCGGGCTCGGCGCGCGACACGCTCTCGGTGCTCGACCAGCTGCTCGGCGGGGCCGGGGTGCAGGGCGTGACCTACGACCTGGCCAGCGGTCTGCTCGGCTACACCCCCGACACCCTGCTCGACGACGTCGTCTCCGCTTTCGCCGCCGGCGACGGGTCGGCGGTCTTCGGCGTGGTCGACAAGGTGATCGAGACCGGGCAGGACCCGCGCCGGTTCACCGAGGACCTGCTGCGCCGGCTGCGCGACCTCGTCATCATCTCCGCGGTCCCCGACGCCGCTGCCTCCGGACTGCTCGACCTCTCCGGCGACCAGGCCGACCGTCTCGTCGCCCAGGCGGCCGCCTTCGGCCGCGCCGAGCTGACCCGGGCCGCCGACCTCGTCGCGGCCGGCCTCACCGACATGCGCGGCGCGACCGCGCCCCGGCTGCTGCTGGAGCTGATCTGCGCCCGGATCCTGCTCCCCGCCGCCGACCACACCACCGAGGGCGTGCTCGCCCGCCTCGACCGGCTCGAGCGTCGAGCCTCGATCAGCGGTACGACGACGGCCGAGTCCGCGCCCGCCGCCGCTCCGGCCGCGGTCCCCGCCCAGGACCGGCCCGTGCCGTCGCGGGCCGAGCGGGCCGCACCCGAGCGGGTCGAGGAGCCGACCGCCGCACCTGCCTCGGCACCGCCGGCCGCGCCGGTGTCGGCGCCCGCCACGCCCGTGTCGCCGCCCGTGTCGCCGCCCGTGTCGCCGCCCGTGTCGCCGCCCGTGTCGCCGCCCGTGTCGCCGCCGGCGTCGGCACCCGTCGCGGAGGCGGCCCCGGACCCGGGACCCGCCGCCGATCCGGCCCCGGCATCCGCCGCGGAGCCGGTGCGTGAGCCCGAGCCGATCCGGGCTCCGGAGCCGGAGCCGGAGCCTGTGCCGGAGTCCGAGCAGGCGGCCCCGGTCGCCGCCGCTCCCACGTCGTCCGCCGCTCGCACGCCGGCCGCCGCCCCGGCCGAGGAGGCTGGCGGTGGCAGCGGTCTGAGCCTGGTCGACATCCGACGGCTGTGGCCCTCGGTCATCGACCGGGTCAAGGGCGTCAAGCGGGTCACCTGGATCCACCTCACCCAGAACTCCCAGGTCGTGGGCTTCAACGGCAAGGTGCTCAGCCTCGGCTTCCAGACCGACGGGCCGCGCCGGTCGTTCGAGTCCGGCGGGCACGCCGAGATCGTCCAGCAGGCGGTCATCGACGAGATCGGTGCGGAGGTGCGGATCGAGGCGATCGTCGACCCCGCCGCCGACCCGGGGGCCCGCGCTCCCGAGCCGGCCTCCGCTGCGCCCGCCCCCGCTTCCCCGGCCGCGTCCGCTTCCCCGGCCCCCGCGTCCGGTGGCTGGCCGGAGGTCACCGCGCCGCCCTCCTCGGCGGCGCCCGCCGCGCCGTCGGCTCAGTCCGCACCCCCGGACGACCCGCCGCCGTGGGCCGTCGAGCCGCCACCGGCCGACGCCCCGCCGGAGGAGCCGGTCTCGAGGCGCTCGCGCGTGGCCGACATCCAGGCCCAGGCCGATGCCGCCGCGGAGGCTCCGGCGGAGGACCCCGACGCCGCGGTGGACTTCAACGACCGCGAGGTCGACGCCGAGTCGAGTGCCGAGCTCCTCACCCGGGAGCTGGGTGCCCAGATGATCGAGGAGATCCCCCGCGGCGGCTGAGTCGCCGACCGCGCCGCACCCGCACCACCCCGCCGGACCATCCCACCGGATCACAGAGAAGAGACCCGCTCCATGAGCCAGAACCCCTTCGACGCCCTCGGCGGCGCCGGCGGCCTCGACCTCGGCGCCCTGCTCCAGCAGGCCCAGCAGATGCAGGACCAGCTCCAGAGCGCCCAGCAGAGCCTGGCCGAGGCCACGGTGGACGGCACCGTCGCCGGCGGCGCCGTGACCGTCACGGTCACCGGTGCCGGCGAGCTGACCGCCGTCACGATCAGCCCCGACGCGCTCGACGGCACCGACGCGGAGGCGCTGGCCGACCTCGGTGACCTGGTGGTCGCCGCGTTCCGCGACGCGCGGGCCAAGGTCGACGAGCTCGCCGAGCAGATGCTCGGCCCGCTGGCCGGCGGCCTGCCCGACCTGGGCGGCCTCCCCGGCCTGGGCGGGCCGGGCCCGGCGTCCGGCCAGCTCGGCTTCTGAGCGGGGGCAGCACCCTTGTACGAAGGCGTCGTCCAGGACCTCATCGACGAGCTCGGGCGGTTGCCCGGGGTCGGTCCGAAGAGCGCCCAGCGGATCGCGTTCCACCTGCTGCAGGCCGACCCCGCCGACGTACGTCGCCTCGCCGAGGTCCTCATCGAGGTCAAGGACAAGGTCAAGTTCTGCTCGGTCTGCTTCAACGTCGCCGAGGACGACCAGTGCCGGATCTGTCGTGACCCGCGCCGGGACCCGGCGGTGCTGTGCGTCGTCGAGGAGTACAAGGACGTCGTGGCGATCGAGCGGACCCGCGAGTTCCGCGGCCGCTACCACGTCCTGGGCGGCGCGATCTCGCCGATCGACGGCATCGGTCCCGAGCAGCTCCACATCCGCGAGCTGCTCACCCGGCTCGGTGACGGCGCCGTCACCGAGGTGATCTTGGCGACCGACCCGAACCTCGAGGGCGAGGCCACCGCGACGTACCTCACGCGCATGCTGAGCCCTCTGGGGTTGCGCGTGACGCGTTTGGCCAGTGGACTTCCGGTGGGAGGAGACCTGGAGTACGCCGACGAGGTCACCTTGGGTCGGGCATTCGTGGGAAGGCAGACAGCGACATGAACGGGAACATGAGCGACGACAGCATCACCACCAGCGACCAGCTCCCCGGCCTCGCCGCGCTCGAGGCGCTGATCGCGGTCGAGACGGAGACCGTGCGGCTGGCCGACGAGATCGCCGCGTCGGTGCGATCGTTCCTCGACGGCCTGCGGGTCGTCGCGGCGCAGGCGAGCGGCGGCCAGGCGGTGTCCCTGCTGCTGCTCCAGATCAGCCAGATCGCGCTCACCGGCGCCCGGCTGGGGGTGCACCGCGACTTCGCGCCTCGCGACGAGTACCAGCCCGACGACGGCCCGGACCCCGACGACATCGACGAGCTCCGGCTCCAGCTGGCCGGGCTGCTGGGCAACCTGGACACCTACAGCTACGTCTTCGACCCCTACGACCCGGAGCTCGTCGAGGGCCTGCTCTCCGACGACCTCACCAGCATCGCCGCCGACCTCGCCGTCGGGGTCCGCCACTACGAGGCGGGCGACGTCGAGGAGGCGCTGTGGTGGTGGCAGTTCTCCTACGTGTCCTCGTGGGGCGCGCTCGCCGGCTCGGCGATGAAGGCGCTGCTCTCGGTGGTGGCCCACGACCGGCTCGACGTCGATCTGGACACCACCCAGGAGCTGGCCCTGGTCGAGGCGGCGGCCGCGGTGCTGGACAGCGCGGAAAAGGGCTAGCCCCCTCTCGTAGACTCGGGGGCGGCCCCGTCGTCGTGGCCCTGCCCTAGAAGTAGCACCGTCACCGAGACCACCGCCAGGAGTGAGCCCCCGTGGGCATTGTCGTGCAGAAGTACGGCGGCTCGTCGGTCGCCGATGCCGCCGGGATCAAGCGCGTCGCGCAGCGCATCGTCAACACGAAGAAGGCCGGCCACCAGGTCGTGGTCGTCGTCTCGGCGATGGGGGACACGACGGACGACCTGATCGACCTCGCCAACGAGGTCTCGCCGCTGCCGCCGGCCCGCGAGCTCGACATGCTGCTCACCGCCGGCGAGCGGATGTCGATGGCCGTGCTGGCGATGGCGATCCACGACCTCGGCCACGAGGCGCGCTCGTTCACCGGCTCCCAGGCCGGCGTGATCACCGACGCCGAGCACGGCAAGGCGAAGATCATCGACGTCACGCCGGGCCGGATCCAGACCGCGATCGACGAGGGCGCGATCGCCATCGTCGCGGGCTTCCAGGGCGTCTCCCAGACGACCAAGGACATCACCACGCTGGGCCGCGGTGGCTCCGACACGACGGCGGTCGCGCTGGCCGTCGCGCTGCGCGCCGACGTCTGCGAGATCTACTCCGACGTCGACGGCATCTTCACCGCCGATCCCCGCATCGAGCCCCGGGCCCGCAAGGTGCCGCGGATCTCCTACGAGGAGACGCTTGAGATGGCCGCGCAGGGCGCCAAGATCCTGCACCTGCGGTGCGTCGAGTACGCCCGCCGCTATGACATGCCCATCCACGTCCGCTCGTCCTTCTCCGAGAAGGAGGGCACCTGGGTCGTCAAGTCCGCAGATGTTGCAGGTGTTGCTCAGGAGGGTGCAAATACTATGGAAGCCGCGATCATCACCGGTGTCGCCCACGACCGCAGCCAGGCCAAGATCACCGTGGTCGGCGTACCGGACAAGCCGGGCGAGGCGGCGGCGATCTTCCGCGCCGTCGCGGAGGCGCAGATCAACATCGACATGATCGTGCAGAACGTGTCGGCCGCAGCGACCAGCCTGACGGACATCTCCTTCACGCTCCCCGCCGGCGAGGGCCAGACCGCGATGACGGCGCTCTCGCGACTCCAGGAGACGGTCGGCTTCGACAGCCTCCAGTACGACGACAGCGTCGGCAAGGTGTCGGTCGTCGGTGCCGGTATGAGCTCCTCGCCGGGCATCTCCGCGCGCTTCTTCGAGGCGCTGTCGGAGGCGGGCGTCAACATCGAGATGATCTCCACCTCGGAGATCCGTGTCTCGGTCGTCGTGGCCGAGACCCAGGTCGAGGCGGCCGTCAACGCCGCTCACGCCGCGTTCGACCTCGGGTCGGACGAGATCGAGGCTGTGGTCTACGGGGGGACCGGACGATGAGCGTCAACATCGGTGTGGTCGGCGCGACCGGCCAGGTCGGCGTGGCGATGCGCCAGATCCTGCTCGAGCGGGAGTTCCCGGTCGGGGACGTCCGCTTCTTCTCCTCGGCCCGCTCGGCCGGCAAGGTGCTGCAGTTCGGCGATCGCGAGGTCACCGTCGAGGACGCCGAGACCGCCGACCCGACCGGGCTCGACGTCGCGCTGTTCTCGGCCGGGGCCACCGCCTCCCGCGCGCTGGCCCAGCGGTTCGTCGACGCAGGCGTGATCGTGGTCGACAACTCCTCGGCCTTCCGCAAGGACCCGGCGATCCCGCTGGTCGTCTCCGAGGTCAACCCGGAGGCGGCGGCGTCCGTCATCGAGGCGGGTCGCGGCATCATCGCCAACCCGAACTGCACCACGATGGCCGCGATGCCGGTGCTCAAGCCGCTGCACGAGGAGGCCGGCCTGGTCCGGCTGATCGCGTCGACGTACCAGGCCGTCTCCGGCTCCGGCATCGCCGGTGTCGAGGAGCTCGCCACGGGCGTCACCGCGGCGGGCGACAAGGCCCGGGAGCTGGCGTACGACGGCGAGGCCGTCGCGTTCCCCGAGCCGGGCGTCTACAAGAAGACGATCGCCTACAACGTGCTGCCGTTCGCCGGGAACCTCGTCGACGACGGACTGAACGAGACCGACGAGGAGCAGAAGCTCCGCAACGAGTCCCGCAAGATCCTCGGCATCCCGGACCTGCGTGTCTCCGGCCTCTGCGTCCGCGTCCCGGTCTTCACCGGTCACTCGCTGGCGATCAACGCGGAGTTCGCCTCGCCGCTGACCGCCGAGCGGGCCCGCGAGCTGCTGGCCGGGGCTCCGGGCGTCGAGCTCGCCGACATCCCGAATCCCCTCGCGGCGGCGGGCAAGGACCCGTCGTACGTCGGCCGGATCCGCCAGGACCCCGGTGTCGACGACGACCGCGGCCTCGCGCTCTTCGTCTCCAACGACAACCTGCGCAAGGGAGCCGCCCTCAACACGGTCCAGATCGCGGAGCTGATCGCCGCCTCCCGCTGACGCAGCCCAGGGCGAGGGGTCGCGGCTTCATCACGTGATGTAGGTGAACCCGCGCTTCTGTAGCGGGAACTCGACTACAGAAGCGCGGACTGCCTACATCACGTGATGAAACGAGCCCGGCCTACTCGTTGGCTGGGTCGACGAACGTCCTGGTGACCCAGACCGAGGCGAGGTAGGCGCCGATGCTGAGGATCGGCACGATGATCAGCGTCGACCAGTGGTCGAGCAGGTCGATGAGGAAGAGCAGCGCCACGACCGCGACCAGGCCGACGGCCAGGAAGCTGCTGCTGCCCGGATCCGGGATGGCGAACGCCTTGAGCAGCTGGGCACCCAGCAGGACGCACAGCGCGAACGTGGCGACCAGCAGCAGGAAGCCGGGGCCGCCGCCGCAGGAGGACGTCCCGCGCACGGCCTCGCAGCCGCGCAGGGACAGCCACGTGAGGACGACCATCGCCGCGCCCACCACGAGGCCGGAGAGGGCCGCGGCGCGGTAGGCCGTCAGCAGGGCGCCGCCCGCGCCCAGCGAGACGATCTCGGCGTCCTCGAGATCCCTCGTGCTCACCGGCTCGGGCTCCACCTCGACCGCAGCGGGCCGGGGTGCGCGACGGGGGGCCGGCTGTGGTGTGGGCTCGGGGGCCGGCTCCGGCGTGGGGACCGGTGCCGCGTCGGCGGACTCCGGCGCGGGCTCGTCGGCCTCGGGGAGGACGACCGTCGGTTCGGGCTCCGGCTCGGGTCCCACGTCGACCTCGGCGGTGACCTCCGGGGCGGGCTCGGGTGTGGGCTCGGGGTCGGCGGCAGCCGCAGGCTCCGACTCGGTAGCGTCGGCGTCGGCGGCCTCAGGCTCGGGCGTGGGCTCGGGGTCGGCGGCGGCCTCAGGTTCCGGCTCCGTGGGGTCGCCGTCGGCCACAGGCTCGACGGTGGACTCAGGCTCCGGCTCCGTGGAGTCGACGTCGACGGTGGGCTCCGCCTCGGGCTCGTCGGTGGGCTCCGGGTCAACCGTGGGCTCCGGGTCAACCGTGGGCTCCGGCTCGGGCGCGGGTGCCGGCGCAGCAGCGACAGGATCGGGCGTGGCCTCGGGCTCCGGGCGGGCGACAGGACGAGCAGGGCGGCCGGGAGCACCGGGAGCGGCGGGTGCCTGGCCGGCGGCCTTCTTCTTCCGCCCGAACAGCTTCGGCGGCTCCAAGCTGAGCTTCAGCTTGTCCTGCTCGTCTGACATGGCATGCAGTGTGTCACGAACGCGCAGGTGAGCGAGGGGTGGCCGCACGGCGACACGGGGGCGAAAACCTCGACGGGCGGATCCGGTCTCACCGGATCCGCCCGTCGATCGGTCGGGCTGACAGGATTTGAACCTGCGGCCTCCTCGTCCCGAACGAGGCGCGCTACCAAGCTGCGCCACAGCCCGCCATGAACCGGCTCCGAGGAGCGGCTCACCAGCACGGGAGCATAGCGGAGCCGGTGGCCGGACCCGCAATCGGGATACCCCTGGCAGCCCTACCGCGGGAGCAGGGTGAGCAGCGTGGCCTCGGGGCGGCAGGCGATCCGGATCCGGGTGTACGGGTTGGTGCCGAGGCCGGCGGACACGTGCAGCCAGGCCGATCCGGGGTCGCCGGGCCGGGAGTCGGCGGGGTGGCGGTGCAGGCCGCGGGCCCGCGCGGGCTCGAGGTCGCAGTTGGTGGCGTACGCACGGGAGTCGCCGGGCCACGGGAGTCGGACCTGACCGCCGTGGGTGTGCCCGGCGAGGACGGCGTCGTACCCGTCGGTCGCGAAGCGGTCCAGCACCCGCAGGTACGGCGCGTGCGCGAGTGCCAGCCGCAGGTCGGCGGTGGCGTCGGCGGGCCCCGCGACGGCGGCCAGGTCGTCGTAGGCGAGGTGCGGGTCGTCGACACCGGCGAGGGCGAGGATCGTGTCGCCGACGGTGAGTCGGTCGCGGCGGTTGGTGAGGTCCAGCCACCCGGCGCCGGTGAGGGCGGCGCTGAGCTCGCGCCAGGGGAGCTGCGGCGTCGCGGTGTGGCGTTTGCCGTTGTCGGGGAGCACGTAGCCGAGAGGGTTGCGGAGACCGGGCTCGAAGTAGTCGTTCGAGCCGTGCACGAACACGCCCGGTCGCTCCAGCAGTCCACCGAGGCTGTCGAGCACCACGGGAACGGCCGCCCGGTGGGCGAGGTTGTCGCCGGTGTCGACGACGAGGTCCGGCTCCAGGCGGGCCAGGCCCCGCAGCCACTCCTGCTTGCGGGTCTGGCCGGGGGTCATGTGGAGGTCGCTGAGGTGGAGCACCCGCAGCGGTCGCATCCCGGCCGCGAGCACACGCAGATCGACCCGGCGCAGGGTGTACTGACGTGCCTCCCACAGGGCGTACGACGTCACGGCCGCCCCGAGGGCCCCCCCGACTCCGGCGGTCCGCAGCAGCGCCGTCCCGAATCCCATTCGTCCAGTCTCGCCCACGGCAGGCAGAATCGAGGCATGAGCACCCTCAAGGACCAGCTGCGTACCGACCTCACGACCGCCATGAAGGCCCGCGACGAGGTTCGGTCGTCGACCCTGCGGATGGTCCTGACCGCGGTGACCAACGCCGAGGTCGCCGGCAAGGTCGCCAAGGAGCTGACCGACGACGAGGTCCTCACCGTCCTGGCCGCCGAGGCCAAGAAGCGCCGGGAGGCCGCCGTCGCGTTCGAGGACGGCGACCGCCCCGAGAGCGCCGCCAAGGAGCGGGCCGAGGCGGCGGTGATCCAGGACTACCTGCCCGCGCAGCTCGGGCCGGAGGAGATCGCGGCGATCGTGACGGCGGCCGTCGAGCAGGCCGGGGCCGCCGGCGCGGGCCCGAAGGCGATGGGTCAGGTGATGGGCATCGTGCAGCCGCAGGTCAAGGGCCGGGCCGACGGCGCCGCCGTCGCGGCGGAGGTACGCCGCCAGCTCGGGTGAGCTGTGTTGTCGGGCCGAGCGTGTCGCCCGGTCGAGAGGCGCGCACGGTCACTCGCTGCGCTCGGACCGCGGTCGCCTCGCGACGCGGCTACGCCGCCGGGGCGCCACGCTGCCGGCCGTGTTGCCGGGCCGAGCGTGTCGGATACCGGGCTCGCCGCCCGGACCTCGCTCCGCTCGCCCCGCGGGCTTCGCCCGGTGCGGCCGAGCCGACTCAGCCCTGCCCGTTGCCGTTGCCGTTGTTGTTGCCCCGGCCCTTGTTCTTCTTGCCCTTCTTCACCTTCGGCGTGCCGTCGGAGATGAACAGGGTCACGGTGTCGCCGGCGGCCAGCCGGGCACCGGTGCCGGGGGCGGACCAGGCGACCAGACCCTGGCCGACCGCGGAGTCGACGGTGCCGCCGTTGGTCACGGTGAAGCCGAGCCCCTCGAGCATCGCCTTCGCGTCGTCGTACGGCTTGCCGGAGACGGCGGGGACGGTGGTGAGCAGGCCGCGGATGTCGCTCGAGGACGGCCGCGTGAAGTCGATGTCGTCGAGCAGGGGGGCGATGGCCTTGAAGGCGTCGCCCCAGATCGGGCCCGCGGTCGTCGAGCCGGAGGATGCGTACAGGGTGCGCCCGCCGACCGACTTGCCGTCGAGGGACTCGGGGTGTCCCTGGCCGTTGACGCCCGCGACCATGGCGGCGCCCGCGAGGTTGGGCGTGTAGCCGACGAACCACACCGAGTTGTTGCCGTTGGTGGTTCCGGTCTTGCCCGCCGCGGGCTGCCCCGGCGCCTGCGCGCTCGCGAATCCGCCTTCGATGACACCACGGAGGACGTCGTTGACGGCGTTGGCGACCGGGCTGGCGAGGACCTGGGTGCAGTTCTTCTCGTACTTCTTGAGCACATTGCCCTGCGCGTCGGCGATCTCGGTGACCGGCCGCGCGTCGCAGTGCAGCCCCTCGGCCGCGAAGGTGGCGTAGGCCTCGGCCATCTCCAGCGGGCTGACATCGGCGACGCCGAGGGTGAACGACGGGATCATGTTGGCCTCGGTGAGCTCGGTGATGCCCATCTCGCGAGCCAGCTTCCACGGCTCGCAGAGCCCGGTGGCGAGCTCGAGGTTGACGAAGAAGGTGTTGACCGAGTTCCGGGTGCCCTCGTAGAGGTCGGGGGAGGCCGAGGAGCTCGTGGAGTTCTTGGGCTCCCACACCTCGCTGCTCTGGTAGGGCCCGTCGCAGGTCTCGAACTCGTTGAGCGGGAAGCGGCCCGGGTTCGGCGCCGGGAACCGCTGGGTCAGCGGGATGTCCTGGTTGATCGCCGCGGCGAGGACGAACGCCTTGAACGTGGAGCCGGGCTGGAAGCCGGCCGCGTCGCCGTACCGCGTCGGCACGGTGTAGTTGAGGAAGGTCTCGCCCTTCTTCTTGCCCATCGGCCGGGACTGGGCGAGGCCCTTGACGTTGCCGGTGCCCGGCTCGATCAGCGCGAGACCACCGACGGCGAGGTCGTCCTTGTAGACCTGGGAGGTGACCGAGTCGTTGGCGGCCTTCTGGTAGCGCAGGTCGACAGTGGTCTTGATCGTCAGGCCGCCGTTGAAGATCAGCTGCCGGCGCTCCTCCGGGTTGGCGCCCAGCGCCGGGTCGGTCATCAGCCAGCGCACGACGTAGTCGCAGAAGAACTGCGCCTCGGAGTTCACGCAGCCGTTGGGCTGGTTCTGCACGCGAAGGCCGAGCTTGCGGTCCTTGGCCTTGCCGGCGTCCTCGTCGCTGATCACGCTCAGCTGGGCCATCCGGTCGAGCACGATATTGCGGCGCACTGTCGCCTGGGCCTTGTTCTTGGTCGGGTTGTAGGCCTCGGGGCTCTGGACCAGGCCGGCGAGCAGCGCCGACTGACGCAGATTGAGGTCCTTGGCGTTGACGCTGAAGAAGTGCTGCGCGGCCGCCTGGATGCCGTAGGCGCCGTCGCCGAAGTACGCCGTGTTGAGGTACCTCTCGAGGATCCAGTCCTTGGTGTGCCGCTTCTCCAGGGCGATCGCGTAACGGAGCTCGCGGAGCTTGCGGCCGTAGCTGTCCTCCTTGGCGGCCCGGATGGCCTCCTTGTCGCCCTTCGCCTGGGTGATCAGGGTCAGCTTGACCAGCTGCTGGGTGATCGACGAGCCGCCCTGGGTGACGCCGCCCGCGGCCTGGTTGGTGAACAGCGCGCGCATCGTGCCCTTGAGGTCGAGCGCGCCGTGCTGGTAGAAGCGGTAGTCCTCGATGGCAACGATGGCCTCGACCATCGTGCGGGAGATCTGGCCGAGCGGGACGTTGACCCGGTTCTGGTCGTAGAGCGTCGCGATCGTCTTGCCCTCGGCGTCCTTGACCTCGGTGCGCTGCGGCAGCTGCTCGGTCTCGAGCTCTTGGGGCAGGTCGTCGACCGACTCCGAGACGTTGCGCGCGGAGAAGCCGAGGACGCCCGCGAACGGGATGGCCAGACCGGAGACGACGACGCCGAGCACGGCCGCGACGATCAGCATCACGCCGAGGTGGGAGGCGACCTTCCGCGGTGGGAGGCCGTCGAACCGGGTGCGGGACATGCGCTCAGGGTACGTGGTCCCACCCCACGGTCCCGAGTCCTCGGACCGCTCGCTCCGGCCCCGTGACGCCGGATCGGCGGCGCTCTGGGCCCGACCTGTCTAGTCCGATGTGACTAGACAGGTTGGGCCCGATGAGCGATATCGGTGTGGCGCGTCGTCCTTTACCTTGGACCGGTCGAGGAGACCGAGCGCTGTGGGGGCGTTGGCTCCTCGGTTGTGGGAAGCACCAGGGGACAACACATGTGGGTTGAGGATTGGGCGCCACGCGCCGCCTGTCGGGGACAACAGCCGGACCAGCTCTTCGTCCGTGGGGCCGAGCAGAACAAGGCCAAGCAGGTCTGCACCGGCTGTCCGGTGCGCACCGAGTGCCTGGCCGAGGCACTGGACAACCAGATCGAGTGGGGTGTCTGGGGCGGGATGACCGAGCGGGAGCGCCGTGCGCTCCTCCGACGCCGTCCGAACGCCTCCTGGCGCAACGTCTTGGAGTCCGCTCGCGACGATCAGGACGCCACGGTCTGATCCCTCCCGGGACCCGTCCGGGTCCCGGTGCGCGTCACCGACGCGGGAGCCTGCTCACGCGGGGCTCGTGGATCCGTCCGCCGTGCCCCCCAGCAGCCCGCCCACCGTGCGCAGCCCGCCGAGGTCGTGCACGTCACCGGCGAGCGCTGGTACGACGACCGTCGGCACCTGCGGGTGCGCGGTGGCGAACCGGTCCCGGAGGGTGCGCTCGCGCTGCACCATGCGCACCCGGTCGGCGTGCAGTCGGAGCAGTCCGGCGGTCAGGGACGCCGTCGGCGAGGCGCTCGCGGTGCGGCGCAGCCGCTCGGCGGCCGTCATCGCCTCGTCCGCGGAGAGCTCGCCCGCGGGCTCGGGGCTGGCGCGGTTGACGACGAGTCCCGCCAGGGGCATGTCGTCCTCGCTGAGCCGCTCGACGAAGTACTCCGCCTCCCGCAGCGCGTCCGCCTCGGGGGCGGCGACCACGAGGAACGCCGTACCGTCGGCCTTGAGCAGCGAGTAGGTCTGCTGCGCCCGCTGCCGGAAGCCGCCGAAGACCGTGTCGAGCGCGGTGACGAAGGTCTGCAGGTCCTTGAGGAACTGGGCGCCGAGGATCCGGGTGAGGGCGTTGGTGATCAGGCTGAATCCGGCCGTCATCAGCTTGGCCGGGCCCTTGGCGGGCGTCAGCAGCAGCCGCACGAACCGGCCGTCCAGGAAGCTGGACAGGCGCTCGGGGGCGTCGAGGAAGTCGAGCGCCGAACGCGACGGCGGGGTGTCGACGACGATCAGGTCGTAGGTGCCCTGGGCCTGCGCATCGCGGTGGATCTGGCCGAGCTTCTCCATCGCCATGTACTCCTGGGTGCCCGCGAACGAGCTCGAGAGCGCGATGTAGAACGGGTTGGCCAGGATCTGCTTCGCCTTCTCCGGGCTGGCCTGGGAGAGCACCACCTCGTCGAAGGTGCGCTTCATGTCGAGCATCATCGCGTCGAGGCTGCCGGTGCCCTCGACGCCGACCACGGGGCGCGGGGTGTTGTCGAGCTCCTCGATGCCCATCGACTGCGCGAGCCGGCGGGCCGGGTCGATGGTCAGCACCACCACCCGGCGGCCCCGCTCGGCGGCGCGGAGCGCGAGCGCGGCGCTGGTGGTGGTCTTGCCGACACCGCCGGAGCCGCAGCACACGATGATGCCGGTGCCGGGGTCGTCGATGAGGGCGTCGACGTCCAGGGGGCCGGCCTGACGGCCGGTCGCGGGACCGACGCGCGACGGGCGGTGAGCGCTGCTGCGGGAGGTGCTCACGACGCCATTCCCTGCTCTCGGAGGAGGCCGGCGAGCTCGTAGAGCCCGCCGAGATCGATGCCGCCGGCCATCCGCGGCAGCTCGTACGACGGCACGTCCAGTCCCGCCACGATGGCCCGTTGCGAGTCCTCCAGCGCCCGGCGCTCGGCGTGGTCGGCCGCCTCGACCAGCAGTCCGTCGACCAGGTCGGGGCCCACGGCGATGCCACCGTCGGCCAGGTCGCTCTCGATCCGGCCCCGGTCGAGCGTTCCCGCCCGGGCCGCGGCGAGGTCGGCAGCGTCGAGGTCGCGGGGCCGGATCTGGTTGACGACCACACCGCCCACCGGCAGCCGGGCCGCACGCAGCTCGGCGATCCCGTCGGCGGTCTCCTGGACCGGCATCTCCTCGAGCACGGTGACCAGGTGGACCGCCGTGCGGGGGGAGCGGAACAGGCTCATCATCGTGTCGGACTGGGCCTTGATCGGCCCGACCTTCGCCAGCCCGGCGAGCTCGTTGCTGACGTTGAGGAACTGGGCGATCCGGCCGGTCGGCGGGGCGTCGAGCACCACGGCGTCGTACTCGATGGCCGACTTGTTGCGCCGGTTGCGCTGCACGGCCTCGTAGACCTTGCCGGTGAGCAACACGTCGCGGACGCCAGGGGCGATGGTGGTCGCGAACTCGATGACGCCGAACCGGTCGAGGGCCTTGCCGGCGCGGCCGAGCCGGTAGTACATCGAGAGGTACTCCAGAAGCGCCGACTCGGCGTCGATGTGCAGCGCGTGCACGACCCCGCGGCCGCCGTCGGGCTCGGGCAGCCCCGTCGTCAGCCTCCGCTCCTGGTAGGGCAGCGGGTCGACGTCGAACATCCGGGCGATGCCCTGGCGGCCCTCGACCTCGCACAGCAGCACGTTCCTGCCGCGGGTGGCGAGCGCGAGGGCGAGGGCCGACGCGACCGTGGACTTGCCCGTCCCGCCCTTGCCGGTGACGACGTGGAGACGCACCTTCGGCCAATCACTCACCCGGCGAGCCTAATGGTGCGTCCCCACGTCGGGGGTCAGTCCAGCGAGAGTCCCGCCGCCGGGGCGATCCGCGATGCCCGCCGGGACGGGACGACGGCGGCCACGAGCCCCGCCAGGGCGGCGATCGTCACGACCAGGCCCAACTGACCCCACGGCAGGACCAGGCCGGCCCCGTCGATCGCGGGCTGCACGAGCGCGCGGACCGCGGTCCAGGCGAAGACGACGCCCAGCGCGGTGCCGAGCACGGTCGCGACGAGGGACAGCAGCACGGCCTCGGTGGCCAGCATCCGGCGGACCTGGCGGCGGGTGAGCCCGAGGGCCCGCAGCAGTGCGTGCTCGCGTCCGCGTTCGAGCACCGAGAGCCCGAGCGTGTTGCCGATGCCGACGAGGGCGATCAGGACCGCGATGGCGAGCAGGCCCACGACGCCGCCGGTGAGCACGTCCAGCTGCAGGTCGACGTAGGACCGCTTGGCCAGGCCGTTCTCCACGCCCGCGTCGACCGGCGCGGCGATGGCCTCCACCGAGCCGGCCAGATCCTCCGGGTCGGCGTCCCCCGCTGCCCGCAGCCATACGGCGTGGACCGCCGCTGCGGGCGCGAGGGCGTCGAGCGTCGTACGCCGGACCAGGGCGGCCTCGCCCCAGCCCTCGCCGCCGGCCACGCGGAGCTCCCGGGTCCTGTCGCCGACCGTGACCGGCACGACGTCGCCGACCTCGAGGCCGTCGCCGAGCAGATCCCAGGGCACCAGCACCTGACGTGGCCCCGGGGTGGGGAGCGCACCGTGCAGCACGGTCGCGTCGCCGTCGGCCGAGGCCGGCAGGAGCGGGAGGGGCGCGAGGTCATCGATCGTGGCGACCGCGCCCGGGACGGGTACGGCGGCGGCGACTCCGTCGACCGCGGCGAGCCGGTCCACGGCGTCCGCCGGCAGCGGGCCCTGGGCGGTCACCGTGAGGTCGATCGAGTACTGCTCGTCCATCTCTGCCGAGACGGCGGAGCGGGAGCTCGCCATGCCGGTGAGGACGGCGGTCGTCAACGTGACGCCGATGAGCAGCGAGGCCACCGTGGCGGCGGTCCGGCGCGGGTTGCGCACGGCGTTGCCCGCGGCGAGCCGGCCGGCCGGTCCGAGGAGCCGCCGGGTGAGCGGTCCGGTGGCGCGGATCAGGGCCGGCACCAGGATCGGGCCGAAGAGCAGCACGCCGAGGAAGACCGTCGCGCCGCCGACGGCGAGGGCGCCGACATTGGCCGTGGCGACGGCGGCGACGAGGCCGAGGACGCCGGCGACGAGCATGACCGCGCCGAACGCGATCCGGATCCGGCCGGTGCGGGTCCGCGCCTGGGTGCTGTCGTCGGGGCGCAAGGCCGCGAGTGGGCTGATCCGCACCGCGCGCCGGGTCGGCAGCCACGCCGCGACCAGGGTCACTCCGACGGCGACGGCCGCGGAGCCGGCCAGCCACGCCGGCGCGACGTCGGCGTGACCCAGCCGGGCTCCCGGCCACTGGGCGCGGACCAGCGCCACCAGTCCGTAGCCGGCCCCCAGGCCGGACAGCACGCCGATGATGGCGGCCAGGACGCCGAGGGCGACGGACTCGAGGCGCACCGAGCGCAGCACCTGGCTGCGCGTCGCGCCCACGCAGCGCAGCAGCGCGAAGTCCCGCGAGCGCTGGGCGAAGAGGATCGTGAACGTGTTGTTGATGACCAGGACGGCCACTACGAGGGCGATCGCGCCGAACAGCAGCACGACGACCTGGATGATGTCGACGCCGTTGTTGACCTCCCGCTGCAGCTCCTGGAGGAACGCCGGGACGGTCGTCGGCTCGGCGTCCGGCACGACCGTCCGGATGGCCGACCGGGCGGCGTCGTAGCCGCCGCCGCTCCAGGCCAGACTGCCGACGTAGAGGCTGTCCGCCCAGCGGGACAGGTCGGACCAGAGCAGGTAGACCGACGCGACCGCGTGGTTCGACGGCGAGTCCGCGATCCCGACGACGGTGACCTCCAGGGCGCTGCTGCCGGTGCCGATCCGCAGCCGATCGCCCAGCGCGAGCTGCTTCGCCTTGGCCGCGTTGGTGTCGACGAGCGCCTCGCCGGGAGCGCCGGGGAAGCGGCCGTCGAGCAGGTCCTGCCAGCGGTGGGCCGGGCGGTCGGGCACCTGGGCGATGTCGGTGCTGGAGTCGATCACCTTGCCCTCGCGGGCGACCTGCTGCATGGTCCAGCCGACCAGCCACGCGTCGGCGTCGTCCCCCGGCGCGGCGGCGAGCAGACGGGCCGCATCGCCGGAGGACGGACGGTCGAGGACGGCGTCGGCACCCGCGTAGGGCTCGCCGATGCCGGCGGTCAGGCCGTCGCGGACCGCGGAGGAGAGGGCCGCGGTGACCACGATGAACGCGGATCCGACGACGATGGCGAGCAGCGCGGCGCCGTACCGGCGGGTGTGGGTGCGCAGCGACGCCAGGATGACGGTGCGCATCAGGCGGCAGCCTGACGACGCTCGGTGATCCGGCCGTCGGCGAGGACGATGACGTCGTCGGCGTACGTCGCCGCCTCGGTCTCGTGGGTGACCATCACGACGGTCTGGCCCAGCTCCCGCACCGACTGGCGCAGCAGCGAGAGCACCTCGGCGGAGCTGGAGCTGTCGAGGTTGCCGGTGGGCTCGTCGGCGAACACGATCGCCGGCGCGGACAGCAGGGCGCGGGCGATGGCGACCCGCTGCTGCTGGCCGCCGGACAGCTCGGCCGGCCGGTGGGTCAGTCGCTCGGTGAGGCCGAGGGTCTCGACGATGCCGTCGAAGCGCTCGCGCAGGGACCGCTCGCGGTCCCGACCGGCCAGCTCGGTGGGCAGCCAGATGTTCTGCGCGGCGCTCAGCATCGGCAGCAGGTTGAACGCCTGGAAGACGAAGCCCACGTGGTCGCGGCGGAACCGGGTCAGCGTGTCGTCGTCCATGCCTTCCAGCGCCTGGCCGGCGACGGTCACCCCGCCGGCCGTCGGCTGGTCCAGCCCGGCCAGGCAGTGCATGAGGGTGGACTTGCCGGAGCCGGAGGGCCCCATGATCGCCGTGAACCGGCCGGCGGGCAGGTCGAGGTCGACACCGCGGAGCGCGTGGACGAGGGTGTCGTCGCGGCCGAAGGACTTCATCAGGCCCCGGGCGCTGGCGGCGAGGGCGACGGTGGGCGCGGGGGGTTGGGGGGACGTCAGCGAGGTCATGCCGACGAGCCTCGCCGGGATCGCCCCCCCCGATCGTCAGGCCACGGGTTGATCCGTCGTCCGCCGACGGGTGGACCTCGGGGCCGGTCTGGTCGTCGTACCGGACAAAACGGTCGTAAATCGGGCGAACTCAGAACCGTTCTGTCCGGTACGACGGGGGTCAGGGGCGGACGAGCCCGGTCTCGTAGGCCAGCACGACCAGCTGGACGCGGTCCCGGGACCCGGTCTTGGCCAACAGCCGGCCGATGTGGGTCTTCACCGTCGCCTCGGAGACCACGAACTCGGCGGCGATCTCGGCGTTGGCCAGGCCGCGGCCGACCAGGACGAGGGTCTCCCGCTCGCGCTCGGTGAGGCTGTCGAGCCGGGCGTCGGGGCCCGGCGCCGCGGGGTCGGGCAGGACGTCCGCGAAGTGCTCGAGCAGGCGCCGGGTGGTGCTCGGGGCGACCACGGACTCGCCGCCGTGGACGGTCCGGATCGCGTCGAGCAGGGTCTCGGGGGTCGCGTCCTTGAGCAGGAACGCCGCGGCCCCGGCCCGGATCGCGGCGAAGGCGTACTCGTCGAGATCGAAGGTGGTCAGCACGATCACCTGCGGCGGATCGGGCCGATCAGCCAGCCGCCGGGTGGCCTCGACGCCGTCGAGGCGCGGCATCCGCACGTCCATCAGGACGACGTCGCAGCGCGTCACCGCGAGTCGCTCCAGTGCCTCGCCGCCGTCGCCGGCCTCGCCGACCACGCTCAGGTCGGGCTGGCTGTCGATCAGCATCCGGAACCCGGCGCGGACCAGGTCCTGGTCGTCGACGAGGAAGACCCGGATCGGCTCGGTCGGGGAGGTCGCCTCGGGCGGCCGGTGCTGCTCGGTCACAGCGGGATCCTCGCGCACACCGCGAAGCCGCCACCCGGCGCGGGCCCGGTCGTCAGGGTGCCACCGTGGGCGGCCACCCGCTCCCGCATCCCGGCGAGCCCGAGTCCGCGGCCGTCGTCGGGAGCGGCCGCGCCCCGGCCGTCGTCGGTCACCTCGACCACGACCGCGCCCGCCTCGACCCGCAGCGCGACGGTCGCGGCAGCGTCGGGTCCCGCGTGCCGACGGACGTTGGTGAGCGCCTCCTGCGCGATCCGGTACGTCGTCAGGGCGACGCCGTCCGAGACCTCGGGCGCCGGCTCGGGGAGCTGGGCCACGACGCGTGTCCCGGCAGCACGTGCCTCGCCGAGGAGTGCCGCGAGGTCGCCGAGGCGAGGCTGGGGAGTCGTCGGCGCCTCCTCCGCGCGCAGCAGCCCGAGCATCCGGCGCAGCTCCGCGATCGCCTCCCGGCCGGTCGTCGCGATCGTCGCCAGCGCCGGCCCGGTCACCGACGGGTCGTGCGCCGCCGCCGCTCGGGCGCCGTCGGCCTGCACGACGATCGTGGTCAGCCCGTGCGCCACCACGTCGTGCATCTCGCGGGCGATCCGGTGCCGCTCGTCGATCGCCGCCAGCGCGGCCTGCTGAGCCGCCTCGCGCTCGAGCCGCGCGCCGCGCTCGACCAGCGCGTCGACGTACGCCTGCCGGGTCCGGCCGAGGGTCCCGAGCGTCCAGGCGACGACGGCGAACAGCGCGACGGTGACCGAGTAGGCGGTGACGTTCTCGACGGTCAGCAGGTCGGCACCGAAGCCGCGCAGCCAGTCGAACGCGGCGACCAGGGCACCGACCAGGCCGGTGCCGAGGGCGCCCGCGGCCCACCGCGGGCCGGCGTACCGCGCGACGGAGTAGACCGCGACCGGGAACGCGAACTGGCTCCACAGCGGGTGGTCGTTGAGCAGCGGCTGGACCGCCGTCGCGGTTGCGACGGCGGCGAACACCGCGACGGGGTACCGGCGCCGGAACAGCAACGGCGTGATCTGCGCGAACATCAGCAGGCCGTCGGCGACGTCGACGAAGAACAGGTACGGCAGGACCGGCAGCAGCAGGACCGCCGTCAGGGCGACGTCGAACCATCGTTCGCCGCGCGGTCCGAGCCGCCACGGCTGTCGGTGCGCTCCCAGGGCAGGTCCGGCCACCGGGCCACCGTAGACGGCGGCCGGGTCGCGAACGTCAGACCACGGGTGGATCCGCGGCGTACCATCGAGGTGTCGGAAGGAGCCGTCCATGGCCGAGCAGTCGCGACTGGAGCGCTACAGGCACCTGCCTCCGCCGGTCGACCCGCAGACCCTGCGCACCACCCAGGACGTCGACCCGCCCCCGCCCGAGGACGACGACGCCTACCGCGAGCTGCTCTGGGTCGTGAACCGCTACGGCTGATCCGCCGATGCTTTGCGCCTCCGAATCTCTCCGAGGCGACGGTGGGGACGCCGGGCGAGGAGGTGTAGGGAGCGAGGGACGGCGACCGGAGCCGACGAGAGCGGTGCTTCCACCGTGCCGGACGTGTGCCGCCAGGCGAAGGCAGGACCGACGGAAGCCAACTGCGCGCGCGGCAGCACGGCGCGAGGCACGAGCGACGTGCTCGCGTCGATCGGCACTGAGTAGGGTGCGGAGCATGACCAAGTGGGAGTACCAGGTGGCGCCGGTCTTGAACCATGTCGCGGCGCAGATCCTCAACAACTTCGGCCAGGACGGCTGGGAGCTCGTCGTCCTCGTCCCCGGCCAGGGCGGCAATGACATCGCCTACTTCAAGCGCCCGATCGAGGGCTGAGGCATGACGACTCCCGAGGAGAGGCTGGCGGAGCTCGGCCTGACGGTGCCCGAGGTCGTCCCGCCGGTGGCGGCCTACATCCCCGCCGTCCGCAGCGGCGAGCGGGTCTACACCTCCGGCCAGCTGCCGATGCGCGACGGCGCGCTGATGGCCACCGGCAAGGTCGGCGACACGGTGGGCGCCGACGACGCCTACGCCTGTGCGCGCCAGTGCGCGCTCAACGCGATCGCCGCGATCCGCTCGATCGCCGGCGACCTGAGCCAGGTGCGCATCGTGAAGGTCGTCGCCTTCGTGGCCTCGACGCCCGACTTCACCGGCCAGCCGGGCGTCGCCAACGGCGCCTCCGAGCTGTTCGCCGAGGTGTTCGGCGACGCGGGCGTGCATGCGCGCTCCGCGGTCGGCGTACCCGTGCTCCCGCTGGACGCGCCGGTCGAGGTCGAGGTGATCGCCGAGATCGGCGGCGCCGCGTGACGTCCGTCCCGTTGCCGCCGGTTCAGCTCCCCGCGAGGCTCGCCGACCTGGCGGCGGAGTACGCCGACGGCCGGCGTGAGGCCGCCGTCCCGCGCGACGCGGCGACGGTGGTCGTGCTGCGGCCCGGCGCCTCCGGCGAGCCGGAGGTCTACCTGCTGCGGCGGCAGGTCTCGATGGCCTTCGCCGGCGGCATGTGCGTGTTCCCCGGCGGTGGCGTCGACCCGCGCGACTACGACCACACCGTGGCGTGGGCCGGCCCGGCGCCGGCGGAGTGGGCGGCGCGCCTCGGCACGACCGAGGACGTGGCGAGGGCTCTGGTCTGCGCCGCGGTCCGTGAGACGTTCGAGGAGTCCGGGGTGCTGCTGGCCGGCACCTCCGCCGACAGCGTCGTCGCGGACACCACCGGCGACGAGTGGGAGACCGACCGGGTCGCCCTGGAGTCGCACGAGCTGGCCATGACCGACTTCCTCGACCGTCGGGGACTGGTGCTGCGCACCGACCTGCTGGGCATCTGGAGCGGCTGGCTGACGCCTGTGTTCGAGCCGAAGCGCTACCGCACCTGGTTCTTCGTCGCGCAGCTCCCGGAGGGACAGGTCACGCGCGACGTGTCCAGTGAGTCCTCCGAGGTGGTCTGGGTCGGTGCCGCGGCGGCCGCCGACGCCGCCGACACGGGAGAGCTGGCCATGCTGCCGCCGACGTACCTGACCTGCCTGGAGGTCGGCACGCACGCCACCCCCGCCGAGGTGATCGCGGCGAGCGGAGGGCGGGCGGTCACGATGTTCACGCCGGAGGTCGAGCCGCTCGGCGACGGTCACGCCCTGTCGATGCCCGACGAGCTGCGCCCGCTCGTCGCGGCGCGGAGGGCCTGATGGACCCCTGGCACGGCGGTTCGTACGGCGACCGGGGTCGTTGTGTGCTCGCGCCCAACCCCGGCCTGATGACGCTCGACGGCACCAACACCTGGATCCTGAGGGAGCCCGGCTCCGAGCGTTCGATCGTCGTCGACCCGGGGCCGCTGCACGACGAGCACCTGGACGCCGTCGCCGCGGTCGCGGGCCAGGTGGACGCCGTCGTCGTGACCCATCATCACCTCGACCACACCGAGGCGGCCCGCTCCTTCGCGGAGCGGATGGGCTGCGGTGTGCGGGGTCTCGACGCGGCGCAGTGCTGGCGCTCGGACCCGATCTCGGACGGCGAGGTGCTGTCCGTCGGTGGCCTCGACATCGAGGTCCTCACCACTCCCGGCCACACCGCCGACTCCATCTCGCTGCTCCTCGAGGCCGACGGCGCGCTGCTCACCGGCGACATGGTGCTGGGCCGCGGGACGACCGTGATCACGCACCCCGACGGCGACCTCGGCGCCTACTTCGACTCCATCGCCCGGATGCGGTCGCTCGTCACCGACGGCCGCGTCGCGTCCCTGTGGCCGGCCCACGGCCCGGTCCTGCCGGACGCCGCGGCCGTGCTCGACCACTACGTCGTACACCGCCGCGACCGGCTCGCCCAGGTCGAGGCCGCGCTACCGCGCCTCGGCCTGTCGCCGGACGAGCTGCCCCCGGACGTCGGCGACCACCCGACGCTGCCGCGCCAGGTCGTCGAGGTGGTGTACGCCGACGTCGACGAGTCCCTGTGGGGGGCGGCCGAGCAGTCGGTGCGGTCCCAGCTGGCGTACCTCGCCCGCCGCTGAGCCTGGCCCGGGCTGAGCCGCGGGGTCGGTCTGCGCGGTTGGTTTCATCACGTTATGTAGCCGAACCCGCGCTTCTGTAGTGGAGCTCCGCTACAGAAGCGACCCTTCGCCTACATCACGTGATGAAACCGCGGCTCCCGCGGACCAGGGCTCAGCGGGCCCGGCGCGACATCCGCTCCATGTCGAGGATGACGACGGAGCGGGGCTCCAGGCGCAGCCAGCCGCGCGAGGCGAAGTCGGCGAGCGCCTTGTTGACCGTCTCTCGGGAGGCGCCGACCAGCTGGGCGAGCTCCTCCTGGGTGAGGTCGTGGTGGACGTGTACGCCGTCGTCGGCGGTGCGGCCGAAGCGGTCGGCGAGGTCGAGCAGCGCCTTGGCGACGCGGCCGGGGACGTCGGAGAAGACCAGGTCGGCGACCACGTCGTTGGCCTTGCGCAGCCGCGCGGCCAGCTGGGCGAGCAGACCGCGGGCGACCGTCGGGCGCCCCTCGAGCCAGCGCAGCAGGTCCTCGTGCGACAGCGAGGCGAACTCGGCGTCGGTGACGCAGGTGACGGTGGCCGAGCGCGGGCCCGGATCGAAGAGGGAGAGCTCGCCGAACATCTGCCCGGGGCCCATGATCGCGAGCAGGTTCTCGCGGCCGTCGGACGAGGTGCGGCCGAGCTTCACCTTGCCCTCGAGGACGACGTACAGCTTGTCGCCGCTGTCGCCCTCGTGGAACAGCACCTCGCCGCGGCGGAGCCGGGTGGTGGCCAGCGACGTGCGCAGCCCTGCCATTGCCTCGTCGTCGAGGGCACTGAACAGTGGCGCCTGACGGAGTACGTCGTTGTCCACGCTTCCTCCAAAGTTGCGTAAAACCCGGTCTGCGGCATCCTAGCCAGTGCGTGATGTCACACCTAGTGCCGCGTCCGGCATGTCCCCCTCGGAGACACCGGCCCGCGCTGTCGGAGGCACACCGTAGGGTGGCCTCCGTGCGGCCGATCGACACTACCGAGGAGACGTCGACCCAGCTCGTCCGGAGGGCCCGCAAGATCGACCGGGTGCTCGGCGAGACCTACCCCGACGCCAAGGCCGAGCTCGACTTCGACAACCCCTTCGAGTGCCTCGTCGTCACCGTGCTGTCGGCGCAGACGACCGACAAGCGCGTCAACGCGGTGCGCCCGACGCTGTTCGCCGCCTACCCCGACCCGCCGTCGATGGCCGCCGCCGATCGCGCCCACCTGGAGCAGATCGTGGGTCCGCTGGGGTTCTTCCGGGCCAAGACCGAGTCGCTGCTCAAGCTCAGCGCGGCGCTCGTCGAACGCTACGACGGCCAGGTGCCTGCCCGGCTCGACGACCTCGTCACGCTGCCGGGGGTGGGCCGCAAGACCGCCAACGTGGTGCTCGGCAACGCCTTCGACATGCCCGGGATCACGGTCGACACCCACTTCGGCCGGCTGGCCCGTCGGCTCGGGTGGACCGAGGAGACCGACCCGGTGAAGGTCGAGCACGCTGTCGGGGCGCTCTTCCCGAAGCGCGACTGGACCATGCTGTCGCACCATCTGATCTGGCACGGCAGGCGACGCTGTCACGCCAAGAAGCCAGCGTGCGGTGCCTGCCCGGTCGCCCGATGGTGCCCGTCCTACGGCACCGGACCGACGGACCCGATCGAGGCGGAGAAGCTGGTCCGCGCTGAGGGGCCCAACTGATGCGCCTTCGCGCCGCCGCCGTCGCCCTGATGGCGGCGGGCGTGCTGCTCACGGGCTGCGACAGCGTGGCGCCGGCCTTCGCGTGCAAGGTCGATGCGACGACGCCCGAGCTGATCGAGGACCGTGAGGCGGCCGGCATCGCCGACTGCGACCCGGCGGCCTGGTTGGTGGCCGACGGTGCCGCCGCGCAGCTGCCCGACCTCGAGCTCGACTGCCTCGGTGGTGCGGACGGCGCGGCGCTGTCCCAGGTCCGCGGCCCGGCGGTCCTCAACTTCTGGGCGTCCAACTGCGGCCCGTGCCGCAAGGAGATGCCTGCGCTGCAGGAGTTCTACCAGTCCTACGGCGACCGGATCACCGTGCTGGGCGTCAACTGGCTCGACACCTATCCCGGGGCGGCCATCGACCTGGCGCGGCAGAGCGGCGTCACCTACCCCTCCCTGGCCGACGGCTGCGGCGACCTCGAGGAGACCGACGCCGACCTCGGCATCGGCCTGCCGTTCTTCCTCTTCGTCGCCGCCGACGGCACCGTGTCCCGGCCGCACACCGGCGGCGTGACCTCGCCCGACGAGATCGTCGCCATGGTGGCGACGTACCTCGGCCTCGACCTCACCGCCCGGGCGGCGTCGTGACCGACGAGGCCGCCGACGTCCCGGCCGAGCTGCCGGCGGGCCTGCCCGCCTGGCTGCACCCCGTCGCCCAGGGCGCGCGCCGGATCAGCGGCAGCCACCTGACCGCGTTCCTGCCGCCCAAGGACAAGCCCGTACGCCGGGGCGCGGTGCTCATGCTCTTCGGCGACCACGACGTCCTGCTCACCGAGCGCGCCCACGACATGCGCTCCCACCCCGGTCAGGTCTCCTTCCCGGGCGGCAGCATCGATCCCGGGGAGACGGTGGTCGAGGCCGCGCTGCGCGAGGCCGATGAGGAGATCGGCGTCGACCCCGCCGGCGTCGAGGTCTTCGGCACGCTGCCCGAGCTGTGGCTGCCGCCGTCCAACTTCGCGGTGACGCCCGTCCTCGGGTGGTGGCGGGAGCCGGCTCCGATCCGGGTCGCCTCCCCGCAGGAGGTGCACGCGATCCATCGGGTGACGCTCGAGGAGCTGTTCGCGCCCGAGCACCGGATCCAGGTCCGCCACCCCGGGGGCTGGATGGGCCCTGGCTTCCTCATCGGCCCCGACAAGGACGTCATCCTGTGGGGCTTCACGGGCGGGATCCTGACCCGGTTCTTCGACTTCCTCGGGTGGCTCCCCCCGGTGACGGACCCACCGGTGCATGATCTCCCGGACTACATGCTCGCCGAGCACGTCCGCCGGACGGCCGCCGCGGCGGCTGTCGACGACGATGCGGGGGACGGCATGGACATCCTGGAGCCCAACGAGTGAACGTCCTCGACTGGCTGCTCGTCGTCCTCGTCGCCGCCTATGCCCTCTCCGGCTACTGGCAGGGCTTCATCACCGGCGCCTTCGCGACGATCGGGCTGCTGTCGGGCGGTCTGGGCGGCATCCTGCTGGCACCGCTGGTCCTCGGCGGCCTCGACCCGTCGTTGGCCGTCTCCCTGGGCGCGCTGTTCATCGTGATCCTCTGCGCCTCGCTCGGCCAGGCCGTGTTGCAGTACGCCGGCGCGCGGGTGCGCGAGCGGATCACCTGGCAGCCTGCCCGCGCCCTCGACGCCGTCGGCGGTGCCCTGCTCAGTGCGCTCGCGGTCCTTCTCGTGGCCTGGGCGCTCGGGGTCGCGATCTCCGGGACCCGGATCGGCTCGGTCACCTCGATGGTGCGCGGCTCCGCGGTGCTCTCGAAGGTCAACGAGGCGCTCCCCGAGTCGGCACCCAACGCGCTGCAGGCGTTCAACAACGTGGTCGGCACCGGCTTCTTCCCCCGTTACCTCGAGCCGTTCGCCCCGGAGCGGATCGTGGAGGTCGCGCCCGGGCCCGCCGACCTGCCGGGCTCCGACCGGGTCGACGCGACCCGCTCCAGCGTCGTCAAGATCCGGGGCGGCAACCGCTGCGGCCGCGGGGTCGAGGGCACCGGATTCGTCTTCGCCGAGGACCGGGTGATGACCAACGCCCACGTCGTCGCCGGCGTCGAGGATCCGGAGGTGAGCATCGGCGGCGGCACCGAGCTGGCCCGGGTCGTCCTCTACGACCGCGACCTCGACGTCGCCGTCCTGGCCGTGGAGACCGACGACGCACCGGTGTTGAGGTTCGACACCGGCGTCGGCGCCGAGGACCCGGTGGCGATCGTCGGCTACCCGCAGGACGGTCCGTTCGACGTCCAGACCGGTCGGATACGCGCCATGCAGAACCTCCGTTCGCCCGACATCTATGGCGCCGGCACCGTCGTCCGCGAGGTCTACTCACTGCGCGGCCTGGTGCGGCCCGGCAACTCGGGCGGCCCGATCGTCACGCCGCAGGGCAAGGTCGCGGGCGTCGTCTTCGCCGCGTCGGTGACCGACCCCGAGACCGGGTACGCCCTCACCGCTCAGCAGGTGCAGGCCAGCGCGCGCGCCGGCACCGCCCCCGGCACCGACGACGGCGAGGTCGACACCGGCGACTGCGCTTCGTGAGTGTCGGAACAACCGGTCGACCGGTGAGTCCTGCACCGAGCGGGTGCGC
The DNA here is from genome assembly GCF_030929495.1 of Nocardioides sp. LHD-245. GTDB lineage: Bacteria > Actinomycetota > Actinomycetes > Propionibacteriales > Nocardioidaceae > Nocardioides. The sequence goes on along the minus strand of NZ_JAVFWN010000009.1, from coordinate 130,962 downwards.
CATAGTGGCCCCCATGACCGGGCCCTCGCCGATGTATCCCGCCTACGCCGCGCCGAGCGAACAGGCCCTGCGCCTGTACGACGAGATGCGCCGCTTCCTCGCCGAGGACGTGTTCCCGGCCGAGGAGGCCTACGAGCGCTACCGCGAGGCCGCCGGCCCGGACGACCACACCGTGCCGACGGTCGTCGAGGAGCTGAAGGTCAAGGCCCGGGCCCGCGGCCTGTGGAACCTCTTCCTGCCGAGCGAGTCCGGGCTGACCCAGCTGGAGTACGCGCCGATCGCGGAGCTGTCCGGCTGGAGCCTCGAGCTGGCGCCGGAGGCGATCAACTGCCAGGCGCCGGACACCGGCAACATGGAGCTGCTGCACCTGGTCGGCACCGACGAGCAGAAGCAGCGCTGGCTGCGACCGCTGCTGGACGGCGAGATCCGCTCGGCATTCGCGATGACCGAGCCCGCGGTCGCCTCCTCCGACGCCACGAACGTCGAGACCCGGATCGAGCGCGACGGCGACGAGTACGTCGTCAACGGCCGCAAGTGGTGGATCACCGGCGCGGCCGACCCGCGGTGCCGGGTGCTCATCGTGATGGGCAAGACCGATCCCGAGGCGGCCACGCACCGTCAGCAGTCGATGCTGATCGTCCCGGTCGACACGCCCGGTGTGGAGATCAAGCGCTCGTACCCCGTGTTCGGCCGGCAGGACCAGCACGGCCACACCGTCATCGAGTTCACCGACGCCCGCGTCCCCGTCGGCAACCTGCTCGGCGAGGAGGGCGGGGGCTTCGCGGCCGCCCAGATGCGGCTGGGCCCCGGCCGGATCCACCACGTGATGCGGGCGCTCGGCGCCGGTGAGCGCGCGCTCGCGATGATGGTCGATCGGGCGAAGACCCGCACGGCCTTCGGGGGCCTCCTCGCCGAGCAGTCGGCGGTGCGGGAGAAGATCGCCGAGTCGCGCGTCGAGCTCGACCAGGCCCGCGCCCTGTGCCACCTGGCCGCGCACACGGTCGACGCCGAGGGCAACAAGGGCGCCCGGCACCTGATCGCCTCCGCCAAGATCGCGGTGCCCCGCGCCGTCCTCTCCGTCATCGACCGGGCCATCCAGCTCCACGGCGCCGCGGGCATCAGCGACGCGACGCCGCTCGCGTCGCTCTACGCCTGGCACCGCGCGATGCGGATCTTCGACGGCCCCGACGAGGCCCACCTGACCACCCTCGGGCGTGCCGAGTTGAACCGCGACCCGCTGTTCGACCTGCCGCCCGCCCTGCACGACCAGTTCCGCTGAGACCGAGGACCGAGCCGATGACCGAGACCTTCGTCCGCTACGCGTACGCCGACGGCGTCGCCCGGATCACGCTCGCCGACGGCGACCGCGGCAACCCGATCCACCACGCCTCGGTGGCGCAGCTCCACGACGCGGTCCGCTCCGCACACCGTGACGCCGCCTGGGTGATCGTGCTCGCGGCCGAGGGCCGGTTCTTCTCCGTGGGTGGCGACCTCGGCGCCTTCGCCGAGGCCGAGGACGTCGCCGGCTTCATCGACGACCTCGCCGAGGCGCTGCACCGGGTCGTCAGCGAGCTGGTCCGCTCCGAGGCCATCGTCGTCAGCGTCGTTCAGGGCACCGCGGCCGGCGCCGGCTTCCCGCTCGCCGCCGCGGCCGACATCGTGGTCGCCGCCGTACGGGCGAGATTCAGCCTCGCCTACACGAAGGTGGGCCTCTCGCCCGACGGCGGCAGCTCGCTGCTGGTCCACACCCTCGGCCTGCACCGCGCGCTGCGCGTCGCGCTCCTGGGGGATCTGCTCACCGCGCAGGAGGCGTACGACGCCGGGCTGGTCGCGCGCGTCGTACCCGCCGACGAGCTGGCCGCCACCGCCGACCAGATCGTGGCCGACCTGGCCGCCGGCTCGGTCACCGCCCAGGCCGCCGCCAAGCGCCTGCTCCGCGAGGTCGCCGCGCCCGCGCCGGAGTCCGCCCTGCGCAAGGAGACGCTCTCCATCCGGGCTCTCGCCGACAGCCCCGACGGGCGGGAGGGCGTGGCCGCGTTCCTGGAGAAGCGGACGCCTCGCTTCGGAGGCTGATCTCGCCGTCGTACCGGACAGATCGGTCGTGATCTGGCCCGAAGGACGACAGGAATGCCCGGTACGACGACCAGATCAGCCGGGAGCCACGGAGGCGTCGTGCCGCACCGGGCAGCCGCCCGTACCCGGCACGGGGAAGGTGCCGAGGTCGGCGAGCCGGTAGCCGTCGGGATAGCTCTTGATCCGGGGCAGGTCTGCGGTGAACGTCGGCCGACGGTTGGACGGGGTGTAGCGCAGCAGCCGGGCCCGGATCCGCATCGCGCCGACGCTGAGGCGGCGGACGACCGGGCCCGGGTCGGGGTACGCGAAGGCCTCGCGCAGCGGCTGGTCCATCAGCCCGCGGCTGAACAGGTCGACCGGCTTGCGCAGCGGGCGTGGGTAGAACGTCGCGAGCAGGCGCAGCGTGGAGTCCGCGACCCGGCGGCCGCCCGCGTCGAAGTCGAAGTGGGCCCGCTCGTAGTCGTCCATCAGGTGCAGGAACGCGTCGTAGGTCTCCGGGATGTCCTTGATCCCCATGTGCCGCCCGAGCGCGCGGTAGTAGTTGACGCTCGCGCGCAGCTCGCCGTCGCTGAGGGAGCGCCAGCCGTAGTCGTCGAGCCAGCGCTTGGGGACGACGACGAAGGTCGACAGGACGTAGCGGAAGTCGTCGTTGGAGATGTCGTACATCCGGTGCATCTGGTTGATCCGCCGCATCGCGGTCCGGCCCGCCTCGGAGTCGAAGCCGTGCACGAACGGCGCCTCGAGGAGCAGCGCCGTGTCGTCGTACCTCTTCTGGACGGCGCCGGTGAATGCGCCGGTCTCGTCGAGGAGCCGGCCGATGCTCGGCACGGCGTAGGTCCGGAAGAGCGCGAAGCTGAGCGCCTGGGTCAGGTCCCAGGTGAACTCGTAGAGCGCGAGGTTCTGGTAGATCTCGACATAGTCCGTCTCCGGGTCGAGGGCGTTGTTGCGGTCCCGCCAGAGGGTCTTGGCCATGCTCCGGAGCCTAGGACGGTCCGGCCGTTCGCAATAGATGACGAGTTCACGCTGTTGCGGAGCCCGGACTCCTAGAACGTGTTCCACTGCGGGTCTAGAGTGCGCCGGGTGAGCATCCCCGACGTCTTCGCCCCGGCCGAGCTCGGTCCGGTCCGCCTGCGCAATCGGACGGTCAAGGCCGCGACCTTCGAGGGACGTACGCCGGACGGCGTGGTCACCGACGAGCTGATCGCCTACCACCGGGCGCCCGCCGCCGGCGGCGTCGGGCTGACCACCGTCGCCTATCTCGCCGTCGCGCCCGACGGCCGCACCCACCGCGAGCAGATCGTCGTGGGCGAGGCGACCCGGCCGGGCCTGGCCCGGCTGGCCGACGAGATCCACGCGACCGGAGCGAAGATCGCCGGCCAGGTCGGGCACGCCGGCCCGGTCGCCAACGGCCGCTCCAACGGCGTCCACGCGATCGCCGCCAGCCCGATGCCGAGCCCGCTGTCGATGCAGATGATCCGCGCCGCGTCCGAGCGTGACCTCACCCGGGTCACCCGCGCGTACGTCGACGCCGCGCGCACCCTGGTGCGCGCCGGGTTCGACGTGCTTGAGCTGCACATGGCGCACTCGTACCTGATCTCGTCCTTCCTGGCCCCCGGCCTCAACCGACGTCGCGACCGGTGGGGTGGCCCGCTGGAGCGGCGGGCCCGGCTCGCGCGGCAGGTCGCGCGGGTCGTGCGGGAGGAGGTGGGGGACGCCGCCGCGGTGACCGCGAAGGTGTCCGTCTCCGACGGCTTCTCCGGCGGCGTGACGACGGAGACGAGCATCGAGCTCGCGCAGCTGCTGGAGGCCGACGGCCACCTCGACGCGCTGCAGCTCTCCGGCGGCTCGTCCCTGATGAACCCGATGTACCTCTTCCGCGGTGGCGTGCCGCTCGCGGAGTTCGCCGCGACCATGCCGCCGTTGGTGCGGTGGGGGATGCGGACCCCGGCGGGGCGCGGCTTCCTCAAGCGCTACGACTTCGAGGAGGCCTACTTCCGCGAGAAGGCGCTCCGGCTCCGCGGCGCGGTCGCGATGCCGCTGATGCTGCTCGGCGGCATCAACGAGCTGGCGACCATGCGGCAGGCGATGGCCGACGGCTTCGACTTCGTGGTCATGGGCCGCGCGCTGCTCCGGGAGCCGGACCTGGTCGACCGGCTCCGGGGCGGCGAGGCGAGTCGCGGCATCTGCATCCACTGCAACCGGTGCATGCCGACGATCTACTCCGGGACCCGCTGCCCGGAATGGGCGCCGGGCGAGGTCATCCCCGGCCCGCGCTGACCTGGGCCTTCCCAGAAACTAGAACCTGTTCTACATTGACCCGCATGTCACAGGCCATCCCTGAGAAGCCCCTGCGGGTCGTCGTCTGGTCCACCGGGACGATCGGCCGCCACGCGATCGTCGGCGTCGACGCCCATCCCGACCTCGAGCTGGTCGGCGTGTGGACGTCGACCCCGGAGAAGCACGGCCAGGACGCCGGCCTGCTCGCCGGTCTCGACCGCGAGCTCGGGATCAGGGCGACGACGGACCGCGACGAGCTGGTCGCGCTCCGCCCCGACTGCATCGTGCACGGCGCGATGACCGACGACCGGGTGTTCGAGTCGATCGCGGACCTCACCGAGCTGATCCGCGACGGCGTCAACGTCGTCTCGTCCGGTCCGGTCATCCTGCTCCACCGCGACGGCACGCTGCCGGCCGAGATGATCGACCAGATCGACGAGGCGGGCCGGCAGGGCGACGCCAGCCTGCACGTCAACGGCATCGACCCGGGCTTCGCCAACGACGTGCTGCCGCTGGTGCTCACCAGCCTCAGCCAGCGCATCGACCACGTCAGGGTCAGCGAGATCGCCGACTACTCGACCTACTACCAGCCGGTCGTGATGCGCGACCTGTTCGGCTTCGGACAGCCGCTGGACGCCAAGCCACTGCTGTGGGAGCCGGGCATCCTGACCACGGCCTGGGGCCCGGTCGTCCGGGTCATCGCGGCCGGCCTCGGCGTGACCCTGGACGAGCCGCTCGTCGAGGAGGTCACCCGTCGGCCGGCGCCGCGCTCGGTCAGCACGGTCTCCCTCGACATCGAGGAGGGGACGATGGGATCGGTGCTGTTCCGGGTCATCGGCACCGTCGACGGCGTCCCGCGGATCACCCTGGAGCACGTCACCCGCACCGACGCCGCGGCCGAGCCCGACTGGCCCACGCCCCACGAGGGCGACGGTTGCTACCGCATCGAGGTCACGGGCGAGCCGTGCATGAAGCTCGAGTTCACCCACCACGGCGAGCACGGCGACCACAACGTCTCGGGCATGATCGTCACCGCCCAGCGGCTGATCAACGCGATCCCGGCGGTCGTCGCGGCGAGGCCGGGCCTGGTCACCGCGCTCGACCTGCCGCTCGTGACCGGCCGCGGCCTCGTCAGCGGTACGACGCGATGAGCATCCTCGACCGGTTCCGGCTCACCGACCATGTCGCTGTCGTCACCGGGGCCGGCCGCGGGATCGGCGCCGCCACCGCGGTCGCGCTCGCCGAGGCGGGTGCGGACGTCGTCCTCTCCTCGCGCACCGAGGCGCAGCTGAAGGAGGTGGCGCGGCGGATCGAGGACGCCGGGCGCCGGGCCCTCGTCGTACCCGCGAACCTCGCGCACACCGAGGAGGTCGCGGGCCTCGCGCAACAGGCGTACGACGCGTTCGGTCGGCTCGACGTCGTCGTCAACAACGTCGGTGGCACCATCCCGAACGCCTTCCTCGACACCGACGTCGCCTACCTGGAGGAGGCGTTCCACTTCAACGTCGCGACCGCGCACGCGCTCAGCCGGGCCGCCGTGCCACTGATGCTGGCCTCGGCAGGGGAGGGGCGGCAGAAGTCGATCACCTCCATCTCCTCGGCGATGGGGCGCCTGGCCGGGCGCGGCTATCTCGCGTACGGCACCGCGAAAGCGGCCCTCGCCCACTGGTCGCGGCTCGCCGCCACCGACCTCAACCCGGAGATCCGGGTGAACGGCGTCTTCGTCGGCTCGGTGATGACCAGTGCGCTGGAGTTCGTCGCCGGCGTGCCGGAGATGAGGACCCAGCTGGAGGAGGCGACGCCGCTCGGCCGGATCGGCGAGGCCGAGGACATCGCTGCGGCGGTGGTCTACCTGGCGTCCCCGGCGGGGAAGTACGTCACCGGCAAGATGCTGGAGGTCGACGGCGGGATCCAGGAGCCGAACCTCGACCTCCAGCTACCCGATCTCCGGCCGGATGTGAATGCCACCTAGAGTGCCTTCATGACCACTGGAGGGATCGCCACCGGCCACGCCGTCTCACCCGACTCCGGTCGCTATTGGTCCGACGAGGGCGCGTGGCAGGTCGCCGACGGGATCTGGCGGATCCCGCTGCCCCTCCCGATGGACGCGCTCAAGGCGATCAACGTGTACGTCGTGCAGGGCGACGACGGCCTCACGCTGATCGACGGTGGCTGGTCGATCCCGGTCGCGCGCGAGCTCCTCGACAAGAGCCTGCGCTCGATCGACTCCGGCTTCGGTGACATCAGGCGGTTCCTGGTCACCCACGTGCACCGCGACCACTTCACGCTCGCGACCGTCCTCGGCCACGAGTACGGCGCCGAGGTGGTGCTCGGCGCCGAGGAGCAGCCCGCGCTCGAGCTGCTCCACCGCGCCTCCGAGGCCGACCTCGGTGAGAGCCCGTTCCTCGACATGCTGCGCTCCGCGGGTGCCGAGGAGGTCGCCGATCAGTGGCGCGAGGGACACGACGGCGCGCTCCCCGACGCCGCCGACTGGGCCTTCCCCGACGTGTGGCTCGACGGCGACCGCACCTTCGACATCGGCCGCCGGCGGATCGACGCCGTGCACACCCCCGGCCACACCCCCGGCCACTACGTGTACGCCGACCAGCGTGAGGGAGTCCTGTTCGCCGGCGACCACGTGCTGCCCACGATCACGCCGTCGATCGGCTTCACCGCGCCGCCCGCCGACCAGCCGCTGGGCCAGTTCATGGCCTCGCTCGCGCGGGTCCGCGAGCTGCCCGACCTGCGCATCCTGCCCGCGCACGGCCCGGTCGCCCCCTCGTCGTACGCCCGGGTCGACGAGCTGCTCGCCCACCACGAGCACCGGCTCGCCCTGTGCCTGGCCTCGCTCGTGGACCGCGGTGCCGTCACCTCCTTGGTCGTCGCCAAGGACCTCGGCTGGACCCGGCACGAGCGGGCCTTCGCCGAGCTCGACGTCTTCAGCCAGGGCATGGCCGCGATGGAGACCAAGGCCCACCTCGACCTGCTGGTCGCCCGCGGTCAGGCCACGGCCACGGATCACCCGGACGGCGTCGTCTACACCGCGCGCTGACGGCCGCGGCCCGCGCGCGGGGCCGCGCCGGGACGGCCTAGACTGGCGGCGTCAGACAGGGGAGCACCCACGGGGGTGCTGAGAGTGCGGCGCGGGCCGCAGACCCTCCGAACCTGATCCGGTTAGCACCGGCGAAGGGAGTCATCCGATGCGTACGCGCATGCTCACTGGCCGCCTCAGGGGCCTCGGCCTGGCGGCCCTCACGACGTCCGCCCTCCTGGCGAGCGGCTGCTCGCTGATCGGCAGCGAGAGCGACGGCGACCGGGCCGGCGACCGGGCTGAGGACACGACGGTCACCCTGGTGACCCACGAGTCCTTCGCGATCCCCGACGAGCTCGTGGCGGCGTTCGAGAAGGACACCGGCTACGACCTGAGGATCAGCAAGCTCGAGGACGCCGGTGCGTTGACCAACGAGCTGGTGCTCACCAAGAGCAATCCCGTCGGCGACGTGGTGTTCGGCGTCGACAACACCTTCGCGACCCGCGCGGTCGACGAAGGCGTGTTCGCGTCGTACGCCCCGACACTGCCGGCGGGCGCCGACGCCTACGAGCTGTCGGGCGACGAGGACGACGCGCTCACACCGGTCGACACCGGCAGCGTCTGCGTCAACGTCGACGACGCCTGGTTCGAGGGTGAGGGCGTGCCCGCTCCCACGACGCTGGACGACCTCACGAAGCCCGCCTATCGCGACCTCTTCGTGATCCCGGGCGCCAGCACCAGCTCGCCCGGCCTGGCCTTCCTGCTGGCGACCATCGGCCGGTACGGCGACGACTGGTCGTCGTACTGGACGAAGCTCGTGGCCAACGGCGCCAAGGTCGTCAAGGGCTGGTCGGACGCCTACTACACCGACTTCACCTTCTCCGGCGGCGACCGGCCGATCGTCGTGTCCTACGACTCCTCGCCGGCGTTCACCCTCGACGAGGCGGGGCAGCGGTCGACGACGAGCGCGCTGCTCGACGGCTGCTTCCGGCAGGTGGAGTACGCCGGCGTGCTGGCGGGCGATGACACCAACACCGCCGGTGCCCACGCGGTGATCGACTGGCTGCTCTCGCCCGAGGTGCAGGCGGCGCTGCCGGAGTCGATGTACGTCTTCCCGGTCGACGCGGACGCCGAGCTGCCCGCCGACTGGGCGACCTTCGCCCCGCGGCCGGAACGCACCGAGGAGGTCGCACCCGCCGAGATCGCCGCCGAGCGGCAGGCGTGGCTCGAACAGTGGACGGAGATCGTCTCGCGATGATGGTCCGGCGGCTGGGGCTGGGGCTGCTCGCCGCGGTCCCGGTCGCGGTCGTCGCCGTCTTCTTCGTGTTGCCCGTCGGAGCCATGCTGCAGCGGGGGGTCTGGCCGGACGGCGCGTTCGACCCCGGCGCGGTGCTCGACGTGCTGCGCCGCCCCCGCACCGGGCGGGTGCTGTGGTTCACGGTGTGGACGAGCACGGTCGCCACGGCGGTCGCGGTGCTGCTCGGCCTGCCGGCCGCCTACGTGCTGCACCGGCTGCGCTTCCCCGGCCGGGCGCTGGTGCGCACCGCGCTGCTGGTGCCCTTCGTGCTGCCGACGGTCGTCGTCGGCCTGGCCGTGCGCGAGCTGATCGCGGACTCGGGACCGCTGGGCGCGCTCGGCCTCGACGGCACCCCCGTCGCGATCCTGATCGGCCTGGTCTTCTTCAACGTGGCGGTGGTGATCCGGACCGTGGGCGCGGCCTGGGAGGGTCTGGACCGGCGTCCGGGCGAGGCCGCGGCCGCACTCGGGGCGACGCCGGCCCAGGTGTTCCGCACGGTCACCCTCCCGGCGCTGCGGCCCTCGATCGTGTCCGCCGCGAGCGTGGTCTTCCTGTTCTGCGCCACGGCGTTCGGCGTGGTGCTCGTCCTCGGCGGCGTGCGCTACTCCTCGGTGGAGACCGAGATCTACCTGCTCACCGCCGACCTGCTCGACCTGCCCGCGGCGGCGGCGCTCTCGCTCGTGCAGATGCTCGCGGTCGTGGCCCTGCTCGTCGTGGTGGGCCGGCTGCGCGCCGTACCGGACCCGACGGTGCGGCGGGTCGTCCCCGCACCGGCGCGGCCACGGTGGCGCGACGCCCCGGCCCTGGCGGTCACGCTGCTGACCCTCGGGCTCGTGGCCCTGCCGGTGCTGGCCTTGCTGATCGGCTCGGTCCGCCGCGACGGCCGCTGGACCCTCGCGCACTACCGAGCTCTCACCGGCTCGGCCGACGGACTGTTGCAGGTGTCGGTGACCGACGCCCTCACGGCCTCGCTGCGGATCGCGGTCGACGCCACCTGGATGTCCCTCACGCTGGGCCTGATCGTGGCCTTCGTCGTCACCCGCACGGTCCGCACCCGTGCGGGGCGGCGGGCGCGGGCGGTGCTCGACGGCTTCTTCATGCTGCCGCTGGGCGTCTCGGCGGTCACGCTCGGGTTCGGCTTCCTCATCGCGCTCGACCGGCCGCCGCTCGACCTGCGCGCCAGCCCCCTGCTGGTGCCGATCGCCCAGGCGCTGGTGGCGCTGCCGCTCGTCGTCCGCGTCCTGGTGCCGGTGCTGGCGGGCATCGACGATCGCCAGCGGCAGGCGGCGGCCTCCCTCGGCGCGGGCCCGGTGCGCACCCTGCTGACCGTCGACCTCGCCGTCGTCTGGCGCCCGCTGCTGGCCGCCGCGGGCTTCGCGTTCGCCGTCTCCCTGGGGGAGTTCGGCGCGACGTCGTTCATCGTGCGGCCGGCCGAGCCGACCCTGCCGGTCGTGATCTACCGTCTGCTCGGGCATCCCGGTGCCCTCAACTACGGCACCGCGATGGCGGCGTCGGTGGTGCTCGCCGCCGTCACCGCGGGTGTGATCCTCGTCGTCGAGCGCCTGCGGGTGCCGGGAGTAGGAGCATGGTGATGCTCGACCTGCAGGGAGCCACCGTCACCTTCGACGGGACACCGGCCGTCGACGACGTCCGACTGAGTGTCGCGGACGGCGACGTGCTCGCCGTCCTCGGACCGTCCGGCTGTGGCAAGTCCACGCTGCTGCGAGCCGTCGCCGGACTCGAGCCGCTCGCCGCGGGCCGGATCGCCTGCGACGGCGCCGACCTCGCCGGCACGCCCACCCACCGGCGCGGGTTCGCGCTGATGTTCCAGGACGGCCAGCTCTTCGACCACCTCACCGTCGCGCGCAACGTCGGGTACGCCCGCCGCCTGCAGGGCGCCTCCCGGGCCGACATCCGCACGGAGGTCGCGGCGCTGCTCGACCTGGTGGGCCTGGGCGGGTACGCCGACCGCCTGCCCCGCACCCTGTCCGGCGGCGAGCGGCAGCGGGTCGCGCTGGCCCGCTCGCTCGCCGCCCGGCCTCGGCTGCTGCTGCTCGACGAGCCACTCAGCGCGCTCGACACCGGCCTGCGCGGCCGGCTGGCCGCCGACCTGCGTCGCATCCTCGTCGAGTCCGGTACGACGGCGCTGCTGGTCACCCACGACCAGGAGGAGGCCTTCGCGGTGGCCGACCGGCTGGCGGTGATGCGGGCCGGGCGCATCGTCCAGGAGGGACCCACCGGTGACGTCTGGGCGCACCCGGCCGATGCGGACACCGCTCTCTTCCTCGGCTACGGCCGGGTGCTGGACGGGGCGGCCGCCGCCACGCTGCTGCGCCGGGCCGGACTGCCGCCGGCCGCGGGCGCCGTCGCACTGCGCCCGTCCGCGGTGCTGGCCGGCCCCGGGCCGGGCTCCGGGCCGGGCGAGGGGACCCCGGGCGACGGGATCCCGGCCGTCGTCCGCAGCTTCCGCCCGGCCCCCGACGCCGGACGGCTCGTGGTGTCGGTCGAAGGCGTCGGCGACCTGGACGCGATCGGCGCTCCAGGGTGGGTCGTGGAGCCGGGCCGGCCCGTCGTCGTACGTGTCGAAGCGCACGCCATCGCCGTCCTGCCGGGCGCTGCCACCGGGCCGGCTGGAGGGGCACCGTAGGATCCGTCGGGTGTATCGCCGCGCCTACACCCTCCTCATCGGCACGGCCGCGCTCATGCTGGGCCTCGCTGTCTTCACCGCGTGGAAGCTCGATCGCCGGCTTCTCGACCCGGAGGGCAGCTTCCTGGGCCCGTCGTACATCCGGCTGCCGCTGCTTCTCCTCGGCGCCCTGCTGCTCGACCTGCTGCCCCTGGCGCTGTGGAAGGCCCACGGCCGTCCCAGCCGGGTGATCCCGGTCGTGCGCGAGCGGCTGAAGACGCACTGGACCAAGGAGCGCGCGACGCTGGTCGCGATCGGCGTCATCAGCTTCTACCTGACCTACGTCAGCTACCGGAACCTCAAGTCGTTCCTGCCGTTCGTGCGCTCCGACCCGGACGCCGAGCCGGGTGTGGTCAAGGCGCTGTCCTACGACCGCGAGCTGCACATCATGGACCGGGTCATGTTCTTCGGCCACGACCCGAGCGACGTCCTGCACGCCGTCTTCGGCACCAGCCTCACGGCACACGTCCTGTCGCCGATCTACCTGATGTTCCTGCCGCTGGTGCCGCTCGGCCTGACCGCGTGGCTGGTGTGGTCGCGCAATCTGTCCTTCGGCTACTGGTTCGTGACCTCCCAGTGCCTGGCCTGGTCGCTCGGCACGCTGTCCTACTACCTGCTGCCGACCCTGGGTCCCGGCATCGCGTTCTGGCCGGAGTACACCTCGCTGGCCCACACCGGCACCACGGACCTGATGGACAGCATCGTCAACGCGCGCGGCAACGTGCTCTACGGCGGCGCGACCCGATCGGTGAACTCGATCGCCGGCTTCGCCAGCCTGCACACCGCGATCACCCTGCTGATCGCGTTGATGGTGCAGTACACGCTGCACTCGAAGGTCCTCAAGTGGATCTTCTGGGTCAACTTCGGCCTCACCGTGATCGCCACGCTGTACTTCGGCTGGCACTACGTCGCCGACGACCTCGCCGGCATCGCGATCGCCATCGTGGCGTTCTACGTCGGCGGCATCGCCAGCGGCCAGAAGTTCGACCGACATCTGCGCTCGCATCCCACGACCACCACCTCCAAGGTCCCCGTCGACGTCGATTGAGTCCGATGGCGCGAGCCCGTCGCTCGTTCCTCGCGCCGCGCTGCCGCGCGCGGTCGAGCGTCGTAGGCCCTGGCTTCGCGTGGCGGCACGCCTTCGGCACGGCGGGAAGCACCGGTCTGGTCGGCTCCGGTCGCTCGTACCTCGCTTCCTGCGTCTGGTCGGCCGGCGTTCCCGCCGTGGTCTGGGCGGTGTGGGTGGCGCGAGCCCGTCGAGCGGCGGCGGAGCCGAGAACTACATCGGTGTAGTTCGCAAGTCGACACGCCGGTGACTTCTGAGATTTCTGAGATTTTTGTTTCGGATGTGACAAAAGCGCACTACGGTGACGCAAGTGCGTTCTCCCAGCCTCGGATCCGGACTGCTCGCCCTCGTCGTGACGGCGGTGGTCTGCGTCCCCGGAGCCCAGGCTGACCCGCCCGCGCCGGTCCCGCCGGTCCCGCCGGTCACGCAGGGCGCCCCGAGCGCCGCGGACGTGCAGGCGGCCCAGGAGCGCGCGGGTGCCGCCGAGGGCGACGTCGCCGCGATCCGGCAGCAGCTCGTCGACGCCGCGGCCCGGCTCGACGCCGCGACCGTCCGCGCCGCGAAGGCCACCGAGGCCTGGAACGGCGCCCGCTGGACCGCACGCACCGCGCGGGCCGTCGAGCGGCAGGCCGTCGCCGACGCCGCCGCCGCGGACCAGATCCTGGCCGGGCACAAGGCGGCCTTCCGCGACGCGGTCATCACCGCCCAGGGCATGGGCCTCGAGATGTCGGTGGTGGAGGCGCTCGTCGACGCCGAGGGCATGGACGCCCTGCTCGAGCGGTCGGCCGCCAGCGACTACGTGCAGTCCCTCTTCGATCAGCGCCGGATCGCGTACGTAGACGCGGCCGATGCCGCCGCCACCGCCGCGGATGCCGCCTCCGCCGCGACCGCGCAGGCCACCGCGGCGCTCGCCGACGCGCGGGCCGCGCGCGACGCCGCCCGGGCAGCCGCCGGCGACGCCGCCGCGGTCACGGAGCGGATCGAGGCCCGTCGTACCCGACTGGTGCAGCGGCTGGCCCGGCTCCAGGGGGTGAGCGTCGCCGTGGCGCGCGCCCACCAGGCCGCGGTCGACGCCGAGGCCGCCGCCCAGGCCGCCCAAGCCGCCCAGGCCGCCGCTGACGCGCAGGCGGCGAAGGACGCGAAGGACGCGAAGCACGCGGGTGGGGAGCAGGCGGACGGCGGCGCCCCGGCGACTGCGGCCCCCGCCCCTGCCCCCGCGGGCGGCGCCCAGGCCGTGATCGCCTTCGCCCGTGCCCAGCTCGGTGAGCCCTACCGCTGGGGCGCGGCGGGTCCGGGCGCGTGGGACTGCTCCGGCCTGGTCGCCAAGGCGTGGGCCGCGGCGGGGAGGACCCTGCCGCACTACTCCGTCGCCCAGTACGAGCAGTCCACGCCCATCAGCCGCGACCAGCTGCAGCCCGGCGACCTGGTCTTCTGGTCCGACGGCGGGCCGGGCTCGATCTTCCACGTCGCCCTCTACGCCGGCGACGGCCGGATCATCCACGCCCCGCGCACTGGTCGCCCGGTCAGCGAGGAGTCGATCGACTACTGGCGCACCCCGGACTTCTTCGCTCGCCCCTGATCGGCCCGCGCCCCATCCACTAGGTTCGCTCCATGGCCGAGGACCCCACCGCGACCGCGCCCCCCGAGTTGAGCGTCGACGTCGCCGCGCTCACCGCGCTGCTCGACGGGAGGTACGCCGACGTCCGTCGCTCCGTGCGGGCACTGCTGCCGGCGTACGCCTCCGTGCTGGAGGATGCCGAGACGATGCCCCGCGCGGAGTTCCGCGAGCGGGTCAAGGACGTGGTGCTGGAGATGGCCGGCACCGGCGCGGCGGCGATGGGCTTCCCGAAGGAGTACGGCGGCGGGGGCGACATCGGCGCCTCGATCGCCGCCTTCGAGACCCTCGCGTACGGCGACCTGTCGGTCCTCGTCAAGGTCGGGGTGCAGTTCGGCCTGTTCGGCGGCGCGATCCTGCAGCTCGGCACGCAGCGTCACCACGATGCCTACCTGGCCGACGTGGTCAGTGGCCGGCTGCTCGGCTGCTTCGCGATGACCGAGACCGGGCACGGCAGCAACGTCCAGGCGCTCGGCACCGTCGCCACCTACGACCCGGCGACCGGCACCTTCGTCATCACGACGCCGACGCCCGAGGCGGGCAAGGACTACATCGGCAACGCCGCCGCCCACGCGCGGGTGGCCGTCGTGTTCGCCCAGCTGGAGGTGGCCGGCGAGCGGCACGGCGTGCACGCGCTCGTCGTACCCCTGCGCGACGAGAGCGGCGCGGTCCTGCCTGGTGTGCGGATCGAGGACGACGGCGCCAAGATGGGGCTCAACGGCGTCGACAACGGCCGGATCTGGTTCGATCCGGCGGGCATCGTGCGGGTGCCCCGGGAGAACCTGCTCAACCGGTTCGCCGACGTGACCGAGGACGGGACGTACGTCAGCGACATCGAGAGCCCGGGCCGGCGGTTCTTCACGATGCTCGGCACCCTGGTCCAGGGCCGGGTGTCGGTCGGCGCGGCGGGCGTGAGCACCGCGAAGACGGCGCTGACCGTCGCCGTGCGCTACGGCCTGCGGCGCCGGCAGTTCGAGACCGGTGCCGAGGACGGTCCGGAGGGCCAGGAGCAGTTGCTCCTCGACTACGGACTGCACCAGCGGCGGCTCTTCCCCCGACTGGCGCGGACCTATGCGCTGCACTTCGCCCAGGAGGTGCTCGCCGGCGAGCTGCACGACGTCTTCTCCGGTCTCCGCACCGACGAGGAGACCCGGCGGCTGCTGGAGTCCCGGGCCGCCGGCACCAAGGCGCTGACCACCTGGCATGCGACCGACACCATCCAGGAGTGCCGCGAGGCGTGCGGCGGCGCGGGCTATCTCGCCGTCAACCGGTTCGCCGCGCTCAAGGCCGACACCGACGTCTTCACCACCTTCGAGGGCGACAACCACGTCCTCCTGCAGCTGGTCGGCAAGGGCCTGCTGACCGACTACGCCAGTGACTTCTCCGACCTCGACCAGCTCGGCATGGTGCGCTTCGTCGCCGGCCTGGCCGTCGAGACGGTCCTGGAGCGGACCCGGGTGCACCGGCTGCTCGAGCAGCTCCGCGACGTCCTGCCCGGCGGGGACGACGAGTGGCACACCGACAGCGGGCTGCGCGACCCCAACTACCACCTCGCGATGTACCGGTTCCGCGAGGAGCACCTGATCGGCGGCGTCGCGCGCCGGCTCAAGCGGGGTGTCGACGAGGGGATGAACCCCGGTGAGGTCTTCTCGCGGGTGCAGGACCACGTCATCGCGGCCGCCCGTGCCCACGTCGAGCGCCTGGTCCTGGAGGCCAACGTCTCGAAGGTCGCGTCCCTGCCCGAGGACGCCGGCGACCTGCGGCTGACCCTGAACCTGCTGTGCGACCTGCATGCGCTGTCCGGGATCGAGGCCGACCGCGGCTGGTTCATCGAGCACGGCCGGTTGAACACCCAGCGCTCGAAGGCGATCACCCGCGAGATCGGGGACCTGTGCCGCCGGGTCCGGCCGATCGCGCGCGAGCTGGTCGACGCGTTCGCCGTACCCGAGGAGCTCCTGCGCGCCCCGGCACTCATCCGAGGAGAGGCATGATCCGTTCCGCCCTGGCCCACGTGCCCGGACTCGGCGGGTGGTCCGAGGACCCCCTGTGGGCGTCGTTCTACGACTGGACCGTCGAGCACCCGACCGCCGGCGGGGCGATCTGGCGGCTCGGCATCGACAGCGACCTGCGCCTGCTGTACCGGGCCGCCGACGAGATCGGCCGGCAGCCCGCCGGGAGCCGGATCCTCGACATCCCCTGCGGGGGCGGGGTCGCCCTGCGCGGCCTGCGCCGCGGTCAGGACGTGGAGTACGTCGCCGGCGACATCTCCCAGGCGATGCTGGACCGCACCCTGCGGATGGCCGAGCGCCATGGTGTCGCCGACCAGGTCGTGCCGCGGATCGCCGACGTCGGCGACCTGCCGTTCGACGACGCCTCCTTCGACCTGGTCGTCACCTTCACCGGCCTGCACTGCTTCCCCGACCCGGAGCGCGCCGTGGCCGAGATGGGGCGCGTGCTGCGCCCCGGCGGAGTCCTCACCGGAAGCGCGCTGCTCAACGACACCGGCCTCCGCTTCGAGCCGTTGCGCCGGGCCGGCCGGGTCGCGGGGCTGCTCGGGCCGGGCTGCACCGGCGCGGAGGTGCAGCGCTGGCTGGAGGACGAGGGGATCGACGACGTACTCCTCGATCGGAGTGGTGCGATCGCCTACTTCCGCGGGGTCAAGCGCGGGTAGCTGTGGTCCGTTGAGTCGTCACAGTCTCCGTTCGAGTTGCCACTAACTCACCGTTGGTGTGGGAGTTGGTGGCAACTCAGCTGGAGAATGTGACGACTCAACGAGGTCAGTGACCCGAGGTCTTGAACCGCTCGAAGGAGGCGACGATCTCGGCCTCGGCCTCGGTGCGGCCGACCCAGTCGGCGCCCTCGACGGACTTGCCGGGCTCGAGGTCCTTGTAGACCTCGAAGAAGTGCTGGATCTCGAGGCGGTCGAAGTTCGCCACGTGGTTGATGTCGCGCAGGTGCTCCATCCGCGGGTCGCCCGCGGGCACGCACAGCACCTTGTCGTCGCCGCCGGCCTCGTCGGTCATCCGGAACATGCCGATCGCGCGGCACTTGATCAGGATGCCCGGGAAGGTCGGCTCCTGCAGCAGCACGAGGGCGTCCAGCGGGTCGCCGTCCTGGCCGAGGGTGTCCTCGATGTAGCCGTAGTCGGCGGGGTACATCGTGGAGGTGAAGAGGAAGCGGTCCAGACGCATCCGCCCGGACTCGTGGTCGACCTCGTACTTGTTGCGGCTCCCCTTGGGGATCTCCACGAGGACGTCGAACTCCAGCACTGGCTTCCTCCACACGATCTCGGCCCGGAAAGGGTCTGGCGCGGACGTGCTCGCGGGAGCCCCTGGAACCTGCCCGACGCCGATGTACGCGTCATTGTCCCGCACAATGGCCCCGAACGCGCAGTCGGGGAGGAGAACGGGTGGGGAAGAGGGATCGTGAGCCGGGTGCCGGGCGCGCCCGGCGGGTGCTCGCCGGCGTACTGGTCATCGCGCTGCTGGCCGGCGCCGGCGTGGCCTGGCAGACCGGCTGGGCCGAGCGGTGGTGGGACGAGCTGCGCGCCGACGCGGGCGATCCCGCCGACCCCGCCGCCGTCGCGCCGCCGCCCAGCGTCGACATTCCCCCGGTCGTGGCGCCGGCCGCTCTCGCGCCGGCCGCCGACGGCGCCGCTGTCCTGAACCGCAAGGCGGTGCGCCAGGCGCTCGCCCCGCTCGACTCGCCCGACCTCGGCCGCCACGTCATCGCCGCCGTCGGCCCGCTGGAGGGCGACGGCCTGACCTACGAGGCCACCGAGGGCGCCCCGGTCGCGATCCCTGCCTCGACCACCAAGATCGTCACCTCCGCGGCCGCCCTGTTCCTCCTCGGCCCGGAGCGCACCTTCGCGACCACGACGCTCCTCGACACCTCCGGCACCACACCCCGGCTGGTCCTCGTCGGCGGCGGCGACCCGCTGCTGGCCCGAGCGCCCGGCGAGCCGGCGAGCGGTGCGACGTACGAGCCCGGGCGCGCCGATGTCCGGACCCTCGCCCGGCGCACCGCCCGCGCTCTGAAGCAGTCCGGCAGCACCACCGTCGAGCTCGGGTACGACGACAGCCTGTTCTCCGGGCCGGCGGTGCACCCGAGCTGGCGGCCCGACTACATCCCCGACGAGATCAACCCGGTGAGCGCGCTCTGGGTCGACGAGGGCCGGCCGTCCCCCGGTGGGGGCGCTGTCGCCGACCCCGCGCTCGAGGCCGCCGCGACCTTCGCGAAGGAGCTCGCCCGGCGCGGCATCACCGTCGCCGGCGCGCCCACCCGCGGCCCCGCCTCCGCCGCCGCCACCGAGGTCGGCCGGGTGACCAGCCCGACCGTCGCCCAGATCGTGCAGCGGCTGATCGAGGTCAGCGACAACGCGGTGGCCGAGGTCCTGCTCCGCCACGCCGGACTCGCCGACCAGGGCGACGGATCCTTCGACGGCGGACGGCGCGCCGTCGAGCGGGCCCTCGCCGTCAACGGCATCGACCTGCGTGGCTCGGTCCTGTACGACGGCAGCGGCCTCTCGCGCGACAACCGGCTCGCGCCCGGCGTACTCGTCGACGTGCTGCGGCTCGCCGCGTCGGCCGACCACCCGCAGCTGCGCCCGCTCCTGACCGCACTGCCGGTCGCCGGCTACACCGGGTCGCTCACCGACCGGATGGACACCGGCCCCGCCGCCGGCCGCGGCCGGGTCCGGGCCAAGACCGGCACCCTCACCGGCGTCACGTCGCTCGCGGGGATCGCCGTCGACGCCGACGGTCACCTGATGGCCTTCGCGCTGATGGCCGACAAGGTCAAGAAGGTCAAGGGACTCCCCGCGCGGGTCGCCATGGACAACGCCGCCGCCGGGCTCGGCGCCTGCCTGTGCTGAGCCCGGCGTTGCGCGCCACCGCCTAGGCTTCCGAGCATGACCGCACCCGCCGCGCCGCTGCCGCCGATGATCGACTGGGGTCTCGCCGTCTCGTTGGGCTCCCGGCTGGCGGGGGACGGCCCGGTGGTGAGTCGCGCCGAGGCCGACGAGGCCGTCGCCGAGCTGCGGGCTGGTGCGCACCGCTCGACGGGGCTGGTGCGCGAGTTCACCGGCCTCGACGCGCCGGAGGGCACGGCGCCGATCCTGGTCGTCGACCGGCCCGGCTGGGTGCAGGCCAACGCGGAGGGCTTCGCCGTGGCGACCCGGCCGATGATCGAGAAGCTCGCCGCGAGCAAGCCGCCGAGCGGGATCGGGCTCAAGGTCGGCGCGAAGGTCACCGGCGCCGAGGTCGGGGGGCTGTTGGGCTTCCTGGCGGGCAAGGTGCTCGGGCAGTTCGACCCGTTCCACGAGCCGTACGGCCGACTGCTGCTGGTCGCCCCCAATATCGTGCACGTCGAGCGCGAGCTCGACGTCGATCCCCACGACTTCCGGCTGTGGGTCTGCCTGCACGAGGAGACCCACCGGGTCCAGTTCACCGCCGTGCCGTGGATGCGTGAGCACCTGTTCTCCGAGATCCGGGCGATCAGCGACACCGTCGAGCCCTCGAGCCTCCTCGACGACGGCCTGGAGCGCGTCGTCGAGGCGATCAAGACCGGCCGCAACGGCGGCAGCATCGTCGAGATGTTCAGCACGCCCGAGCAGCTGGCCGTCATCGACCGGGTCACCGGGATGATGTCGCTGCTGGAGGGCCACGCGGACGTCGTGATGGACGACGTGGGCCCGTCCGTGATCCCCAGCGTCGCCCACATCCGCCGCAAGTTCACCAAGCGTCGCCAGGGCGTCGGCACCCTCGACCGGCTGCTGCGCCGCCTGCTCGGGCTCGAGGCCAAGATGGCCCAGTACCGCGACGGCGCCCACTTCGTCCGCTCGGTCGTCGACAAGGTCGGCATGGACGAGTTCAACGCCGTCTGGGCCGGCCCGGAGAACCTCCCCAGCAAGGCCGAGCTGAGCGACCCCGACGGCTGGGTCAAGCGCGTCCTGGACTGATGGGCCTCCACCCCGCGATCGCCGCCGTCCGGCAGGGGGTACGACGGACGCTGGCCGGTCTCGGACCCGGCGACACCGCCCTGGTGGCTTGCTCCGGCGGCGCCGACTCGCTGGCGCTGCTGGCCGCCACGGTCTTCGAGGGTCACAAGGGCGGACTGCGGGTGATCGGCGCGACCGTCGACCACGGCCTCCAGGAGGGCTCGGCCGACCATGCGAGCCACGTGGTCGCCCAGATGGTGGCGCTGGGGGCCGACGAGACGGCGACCGTCCGGGTCCAGGTCGAACCCGCCGGCCTGGGCCTCGAGGCGGCCGCCCGCCGCGCCCGGTACGCCGTACTGGAGCAGTTGCGCGAGCACACCGGCGCGGCCGTCGTCCTCCTCGGACACACCCGCGATGACCAGGCCGAGACGGTGCTGCTCGGGCTCGCCCGCGGGTCCGGTGGGCGCAGCCTGGCCGGTATGCGCCGCGTCTTCGACCACTGCGCCCGTCCGCTCCTCGACGTGGATCGTGCCGACACCGTCGCCGCCTGCCTCGCCGACGGCATCGAGTTCTGGGACGACCCCCACAACAGCGATCCCGGATTCGCCCGGGTCCGGGTCCGGCAGCGGGTGCTGCCCATGCTGGAGGACGAGCTCGGGCCGGGGATCGCGGCCACGCTGGCCCGGACCGCCGACCAGGTCCGCGCCGATGTCGAGGCCCTCGACGCGCTCGCCGCCGCGCTCTATGACCGGATCCGCGCGCAACGTCATACGTTCTGTGGGCTGGAGCCCACAGAACGTATGACGTTGCGCGGGGAGGTTCCCCTCGCCGAGCTCGAGTCCCAGCCCCGGGCGATCGCGACCCGGGTGCTCCGGCTGGCCGCGCTCGACGCCGGAGCCCTCGACGCCGAGCTGTTCCACGTCCACGTCATGGCGCTCGCCGACCTGGTCGCCGGGGAGATCCGCGGGGAGGTCCAGCTGCCGGGACATGTCACGGCGTACCGGGACCGCGCCCACCTCCGGTTCCGGCCGACGGCTGTGGCAGGCTGACGCCATGCACGCAAGCGACGTCGCGGACGACCTGGTCGAGGTGCTCTTCACCGAGGCGCAGATCCAGGATCGGGTCAAGGAGCTTGCGGCCGAGATCGAGCGCGACTACGAGGGCAAGGATCTCGTCCTGGTCGGTGTCCTGCGCGGCGCGGTCATGATCATGGCCGACCTCGCCCGGGCCCTCGGCAAGCACGTCGAGATGGACTGGATGGCGGTGTCGTCGTACGGCTCCGGCACCAAGTCGTCCGGCGTCGTGCGGATCCTCAAGGACCTCGACGCCGACATCACCGGCCGCCACGTGCTCATCGTCGACGAGATCATCGACACCGGGCTGACCCTCTCGTGGCTGACGTCCAACCTGGGCTCCCGCGGCCCGGCGAGTGTCGAGATCGCCACGCTGCTGCGCAAGCCGGAGGCACTGCAGATGCCGGTGAAGGCCAAGTACGTCGGCTGGGACATCCCCAACGAGTTCGTCGTCGGCTACGGCCTCGACTACCGCGAGCGCTACCGCAACCTGCGCGACATCGGCACCCTCGCGCCCGCCGTCTACTCCTGAAATGGGCCGAGCGCGTCTTCGCCGACGCGAAAGCAGACAAGTTCCCGGAGGTCCGCTCTCGCCGCGCTGCCGGCCTGATCGGGGCTTCCCGGCGCTGCCCAACCAGGGACCAGTCAGAATGGGACCGGTCGGCGGCGTGTACCGTCGTCTGATCCTGTCGTGAATGTGGGGAGCGAGTAAGTCTGTGAAGCGCGTTTTCAGGGGGCCTTGGCTCTGGATCGTGGTGGCGGTCCTCGCCGTCGTCCTCGCTCTCGAGTTCCTCGCCCCCGGCGGCGGGTACGACGAGGTCCCCACCTCGCAGATGTCGACGTACATCGAGAAGGGGCAGGTCGAGGAGATCACCTTCATCGATGGTGACCAGGCCATCGAGGCCACCCTCGCCAAGGGCACCCGCGAGTCCGGCGACAAGGTGATGGCCTACTACATCAACGGCCAGCAGGAGACCCTGCTCGCCCAGGTCGACGAACAGGTCGACAAGGGCACCATCGACAAGGCCAACTCGAAGAACCCGAAGCCCAGCCTGCTCGGCTCGATCCTGGCCACGCTGCTGCCCTTCGCGCTGATCATCCTGCTGTTCATCTTCTTGATGAACAACGTCCAGGGCGGTGGCCGGGGCGTCATGCAGTTCGGCAAGTCCAAGGCCAAGATGATCAGCAAGGACATGCCGAAGACCACCTTCGCCGACGTCGCCGGCTGCGACGAGGCGATCGAGGAGCTCGGGGAGATCAAGGAGTTCCTCCAGGAGCCCGCCAAGTTCCAGGCCGTCGGCGCCAAGATCCCCAAGGGCGTGCTGCTCTACGGCCCGCCCGGCACCGGCAAGACCCTCCTCGCGCGTGCTGTCGCCGGCGAGGCGGGCGTCCCGTTCTACTCGATCTCCGGCTCCGACTTCGTCGAGATGTTCGTCGGCGTCGGTGCCTCCCGCGTCCGTGACCTGTTCGAGCAGGCCAAGGAGAACGCCCCCGCGATCGTCTTCATCGACGAGATCGACGCCGTCGGCCGGCACCGCGGCGCCGGCATGGGCGGCGGTCACGACGAGCGCGAGCAGACGCTCAACCAGCTGCTCGTCGAGATGGACGGCTTCGACGTCCGGGGCGGGGTCATCCTCATCGCCGCGACCAACCGTCCCGACGTACTCGACCCGGCGCTGCTGCGCCCGGGCCGCTTCGACCGCCAGATCCAGGTCGACGCGCCCGACCTGGCCGGCCGCAAGCGGATCCTCGAGGTCCACTCGCGGGGCAAGCCGCTGGGCCCCGACGTCGAGCTGATGTCGGTCGCGCGTCGTACGCCGGGCTTCTCGGGTGCCGACCTCGCCAACGTGCTCAACGAGGCCGCGCTGCTCACCGCGCGCAACAACGCGAAGGTCATCACCGCCGAGATGCTCGACGAGGCGATCGACCGCGTGGTGGCGGGCCCACAGCGCAACTCCCGCCTGATGTCGGAGAAGGAGAAGCTGATCACCGCCTACCACGAGGGCGGCCACGCCCTCGTCGCGGCGGCGCTCCCGGGCACCGACCCGGTCCACAAGATCACGATCCTGCCGCGCGGCCGGGCCCTGGGCTACACGATGGTGCTGCCCGACGAAGACAAGTACTCCCAGACCCGCGCGGAGATGCTCGACAAGCTCGCCTACATGCTGGGCGGCCGGGCCGCGGAGGAGCTGATCTTCCACGACCCCACCACCGGGGCCGGCAACGACATCGAGAAGGCCACCAGCCTGGCCCGCGCGATGGTCACCCAGTACGGCATGACCGAGCGGCTCGGCGCGATCAAGCTGGGCGACTCCAACTCCGAGCCCTTCCTGGGCCGTGACATGGGCCATCAGCGCAACTACTCCGAGGACGTCGCCGCGATCATCGACGAGGAGACCAAGAACTTCCTCGCCACGGCGCACCAGGAGGCGTTCGACATCCTGGTCGAGAACCGCGACGTGCTCGACGCCCTCGTGCTCGCGCTGCTCGACAAGGAGACCCTCGACAAGGAGCAGGTCGCGGAGGTCTTCACGGCCCTCCGGTTGCGACCCGCTCGGCCGGCGTGGACGGGCTCGCCCAACCGCGTCCCCTCCGACATCCCGCCCGTGGAGATCCCCGAGGAGATCCGCCGCCGCGCCGCGCAGAACGGCTCGGCGCCCGAGCCGACCGGCGAGGGTGCCGACGGTGGTCAGATCCTCACGCCGCCGGGACCGGGTGGCGACGTGTACGGCGGCGGGCCCGTCGTACCCCCGAGCGGCCCGACGCCGCCGGCCCCGCCCGCGGGGACCTGAGAGCCGCGGGACCCGAGGTGACCGATCCGATCAGCGTGCCCGACCGCGGGCCGCAGGACGTGCCGCCGTTCGACCAGGCGCGGGCGGAGGCAGCCGTCCGGGAGCTCCTCGCCGCCATCGGCGAGGACCCCGAGCGCGAGGGTCTGCGCGACACCCCGGCGCGGGTCGCCCGTGCGTACGCCGAGCTCACCGCCGGCCTGCGGATGGCGCCCGAGGATGTCCTCACGACCACCTTCGACCTCGGCCACGACGAGATGGTCCTGGTCCGTGACATCGAGCTCTGGTCGATGTGCGAGCACCACCTGGTGCCGTTCACCGGCGTGGCCCACGTGGGCTACATCCCGGCGGCCTCCGGCAAGATCACCGGACTGTCCAAGCTGGCCCGGCTGGTCGACCTCTACGCCAAGCGCCCGCAGGTCCAGGAGCGGCTGACCACCCAGGTCGCCGACTCGATGATGGAGCTGCTCGACGCCCGCGGCGTGATCGTCGTGATCGAGGCCGAGCATCTGTGCATGACGATGCGCGGCGTCCGCAAGGCCGGCGCCCGCACCATCACCTCCGCGGTGCGCGGCACGATGCTCAAGGACGCCGCCACCCGCGCCGAGGCGATGGCGCTCATCCACAGCCCGCGGGGCTGACCCGCACTTGTAACTAAGTGTTACCGCACGATTTTCGCGACCAGAGCACCCTGGTAGTGGCCACAAAGCCCGGGTAGATGTTTTGGCGGTGGCTGGGACACCCGCCGTCGTACTCGACGCGCGGGATGCTGCGAACGACGATGTCGCTCACCCCCCGGCTGCGACTACCCGGGCGCTGTGGCTACTACCTGGGTGTTGTTGCACCGCTTTGCGTGCTGTAACCCTTAGTTACAAGCGCGGGGTCAGCCCCGCAGGTACGCCGCCAGCGCCTCGTCCGCGTCGGTGCTGACGAAGCCGGTGGCGGCGAGCTTGTCGAGGGCGAGGGTGCTGTGCAGCGGCCGGGGGGAGAGGTCCTTGCCCACGGCGTACTCCTCGGTCGTCACCGTGCTGACCCGGGCGGGGTCGTGGCCGGTGAGCTCGAAGACCCGGCGGGCGTAGTCGGCCCAGGAGCGCGGGGCGCCGCCGTTGGTGACGTTGTACGTGCCGTAGGGGGCGCCGGTGTCCACCAGGTGCCGCGAAGCCCGCGCCAGCTCGGTGGTGAACGTCAGCCGGCCGATCTGGTCGGAGACGACCGCCGGATCGACGCCGTCGGCGGCCAGGCGGGCCATGGTGCGCACGAAGTTGTTGCCGTCGCCGATCACCCACGAGGTCCGCAGCACGTAGTGGCGGGGGGTGCCCGCCACCGCGAGGTCGCCCGCGGCCTTGGTCTGCCCGTAGACACCGAGCGGCGCGAACGGCTCGTCCTCGCGGTGCCCGCCCTCGACCGGTGAGCCGTCGAAGACGTAGTCGGTGGAGTAGTGGACGACGGTGATGCCGTGCTCGGTCGCGATCCGGGCCAGCGCGGCGGGAGCGCTCGCGTTGGCGGCCCAGGCGTCGGGCCGTCCCTCGGGGCTCTCCGCCTTGTCGACCGCGGTGTAGGCCGCCGCGTTGAGGACGAGGTCGTACTCCTCCCAGGGCCAAGCGGCCAGGGCGGCGGCGTCGGTGAGGTCCAGTTCGTCGAGGTCCACCAGCGTCGCGCCGGGGTAGAGCGGCGCGAGGGCGCGTCCGAGCTGGCCGCGGCAGCCGGTGATCAGCGTCTTCTTCGGCGCCATCGGCGTCACGTCCGCGAGGGCCGGGTTGGCGCGATCCTTGGCCGAGACCTCGACCTCGGCGCTGTCGAGCGGGATCGGCCACGGGATCGCGGCGGTGGCGTCGGCGAGGTTGAGCGCCGGATAGACCCGCCCGGCGACGTAGTGGTCGTTGACCAGGTAGGAGTACACGGTGCCGTCGGTCAGCGCCTGGTAGGAGTTCCCGACCCCGCGCGGCACGAAGATCGCGACGCTCTCGTCGACCTCGGTCCAGTACGTCGCCCCGAACGAGTCGCCCTCGCGCATGTCGACCCAGGCGGCGAACACCTTGCCGGTGGCGACGGAGACGAACTTGTCCCACGGTTCGGTGTGGATGCCGCGGGTCGCGCCCCGCAGCGCATTGAAGCTCATGTTGTTCTGCACCGGCCCGAAGTCCGGCAGACCGAGCGCGACCATCTTCTCGCGCTGCCAGTTCTCCTTGAACCAGCCGCGGTCGTCACCGTGGACCGGCAGGTGGACCACGAGCAGGCCGGGGATCGGCGTCGTCTCGATGCTGAGATCGCTCACGACTACTGTCCCTTGGCTGCGTACGCCGCCTCGGTGGCGTCCTTCTTCGGCCGCCACCAGGCCTCGTTCTCCTGGTACCAGGAGACGGTCTGTGCCAGGCCCGCCTCGAAGTCGGCGTACTGCGGGGTCCAGCCGAGCTCGGTGCGCAGCTTGCCGGAGTCGATGGCGTAGCGCAGGTCGTGGCCGGCGCGGTCGGTGACGTGCTCGAAGTCGTCGGCGTCGCGGCCCATCAGGGTCAGGATCATCCGGACCACCTCGAGGTTCGACTTCTCGCCGTCGGCGCCGATCAGGTAGGTCTCGCCGATCCGGCCCTGCTCGAGGATCCGGAGCACCGCGGAGGAGTGGTCCTCGGTGTGGATCCAGTCGCGCACGTTCTCGCCCGAGCCGTACAGCTTCGGTCGGCGGCCGTCGGCCACCTCGGTGATCTGGCGCGGGATGAACTTCTCGATGTGCTGCCACGGGCCGTAGTTGTTGGAGCAGTTCGAGATCGTCGCCTGCACGCCGAAGCTGCGCACCCACGCCCGCACGAGGTGGTCGGAGCCCGCCTTCGAGGCGGAGTACGGCGACGACGGGGTGTAGGGCGTGTCCTCGGTGAACCGCTTCGGATCGTCCAGCTCGAGATCGCCGTACACCTCGTCGGTGGAGACGTGGTGGAACCGGACACCGGCCTTGCGGACCGCCTCCAGCAGCGTGAACGTGCCGATCAGGTTGGTCTGGATGAACGGCGACGGGTCGTTGAGCGAGTTGTCGTTGTGCGACTCGGCGGCGTAGTGGACGACCGCGTCGTGCTGGTTGACCAGCGGCTCGACGAGGGTGGCGTCGACGATGTCACCGACGACCAGCTGGACCCGGTCCTCGGGCAGCCCGGCCAGCGACTCGCGGCTGGCGGCGTACGTGAGCTTGTCGAGGACCGTCACCGTGGCGTCGGTGTGACGGACGAGGTGGTGGACGAAATTGGAGCCGATGAACCCGGCTCCGCCGGTCACGAGGATGCGCACGTCGGACAGCCTATGTTGGAGAATGCCCCGTCGAGACATCGAGACGGCGCTGCCGAGGCGCCGAGGAGCGGGAGACGATATGCGCGGGATCATCCTGGCGGGAGGCACGGGGAGTCGGCTCCACCCGATCACCCACGCCATCAGCAAGCAGCTGATGCCGATCTACGACAAGCCGATGATCTACTACCCGCTCTCGACGCTGATGCTCTCCGGCATCCGTGAGGTGCTGGTCATCACGACCCCCCACGAGGCCGACCAGTTCCGGCGCCTGCTCGGCGACGGCAGCCAGTTCGGCATCGACATCACCTACGCCGTCCAGCCCTCGCCCGACGGCCTCGCCCAGGCGTTCCTCATCGGAGAGGAGCACCTCGCCGGCGGCGGTGCCGGGCTCGTGCTCGGCGACAACATCTTCTACGGCGCCGGTCTCGGCACTCGCCTGCGTCGCTTCGCGGGCCTCGACGGCGCCGCGGTCTTCGGCTACCGCGTAGCCGACCCGACGGCGTACGGCGTCGTCGAGTTCGACGCCGGGGGCAAGGCGCTCTCCTTGGAGGAGAAGCCCGAGAAGCCCCGCAGCCACTACGCCGTCCCCGGCCTCTACTTCTACGGCTCCGACGTCGTGGAGAAGGCCCGGTCGCTGAAGCCGTCGGCCCGCGGCGAGTTGGAGATCACCGACCTCAACCGGATGTACCTCGACGAGGGCCGGCTCCAGGTCGAGGTGCTGCCCCGCGGCTCCGCGTGGCTCGACACCGGCACGTTCGACGACCTCAACGACGCGAGCAACTTCGTGCGCGCCCTCGAGGCCCGGCAGGGCACCAAGGTCGGCGCGCCGGAGGAGATCGCCTGGCGGCTCGGCATCATCGACGACGCCCGGCTCGAGGAGCTCGCCCAGCCGTTGCTCAAGAGCGGGTACGGCCGCTACCTGCTCGACCTGCTCAACGAGGCGGCGGACGCCGGACCCGACCACCTGCTGTGACATGAGCGCGAGCGCGTCGCTCCTTCGTCGCGCCGCGCTGCCGCGCGCGCAGTCGGGTTCCGTCGTCGATCGCGTACGCCTGGCGGCAAGCCGTCGGCTCGCGGAAAGGCTCGCCTCCTCCGCTCCGGTCGCTCGCTACGCTCCGTCGCCGTCGTTCCCGCGATGGCCGACCCGGCACCCAGGGAACCGCTGATCAGCACTTCCCTAGGCCCGTCGCAGGCGGCCGAGCAGGCCCTTGCGGGCGGGCGGTGCCGGCGGGTCGGGGACGCGCAGCAGCAGACCGTCCTGTGCCGAGTAGTCCAGGACGAGCGGCCCGACCCGCGTGCCGGCGCGCAGGTCGCTGAACGCCCGCTTGATGCCGGTGCTCCCGTCCAGCTCGCACATGCCGAGCACCAGGTGCGCGCCCGGCGGCAGGGGGCTGCCCATCGCCGCGGTGCGGGGGTCGACGGTCGCGGTGAACCGGCCCGCCGGCTCCAGCGTCCCGTCCTCCTGCTCGACGAGCTCGACCTGCGAGGTCGACGGCAGCAGCCAGTTGACCCGCGTCGGCGCGTGCCTGATGGCCACATCGACGAAGGCGGCCGAGACGTCGGCGCTCGGCGTCAGGCCGTGCTCGGCCAGCAGGCCGGCCAGCGGCTCGGGCAGGTCGCGCACGATCTCCCCGCTCGGCGTACGACGGGCGAAGGGCTGCCCCGGCACCCGGCTCCAGGTCACCGTGCCGCTCACCGCCACGCCTCCGTCGCCGGCATCCTCGACCGTCGTGACTCGGAACTCCGGGCGGCGGCCGATCCCGTCGCGCAGGAAGTCGGCCGCGGCCTCGGCGTGTCCGGCACGGAAGAGGGTGAGGGCGGTGCGGCTGCGCGCCGACAGGTGCGGGTCGACCTCGACGGGCACGAACTCCTCGACGAGACGGGCGATCTCCGCGCGGTCCCGGGCGATCTCGGCGTCCGTCCGCCCGGTCGGCCGGTGTCCGATCTCGGGCACGAGGCGGACCTGGGCTGTGTGGGCGAGGAGGGCAGACCGGAGCTCGGGGTCGGCGACGTCCGTGATCCGGCGGAGCAGCTTCTCGAGGTACGGCCAGTAGTCGGGTGTGCCCCGGTAGTCGCGCTCGCCCTCCGACGTCGTGGAGCTGTTCTCCCCGGTGTGCCGCCAGTGGTAGAACGGCGTCGAGCTGAGCAGGGCCACGACGGGCTCGTGCTCGATCAGGTCGACCTGGAAGAAGATGTCCTCCCACAGGTGGCGCGGGGCCTCGGGGAAGCGGATGTCGTGGGCGAGCAGGAACCCCCGCCGGTACAGCTTGTGCGGGGTCATCGGGAGCAGGCCGCGCAGGGGCTCGGCGCGGGCGTCGCCGGTGTCGTGGGTGTAGTGCGTCAGCCCCCACCGGGCGACCTGGGTGCGGACCTCCTTGCCGTTGACCACGTCGGCGCCCGCCGCATCGCCCAGCGCGACCGCGGCACGCAGTGCGTCGGGGTACAGCTCGTCGTCGTGGTCCATGAAGAGCACATAGCGCCCGCGCGCCTCGCGCACGCCGACGTTGCGCGGCCGGCTCGGCCAGCCCGACGCCTCCAGCCCGAACGCGCGGTAGTTGGCTCGTCCGGCGGCGATCCGCTCGATCCGCTCGGCGGTGTCGTCGGGGGAGCCGTCGTCGAGCAGCAGCACCTCGAGCTCCGACTGGGGCAGCATCTGCGCATCCAGCGACGCGATCGCCCGGTCCAGGCCCGGGCCGGAGCGGTAGGTCGGGATCACGACGGACACCGCGGGAGCCTCGGCCATGGCGCCGAGTCTAGGGAGTCTAGGGTTGCCGCCATGACAGCTCCGTCGACCCCGCTAATGATGGGGGTCGTCAATGTCACACCCGACTCCTTCTCCGACGGCGGCCGGTACGACGACCCGGAGCGTGCCATCGCGCACGCTCGCGCGCTGCTGGCGCAGGGGGCCGACATCCTCGACGTCGGCGGCGAGTCCACGCGCCCGGGGGCGACCCGGCCCGTGCTCGAGGAGGAGCTCGACCGCGTCGTACCCGTCATCGAGGCGCTCGCCGCCGACGGCGCGACGGTCTCCGTCGACACGATGCGCGCCGAGGTCGCGGCGCGGGCGGTCGCCGCCGGCGCCCGGATCGTCAACGACGTCTCCGGCGGCCTGGCCGACCCGGGCATCCTCGACGTGGTCGCCCGGACCGGGGCCACCTACATCGCGATGCACTGGCGGGCGCACAGCGACCGGATGCAGGAGTTCACCGCGTACGACGAGCAGGGCGGTGTCGTCGCCGCCGTGCGTGCCGAGCTGGCCGAGCGGGTCGTCGCGATCCGGGCGGCGGGCGTCGGCGACGACCAGATCGTGCTCGATCCCGGGCTCGGGTTCGCCAAGCTGCCGCACCACAACTGGGAGCTGCTGCGCCGCCTCGACGCGCTGGCGGACCTCGGGTACCCGCTGCTGGTCGGCGGAAGTCGCAAGACCTTCCTCGGGCGTCTGCTCGAGGACCCCGACGGCCGGCCGCGGCCGGTGGGGGAGCGGGATGCCGCCAGCCTCGCGCTGAGCGGCCTGCTCGCCGCGGGACTGGGCGGGGCACCGGTGTGGTGCCTGCGGGTCCACGATGTGCGTGCCCACCGCGACGCGATCGCGGTTGCGGCACAGTGGGGCCCGGGCGCGAATCGGGTCGTGGCCCCGGAGAGGGACTGACGATGAGTGACGAGCTGAGCATCCTCGGCATCGAGTGCTTCGCCCACCACGGCGTCTTCGACCACGAGCGGCGCGACGGTCAGGTCTTCAAGATCGACCTGACGCTCGGCGTCGACACCGCCCCCGCGGCGGCGTCGGACGATTTGCGCGACACCGTGGACTACGGAAGCCTCGTGGACCAGGTCGTGGCCGTCGTGACGAGGGACCCGGTCGACCTGATCGAGACCCTCGCGCAACGGATCGCGGACACCTGCCTGTTGGACCCTCGTGTTGAATGGGTGCGTGTGACCGTCCACAAGCCGGATGCGCCGATCCAGGCGACGTTCGCCGACGTACAGCTCACCATCACCCGGCGCCGTGACGCGGCGGGCGCGGGAGACCGAACCGGGAAGGCAGAGGGCCCAGCATGACCGAGACCCCCAATCCGAACATCATCGATGCGGACACGCTGACCGGAGAGATGCGACCGATCCGTCGGATGGTGATCGCCCTCGGCTCCAACCTGGGCGAGCGCTTCGCGACCCTGCAGGGGGCGCTCGGCGCCCTCGCCGACACTCCGGAGGTCTGGGTCACCGGCGTGTCCCCGGTCTACGAGAGCGTCCCGGTCGACTGCCCACCCGACGCGCACAACTTCCTCAACGCCGTGGTCCTGGCCGACACGACCCTGTCGGCGCACCGGCTCCTCGACCGCGCCCTGGCCATCGAGGACGCCTTCGACCGCGAGCGCGGCGAGGTCAAGAACGCCCCCCGCACCCTCGACGTCGACCTGATCGTCGTCGGCGACCGCCGCAGCGACACCGAGGAACTGCGGCTGCCGCACCCGCGCGCCCACGAGCGGGCGTTCGTGCTGCAGCCGTGGCTCGACCTCGAGCAGGACGCCGTCCTGCTCGACCGCGGTCCCGTCGCCGACCTGCTGGCCACGATCGGCGCCGACGGCCTCACCCGCCGCGACGACCTGGTGCTCGCCACCGAGTGACCCGAGTGACCCCCGAGTGATCCGCGCGTGAGCCGGGACCCGATCCCGAGGCCCGAGGAGCCCGAACCGCCCACGGGTCCGTCCCCGGACGGCCTGCGGCCGACGGGACTGCCCACCGTGCTGGGGTGGGTGGCGATCGGACTCGTGGGGGGCTGGGCCCTCCACCCGCTGTGCGACCGGCTCGGCGTCGTACCCCCGCTGGTCTCGGCGGCCCAGCCGCTCGCCCTCCTGCTGCTGGCGGCGATCCTGGGCTACGTCGCCTGGGTGACCCACCGCGCCGTGCACGTGCGCCGCGAGCGGCTCGAGGCGCACCAGGCCGTCAACCGGCTGATGCTCGGCCGGGCCAGCGCCCTCGTCGCAGCCCTCGTCGCCGGCGGATACGTCGGCTACGCGCTCTCCTGGATCGGCGACCCGGCCGAGCTGGCCGACGAGCGCTTGGTGCGCTCACTCGTCGCCGCCGGCTGCGCCCTCCTCGCGGTGGTCGCGGGACTGCTGCTCGAGCGGGCGTGCCGGGTCCACGACGCTCAGTGAGCGGTGGGTTGGCGACGTCGCACCCGGCACATGGGTCGTGCAACGACCCCGCCCCCGACCCAGGTGCCGGGTGCGATGCGCACCCTGTGACGGTTGGGACGCGTGTGACAAGCGTGTCTGCCGCGTCGGAGCCTTCCGGAGGCCTACCGTGCTGAGCATGCCCTCCTCTGTGATGTCGGGCCCCGTCCTGTCCGGCAGCCGTCGTCGTCAGCGGTCGACCCGCATCGTGGTCGCCGTCCTGCTCCTCGTGCTCGCGGCGCTCGCCGTCGCTGGCACGGCCGTGACCGGCTCCTGGGTCCTGGTCACGATCTCCGCGGCCGCCGCCGTCCTGCTGGGCGCTGTCGCCACCAAGATCACCCACGCCGAGCTCCTGGACTCCCGTCAGGAGGCCGCCCGCGACCGCGCCGCCCAGGCGCGCGCCTACGCCGAGCTGACCGAGGTCCGCACCGCGGAGAACGTCGAGTTCGCCGCCGACATGACCGGCAAGGTCGCCAAGCGCGACGCCACCATCACCCGCCTCGAGAAGCGTCTCGGCGATGCCGCCGCCGAGCTGGCCGACGCCCGGCGTGAGCTGGCCGAGGCCGGCGACCGGGCCGAGGACGCCCAGCGCAACGCCGAGCGGCTCACCAAGAGCCTTGCCGACGCCGAGGACCGGGCCGGCCAGGCCGTCGTCCGGGTCGCGGAGCTCGAGGCAGAGCTCGACGTCCTCACCGCCCAGATCCACGCCCTCGAGGCGCAGGCCCGCGCCCGGGCCCGCCGCCCCGCCTGACCCCGCCCGTCCCGGGCACGCTGGGTAGCATCGGGCGACCGCCCCGTCGACCCGGAAGGACGCTGCTGCCCGTGGCACTCGACCGCGCCCGCGCCCAGCAGGGCCTGATCCGGATCGCCAAGGCAGGACCCGGGAGGCTGCGCGGCCCCGTCGGCCGGGCCACCCGGCGCTTCCGGGCTGAGTTCTCCGGCCCGCTGGTCACCGTCGTGCTCCCGGTCAGCGACGACGACACCACCCGGATCGGCACCTGCCTGGACTCGCTGAAGGTCCAGACCTACCGCAATCTCGAGATCCTCGTGGTGCGCTTCGGGCGACACGACCGGGTCACCGCGACCGTGCGCGAGCACGCTGCCGCGGACTGGCGGATCAAGACCCGGCTCCGGGTGGCGGACTCCCTTGCCGCCGCCCGCAACACCGGGGTGGCCGCCGCGTCCGGCGAGCTGGTCGTCATCGTGACCAACGCCGGCGACGACTTCGTCCACACCGGCATCGAGCGGCTGGTCGAGGCGCACCACCGCTCCGGCTCGCCCGTGGTCGTGGGCGCGATGCGCGAGCCCGACATCGCCGGCTGGATCCCCGACTCGGCGTACGACGCTGCGCACCACACTCCCGTCCGGGGCACCACCCTCGCCGCCACCCCGGTCGCCGTCACCGACCTGGGCCTGGGCAACAAGCTCGTGGCGGGCTCCTTCTGGGCGAGTGCCGGCCTGCGCTTCACCGACGAGTTCCCCGACGGCGCCGACGTGGCGCTCGGCCTGTTGGAGAAGGCACCCGCCTTCGACCTGCTCGCCGACTTCACCTACATCCCGACCGACCGTCGCGACGGCGTCCAGGTCGGCACCGTCCCCGACGTGCTCAGCGGACTGGCGGCCTGGATCGACCGCAACGACCACACCTGGCACCGGGTCGAGGCGCTCGGCCTCCCCGAGGTTCGCGACTGGTTCCTGTGGGGCGTGCTCGACACCGCGGTGCAGCCGCTCATCGCGGACGTCGAGCGGGCCGACGAGCACCAGTGGCAGACCCTGCGCGACCACGTCGCGATGCTGCTCGACGCCGCCGACGAGCACGTCTGGGCCCGCCTCAACGCCGAGGCGCGGGTGAAGCTCTGGCTGCTCCGGCACGACCACCGCAAGGCGCTGGAGGACTTCCTCGGCGCCCGTCTCTTCACGCGCGGCAACCGGCCCACGGAGGTCCGCGACGGCAAGGTCTGGGCGCTGCTGCCGCACCACGACGACGCCGAGCTCGGCATCCCGGCGGAGCTGTTCGAGATGACCGCCGACGAGACCCGGTTCCGGGCGATGCTGCGCGAGGCCCGCTGGGTGGACGCCGGGACGCTGGAACTGACGATCTTCGCGGCCGTCGACTTCGTCCACATGACCGCGAGTCCGGCGGTCGACTGCGCCCTCGTCGAGCGTGCATCCGGGCGGCGGATCCCGCTGGAGATCCGGCAGTTCCGCGACGCCCGCGCCAACCAGGCGCTGCGTCGCCACCAGGACTTCTCCTGGGGCGCCTTCGACGCCGTCGTCCCGGTCGCCGACGTGGTCGCTGCCAGCTCCCCGAGCCCCGACGGTGTCGTCACCTGGGTCGTCGAGATCGACATCGACGTCGACGGCGTACGCCGCTCGGGCGCCGTGCCGCTCATCGACGAGCAGGCCTCGGCCGGCTTCATCGGCCGCGACCACCTCGCGCCGCGCCCGGTCGCCGGCTCCGTGGTCGCGTTCAACCCGCGCTCCGACGTCGTCGGCCTGCGGATCCGCCCCGACCGGGGCCCGCGGCTGCGTACGCTGGACGTCGAGGGCCGCAGCGTCTCCGGCGTCCTCGACCAGCCGCCCGGCGGAGGTGGCACGCCGATCACCGGCCTGCGCGCGACCCAGGGCACCCAGCAGGTCCGCGCCACGACCACGGCCGGGCCCGACGGCGCCCTCACGTTCCGTCTCCAGCTCCCCGCGGCCTGGACCGGACAGCGCCGTTGGCAGGTCCACGCGCTCACCGCCGACGGCCGCGAGCTGGCCCTCGGCTGGCCCGCCGCCGCACCCCAGTGGCTCGGCGTGGGCGGCGGCGAGGTCGTCGGCTCCCGCACCGCCTCGGGCGACACCGAGCTCTACGAGACCGCCGGGACCCTGGTCGTCGACGACCTCGTCGTCGAGGGCGTCCGGCTCGACGTGACCGGGCACTGGCTCGGCCGCCCCGCGCCCGACGCCGGTGACACCCGCCTGGTGCTGCTCACCCAGGTCGGCGGCACCGAGGTCCTCTCCGCCGACCTGCGGGCCGGCGAGGCTCCCGGCGAGATCCGGGCGAGCGTCCCGCTGACCACCGACCGCTGGGGTCTCGGCACCCGCCCGCTCGCCCCCGCCTGGCTCTGGCTCGGTGTCAGCCAGGGCGGCACCACCACCCGCGCCCTCCTCGGCGAGCGCGGCATCGACCGGCTGCACCACTTCATGGTCAGCTCCGACCAGCCCGGCTACTCCGCCCGCGTCGTGCAGGAGGGCCGTGTCGCCGGCATCGAGCTGCTCCCGCAGGTGCCGGTCGAGGAGCGCGTCCCCTTCGGCCAGACCCAGCTCCAGGAGTGGTACGCCGACGCCGACATCCCGCTCGAGCCCGACGCCGTCTACTTCCAGTCCTACGTCGGCGCCTCCGCCACCGACAGCCAGCTCGCGCTGCACCAGCACCTGCGCCGTACCCGTCCCGACCTGACGCTCTACTGGGGCGTGGCGTCGGCCGCGTCATGGGTGCCCGAGGGCGGCGTCCCGGTCGTGATGACGACCCGCGAGTGGTACCGCGTCCTGGCGGCGGCGGGCAGCCTGTGCATGAACATCGACCCCGAGCGCTGGTTCCGCAAGCGGGCGGGGCAGCGGCTGCTGCAGACCTTCCACGGCTACCCGTCGAAGTCGATGGGCATCCGGATGTGGGACGCCAAGCACTACCCACCGCGGCGCATCGAGCTCGAGCTGGATCGCACGTCGAGGCAGTGGGACCTGATCCTCACCCCCGAGCCGGACATGGACCAGTACTACCGCCGCGAGTACGCCTACGACGGCCCGATCCACAGCGAGGGCTACCCCCGCGACGACGGCCTCGTCGGCGAACGCGCCGAGGCCGCCCGGGCCGACGCCCGGCGCCGGCTCGGCATCGCGCCGCACCAGAAGGCCGTCCTCTACGCCCCCACCTGGCGCGACGACCAGGCCACCAACTGGCGCGCGGCCGACGCCGTCCACCACCTCGACATCGGCGCCGCCGCGCGTGACCTCGGACCCGACTACGTCCTGCTGCTGCGCGGCCACCGGTTCCACAACCCCGCCGGCGACGGTGCGGACCGGGCCGGGGCGACCCGGTTCCTCGACGTCACCGAGTACCCCGAGATCAACGACCTGATCCTCGCCGCCGACGCCGCGGTCCTCGACTACTCGTCGCTGCGCTTCGACTTCGCCCTGACCCGGCGGCCGATGGTCTTCCTGGTCCCCGATCTCGACACCTACGTCGGCGGGGTGCGCGGCTTCCTCTACGACTACGTGCCCACCGCGCCCGGTCCGCACGTCGACACCGCCGACCAGGTCGTCGACCTGCTCCGCGACCTCGACGGTCTCCAGCGCAGGTACGCCGACGCGATGGAGACCTTCCACCAGCGGTTCAACCGCTTCATGGACGGCCACGCCGCGGAGCGGGTCGCGGCCGCCTTCTTCGAGGGCCCCTGATCGCGGGCGCCGCCGCTCCGTCTGCTCGCTCCGGAGGGGGGAGGCCGGTTCATCACGGTATGTAGGCCGGGCAGCACTTCTGTAGCGGAGCCCAACTACAGAAGGGCCGGTTCGGCTACATACCGTGATGAAACCGGGCCGGCCCCCGCCTGGCTAGGATCAGACCTTCCGCCCGATCGAAGGAGTTGTCCGCGCGATGCGCTCTGTGGCCCTGCCCGACGCCCTGCCGGACGGCTCGCGGTTCATCCACATCGGCCTCCCCAAGACCGGTACGACGGCCCTCCAGGGCGCGCTCGACCGCGCCCGGCCGAGGCTCGAGGAGCTGGGCGCGCACAACGTCGGCAAGGGCCGGCACGAGATGCGGGTCGGCCAGGTCGCGGCCGACGGCCTGGCCGAGTTCTGGCAGGGCAGCTGGGAGCAGCGCTGGCAGGAGCTGGCGCGCGAGTTCCGCACCTCCGCCGCGCGCTGCACCTTCTGGTCGAGCGAGTCGCTGAGCCACGCGAAGGGCGAGCGGGTCGCCTATCTCGCGGACCAGCTCGGCGCCGACACGCATGTCGTCGTCACCCTGCGCCCCCTCGCCCCGCTCATGGTGTCCCAGTGGCAGCAGTGGCTGCGCCGGCGCGGCGTGCAGTCCCTGGAGGAGTGGGCGACCAGCCAGTTCGAGGCGGTGTCGGTCGAGGGCGACGTGAGCGTCGACTACGTCCGGTTCGCCCCGATGCTGCACCGCTTTAGCCTGCGCCGGATCGTCGAGGAGTGGGGGCCCGTCTTCGGCGAGGACAAGATCGTCCTCGTCGTCCCCGACGCGAGAGACCGGGCGCGGACCTTCCGCGTCTTCGAGCGCCTGATGGGCGTCCCCGAGGTGCTGGAGGCGGTGCCGGAGGGCAATGCGTCACTGCCCTATCCCGAGGCCGAGATGCTGCGGCAGTTCAACCGCGCCTACACCGACCACGACGGCGATCACGCCACGTGGATGGAGGCGATCGGCGTCCTGGCCAGGATCCCGCTGCGCGACTACACCAACACCCTCGCTCCGCACCCGATCCGCGCCCCGCGCTGGGTGGCCGAGCGCGCCAACGAGTACGCCGCCGCCTGGAACGCTGTCGTCGAGGCGTCGGGGGTGACCGTGGTCGGCGACCTCGCCGACCTGCTCGTCGACCCCGCTGACCACGCCGAGGAGGTCGCGGTGCCGACGGCCGTCGACGTGGCGAGCGCCGGCCGGCTGATGGACGTCGTCTTCACCGCGGCGCTCGAGCACGCCTCCCGCACTCATGCCGCCACGACGGCGGCGACACCGGCGGAGCCCGACCTGACGACGTACGGCGGCCGGCAGCTGCTGGGAGAGCTCGGGCGGCGGGCCCGCCGACGGGTGATCCGACGATGAGCCTGCTGCACGTCCCTGACGCCGCGGGCGGCATGAACGCCTTCGCCGTCCCGACCTGGTGGGCCTCCCTCGAGGACGACCGGGTCACCCGCGACGAGGACGAGCGGCCGGACGTGACCGTCGTCGACGTCGCCGAGCTGCCCGATGACCGGACCCTGCTCGTCGTCGGGTCCGTGGCCGAGCTGCTGGCCGAGCCCACGCCCGACGCCCTCGCGGCCTGGGTGGGTCAGGTCCGCGCGATCAACGCCGCCGCCGCGGCGCCCGTGCATCTGGCGGTCTCCCTCGACGAGGTGACCTGCTTCGAGCAGCTGCTGGCCCTCGCGGCCGGCCGCCGCTGGCCCCCCTTCGACGTCGTCGCCGCGGCCCGGCACACCGATGCCGACCCGGTCCCCCCGCCGAGCGTCCCCGGCGGCCAGGACACCGCCCGCGCGTACGCCGACGCCCTGGTCGCGCAGGTCGAGGTGCTGTTGCCGCCGGCCTGGCAGACGGCCACCGACAGTGCCGCCGACGCGACCGCCTGCATCAGCCGGGCCCTCGACACCGACCCCGACGTCGGCCCCGCGGACGCCCGCGCGCTGCGCGACGCCTCCCGATCCGCGCTCGCCGCGCTGGAGGCCGACGGGGTCACGATCAGCGGACCACGCGACGCCCTCCTCTGGCCGGTGCCCGCCGAGCGCGGGCTGGTGCCGATCGACGTGGCCGCCGACGCGGCGCTCGAGGTGATGCTCGCGGTGCTCGAGCGTCCGGTCGACCTCGCGCCGGACCGGCCGGTCGTCGTACCCGTGGGGGAGCTGCCGGCGCGCGCCCTCCTCGCGAAGTTGGGAGGACGGCGATGATCCCGCCCCTGCCCGACGGCACCACCCTGGTCCACATCGGTCCCTACAAGACCGGCACGACCGCCATGCAGGGCGCGCTGTGGGAGGCGCGCCCCGCGCTCGCCGAGCACGGCGTCGCCTACCCCGGCGAGCTGGCGCACGAGATGAACGCGTCGATGGCGGTCGCCCTCGGCCGGGTCGACCCCGGCAAGGACCTCGGCGCCTTCCGGCAGCGCTGGTTCGACCTGGTCGCGCAGCTGCACGCCGAGCGACCGCGGATCGGCGTGCTCAGCAGCGAGGTCTACTGCGAGGCCACCGACGAGGGCGCGCGTACCGTGCTCGACACCCTCGGCCCGCTGGCCCACGTGGTGATCACGGTGCGCCCGATCGTGCGGCTGCTCGGCTCGCAGTGGCAGCAGTACGGCCAGAACGTCCCCGTGCCGCCGTACGACGACTGGCTGCGCGCGATCCTCGATCCCGCCGCCGTGGGTGCTCCCGACGGCCCGGCCGGTGCCGAGGGCGTGACCCCGTCGTTCTGGCAGCGGCACCGCCACGACCGCCTGGTCGAGCGCTGGGTCGGCCTGGTGGGTGGCGACCGGGTCACCGTCGTCGTCGTCGACGACCGTGACCACCGCGGTCTGCCGGCCGCGTTCGAGGGCCTCCTCGGCCTCCCCGCGGGACTGCTCCGCCCGCCGGTCGACAAGACCAACCGGTCGCTCACCCATCCCGAGGCGACCCTGATGCAGACCC
The DNA here is from genome assembly GCF_030929495.1 of Nocardioides sp. LHD-245. Lineage (GTDB taxonomy): Bacteria > Actinomycetota > Actinomycetes > Propionibacteriales > Nocardioidaceae > Nocardioides. Next base: position 91,281 of record NZ_JAVFWN010000009.1, on the reverse strand, counting down.
TCGTCGACCGGACCTCCCGACCCCCCTGGTCGAGCGCCGACCACGGCCGGTTCGTCCGGTTCGGCGCCGCGCGGGGGCTGCAGGCCGCACCCGCCGACCCGGCCGCCGAGCGACTGCTCACGCCCGGCTGGGCGATCGACCGTGCGCTCGAGGTCGGCGCCGGCATGGCCGCGCGGATCGGCGCCTCGGGCGCCCGGGTCGTCGGCGACCTGGGCCTGCTCTCCGATCGCGCGCTCGCTCCGGCCGACGGCGAGAACACGCCGGTGGCCGCGATCGACCCCGGCGCCGCGGCCGCGCTGGCGGTCGGCGTCATCAGCAAGCTCACCGGCGTCCACGCCCGGCCCGAGCACCGTGACCTGGCCGGTCCCGTCGAGCGTGCCGTCTGGTCGCGCCACCGTGCGGTGGCCGAGGAGTGGGATGTCGAGCGGGCCCGCGACGGCGTCCGCGCGAGCGCGGCCCGCGAGCTCGGCCGCAGGGCGCGCCGTCGTCTCGGGGGCGCGTCGTGACCTCGGGTGGGCCCGTGCTGCCGGACGGCGCGAAGCTGCTCCACATCGGGATGCCGAAGACCGGCACCACCGCGCTCCAGCACTCCCTGTGGGCGGCCCGGGCGCGGCTCGAGGAGCACGGCGCCCACAACGTCTCGCGCCGCGCCCACGAGCGGAAGGTCGCGATCACCGCCGCCGGCAACGTCCGCTCCTACTGGGCGGCCGAGCACGAGCGGTGGCAGCAGCTCGCCGGTGAGTTCCGCACGTCCACCGCCCGGCGCACCTTCTGGTCGAGCGAGTCCCTGTCGCTGGCCGCACCGGAGCGGATCCGCGGGCTGCGCGAGGAGCTGGGCCCGGCGTACGTCGTGACGACGATCCGCGCCCTCGCCCCCCAGCTCGCCTCGCGCTGGCAGCAGGGCCTGCGGCGCGCGGACCCGCTGCCCCTCGACGACTGGCTGCGCGCGCGATTCGCCGAGGAGCCACTGGGCGGCGTCGGCGCCGGGTTCGTACCCGGCCAGGCGCTGCGCCGGCTCAACCCGCGCCGGGTCCTGCAGGACTGGGGCGCGGTGTTCGGCGAGGAGAACCTGGTCTTCGTCGTCCTCGACCCGTCCGACCACACCTGGCTGCTGCGCGCCTTCGAGGACCTGCTCGGCGTCCCCGAGCTGCTCGAGCCGTCGCCCTCGCGCAACCTGTCCCTGCCGCTGCCCGAGGCCGAGATGCTGCGGCACCTGGCCGCCGCCTACCGCGGCCACGGCGGCGACCTCGACGCCTGGATGGCGACCGCCGGCGACACCCGCCGGATCAAGCTGCGTCCCGTGGTCGAGGCCGCCCCGCGGCACCAGACGGTCCGGGTGCCGCGCTGGGCGGCCGAGCGAGCCGACGAGTACGTCGCCGACTGGGTCGAGGCCCTCGCGTCCTCCGGTGCCCGGGTGCTGGGCGACGTCCGCCACCTGTTCAGCGACCCCGCCACCCACCCGGTCGAGGTCGAGGTGCCCGAGGTCGTCGACGTCGGGTCCGCCGGCCGGATGATGGACGCCTACTTCCGGGTCGGCCTGACCCTTCCCGCCCCCGCCCCGTCGCCCGACCCCGAGTCCGGCGCTGAGTCCGGCGCTGAGTCCGGCGCCGGTGGCTTGGCGGCCGTGAGTGGCCGGGACCTCCTGCGCGAGCTGCGTCGGCGGGCCCTGCGTCGACGGGGTCGTTGAGTGGGCCGCTGAGTGGGCCGCTGAGTCCCCTGCGTGGGAGACTGCGCCCATGACGAGGAATGTCGCCGTCCTGCTCGCCGGCGGTGTCGGGAGCAGGGTCGGGCTCGACATCCCGAAGCAGCTCATCAAGGTCGCCGGGAAGACGCTCCTCGAGCACACCCTGGCCGCCCTGCACGAGCACGCCGACGTCGACGAGGTCGTCGTGATGATGACGCCCGGCCACACCGACGCGGTCCGCGACATCACCCGCAAGGGCGGGTACCCCAAGGTCACGGCCATCCTCGAGGGCGGCGAGACCCGCAACGACACCACCCGGCGCGCGATCGACCACCTGATCGCCACGGGCGACGCCGCGCAGACCCGGATCCTGCTCCACGACGCCGTCCGGCCGCTGGTGACCCCGCGGATCATCGGCGAGTGCTTCACCGCGCTCGACTCCTACCCGGCCGTCGACGTCGCGATCCCGTCGGCCGACACGATCATCGAGGTCGACGCCGACGACACCATCCGCAGCATCCCGCCGCGCGCCTCCCTGCGTCGTGGCCAGACGCCCCAGGCCTTCCGCCTCGACGTGCTGGCCCGCGCCTACGACATCGCGGCGGAGGACCCGGACTTCACCGCGACCGACGACTGCAGCGTCGTGCTCAAGTACCTTCCCGACGAGCCCATCATCGTGGTGCACGGCGACGACCGGAACATGAAGGTCACCGAGCCGATCGACGTCTTCATCGCCGACAAGCTCTTCCAGCTCACCGGCATCGACCTGCCCCGGGCGAGGGACGACGCCGGCTACCGCGCCGCGCTCGAGGGCAGGACGATGGTCGTGTTCGGCGGCAGCTACGGCATCGGCGCCGACATCGCCGAGCTCGCCCAGTCCTACGGCGCCACGGTGCTCAGCTTCAGCCGGTCGAGCACCGGCACCGACGTCGGCAAGCGCGCCGACATCGCGGCCGCGGCGAAGGAGGCGATCGCGAAGACCGGCACCATCGACTTCGTCGTCAACACCGCCGGGGTGCTGCACCGCGGTGAGCTCGTCGAGACCACGGAGGAGACGGTCTACGCCGCGACCGAGATCAACTACCTCGGCCCGATCTTCATCGCCCAGGAGTTCTACCCGCATCTCGCGGCCAGCGGCGGCTCGCTCCTGCTGTTCACGTCGAGCTCCTACACCCGCGGGCGCGGCGGCTACAGCCTCTACTCGTCGGCGAAGGCCGCCACCGTCAACCTCACCCAGGCGCTCGCGGACGAGTGGGCCGACGCCGGGGTCCGGGTCAACTGCATCAATCCCGAGCGCACGGCCACCCCGATGCGCACCAAGGCGTTCGGGGAGGAGCCCCCGGGCACCCTGCTCGACTCCCAGACCGTGGCGCACACGTCGGTCGACGTGCTCATCTCCGACCAGTCCGGCCACGTCTACGACGTCCGCAAGGACGATCCCTTCGCCTGAGAGCGTGCTGACCGGCCATCGGGTCAGGTCTCACCAGCGGCGGCCGAGCCGCCTGCGGGCCGGCTCCGGGGCGGGCTCCCGCGGCGGTGCCGTGGCCAGCCGGTCCGCCGCCAGCGCGAGCCCGGCCCCGAACCACGCCGCCACCCCGGCATCCACCGCCGCCGGCGGCTCCGGAGTGGCGGCGACGTCCGCGACCGGCGTCGACGCGATCGCGTCGAGGTCGCCGTGGACCGGTACGCCGAGAGCCCGGATGCGCTCCACCATCTCGCGACCGATGTCGTTGGCCTGGCGGACCGCCCAGTCGGGGGTGACCAGCGCCGCCTCGTCGGCCGCGGGCCGGCGGGCCTTGAGATGGTCCTTGAGGTGGCGGAACAGCCGTACGTAGTGCTCGGGGCCGAGGCCGAGAGCGGTGTAGTCCGCGTTGAAGCGACGCAGCAGCTCCGCCTCGTCCGCCGTCAGCGAGCGGTTCTCCTTCGCGTCCTGACCGGCCAGGGTCTCCGGGCGCAGCCCGAGCAGCCGCTCGAAGGTGTGCGGCAGGAAGTCGTGGTCGCTGGGGTCCAGGACGACCACCACCACCCGGTCCGGCCCGACCCGCTCCGCCCAGCGGCGGACCAGCTCGTCGTGCCGGTGGCGGGTCCAGAACTCCCGCGGCTCCGGCGCGGTCACGTCGGTGAGCACCACGCGCAGCCAGGCGTCGTACCCGTAGGCGCTCTGCCGCTGCAGGCTCTGCTGGTACTGCGACGACAGGATCCGCGCCAGGGGCCGGAGGGTGACCGCGATCCAGAGGTCGTCGGCACCGACCTCCTCGACGATCCGGGCGATCTGGGCGTCCGACGCGTCGGAGAGGAACTCGCTGCTGAAGACCCGGCGCTCATCGCCGGCCGCGGTCAGCTCGCCGACGACCGCGTGCCACGCCTGCTCGGCCCGGGCCGGATCGCGACCGGGGACCGGCCGCCCGGTGACATGGCGCGCCGCCTTGGCGTCGTGCCGGCTCCGCGAGACGTACCGGACGCCCTGCCGGCCCAGGTCCGCCCGGGCCTGGTGGAAGGCGCTCTGGAGGGCCGTGGTTCCGGTCTTGTGCGGGCCCACGTGCAGCAGCCGGGCACCGGCGGGCAGGGTGGACGGCGGCGACATGTCACCGAGCCTAGGGTGCGCTCGCCGCGTGTGATGCAGGCCACCGGACCGACCCGTTCCGGGGCTCCCCGGGCAGGCGTACCGTTGAGGTGTCCCGGAACCCCGGGACGACAACACTGAGCACAACGTCCGGTACCCACACCGGCTCCCTCCCGGGCGGAGGGAGTGGTCGGCGGGACGGGAACGAAAGGTTCACGATGTCCCACGTCTTCCGTGTGGGTGTGGTCGGCGCCGGCCGGGTCGGCGCCGTGCTGGCCGCGGGTCTCCGCGCCGCCGGTCACACCATCGCCGCCGCCGCGGGCGAGTCCGACGCCTCGCGTCGCCGTGCCGCCGAGCTGCTGCCCGGCGTCGCGCTGCGCAAGCCGAGCGAGGTCGCGCGCGGGGCCGACCTGCTGCTGCTCACCGTCCCCGACGACATGCTCCCCAACGTGGTGAAGGTGCTCGCCGACAGCGGCGCCCTCCACGCCGGTCAGGTCGTCGCGCACACCTCCGGCCGCCACGGTCTCGCCGTGCTGGCCCCGGCCGCCGCGGTCGGCGCGCGGGTGATCGCCCTGCACCCGGCGATGACCTTCACGGGGACCTCGGTCGACCTGGAGCGGCTCCACGGCTGCGTCTTCGGCCTCACCGCCGGCCAGGGGGAGCGCGAGCTCGCCGAGTCCCTCGTCGCCGACCTCGGCGGCCGCCCGACCTGGGTGCCCGAGGAGATGCGCACGCTCTACCACGCGGGCCTCGCCCACGGCGCCAACCACCTGGTGACCCTCGTCAGCGAGGCGATGGGCCTGCTCAGCGCCGCCGGCGTCGACGACCCGGCCGGCACCCTGCGCCCGCTGCTCGACGCGGCCCTCGACAACGCGCTCGCCCACGGCGACGCCGCGCTGACCGGCCCGATCGTCCGCGGCGACGTCCAGACCGTCGCGGCGCACCTCAAGGACATCTCCGCCAACGCGCCCGACACCGTGCCGTCGTACGTCGCGATGGCGTGGGCCACCCTCGACCGTGCGGTCACCGACGGCCGGCTGCTGCCGATCCGTGCCCAGGCCATCGCCAGCGTCCTCAGCGCGTACGGCGACCGCCGGGTCCTGCCCACCCCGCGGGTGGAGTCCGCATGACCCACCCCGCGACGGGGACCCTGACCGCGCCTGCCGTCGCACGCAGCCGGGCCGAGCTCGGCGGCCTGCTCGCGGGCCGCGGCACCGTCGTCCTCGTCCCGACGATGGGCGCCCTGCACGAGGGCCACGCCACCTTGATGCGGATCGCCCGCGAGCGCGCGGGCGCCGACGGCACCGTCGTGATCTCCATCTTCGTCAACCCCCTGCAGTTCGGCCCTGGCGAGGACCTGGACCGCTACCCGCGCACCTTCGACGACGACCTCGCGCTGGCCGCGGCGGAAGGCGTCGACGTGCTGTTCGCGCCGGTCGTCGCCGAGATGTACCCCGACGGCGTCCCGCACGAGGGGGTCGCCTCCGAGGCGGTGACGGTGCAGCCCGGCCCGCTCGCCGACCTGCTCGAGGGCGCCAGCCGCCCCGGCCACTTCCGCGGGGTGCTCACCGTCGTGGCCAAGCTGTTCGGCCTGGTCCGTCCCGACGTGGCGGTGTTCGGGGAGAAGGACTACCAGCAGCTCGCGCTGATCCGCCGGATGGCCTCCGACCTGTGCCTCGGCATCGACGTCGTCGGCGCCGCCACCGACCGCGAGCCCGACGGCCTGGCCCGGTCCAGCCGCAACCGCTACCTCGACGCCGAGCAGCGGCAGCAGGCAGCCACCCTGAGCCGGGCGCTGCGGGCCGCGCAGGAGCGGGCGTCGTACGGCGTCCCGGCGGCGAGATGGGCCGCGATGAGCGTCATCAAGGCGGAGCCGGGCGTCGAGCTCGACTACCTCGCCCTGACCACGACCGGCCTCGGCGAGCTGCCCGACTACCCCGAGCCCGGCGCCGAGGGCCGGATCCTCGTCGCGGCCCGGGTCGGCACCACCCGGCTCATCGACAACATGCCCCTGCAGTTCTGAACCAGAGGGAGACTCCTGTGCTGCGCACCATGATGAAGAGCAAGATCCACCGCGCGACGGTCACGCAGGCCGACCTGCACTACGTCGGCTCGGTCACGGTCGACGAGGACCTGCTCGAGGCGGCCGACCTGCTGGCCGGCGAGCTGGTCCACATCGTCGACATCACCAACGGCGCACGTCTGGAGACGTACACGATCGCCGGCGAGCGGGGCAGCGGCGTGATCGGCATCAACGGTGCCGCCGCCCGGCTGGTCCACCCCGGTGACCTGGTCATCCTCATCGGCTACGGCCAGATGAGCACCGAGGAGGCCAAGGAGTACCAGCCGCACGTGGTCTTCGTCGACGCCGACAACAAGGTCATGGCGACCGGATTCGACCCCGCCGAGACCTTCGGCGACCCGAGCCTGTCCCGCGGAGACGTCACCGCGACGCACTGACCCCGTCGAGTCAGTAACCTGCTGGAATGCCAGAACAGCTGCGCCTCCCCGGGCGCCTCACCGCGCCGAGCCCGGGTTGGACCACGCGCGCCGACGTCGTCATCGTCGGCTCCGGCATCGCCGGGCTGACCGCGGCCCTGCGGCTGCGCGGCCGGGTCGACAAGATCCTGGTCGTCACCAAGGACGTGCTCAACGCCGGCTCGACCCAGTGGGCCCAGGGCGGCATCGCCGCCGCGCTCGGACCCGGTGACACCCCCGAGCAGCACGAGGCGGACACGCTCGTCGCCGGCGCGGGCGCCTGCGACGGGGCGGCCGTGCGGGTGCTCGTCAACGAGGGACCCGAGGCGGTGCGCGAGCTGATCGCCCTCGGCACCAACTTCGACCACACCGACGACGGCGAGCTGTCGCTGACCCGCGAGGGCGGCCACCACCGCGACCGGATCGCGCACGCCGGCGGCGACGCCACCGGCGCGGAGATCCAGCGGGCGCTCATCGCCGCGATCGAGGCGGCCCCCGACATCGAGGTGATCCAGCACGCGCTGGCCGTCGATCTGCTGCTCGGCCCCGGCGACGTCGACGACTCCGGTACGACGGGCCCGCCGGCGGTCGCCGGCCTGACCCTGCACGTGATCGGCGAGGGCGAGCGCGACGGGGTCGGCGCCGTCCACTGCCGCGCCGTCGTGCTGGCCAGCGGCGGCCTGGGGCAGGTGTTCTCCCAGACCACCAACCCCGCCGTCACCACGGGCGACGGCATGGCGCTCGCGCTGCGCGCCGGAGCCACCCTGCGCGATCTGGAGTTCGTGCAGTTCCACCCGACGGTCATGTACCTCGGCCCCGACTCCCGGGGCCAGCAGCCGCTCATCTCCGAGGCGGTCCGCGGCGAGGGCGCCTTCCTCGTCGACGACGAGGGCGACCGGATCATGCAGGGCGTCCACGAGCTCGCCGACCTCGCTCCGCGCGACGTCGTCGCCAAGACGATCATGAAGCGGATGCTCGAGACCGGCCGCCCCCACCTGTGGCTCGACGCCCGTCACCTCGGCGCGGAGTTCTGGGAGCGCCGGTTCCCGACGATCCTGGCCACCGCCCGGTCCCACGGCATCGACCCGGTCACCCAGCTGATCCCGGTCGCGCCCGCCTGCCACTACGCCTCCGGCGGTGTGCGCACCGACCTGCTCGGCCGCACCGACGTGCCCGGCCTCTACGCCACCGGCGAGGTGGCCTGCTCGGGCGTCCACGGTGCCAACCGGCTCGCCTCCAACTCCCTGCTCGAGGGCCTGGTGTTCTCGCGGCGGATCGCCGAGGTGCTCCCCGGCGAGCTGACGCCGTGGCGCGAGCCGGCCGCGGACCGTCGTACCGCCGGCCTGGTCGCGGGCGACATCCGCCGCGAGCTCCAGGAGACGATGAGCTCGCGCGTGGGCGTGCTGCGCTCGGCGCCCGGCCTGGCCGAGGCCGGCGTCGTCCTCGACAAGCTCGCCGGGCACGCCGCCGAGACCGTTGACCAGGCCTCTTGGGAGGCGACCAACCTGCTCACCATCAGCGCCGCCCTCGCCGACGCGGCCGCGCTGCGCCAGGAGACCCGCGGCTCGCACTGGCGCGAGGACTTCCCCGAGCGCGACGACGCCCACTGGGCCGGGCACTTCGACGTGACCATGGACGACGGCGTCACCACGGTCACGTTCGCCCCCGCCCCGGCCACCGACGGAGGACTCTCGTGATCGCCCGCACGCCGTACGACGACCTGCCCGCCGGGCTCGTCGACGAGATCGCCGATGCCGGCCTCGACCCGCGCGCCGTCTACGACCACATCGCACTTGCCTTCGAGGAGGACCTCCCCGGCGGCGTCGACGACGTCACCAGCGACGCGATGCCCGACATGGGCGAGGCGGTCGCCGACTTCGCCGCGCGCGAGCCGGGCGTCGTCGCGGGACTGGCGATCGCCGAGCTGGCGTTCGTCTACGCCCTCGGCGACTCCGTCAAGATCACCGGCCGGGTGCCCGACGGCACCCGCGTGCGGCCCGGCGACGTCGTCCTCACCGTCTCCGGCCCGGTTCGCGGTGTGCTGACCGCCGAGCGGACGGCCCTCAACTTCGCCTCGCACCTCTCCGGCGTCGCCACCGCGACCTCGCGCTGGGTCGACGCGCTCGAGGGCACCCGCGCGCGGGTGCTCGACACCCGCAAGACCCTGCCCGGCTGGCGCGCCCTGCAGAAGTACGCCGTGCGCTGCGGCGGCGGCGTCAACCACCGGTTCAGCCTGGTCGACCGGGCGATGGTCAAGGACAACCACGCGGTCGCCGCGGGCGGCGTCGTCGCGGCCTACGAGGCCGTCGTCGCGAAGCACCCCGGGCTCCGCGTCGAGGTCGAGGTGATGGACCTCGACGAGCTGCGCGCCGTCCTCGCGGCCGGCTGCACCGAGGTGCTGCTCGACAACATGAGCACCGCCGACATGGCAGAGGCGGTCCGGATCAACGCCGACGACGGGGCGCGGGCGACCCTGGAGGCCTCCGGTGGGCTCACGCTCGAACGGGCCCGCGAGGTCGCCGAGACCGGCGTCGACTTCATCTCCGTCGGTGCCCTGACCCACTCGGTCGTCGTCTTCGACCTGGGCCTGGACTTCCGGACGGCGTGACCATGCCCCTGCTCGCGGCCGACATCGGCAACGCCCACACCGTGCTCGGTCTCGTGTCCGACGGTGCCGTCCACGCGGACTGGCGGGTGTCGACCGCGGAGCACCGCACTGCCGACGAATGGGGCGTGTTGCTGCGGGGGCTGCTCGGCACCCGCGAGGAGGAGGTCACCGGAATCGCGGTCTGCTCGACGGTGCCGGCGGTGCTCAACGCGTGGCGTGAGATGCTGCCCGCGCATTTCCCCGACATTCCGTGCGTCATCGTCGAGCCCGGCATTCGCACCGGCGTCCCCATTCTCGTCGACAATCCGCGCGAGGTCGGTGCCGACCGCATCGTCAATGCGCTCGCGGCGGCCGCTGATTTCGAATGCCCAGCCATCGTCGTGGATTTCGGCGGCACCGCCACCACCTACGACGTGGTCGACGAGCAGGGCCGCTATGTCGGCGGCGCCATCACCCCTGGCATCGAGATCTCTCTCGACGCCCTCAGCCGAGGCGGCGCGCAGCTGCGGATGGTCGAGCTGGTGCGCCCGCGGGGGGTGATCGGCAAGAACACGGTCGAGGCACTCCAGTCCGGCATGGTGTTCGGCGTGGCCAGTCAGGTCGAGGGCATGGTCGAGCGACTGATCGCCGCGCTCGGCAGCGCCGCGGGGGACGTCACGGTGATCTCGACGGGCTATCTCGCCCCGCTCGTGGTCGACGAGTGCCGCTGCTTCACCCACCGCGCCCCCTGGCTGACCCTGCGCGGACTGGAAAAGGTATTCCTCCGCAATCAGCGCTGATTCATTTTCGCCCTCGTTTGTGCAAGGATTGAATATCGCGTCGGCACGGACGCGGATACCTTGCATTGCTACCTTTCGAGGAGTCCCACACATGGCACAGAAGGTCAACATCGTTCTCGTCGACGACATCGACGGCAGTGAGGCCACCCAGACGATCAGCTTCGGCCTGGACGGCGCCCACTACGAGATCGATCTCCACGACAAGAACGCCGCCGCGCTGCGCGACGCCCTGGCGCCGTACGTCGGCCACGCCCGCAAGGCCGGCCGCGGGGGCGGCGCGGCCAAGCGTGGCCGGGCCGCCGCTGCTCCGTCGGGCGGCGTGCCGGCCAAGGAGGTCCGCGAATGGGCGCGCGGGAACGGGTTCACCGTCCCCGAGCGCGGCCGGATCCCGTCCGACGTCCGCGAGGCCTACGACAACGCCCACTGATCCCTCCCACTGATCTGTTCCGCAGAGCCGGGCCGACGGTCCGCTCCGCCGGGCGACGCGACCGGGGGTCCCCCGCACGGGGGACCCCCGGTTCCGCTCTGTCGAGGGTGGTGACGCCCGACGCGGCCACCCCAGGATGGTCGACATGTTCTCCGCCCTGCTGAAGTCCCACGATCGACCGGTCCCGGCGTCCTATCTCGTGGCCGCCGTCGCCGCGAGTGTGGTCGTCGGGATCTGCTTCGTGACCGCGCGGTGGACGCCGTGGTTCCTGGAGGACTGGGGGATCGGCTATGGCGCGTACGGCGTGATCAGCGTGGCGGCCCTGAGCTTCATCGGCCTCGGCCTGGCCGTGGTGCAGGTTCCGGCGTGCTGGCTCGCCTTCCGGTGGCCGGTCTTCGCGATCGGTCTCGCCTGCGCACCACTGCTCGTCACCCTGCTGGACCCGAGCCGGGCGCCCCTGCACTTCGGCGTCGTGGCGAACCTGGCCGCGGTGGGCCTCACGTCCGCCTGGCGTCGTCCGCGACTTGCCCTGCTGGCCGTCGGCATCGCCTATGCGGCGATCCTGGTCTGGCTGCGCGGTGGAGGTGACATGGCCGCCCCGTTCCGAGCGTCGATCGAGCTGCGGTACACCGAGCCGCTCCAGATCGGGATCGTCTACACGGTCGCGTTCGTGCTGCTGCTCGCGTTCGTGCTCTGGTTCCGCTCCAGCGCGCTGAGGGAGGCGCAGCGGGCCCGTCTGGTCGCCCACGAGGGCGCGGTGACCGAGCAGGGCGCGGTGGTCGCCGAGCGGGCCCGGCTGGCCCGCGACCTCCACGACGTCGTGGCCCACCACGTGTCGCTGATCGCCGTGCGTGCGGAGACCGCCCCGTACACCGAGCCGGACCTCGACCCGGCCGGGCGCCGGGTCCTCGCCGAGGTCGCCGCGGAGGCGCGGCTCGCGCTCGACGAGCTGCGCGGCGTCCTGGGCATCCTGGGCCGGGCCGGCGACGCCGAGCGGGCGCCGCAGCCGACCCTCGCCGACATCGCCGCCCTGGTCGAGCGCACCCGGAGGTCGGGGCAGGAGGTCCGGCTCGCCGGCGACCTGCAGGCGCCGGCCGGCGCCGCGGCCGGGTACGCCGCCTACCGCGTCGTCCAGGAGGCGCTCACCAATGCGCGCAAGCATGCGCCGGGTGCCCCGGTCGACATCGAGGTGACGGCGACGTCGCACCTGATCGAGGTGCGCGTGTCCAACCCGGTGACGCAGCCGGCGACCCGGCTCGGCTCCGGACGCGGTCTGGTCGGGATGCGGGAGCGGGTGGACGCACTCGGTGGCCGGCTCCGGATCCAGGCGGCCGGGCAGGTGTTCGAGGTGGAGGCCACGATCCCGACCGGAGGAGCCGCATGACCACGGCAGACGTGCCGATCCGGGTGGTGGTGGCCGACGACCAGCCTGTCATCTGCTCCGGCTTCGCCGCGTTGCTCGACGCCCAGCCGGACGTCGAGGTCGTCGGCACCGCCGGCGACGGTCGGGAGCTGGTGACGCTGGTCACCCGGACGCAGCCCGACGTCGCCCTGGTCGACGTACGGATGCCGGAGATGGACGGCATCGAGGCCACCCGGCTGATCACCGCCGACCACCCGACCCGGGTCCTGATCCTGACCACCTTCGACCTCGACGCCTACGTGTACGACGCCGTGCGGGCCGGCGCGAGCGGCTTCCTGCTCAAGGACGCCACCGCCGAGCGGCTCGTCGACGCGGTCCGGATGGTCGCCGAGGGCGCGGTCCTGCTCGCGCCCGCGGTCAGCCGCCAGCTGGTGGCCGACCGCTTCGCCGACGTCCCCGGAGCGAGACCCGAGCCGGCGGTGGCCCGCGACCTCAGTCCACGGGAGCGGGAGGTGCTGCTGGAGCTCGCCACCGGACGGTCGAACTCCGAGATCGCGGCCGAGCTGCACATCGCGCCGGAGACGGTGAAGTCCCACGTCGCCGAGGTGCTGCGCAAGCTCGGCCTGCGCGACCGGATCCAGGCGGTGGTCTACGCCTACGAGCACGGGCTGGTGCCGCGCGGTTGAGCCGGCACTCCCCGGGCTCGCGGGCTCAGCGCAGACCGGGAGGCAGCACCGGCTCCGGCGGCGGCGGGGCCCAGTCGGTCTTGCCGCGTTCGAGTTCGTCGTCGAGACCGGTGAAGTCCGCCTGGCTGTCCTGATCGACGCCCTCGATCCAGCCGGCCGCGATCGCGAGCTCCTTGCCCGCGTCGACCAACTCGCGCGCGGAGCCGGTGGCGACCTTGTCGAACTCGGCCAGGATCTCGGCGAACCCCTCCTGCGGGCCGCTCAGTCCGTAGCCCAGCGGCCAGCCGCGCTTCCAGATGTCGGCCGGCGCGATGCCGTACGTGTCGTCGGCCGCCTTGGCGAAGATGCTGGCGATCACCGGCACCTGGTTGATGCCGACGTCCTTGAGGGCGCCGGTGTGCACCCGGATCTGCTCGGCCGTGGTGATGCCCGCGTCGAGTCCGGCGCCGGGGTGGATGTGGAGGTAGTCGAGCTTGACGCTGTTGATGTCCTCGTTGAGCCGGCGCGCGCAGTGGTACAGCTCCTCCTCCTGGGCGAAGGTGGCCCGGCGCAGGGTCAGGATCGCCTCCTCGAAGTTCTTGGCGACCTGCTCGGCGGTGCCGGCCGAGAGCGGCTTCGGCGGGTCGGGCTTCGCCTTGTTCTCCGGGATCACCGCCTGGAGGAAGCCGACGACGCCGGAGGCGCCGGTCACGAAGGGCTTCGCGGGCGGCGGGACGAAGATGCCGGCGAGATCGAGGAACGCCTTGACGATCTTGAGGTCGATGTTGAAGTTGAAGTCCGGCGGGTCGTAGTGGAAGGCGTTCTTGGCCGCCTCGCACAGCGCCATGATGTCGACGCCGGCGGACTTCCACATCTCGGCCTCGCCGCCGAGGATGAGGGTGAGGCCGAGGGCGATCTGGCCCTGGTTCTGCATGACCGTGCCGACGCGGACCGGGCCGTACTTGCTGCGGAAGGCGTAGACCATGTTCGAGTCGACATCGGCCCCGACGTACTCGGAGAAGAGGTCGAACGCCGTCGTCCGGCTCGGGTCGGTGAACGACGGACGCCACTCGTCGGCGGTCGGCTTGTCGAAGCCGGTCGTGGGCGTCAGCTCCTGGAGGGCCGCGCCCGCCTTGGCGGCGTCCTCGGCGAAGCGGCCGTGGTCGGGGAGGGTGTCCCAGCCCTCGAGGATCGACTCGATGCGCTCCAGCCACGGCTGGTAGCACGAGGTCCACGGGTCGACCTGGCAGATGTAGCCGGGCAGGTTGTTGATCTCCTCCTCGCGCACCAGCGTGGTGCCCGGCGGGAAGCTGCTCGAGGTGAGTGCTGCGCCGTCCTCGCGGTCCCACTGCCCGTGGGCGTTCATCGAGACCCCGGGGACGAAGAACTGCACGGTGCCGGTCGGGCCGCTGACCGGGGGCAACGTGTTCCCGGAGAGGGCGGGATAGGGGATCATCGATCCCTGGTTGAAGCCTGTGGCGGCGTCGCCCTCCCAGCCGACGCCCTTCTCCTCGAACATCATCTTGATGGCGTTGTGGGCGATCGTCTTCTTGTAGTCGGTGATCGCCTGACTCGAATAGGTGGCCACGCTCATTCCTCCTGCCGGATACCCCCGTGATGGGCAGACACGTGCCCGGCCTCAGGCCCGCCAAACAATCACTCGGGCCGGGTCGGCCCACCGAGCCCCGACGTACCGTCGCCGGACGCCGCAGGGCGGCGTTCGCTGACAGCGGACGGATCTGGGTCCCTGGGCCGGAACGCGTAGGGTGTGAGCCGGGGTTGTAACTCTGAAGAACGACCCCGTTTTGACGTGTGAGGAGCGTGCAATGTTCGAGCGGTTCACAGACCGTGCCCGCCGGGTGGTCGTGCTGGCCCAGGAAGAGGCCCGCATGCTCTCCCACAATTACATCGGGACCGAGCACATCCTGCTCGGCCTCATCCACGAGGGTGAGGGTGTCGCCGCCAAGGCGCTCGAGTCGCTGGACATCTCGCTGGAGGCCGTGCGCGCCCAGGTCGAGGAGATCATCGGCCAGGGTCAGCAGGCGCCCTCGGGCCACATCCCCTTCACCCCGCGCGCCAAGAAGGTCCTCGAGCTGTCCCTGCGCGAGGCGCTGCAGCTCGGCCACTCCTACATCGGGACCGAGCACATCCTGCTCGGCCTGATCCGGGAGGGCGAGGGCGTCGCCGCCCAGGTGCTCCAGAAGCTCGGCGCCGACCTCAACCGGGTCCGTCAGCAGGTCATCCAGCTGCTCTCCGGCTTCCAGGGCAAGGAGGGCACGGCCGCGGCCGCCAGCACCGGCAGCTCCGGCAGCGGCGACACGCCGTCGTCCTCCCTGGTGCTCGACCAGTTCGGCCGCAACCTGACCCAGGACGCCCGCGAGGGCAAGCTCGACCCGATCATCGGCCGCGCCGCGCAGATCGAGCGCGTCATGCAGGTGCTCTCGCGCCGGACCAAGAACAACCCGGTACTGATCGGCGAGCCCGGCGTCGGCAAGACCTCGATCGTCGAGGGCCTGGCCCAGGACATCGTCAAGGGCAACGTCCCCGAGACGCTCAAGGACAAGCAGATCTACACCCTCGACCTGGGTGCGCTCGTCGCCGGCTCCCGCTACCGCGGTGACTTCGAGGAGCGCCTCAAGAAGGTGCTCAAGGAGATCCGCACCCGCGGCGACATCGTGCTGTTCATCGACGAGATCCACACCCTCGTCGGTGCCGGCGCGGCCGAGGGCGCGATCGACGCGGCCTCGATCCTCAAGCCGATGCTGGCCCGCGGCGAGCTGCAGACGATCGGTGCGACCACCCTCGACGAGTACCGCAAGTACCTCGAGAAGGACGCCGCCCTCGAGCGCCGGTTCCAGCCGATCCAGGTGCCCGAGCCGTCGATCGCCGACACGATCGAGATGCTGAAGGGCATCCGTGACCGCTACGAGGCGCACCACCGGGTGACCATCACCGATGAGGCGCTGGTCTCCGCGGCGACGCTGGCCGACCGCTACATCTCCGACCGCTTCCTGCCCGACAAGGCGATCGACCTGATCGACGAGGCCGGGTCGCGGCTGCGGATCCGCCGGATGACGGCGCCCGCCGACCTGCGGGAGTACGACGACAAGATCGCCGACGTGCGCCAGCGCAAGGAGGCGGCCATCGACGGCCAGGACTTCGAGGCGGCCGCGCGCCTGCGCGACGAGGAGAAGCAGCTGATCCTGGCCAAGTCCGAGCGTGAGAAGCAGTGGCGTGCCGGCGACATGGACGAGGTCGCCGAGGTCGACGAGGAGCTGATCGCCGAGGTGCTCGCCGTGGCGACCGGCATCCCGATCGTCAAGCTCTCCGAGGAGGAGTCCACCCGGCTGCTCAAGATGGAGGACGAGCTCCACAAGCGGGTCATCGGGCAGGAGGAGGCCGTCAAGGCGCTCAGCCGGGCGATCCGTCGTACCCGTGCCGGCCTGAAGGACCCCAAGCGGCCGGGCGGCTCCTTCATCTTCGCCGGCCCCTCCGGTGTCGGAAAGACGTGGCTGTCCAAGACGCTCGCCGAGTTCCTCTTCGGCGACGAGGACGCGCTGATCCAGCTCGACATGTCGGAGTTCGGCGAGAAGCACACCGTCTCGCGGCTCTTCGGCTCGCCTCCGGGCTACGTCGGCTACGAGGAGGGTGGCCAGCTCACCGAGAAGGTGCGCCGCAAGCCGTTCTCCGTGGTGCTCTTCGACGAGGTCGAGAAGGCCCACCCCGACATCTTCAACAGCCTGTTGCAGATCCTCGAGGAAGGTCGCCTGACCGACTCGCAGGGCCGGGTCGTGGACTTCAAGAACACCGTCATCATCATGACCACCAACCTCGGCTCGCGTGACATCGGCAAGTCGGTCGGCCTGGGCTTCAACTCGGGGGATGCGGCCGGCTCCTACGACCGGATGAAGGCCAAGGTCTCCGACGAGCTCAAGCAGCACTTCCGTCCGGAGTTCCTCAACCGGGTCGACGAGATCATCGTCTTCCCGCCGCTGTCGCAGGACCAGATCGTCGCGATGGTCGACAACATGATCGCCGCGGTGGAGGTCCGGATGAAGGACCGCGACATGCGGCTCGAGCTCACCCAGAAGGCGAAGAACCTGCTCGCCGAGCGCGGGTTCGACCCCGTCCTGGGCGCTCGCCCGCTGCGCCGCACGATCCAGCGCGAGATCGAGGACGTACTCGCCGAGAAGATGCTGTTCGGCGAGGTCGGCCCCGGCCAGATCGTGCTCGTGGACGTCGACGGGGAGGGCCCGAACGCGACCTTCACCTTCGAGGGGCAGAAGGTCGGCGAGCTGCCCGACCTGCCGCCGCTCGAGACCGTCGCCGAGACGATCTCCGCCGAGACGGTCGTCGACGGGGGCGACACCGCGGAGGGCGATCTGCCCGCCGCCGGCAACGACTGAGGCCCGCCGCGACCCGTCGCAGATTGAACGGAAATTCGCACCGACCCGGCGCAGATTGAACTCCACTCAGTTCAATCTGCGCCGGGTCGGCGTCGTTTGGGATTCAAACTGCGACGGGTCGATGCGGATTCAGGGGAGCGCGTAGCGACCGTCGGGGTGCACCGCGACCAGCCCGTCGGTGACCAGGGAGGCCAGCGCCCGCTCACGCTGCTCCTCTTGGTCCCAGACGGCGTCGAGTCGGCGCTTCTCCACCGCGCCAGGGGCGTCGCGGAGCACCGCGAGGAGCCGGCCGCGGCACTGGCGGTCGGTGCCGGCGTAGGTCTGCACGGGACGTGGCGGACCGTCGTACGCCGGAGCGCCGGCCCGTTGCCAGGCGCACCGCTCCGCGACCGGGCAGCCGCCGCAGCGCGGCCGGTCCGCGGTGCAGACGAGGGCGCCGAGCTCCATCACCGCGACCGACCAGGTCGCGGCGGTCGCCGGGTCCGCCGGAAGCAGGCCGGCGCCGAGGTCGCGCTCGGCGCGGGTGACCGAGCGGGGCGGGAACTCGGTGCCGGACACGGTCCGGGCCAGCACCCGGCGCACGTTGGTGTCGAGGACGACCTGGCGCTGCCCGTACGCGAACGCCGCGACTGCGGCCGCCGTGTAGTCGCCGATGCCCGGTAGGGCCAGCAGATCGTCGTAGGCCGCCGGGACCTCGCCGCCGTACTGCTCGGTGATGGCGGTGGCCGCCGCGTGCAGCCGCAGCGCGCGGCGCGGGTATCCCAGCCGGCCCCAGGCCCGGACCGCTTCGCCGGACGCCTCCGCCGCCAGCGCCGCCGGCGTCGGCCAGCGGGTCAGCCAGGCCTCGTGGACCGGCAGCACCCGCGCCACGGGCGTCTGCTGCAGCATGAACTCGCTGACCAGCACCGACCACGGTGTCGCCTCGGGACGACGCCAGGGCAGGTCGCGGGCGTGCTCGTCGTACCAGCGCAGGATCGGCTCGACCAGGGTGCTCGTCGTCATAGTGGGTCTATGGTGACCTGTCGCTCACAGCGGCCGGCATGGGCCTCGGCGGGTCAGCGTGGATCGCGGGGCACGGCTGACTACGGTCGTGTCATGCCGTCCAGGTCTGGGCCCCGCCGCCCGAGTCCCACTCGCGGTGCGACGGCTCGCCAGTCACTCCCGTCCGGGGTGTACTGGCGGCGGCGGGTGTTCGTGCTCGGCATCGCGTTCGCCCTCGTCTTCGTGACCGCCCGGCTGCTCACCGCCGGCAGCGACGCCCGCTCCGGCGACCAGCCGGCCGCCGAGCAGGTCGGTGGGCGGGCCGATGGGCAGGTAGGTGTGGAGCCGACCGACTCGACCGACTCGACCGGTGAGCAGGGCGCCGGCGCCGACGGGTCAGGAGCGACCGCGCCCACGGAGCCGGTCACGCCGGCGCTCGCCGAGCCCCAGGGGGAGTGCGACCCGGCGGACGTCGTCGTCACGCCGTCCGTGGCCGAGGGTGCGGTGGCGGGCCGCGACGTCCCGGTCACCCTCACCCTGCAGACCCGCGAGTCTCCGGCCTGCACCTGGCAGGTTAACGCCAGCACGGTTGTGGTCAAGGTCGCCCGCGACAGTGGCGACGTGTGGACCACCCGGCAGTGCCCGCAGGCGCTCGCCGACCAGCCGGTGGTCGTCCGGCAGGCGGTGACCACGACGGTCCAGGTGATCTGGGCCGAGGCGCGGGAGTCCACGGACGGCTGCACCCGCCGCGCGGGCTGGGTGAAGCCGGGCACCTTCACGGTCGCCGCTGCGGCGCTCGGCGGCGAGCCGGCGCACGCCGACTTCGCGCTCGGCGCCCCCGCCCCGGAGACGATCCAGGTCACGCCGAAGGCCAAGCACACCAAGAAGGCCGAGAAGCCGAAGACGCCGACCAACTGACGCGCGCCGCTCTCCCTGCCTGTTTGGGGCCCGGGCGACCGGGGATGAGCGCCCCGTGACCTTTTCACGGATTCTCGGGACCGGAGCCGCGTCGCTGCTCGCCATCACGCTCACCGGATGCGGCGGCTCACCAGGTGACGCGAGCACGGAGGACTTCTGCGCGGTCTGGGCAGGAGACTCCGGGAACAGCGTCGACGCCGCGCGGGACCGTGCCGCGGCGCTCGACGAGGTCGGCACCCCCGACGACATCGGCGACGACGCGCGGTCCGGTTTCGAGGTGTTCGTCGAGCAGCTCGGCGACGTCGACGAGGACCAGCTGCGGGAGCTGGACCAGGTCGCGGCCGACGCGACCGGCCTTGCGGAGGTCTACGGGATCGACGAGGACGCCGCGGCCGACATCCTGGCCTTCTTCACCTTCGCGAACCAGGCCTGTGCCGATGTCGAGTGAGGCGCCAGCGGTGGCGCCCACGACGGGACGGGCACGACCGCGGGTGCGAGGACGGTTCCGGGTCCGCCTGGTCGGGACCGGACTGACGGCCGGGCTGGCGGCCGGGCTGCTCGTCGCGTGCGGGAGCTCGGCCGACGAGGCCGACCGACCGCCCGCCGAGACGGCCAGCGCCAGCCCCGACGCGGAGACGCTGACCACCTTCGCCGGGAGGTACCTCGTGGCCCTCGCGGAGCCGGACAGCGCCTCCGCGGACCAGCTCAGCTGCGACGGCGCCTCGACGCTGCACGGTGTCGTGTCCGCCGTCGAGGGCGGGAACTGGGAGCTCGGCCCGGTCAGCGTCGCCGGCGAGGGCCGGGGCTTCGCGGAGCTGCGCGAGACCGTGGGCGACACGGCGCTGGGAATGCAGGCGGAGTTCCACGACGGCGAGTGGTGCGCCGTGCAGTGACGGGCCGGAGCGACATCCGGGCCGCTGTGACTACACGTAGCGCTCGAGGATGGTCGACTCGGCCAGGCGGCTGAGCCCCTCGCGGACGCTCCGAGCCCGGAGCTCGCCGACGCCCTCGACCGCCTGAAGGTCGTCGATGCCGGCCGAGAGCAGCTTCTGCAGGGTGCCGAAGTGGTCGACCAGGCCTTCCACGACGGTGGCCGGCAGTCGGGGGACCTTGGTCAGCAGGCGGTAGCCGCGCGGCGCGACAGCGCCGTCGAGGTGCTCGCCGGTGCCGATGCCGAGCACCTTGGCCACCGCGGACGGGTCGACCAGGTCGGTGGAGGAGAGCTGCTCCAGCTTCGCCAGGAGGTCGCCGGGCTCGCGGCTGCGGCGCCGGGACGGTACGTAGTCGCGGATGACCAGCGCGCGCTCGGTGTCGACGCCGGTCACCAGCTCCTCGAGCTGAAGGGCGAGTAGCCGGCCGTCGGTGCCGAGCTCGAGGACGTAGTCCTCGATCTCGCGGGCGATCCGGCTCACCATCTCCAGGCGCTGGGCGACGACCGCGACGTCGCGGACGGTGACCAGGTCCTCGATCTCCAGCGCCGACAGCGTGCTGGACACCTCGTCGAGACGCAGCTTGTAGCGCTCCAGGGTCGCGAGCGCCTGGTTCGCGCGGGACAGGATCTGGCCGGAGTCCTCGAGGACATGGCGGGTCTCGCCGACGTACGCCGCGATGATCTGCATCGACTGGGACACCGAGATCACCGGATGGCCGGTCTGCTTTGCGACCCGGTCGGCGGTGCGGTGGCGGGTGCCGGTCTCCTCCGACGGGATCGACTGGTCGGGCATCAGGTGCACGGCGGCACGGACGATCCGGTTGACGGTGCCGTCGACGATGATCGCGCCGTCCATCTTGGCCAGCTCGCGCAGGCCCGTGGCGGTGAACGGGACGTCGAGCTCGAAGCCGCCGGTGCACAGGCTGTCGACCAGCCGGTCGCGGCCGAGCACGATGAGCGCACCGGTCCGTCCGCGCAGGATCCGTTCGAGACCGTCGCGCAGCGGCGTACCGGGGGCGATGGACGCGAGCGCCTCACGGAGTCGGAGATCGGCCGACGTGACCACTGGTGGTGCTCCCTGCTCGTGTGCTGTCCGGACGGGGTGAAGCCTATCCGCGTGGGACGTGCCTCATGCCTGGATATTCGCCGGCGGGCGATCCCGTCGAGATGTGACCTGTTGTGGAGGCTCCGTCAGCAGGCGCCGTCTACTGAAGGAGCGTCCTACTCGACCACCTCCAGCGCGTGCTTGGTCCGCTGGTCGAGGTGCAGCGCCCGCAGGGCGGTGCCGACGTCGGGCACCTCGATCACCCGCATCCCGTCGACGGTCCGCTCGCTCCCCGTGCGTCGCACGCCCTGCGCGGTGCCCGGGTCGGCGGGGACCACGGCCAACGCGAAGCCCAGCCGGGCCGCCTCGGCGAGTCGCTGAGGAAGGTCGCGGACCCGGCGCAGCTCGCCGGACAGCCCGATCTCGCCGAGAGCGACCACGCCGGCCGGTGGGGCGCTGACGAAGTGGGCCGAGGCGAGGGCGACGGCCAGCGCCAGATCGGCCCCGGGGTCGCTGAGCCGGGCGCCGCCGACGGTGGAGGCGAACACGTCGTGCTGGTGGAGCCGGATGCCGCAGTGCTGCTGGAGAACGGCGAGGACCATCGCGAGCCGGGAGCCGTCGATGCCCGACGTCGTGCGGCGCGGACGCTCGGCGGGGGAGAGGGTGACCAGTCCCTGCACCTCGGCCAGCAGCGGGCGCCGGCCCTCCATGGAGACCGCCACACAGGTGCCCGGGACCCGGCCGTGGTGACGCTCGACGAAGATCCCGGTCGGGTCCTCGACGGTGCGGATGCCGTCGGGACCGAGGTCGAAGCAGCCGACCTCGTCGACCGGGCCGAACCGGTTCTTGACCGCCCGCAGCATCCGGAACCGGGAGTTGCGCTCGCCCTCGAAGTGGAGCACGACGTCGACGAGGTGCTCCAGCACCCGGGGCCCGGCGATCGTGCCGTCCTTGGTGACGTGGCCGATCATCACCACGGTGATGTCGCGGCTCTTGGCCATCCGCACCAGCGCCTGCGCGACCTCCTTGACCTGGGTGACCCCGCCGGGCACGCCGTCGACGCCGGAGGCGCTGATGGTCTGCACGGAGTCGATGACGACGGTGGTCGGGCGGACCTGCTCGATGTGGGTGAGGACGGCGCCCAGGTCGGTCTCGGCGGCGAGGTAGAGCTGGTCGTGGATGCCACCGGTGCGGTCGGCGCGCAGCCGGACCTGGGCGGCCGACTCCTCGCCGGTGACGTAGAGCGTGCGCTGGTGGGCGGCGGCGGTGCGGGCGGCCACCTCGAGCAGCAGGGTCGACTTGCCGACACCGGGCTCGCCGGCGAGCAGCACGGCGGCGCCGGGCACCAGGCCGCCGCCGAGGACCCGGTCGAGCTCGGGCACGCCCGAGCGGTGATGGACGGCGCGCTCGGCCGACACCTGCCCGATGGGCACCGCGGCCTGGGTCACCGGCGCGGCGCTGGTGCGCCGCGACGGCCCGGCGCTTGTGACCGCCACCTCGGACACCGAGCCCCAGGCCTGACACTCGCCGCAGCGGCCGACCCAGCGCGCGGTCGACCAGCCGCACTCGCCGCACCGATAGGTCGAACGTGTTTTCGAACCAGCCATGGCACGACAGTAGGCCAGCGGGCCGACACAAGGCTCCCGGCGCGCGGCGACCGTGGAAATGACGGTGGAGCCCGACATGGGAGAATCGGGCGATGGACGTCCCCCGGCCGCCGGCCACCCTCGCCGACGTCGCCGAACGGGCGGGTGTCTCCCGGCAGACGGTGTCCAACGCGGTCAACAACCCGGACCTGCTGCGGCCCGACACCCTGGCCCGGGTCCAGGAGGCCATCGAGCATCTCGACTACACGCCCAACCAGGCGGCCCGGCACCTGCGGACCCGCTCCTCGCACCTGGTCGGCCTGCGCCTGGGCCCGCCCCAGGAATTCACCGCGAACATGGCGATGGACCGGTTCGTGCATGCGCTCGTCGAGGCGTCGCGCGAGGCCGGCTACCACGTGCTGCTGTTCTCGGGCGGCCGTGTGGCGGAGGGGGAGCGGCCCGACCCGCTCGGCGGCTACGACGACCTGCTCCGCTCGACGGCCGTCGACGCGTTCGTCGTGACCGACACCTATCTCGGCAACCCGCAGACGATCGGGCTGGCCCGGCGGCGGGCGCCGTTCGTGGCGTTCGGGCGGCCGTGGGACGACCCGGCGGCGAGCCACCCGTGGGTGGACGTCGACGGCGCCGCCGGCGTCGCGGCGGCCACCGAGCATCTGCGCGGCCAGGGCCACGAGCGGATCGCGTGGCTGGGCTGGCAGCCGGGCTCGCGGATCGGCGAGGACCGGCGGGCGGGCTGGCACCGCGCCATGGCCGCCCTGGAACTGCCGACGGCGGGCCTCGAGGCCGCCGTCGAGGACAGCGTGCTCGCCGGCGGTCGCGCCGCGGCGTCGCTGCTCGAGTCGAGCTCGCCGACGGCCTTCGTCTGCGCGTCCGACACGCTCGCGGTCGGAGTGCTCGGGGCCCTGTCCGATCGCGGCCTGGAGCCGGGACGCGATGTCGCGGTCGTGGGCTTCGACGACTCACAGGTCGCGCAGGTGATGGGCCTGTCGTCGGTGCGGCAGCCGCTGGAGGAGGTCGCGGTCCATCTCGTCGCGGCGCTGCGGACCCTGCTGGCCCCCGGCCATGCGGCCGTCAACGGCGTGCTGCTCCAGCCCAGCCTCGAGGTCAGGTCGTCGAGCACGCGTTGACGGCCGGCAGTGTGGCGTCCCGCGCGTAGCGCATCGAGGGCGCCCGCGGGTCGAGCGCAGCGAGGTCCGTGCGGTGTCCTCGATCGGGCGACACGCTCGGCCAGAACGACTCAGAAGGTCTTCGACCAGAGATTGACCGCATAGTCGACCTCGAGCCCGTGGTGCCCGCGGAGGAGCTCGTCGGCGACCTCGCGGGCGAACTCGATGCGTACGACGGCCTCCAGGTCCGCGCGGGACGTGAACCGCCAGCCCATGTCCACCCGGTCCAGCGTCCAGCCGCGCATGCTCCAGAACCGCTCGGTCTCCTCGGGCGGATCGAGGTGGGGGTAGCCGCGGCGGAACCAGCCGCCGAAGGTGGACCGTGAGCCGTCGTTGTCGATGACCAACGCGACGCCGCCCCGGCGTACGACGCGGTCCAGCTCCGCCAGGCCGGGCTCGCTGCCGCGGCCGAAGAAGTAGGCCCATCGGGCATGTACGACGTCGACGGACGCGTCCGGCAGCGGGATCTCCTGGGCCGTGCCGCGCAGCACCTCGGCGTGGGTGACCTCGCGGACACGCAGCCGTCGCGCCGCGAGCTTGGCGAGGCCGGCGTGGGGCTCGACGCCGATGACGCGCGCCGCCGTCTCGGCGAACCGCGGGAGGTGGAAGCCGGTGCCGCAGCCCAGGTCGAGCACGACCCGGTCGTCCCAGTCCGCGCGCCCCGCCATCGCGGCCCAGAGCCGGCCGTCGGGGTCGGCGGCGCGGTTCTCGAGCTCGTAGGTCGTCGTGTGGTTCCAGATGTTGGGGCTCGGGATCGTGCCCCGGGGCTGCATCGGCAGGGTCAGATGCGGACGACGCCGCCGGGCGTGAGGACCTGCGCGGCGAGGATGCCGGGCGTGCCGTGCGGGGCGACCCACTCGACCTTGACGTCCTCCAGCGGCGCCTCGACGGTCTCGCCGAGCCACTCGCTGACCCGCTGCGGGTCACCCGCGATCTCGATGCCCGCCAGCGACACGGTGCCGTCGGCACCCGTCGAGGGGTGCAGGTCGGACGGGATGTCCCACTGCAGGAAGAACGGCAGCTGCGGGTCGGCGATGAGGCCGTTGATGCCGATCTGCTTCCAGCGCAGCTCGGTGCCGTCGGGGCGGTGCCGCGACCCGGGAACGGCCGAGCGGCCCAGGCGCTCCTCGACGACCGCGATGTCCGGGACGGCCACGGCCCAGCCGAGCCAGCCACCGCCCAGGGCCGAGCGCGCCTTGACGGCCTGGCCGAAGGGCGCCTTGTCGGACGCCGGGTGGTCGAGCGCCTCGACGACCTCGAGGTAGGTGCCGTCGGTGAGCGGCAGGATCATGTTGCGGGTGCCGAAGCGGGGGTGGACTCCGCCGTCGACGAACTCCCTCCCGATCGCCGCACCCAGGCGAGCTGCCGTGCTCGCGAGTCCGTCGGGGCCGGCGGCATAGGAGAGATGATCCAGGTGCATGCCAGACATTCTGAGCATGCCCCGACGGGTCCGACGAATCGGGGTCGCTGTCTCTTGACGTCGAGACGTGGGTGGTGGGGTGCCGGGGGCGCGGTTTCATCACGTGAGGTAGGCGAATTCGCGCTTCTGTGGCCGAGCTCCACTGCAGAAGCTCCGCTTGGCCTACCTCACGTGATGAAACGTCAGCGAGGATCGGCGGGGTGCAGAGCCAGGGCCGACCGGGAGCGCAGATGGGCCTCGCAGTGGCGCACCAGCTCGTCGTACGCCTCCTGGCCCATGAGGGCCACCAACTCGGCCTCGTTGGTGACGTAGACCGGCTCGACGCCCACGTGGGCCTCGGTGTTGCCGGAGCAGTACCAGTCGAGGTCGTGGCCGCCCGGGCCCCAGCCACGGCGGTCGTACTCGGTGATGGTCACCTCGACGTACGACGTCCCGTCCATCCGCTCGACCTCGCGGAAGGTACGCCGGATGGGGAGCTGCCAGCACACGTCCGGCTTGGTCTCCAGCGGGTTGCGCCCGAGCTGGAGCGCCAGGCCGTGCAGGGCGCAGCCGGCGCCGCCGGCGAAGCCGGGGCGGTTGGAGAACACGCACGATCGCTGGCCGTCGACCTCGTGCATCCGGGTCTTCCGCTCGCCGTCCTCGTCCTTCTCGACCCAGTCCTTGCGCTTGACCGGGCGGCCGGGATGGGCCTGCCAGTGCTCGGGTGTCAGCTGCTCGACGAAGGCCTTGACCCGCTTCTCGTCGTCCTTGTCGGCGAAGTGGGCGCCGAGCGTGCAGCAGCCCACGTCGGGCGAGTCGGCGTAGATCCCGGCGCAGCCGCTGCCGAAGATGCAGGTGAAGGACGACGTGAGCCAGGTGAGGTCGCACTTGAGGACCTCGGACTCGTCGGCCGGATTGGTGAACTCCACCCACGCACGGGGGAAGTCGAGCGAGACCTCGGGCACTGCTCAAATCTAGTTCAGGCCGTCGGGTGGGCGGGCGGCGGCTAGTACCGTGGACGTATGCGTCTGGGTGTGCTCGACATCGGCTCGAACACCGGCCACCTCCTGGTGGTCGACGCCCACGGTGGTGCGGCGCCGCTGCCGGCGTACTCCTACAAGGAGCCGCTCCGTCTCGCCGAGCACCTCGACGCGAACGGCGACGTGTCGCCCACCGGCATCGCGGCCCTGACGGCGTTCACGGCCCAGGCGCTCGTCGTGGCCGAGGAGAAGGGCTGCGAAGAGATGCTCCCGTTCGCCACCTCCGCGGTCCGCGACGCGGGCAACTCCGAGGCGGTGCTGGCCCACGTGGAGGCCCAGACCGGCGTCCGGATCGCGGTGCTGCCGGGCGAGGACGAGGCGCGGCTGACCTTCCTCGCCGTACGACGGTGGTTCGGCTGGTCCGCCGGCCGGCTGGCGGTCTTCGACATCGGCGGCGGCTCGCTGGAGATCGCCGCGGGATCCGACGAGCGGCCCGATGTTGCGTGGTCGCTGCCGCTGGGCGCGGCCCGGCTGGCCCGGGCGGAGTTCGCGGCGCAGCCCGACGAGGACCAGCTGCGCCAGATCCGGCGCCGGATCCGGGCCGACATCGCCCGCGACGCGGGCCACCTGCTGCGCGCCGGCACGACCCACCGCGCGTCTGCCACCTCGAAGACCTTCCGCTCCCTGGCCCGGATCTGCGGCGCGGCGCCGTCCGGCGACGGGCCGCTGGTGGCGCGGACGCTGCCGTTGGCCGAGCTGCGCCAGTGGATCCCCAAGCTCGTCGCGATGACGCCCGAGGAGATGGCCGCGCTGCCGGGCGTCTCCTCGGACCGCGCGCACCAGATCGTGCCGGGCGCGCTGGTGGCCGAGGCGTGCATGGACATCTTCGACCTCTCCGAGCTGGAGATCTGCCCGTGGGCCCTGCGTGAGGGCGTGATCCTCGAGCGGATCGACAAGCTCAGCGTCAACGACCCGTCATGACCACCGGGGCTCCGGGCCGTCCCCGGATCGGGCTCTCCACGAGCTCGGTCTACCCGGAGTCGACGGCCCACGCGTTCGCGTACGCCGCCGCGGTGGGCTACGAGGCGGTCGAGGTGATGGTCGGCATCGACGCCCTCTCCCAGCAGGTGGATGCCGTCCGGCAACTGTCGGAGCACCACGAGCTCCCGATCAGCGCCATCCACGCGCCCTGCCTGCTGTTCACCCAGCGGGTCTGGGGTGTCGAGCCGTGGGGCAAGCTCGAGCGCTCCGCCGCGATGGCGCGGGCCGTCGGTGCGGAGGTCGTCGTGGTGCACCCGCCGTTCCGGTGGCAGAAGGAGTACGCCCGCGACTTCGTCAACGGGATCGCCGCGTTGGAGGAGTCCTCGGGGATCGCGTTCGCCGTCGAGAACATGTACCCGTGGCGGGCCTCGCGGCGCCGGATGGAGATGTACCTGCCCGGTTGGGATCCCTCCGAGGAGCCCTACGCGAACACCACGATCGACCTGTCCCACGCGGCGATCGCCCAGTCCGACCCGGTCGCGATGGCCGAGCGGCTCGGCCCGCGGCTGCGCCATGTCCACCTGACCGACGGCACCGACTCCGCCAAGGACGAGCACCTCGTCCCGGGCCGTGGCACGATCGGCGCCGACGCGTTCTTGCATCACCTCGCCGCCGGCGGCTTCGCCGGCGAGGTCGTGCTGGAGATCAACACCCGGCGCTGCACGACGCGTGAGGAGCGGGAGGCCGACCTGCGCGCGTCGCTGGAGTTCGCGGTCGAGCACCTCGCCGTCGTACCGGTGGTGCCGGCCGGGGACGGCGGATGACCGCCCCGGTCCGGGGCCGGCGCCGCGGCAGGCCCGACACGCGCGCCGCGATCCTGGAGGCGGCCCGGGCGCGGTTCGCGGAGGCGGGCTTCACGGGTACGACGATCCGCGCGGTCGCCGGCGACGCAGGGGTGGACCCGGCGCTGGTGCACCACTACTTCGGCGCGAAGGACGACCTGTTCGTCGCCGCCCTGGAGCTCCCCGTCGACCCGCGCGCCGTGCTGGCCGAGCAGGTGGTCGGCCCGGTGGAGGGTGCCGGCGAGCGGTTGCTGCGCGCGCTGATCGGCGTCTGGGACGACCCGGCGGTGCGGCCCGCGTTGCTGGCGATGGTGCGCCGGCTGATGGAGCCCGGCGGCGACGCGCTGTTCCGCGGGGGCTTCCTGCCGGTCGTCCTGGTGCCGCTGGGCGAGGCGCTGGGGGTCGACGCGCCGGAGCGGCGGATGCAGCTGGTCGCGAGTCAGGTGATCGGCGTCATCGTGCTGCGCTATGTCGTCCGGGCCGACGCGATCGTCGCGATGGACGCCGACGCGCTGGTGGCGGCGTACGCGCCGGTGCTCGACGGCTTCCTCGCCGGCCCGCTGTAACACGCCGTCCACCCGACTGCCCGGCGGTCATCAGCAGGATCGCGGCGATCTGAGCGTTCCAATGACGCGTGGACGGCGTGTTGCTTGCCCGGTCGGGGGGTTGCGCACCCGCCGGCCCAGGCGCATTATTCAACACATGATGAATTCGGTCGTGGTGATCGAAGGGCTCCGGGTCGTCCGGGGCGGCCGGCCGGTGCTCGACGGCCTCGACGTCGTGGTCGGCGCCGGCGTGACCGGACTGCTCGGCCCGTCCGGGTGCGGCAAGTCCACGCTGCTGCGCAGCATCGTCGGTGTGCAGCGGGTGGCCGCAGGCACGGTCAGCGTGCTCGGGAAGCCGGCGGGCAGCGCGCCGCTGCGCGACCGGGTCGGCTACCAGACCCAGTCCGCCAGCACGTACGACGACCTGACGGTCCTCGAGAACCTGCGCTTCTTCGCGCGGGTGCTGGGCCTGCCGCCCGCCGCGGCCGAGGAGAGTCTGGCGGCGGTGGACCTGACCGGTCACCGCGACGCGGTGGCCGGACGACTCAGCGGCGGCCAGCGCTCGCGCGTGGGGCTGGCCGTAGCGCTGCTGGGCACGCCCGCGCTGCTGGTGCTCGACGAGCCGACGGTCGGCCTCGACCCGGTGCTGCGGCGCGACCTGTGGGCGCTCTTCCACCGGATCGCCGATGCCGGCACCGCCGTCCTGGTGTCGAGTCACGTGATGGACGAGGCGGAGCGCTGCGATGCGCTGCTGCTGATGCGGGAGGGCCGGATCATCGCTCACGGCACGCCCGCCGAGATCAAGGGGTCGCAGGGCGCGGACGACATCGAGTCCGCCTTCCTCGCGATCGTGGAGGGTGTCGCCGGAGGGGACGCGGTATGACGCCCCGGGTGACGCTGGCCGTGGCGGTCCGGGTGCTGACCCAGCTGCGCCGCGACCACCGCACCCTCGCGATGCTGCTGGTGCTGCCGTGCCTGCTGCAGGCGCTGCTGTGGTGGATCTTCCAGGACACGCCGCTGGTCTTCGACCGGATCGGCCCGGCGCTGCTGGCGATCTTCCCGTTCTTCGTGATGTTCCTCGTCACCAGCATCACGACGCTCCGGGAGCGCTCCGGAGGCACTCTGGAGCGGCTGTTCACGATGCCGATGGGCCGGCTGGACTTCCTGTGCGGGTACGCGCTCGCGTTCGGGGCGGTGGCGGCGGTCCAGGCAGCGCTGGCGGCGGGTGTCGCGATCGGGCTGCTCGACCTCGACCTGCGCGGCCCGGACGTGCTGTTGGTGGTGGTGGGCGTCGCCGACGCGGTGCTCGGCACGGCGCTCGGGCTGTTCGTGTCGGCGTTCGCCCGCACCGAGTTCCAGGCGGTGCAGTTCCTGCCCGCCGTGGTGGTGCCGCAGATCCTGCTCTGCGGGCTGATCGTCCCGCGGGACCGGCTGCCGGAGGTGCTCGAGACGGTGGCGAACGTGCTGCCGCTGACCTGGGCGGTCGACGCGATGGAGCACCTCGCCACGAGCACCCGGACCGGCGAGGTCTGGCGCGACGTGGGCATCGTGGTGGCCTTCGCCCTCGCGGCGCTCGCGCTCGGCGCCGCGACCCTGCGACGTCGTACCGATTGAGAAGGCGCCGTCGCCGGGGCTCCGGCGACGGACGGGCCGCAGCTGCCCGACGGCACCGAGGGGTGTGGCCCACCTGACGCGGCGACTGGCGGAGCGCCCGGCCGACCTGAGACTCTTCCTCACGTCGTTGGTCTCCAGAAGGTGAGTGAGCAGGACGTGGGCGAGAAGCGGACAGCTGTCATCGGTGCGGGTGTGATGGGGGAGACCCTGCTGTCCGGTCTGATCCGGGCCGGCCGGAGCGCCGAGGCGCTGGTGGTGGTCGAGAAGCGGGCGGAGCGCGCGGTGGAGCTCGCGGAGCGGTACGCCGTCCGCGTGGTCGACGACATCGCCGCCGCCGCCGCGGCCGACACCGTGCTGCTCGTGGTCAAGCCGCAGGACATGGCCGACGTCCTCGCCGAGCTGGCCCCGGCCCTGCGCCCCGGCCAGCTGCTCGTGTCCCTCGCCGCCGGCATCACCACCGGCTTCGTCGAGTCCCGCGTACCCGACGGCGTCGCCGTCGTCCGGGTCATGCCCAACACGCCCGCGCTCGTCGACCAGGGCATGGCGGCGATCTCGCCGGGGACCCACTGCGACGAGAGCCACCTCGCCGAGGCCGAGGAGCTGATGGCGTCGGTCGGGCGGGTCGTGCGGGTGCCCGAGGGTCAGCAGGACGCCGTCACGGCGATCAGCGGCTCCGGCCCGGCGTACGTCTTCTTCGTGGTCGAGTCGATGATCGAGGCGGGCGTCCACCTCGGCCTGCCGCGCACCATCGCGCAGGAGCTCGTCATCCAGACCCTGGTCGGCTCCGCGACCATGCTCCGAGAGACCGGCGAGCACCCCGCGGTGCTGCGCGAGCAGGTCACCTCGCCCGGCGGGACGACGGCCGCGGCCCTGCGCGAGCTCGAGGTGCACCGGGTGCGTGCCGCGTTCCTCGCCGCGCTCGAGGCCGCCCGGGACCGCTCCCGCGAGCTGGGGAGCTGACCGAGGAGTTGAGTCGTCACTTCTGACCCGTCGAGTTGCCGATAGTCGTCGGGTC
The DNA here is from genome assembly GCF_030929495.1 of Nocardioides sp. LHD-245. GTDB lineage: Bacteria > Actinomycetota > Actinomycetes > Propionibacteriales > Nocardioidaceae > Nocardioides. The sequence continues at coordinate 60,284 of NZ_JAVFWN010000009.1, read as the reverse complement.
AGAACCGACGACTCAACGGGTCAGAACCGACGACTCAACGGCCAAGAGCCGGTCGCTCAGACCAGCTCGGCCAGGCCGCGCACGGTCTGCACCCGAGCGCCGGAGCGGCGGGCGTCGTGGCGTCCGTAGCGGTCGAGCAGTCGCGCCTGCAGGCCGGCGCGCTGCGCGCCGACGACGTCGTGGCGCAGTGAGTCGCCGACCATGAGCGTCGCGCCGGGGTCGGTGCCGAGGCCCGCGCAGGCGGCGAGGTAGGAGCGCGGGTCGGGCTTGGCCGCCGGCAGGGCGGAGGACGCGAAGACGGGGACGTCGGCGCGCAGCAGACCGGTGCGGCGCAGCTTCTCGGTCTGGACGGACAGCTCGCCGTTGGTGAGGATGCCGACCGGCAGCCCCGAGCGGCGGAACCTCTCGATCGCGGCGGCGGCGTCGTCGAAGGCCCGCCAGGCGGCGCGGTAGTAGCCGAGGAAGCCGGCGTAGACGTCGTCGGCGAGGGTGTCGTCGGACAGGTCCCAGCCCGGCAGGAAGTCGCGGATCCGCGCCCGGCGGTGCTCGACGTAGGTCACCTCGCCGCGCTGGGCCCGCTCGTAGTGGCGCGCCTCGAGCACGAACCAGCGCTCGACATGCGCCTCGAGATCGGACGGCGAGTCGGCCAGGCCCAGCCCGCTCAGCCACGCCCGGAGGCCCCGGTCGGCCGCGCCACGATGGTCCACCAGGGTGTCGTCCAGGTCGAGGAGCAGGGCCTGGAACGTCATGTGGAGCAGTCTGCCAGCGGCCGCCGACAGGCCTCACAGCCCCATCGCGCTCCGCGCGGCGGCCAGGACGGGCGCGGTGACCTCGCGGCACCGCTCGGCCCCGCGGGCGTACACCTCCGTGACGTGGACGGGGTCCGCGGCGAGGGCTCGGTAGCGCTCCTGGAGCGGCTCCAGCTCCGCCACGACGGCGTCGGTCACGGCCGTCTTCAGGGCGCCGTAGGTCGTGATCCCGTCTGCCGAGCCGCCGCAGGCGGCCAGGATCTCGATCAGGTTGGTGACGCCCGGCTTGGCGGCCCGGGCGGCGCGCACGGCGTCCGGCCCGGTCTCGGAGTCGGTGACGGCGCGGGCGACCTTCCGGCGTACGACGTCCGGCGGGTCGAGCAGCGCGATCGACCCGCCGTCGGGTCCGGACTTGCTCATCTTCCGGTCCGGCTCGGCGAGGTCCATCACCCGCGCGCCGGCGGGCGGCACGGTGATCTCGGGGAGTGTGAACACCTCGCCGTAGGTCGTGTTGAACCGCAGGGCGAGGTCTCGGGTGAGCTCGAGGTGCTGGCGCTGGTCGTCGCCGACCGGGACCTGGGTGGGGCGGTAGAGCAGGATGTCGGCGGCCATCAGCACCGGGTAGGTGAACAGCGAGGCGCGGACCGAGTCCTGGCGGCGCGACTTCTCCTTGAACTGGATCATCCGGCCGAGCTCGCCGGTGGTTGCGACGCACTCCAGCAGATACGCGAGCTCGGCGTGCGCCGGCACCCGGCTCTGCCGGAACAGCGTGCTGCCGTCGAGCCCCGCCGCCAGCAGCAGCGTGGCCTGCTCGGTGATCGCGCCGCGCAGCGTCTCGGGAGAGCGGGGCGTCGTGAGGGCGTGCAGGTCGGAGATGCCGTAGAAGCAGTCGGCCTCGGCCTGGGCCGCGCGCATCGGGCGCAGCGCGCCGAGGAGGTTGCCGAGGGTCAGCCGACCGCTCGGGGTGAGGAGGGAGAGGCGTCGGGACATGGGTGCTCCTGGGGATGAAGCCCACGGGCGCCGGCACCGGCCGGAGAAGCACGACGGCCGCCCGTGGGCGGCCGGTGGTGGGAGAGGTGTCGAGGGGCGGCCGCCGTCAGGCGGGCCACCAGGTGAAGGTCATCGGGGTCGACACCCGCACAGTGTCGCAGATCATCGCCCGACCCGCAGTGCGTCGACGTCGGGGACCACCTGGCCCGGCGGCGTGAGCAGGCCCAGCATGGTCGCCGCGATGGCACGGGCGGCCTCGTCGGCGGGCAGCTCGCCGGCGTACACCGACGTCGCCGCCGCATGGGTGACGGCGTGCATGGCCGTCACCTGCCAGGACACCGGGAGGTCGGTGCGGAAGCGGCCCAGCGCGCGGCCGTGGTCGATGAGCCGCTGGGCCCGCGCGCGCGGCTCGCTGTGCGCCGCGGCCATCTCGGTGACCGGCATGCTCTTCTCGGCGGCGACCACCAGGGCGCCGTACCGGAGGGTGACCTGCCAGGTCGCGTCGATCAGCCGGACCAGGGCGGCCGCGGGGTCACCGGAGAGGTCGACGTCGCGCAGCGACGCCTCCGCCTCCCGCATCGCCCGTTCGACGACCGCCGCCACCAGGCCGCCGCGGTTCTCGAAGTGCGCGTAGAGGGTCACCCGGCCGACGCCGGCGGCCTTCGCGATGTCGTTGATGCTGGCGTCCGGGTCCCGGGCCAGGGTCGCGGTGGCGGCGTCGAGGATCGCCTCCACGTTGCGGCGCGCGTCTGCACGAAGGGGACGGGTGGTCACGACACCATCATCGTGGACGCCCGGTCGGGCTCGGCGCGGCGCGGGGCGTGGCAGCCGGCGTACTCCTCCCAGCGCCAGGCCATCGCGGCCAGCATCAGCGCGAACATCGCCACATGACCGACCAGCATCAGCCCGCCGGCATCGAGGACGCCGGTCCAGTGGAGGGGCAGCGCGACCGCGAAGCCGGCGTACATGACGGCACACATCTCGGCGATCGGGACCCAGCGGTGGCCGCGGAAGCGCATCCAGCCGGCCATCGGCAGCGCCATCGTGGTCGCCATCACGAGCGTCTCGACGCTCGCGGAGCGCAGCCAGGATCCGTCGCCCGCGGCGCCGGTCGCGACCATCCAGACCGGCCAGAGCAGCATCATGCCGATCAGCATCGCGGCGACCATCTCGCCGTAGTGGAGAGCGAACCTGCGGACCTGTCGGGTGCTGACGCGAGTGGTGACGCGGGTGACGCGGGTGTTCGGGACCGTGTTCATCAGTGCAGACCTCCGGTGGGATGGGTGGCGCCGGGGGAGCGCCCGGGGACGGACACGAGGGAGAGGACGGCGGCGACCGCCGCGACGCCGGCCGCCACGGTGAACCCGTGGACGAAGCCGGTGCTCGTGGCGCCGGCGATGCTGGCCGCGGCGACGCTCGAGATCACCGCGGCACCGAGCGAGGCGCCGAACTCGTGGAACGTGCTGACGATCCCCGAGACGATCCCCGACTCGTGAGCCTGGACGTGCCCGAGGGCGGTGGCCGACGCGGCCACGAACAGGGCACCCAGACCGAGCGCGGCCACGGTGGTGCCGAGGACCACGGCGAGCGACCCGTCGAGCAGAGCCGGTACGGCGAACCCGGCTGCCGCGACCACGAAGCCCACCACCGCGAGCGCTCGGGCGCCGACCCGCCCGATCAGGTGACCGCCGGCCGTGGCGCCGACCACCGTGGCCACGGCGATCGGGAGGAAGAGCAGGCCGGTCGCGAGCGGACCCCGGCCGGCGTGGTGCTGGAGGTAGAAGGTGCCGAGGAAGAAGCCGGCGACCATCAGCGCGGTCGCCGCGACGATGAGGAAGGTGCCGCTCGCGACCGGGCGCCGGGTGAGCAGGCGCAGGTCCATCAGCGGGGAGGCGGCGGCGTGCTGGCGCAGGCCGAACAGCACGTAGAGCAGCGCGGCGCCGGCCAGCAGGCCGAGGGTGCGGCCGCTGAGCCAGCCGCGGTCGCCGGCACCGATCAGGGCGTAGATCGCGGTGCCGGTGGCCGCGGTGACCAGCAGCGCGCCCAGCAGGTCCAGCCGGGCCCGGGCCGCGGTCGCCGTACGCGCGGGGGCGGCGGGGGGAAGGCGCCGGGCCAGGCCGAACGCGACCACGATCCCGATGGGGACGTTGACGAAGAAGACCCACGGCCAGCCCGGGCCCGCGGTGAGCACCCCGCCGAGGAGGACCCCGAGAGCGGCGCCCCCGCCGCCGAGCGCGGACCACACCCCGAGGGCGCGGTTGCGCTCCTCGCCCTCGAAGAGCCGCAGTACCGCCGACAGCGCGGCGGGAGAGAGCAGGGCTGCGCCGAGCCCCTGGGCGACGCGGCTGCCGACGAGCACCCCGCCGGAGTCGGCCAGGCCGGCGGCCAGGGAGGCGCCGGTGAACAGGGCGAGGCCGGTGAGGACCACCGGTCGCGAGCCCAGCAGGTCGGTCACCCGGCCGCCGAGCAGCATCAGCCCGCCGAACGCGAGGGTGTAGGCGCTGATCACCCAGGTCGTGGCCGCCCGCGAGAGGTCGAGGTCGGCGCCGACGTGGGGAAGCGCGATGGCGACGACGGTGACGTCGACGATGAGCATCAGCTGGGCGGCGCCCAGGAAGGCGAGCGTGCCCCAGCGGCGGGGGTCGGGCTCACCGGTCCCCGGCGTGGGCGCGGTCGCGGTGGCGTGGGACATCCGAACTCCTAAGTCGAACGATGATGTTCAAGATCATAAGTCGAACAGGGATGTACGACAAGAGCTGGAGGTGGGCTGGGTGCCGGAGGTCCAGGGCTGAGCTGGCTGGACGGGGCGCCCGTGGGCGCCCGACCGGGCCCGGCGAGGCGGAGAGGGGTCCGGAGAGGGGTCCGGGGAGGGGTCCGGTGAGGCGGGAGGGAGGCCTGCGGACGCGAGCGGGACGACGTCCCGGGTCGCGGCTCGGTCAAGCCGACACGCCGGTCTGGGAAAGTTTCCCTGACGAATCTCTTCCCCACGAGTCACATCTGGCCCTATTGTCACGCAAGTGGCGTCCGGTGTTCACAGCTGGGGAAGGCGGTGACGGACGCACACAGAAAGCGTGGTTGGTCATGGCTCCTACGTCGCGCGAGCGCGCCGAGTCCCTCCCGGACCCGAAGTTCCTCACCATCGCCGAGGTCGCCTCGGTCATGCGGGTCTCCAAGATGACGGTCTACCGTCTGGTGCACAGCGGCGAGCTGCCGGCCGTCCGGGTCGGTCGCTCGTTCCGGGTCACCGAGGACGACGTCAACGAGTACCTGCGCAAGTCCTTCTACTCGGCCGGGTAGCCGAGCGCGTCGCCCTATCGAGGCCGTCGCACGGACCCTGCGCGCCCGTGCTCGGCCCCGATGCGCTGCGCGCGGGGGCGCCACGCTGCCGGCCACGCGGTCGAGTCCGACGGTGGTCGGGTCGACGTGGCGGCGAGACGAGCGGGGGGATGCGGGCGGGCCCCGTCGCCGCGCGAGCATGCGATCTTCGTCCCATCTCCCGCGCTGATTCTCCGCGCTCACGCGGGTCCGGATAGGCTGACCGATGCTCCGGGGTCTCCCGGGGCGTCGTACGTCACGCCGAGCGCTGTCGCGCCCGGCGCTCTGGAGAGGTTCCACGTGGGTTCTGTCATCAAGAAGCGCCGCAAGCGCATGGCGAAGAAGAAGCACCGCAAGCTGCTGAAGAAGACGCGCGTCCAGCGTCGCAAGCTCGGCAAGTGACCCGAGCGAGCCAGTAGCTCACGCAGTCTCGCCTCGTCGGCGCCCGGGTGCGCCGACCTGATCCGAGGAGTCGGTGGAGATGGGCGCCGGACGCACGGTGCTGGTCACAGGGGTCTCGCGAGACCTCGGCCGCACCCTTGCGCGCACCCTGGCCGCCGATCCCGGGATCGACCGGGTCATCGGCGTCGACGTCATCCCTCCGCGGGGGGATCTCGGCGACGTCGCGTTCGTGCGCGCCGACATCCGCAACCCGATCATCGCGAAGGTCATCGCGAAGGAGGACGTCGACACCGTCGTCCACATGAGCGTGATCGCGACCCCTGGCTCCGCCGGTGCCCGCGGCACCATGAAGGAGCTCAACGTCATCGGGACGATGCAGCTCCTCGCGGCCTGTCAGAAGGCCGAGGGGCTGCGCACCCTGGTGGTGAAGTCCTCGACGACGGCCTACGGTGCCAGCAGCCGTGACCCGGCCATGTTCACCGAGGACATGGAGCCGCGCCGCCCGGCGCGCACCGGCTACGCCAAGGATGTCGTCGAGGTCGAGCAGTACGTCCGCGGCTTCGCCCGCCGCCGTCCCGATGTGACGGTCACCCTGCTGCGCTGCGCCAACGTGATCGGCCCGCGCGTGGTGAGTCCGCTGGCGTCGTACTTCCGGCTGCCGATGATCCCCACGGTGCTCGGCTTCGACCCGCGACTGCAGTTCCTCCACGAGACCGACCTGTACCGCGTCCTGCGGCACGCGGTCCGCGAGGACCGGGGTGGCACGTTCAACGTCGCCGGTGACGGCCTGCTGATGCTCTCCCAGGCGCTGCGCCGCGCGGGACGGCCCAATGCGCCGGTTCCCGGCTTCGCGTTCGGCAGCCTGGGCTCGGCCCTCAAGTCGGTGCGCCGCGCCGACCTGTCGCCCGAGCTGGTCGCGTTCCTGACCTACGGCCGCGGGGTCGACACCACCCGGATGCGCAGCGAGCTCGGGTTCGAGCCGCAGTACTCCACCTCCTCGGCGTTCGCCGAGTTCGCCGCCTCCCTCCCGCCGGCGGCACGCCGTACCGAACGCGTGCTCGGCTCGCTCGCCGAGCGACTCCCCGCGGTCGACGACGACCGGCCCGCCCAGCTCACCCTCGCCGGAGGCACGGATGGCTGACGCCGAGATCATCCCCATCGGCACCCGCGGGCAGCCCGGCCGCGGCGCCGGCAAGCGGCCCTCCGCGGCGGCCCGCGACCTCGCCCCGAAGTCCGGTACGCCGCGCAAGACTCCGGCGCGCAAGCCCGGTCCCGCGGCCGGAGACGCCCCCGACGCTTCCGGTGGGGTCGCGCCCGGCGAGGTCGCCGAGGAGACGGCCGCCGAGCGCCCGGCGAGGACCCTGAAGGAACGGCCGGCGGCCGAGCCGGACGCGGAGCAGGCCGCCGCCGCGCGCACCGAGGGCCGTGGCCTGAGCCCGCTCGCGGGCATCCCCGCCGGCGACTGGCTGGCCGCCTTCCAGCACGCCAGCAAGGAGCTGTTCGGCGACCAGTGGGAGCCGCAGCTGGCTCGCTTCCTCGCCTTCCTGCGGCGCCGGCTCACCGGCGAGTACGCCGTCGACGAGTACGGCTTCGACGCCGAGGTGACCGAGCGCTTCTTCATGGCGGCGCTGCGGCCGGTGGCGCAGAAGTGGTTCCGGATCGAGGTCCGCGGGATCGACAACATCCCGGCGGAGGGCGGCGCTCTCGTCGTCTCCAACCACTCGGGCACCGTCCCCGTCGACGGCCTGATGACGATGGTGTCCATCCACGACCACACCGGCCGCTTCCTGCGCCCGCTCGGCGCCGACCTGGTGTTCCGGCTGCCCCTGGTGGGCTCCGTGGCCCGCAAGGGCGGCGCCACGCTGGCCTGCAGCGAGGACGCGGAGCGGATGCTGCGCGGCGGAGAGCTGGTGGGCGTATGGCCCGAGGGCTTCAAGGGCATCGGGAAGCCGTTCTCCGAGCGCTACAAGCTCCAGCGGTTCGGCCGGGGCGGCTTCGTGTCCGCCGCCCTGCGCACCGGTGTCCCGATCGTGCCGCTCTCGGTGGTCGGCGCCGAGGAGATCTACCCGCTGGTCGGCAACATCCCGTCGCTGGCCCGTCTGCTCGGGGTGCCGTACATCCCGATCACGCCGCTCTTCCCTCTCCTCGGCCCGCTCGGGCTGGTGCCGCTGCCGTCGAAGTGGCTGCTCGAGTTCGGGGAGCCGATCCGCACCGACGAGTACGACGCGGGCGCGGCCGAGGACCCGATGCTGGTGTTCAACGTGACCGACCAGGTTCGCGAGACCATCCAGCAGACGCTCTACAGCCTGCTCATGCAGCGCGAGTCCGTCTTCCGCTGAGATTCTCCTGCGCTCGCACTCCGCGGGCTGGGACGGGCTGTGACACGCCGTCCGCGTGACTAGGAGGCACTTCTCCGCACGAACGGGCCGAAAGCGGCCGATGCCTGCTGAAACGCGACGGGTAGTCGGGTGGACAGCGTGTTACAACTGCCCGGCCCGGCCCCGCGCGCCAGCGGAGCGTCAGGGCGTGGTGCCGAGGAGGCCGCCGACCAGGCCGGCGAGGCCCTCGACCAGTCCACCGACCAGGCCGGGGTCGGTCGTCCCGTCGCTCGGCTGCGGCTGACCGTCGAGCCCGAGTGTGCCGGTGAGGCCGCGGGTGACCTCCTCGACCGTCTTGCCGACGGTCTTGGTGGGCTTGGGGGCGTCGGGCGGGTTGGGCTGCGTCGTCTCCGGGGGTGGCGGCGGGACCTGGCCCGGGGGCGCGGCCGGGGTGGCCGGCGGCGGCGTGGTCGCCGCGGGCTCGTCCTTCTTCTTGGCCGGCGGCGGCAGCACCTGGGTCGCCGACGCGCTGATGTCGCCGCTGAGCACCGCGCTGAGCGGCAGCGTGGCGAAGTCGGGGACCTGGGCGATGTCGCCCTCGGCGCAGCTCGGGCAGGCCTCCCAGGCGGCGGCGTCGATCTGACGGATCGTCTGCGTCGCGGTGATCAGGATCGAGCGACTGTCGGACGGCACGACCGGCCCGAGGTCGCCGAGCACGTCCATGCTGTCGCCGGCGAAGGCGCGCAGCTCGGCGATCCGATCGGCCTTGCCGGTGGCGGCGTAGTCGTCGAGGGCGAACTCGGACGCCTGGCGCGACTGGTCGGTGAAGTCCTGGAGGGTCTTGTTGATCGCGTCCGCGCTCGCGTCGCGCGCCACGAGCGAGCGGAACTCGCCGAGCCGGGCCTCGGCGTGCGAGATGAGGGCGTCGGCCTTCGCGGCACCGTCGGGCTGGAGGTTGGTCTGCGCGTTCTCGATCGCCCGCTTGACGGGGTAGAGGACGTCGCCGGGCAGCGCGTCCTGCGAGGCCATCGCCATCGACCCGGTGGCCGACACGACGGCGAAGCCGCCGATCACGGCGGCCAGGCGGCGCTCACGGGAGCCGCGCCGCTGACGCGGCGTGAGCCGGACGGCCAGGGCCTCCTCGGCGCGGGCCGGCTCGCGCTCGGCAGCGGCGATCAGCTGGGAGCGCAGGGACGAGACGAACTCGGGGCGGGCGGTGGCCGGCGGGACGGCGCGCAGGGCCGCGACCAGGTCGAGCAGCTCGGCGTGCGTCTCGTGCTCGGCCGCGGCGTGCCCGCCGCGACCGGAGACCAGCGCGTCGAACTCGTCCGCGCCGCGCCAGCCGTTCCCGCGCATCACCATGTCCGTCCTCGTGTGGAGAGGGTCGTCCAGGCCCTCGAGTGCTCTCGGAGGTCCAACGACGGGTCGGTCCCGGTGGTTACGGTCCGGACGGACGGAGCGGCGTAGTCCGAACTGACCAGATGCTCGATCATCGGATCCCCTCCGGCATCAGCTTCGCCAGGTTGCGCACGCCGCGCAGCTGGAGCTGCTTGATGGCACCGTCGCTGCGGCCGAGGGCCGCAGCGGTCTCGGCGATGCTCAGGCCCTGCAGGAAGCGCATGATGAGGCAGTCGCGCTGCTCGTTGGGCAGCTTGGTGAGCGCCTCGAGCAGGATCTCGTTGGTGAGGCTGGCGAGCACGGCGTTCTCGGGACCCTCGGTGGCGTCGTCGTGCTGGCCCATGTCCTCGGTGGTCAGCTCGAGGCGGGTGCGGCCGGCCTTGAAGTGGTCGGTCGCGAGGTTGCGGGCGATGGTCATCAGCCACGCGCCGAAGTCCTTGCCCTGCCACCGGAAGGACGACATGTTGCGCAGCGCGCGGAAGAAGGTCTCCGAGCAGAGGTCCTCCGCGACGACGACGGAGCGGGTGCGGTAGTAGAGGAAGCGGTAGACCGACGGCTGGTAGTGGTCGTAGAGGAGCCCGAACGCCTCCGCGTCGCCGCCGCGGGCCAGCTCGACCAGCCCGATCAGCCGCTCGCGGGCCTCCGGGGAGTCCTCCGAGGAGGTCGCGAGCGTGGCGTCGCCGAATCCGCCGGAGCCGTCGCGCCCGAAGTCGTCGGAGCCGGCCGGGTCGGCGGAGGGCCCCGCGCTCGCTTCGCTCAGCAGCCGGTGGTCGCGCTGCGCCGGGACGCCGAACGGTCCGGCGGTGGGGAGGCCGGCCAACGCCGGGGTCGGGCCCGGGGTCAGCGCAGCGAGCACGGCCACGCGCAGGGTGTCGAGCCCTCGCGACAGGTCGGTGCGCTGCCAGGTCATGCGGGTTTCCCTCCCATGCTGCCCCCGGAGGGGATCCTACGGCGGATCCGCCTGCCGTGGTACCGGAACGCGAGAACCGGTCGGGCGACTCCCGATCGCCCGTGTCGGCAGGTTACCGCTCGGTAAGGTGTGCCGCCATGGTTCGGCGCGATGTTAGGAGCGACCCCGCTGCCGGCGTACGACGGCTCCGGCGATCGCGGCGCCCGCCGCCGCCGAGCCCGCGACGATCCCGGCGCGGGCGGCCTTGCGGCCGGTCCGGTAGTCGCGGATGCGCCACCCGTGGGCCCGGGCGTGGGCGCGCAGCTTCGCGTCCGGGTTGATGGCGCAGGGGTCGCCGACGAGGCTGAGCATGGGCAGGTCGTTGGCGGAGTCGCTGTAGGCCGAGCAGCGGGAGAGGTCGAGACCTTCCCGCTCGGCGAGGGCGGTCACCGCGACCGCCTTGGCCGGCCCGTGCAGCATGTCGCCGACCAGCTTGCCGGTGTAGACGCCGTCGACGTGCTCGGCGACGGTGCCGAGGGCTCCGGTCAGCCCGAGCCGACGGGCGATCAGGCTCGCGATCTCGATCGGGGCCGCGGTCACCAGCCACACCCGCTGACCCTGGTCGAGGTGCATCTGGGCGAGCGCGCGGGTGCCGGGCCAGATCCGGTGCGCCATGGCCTCGTCGAAGATCTCCTCGCCGACGTCCTCGATCTCCTGCACGGTGTGCCCGGCGATGAAGGCGAGCGCGGAGTTGCGGGCCTCGGCGACGTGCTCGGGATCCTCGACGCCGACGATGCGGAAGTACGCCTGCTTGTACGCCGCCCCGAGGATGTCGCGCGTCGTGAAGAACCTGCGCCGGTACAGGCCCCGGGCAAGGTGGAAGATGCTCGCGCCCTGCATGACGGTGTTGTCGACGTCGAAGAACGCGGCCGCCCGCGGATCGGCAGGATGGGCCAGCGCGGTCTCGACCTCGGCGGCCGCGGCCGCCGCCTCGCCCGCCAGGCGCGACCGTTGCTGGAGGTTCAGCCGTCGGGGACGGTCGGCGGGCGGCACCATGGGCCCACCCTAGAAGAAGTCGGCGCGCGTAGGATCCCTCCATGTCGTGGTCGGACGAGACGAGCGCTGTCCCCGACGTGGCTGCCCTCGTCGCGTCCGCCGCCGCCGACCACCCCGAGCGGCTCGCCGTCGTCGAGGCCGGCGGCCGCGGTCTCACCTGGGCCGAGCTCGAGGACGAGGTGGGCCGGATCGCGACCGGGCTCGGCCGCGTCGGCGTCCTCGCCGGCCATCGGGTGCTGCTGGCGCTCGGCAACCGGCTCGAGTTCGTGACCTCCTATCTCGGCGTGCTGCGCGCCCAGGCGGTCGCGGTGCCGGTGAATCCCGGCTCCACGCCCACCGAGCTCGCGGCGATGCTGGTCGACTGCGGTGCCCGGCTGGCGGTCGCCGACGGACAGACCGCCGCCGCCGTCCGCGACGCCGCCGCGCGGCCCGAGGTCGCCGCGGCCGCCCGCGACGAGCACCGCCCGGACCCGCGCGTCGTCCTGGTCGGCACCGACCCCCACGACGGCGAGGCCGCGTACGACGATCTCCGCGCCGAGCCCGCCGTCCCGGTGCCGCCGCTGCAGGATCCCGAGAAGCTCGCCGTCCTGCTCTACACGAGTGGCACGTCGGGGCGCCCCCGCGCGGCGATGCTCACCCACCGCGCCCTCCTGGCGAACGTCGACCAGGTCGCCGCCGTACGGCCCCCGATGATCCACTCCGACGACGTCGTCCTCGGCGTGCTGCCGCTGTTCCACGTCTACGGGCTCGGAGCCGTGCTGGGCGGGGTGATCCGGCACCGCGCGAAGCTGGTGCTGACGGAGCGGTTCGACCCGGAGGGCACCCTCGACCTGGTGGAGGACGAGGCGTGCAGCGTCGTCCCGGTCGCGCCGCCGGTCTTCGCGGCCTGGCGGGACGTGGACGCCCTCGCCGAGCGGCTCGGCCCGGTCCGGATGATCCTGTCCGGCTCCGCGCCGCTGGCGGCCGAGACCGTCGAGGAGTTCGGCGCGCTCACCCGGGTGCCCATCCACCAGGGCTACGGCCTGACCGAGGCGTCGCCGGTCGTCACCAGCACCCTGCGCTCGGCCGAGATCAAGCCCGGCTCGGTCGGCGCGGCGCTCGACGGCATCGACATCCGCCTGGTCGACGAGGAGGGCCGGCCGCTGGAGGCCGCGGCCGCCGACGACCCCGGCGAGATCCAGATCCGCGGCCGCAACCTGTTCAGCGGCTACTGGCCCGACGGCCAGGACGGCCCTGCCGACGACGGCTGGTGGTCCACCGGCGACGTCGGCTTCCTCGACGCCGACGGCGACCTGTTCCTGGTCGACCGGGTCAAGGAGCTGGTCATCGTCTCCGGCTTCAACGTCTACCCCACCGAGGTGGAGACGATCCTCGAGGAGGTCCCGGGCGTGCGCCAGGCCGCCGTGCTCGGGGTGCCCGACGAGCAGACCGGCGAAGCCGTCGTCGCGTACGTCGTGCCCGACGCGGGCGCGGTCTCCGGCGCCGAGGCGGAGGCCGTGGTGACCGCGGTCGAGGCGGCGGCCGAGGAGCGGCTGGCGGCGTACAAGCGGCCGATCCGGGTGGAGGTCGTCGAGACCCTGCCGCGGACCGTGACGGGCAAGATCCGCAAGGGCGTGCTGCGCGGCGCCGAGCGGCGCAAGGCCCTGGGGATCCTCGAATGAGCGGCGCGCGCGCCCCCCGGGTGACCCTCTACGGGCGCCCCGGCTGCCACCTGTGCGACGACGCGCGCGCGGTCATCGAGGCCGTCTGTGCCGAGCTGGGCGAGAGCTACGAGGAGCTGTCGATCGACGACGACCCCGAGCTCGCCGACAGGTTCGCCAACGAGATCCCGGTGACCTTCGTCGACGGGCGCCAGCACGACTTCTGGCGGGTCAGCGCGGACCGGCTGCGCGCGGCACTACGCGGCTGACGTGCCCCGGACGGCTCGTCCGGTGTGACGTACCAGTCGCCCCGTCGAGTTGCGCTTCCGCCCATTTTGTTCTCACGTTCACAAACTCCTACAGTGATCGAGCCGCGCCACTGACGTCCGGTAGAGCGGCTGGAAAGTGGAGCTGTGACCACACGTAGTTCGACGGATGCCGCCCGGGTCATCCCGGAGGCGACGGTCGCCCGCCTGCCCGTCTACCTGAGGGCGCTGACGGCGCTGGCCGACAGCGGGATCCGCACCTGCTCGAGCGAGGATCTCGCGACCGCCGCGGGCGTCAACAGCGCCAAGCTGCGCAAGGACCTGTCCTACCTCGGCAGCTACGGCACGCGCGGCGTCGGGTACGACGTCGACTACCTCCGCTACCAGATCGCCCGCGAGATCGGCGTCACGCAGGACTGGCCGGTCGTCATCGTCGGCATCGGCAACCTGGGTCACGCCCTCGCCAACTACTCCGGCTTCCGCAGTCGCGGCTTCCGGGTCGTCGCGCTGCTCGACGCGGCCGAGTCGGTCGTCGGGCAGAGCGTCGCGGGCGTCGTCGTCCGGCCCTTCGACCACCTCGAGGAGATCGTCCGCGAGCACGACGTGGCGATCGGCGTGATCGCCACCCCGGCCGTCGCCGCGCAGGACGTCGCCGACCGGATGGTCGCGATCGGCATCACCAGCATCCTCAACTTCGCCCCGGCCGTCGTGGCCGTGCCCGAGGGCGTCGACGTGCGCAAGGTCGACCTGTCCATCGAGCTGCAGATCCTCGCCTACCACGAGCAGCGCAAGGCCAACGGCGCCGAGGCGGCCGCGACCGACGGGGGTGCCGCGTGAGCGAGCGAAGCGAGCGAGCCAGGTCCCGCCGCGCGGCCTGCACCTCATCGACTTCCGAGACGAAGCGAGGACGTCGATGAGCGTTCTCGTGGTGGGGATCTCCCACAACTCCGCGCCGGTCGCCCTGCTCGAGCGGGTCGCGCTCGACCACGACGGCGTGCAGAAGCTGATCGCCGACGCCGCCTCGTGCGAGCACGTGAGCGAGGCGACGGTCATCGCCACCTGCAACCGCCTCGAGATCTACACCGAGGTCGAGCGCTTCCACGGCAGCATCGAGCAGATCTCACGGCTCCTGGTCGACCGGGCCGGCGAGTCGACCGAGGCGATGCTGCCGCACCTCTACGTGCACTACGACGACGGTGCGATCTCCCACATCTTCCAGGTGGCCGCGGGTCTCGACTCGATGGCCGTCGGCGAGGGCCAGATCCTCGGCCAGACGCGGGAGGCGCTGCGCCGTGGCCAGGAGCTCGGCACGGTCGGGCCCGCCCTCAACCTGCTCTTCCAGCAGGCTCTACGGGTCGGCAAGCGCACCCGTGCCGAGACCGAGATCGACCAGGTCGCGCCGACGCTGGTCAGTGCCGCGCTCGACGAGACGGCCAAGGCCGTCGGGACCGTCGAGGGCAAGCACGTGGTCGTGGTGGGAGCCGGCGCGATGGCCGGGCTGGCGACCGCGACCGCGAGCCGTCTGGGCGCCGGGCGACTCTCCGTCGTCAACCGGTCGGTGGACCGGGCGGTGCGGCTGGCCGTGCAGTACTCCGGCGAGGCGGTCCGGCTGGCCGACCTCGGCGACGAGTTGGCCCGCGCCGACATCGTGATCAGCTGCACCGGCTCGTCCGGCACGATCATCGACCGCGCGCTGATGACCGCGGTGCGCCCGGACACCGAGCGACCGCTCGCGTTGATCGACCTGGCGCTGCCCCACGACATCGCCCCCGACGTCGCCGACCTGCCCGGCGTACGCCTGGTCGGCCTGGCCGAGCTCGCCGCGCTGCTCCACGGCGGCGTGACCGGCCGCGAGGTCCAGGAGGTGCGCCGGATCCTGGGCGAGGAGGTCACCGCCTTCCTCGCCGCCCGACGCCAGGCCAGCGTCACGCCGACCGTCGTCGCGCTGCGCTCGATGGCCACCAACGTCGTCGACGCCGAGATGACCCGCCTCGAGGGCCGGCTGCCCGATCTCGACGAGGCGACCCGCGACGAGATCCGGCATGCCGTACGCCGGGTGGCCGACAAGCTGCTCCACGAGCCGACCGTCCGGGTCAAGGAGCTCGCCAACGAGCAGGGCGCCGTCTCCTACGCCGCCGCCCTCGCCGAGCTCTTCGCTCTCGACCCCGACGCGGTCGACGCCGTCACCCGCCCCGTGGTCGGCGAGGAGGGACGGTCATGACCTCCACCTCCACCACGCCGCTGCGCATCGGCACCCGCCGCAGCGCCCTCGCGACGACCCAGTGCGGGCATGTCGCCTCGGCCATCGAGGACCTCGGTGTCGCCACCGAGCTCGTCGAGATCACCACCGACGGCGACCGCAGCCAGGCCACCGGCACCCCGCTGGCCGGCGGCTCGTCGACCGGCGTCTTCGTCAGCGCTCTGCGTGACGCGCTGCTCGCCGGCGAGGTCGACGTGGCCGTCCACTCGCTCAAGGACGTCCCGACCTACTCGACCGAGGGCATCACCCTGGCCGCCGTACCCCTGCGCGAGGACCCGCGTGACGTTCTCGTCGCCCGCGACGGCCTCACGCTCGGCGAGCTGCCCCCGGGCAGCAGGGTCGCCACCGGGTCGCCGCGCCGGGTCGCCCAGCTGGCGGCGCTCGGCCTCGGCATCGAGCTGGTCGGGGTCCGCGGCAACGTCGACACCCGGATCGGCCGGATCCGTGAGGGCGGGTACGACGCCGTGGTGCTCGCCCGCGCCGGCCTGGCCCGGCTCGGTCGGCTCGACGACGTCACCGAGGTCCTCGACCCGCTGCGGGTCCTCCCCGCCCCGGGCCAGGGCGCGCTGGCCGTGGAGTGCCGCAGCGACGACAGCGCCACCCTCGCCCTGCTCGCCCGGCTCGACGACAGCGCCACCCGCGCCGCCGTCACCGCCGAGCGGACCCTGATGGCGACGCTCGAAGGTGGCTGCACCGCTCCGATCGGCGCCCTCGCCGAGGTCGCCGAGGGCGACGAGGGCCCCGAGTTGTGGCTGCGCGCCGTCATCCTGTCCGAGGACGGCGTGCTCGCCGTACGCCGCTCCGCCTCCGTCGCCCTCGACGCCGAACCCGCATCCTGGCCCGCCACCGCCGCTCGGCTCGGCGGTGATCTCGGCGCCGAGATGCTGGCCGACGGCGCCGACGAGCTGATGGCCCAGCTCAACCGCTCCACCGACTCGAACGCCCACCCGTCCGCACGATCTGCAGAGGTGCCCAACCCATGACGCGAGCCACGACAGCCAAGAAGGCTGCTTCGACTCCCGCCGCCGCCCAGGTCCACCCCGGAGGCCCCGGCTTCACGGCCTTCGTCGGCACCGGCCCTGGCGACCCCGACCTGTTGACCGTGCGTGCCGTCAGGTTGATCCAGGACGCGGACGTGGTCATCACCGAGGATCCCCGCCACGCCGACCTGGTCGCCGTGGTGCGGGCCCGGACCGAGCCGGTCGGTGACGAGGTCGTCGCCGAGCCGGAGATCATCGACGGCGGATTCGGTGAGGACGGCCAGCCGCTGACCCACGCCGCCCGCGCGAAGGTCGTCGTGAAGCAGGCCAAGCGCGGCCTGCGGGTGGTCCGGCTCCTGGGCGGAGACCCGTTCCTCTACGCCTCCGGACCGGAGGAGGCCCAGGCGGTCGCCAAGGCCAACCTCGCGTTCGAGGTCGTCCCGGGCGTCTCGTCGGTGGGCGCCGTGCCCGCCTACGCCGGCATCCCGTTGACCACCAAGGACCACCGCGAGATGGCCGTGGTCACCTGTGGCGAGAAGGTCGACTGGAACAGGTACGCCGACACCCCGACCCTGGTCCTGCTCTCCGCGGTCGGCCAGATCGGCGACATCGCCAAGCAGCTGATCGCCATCGGCCGCTCGCCGGAGACTCCGGTCGCGATGACCCGCGTCGGCACCACCACCGAGCAGCAGACGGTCACCTCCACGCTGGCGCGGATCGCCGCTGACGTCCGGGCCGCCCGGATCGCCCCGCCGGCGATCACGGTCATCGGCGCCGTCGTCGACCTGCGCGAGAAGCTGTCCTGGTTCGAGACGAAGCCGCTGTTCGGCTGGCGGGTCCTGGTGCCCCGCACCAAGGAGCAGTCGGCGTCGCTCTCCGAGCGGCTCCGCGAGTTCGGCGGCGTCCCGGAGGAGGTCCCCACGATCTCCGTCGAGCCGCCGCGCAACCCGCAGCAGATGGACAAGGCCGTCCGCGGCCTCGTCGAGGGTCGCTACGAGTGGATCGCGTTCACGTCGGTCAACGCGGTCAAGGCGGTTCGCGAGAAGTTCGAGGAGTACGGCCTCGACGCCCGTGCCTTCTCCGGTCTCAAGATCGCCGCCGTCGGCGAGAAGACCGCGGCCGCGATCGCCGCATGGGGTCTGCGCGCCGACCTGGTGCCGTCGGGTGAGCAGTCGGCCGCCGGCCTCCTGGCGGACTGGCCCGAGTACGACGAGCAGCTGGACCCGATCAACCGGGTGTTCCTGCCGCGCGCCGACATCGCGACCGAGAACCTCGTCGCTGGCCTGATCGACCTCGGCTGGGAGTGCGACGACGTGACGGCCTACCGCACGGTGCGGGCCGCCCCGCCGCCGGCGCCGACCCGCGACGCGATCAAGACCGGCAAGTTCGACGCGGTCGTGTTCACGTCCTCCTCGACGGTGCGCAACCTGGTCGGCATCGCCGGCAAGCCGCATCCGTCGACGATCATCGCGGTGATCGGGCCCGCCACGGCCAAGACCGCCGAGGAGCACGGCCTGCGGGTCGACGTACTGGCCCCCAAGCCGGACGTCGAGCTGCTCGTCGAGGCGCTCGCCGGCTTCGGCGCCAGCCGCCGGGTCGCGATGCTGGAGGCCGGCGAGCCGGTCACCAAGCCGAGTGACCGCAAGCCGTCGTCGCGTCGCAAGAAGGCCTGACCCGGCGCAGATTGAGTCGCAGATCCCGCCGACCCGGCGCAGATTGAACCTCTCGAAGTTCAATCTGCGCCGGGTCGGGGCGTCTGCGGGTTCAATCTGAGCCGGGTCGGTGATTTCAGGCGGGCGCGTGCAACCTGGACGGGTGGTCACTGCGTTGAGGCGGTCATGGAGCGGATGACCGATGCGTGACGAGGACGAGTTCGTCGCCTTCGCCCAGGGGGCGCGCGACCGGCTGCGCCGTACGGCGTACCTGATGTGCGGCGACTGGGAGCGGGCGGCGGACCACGTCCAGGACGCGCTGATCCGGGTGTACGTCGCCTGGCCGCGGCTGACCCGGGCCGGGCGCGAGTACGCCTACGCCCGCCGGGCCCTGGTGAGCGTCGTCCTCGACCACGCCCGGCGGCGGTCGAGCACCGAGCTGGTCGTCGAGGCCGATCCCGGGCGACCGGCGGACCTCGACATCGCCGAGCTGGTGAGCGCCCGCGCGACCCTGTTGCAGGTGATGGCCGAGCTGCCGCCGCGGCAGCGGGCGTGCGTCGTGCTGCGGTACTTCGACGACCTCAGCGTCGCCGACACCGCGCGGGCGCTGGGCTGCAGCGAGGGCACCGTCAAGAGCCAGACCGCGCGTGCGCTGGACCGGCTCCGCTCCGTGTTCGAGGACTCGTCGCTCGGCGAGCTGACCCTGGGATCCGGAAAGTGGTGATGACCGTGGAGATGACCGTGGAGATGACATGGTGAACGAGATGCGTGCCCTGCTGCACGAGGCCGCGGCCACTCCGCCGGCCGACGACATCGACCTGGCCGCGGTCCTCAGCGGCGGCCGCCGACGGGTACGCCGGCGCCGGGCCCGGTTCGCGGGCGGCCTGGCCGTGGCCGTGGTCGGCGTGGTTGCCGCGGGCGGCCTGGTCAGCCAGGGGGCCGACGGCCGGGACACGCCGGCCGCGAGCGTCGTACCCCGCCCCGATGGGCCGGTGGTCCGGATCTCCGAGGCCCGGCAGGCGAAGGAGGGCGTCGACTACGACGTGCTGTCGTCGTACACGAACGAGGACCTCGACGCCGCGAACGGGCAGTACTACGACGGCGTCACCGACGACGGACTGATCCTGTTCCGGGACGGCCCGCACGGCCCCGAGAACAAGATCAGGTACGCGCTGCTCGATCCGGCCACGGGCGAGAAGGACTGGTTGCCGTCGATGGGCTCCGCCGACCAGGTCTGGCCGGCGGAGCTGGGCACCGACCGGCTGGTGCTGACCTCGACGCAGCCCGACGACGGCGCCGACCTGAGCGGACGCCTCCGCGCGCACGTCTACGACCGCTCGGCGCGCTCCTGGGCCACCGTCACCTGGGCCGGGCTGCCCGACGTCACCGGACTCCGCAGCCCGGTGCTGGGCCCCGACGGTCGGCTGTACGTCGGTGTGCCGGCGACGGCAGGATCGCCGCCGCCCGGCGGCTGGCCGATGGGCCCCGACGGGGAGGCCGACGACGCGGGCGCCGAGGGGGACACCTACGACCTCTGGTCGGTGTCGCTGACGGACCCGGCCGACGTACGCGACGAGGGCCTGCGGGTCGGTGCCGTCGCGTTCACCGACGACACGATGGTCTGGAGCGCCCGGACCAACGGGAAGAACGACCGGATCCACGTCCGCGACCTGGTCACCGGCGCCGAGCACGACTTCGACCCGAGGTCGGGGAAGCGGTGCAACCTGCTCGGCTTCGGCGCGCTGGACGACCGGATCGTGCTCAGCCAGTACTGCGGCACCTACGACAACGGTCGCGACGACCGCATCCAGATCGTCACGACCGACGGGGACCTGGTCACCACGATCCAGGGCGACGGCATCGACGGCTGGGTGACCGGCGGCGTGGTCAAGGTGAGCTCCTACGACCGGAACCGCGCCGGGACCTACGTCTACGAGCCCGGCAGCGGGAGGTTCGCGCGGGTCTCCGAAGCGAACTCGTCCTACGGCCTCGGCGGCCCGGTGCCGGACGGGTACCTGCTGTGGGACACGCCTGTCGGCGAGGCGGCCGGCCCCCAGGAGCCGATCCCCGGCGCCACCCAGTGGCTCGCGCGCTGGCGCTGACCAGGCTGCGCGACAATGGAGACGTGAACGAGATCCTGCGCCCGATCGTCCGTCCCCGGCGCCTGCGGACCACGGCGGCGACACGTGACCTCGTCGCGGAGACCACCCTGCGGCCGAGTCAGCTGGTCCTGCCGGCCTTCGTCCGCGAGGGTGCCACCGAGCCCGTGCCGATCAGCTCGATGCCGGGCGTCGTCCAGCACTCCCGCGACTCGCTGCGCAAGGCGGCGGTGGAGGCGGCGGAGGCCGGGCTGCGCGGCATCATGCTGTTCGGCGTACCGGAGACCAAGGACGCGACCGGCACCGGCGCCACCGATCCCGACGGCATCCTCAACGTCGCCATCGCCGACGTCGTCGGCGAGGTCGGCGACGCGCTGGTCGTGATGGGCGACCTGTGCCTCGACGAGTTCACCGACCACGGCCACTGCGGCGTCCTCGACGCCACCGGCCGCGTCGACAACGACGCGACCCTGGCGCGGTACGCCGACATGGCGGTCGTGCAGGCCCGGGCCGGTGCCGGCATGGTCGGTCCCAGCGGCATGATGGACGGCCAGGTCGCCGTCGTCCGCGACGCCCTGGACCGCGCCGGGTTCACCGACACCGGCATCCTCGCCTACTCGGCGAAGTACGCGTCCGCCTTCTTCGGCCCCTTCCGCGAGGCCGTCGACAGCGCGCTGCAGGGCGATCGCCGGACCTACCAGCAAGACGGCCGCCGCAACGCCGGCGAGGGCGTCCGGGAGGCGCTGCTGGACATCGAGGAGGGCGCCGACATCGTCATGGTCAAGCCGGCTCTGGCCTATCTCGACGTCCTGCGCCGCGTGGCCGACGCCGCGTCCGAGCTCGGCGTGCCGACGGCGGCGTACAACATCTCGGGGGAGTACGCCATGCTCGAGGCCGCTGCCGCCCAGGGCTGGATCGACCGCGAGCCGGCCATTTTCGAGACGCTCACCTCGATCCGGCGGGCCGGGGCCGACATCATCCTCACCTACTGGGCCACCGAGGCCGCGCGGCTGTTGGTCTAGGGCCGAGCGGGTCGGAGATCGAGCTCGCCGCCCGGCCCTCGCTGCGCTCGGACCGCGGGCTTCGCTCGATGCGCTGCGCGCGTCCGCCCCGCTGCCGGCCACGCGGTCGAGTCCGGCGCCACCACCGCCGACCCGGCGGCACGACGAGTCGTTGGGGCCGAGCGGGTCGGAGATCGAGCTCGCCGCCCGGCCCTCGCTGCGCTCGGACCGCGGAAAGACGAGAGCCCCGGAAACCTGGGGGGTCGGTCCGGGGCTCTCGCGGCTGATGCGGGGTGACTACGGCGTCTTGAGGCCGTAGCTCAGCAGGCAGTTCAACAGCTGCACCGTCTGGGTGAGCTTCGGGAACTCCTTCTGGCAGGCGGCGGCAGCCTCCTGCTTGGTGAGCAGGCCGAGGACACCGCTGATCACGTTCGAGGTGACCGCGCCGACGCCCTCGTCGACACCGGTGACGACGTCGTCGAGCGGAGCCGGGAGCGCCGGGGCCGACGGCGTGCCGGGCTTGGGCTGGGTGGGCTTCTCGCCCCCGTTGCCTCCGTTGCCCCCGTTGCCGGCACCGGCGGGCGGCGCCGGGACGGTCGGGTCGGCGCTGGGAGTGCCGGTGGTGGTCGAGCCCTTCGAGCCCTTGTCCTTCTTGATCGTGCCCGGGCTGCGGACGTCGAAGCTCGGCGGCTCCGGCACGACGTAGCCGGCGGCGGTCGCGTTGTTCGGGACCGAGGTGAAGTCGCCCTCGAGGTAGGCGTTCATGATCTTCAGGACCAGATCGACATAGGCCTGGCTGTGGTTGTAGCGGTAGACCGCGGCGCGCTGGCCGACCACCGTGGAGAGGTCGCCGTCGCCGGAGCAGAGGTAGACCGCGGCGGCGAGGGCCGCGTCGTCGATGTCCTGAGGGTTGCGGGCGGCGTCGTCGTCGGCGTCGACACCCACGACCTGCCAGGTCGAGGGGATGAACTGCATGGGCCCGACCGCGCGGTCCCACTGGGTGTCGTTGTCGTAGACGCCCGCGTCGGTGTCGGAGATCGCCTTGACGCCGTTCTGGCCGTCGAGCGCCGGGCCGTAGATGCCGGGGGTGGCGACGCCGTCGTTGTCGAGGACGTTGCCGCCCAAGCGACCGTGGTTGGACTCCACGCGGCCGATCGCGGCGATCAGCTGCCAGGTGATGTTGCAGGACTCGTCGGCCGAGTTGATGACGGTCTCGGCGCGCTGGTAGGCGGCGAGGGCCGCGGCGGGGATCGCGTTGGTCGACGCGGCGGAGACGATGCCCGCCTCGTTGCCGTCCTCGAGGCCCTCGACCGAGGCCGGGTCCGAGAGGCTCGCGGGGTCGTCGATCGACTCCTCCGGCACGCTGGTGCCGTCGGTGACCTGACCGGGCGTCTCGGCGGCCTGGACGGGCGAGCCGATGCCACCGATGCCGGCGACCGAGGCGGTCCAGGCTGCCGACAGCAGAGCGAGCGGAATGATGGTGGCGACGCGCTGCAGCCGCCCCAGACGCTTCCTCGACATGTCTTGACTCTCTCCCCTGGCCACGAGTGGCCCCATCGCGTGGGCTCTCCCTCAGTGCCCACCTGTGCACTGAGTCAACGAATCGTGACACACCGACGTTACGGGTGTCACATGATCCCGCGCACAACTCGGGGGACGTGCTATGGGCCTCACGCACAAAGACCGACGGCGATGACGGGTCGTTGGGACCCATCGGCGACAATGGCGCGGTGTCCGCACTCCCGACATCCACCTCCGAGGCCTTCTTCGCCCGGGCGCGTGAGGTGACCCCCGGCGGCGTCAACTCCCCGGTCCGCGCGTTCAACGCGGTCGGCGGCACGCCCCGCTTCATCCGGTCGGCGGCGGGGCCGTGGCTGACCGACGTCGACGGCAACGAGTACGTCGACCTGATCTGCTCCTGGGGGCCGATGCTGCTCGGCCACGGGCACCCCGCGGTCATCGAGGCGGTCCAGGCGGCGGTGAGCCGCGGGACGTCGTACGGGACGCCGACGGAGGGTGAGGTCGCCCTCGTCGAGGCGATCGTGGCGCGCACCCCGGTCGAGCGGCTGCGCCTGGTCTCGTCCGGCACCGAGGCGACCATGTCGGCGATCCGGCTCGCGCGCGGGTTCACCGGCCGCGACGTCGTGGTCAAGTTCGCCGGCTGCTACCACGGCCACGTCGACTCGCTCCTCGCCGCGGCGGGGTCGGGCCTGACCACCTTCTCCATCCCCGGCACACCGGGCGTGCCGGCCAGCTCGACGGCGCTGACCCTGGTGCTGCCCTACAACGACCGCGAGGCGGTCGCCGCGGCGTTCGCGGAGCACGGCGACCGGATCGCCTGCCTGATCACCGAGGCCGCGCCGGGCAACATGGGCGTCGTCCCGCCGGCGCCGGGGTTCAACCGGTTCCTCGCGGAGACCTGCCGGGCGCACGGCGCGCTGTTCGTCAGCGACGAGGTGATGACCGGCTTCCGGGTCTCGGCGGCCGGCCAGTGGGGCACCGACGGCGCCGTCGAGGGCTGGGCCCCCGACCTGATGACCTTCGGCAAGGTGATGGGTGGCGGCTTCCCCGCCGCCGCGTTCGGCGGCCGCGCCGACGTGATGGCCCACCTCGCGCCCGAGGGCCCCGTCTACCAGGCGGGCACGCTCGCCGGGAACCCCGTCGCGACCGCCGCCGGCCTCGCCACGCTGACCGCCGCCACCGACGAGGTCTATGCCCGCCTCGACGTCGTCGCTGACGCGGTGCGAGCCGGGATCGCCGCATCGTTCACCGCCGCGGGGCTGCCGCACGTCATCCAGTCGACCGGGTCGATGTTCTCGGTGTTCCTCACCGAGGACCCGGTGACGAGCTTCGCGCAGGCGCAGGGCACCGACGTGCCGGCGTACGCCGCGCTCTTCCACGCGATGCTCGACCAGGGCGTGCACCTGCCCCCGTCGGCGTTCGAGGCCTGGTTCGTCTCCTCGTCCCACGACGACCGGGCCGTCCAGCAGGTCCTCGACGCCCTGCCCTCGGCCGCCCGCGCCGCCGCCGCGAGCCACGGAGGCGACCGATGAGCACCCCCGACACGATCGTCCACCTGGTCCGCCACGGCGAGGTCCACAACCCCCAGGGCGTCCTCTACGGCCGCCGCGACGGCTTCCACCTCTCCGCTCGCGGCCGCGCGATGGCCGACCGGGTCGCCGAGGCGCTGAAAGGCAACGACATCGCCCTGATCCGGTCCTCGCCGCTGGAGCGCGCGCAGGAGACCGCCGCGCCACTGGCTGCCGCGCTCGGGCTCGAGGTCGGCCGCGAGGCACGCGTCATCGAGTCGGAGAACAGGTTCGAGGGGATGACCTTCGGCAAGGGCAACAACGCGCTGCGCAACCCCCTGCTGTGGCGCCACCTCTACAACCCCTTCCGGCCGTCGTGGGGCGAGCCCTACCGGGCGATCGTCGAGCGGATGATGGCCGCCGTCCACGACGCCCGGCGCGACGCCACCGGCCACGAGGCGGTGCTCGTCTCCCACCAGCTGCCGATCTGGACCACGCGCCTGGCCGCCGAGAAGCGCTCCTTCCTCCACGACCCGCGCAAGCGGCAGTGCACGCTGTGCTCGATCACCTCCTTCGGGTTCGCCGGCGAGGAGCTGGTCGAGATCTCGTACGCCGAGCCGGCGATCGACCTGATCCCGACCGGTGACATCGCGGCGCCGTTCTCCGCCGGTGACGCCCCCGAGGAGAACCGGCCCGAGGGGACACCCTCGGCATGAGACCCCTCGTCCGTGCCGCTCTGCTGCTCGCCGCCCTCCTCGTGACGACCGCCTGCAGCAGCGTCGGGGGGACCGGCGATCTCGACTACATCTCCGGTGAC
This sequence comes from Nocardioides sp. LHD-245, assembly GCF_030929495.1. GTDB lineage: Bacteria > Actinomycetota > Actinomycetes > Propionibacteriales > Nocardioidaceae > Nocardioides. The sequence goes on along the minus strand of NZ_JAVFWN010000009.1, from coordinate 35,423 downwards.
GGCAAGGTGGTCTCGGTCAAGGCCGCCGACCGGGAGGACCCGGTCGAGATCAGCGGCACCACCATCCAGGACGAGGCACTCGACCTGACGGACCTGCGCGGCAAGGTCGTCGTCCTCAACGTGTGGTGGTCCGGCTGCGGGCCGTGCCGCACCGAGATGCCGATGCTCGTCGATGCCGACAAGGAGTTCGCCGAGGAGCAGCCCGATCAGGTCGCCTTCGTCGGCATCAACATCCGGGATCTGGCGCCGGAGGACGCCGCGGCGTTCGAGCGCGACCGCGGGGTCGACTACCCCTCGCTCTACGACCCCGGCAGCGAGACCCTGCGGGGCCTGGGCCGGTACGTGCCTCCCGCCATGCCGGCGACGGTGGTGCTCGACAGGTCCGGCCGGGTCGCCGCGCTCATCAACGGCCCGATCCCGTCCAAGACGACCCTGACCGCGGTCGTGGAGGACACTTTGGCGGAGTCCGATGGTTGATTGGTTCCAGGAGCAGGCGGTCGCCGGCTCGCTCGGCCTCGCGGTGCCCATCGCCGTCTTCGTCGGGCTCGTCTCCTTCTTCTCCCCGTGCGTGCTGCCGCTCCTCCCGGGCTATCTGTCCTATGCGACCGGCCTGTCCGGCGCCGACATCGTCTCCGGCGAGGCCGGCAGGCGGCGCGGCCGGATGCTGCTGGGCTCGGTGCTGTTCGTGCTGGGCTTCGCGGTGGTCTTCGTGCTGATGGGCGCCGCCTTCGGCTCGGTCGGCCGGTCCCTGCGGCGCTGGGACGACGAGATCCAGATGGGCCTCGGAGTGGTCCTGATCGTGCTCGGCCTGGTCTTCGCCGGCGCGCTGCCGTGGCTGCAGCGCGACCTGCGCGTCCACCGGATCCCGGCCGTCGGCCTCGGTGCCGCGCCGCTGCTCGGCGCGTTGTTCGCGATCGGCTGGCAGCCCTGTGTCGGCCCGACCTACGGCGTCATCGTCAACCTGACCTTCGTCGACGCGACGGCGATGCGCGGCGCCCTGCTGTCGTTGGCCTACGCCCTCGGCCTCGGCATCCCGTTCATCGTCGCCGGACTCGCCTACCGCCGTACGCTCGCGGTGACCGGGTTCGTCCGGCGTCACCAGAAGTGGGTGATGCGGATCGGCGGCGCCTTCCTGATCCTGATCGGCGTCCTCATGCTCACCGGGTGGTGGGGCCACCTCGTGCAGTGGATGCAGCTGCAGCTCGTGCAGAACTTCCAGGTCTCGATATGAGCGCAGGACGACCGGACCCCGCGCGTCGGCCGGGCGAGCTGACCGCGCGCGAGCTGCTGCGCTGGATGTGGCGGCAGGTCACCTCGATGCGGACGGCGTTGCTGCTCCTCCTGCTGCTCGCGCTCGCCGCGATCCCCGGCTCGGTGATCCCGCAGGCCGACGTCGACTCCCTCGCCGTCACCCGGTGGAAGGACGAGCACCCCAAGCTCACCCCGGTCTACGAGAAGCTCGACCTGTTCTCGGTCTACAGCTCGCCGTGGTTCTCGGCGATCTACCTGCTCCTCGTGCTCTCCCTCGTGGGCTGCATCATCCCGCGCCTGCTCGTCTACTACCGCGCCCTGCGCGCTCAGCCCCCGCAGGCACCCCGCAATCTGAGCCGGATGCCGGTGCAGGCGTCGTACACCACGGACCTCGCGCCGGCCGAGGTCCTCGACCGGGCGCGCTCCGTGCTCGGCCGCCGGCACCGGCTGCGGCGGTCGGGTGACGGGGACGACTACGTCGCCGCCGAGCGCGGCTACATCCGGGAGGCCGGCAACCTGGTCTTCCACCTCTCCCTGCTGATCGTGCTCGCCGGCGTCGCGATGGGCGGCCTGTGGGGCTACCAGGGCGGCGTGATCATCGTCGAGGGCAAGACCTTCAGCAACACCCTCACGCAGTACGACGACTTCAAGCCCGGCGGCCTGTTCCGTCAGAGCCAGATGAAGGACTTCCGGTTCACCGTCGACGACTTCTCCGTCGACTGGCTCAAGGACGGCCCGCGCTTCGGCCAGGCCCGCAAGTTCGAGGCCGCGCTGACCTATCGGGTGGGGGACGGTGAGCCGAGGGAGTACAGCCTCCGGGTCAACCACCCGCTGGAGCTCGACGGCACCGACGTCTTCCTGATCGGCCACGGGTACGCCCCGGTGATCACGGTGCGGGACGGGAACGACGACGTCGTCGCGACCGGACCCCGGGTCTTCCTGCCGCGCGACGCGAGCTTCCTGTCGTACGGCGTGGTGAAGGCGCCGGGCGCGAAGCCGGGGCAGATCGGGCTGGACGGCCTGTTCTTCCCGACCTTCGAGATGGTCGACGGCAATCCGGTCACGGTGTTCGGCGACGACCTCAACCCGACACTGTCGATGCAGGCCTACACCGGCGACCTGGGGCTCGACGACGGCCGCTCCCAGTCCTACTACGTGCTCGACAAGGCCAAGGCCACGCCGATCACCAAGGCCGACGGCAAGCCGCTGCGGGTCGACCTCCAGATCGGGGACACCGTCGAGCTGCCCGACGGGCTCGGCTCGGTCACCTTCGAGGGGGTCGACCCCTGGATCCGGGTGCAGATCAGCCAGACGCCCGGCAAGGAGGTCGCGCTGCTCGGCGTGATCCTGGCCCTGATCGGCCTGTGCTGCTCGCTGTTCATCCGGCCGCGCCGGGTGTGGGTGCGGGCCGTCCCGGCCGACCTCGGCGACCCTGGTGATCCCGCGGACGCGGGCGCGGGCACAATGGACGGAACCGGCGGCACTCGGGTCGAGGTCGCCGTACTCGATCGCTCCGGCAACGGCGAGATGGACGAGATCCTCACCGCCGTTCTGTCGCAGCTCCAGGAGGCATCCGAGATCGTGAGGCAGTCGTGAGCAACACCGCGTGGGAGACGCTGAGCAACCAGGCCGTGGGGGCGGCGGGCGTCATCTACTTCGTCGCCCTGGTCGTCTACCTCGCCGAGTGGGCCGCCCTGCGCCAGCCGGCCGCGGAGCGCGCGCTCGTCGGTGCGGGCGGGCCGGGCGGTCCGTCCGGCCCGGGTGTCGAGGGTGCGGGCGCGGACGAGGCCGGTGCCGCCGATGCACCAGCCGCGCGGCGTACGCAGCGGGTGGCCTTCCTGGGCCGCCTCGGCCTGCTGCTCACGGCGATCGCCTGCGCGGCGCACTTCGTGGCCCTGGTCGGGCGCGGCATGGCCGCCGACCCCAACCGGGTCCCGTGGGGCAACATGTACGAGTTCACGCTCTCCGGCACCTTCGTCGTCGCGCTGCTCTACCTGGTGCTCTACAAGAAGTTCGCGCTCGGCTGGATGGGCCCGCTCGTCGTCGGCTTCGTGGTCGCGACGCTCATGGTCGCGGTGATCTGGCTCTACGACGCGGTCGCGCCGCTGACCGAGTCGCTCAACTCGCCGTGGCTGGTGATCCACGTCGTGTCCGCCGTGATCGCCACCGGCGCGTTCACCCTCGGCGGCATCGTCTCGATCGTCTACCTCGTCCGGATGCGCGCGGAGCGTCGCGCCACCGCCGCCGGCACCGAGCTCGGCGGCTGGCTGGCCCGCGTCCCCCGGCTGGACGCCCTCGACCGGCTGGCCTACCGCGTGCACGCGTTCGCCTTCCCGGTGTGGACCTTCGCGGTGCTCATCACCGGACCGATCTGGGCGCACGAGGCGTGGTCGCGCTACTGGAACTGGGACCCCAAGGAGGTGTGGGCGTTCATCACCTGGGTCGTCTACGCCGGGTACCTCCACGCCCGGGCCACCGCCGGTTGGAAGGGCCGCAAGGCCGCCATGCTCGCCCTGGTCGGCATGGCCACGCTGTGGTTCAACTTCATCGGCATCAACTACTTCTCGACCACGAGCCAGCACTCGTACGCGGCCGAGCGGGTGGTCGACGCAACGACCGGATTCGTCGCAGAACTGCGGTTCTGAGGACGAATCCGGTCGGTGAGCCGGCGGTCAGGCCGGGTCAGGCGTCGGGCGCGTCCGGTGGCTGCGGCTGGTCCTTGTGCCGCTCCTGCTGCCGGCGACGCCATTCCAGATCGCGCAGGAAACTCTCGTCGTCGTCCGGTGCGACCGGACGAGTCGGCGGCTTCGGCTTCGGCGTACGCCGGCGGGCGGGCTGGTCGCCGTACCCGTGGTCCTGGAGCCAGCGGACCGCGAGGTAGGTCAGCGCCGCGAACACGAGGACGACGAGCAACAACTTCACCCCTCCAGAGTAGGCGGTCGCCGGTTGCTTCGTGGTGGGTCCCGATGACGGCGGACGACCCGCCCGCGCCTAGGCTGGTGGGGTGAAGGAGTTCTGGGTCTACACCGCCCTGCGAGCCGGCCTGTTCGTCGGCGCGTTCTGCCTCGTGGCGGGGGTGTGGCTGCTCGTCGCCGACTCGGTCAACGTGCTGTGGATCATCGTGATCGCCTTCCTGGTCAGCGGCGTCGCCTCGTACGTGCTGCTCGAGCGGCAGCGCTCCGCCTTCGCGGCCAAGGTCGAGGGGCGCGCGGACCGGATGTCCCGGAAGTACGAGGAGATGCGGTCCAAGGAGGACGAGGACGGCTGAGCTCCGGCGGCCGGCGAACCACCCGGCGGCCGACGAGGTCAACCCAGGACGAGCCCGACCCCGGCCAGCACGGCCCAGGCCAGCTCGGCGACACCGGTCTTCTGCAGCACCGGGATGAGGGCCGGGCCCTGGGCCCCGCCGAGCACGATGCGCGCGGCGGCGGCGCCGGGCAGGAGGAAGCCGAGCCCGACCAGCGCCCACCAGGTGGTGAGCGCCGCGAGCACCACGACGGCCGCCGCGGAGACGGCGACCAGGAGCGCGTAGAAGCCCCGGGTACGACGCTCGCCGAGTCGCACGGCGAGGGTCATCTTGCCGGCGACGCGGTCGGTGGGGATGTCGCGCAGGTTGTTGGCGACCAGGATCGCGCAGGCCAGCGCCCCGACTCCGGCACCGGCGGCGACCGACGCCCAGCCCGGCGTACCCCACGCCTCGGTCTGCACCCACGTGGTGCCGACGACGGCGACCAGGCCGAAGAACACGAAGACCATGACCTCGCCGAGCCCGAGGTAGCCGTAGGGCTTCTTGCCGCCGGTGTAGTACCAGGCCGCGAGGACGCTGAGCGCGCCGACGAGGACCAGCCACCACGAGGTCGTGGCGGCGAGGACGAGACCGGCGACGCCGGCGACGCCGAAGGACAGGAAGGCCGCGCGCTTCACGGCGCTGGGGGCGGCGAGCCCGGAGCCGACCAGGCGCAGCGGGCCGACCCGCTCGTCGTCGGTGCCGCGGATGCCGTCGGAGTAGTCGTTGGCGTAGTTGACGCCGACCTGGAGGGCCAGGCTGACGACGGCGGCGAGCAGCGCCTTCCACCAGACCCCGTGGTCGTCGTACACCGCGACGGCGGTGCCGACGACGACCGGCGCGACCGCCGCCGGGAGGGTGCGGACGCGGGCGCCCGCGATCCAGTGCGCTGCTGTGGCCATAGCCGTCGATTCAAGCAGGCCGGGTGGCCGTCGCGTCCGGCCGGGTCGGCGACGAGGTGACGGTCGTGCGGGACCCGCCGGGCCGGGCCGCTCGGGCGCGCGCCCGATAGCGTCTGTCGGGTGGAACCCTGGACCGTGCGTGGTGGGCCCGACGAGGTCGTCGAGCGGACCCGGCGCTGGCTGTCCGCGGCCGACGGCGAGGACGCCCCGGTGGTCGTCGAGACGTCCGGCTCCACCGGTACGCCGAAGCGGGTGCTGCTGACCCGCGACGCGCTCCTCGCCTCGGTGCGGGCCTCCGCGGCCCGGGTCGGCGCGAGCGGCCGCTGGGTGCTGGCCCTCCCGCCGACCTACGTCGCCGGGCTCCAGGTCGTCGCCCGGTCGCTGGTCGCCGGCCATCCGCCGGCCCTGCTGGAGCGCGACGGCTGGCCGCCCGGCGAGGGCTGGTTCGTCTCGCTGGTCCCGACCCAGCTGACCCGGATGCTCGCCTCGCCGCCCGATGTCGCCGCGCTCCGGCGGGCGCACACGGTGCTGCTCGGCGGCGGCCCGATCGGCGCCGCGCTGCGCGAGCGCGCGGCGGAGGCGGGGGTCCACGTCGTGGCGACCTACGGCTCGGCGGAGACCGCCGGCGGCTGCGTCTACGACGGCCTCCCGCTCGACGGCGTCGGGGTCGCGCTGGGGGACGGCGGCCGGATCCGGATCGCCGGTCCCACCCTGTTCAGCGGGTACGACGGACAGCCGGACCTGACCGCGCAGGTGCTGGTCGGCGGCTGGTTCCTGACCTCCGACGCCGGACGGATCGACGAGGACGGCCGGCTGGTCGTGATCGGGCGCGTCGACGACGTCATCGTCACCGGCGGGCTCAACGTGCCCGGACCGGCGGTGGCCGAGCGGCTGCGACAGCACCCCGACGTGGTCGCCGCCGAGGTGCTCGGCGTACCCGATGCCGAGTGGGGGAACCAGGTCGTGGCCTTCGTCGTGGGCACGCCCGACCTCGACCACCTGCGGGACTGGGTGGCCGGCGCCCACCCGCGCGCGTGGGCGCCCGGTCGGCTGGTCCGGCTCGACGCGATCCCGCTGCTGGCCAACGGCAAGCCCGACCGGCAGGCGCTGCTGGGTCTCGTGGAGCCGCGGCGGTGAACGCGTTGCGGGTCGTGTCCATCCCCCTGCGCACGCGGTTCCGCGGCATCACCGTGCGTGAGGCCGCGCTGGTGGAGGGCCCGGCGGGGTGGGGGGAGTGGAGCCCGTTCCTGGAGTACTCCCCGCGGGTGGCCGAGCCGTGGCTGCGCTGCGCCGAGGAGGCCGCGGCAGGGTCGTGGCCGGCGCCGGTGCGCGACCGGGTCCCGGTCAACGTGACCGTGCCCGCCGTCGGACCCGAGCGGGCCTACGCGATCGTGCTCGCCGGCGGCTGCCGCACCGCCAAGGTCAAGGTCGCCGAGCCCGGTCAGACCACGGCCGACGACGAGGCCCGGCTGGAGGCGGTCCGCGACGCCCTCGACGCCGGTGGGCCCGGCGGCCGGATCCGGGTCGACGCCAACGGCGGCTGGTCCGTCGACGAGGCCGTCGCCGCGATCGGCCGGCTGGATCGCGCCGCCGTCGGCCTGGAGTACGCCGAGCAGCCGGTCGCCACCGTCGAGGAGCTCGCCCTGGTGCGGCGCCGCGTCGACGTACCGATCGCCGCCGACGAGTCGATCCGCCGCGCCGAGGACCCCTACCGGGTGCGAGAGCTGGAGGCTGCCGACATCGCGGTGCTCAAGGTGCAGCCGCTCGGCGGCGTGCGCGCCTGTCTGGAGATCGCCGAGCGGATCGGCCTGCCGGTCGTGGTGTCGAGCGCGCTGGAGACCTCGGTCGGGATCGCCGCCGGGGTCGCGCTGGCCGCGGCGCTGCCGGAGCTGCCCTATGCCTGCGGGCTGGCGACCGTGCAGCTGTTGACCGCCGACGTGGCGGTCGAGCCGCTGCTGCCGGTCGACGGCGCGCTGCCCGTCGTCCGCCCGCTCGTGGATGCCGCGCGGCTCGACGCGCTCGCGGCCGCCCCGGCCCGGGCCGCCCACTGGGAGGCCCGGCTGGCCGCCGTCCGCGCGCTGGGGAAGGATCTGGGTCCATGACGGACAGCTCGTTCGCGCTCGCGGACGCCCTCGTCGACCGGCTCCGGCAGGCGGGCGTGACCGAGGTCGTGGTCGCCCCGGGCTCGCGCAACGCACCCGCCGCGATGGCGCTGTGGGCCGCCGCCCAGGCCGGGGTGGTCCGGCTGCACACCCGGATCGACGAGCGCACCGCCGGCTTCCTCGCGCTCGGCCTGACCAAGGCGGGCGCGCGCGCCGCCGTCCTCACGACGTCCGGCACCGCGGTGGCCAACCTGCACCCGTCGGTCCTGGAGGCGGCGCATGCGGGGGTGGGCCTGGTGGTGGTCTCGGCCGACCGGCCCGCCCGGCTCCGCGGCACCGGCGCCAACCAGACCACCGACCAGGTGGGCATCTTCGGCGCCCTGGTCCCCACCCACGACCTGTCCTCGGTGGCCGAGCTGGTCGCCGTGCCCCTCCCGTGGGACTCCGTCGTCCACCTCAACCTGCAGCTCGACACGCCGCTGGTGCCGGAACTGGCCGTCGTACCGGACATTCCGGTCGCGACTCCGCCCGATCCACGACCAGATCGTCCGGTACGACGCGAGAACCCGCTGCCGCCCGGCCCGCTGACCGTCGTGGTGGCGGGCGACGACGCCGGCCCGCCGGCACGCCGGCTGGCGGAGGCGGCCGGCTGGCCGCTGCTGGCCGAGCCGTCGAGCGGGGCGCGGACCGGCGACAACGCCCTGCGCACCTACCGGCTCCTGCTCGCCACCGGGCTGGGCGAGCGGATCGAGCGGGTGGTGGTGTTCGGCCGGCCGACCCTGTCCCGGCCGGTGACCCGGCTCCTGGAGCGCGCCGGCGTCGAGGTGCTGGTCGTGCCGGGCCGCGGCGTGTGGCCGGTCCGTCCCGACGGGTCGCGCACGATCGAGGCGCCGGTCTGGGGCGGGGACGCGCCCGACGACGCGGCGTGGCTCGACGCCTGGCGCACGGCCGACCGCGATCTCGGCCGGCGGGTCGACCGGCTGCTCGCGGAGCAGCCCGCCCTCACGCCGTACGACGTCGCGGGGGTCACCCACGCCGCGCTCCCCGCCGGGGGATTGCTCGTCGTGGGCGCCTCCAGCCCGATCCGGGATCTCGACCTCATGGTCCGGCCGCCGGCCGTCGGCACCCGCCGCAAGGTGATCGCCAACCGCGGCCTGGCGGGCATCGACGGCACGATCAGCACCGCGCTCGGCGCTGCGCTGGGCCGGAGGGAGTCGACCAGGAACCTCGCCCTGATGGGCGACCTGACCTTCCTCCACGACCAGACCGCGCTCGTGCTCGGCCCCGACGAGCCGAGGCCGGACCTGACGATCGTCGTCCCGAACGACGACGGCGGTGCGATCTTCTCCGCGCTGGAGCAGGGCGCCCCCGCGCACGCCGCGTCCTTCGAGCGGCTCTTCGGCACCCCCCACGGCCACGACCTCGCGAGCCTGTGCGCGGCGGCGCGGATCCCGCACCTGCGGGTCGGCTCGCGACCCGAGCTCGAGCATACCCTCGCCAGCCCCAACGGGGGCATCGAGGTGATCGAGGCCACCGTCGACCGCGTGGGCCGCCGCGAGCTGGACCAGCGGATCCGGGCGCTCGCCCTCGACTAGGCTTGCCCGGTGGCCAGCGACACCTGTTCGCCGTCGACCTCCGAGCAGCGGGAGCCGGACACGCCGCGAGACCGACGGGTCGCCCCGCCGCTGCGGCACTTCATCCGCACCGAGGCCGCGAGCGCGGGGCTGCTGGTGGTCGTCGCGCTGGTCGCGCTCGGCTGGGCCAACTCGCCGTGGTCCGACAGCTACGAGCGGCTCTGGCACCAGACGCTCGAGCTGACCATCGCCGGCGGCGGCCTCAGCATGGACCTGCACCACTGGGTCAACGACGGCCTGATGGTGGTCTTCTTCTTCGTCATCGGGCTGGAGGTCCGCCGGGAGTTCTCCGTGGGCGAGCTGACCGAGCGCAGCCGGCTCGTCGTCCCGGTCCTCGCGGGCGTCGGCGGCATGGTCGTCCCCGCGCTGCTCTACCTCGCGCTCAACCCGTCCGGTGACAGCGCCGCCGGCTGGGGGGTGGTGATCGGCACCGACACCGCCTTCCTGCTCGGCACGCTCGCGCTGGTCGGGCCCAGCGTCTCGACGCAGCTGCGGATCTTCCTGCTCACCCTGACCGTCATCGACGACATCGTGGCCGTCACCGTGATCGGGGTCGTCTACTCGGACTCGGTCGACCTCACCGCGCTCGCCGTCGCCGGCGGGTGCCTGGTGGTGCTTGTCGTCCTCGACCGCGTCGGGGAGTGGCGCGCGTCGCCGTACGTCGTCGCCGTCGTGGTGCTCTGGGTGGCCACCCTCGAGTCCGGTCTCCACGCCTCCATCGCCGGCATGCTCTCGGGCCTGCTGGTGCCCGCGGCCGACCCCGACCGAGGGCTGGTGCGCCAGGCCGCCGAGCGGATGCGCCGCTTCCAGCAGTCCCCGCTGCCGGAGGTGCAGCGGGCGGCGCGGCACAGCCTCAACCGCGCGGTGTCGGTCAACGAGCGGCTGCAGGAGGTGCTGCACGGCTGGACCAGCTTCGTCATCGTGCCGGTGTTCGCCCTCGCCAACGCAGGCATCGACCTGCGCGACGGCGTACTCGGCGACGCCCTGCGCTCGCCCGTGACCTGGGGCATCGTCGCCGGCCTCGTGCTCGGCAAGTTCCTCGGGATCGGGGCGGGCGCGCTCGGCGCCGTCCGGCTGCGGCTGGGGGCGCTGCCCGAGGGCGTCGCCGCCGGCCACACCCTCGGCGGGGCGGCGCTGTCCGGGATCGGGTTCACCGTCTCCCTCCTCATCGTGGGGCTCGCGTTCACCGACCAGCGCCTGCAGGACCAGGCCAAGGTGGGCGTCCTGCTGGCCGCGGTCCTCGCGGCGCTCCTCGGCTGGCTCGTCTTCACGATCGCCGCCCGGTTCTTCGACCAGCGCGACGCCGGCCTGCCGATGCTCCTGAGCGAGCCCGTCGATCCCGAGATCGACCACGTTCGGGGGCCGGTCGACGCGCCGCTGACCCTCGTCGAGTACCTCGACTTCGAGTGCCCCTTCTGCGCGCGCGCCACCGGCGCCGCACGGGAGGTCCGCGAGCACTTCGGCGACCGGCTGCGCTACGTCCCGCGTCATCTCCCCCTCGACGTCCACCCGCACGCGGTCCTGGCGGGCGTCGCGGCCGAGGCCGCCGGCCGCCAGGACCGCTACTGGGACATGCACGAGCTGCTCTTCACCCGGCAGGACCGCCTGGAGCGCGACGACCTGGTCGGGTACGCCGAGCAGCTCGGTCTCGACGTCGAGCGGTTCGTCGCCGACCTCGACGATCCCGCCCTCGTCGCCCACCTCGAGCGCGACCTCGCCAGCGCCGGGGCCAGCGGGGTGCGCGGCACCCCGACGTTCTTCGTGGGCGAGCGACGCCACCAGGGCCCCTACGACGCACGGAGCCTGATCGCCGCCCTCGAAGCGGTGGCGCGCGACCGGACCCGGCGGGAGGTCCGCTGATGGAGATCGCCATCGTCCTCGTGGCCATCGCGGTGACCGTGCTGGCGTTCACCGCGGTCTCCGAGCGCTACGACCTGCCCGCACCCCTGGTCCTCGTCGTCGTGGGCGTCGCCGCCGCCTACGTGCCGGGGGTCCCGGTCGTGCACCTGGAGCCGGAGGTGGTGCTGCTCGGCCTGCTGCCACCGTTGCTCTACTCCGCGGCGGTGACCACCTCGCTCGTCGACTTCAACGCCAACCGCCGTCCGATCCTCCTGCTCTCCGTGGGGCTGGTCGCGTTCACCACCGTGGGCGTCGCGGCCGTCGTCCGGCTCGTCATCCCCGAGCTCAGCTGGCCGCTCGCCCTGGCGATCGGGGCGGTCGTCGCCCCGCCCGACGCGGTCGCCGCCACGGCGATCGGCCGGCGGATCGGCCTGCCGCGCCGCGTGGTCACCATCCTCGAGGGCGAGTCGCTGCTCAACGACGCCAGCGCGCTGGTCGCCCTGCGGACCGCGGTGGCCGCCATCAGCGGGACCGTGGCGGCCTGGGAGGTCGGGAGCGATTTCGCGCTGGCCGCCGGCGGCGGCGTCGCGGTCGGGCTGCTGACCTTCGTCGTGGTGGGCTTCCTCCGCAAGAAGGTCACCGATCCGCTGCTCGACACGGCCATCTCGCTGGTGATCCCCTTCGCGGCGTACATCCTGGCCGAGGAGATCCATGCCTCCGGTGTGGTCGCGGTCGTCGTCGCGGGCCTCGCCCTCGGGCATGTCGCGCCGGTGCTGCAGTCGGCGCAGTCGCGGATCGCCGAGCGGATCAACTGGCGCACGATCGCCTACGTCCTCGAGAACACCGTCTTCCTCCTCATCGGGCTGCAGGCGGACTGGCTGTTCAGCGAGGTCGGCGAGAGCGAGTTCGGCGTCGCCACGGTGGCTGGGGCCTGCGCGGCCGCGCTGGTGGCGGTCGTGCTGCTCCGTCTGCTCTGGGTCTTCGCGGCGAAGGCGCTGCTGCTGCGCCCCGGGCCCGACCCGGTGACCGGCGAGATCGCCTCCTGGCGGTACTCCTTCCTCATCGGCTGGGCCGGCATGCGCGGGGTGGTCACCCTGGCGGCGGCCTTCACCGTTCCCGCCGACATCGAGCACCGGGAGGTCCTGCTCATCGTCGCGTTCACCGTGGTCGCCGGCACCCTGCTCGGCCAGGGCCTGACCCTGCCGTGGATGGCCCGCCGGCTCCGGGTCCCCTCACCCGACCCGCACGACGACGCGCTCGCCCGCGCCACCCTGCTCCAGCAGGCGGCCAAGGCCGGCCTGCACCGGCTCGACGAGCTCGCCGACGACTGCGACGACCCGCACCACGTCCGCTCCCTGATCGTCCAGCGCATCGAGCAGCGCAACTTCGCCGCCTGGGAGCGGCTCGGCACGACCGCCGGCGAGGAGAGCCCGAGCGACCTCTACTCCCGCTGGCGCGGTGACATGATCGAGGCGGAGCGCCGGCGGGTGCTGGAGATCCGCTCCACCGGATCCGTCCCGTCCGAGATCGTCAGTGAGGTGCTCGCGATGCTCGACGTCGAGGAGTCGATGCTCGATGCGGCCGACGCCGCGCGGGCCGATCTGCGCACCACGAGCCGGGTCCAGCGCGGGGACGGCTGCGAGCACCTCGCCACCACGCCGCTGCTCGACCCGCCCGACGAGCCCTCCTGCGCGGCCTGCCTCGTCGAGGGCACCCGATGGGTCGCCCTGCGGATGTGCCTGTCCTGCGGGGAGGTCGGCTGCTGCGACTCCTCACCGAGCCGCCACGCCACCGCCCACTTCCGGGAGAGCCAGCACCCCGTCATGCGCTCGGTGGAGCCCGACGAGGACTGGCGGTGGTGCTACGTGCACCACCAGACCGGCTGAGCCGGTCCGGACTACCGTGGGCACCATGCGCCTCACCAAGTTCGGCCACGCCGCGGTCCGGATCGAGCACGACGGTACGACGATCGCGCTCGACCCCGGCGTGTGGAGTCAGCGCGAGTGCGTCGAGGGTGTCGACGCGGTGCTCATCACCCACGAGCACGTGGACCACTACGTGCCGGAGCTGCTGCGCGGGACGGGGGCACCGATCTACACGATCGACGCGGTCGCGGCGCAGATCCGCGCCGGGGCGCCCGACCTGGTGGAGCGGGTCACCGTGGTGGCCCCGGAGGAGACCTGGTCGATCGGCGGCATCGAGGTCCGGGCCGTGGGCGAGCTGCACGCCGTGATCCATCCGGAGCTGCCGCGCTTCCACAACAGCGGCTACCTCCTCACGGTGGGGGAGACCCGGGTCTTCCACCCGGGTGACGCGCTGACCGCGCCCGGCTCGCCCGTCGACGTACTCCTGGCGCCGGTGTGTGCGCCGTGGATGCGGGTCTCCGAGGGCGTCGACTTCGCGCGCGAGGTCGGTGCGGCCCGCAATGTCGCCATCCACGACCGGGTGTTCTCGGCCGAGGGACTCGGTGTCGCCGATGCCCAGTTCGGCCGCTTCCTCGAGGCGGCCGGCCAGGAGTACGTGCGGCTCGCGGACGGCGCCGATCTGTGACCGGTCGCTGACCGGAGCCCCTACCGGTCGCCGCCGATCTCCGGAAGCGGGCCGGTCAGCCGGCGCTCAGGCGGACCGGGCATGATGGCCCGATGCCGATCGCTCGATCCACCGTCGTGGGCGCCACCACCGGCGTCCTCCTCCTCGCCGGAGCCGTGGGCTTCGGCGTCGGCCTCCCCAAGGTCGTCGACGACCCGGCGGCGGCGTCCGCCGCCGACCTTCCGACGCTGCCCGACCGGCTCGACGACCGGATGGTCGCGCTGTCCGCGGTGACCGCCGACGACGCGGGGCTCACCGACCCGGCCGACCTCGAGGCCATCAAGCAGGTCAGCGACCGGGCCGCGACCGGCGACACCGAGGCGTCGAGCGACCTGTCCGCCATCTACGGCGCCGCGCGGGTCCGCGCCTACGTCGACGCCCAGGTGATGGGTCAGGCCGACGCGCAGGCGGCGCCGGCCCAGATCGCCGTCACCATCAGCGCCGGCGGCGCCGGCCTGGTCATCCCGAGCGGCCCGTTCAAGATCGACCAGCAGGGTGGCTCGCACTACGAGCTGCGCTCGATCGACGGCCACCGCTGCGCCGTCGCGTGGCAGGAGAGCGCCGACCCCACGACGGGCGTGCCCACCGGCGGCGAGGTCCCGGCGGCCAGCTATCAGGCCGAGTGCCGCGCGGAGCGCGACGGCCTCAGCTACGACGTCTACGCGACCGGGCTCGCGCCCGAGGAGGTCGCGTCGTACGTCGACCGCGTGCTCGAGCTCACCGAGGAGGGCTGAGCACGCCCATGACCCGCGCCGAGCTCGACAAGCAGCCCGCCGACGTACGACGGATGTTCGACGCCGTCGCCCGGCGCTACGACCTGACCAACGACATCCTGTCCTTCGGCCAGGACCGCCGCTGGCGTCGTGAGGTGCTCGCCGCGGTCGACCCGTCGTACGGCGACCGGGTGCTCGATCTCGCGGCCGGCACCGGGACCTCCAGCCAGCCGTTCCTCGACGCCGGCGCCGAGGTCGTGCCGTGCGACTTCTCGATCGGCATGCTGCAGGTCGGGAAGAAGCAGCTGCCCCACCTGCCGTTCACCGCCGGCGACGGCACCCGGCTGCCCTTCCGCGACGGCACCTTCGACGCCGTCACGATCTCCTTCGGCTTGCGCAATATCGTCGACCCGCTCGCCGGGCTCGCCGAGATGCGCCGCGTGACCCGGCCGGGCGGCCGCCTGGTCGTCGCCGAGTTCAGCCACCCCACGTGGGCCCCGTGGCGCACCGTCTACATCGAGTACCTGATGAAGGCGCTCCCGGCTGTCGCCCGCACCGTCTCCTCCTCGCCGGACGCGTACGTCTACCTCGCGGAGTCGATCCGGGCCTGGCCCGACCAGCGCGGTCTCGCCGACCTGATCGCCGACGCGGGCTGGACCCGCCCGCAGTGGCGCAATCTCTCCGGCGGCATCGTCGCCCTGCACCGCGCCACTGCCTGACGAGCACCGGAAGCCCCGTTCGTTGAGTCGTCACATCTGACCCGTTGAGTCGGCGGATCTGACCGGTCGGGTCGTCACTTCTGGATCCGGTGGGCATCGGCGATGGACGGAAGTGACGGGTCAACGGGTCAGATGTGACGACTCAACCCCTGGCGGGAGCATCACCGAACATCACGTCGTTCTGGACCTGACCTGGCCGAGGTGGGCAGCCACCTGAATTACGCAAACCAAGCATGCGTTAAATCCGCAGGTCAGCGGCGGTTTTCGCCGTTCCAGCCGTGGCTGGACCGGCATTGCCCACCCCCCTGTGACGGCGCCCCCGATGGGTGGCAATATGTGCGTCACGCCACTAGTGATTCTGTTCACAAGATCACGAGAGGGAGGCTCATGGAGCTCTACACGCCGGTGCTGGTCCTGGCTGCGCTGGCCGCGTTGTTCGCGGTCGGGTCGGTCGCCATGAGCACGATGGTGGGGCCACGGCGCTACAACCGTGCCAAGTTCGACTCCTACGAGTGCGGCATCGAGCCGACGCCCCAGGCGCTGACGGGTCGCTTCCCGGTGAAGTACTACATCACCGCGATGCTCTTCATCGTCTTCGACATCGAGATCATCTTCCTCTACCCCTGGGCCGTGCGCTTCGACGCGATGGCCTGGTTCGGGCTGATCGAGATGGTCCTGTTCATCGCCACCGTGTTCGTCGCCTACGCCTACGTATGGCGCCGCGGCGGACTGGACTGGGACTGAGGACCGACGATGCACCTCAGCGGATCGTGGCCCGCAACGGGAGGAAACTGACATGGGTGTCGAGGAGAAGCTCCCCAGCGGAGTCCTGCTGAGCACGGTTGAGGGCCTGGCCGGCTACATGCGCAAGGCCAGCTTCTGGCCGGCGACCTTCGGTCTCGCGTGCTGCGCGATCGAGATGATGACGTCGGGCGGCCCGAAGTACGACCTCGCCCGGTTCGGCATGGAGGTCTTCCGGGCCAGCCCCCGGCAGGCCGACCTGATGATCGTGGCCGGCCGGGTCAGCCAGAAGATGGCCCCGGTCCTGCGCCAGATCTACGACCAGATGGCCGAGCCCAAGTGGGTGCTGGCGATGGGCGTGTGCGCCAGCAGCGGCGGCATGTTCAACAACTACGCGATCGTCCAGGGCGTCGACCATGTCGTGCCCGTCGACATGTACCTCCCCGGCTGCCCCCCACGGCCCGAGATGCTCATCGACGCGATCCTCAAGCTCCACGACAAGGTCCAGCACACGCCGCTCGGCGCCAACCGCCAGGCCCAGATCCGCGAGCTCGAGGCCGAGGGCCTGGCCGCGCTGCCGACCAGCGACATGAGGGGGATGCTGCGGTGAGCGACGAGAGGCCGGCCGGCCCCGACAAGGCCGTCGAGCAGCCCGCGACCGAGCAGTCGCCCGAGAACGCCCCGGAGGCCCTCGGCGAGCCGGGCCTGGAGGTCCGCGCCGTCGGTGAGCGCCAGGGCATGTTCGGCGTCCAGGGCTCCGGTGACACCAGCGGCTACGGAGGTCTGGTGGCGCCCGTGGTCCTGCCGGGTGCCGCGCAGCGGCCCTACGGCGGCTGGTTCGACGCGGCGGCCGACGCGCTCGACCCCCTGCTCGAGCAGGTCGTCATCCACCGCGGCGAGATCACCTTCCACGTGCACCGCGACAACCTGGTGGCCGTGGCCCGCAAGCTCCGCGACGACCCGGACCTGCGCTTCGAGCTGCTCTCCGGCGTGAGCGGGGTCCACTACCCCGGCGACGCCGGCCGCGAGCTGCACGCCGTCTACCACCTGATGTCCTTCACGTGGAACCGCCGGATCCGGGTGGAGACCGCGGCTCCCGACGGCGACCCCCACCTCCCGAGCCTGGTGCCGGTCTACCCCGCGGCCGACTGGCACGAGCGGGAGACCTGGGACATGTACGGCATCCAGTTCGACGGCCACCCGGCCCTCACCCGGATCCTGATGCCCGACGACTGGCCGGGCCACCCCCAGCGCAAGGACTACCCCCTCGGCGGCATCCCCGTCGAGTACAAGGGCGCGAGCGTCCCGCCGCCGGACCAGCGGAGGAGCTACAACTGATGGTTTCGACAAGCTCGACCACCAACCAGGACTACTACGCCGACGGCGCCGACACCGCCGAGGGCAGGGTCTTCACCGTCACCGGCCAGGACTGGGACGAGATCGCCGCAGACATGGGCGACAGCGACGCCGCGGAGCGGATCGTCGTCAACATGGGTCCGCAGCACCCCTCGACCCACGGCGTGCTCCGGCTGATCCTCGAGATCGAGGGCGAGACGGTCACCGAGGCCCGCTGCGGCATCGGCTACCTGCACACCGGCATCGAGAAGAACATGGAGTACCGCTCCTGGACGCAGGGCGTCACGTTCTGCACCCGGATGGACTACCTCAGCCCGTTCTTCAACGAGATGACCTACGTCCTGGGCGTCGAGCGGCTGCTCGGCATCGAGGACGGCCAAGGAAACAGCACCGTTCCCGAGAAGGCCCAGATCATGCGGGTCCTCCTCATGGAGCTCAACCGGATCTCCTCCCACCTGGTCTGCATCGCCACCGGTGGCATGGAGATCGGCGCGCTGACCGTGATGACGATCGGGTTCCGCGAGCGCGAGCTGGTGCTCGACCTGTTCGAGCTGATCACCGGCCTGCGGATGAACCATGCGTTCATCCGTCCCGGGGGCGTCGCGCAGGACCTGCCGCCGGGTGCGCTCGACGAGATCCGCTCCTTCGTCGCCCTGATGAAGAAGCGGCTCCCCGAGTACGCCGCCCTCTGCAACGCGAACCCGATCTTCAAGGCCCGCCTCGAGAACGTCGGTCACCTCGACCTCGAGGGCTGCATGGCGCTCGGCCTCACCGGCCCGGTCCTGCGCAGCACCGGCTACGGCTTCGACCTGCGCAAGGCGCAGCCCTACAGCGGCTACGAGACCTACGACTTCGACGTACAGACCTGGGACACCTCCGACTCCTACGGCCGCTTCCGGGTCCGGCTCAACGAGATGCACGAGTCGCTGCGGATCATCGAGCAGGCGGCCGACCGGCTGGCGCGGCTCGAGGGCGCGCCGGTGATGGTCGCCGACAAGAAGGTCGCCTGGCCCAGCCAGCTTTCCATCGGCAGCGACGGCATGGGCAACAGCCTCGACCACATCCGCCACATCATGGGCGAGTCGATGGAGGCTCTGATCCACCACTTCAAGCTGGTCACCGAGGGCTTCCGGGTCCCGGCCGGCCAGGCGTACGTGCCGGTGGAGTCGCCCCGCGGCGAGCTCGGCGCGCACGTCGTCTCCGACGGCGGCACCCGCCCCTTCCGGGCGCACTTCCGGGACCCGTCGTTCAACAACCTCCAGGCGATGGGCGTGATGAGCGAGGGCGGCCAGATCGCCGACGTCATCGTCGCCATCGCGAGCATCGACCCCGTGATGGGAGGCGTCGACCGATGAGCACCACCGCACCGTTGGACGACAAGACGCTCACCGAGCTGCGCGAGATCGCGGCCCGCTATCCCGAGGCGCGCTCGGGCCTGCTGCCGATGCTCCACCTGGTGCAGTCGGCCCAGGGCCGGATCACGCCGGAGGGCATCGAGGCGTGTGCCGCGATCCTCGAGATCAGCGCCGCCGAGGTCAACGGTGTCGCGACCTTCTACACGATGTACAAGCGTCACGGTGTGGGCGACTACCACGTCGGCGTCTGCACCAACACGCTGTGCGCGGTGATGGGTGGCGACGCGATCCTCGAGCGGCTCAAGGACCACCTCGAGGTCGGCAACGACGAGGTCGCGGTCCAGCGCCAGGGCGACTCCCACACGGTCAGCCTGGAGCACATCGAGTGCAACGCCGCCTGCGACTACGCGCCGGTGATGATGGTCAACTGGGAGTTCATGGACAACCAGACCCCCGAGTCGGCGGTCCAGCTGGTCGAAGCGCTCCGGGCCGGCCACGAGGTGAGCTCGACGCGCGGTCCCAAGCTGTGCACCTGGCGCGAGGCCGAGCGGGTGCTCGCCGGCTTCCCCGACGGCCGGGCCGACGAGGGTCCGTCCGCCGGCCCGGCGTCGCTGGTCGGTCTCGAGATCGCCCGCGAGCGCGGCTGGCGCGCCCCGGACCCGACGGCGACTCCGGCGATCGAGGCGGCGCAGAAGGAGGAGAGCGGCGCATGACCGACATGCTGACCCCGGTCCTGACGGACATCTGGGACGCCGAGCAGTCCTGGAAGCTGGCGACCTACGTCGACCAGGGCGGGTACGCCGCCCTCGACGTCGCCTTCGCGATGGACCCCGACGACATCATCACCGCCGTCAAGGACAGCGGCCTGCGTGGCCGCGGCGGGGCCGGCTTCCCCACCGGCATGAAGTGGTCCTTCATCCCCCAGGACAACCCGAAGCCGAAGTACCTGGTGGTCAACGCCGACGAGTCCGAGCCGGGCACCTGCAAGGACATCCCGCTGATGATGGGCAACCCCCACGTCCTCGTCGAGGGCGTCATCATCAGCTCCTACGCCATCCGCGCCAACAAGGCGTTCATCTACATCCGCGGCGAGGTCGTCCACGTCATCCGCCGCGTGCAGGCCGCCGTCGAGGAGGCTTATGCCGCCGGTCACCTCGGCAAGGACATCCACGGCTCCGGCTACGACCTCGACGTCGTCGTCCACGCCGGCGCCGGCGCCTACATCTGCGGTGAGGAGACCGCGCTGCTCGAGGGTCTCGAGGGCCGCCGTGGCCAGCCCCGGC
This sequence comes from Nocardioides sp. LHD-245, assembly GCF_030929495.1. Lineage (GTDB taxonomy): Bacteria > Actinomycetota > Actinomycetes > Propionibacteriales > Nocardioidaceae > Nocardioides. The sequence continues at coordinate 15,653 of NZ_JAVFWN010000009.1, read as the reverse complement.
TGCGTCCGCCGTTCCCCGCCGTGGCCGGCCTCTACGCGAGCCCGACGGTCATCAACAACGTCGAGTCCATCGCCTCGGTGCCCGCCATCGTCAAGAACGGTGCGGCCTGGTTCGGTGCGATGGGCACAGAGAAGTCCAAGGGACACGGGATCTTCTCGCTCTCGGGCCACGTACAGAAGCCCGGCCAGTACGAGGCGCCGCTCGGCATCACGCTGCGCGAGCTGCTCGACCTCGCGGGCGGCGTACGCGAGGGCCACCAGCTGAAGTTCTGGACCCCGGGCGGCTCCAGCACACCGCTGTTCACCGACGCGCATCTCGACGTGCCCCTCGACTTCGAGGGGGTGGCCGGCGCCGGCTCCATGCTGGGCACCCGCGCGCTGCAGATCTTCGACGACTCGGTGTGTGTGGTGCGCGCGGTGCTGCGCTGGACGGAGTTCTACCAGCACGAGTCCTGCGGCAAGTGCACGCCGTGCCGCGAGGGCACCTGGTGGTTGACGCAGGCGCTCACCCGGCTCGAGAACGGGCAGGGCAGCGAGGCGGACCTCGACCAGCTGATCGACCAGTGCGACAACATCCTGGGACGTGCGTTCTGCGCGCTGGGCGACGGCGCGACCAGCCCGGTGACCAGCTCGATCCAGTACTTCCGCGATGAGTACCTCACCCACCTGAGCAACGGCGGCTGCCCGTTCGACCCGGCCCGATCGACCGCCTGGGCCGGAACGGAGGTGTCGGCATGACCACCACGCCCGACAAGACGGTCGAGAAGACCGACCTCGTGATCGTCACCATCGACGGCGTCCAGGTCAGCGTCCCCAAGGACACGCTGGTGATCCGGGCCGCCGAGCAGGTCGGCGTGCAGGTGCCCCGGTTCTGCGACCACCCGCTGCTCGCGCCCGTCGGCGCCTGCCGCCAGTGCCTGGTCGACGTGCCGGACGCCGGCAACGGCCGGGGCTTCCCCAAGCCGCAGGCCTCCTGCACGCTCCCGGTCGCCGAGGGCATGGTCGTCAGCACCCAGGTCAGCAGCCCGGTGGCAGACAAGGCCCAGCAGGGCGTGATGGAGCTGCTGCTCATCAACCACCCGCTCGACTGCCCGGTCTGCGACAAGGGCGGCGAGTGCCCGTTGCAGAACCAGGCGATGTCCAACGGCCGCGGCGAGTCGCGCTTCTCCGACGACCGCAACCGCGGTGTGAAGCGCACCTTCCCCAAGCCGATCAACCTCTCGCCGATGGTGCTGCTCGACCGGGAGCGCTGCATCGTGTGCCAGCGCTGCACCCGGTTCGCCGACGAGATCGCGGGTGACCCGTTCATCGCGCTGGTCGAGCGCGGCGTCCAGCAGCAGATCGGCATCGCCGAGGACGCGCCCTTCCTGTCGTACTTCTCGGGCAACGTCATCCAGATCTGCCCGGTCGGTGCCCTGACCTCCGAGCAGTACCGCTTCCGGTCCCGCCCGTTCGACCTGGTCTCGACCCCGGGCATCGCCGAGCACGACGCGTGCGGCTCCGCGATCCGGGTCGACCACCGGCGCGGCGCGGTGCTGCGTCGCCAGGCGGGCGACGACCCGGCGGTCAACGAGGAGTGGATCAGCGACAAGGACCGGTTCGCGTTCGCCTACGCGCAGGCCGACGACCGGCTGTCCTACCCGCAGGTCCGCGACGACGACGGCAGCCTCCGTCCGGCGTCGTGGCCCGAGGCGTTCACCGTCGCGGCCCGTGGCCTCGCCGCTGCCCGTGAGGCCGGCGGCGTCGGTGTGCTCACCGGTGGCCGGCTGACCGTCGAGGACGCCTACGCCTACGGCAAGTTCGCCCGCACCTCCCTCGGCACCAACGACATCGACTTCCGGGCCCGGCCGCTGTCGGCCGAGGAGACGGACTTCCTGGCCTCGAACGTCGTGCTCACCGGGCCCGGAGCCGGCGGGGTCACCTACGGCGATCTCGAGTCCGCGGCCACGGTCGTCCTCGTCGGCCTGGAGGCCGAGGACGAGGCCGCCGCGGTGTTCCTGAGGCTGCGCAAGTCGGTCCGGGCCGGAGGCACCGAGGTGGTCAGCCTCGCGCCGTTCACGACCCGCGGTCTCGCCAAGCTCGCGGCCCGGCTGGTGCCGACGGCACCGGGCGACGAGGCGGCCGCGCTGCGGGCCCTGGCCGGGGAGCTCGACGCGTCGTCGGTCCTGTTGGTCGGCGAGCGGATGGCCGTCGTACCCGGTGCGTTGAGCGCGGCCGCCGAGGTCGCCGCCAGCACCGGTGCCCGGCTGGCCTGGGTGCCGCGTCGGGCCGGCGACCGGGGCGCGATCGAGGCCGGCTGCCTGCCGACCCTGCTGCCCGGCGGGCGACCGGTCGCCGACGCCGGTGCCCGGATCGACGTCGCCACCGCCTGGGGTGTCGAGGCACTCCCGGAGTCCCCCGGCCGCGACGCCGACGGGATCGTCGCCGCGCTCGTCGCCGGCACGCTCGGCGGACTGCTCGTCGGTGGCGTCGACCCCGACGACACCGCCGACCCGGCGGCCGCCCGCGCCGCGATCGACGCGGCCGGCTTCGTGGTCGCCCTCGACCTGCGCCGCACCGAGGTCACCGACCGGGCCGACGTGGTCTTCCCGGTCGCGCCGACCACCGACAAGTCCGGCAGCTTCGTCAACTGGGAGGGGCGGGTCCGCTCCTGGGAGGCGGCCCTGCGCAACCCGGCCTCGCTGCCCGAGCTGCGGGCGCTGGCGGGCATCGCCGACGAGCTGGCCCAGCTCGGTCAGGGGCGTCCGCTCGGCTTCCGCACCGTCGACGAGGTCCGCGCCGAGATGGCCCAGCTCGGCCCCTGGGACGGCGCGCGCGTTGAGTTGCCTGCAACTCGAGTCGAGTCTGCGGCAACTCAACAGCGAGAAGGTGGCAACTCAACGGTCCGGCTCGCCACCTGGAAGCAGCTGCTCGACAACGGGTCGCTCCAGGACGGCGACAAGTACCTCAAGTCGACGGCCCGGACGCCGGTCGCGCTGGTCACGCCGGACGCCTACGACCGGTACGGACCGACGGTCACGCTGACCGGCGACCGCGGCTCGATGACGCTGCCGGCCGAGATCTGCGACGACCTCGTCGACGGTGTGGTCTGGGTGCCGGCCAACTCGGTCGGTGACGGTGTCCTCGCGGACCTGGCGTCCCCGGGCACCACGGTCACCATCGCGGGAGCGGAAGGGGTGCACGGATGAGCGACTCGCTGTCGGCCTTCGGCGACGATCCGTGGTGGGTCATCGGTCTCAAGGCACTGCTGATCTTCGTCGTCCTGGTGGTGTTGACGCTGTTCAACATCTGGTGGGAGCGGCGGGTCGTCGCGCGGATGCAGCACCGGATCGGCCCCAACGTGCACGGCCCCTTCGGCCTGCTGCAGTCGCTGGCCGACGGCGTCAAGCTGGCCTTCAAGGAGGACCTGATCCCGAAGGCCGCCGACAAGGTGGTCTTCGTCCTGGCCCCCGTGATCGTGGTGGTGCCGGCATTCGTGACCTTCAGCGTGATCCCCTTCGGGCCCGAGGTGAGCTTCTTCGGGCACCAGACCCCGCTGCAGCTGACCGACATGCCGGTCGCGGTGCTCTTCGTGATGGCGATCGCGTCGATCGGCATCTACGGCATCGTGCTCGGCGGTTGGTCCAGCGGATCGACGTACTCCCTGCTCGGTGGTCTGCGCTCGAGCGCCCAGATGATCTCCTACGAGGTCGCCATGGGCCTCGCCCTGGTCGCGGTGTTCATGTACGCCGGCTCGATGTCGACCAGCGAGATCGTCGCCGCACAGGACGACCTGTGGTTCGGGCTGATCCTGCTGCCGTCGTTCGTGATCTACGCGATCGCCATGGTCGGTGAGACCAACCGGGCGCCCTTCGACCTCCCGGAGGCCGAGGGCGAGCTGGTCGGCGGCTTCCACACCGAGTACTCCAGCCTGAAGTTCGCGCTCTTCTTCCTCGCCGAGTACATCAACATGGCGACCGTCTCCGCGCTCGCGACGACGCTCTTCCTCGGCGGCTGGCACGCCCCGTTCTGGATCGACGAGGTCTGGGCGGGCGCCAACGAGGGCTACTGGCCGGTGCTGTGGTTCTTCGGCAAGGTCTTCTTCTTCATCTTCATCTTCATCTGGCTGCGCGGCTCGCTGCCGCGGCTGCGCTACGACCAGTTCATGGCGTTCGGCTGGAAGCGGCTGATCCCGATCTCGCTGGTGTGGATCGTCGCGGTCGCCACGATGCGGGTCGCCCGCAACGAGGGTGTCTTCGACGAGGGCTTCAGCGGCAATCCGCAGTTCTGGCTGATCGTCGTCGGCGTCGTCCTCGTGATCCTGCTGCTGACCTTCCTCGTCCCCGACAAGGGGGCGGTCGAGGGTGACGAGGAGCTCGAGGCCGCGGCGCCGCGCACCGGTGGCTTCCCGGTCCCGCCGATGCCGGTGGGAGGCGCGGTCCGCGGGGCCGCCGCGCCGCTCGTGTTCGGCTCGGGCCCGGACACCGTCAGTGAAACCGTCCGCGACTCAGGGGTGAGCAATGGCTGACCAGCACGGTTCGAAGAGGCCAGAGGACAAGGGCCCCTCCCTCAAGGAGCAGCTCTGGGACCCGGTCGCCGGGTTCGGCGTCACCTTCCGGACCATGTTCCGCAAGGTCGTCACCGAGCAGTACCCCAAGGAGAAGCTGCCGACCGCGCCGCGCTTCCACGGCCGGCACCAGCTCAACCGCTGGCCCGACGGCCTGGAGAAGTGCGTCGGCTGCGAGCTGTGTGCCTGGGCCTGCCCGGCGGACGCGATCTACGTCGAGGGAGCCGAGAACGACGACACTCTCGATGCGGACGGGCAGTCCGGCCGCTACTCCGCGGGGGAGCGCTACGGCAGCGTCTACCAGATCAACTACCTGCGCTGCATCCTGTGCGGGCTGTGCATCGAGGCCTGCCCGACCCGGGCGCTGACGATGACCAACGAGTACGAGCTCGCCGACGACAGTCGCGCCAGCCTGATCTACGAGAAGTCCGACCTGCTGGCCCCGCTGCTGCCCGGCATGGAGCAGCCGCCCCACGCGCAGCTCCTCGGCAGCGACGACGACTACTACCGCGGCGACTTCCAGCAGCCGGTGCCCGTGCCGACCGTCCCCGCGGAGAACGGGGCCGGGTCGTGACCGCCTTCTGGATCCTCGCACCGATCATGGTCGTCGCCGCCCTCGGCCTGCTGTTCGTCCGCAAGGCCGTCCACGCCGCGCTGCTGCTGGCCGTGGTGATGATCAGCCTCGCCGTGCTGTACGCCGTCCTGGAGGCGCCGTTCCTCTTCGCGGTCCAGATCATCGTCTACACCGGCGCGATCCTGATGCTCTTCCTGTTCGTGCTGATGCTCGTCGGCGTCGACGCCTCCGACTCGCTGGTCGAGACGATCAAGGGACAGCGGGCGCTGGCCTGGCTGGTCGGCCTGGCGTTCGTCGTGGTGATGGTGGTCGGCCTGTCGCAGCTCACGCTCGGCTCGGCGGTGGGCCTCGACGAGGCCAACGAGGGCGGCAATGTCCAGGCCCTCGCGGACCTGCTGTTCTCGCGCTACGTCTTCATCTTCGAGGCCGCCAGCGCCCTGCTGATCACGGCCGCCGTCGGAGCGATGGTGCTGACCCACCGCGAGCGGCTCACCCCGAAGCGCACCCAGCCGATCCTCGCGGCCGAGCGGATCCGGGCGTACGGCGAGACCGGGGCCCACCTCGGCCCGCTGCCCCCACCGGGCGTCTACGCCCGCCACAACGCGGTCGACACCCCGGCGCTGCTGCCCGACGGAAGCCCGGCGGCCGCCTCGGTCTCCCGGGTGCTCGCCGCCCGCGGCACCATGCGCTCGGCCGGCCTCACCGACATCGAGGCGATCAAGGAGCAGCTCGGCGTGGATCCCACGGCGAAGCCTGACGCGAAGCAGCCGGGGAGCGAAGCGACCGACGGCAAAGAGGACCCGGCATGACCGAGTACATCGTCCTGTCCGCGATCCTCTTCACGATCGGATCGATCGGGGTGCTCACCCGGCGCAACGCGATCGTGGTGTTCATGTGCGTCGAGCTGATGCTCAACGCCTGCAACCTGGCGTTCATCGCCTTCGCCCGCCAGCACGGCAACCTCGACGGCCAGATCGCCGCCTTCTTCGTGATGGTGGTCGCGGCGGCCGAGGTCGTGGTCGGGCTCGCGATCATCATGACCATCTTCCGGACCCGTCGCTCGGCCTCGGTCGACGACGTGAGCCTGCTGAAGTTCTGAGGACGAGACGATGAACGCACTCACCGCGCTGACCCTCAAGGCCAGCGAGACCACCATCCCTGTCGTCTCGCCGTCCGACGCCGACGGCCCCTTCACCCTGCTGTGGCTGATCATCGCGCTGCCGCTGCTCGGCGCCGCCGTCCTGCTGCTCGGCGGCCGCTACACCGACAAGTGGGGCCACCTGCTCGGCACGGCGACCTCCGCGACCTCGTTCGTCATCAGCCTGGTCCTGTTCGTCACCCTGCTCGGTCGTGACGAGGGCGAGCGCCAGATCAGCCAGCACCTCTACGACTGGATCGAGGCGGGCGGCCTGCACATCGGGCTGGACCTCCTCTACGACCCGCTGTCGGCGCTGTTCCTGCTGCTGATCACGGGGGTCGGGTCGCTGATCCACGTCTACTCGATCGGCTACATGGCCCACGACCCGCGCCGACGCAGGTTCTTCGCGTACCTGAACCTGTTCGTCGCGGCGATGCTCATGCTGATCCTCTCGGAGAACTACGTCGGCCTGTTCCTGGGCTGGGAGGGCGTCGGCCTCGCGTCGTACCTCCTCATCGGCTTCTGGCAGCACAAGCCGTCCGCGGCGGCCGCGGCCAAGAAGGCGTTCGTCATCAACCGGGTCGGTGACATGGGTCTGGGCCTGGCCATCTTCTTGATGATCGTCACCTTCGGCACGACCAGCTTCAGCGGCATCAGCGCGATGTCGGGCGGCGCCACCGAGACGACGCTGAACTGGATCGGCGTGCTGCTGCTCGTCGGCGCCTGCGGCAAGTCGGCCCAGGTCCCGCTCCAGGCCTGGCTCCTGGACGCGATGGAGGGTCCGACGCCGGTGTCGGCGCTGATCCACGCCGCGACCATGGTGACCGCGGGCGTCTACCTGATCACCCGCTCCAACTTCGTCTTCGAGCTGGCCCCGACCGCCCAGACCGCCGTCGTCATCGTCGCCACCGTCACGCTGCTGTGGGGCGCGATCATCGGATGCGCCAAGGACGACATCAAGAAGGGCCTGGCCGGCTCCACCATGAGCCAGATCGGCTACATGATGCTCGGCGCCGGCCTCGGCGTCGCGGGCTACGCCTTCGCGATCTTCCACCTGCTGACCCACGGCTTCTTCAAGGCCAACATGTTCCTGGGCGCCGGCTCGGTCATGCACGCGATGGACGACGACGTCGACATGCGCCACTACGGCGCGCTCAACAAGATGCTCCCGGTCACCTTCCTGACCTTCGCGATGGGCTACCTGGCGATCATCGGCTTCCCCGGCTTCTCGGGCTTCTGGTCCAAGGACAAGATCATCGAGACCGCGCTGGTCGAGAACCCGGTCGTCGGCGTCTGCGCCCTGCTGGGCGCGGGCGTGACCGGTTTCTACATGACCCGGATGATGCTGATGACCTTCTTCACCGACAAGCGGTGGGAGAAGGACGTCCACCCCCACGAGAGCCCGAAGGTGATGACGATCCCGCTGATCGTCCTCGCCGCGCTGTCGGTCCTCGGCGGCCTGATGCTCGCCGGCAACTGGATCGTCGACTGGCTCAGCCCGGTCGTCGGTCACGCCGAGCACCACGAGCCCCCGGTGCCGGTCATCGTGCTCACCCTGCTCACCGTCGCCGTGGTCGCCGTGGGCGTGGCGCTGGCCTGGTTCCTGGTCGGCAGGCAGGAGGTCCCGCGGACCGCCCCCGCCGACGTCTCGTTCGCCACGAAGGCCGCCCGCGCCGACCTCTACGGCGACGCCATCAACGAGGGCCTGGTGGTCGCGCCCGGCAAGGCCACGGTCAGCGGCCTCACGGCCGGCGACCGCTCGATCGTCGACGGCCTCTTCACCGGCGGTACGACGGTGCTGGCCGGCACCGGTGAGCTGTTGCGGCGGCTCCAGAACGGCTACGTCCGGTCCTACGCCCTCGGCATCCTCGGCGGCGCACTGCTCCTCGTCCTGACCCTGGTGGTGGTGAACTGATGCTCAGCCTCCTGATCTGGCTGCCGATCGCCGGTGCCCTCGCCGTCGCCTTCCTGCCGCGCAACCTCAGCAAGACAGTGGGCCTCGGCGTGGCGCTGGCGACCCTGGTGGTCGGCGTGGTCGTCGCGGCGTCGTACGAGCTCGACGGCGGGCGGCAGCTCACCGAGGAGCACGAGTGGATCGAGGCGTTCGGGGTCCACTACGCCCTGGGCGTCGACGGGCTCGGCCTGCTGCTGGTGCTGCTGACCGTGCTGCTCGTCCCGCTGGTGCTCGGCGCCGAGTGGTTCAAGGCCGACGCCCCGGGCTCGGCCGGTGCCCGCGCCTTCGTCGCCTGGACCCTCGCGCTGGAGGGCCTCTCGCTCGCGGTCTTCTGTGCGACCGACGTGTTCTTGTTCTACGTCGTCTTCGAGGCGACGCTGATCCCGGCGTACTTCCTGGTCGGCGGCTTCGGCCGCGACGGCCGGGGTGCCGCGGCGCTGAAGTTCCTGATGTTCCAGCTCGCCGGGGGTCTGGTGCTGCTGGCATCGGTGATCGGGCTGTACGTCGTGTCCGCGCAGCAGGGCGAGCCGTCGTACCTCCTCTCCGACCTCGAGAAGCTCGACATCGGCACGGAGGCCGGGCGCTGGCTGTTCTTCGGCTTCTTCATCGCCTTCGCGGTCAAGGCGCCGCTGTTCCCGCTGCACACGTGGCTGGCCGACACGACCGAGAAGGCGACGCCCGGCACCGGTGTGCTGCTGGTGTGCATCCTCGACAAGATCGGCACCTTCGGGATGATGCGGTTCTGTCTGGGCATCTTCCCGGAGGCCTCGCAGTGGGCCACGCCGCTCGTCATCACGCTCGCGCTGATCTCGGTCGTGTACGGCGCCCTGGTCGCGATCGGGCAGGACGACATCTTCCGGCTCATCGGTCTCACCTCGCTGAGCCACTTCGGACTGATCACGCTCGGTGTCTTCACCATGAGCAGCCAGGGCGGCACCGGAGCGATCCTCTACATGGTCAACCACGGGCTGGGCACCGCCGCGCTCTTCCTGGTGGCCGGCTATCTCTACGACCGCAGCGGCACCGCCTCGATCCGCGAGATGCGCGGTGTCGAGAAGGTCGCCCCCGTCCTGGCCGGGCTGCTGCTCGTCGCGGGACTGGCCACGCTGGGCCTGCCCGGACTCTCCCCCTTCATCAGCGAGTTCCTGGTCTTCGTCGCGGCCTTCGACTATGGCTGGTGGGTCGGCGCGATCGCCGTCACGGCGGTCGTCCTGTCCGCGATCTACGTGCTGTGGATGTACCAGCGCACGATGACCGGTCCGACGCCCCCGGCGATCGAGGGCACCCGGGACCTCGGCGTGCGCGAGCTCGCCGCCGTCGCCCCCCTCATGGTCGCGCTGGTGTTCTTCGGGTTCTACCCGGCGCCACTGCTCGACGTGAGCAACCCGATGGTGGGTGACCTGATGCAGCAGATGGGGATCCACGACGACGAACCGACGGTCGTGCAGACGGAGGAGGCGCACTGATGGAGTTCGTGAAGCCCGAGCTCGAGTACGCCGAGCTGCTGCCGCTCCTCATCGTCTTCGGCGGCGCCTGCCTCGGCGTCGCGCTGGAGGCCATCCTGCCGCGCGGGACCCGTCGGCTGCCGCAGGTCGGCCTCGCCCTGGTCACCGTCGTGGCGGCACTGGTCGCCACGGTCGTCGTCGGGGTCAACCTCGACGAGCACGCCGGCGCGGCGGGCGGCGAGGGCCGAGGCCTGGTCGGCGCGATGGGCAGCATCGTGGTCGACGGACCGACGGTCTACCTGTGGGGCCTGTTGCTGGTCTTCGCCCTCGGCGGTATCGCGCTGTTCGGTGAGCAGCGTCTCGAGGGCGGGGTGTCGGCGTTCACCGGCCAGGCGGCGGCGCTCCCCGGCACCGAGGGCGAGCGCGAGGCGTCGACCCGCGGCCTGGAGCACACCGAGGTCTACCCCCTGCTCCTGTTCGCCGTCTTCGGCATGCTGCTCTTCCCGGCGTCGGGCGACCTGCTGACCATGTTCGTCGCGCTCGAGGTTCTGTCGCTGCCCCTCTACCTGCTCTGCGGGCTGGCGCGTCGGCGCCGCCTGCTGAGCCAGGAGGCGGCGATGAAGTACTTCCTCCTCGGCGCCTTCGCCTCCGGCTTCTTCCTGTACGGCGCCGCGCTGGTCTACGGCTACGCCGGCTCGGTCAGCTTCGCCGGCATCAACGAGGCGGTCCGTGCCGGCTCGGCCAACCACGGCCTGCTGCTGGCGGGCATCGGCCTGCTCGCGGTCGGCCTGCTGTTCAAGGTCGGCGCGGCCCCCTTCCAGGCGTGGACCCCGGACGTCTACCAGGGCGCGCCCACGGCGGTGACCGCGTTCATGGCCGCCGGCACCAAGGTCGCCGCCTTCGGCGCGCTGCTGCGGCTGCTCTACGTCGCGTTCGGCGGCGAGCGCTGGAGCTGGCAGCCGATGCTGTGGGTGATCGCGATCGCGTCGATGCTCCTCGGGGCGATCCTCGCCATCGTGCAGAACGACGTGAAGCGGATGCTGGCCTACTCCTCGGTGGCCCACACCGGGTTCATCCTGGTGGGCGTGCTCGGCGTCCAGAGCGCCGGAGAGCTCGCCGACGGCCAGTACACCTCGCTCGAGGGCGTGCTGTTCTACCTCACCACCTACGGCTTCGCGATGATCGGCGCCTTCGCCATCGTCACCCTGGTCCGTGACGCCGGGGGCGAGGCGACGGCGTACGACCGCTGGGCCGGTCTGGGGCGGACCTCGCCGCTGGTCGCGGGCGCGTTCGCGTTCTTCCTGCTGTCGATGGCCGGGATCCCGCTCACCGCGGGCTTCATCGGCAAGTGGGCGGTCTTCACCTCGGCGCTCTCGGCGGGTGCGTGGCCGGTGGTCCTGGTGGCGATCGCGTGCAGCATCCTGGCGATCACGTTCTACGTCCGGCACATCCGGCTGATGTTCTTCACCGAGCCCAGCCAGGACGGTGCCGGCGTCGTCACCCGGTCCTCGTTGCTCACCTCCGGCACCATCGTGGTGTGTCTGGCGGCGACCCTGGTGCTGGGCGTCGTGCCGGGCCCGGTTCTCGATCTCGTCACCGGTGCGGGAGACTTCATCAGGTGACCTCCGCTGCGCGTCCCGCCGACCTGGCCCTGCCGATCGACGACACCGCCCTCGCCGATCGGCTGCGGGCCCGGATGGCCACGGTCGAGGAGGCGCTCTACGGGCACGCATCCAGCCGGGCGCTCTACGTCACCGATGCGGCGCGCCACCTGCTGGCCGCCGGCGGCAAGCGCTTCCGGCCCCTGCTCGTGCTCCTCGCGGCCGAGGCCGGACCGCGGCCCGACGCCGAGGAGGTGCTCACGGCGGCCTGCGTCGTGGAGATCACCCATGTCGGCTCGCTCTACCACGACGACGTCATGGACGAGGCCGCGCTGCGCCGCGGAGAGGACTCGGCCAACGCGCGCTACGACAACCTGGTCGCGATCCTGACCGGCGACTGGCTGTTCGCCAAGTCGTCGGAGCTGACCGCCCGGCTGGGTCCGGAGGCCGTGCGGATCCAGGCGGAGACCTTCACCCGGCTGGTCGAGGGCCAGATCCTCGAGACGGTCGAGCCCGGTCCCGGCGAGGACGCGCTCGCCCACCATCTCGAGGTGGTCGCCGGCAAGACCGGCTCGCTGATCGCCACCTCGGCGCGCTACGGCGCGCTCTTCTCAGGCGCCGCGCCGGAGGTCGTCGCCGCGCTGACCGAGTACGGCGAGCTGGTCGGCACGGCGTTCCAGCTCTCCGACGACATCCTCGACATCGCGTCCGAGAGCGAGGAGTCCGGCAAGACGCCCGGCACCGACCTCAAGGAGGGCGTGCCGACCCTCCCGGTGCTGATGGCCCGCGCCTCCACCGACCCGGCCGACGCCCGGCTGCTCGAGCTGCTCGACCCCGCCCGCACCGACCTCGCCGCCGACGCCGGCCTCCACGCCGAGGCGCTCGACCTGCTCCGCAAGCACTCTGCCATGGAGCAGGCCCGGGCCTACGTCATCGCCCGCGCCCAGGAGGCCAAGCGGCTGCTCACGGCGCTGCCCGAGGGCTCGGTGCGCTCCGCGCTGGAGGCGTTCGCCGACGTCGTCGCGGTCCGCTCCGCCTGAGCCAGGCTCCAGCACACTGGCTGCCAGGCTGAGCACACCGGAACCAGCCCGCCGTACGACATGTCAAGGAACCCGACACGTTCGCGGAACGTGTTAAGTTTTCGGCGTTCATTTAACAGGTAGGTCGGATCTGTCGAAAGAGTTGACGTATGGTCTGGAATCCCGAGATCCCCTTCAACGACCTTCCGGAACTGCCTCCGGTCGGGCTCGACCTCGAGCCGAAAGCGGTGCTCAAGGCCGCTATTGAAGCGCGCGCCGCCTTGGCGACGCTGGCTCAGGCGGGACGACTGCTGCCGAACCCGAACGTGCTGATCCACGCCGTGCCGCTGCTCGAGGCTCAAGCGAGCTCGGAGATCGAGAACATCGTGACGACGGCGGACGAGCTGTTCAAGCACGTCGACTCCGGTGGTGGTGACCATGCCACCAAGGAGGCGCTGCGCTACCGCACCGCTCTCTTCGCCGGGGTCGATGCCATCCGGAGCCGACCTCTCTCCGCCACGACGGCAGCGACCATCTGTTCTCGCCTCCAAGGGCGGGACATGGACATTCGGGCGGTTCCTGGCACGCGGATCGTCAACCCCAGCACTCGCGAGGTGGTCTACGCGCCTCCTGAGGGAGCGGACGTCATCCGCGAGAAGCTGGCTGCCTGGGAACGCTTCGTCCATGGCGAGGAGGACCTCGATCCGTTGGTGCGCATGGCGGTCGCGCACTATCAGTTCGAGGCGATCCACCCGTTCCACGACGGCAACGGGCGCACCGGGCGCGTCATCAACATCCTCATGCTCATCCAGTCGGGTCTGTTGGACGAGCCGATCCTCTACCTCTCACGGTCGATCATCGCGCGGAAGAACGACTACTACCGTCTCCTGCGCGCGGTCAGCGCTGAGGGTGCCTGGATCGAATGGGTCTGCTACATGCTGGAGGTCGTGCGGGAGTCGGCGACCTCGACCACGCGGAAGATCGGCTCCATCCGTGCCTGCCAGGACGAGATCGCCGAGCGGGCGCGTGCCGCCACGCCCGGTGGTCGTGATGCCCAGTTCCTGTCGGTCCTCTTCGAGCAGCCCTACGGCCGCATCGGCTCCGTCGTGGAGCGGTGCGATGTGTCGAGGCAGACCGCTTCGACGTGGCTGCACGCCCTCGTCAGCGCGGGCCTTCTCCACGAGGCGAAGGTGGGACGGGAGCTGCTGTTCGTCAACCACGAGTTCCTCGACGTGCTCACGCGGCCGGAGTGAGGCCGGCGCCCCGCTGTCCGCTCAGAGGGCGCAGGACTCCGCGGCGAGGGCGAGCTGACGGTGCCGGTGCCGCAGGGCGTCGACGGTGAACGCCACCAGCGCCAGCCACACCAGCCCGAACCCGATCCAGCGACCGGCCGGCATGTGCTCGCCCAGCACCGTGATCCCGAGCGCGAACTGCAGGACGGGGGTGAGGTACTGCAGGAGGCCGAGGCTGGTCATCGGCACCCGGGTCGCGGCCGCGCTGAAGCACAGCAGGGGCACGGCGGTGACGACGCCGCTGGTGACGAGGAGCGCGACGTGGCCGAGGCCCTCGCCGGCGAAGTGGGCGCGGCCGGTGCTCCCCAGCCACACCAGGTAGCTCAGGGCGACGGGTGCGATCACGGCGGTCTCCAAGGCCAGGCTCTCGATCGCACCCACGCCGGCGGACTTCTTCGCGAGCCCGTAGGTGCCGAAGGAGACCGCCAGCACCAGCGCGATCACCGGGGGCCGCCCGTAGTCGACGGTCAGCACGGCCACGGCGAGGAAGCCGACGCCGAGTGCCGCCCACTGCACCGGTCGGAGCCGCTCCCCGAGGACCAGCACGCCCAGGAGCACGGTGACGAGGGGATTGATGAAGTAGCCCAGCGAGCCCTCCACCACGCGGTCGCTGTTGACGGCGTAGATGTAGGTGCCCCAGTTGGCCGTGATGACCGCGGCGGCGACCAGGAGCAGGAGTGTGGTCCGTCGGGAGCGCAGGACCGCGCGCAGGGCCGCCGTCCGCCGCAGGATCAGGATGAGCAGGCCGATGACGAGCAGCGACCAGACGATGCGGTGGGCCAGGATCTCGATCGGGCCGCTGGGTTTGAGCAGGGGCCAGTAGAGGGGAAAGGCACCCCAGAGCAGGTACGCGAGGAACCCGAGAACGAGCCCGCGACGCTGGTCCGACACACTGGGACCCTAGCGGCGTGTTCCGGCTCGCGGGAGCGAGGTGGTTTCAGGCCGCGCCCGGGCGGGCACGAAGGCCGTGTCCACCAACGATCCTGATCACGAGGGGGAGTCCCTATGCGATTCGTTCGCACCATGTCCGTCCTGGTGGCCGCCTTCACGGCTGCCCTGCTGGGACTGACGCTCGCACCGACGGCTGCTCAGGCCGATTCCATCCAGGTCCAGCCGGGCCAGGTCGTCGCGGCCAAGGGCGTCACGCCGCGTACGGTCCTCATCGGCGACTGCGGCCCGCACCCCGAGGCCGGCTGCTACGGCAAGCGCCTCTGGGCCAAGTTCGCGACCGACCCGCTCGCCGCGGGCGTCAAGATGAAGGTCTACGTCAAGCGCAACGGCCGCTGGGCCCGCATCGCCAAGGTCAAGACCAAGGGCGACGGTCTCACCAAGAAGGTCTTCGTCCGCGCCGAGAAGGGCAAGAAGACCAAGTACAAGGTCGTCGCCAAGGGCGACGCGGTCTACGCCAAGGCCAGCTTCAAGTTCACGGTCACCCGCCGCTGAATGCGGTGATCACCAAGCGAAGCGCCGCCGAGCATCTGCTCGGCGGCGCTTCGCTTTTTGTCCGTGGCGGCCGGGACGCCCCCGGCCTGCCCGTCGGTCAGTCGACGGTCAGTCGACGGTCCAGGTGTCGCCGGCGTTGATGAGCGCGGCGAGGCGCTCCTCGGGCGTCCCCCGGCCGGCGACCGCCTCCGTGGCGGTGGCGACCTGGGCGCGGGCCTGGTCGTCGTACGTCGGGCGGTCGATCTGGCGGAAGATGCCGATCGGGCTGCGGTTGAGGTAGCCGGCGTCGGTGAGTCGGGAGATCGCGAACGCTGTGGACGGGTCGGCGTTGTGGGCGTCGTGGACGAGGATCGCGTCGGCGGGCACGGTCGCGGTGTCGGCGACGTCGACGCCGCCGGACGCGGCGCGGACCAGGGCCTTGTCGCCCAGCCCGGTCGCCTCGTCGAGCGCGCCGAAGGTGATCGGCTGGCCGTGGGTGAGCGGGATGACCGCGTGTTCCTTCTCGCCCTTGTGCTCGCCCATGCCCTTGATGGCGTCGAAGGCGCCGTCGTTGAAGATGGGGCAGTTCTGGTAGATCTCGACCAGGGACGTGCCGCGGTGGGCGGCTGCGGCGGCGAGGACGGCGGTGAGGTGTTTGCGGTC
>NZ_JAVFWN010000008.1 GCF_030929495.1 Nocardioides sp. LHD-245 | reverse complement strand
CACCTCTGGGTGCTGTGGACCGACTACTTCAAGCCCCCGCACTTCGAGGCCTACCCCCAGCTCCACACCCTGGTCAACGAGGCCACCAAGCTCGCCGGCGCCACCGGCACCAAGGGCACCCTCGACCTCGCCAAGGCCGACGAGCTCCTCGCCAAGATCGACGAGATCGCCGAGATCTTCTGGGCCACCAAGAAGGCCTGACCCGAACGGACTAGTCCGTCCGGGCCATGCGGCCCGGGCATCACGAACCGCACGTCCATTTCGGGCGTGCGGTTCGTCTTTCCGGGTCCCGGACGGGGGTGATGTGACCTAGCCTCCTCGGGAACCGGGCCAGCGGGTCCGGGCCACATCGGGCCGCCGTCCGGGAGGGAACCAGGACGACGGCCCGACCCAACCGGAGGGAGACATCCCGCGATGCATCGCGCCCTTTGCAAGATCCTCGTCGGCATGGCCGTCGCGCTCGGCCTCACGCTCACGGCCGCGCCGGTCGCCTCGGCCGCCGCGGCCCCGGCCCAGGCGCCCGCCCAGCGGGTCCTGGCGAACGACTGCCCGACCCAGGGCCAGAACCTCACCAAGGCCTACAACAACTACCAGGCGGCCAACGCCTACGCCGCCGCCGCGGACGCCAAGGTCAAGAAGCTCAAGAAGAAGCTGAAGAAGGCCAAGAAGCACGACGCGCCGGCCAAGAAGGTCAAGAAGCTCCAGAAGAAGGTCAAGAAGGCGAAGAAGGCGAAGAAGTCCGGCATCGCCGTCCGCGACGCGTACGTCAGCCAGTACAACGCCGCCTACGGCGCCTACTACTCCTGCAAGAACCCCGGCGTCACGCCGCCGCCCGCCCCGTCCTCCCCGCAGCTGCCGATCCAGGCCCTGTGCGACGCTGTCCCGCAGCTGCAGCCGCTGTGCGACACCATCGCCAGCCTGGTCGACCCGCTGACGACCACCTTCGACCAGATCTGCGCGCAGTTCCCGGTGCAGGCCAAGGGCCTGTGCGACGCGCTCAAGACGGGCTTCACCAACCCGGCCGGCCTGGTCGACGTCCTCAAGACCACCCTGATCAACCTCGGCCTCACCGAGCTGGTCACCACGCTGGACCCGGTCTGGGGTCTCCTGGACACGCTCCTGGGCGCCCTGGCGGGCGGCTTGCCGAGCCTACCCGGCCTGCCGAGCCTCCCCGGCCTGCCGGGGCTGCCGACCGGTGGCAGCAACCCGCTGTGTTCGGTCCTCCCGCTGCCCCTCGTCTGCTGACCGCACACGACTGACCAGCACGCACTCAGAGGGCCCGGGACCAACGTCCCGGGCCCTCTGGTCCGTCGAGGGCACGCCTATGCCTTAAAGTGACCCCCGAGCCGGGCATCCCATGCGCCCGGCGCCATCACCGGTCGTCGCCATGGGGGGATAGCGACGCCGGCACATCCTGAGGGAGAAAACTGGCATGAATCGTGCCCTGCTCAAGTTGATCCTCGGCGTCGCGGTCGCACTCGGCCTCACGCTGAGCGCTGCTCCGGTCGCCTCGGCAGCTCCTGTCGCCGCCGCTCCTGCCGCCGGCACCGCCGAGCGTGCGGTCGACTGCACCGTCCAGGCCAAGGCGCTCGACATCGCGACCCAGACCCGCTCCGCGGCCCAGATCAAGGTCCAGAAGCTCAAGGCCAAGGTCATCAAGCTGAAGAAGAAGATCAAGAAGGCCAAGAAGGCGCACGCGACCAAGCGGGTCGCCAAGCTGGAGAAGAAGCTCAACAAGGTCAAGCGCAAGCTCCGCCACACCAAGGTGCTGCGCGCCGGCGCCGCCAAGGCCGTCAGCGGCACCACCGCGCTGTATGCCGCCTGCCAGGCCGGCAACGCCGCCCCGCTGCCGATCAGGCCGCCGGACAAGGACAACCTGCTCGACTACGTCGGGGACCTGCTCGACAGCCTGGGCCTGGGCTTCCTGCTCAAGTCGCTCGGCCTCGAGGGCGCGCTCGACCTGCTCGACTCGCTCGGGCTGCTCGACCTGCTCGGTCTCGGCGACCTGCGCAACTGACGGTCGCAACCCGATCTGTCACATCCAACGGCCGTGCCCCTCGGGGCACGGCCGTTGTCGTAGGCTCACCCCACCAGTTCCCACGCCACCGGAGGATGCGGCATGTCCGAGACGAGCAGCCCTGCTGTCGGAGGTACGACGGCGGCCGGCCGGACGGACGAGGTGGAGCTGCGACTGCCCGCCGACGGCGCCTACGCCTCCGTCCTGCGGACCCTGACCGCCGGGCTCGCCGCCCGCCTCGACTTCACCATCGACGACATCGAGGACCTGCGGATCGCGGTCTCCGAGGCGGCGGCGATGGTCCTCGACGAGGCCGACCCCGGCGCCGTACTCGACTGCAGCTTCCGCGTCGGCTCCGACCAGCTCGCCCTCACCATCGCCGCCGACGCCCAGGCCCCCACCGCGCCTGACTACGAGAGCTTCGGTTGGCAGGTCCTCGCGACGCTCGCCGACGAGGCGGCGATCGACGCCGTCGCCGGGCGCTACACCGTCCGCCTGGTCGTTCGGTCGTCGCTGGCGTCATGACCACCGACCTGTCTCGGGGCGGCGCGGAGGGCGGGACGCCGACGAACATCGAGCTGACCCGTCGCCGCAGCGCGCAGCTCTTCGTCGTGTTCCGCGACGAGCAGGCCACGCAGACCGAGCGCGACGTGGCCCGCGAGTCCCTCGTGCATCTGCACCTGCCGCTGGTCGAGCACTGCGCGCGCCGCTTCCGCAACCGCGGCGAGCCCTACGAGGACCTGGTCCAGGTCGGCACCATCGGCCTGATCAAGTCGGTCGACCGGTTCGACACCGAGCGTGGGGTCGAGTTCTCGACGTACGCGACGCCGACCATCATCGGCGAGATCAAGCGCTACTTCCGCGACAAGGGCTGGGCGATCCGGGTGCCGCGCCGGCTCCAGGAACTGCGCATGCAGATCAGCGCGAGCACGGCGGAGCTGACCCAGTCCCTGGGCCGCTCCCCCACGCCGCGCGAGCTCGCCGAGGCGATCGGCTGCACCGTCGAGGAGATCATCGAGGGCATGGAGTCGAGCAACGCCTACTCGACCCTCTCCCTCGACGCCACCGACGACGACTCCGACGGTGGCAGCGGCCAGAGCATGCTCGACGCGATGGGTGTCGACGACGCCGGCCTCGAGCACGTCGAGATCCGCGAGTCGGTCAAGCCGCTGCTCGAGAACCTGCCGCCGCGGGAGAAGAAGATCCTCCTGCTGCGGTTCTTCAAGAACATGACCCAGTCGCAGATCGCCGAGGAGATCGGCGTCTCCCAGATGCACGTCTCCCGGCTGCTCAGCCGCACCCTCGCGCAGCTGCGCGACTCGCTGGAGTCGGAGAGCTAGGCCCCACCGTCGCCGTCGTCCTCCGCGTGGCCGTCGAGGGCAGCGACCGTGGCGGGATGGATGACCGCGGCGATCACCACGACGCCGACGACGGCCAACCCGGCCGCGACCAGGATCTGGTCACGCAGGTTCCACGCGAGACCGAGCACGATCAGCTGCGTGATCAGCACCGGTCCCCGCGCCCAGCCGTGGCGGCGCCACAGAGCCAGGCCGGCAGCGGTGAGCACCGCTCCGTACGCCCCGAAGAAGACGGCCGTCGACAGGGCGACCCCCGGGCGGCTCTCCGAGACGCTGGCCAGCTCCAGCACCGCCAGCATGAGCAGCACCAGCCCCTGCACGCCGGCCAGCGAGGCGGCCACGGTCAGGGGCGGCGGAGTGGCCCCGCCGGCACTGGAAGACTGGTCGGTCGGGTCGTCATTGGGGCCTTCGGTCACGGCCGCAGCCTAGGTCCTGACCGGTGCCGCTCGCGTCCAGCATCCGGTTGTGACCCAACGAACCACGCGAATTGCTTGATTCGTGGCGCAATCCTTGGAAACCTTGCCGAAGCGATCGTGAAGCCGTTCACTTTTGCGGCTTCATGCGTGCCCCAACGAGGCACCCCCGGTAGCGAAAGTAGAGGGCATCTCCACCCATGGATTGGCGACACCGTTCCGCATGCCTCGACGAGGATCCGGAGCTGTTCTTCCCGATCGGCAACACCGGTCCGGCGATCCTCCAGATCGAGGAGGCCAAGGCCGTGTGCCGACGCTGCGACGTGCGCGAGCAATGTCTCGCGTGGGCGCTCGAGGCAGGACAGGACCATGGTGTCTGGGGTGGCCTGAGCGAGGACGAGCGCCGCGCCCTCAAGCGCCGCAACGCCCGGGCCCGGGTCCGCACGCCGGTCTAGCCTGTCTGGCGCGAGCGTGTCGGCGCTTCGCTTGACACGCTGCCGCGCACGCGGTCGGCTTCCGTAGGGAGCAAGCCCGCCTGGCTGCCACACGGCCGGCTCGCGGAAAGGCGCGAGCTCGACGACGACGGCGGTCGGCACGGCGGCCGGGTCACTCCACCGCGATGCTGATCCCCGCGCGGGTGCCGCCGCCCGGCGCATGACCGAGGCTCAGGTGCCCGCCGAGCTCCGACTCGACCAGGGTGCGCACGATCGACAGCCCCAGGCTGGTGGCGGCGTCGAGGTCGAAGCCCTCGGGCAGCCCGCGACCGTCGTCCTCGACGGCGACCTCGAGCACGGCACCGTGCCGCGCGGCCCGCAGCACGATCTGACCCGAGCCGCCGGCGTCGTACCCGTGCTCGGCGGCGTTCTGCATCAGCTCCATGACGACCATGGCCAGCGGCGTGGCCACCTCGGAGACCAGCACGCCGAAGCTGCCCTCGCGGCGGACGCCGACCTGGGCGGTGGTCGCGCCGACGTCGGTCACCAGCCGCGCCAGCCGGTCGGCGATGTCGTCGAACTCGACGGTCTCCTCGACCGCGTGGCTGAGCGTCTCGTGGACGATGGCGATCGAGCCGACCCGGCGTACCGCCTCCTCGAGCGCGGCGGTGGCCTCCGGCGAGTCGATCCGGCGGGCCTGGAGCCGGAGCAGCGCGGCGACCGTCTGCAGGTTGTTCTTCACCCGGTGGTGGATCTCGCGGATGGTCGCGTCCTTGGTGACCAGCTCGCGGTCGCGGCGGCGCAGGTCGGTGACGTCGCGCAACAGGATGATCGCACCGATGTGCTCACCCTTCGGGCGCAGCGGGATGGCGCGGACGATCAACGCGGCCCCCTCCCCCGGACCGGCGGAGGCCCCCAGCTCCACGTCGCGGTACGCGCGGCCGCCGAGGACCGCGCTGAGGGTCTCCTCGTCGGGCCGCAGCCGGGACGGCATCAGCTCGCGGGTCAGCTCGGGCAGCCGGTGGCCGGTGAGGTCGCCGGTCAGGCCGAGCTTGCGGTACGTCGACAGCGCGTTGGGGCTGGCGTAGATGACCCGGCCCTCGGCGTCGACCCGCAGGAAGCCGTCGCCGACCCGCGGTGAGTCGGCGTGGTCGCTGCGCTGGGCGGTGGTCGGGAAGAGCCCGGCGGCGATCATCTGGGACAGATCCGTGGCGGCCTGCAGGTAGTTGATCTCCAGCAGGCTGGGCGTGCGCACGCCCAGCAGGTTCGTGTTGCGGCTGATCACCGCGATCACCCTCCCGGCCCGCCGGACCGGGATCGCCTCCACCCGCACCGGGACGTCGTCGCGCCACTCGGGGTCGCCCTCGCGCGCGATCCGGCCGAGCTCGAAGGCGGCGTCGACCAGCACCCGACGGCCGGTGGCGGCGAAGCTGCCGACGATGTCGTCGACATAGGCCGTCGGGCCGGTCGTGGGCCGCATCTGGTCCCCGGCCCAGAAGCCCGCTCCGTCGCTGGCGGGCAGCCAGAGGACGAGGTCGGCGAAGGAGAGGTCCGCGATGACCTGCCAGTCGGCCTGGATGAGCTGGAGCCAGGCGATGTCCGCGTCGTCGAGGTCGGTGTGACGCCGGGCGATCGCGGACAGGGAGGGCACGGCGCCCAACCTAGCCGTCCAAGCCCTCCCGGGGCCTCCCCAGCCGCCGCCCGAGCGTCCCCACTTAGGGTCACTTCAGATCGTTTGGCAGGATAGGGATCTGGGGGACGAAGGCTCGGCTGCTCCGGAGGGTGTGGGTTGATGGTGTCGGTGGACTGGGCGCGCCTCCAGCAGGCCCTCCGCGACGGTGAGCGGCACCCCCCTGCCGACCACCCGATCGGCGACCTCACCGCCCAGCTGACCCAGATGCTCGGCGACGTGGACCCGCAGGTCCGCGACGGGATGGCCTACTCCTTCCTGGCCACCTGGATCGAGCACGGCGCGTACGACGACCTGCTGGCCGGGCTCGGCGACGGGATGTGCGCCGGCCTCGACAGCCACGTCGGCGAGCGCGACACCGACTCGGTCTTCCGGCGCAGCTTCTCGGTGCTGCTCCTCGCCGAGTGCATCCAGCGCGACACCCGGATCCGCCGGCTCCCCCCGAGCAAGGTGCTGCGGTGGGGCGACCGGATCGCCGCGTGGTACGTCCGCGAGCGCGACCTGCGCGGGTTCGTGCCCGGCAAGGGCTGGGCGCACGCGGCGGCCCACGGGGCCGACGCACTCGCCGCGCTCGCCGCCTCCCGACACTTCGGCATGACCGAGCTGACCGTGCTCCTCGACGTGATCGCCGACCGCGTCCTCAACCCCGACACGCCCCCGCTGGTCCACGGCGAGCCGGATCGGATCGCGCACGCGGTGATGGAGGTGCTGCGTCGCGACCGGGTGCCGCTGAACGTCCTGGAGCCGTGGGTGGTCCGTCTCGAGCGCGGCGCCCGGGCCAAGACCAGCAGCGGTCGTGACCCCTACCGCGGTGCCGGCAACGCCCAGGCGGTGCTGCGCGCGCTCTACCTCCAGCTGTCCATCTCGCCGCGGCACCCCTCGGTGCGGCCCGACCTGCTGCTCGCGCTGGTCGCCTCGCTGCGGCGGGTGCACCCGTACTTCCTCGACGACGTCGGCTGACCTCGACGGCCCGGCTGGCTAGGGTGCCGGGGTGACCACCACCCCGGACAGCCCCTCCGACAGCGATCTCACCGGCCATGCCGGGGAGATCGCCACCGCCGTCGCGCGCGCCCACGGCGTCGAGACGATGTTCACGCTCTCGGGCGCCCACGTCTTCCCGATGTACGACGGCGCGGTGCGGAGCCGACAGCTGGCGGAGCAGGACGGCGGCCCGCCGGTCCGCCTGGTCGACGTCCGCCACGAGCAGACCGCTGCCTTCGCGGCCGAGGCGACCGGCAAGCTGACCCGGGTGCCGGGCCTCGCGGTGCTGACCGCCGGCCCGGGCGTCACCAACGGCGTCAGCGCGATGGCGCAGGCGCGCTTCGCGGGGTCGCCGATGGTCGTCGTCGGCGGCCGGGCGCCCAACAACCGCTGGGGCACGGGCGCGCTCCAGGAGATCGACCACCTGCCGATCGTCAGCCCGGTGACCAAGCACGCGGCGACCCTGGCCACCGCGAACGACGTGGCCGCGGGCTTCGACACCGCGTTCGCCGAGGGGCGCTCCTCACACCGCGGCCCGACGTACGTCGACGTGCCGATGGACGAGTTCTTCAACGTCGGCGCGGGACCGGCCCCGGTCATCGGCAACTACCGCGGCGCCGAGCCGGACAGCGACGCGGTCGGGCAGATCGCCGCGCTGATCGCCCGGGCGGAGCGGCCGGTGCTGATCCTGGGCACCGACGTGTGGGCCGACCACGCCGAGGAGGCGGCGCTGCGCCTGGTCGAGGAGATACGGCTGCCTGCGATCACCAACGGCATGGGCCGGGGCGTGATCCCGGGTGGGCACCCGCTGCTGGTGACCAAGGCCCGCGGTGCGGCCATCAACGGCGCCGACCTGGTGGTCGTGGTCGGGACGCCCCTGGACTTCCGGCTCGGGTACGGCGTGTTCGGCGGCAAGGACGGCAGCGCCCCCGCGGCCGTCGTCCACATCGCCGACTCCCCCGGGCAGCTGTCGGGCCACGCCACCCTGGCGGCGTCGGTCAGCGGCGACCTGACGAGCGTCCTCGACGGGCTCCTGGAGACGCTGGCCGGCGCGAGCCAGCCGGACCGCTCGGCCTGGCTCACCCTGCTCCAGGACACGGTCGCCGCGGCGGGCGCGAAGGACGCCGAGCTGCTCGGCGCCGAGGCCGACCCGGTCCACCCGGCCCGGATCTACGGCGAGCTGGTCCCCCGGCTGGCCGACGACGCCGTGGTCATCGGCGACGGCGGTGACTTCGTGTCCTTCGCCGGCAAGTTCGTGGAGCCGAAGCGGCCCGGCTGCTGGCTGGACCCCGGCCCCTACGGCTGTCTCGGCGCCGGGCTCGGCGCCGCGGTGGCGGCCCGGATCGCCCGGCCCTCGTCGCAGGTCGTGCTGCTGCTCGGCGACGGCGCGGCGGGCTTCTCCCTGATGGACGTCGACACCCTCGTGCGCCACGGCCTGCCGGTCGTCATGGTGATGGGCAACAACTCCGCCTGGGGGCTGGAGAAGGGCCCGATGCAGATGCTCTACGGGTACGACGTCGCCGCCGACCTGGCCCCGCGCACGGCGTACGACCAGGTGGTCTCCGCGCTCGGCGGCGCCGGCGAGACGGTCACCGACCCGCGCCGGATCGGGCCCGCCCTCGACCGGGCGTTCGCCGCGAACGCGCCGTACCTCGTCAACGTCATCACCGACGTCGACGCCGCCTACCCGCGCAGCACGTTCGGGATCTGATGTCGGACACGGCCCTCCGGTTCACCGTCGCCGACGCCGACACCGCGCTCGCCGTCGGCTCCGGCAGCCTGCCCGTCCTCGGCACGCCCCGCCTGCTGGCCTGGTGCGAGGCCGCCACCTGCGCGGCCCTCGAGGCGTCGCTCGGCGACGGTGAGACGAGCGTCGGCACCCGGGTCGACCTCGAGCACCTCGCCGCGACCAGGGTCGGCGGGACGGTCGAGGTCACCGCGCGCCAGGTGTACGCCGACGGTCGGCTGCGCCGCTTCGCCGTGTCCGCGCGCGAGGTCGGCCCCGACGGCCGCCCCGGCAAGCTGGTGGGGTCCAGCGAGGTCACCCGCGTCGTGGTCGACGCGGAGCGGTTCCTGGCCCGGCTGGAGGGGTGAGCCCACCGCTCGGGGCGGTTCCCCCGGTTTGTCCACAGGTCCGGAGCACGCGCTCGCTTGGGCGCGAACGGTCTCGTAGAGTCGTCGTCACACCGAAGGAGACACCCGTGGCGTTGACCCAGCAGGAGATCGAGCGGCGACTCGGCCAGAACCACAACGACGTCGCGGGCGCCTACGAGCTGCTCGCCGAGGTCAAGGCGACGGTCGACAGCCACACCACCGAACTCGCCGACATCAAGACCACCGTCGACAGCCACACCACCGAACTCGCCGACATCAAGACCACCGTCGACAGCCACACCACCGAACTCGCCGACATCAAGACCACCGTCGACAGCCACACCACCGAACTCGCCGACATCAAGACCACCGTCGACAGCCACACCACCGAACTCGCCGACATCAAG
>NZ_JAVFWN010000007.1 GCF_030929495.1 Nocardioides sp. LHD-245 | reverse complement strand
CGGTCGACAGCCACACCACCGAACTCGCCGACATCAAGACCACCGTCGACAGCCACACCACCGAACTCGCCGACATCAAGACCACCGTCGACAGCCACACCACCGAACTCGCCGACATCAAAACCACCGTCGACAGCCACACCACCGAACTCGCCGACATCAAGGACACCCTGATCGAGGTGCTGCGCCGACTACCGGAACCGCCGGCGGCCTGAGCGACGGGTGCGCCGCCCGGATTTCCGGCTGAGTGCCGGGGCTGAGAGAATGGCTCGATTCACGACTTCAGGAGGAACCATGGGCAAGACCGGCCGCAAGCGGCGCGCGCGCCGCAAGAAGGGCGCGAACCACGGCAAGCGCCCCAACAGCTGAGCCCACCGGCCCAGCATTCGCCGAACCCCCCGACCCTGCGGTCCGGGGGGTTCGTCGTCTCCGGGGCTCGGGAGCCGCTCAGCCCTCCGTGATCCGGACCTGGATCTGCTGGATCTGGATCCGGACCCGCTCGCGCAGCTCGGTGGGGGCGGTCTCGCCGCAGGAGCGGGCGACGACGGCCTTGACCGTGCGCTGGAGGTCGTAGCGCTCCAGACAGGGGCTGCAGGAATCGATGTGGGCCCGGACCACGGCGCAGTCGCCGGCCTCGAGCTCGTTGTCGATCAGCCGCACGATCCGCTCGAGGAAGTCGGCACACTCCGCGTTGCTGGGGTCGTCGGACACGTGGATGTGCTCGTGGCCGGCGCTGTCGAGGTGGTCGGTCATCACTTGCCTCCCTCGAGCGGGGCGTCGCCGCCGGTGCGGACGTAATCGGAGAGCATGTCGCGCAGCTGGCGCCGACCGCGGTGGAGGCGGGACATCACGGTCCCGATCGGGGTGTCCATGATCTCGGCGATCTCCTTGTAGGCGAAGCCTTCGACATCGGCGAGGTAGACCGCGAGACGGAACTCCTCGGGGAGACGCTGCAGGGCGTCCTTCACCTGGCTGTCGGGGAGGTGCTCGAGCGCCTCCATCTCGGCCGACTTCAGGCCACTCGAC
This sequence comes from Nocardioides sp. LHD-245, assembly GCF_030929495.1. Taxonomy (GTDB): domain Bacteria; phylum Actinomycetota; class Actinomycetes; order Propionibacteriales; family Nocardioidaceae; genus Nocardioides. The sequence goes on along the minus strand of NZ_JAVFWN010000007.1, from coordinate 294,743 downwards.
GTGTGAGACTCGGCCCGGGCCAGCTGCCAGTCCTCGACATCCCCCGTGTCGCCGGCGAGCGCCTGCTGCGGCTGGCGCTGCTTCTTGCGGTAGGAGTTGATGAAGGTGTTGGTCAGGATGCGGTACAACCAGGCCTTGAGGTTGGTCCCGGGCCGGAACTGGTGGAACGCGGAGAACGCCTTGGCGAAGGTCTCCTGGACGAGGTCCTCGGCGTCGGCCGGGTTGCGGGTCATCCTCATCGCGGCGCCGTAGAGCTGGTCGAGGAAGGGCAGGGCGTCGCGCTCGAACCGCGCGGCCCGCTCCTCGGGGGTCTCCGACGCGACGTCGACCAGCTCCTCGGGGGAGGTGGCCGCGTCGAGGGACGAAAGATCGGAAGTCTCGGTCATCGCGTCCCAGACTACGGTGCTCCCGGTCCGGGGGCGCTCCAGGGGACGACTCGCCGACGGCCGCCTACTACGCGGCGCCGGGGCTCCGATCTGGCTGCGTTGCCGACGCTTGACGTGCGGACCAGCATGCCGGCGCGCCGACGCCTGGCCAGATCGGCCCCCGACGTCGCTCGCTACGGCCTCCGCCGACGAGTCGTCCCCTGTCGCGATCATGGAAGCCAGAACGCCTCAGGGCCGAGCGGCATTCCCCACGACCTCGCGCACGATCCACTCCAGGGTCGCCTCCACGACGACGCCCATCGCCTCGTCCTCGGTGAGCGGGCCACGCTTGGGCACCGCGAGGCCGTGGTCGGCCCCCGGGACGACGGCCAGGTCGGTGCGCCCCGGCAGCGGGTCGGGGAACTCCTCGGGCCGGCCGAACGGGTCCCGCTCCCCCTGCACGATCAGGGTCGGGACGCCGGCGCCGGCCAGCTCGTCGAGGCGGGAGCGCTCCGGCCGGCCCGGCGGGTGCAGCGGGAAGGACAGCGCGAGGCAGCCAGCCGCGCCCAGCTCGTCCGCGGTGCGGCAGGCCGAGCGGGCGCCGGCAGAGCGGCCGCCGACGACCAGGGGCGTGCGGATGCGCAGCGCAGCGGCGGCGGCGCGCAGGCCGACGTCGAGCGTCGCCGGCGAACTGGCGACCTTGCGACCGGCCCGGTGCCACGGCTGCTCGAACCGGGCCACGGTGATCCCCTGTCCCGGCAGCTGCGCGGCGAGCGCCTCGAGGTCGCGGGCGTCGATGCCGCCCCCGGCGCCGTGGCTGACGAGCAGGGTGGCCTGCGGCCTGCGGGCCCTTCGCACCACGAGTCGGCCCTCGCCGTACGTCGTCTCGACGGTGCGCTCGTCGCTCACAGGAGGGTCCCCTGTCCGTCGTGCTCGTCGCCCGTGTCGTCGTCCATGTCGTCGCCCGTGTCATCGAACGGGATCGGCTCGACCAGCTCGGGACCGTTGTTGGCGACGTTGCCCACCGCCGTCGAGACCGGGTACGCCGTCAGGCCGGTCTGCTGCGCGGGCCGCAGCTCCCGTAGCAGGCCGGGCAGGTCGGCCGCGGGCGTGCGCGGGTCGAGCCATTCGTGGCGCCGCTCGGGCTCGACGAGTAGGGGCATCCGGTCGTGGATGCGGCCGAGGTCATCGGTGGCCTCGGTGGTGAGGATCGTGCAGGTCCAGCGGAACCGGTCGTCGGCGTCCTCGGGCTTCGTGGGATCGCGCCAGATCTCGTAGAGGCCCGCCATCGCCAGGCTGGTGCCGTCGCCGGAGGTGATGAAGAAGGGCTGCTTGCGCGGCTTCCCCTTGGCCGAGCGCTGCCCGGTCTCGTACCACTCGAAGTAGCCGTCGGCGGGGACGATGCAGCGCCGGGCGGCGAACGCGCGGCGGAAGGCGGGCTTCTCGGCCACCGTCTCCATCCGGGCGTTGATCATCCGGCTGCCGACGCTCGCCTCCTTCGCCCACGACGGGACCAGCCCCCACCGCAGCGCGCGCAGCTGGCGGACCGGCTCCCCGGACGGCTGGTCGTCACGCCGGGACGCGCGCTCGACGACGGCGTAGACCTCGTCGGTCGGCGCGACGTTCCACGACGGCGCGATCGTCCGCTCGAGACGCGCGTCGAGGACCTCGAACTCCTCCGCGAGGTCCTCCGGGCTCCGGCTGGAGGCGTAGCGGCCGCACATGGCCGCCAATCTATCGGTCTGGTCGGACTGCGCCGGGGTACCGACCGGTCATGGCACTGAGCAGACTGATCGCCCGACCCCTGCTGGCGTCGTACTTCCTCGCCAACGGCGTCCAGGACCTCAAGGACGCGCCCGCACTCGCGGCCCAGGCGGCACCGGTGACCGAGACCGTCGCACCCGTCCTGGACAACGCGACGCCGGAGCGGGTGTCCGTGCCCCGCGACCCGGTGCTGTGGGTGCGCACGAGTGGCGCCGTCCAGCTGGTCGCCGGGCTCGCCCTGGCGACCGGCCACTTCCCGCGGCTCTCGGCGGCCCTTCTCGGCGGCACCCTAGTGCCGTCTACGGCCGCGCGGTACCGGTTCTGGGAGGCGACCGACAAGGAGCAGCGCCGCGAGCAGCTCACCCACTTCGTGAAGAACACCGCTCTGGCCGGCGGCCTGCTCATCGCGGCGCTCGACACCGCCGGGAAGCCCGGGGTCGCCTGGCGCGCGCGGCACGCCACCCACGACGCCCGCCGCGAGGCAGCGCTGGTAGGCGCGAAGGTGCGAGCCCGAGTTCACTAGACTCACCCGGGAGATGACGACTCCCGCCCCGCACGACGCCCCCTGGCCCGCGCCCACCAGCATCGGGCCCCTCGACACGACGGTGACCCTGCCGGGCAGCAAGTCGCTCACCAACCGCGCGCTCGTGCTCGCTGCGCTCGCGGACGGGCCCTCCGTCGTACGCCGGGCCCTGCGCTCGCGCGACACCCTGCTGATGGCGCAGGCGCTGACCGCACTCGGGGCGTCGGTGGTCACCGACGGCGAGGACTGGGCGGTGACGCCGCTCGACGGGTCGGTGCCGGAGGACCGGGCGTCGGTGGACTGTGGGCTGGCCGGGACCGTGATGAGGTTCGTGCCGCCGGCCGCCGGGCTGGTGCGCGGCGACGTTGCGTTCGACGGCGACGCGCACATGCGCAAGCGGCCGGTCGGCGAGATCCTGGCCGCGCTGCGCACCCTGGGCCTGGCCGTCGACGACACCGACGGGGCGCTGCCGTTCACGGTGCGCGGCACCGGCGCGGTCCCCGGAGGGCCCGTGGTGATCGACGCGTCGGCGTCGTCGCAGTTCGTGTCGGCGCTGCTGCTGGCGGGGGCACGGTTCGACGCCGGGGTCGACGTCCGTCACGACGGCGAGCCGATCCCGTCGCTCCCCCACGTCGAGATGACGATCGCGATGCTGCGCGACCGCGGTGTCGCGGTCGACACCAGCGAGGCGAACCGGTGGGTCGTCGCGGCCGGCCCGATCGCGGCGCACGACGAGCCGATCGAGCCCGACCTCTCCAACGCGGCGCCCTTCCTGGCGCTGGCCGCCGTGTCCGGCGGGTCCGTCGTGGTCCGGGACTGGCCGGCGGCGACGACGCAGGCCGGCGACGCCCTGCGCGGCCTGCTCCCCCAGATGGGCTGCACCGTCTCCCGGGTCGACGAGGGGCTGCGGGTCGCCGGCCCGAGCGACGGCTGGCGCGGACTCCAGGGGCTCGAGGCCGACCTGCACGACGTCGGCGAGCTCGCCCCGGCGGTCGCCGCGCTCTGCGCGCTCGCGCAGACGCCCTCCCACCTCACCGGCATCGCCCACATCCGCGGCCACGAGACCGACCGGCTCGCGGCCCTCGCCGCCGAGCTCGGCGCACTCGGCGCCGACGTGGTCGAGCACCCCGACGGGCTGACGATCACGCCCGCGCCACTGCACGGCGGGGTCTTCCACACCTACGCCGACCACCGGATGGCCCACGCCGCGGTGATCGTCGGCGCGGCCGTCCCCGGCGTCCTGGTCGAGAACGTCGCCACCACCGGCAAGACCTTCCCCGACTTCGCCGGCTTCTGGTCCGGGCTGTTCTGAGGCGTCGCCGATGCCGAGGTACGACGAGCACGACGTCGAGCACTACGACCGTCCGCGCCGGCGTACCCGTCCCCGCACCAAGGAGCGTCCCGCCCACGACGACGCCGTCGAGGGTCTCGTCGTCACGGTCGACCGCGGCCGGTTCACGCTCCTCATCGACGGGCGCACCGTGCTGGCCATGAAGGCCCGGCCGCTCGGCCGCAAGGGCGTGGTGGTGGGCGACCGGGTGCGCGTGGTCGGCGACGTGTCGGGCGCCGAGGGCTCCCTGGCGCGGATCGTCGAGGTCCGGGAACGGCACAGCACGCTGCGTCGTACCGCCGACGACGACGACCCGGTCGAGCGGGTGATCGTCGCCAACGTCACCCAACTGGTCGTGGTCACCGCCCTCGCCGACCCCGAGCCGCGGCCGCGGTGGATCGACCGCGCCCTCGTGGCGGCGTACGACGGCGGCATGACGCCGCTGCTCTGCCTCACGAAGGCCGACCTGGAGGACCCCGAGACCCTGCTCGCGACGTACCGATCACTCGGGGTGCCGTGGGAGGTCACCCGCCGCGACCCGGACCGCAGGATCATCGGCCTGGACGCGCTGCACGATCGGCTGCGCGGCGAGACCAGCGTGCTGATCGGGCACAGCGGCGTCGGGAAGTCCACGCTCGTCAACGCGCTGGTCCCCGATGCGCGCCGCGAGACCGGTCACGTGAACGCCGTGACCGGCCAGGGCCGGCACACGTCGACATCCGCGCTGATGCTGCCGCTCGCGGACGGCGACGGCTGGATCATCGACACGCCCGGCATCCGCTCGTTCGGGCTCGCGCACGTACAGCCGGAGCACCTCATCGAGGCCTTCCCCGACCTCGACGAGATGACCGAGGACTGCCCGCGCGGCTGCACCCACGGCGACGACGAGCCCGAGTGCGGACTGGACATCGCCGTCGCCGCCGGCGAGGCGGACCCGGAGCGGGTCGCCTCGTTCCGGCGGCTGCTCGCGGCCCGCTCCGTGACCGACTATTGACGTTGAGTCGTCGCTTTTGACCCGTCGAGTCGGCGGATCTGGTCCGTTGAGGCGTCACTCTTGTCCGGTCGGAACCGACGACTGAACAGGTCGGAAGCGACGACTCAAGGGATCAGAACCGACGACTCAACGGGCCGTGGGATCAGCCGAAGGTCGCCGCGTGCAGCCGGCGCATCCCCCGCAGCCAGTCGTCCGTGTCGGCGGCGCGCGCCCGGTAGTAGCCGGCGACCTCCGGGTGGGGCAGGGTGAGGAAGCGCCCGGCTCGCAGGTCGGTGACCACCTGCTCCACGACCTGCTCGGGCGCGATGGCGGTGTCCTTGCTGAGCAGCGCCTCGACCGGACCGGAGGCCCGGAGCATCGCCGTGTCGACGCCCTGCGGGCACACGGCCTGTGCGGTGACCCCGCGCTCGCCGTACTCGATGTCGAGCCATTCGGCGAAGGCAACGGCCGCATGCTTGGACACGGAGTACGGCGCGTTGCCGATCATGGTCAGCAGGCCGGCGGCGCTGGCCGTGACCACATAGTGCCCGCCGCCGCGCTCGATCCAGCGCGGCACCAGGGAGCGGGCCGCCCGGACGTGGGCGAGCAGGTTGACGTCGAGGACCCGGGTCCAGACGTCGTCGCCGACCTCGGCTCCCCCACCCCCGCCGATCCCGGCGTTCCCGCAGAAGACGTCGATCCCGCCGAGCGCGGCCCAGGCCCGCTCGACCAGCTCGCCCGGACCCTCGGGCGTGCCAAGGTCGACGGCGATCGCCGGACCGCCGACGAGCGCGGCCACCTCGGCGGCCGCGGCGGCGTCGACGTCGTTGACGGCGACCCGCATCCCCTCGGCGGCCAGCCGGACCGCGAGCGCTCGGCCGATGCCGTGGCCGGCGCCGGTCACCACGGCGGTCCGGTCGGCGAGGTGGGCCAGCCCGCGGCTCACCGCGGCTCCAGCGGCGCGAGGGTGCCCGCGACGATCTGGTCGCGCAGCCGGAACTTCTGCAGCTTGCCCATCGCGTTGGTCGGCAGGTCGGCGCTGACGTACCAGGCCTTCGGCGTCTTGTGCGGCGCCAGCCGCGCGCGGACCAGGTCGTGCAGCTCGGCCGCGGTCGGCGCCTCGGCGCCGGGCGTGAGCTGGACGATCGCGGCGACCGACTCGCCCCAGGCCTCGTCGTCGATCCCGACGACGACCGCGTTGCCGATCGCGGGGTGCTGGACGAGGACGTCCTCGACCTCGCGCGGGTAGATGTTCTCGCCGCCGCGGATGATCAGGTCCTTGAGCCGGCCGGTCACCCGCACGTAGCCGCGGGCGTCCATGGTCCCGAGGTCCCCGGTGTGCAGCCAGCCGTCAGCGTCGATGGTGGCCGCCGTGGCCTCCGGCATGTCGAGGTAGCCGAGCATCCGCTGGTAGCCACGGGCGCAGATCTCGCCCTCGGCGCCGAGGGGGACGACCGCGCCGGTCTCGGCGTCGAGGATCGTCACCTCGACGTTCCACAGCGGACGGCCCGCGGTGCCGCGGTTGTCCTCGACGGCATCGTCGGGACTGGTCTGCGTGACGATCGGGCTGAGCTCGGTCTGGCCGTAGACGGTGCTGAACCCGACCCCGAAGGTCGCCTCGCAGGCGGCGATCACGTCGGCCGGCACCGCGTCGCCGCCGGACATCACGACCTCCAGGCTCGCGTAGTCGCGCGTGGCCACCTCGGGGTGGGCCAGCAGCGCCTTCAGCATCGCCGGTACGCCGGCGAGCACCTGGACGTCGTACCGCCCGACGGCCTCGAGGAGCAGACCCGGCTCGAAGACCTGGGCCAGCACCAGGGTGCCGCGCTGGACCAGGTTGCCGATGCCGACCAGGCCGCAGCCCGCCGTGTGGAACAGCGGCATGGCGCTGAGCCACACCGCTCCCTCGGGCGAGCCGGCCCGGGTGCGGACGTCGCCGGCGTTGGTGACCATCGCCCGGTGGGTCAGGACCGCAGCCTTCGGCGAGCCGGTGGTGCCCGAGGTGAACTGGATCTGGGTCGCCGACGCCGGGTCCACCTCCGGGAGCCGCAGGCCCGAGACGTCGACCGCGCGGACCTCGGCGAGCCAGTCGGTCAGCGGCACGGCCCGCACGCCGGGGACGGCGGGCAGGACGGACGTGATCAGCGAGGCCATGTCGGTGCCGCGGAAGGACTCGGCGTAGGCGACGGCCACGGCGCGCGACTGGCGCAGGGCGTACTCCAGCTCGGGGCCGCGCAGCGCCGGGTTCGTCGTGACCAGGACCATGCCGGCCAGCGCCGCGCCGTACTGGAGGACGACCCACTCGGGCAGGTTGGGCGCCCACACGGCGACGTGGTCGCCGGGCGCGAACCGCTCGAGCAGCCAGGCCGCGGCGTGCTCGGCGTCGTCGAGCAGCTCGGCGTAGGTCCAGCTCTGCGGCTCCCGGTCCGGCGCGATCGAGACCAGGGCGGTCCGCTCGGGGACGTCGGCGGCTGCCGCCCGCAGCAGCGCGCCGACCGAGAGCTCGAGGACGGGGCGGCTCTCGTCGGCCGGGAAGTACGACGTGGCGAGCTCGGTCATCGCGCTCCCTCCCCGCGCTCCGCGAGGTCGGCGATCTCCTCGGCGGTCGGCACCGGTCCGCCGCCGTCGGGGATGAAGCGACCCTGGTCGCGCCAGCGCACCGCGGCGTCGAAGCCGTGGGTCTGGGCGAAGTCCACGAACCAGCGGCCCTCGGGCGAGTGCCGGGTGATCCCGTCGAAGAGGACCGCGAGGTTCTGCGTGGTCTGCAGGCCCATGTTGTCGTAGGCCTGGTTGATCATCATCTTCTGCATGACGAGCTGGTTGATGGGTACGCCGGCCATCCGGTCCGCGAGTCGCTCGACCTCGGCGTCGAGCTCGGCGTCGGGCACGGCGTCGACGACCAGGCCCCACTCCTTGGCCTGGATCCCGGTGATCGTGTCGCCGGTCAGCAGCATCCGCTTCGCCCGCTCGGCACCGAGCCGGTAGACCCACATCGCGGTCGTGGGGCAGCCCCAGATCCGCGCGGGCATGTAGCCGATCCGCGCATCCTCGGCCATCACGACGATGTCGCAGGACAGCGCGATGTCGCTGCCACCGGCGACGGCGTACCCACGGACCTTGGCGACGGTCGGCTTCGCGGAGCGCCAGAGGCTGAAGAAGTTGTCGGTGTTGGCCTTCATCATCCGGAAGTCCTGGATCGGGTCCCAGACCTCGGGCTGCAGGTCCTCGCCCTCCTCGGCGTACAGCTTGAGGTCGTAGCCGGCGCTGAACGCCCGGCCGGCGCCCTGGACCACGATCACCCGCACGTCGTCGTCGGCGTTGGCGGCCGCGACGGCGGCGGCGATCTCGCGGCCCATCTCGGCGGTGATCGCGTTGAGTCGCTCGGGGCGGTCCAACGTGAGATAGGCCCGATGGTCGCGGACCTCGTAGCTGATCGTGCGGGTGGTCGGGGTCATCCGGCTGCTCTCCTACGGCGCGGTGGACGGGTGGGATGCGAGAGACGTTTTCACAGTCCGTCTGGACTGTCAATGAAACAGGTCACTACACTCCGCGGGTGGCCATGACCCGCAAGGAGCAGCGCGAGCAGACCCGGCAGCGCCTGCTCGACGGCGCGATGATGTCCCTCGTCGAGCACGGGTACGCCGGCACGACCACCCAGCGGGTCCAGGAGCACGTCGGGGTCTCCCGGGGGGCGCTCCTCCACCACTTCGGCTCCAAGGCCGAGCTCTTCGCGGCCGCCGTTCACCACATCGCCGACATGCGGATCGCGCAGATCCGGGCGACGGCGCAGCGTGGCGACGAGCCCGCGCTGCGTGCCCTCGTCCTCGCCATCCACGCCGCCATGAGCGGTCCGGCCTTCCTCGCAGCGATGGAGCTGTGGACCGCCTCGCGCACCGACCCGGAGCTGCGTGCGGCGCTCCTGCCCGCCGAGCGGCGCCTGGGCCAGGCACTGCGCGAGGAGTTCGACCGCGCCGCCGGAATCGACGATCCCGACCTCGCCCGGACGACCTTCGAGTCGATGCTCGCGATGCTGCGCGGCCTCGAGCTCGGGCGCATCATGCGGGCCGACGAGCCGCTCGCGGCTCGGGTCATCGACCAGTGGCTGGGACGGTTCTCCCCCAGCTGACATCGAGTCGTCGGAGGATCAGCCGTCGACGCGCCAGGTCGCCTGCGCGCCGGCGTCGCCGGTGAGGAAGGCCAGGACGAGCGTGGCTACGCCACCGACGACCGTGAGCCCGGTGAGCCCGGCCCGGACCGCCCCGGAGCGGGTGTGGAACCACGCCGCGGCGAACGCGAGGACGGCGAACACGCTGGCACCGATCCGGAGCCGCTCGGCCCAGGTCTCGTGGTCCTCGAGTCGCTCCGCGAAGGTCCCCGTGGCCGTGGCGAACCGCTCCTCCCGCAGGTCCTCCCCGGACAGGAAGGCCACCCAGACAGCGACGACCGACACCGCGGCCAGCGCCACGAGCGGCCAGCGCAGCCGGTCACGCCACGCGGGCACGCCGTAGGCCACGGCGACCAGGCCGGCCAACGGGGTGAAGACCACAGCCGCGTGGACGACGAGCGGGTGCAGCGGGACGCCGTTGATCTCCATGGTTGAATCCTGCACGACCACGGGTGATCCGAGCCAGACCCACGCCGGTGGCCCGGCCCGAGACGGCTAGGGTGCCCCTGTGGCTGCCCCCGACTACACCGACGACCTGCGTCTGGCGCACCTGCTCGCCGACGACGCGGACTCGCTCACCCAGGCCCGCTTCCGCGCGCTCGACCTGCACGTCATGAGCAAGCCGGACCTGACCCCGGTGACCGACGCCGACCAGGCGGTCGAGGAGTCGATCCGCCGTACCCTCTCCAAGGCACGCAGCCGCGACGCCGTCACCGGCGAGGAGCAGGGCACCTCCGGGCACTCCCAGCGCCGCTGGATCATCGACCCGATCGACGGCACCAAGAACTATGTGCGCGGCGTGCCCGTGTGGGCCACCCTCATCTCCCTCGCCGTCGACGACGAGGTGGTGCTCGGCGTCGTGTCAGCCCCGGCGCTGCAGCGTCGCTGGTGGGCGTCGGCGGGCCAGGGCGCCTGGACCGGCAAGTCGCTGATGAAGGCGACCGAGTGTCGTGTGTCCGACGTACGCCGGCTGGAGGACGCCTCCTTCTCGTACTCCTCGATCAGCGGCTGGGAGGACCGCGGCCTCGGTGAGGACCTGCTCGCGCTGATGCGCCGCGTGTGGCGGACCCGTGCGTACGGCGACTTCTGGTCCTACATGCTCCTCGCCGAGGGTGCCGTCGACCTGGCCGCCGAGCCCGACCTCGAGGTCTACGACATGGCCGCCCTCGACATCATCGTGCGCGAGGCGGGCGGCCGGTTCACCTCGCTGGAGGGCCGCGAGGGACCCTGGGGCGGCAACGCCGTCGCCAGCAACGGCCACCTCCACGAGGCCGCGCTGTCCTACCTCGGCAGCGTCGCGGACAGCGGCGACGACCCCGACTGGCCGCGGACCGGGCCCGGCAGCGTGTCCGACCTGCGCTCGCACCGTCACCGGCCGGCCGACGAGAGCGACAGCTAGGTCGCGGCTCGGTCCGCGGGTCCGATCCGTGGCCAAGGGCCCTGACACCGGCGGCGCAGTTGAGTAGCCTGCGTCACATGCGCATCGCTGACGTGCTCGGTTCGAAGTCGCTCCACGACGTGATCACCATCGCCCCCGAGGCGGGAGTGCGCGAGTTGCTCGCCACCCTCTCGGAGCACAACATCGGTGCCGTGGTGGTGACCACGGACGGCACCTCGTTGAGCGGCATCGTGTCGGAGCGCGACGTCGTCCGGCATCTCCACAGCGACGGCACCGTGATCAACAATGTCGTCTCGGCGATCATGACCACCGAGGTGAGCACCTGCTCCCCCGACGACGACCTCGACGACGTCCTCCAGGTGATGACCGAGCGCCGGTTCCGGCACATCCCCGCCGTCGAGGACGACCGTGTGGTCGGGATCGTCAGTATCGGTGACCTGGTCAAGCACAAGATCGACCAGCTGCAGTTCGAGCGCGACCAGCTCGACAACTACGTGCATCAGTCCTGATCCCGCGACCCGGCGCAGACTGAACCTGGTAACGCACCGACCCGTCGCAGATTGAAGTTCAATCTGCGACGGGTCAGCGTGATCTGACGTTCAATCTGCGACGGGTCAGCGCCGCCGGAAGACCAGGACGCGGCGCAGGAGTCCGCGGGCCCCCACCACGGGTCGCAGGCCGAGCAGCCACCGGCCCGCGGCGCGGGCCCGCCGCCCGACGCCCGAGCGGACCCGGCCCAGGCCGGCCCGCCAGGGCACCGAGGCCAACGAGAAGCGCGCCAGCAGCCGGCGCCACCAGGGGGTCGCCTTGCGCATCCGGCGCAAGGCGGTGTCGACGTCCGCCCAGTAGGCGCGGGCCTCCTCGGCGCTGGGCTCCCCCTCACCGTAGACGTGGCGGTCGGCGGTGTGCGCCAGGGTGACGACGCCGACGGCGTCGTACCGCTCGGTGGCGGCGTAGGCGCTCTCCCGGCGGGTGGCGCCGGGCGTGGGGCGGACACCGAGGTCCCGCATCCGGTCGGCGAGCTCGCGCCAGGCCCCGGTCAGGCGCGTGGCGGGGTCACCGGCCTTGCGGCGGCGGCGCCGGCGCAGGAACTTGTAGAGGAGCACGCCCCACAGCGGCGAGAGGAGCAGCGCGACCTTCGCCACGTCGAGGACGATGCCGAGGATGGTGCCCAGGACGGCGAGGACGTCGAGCTCCTTGCGATGACCGTCGCCCTGCTGGAGGTTGTCGCTCGCCTCCTTGGGCTCACCCGGCACCCGCGGCGGCTGCAGCACCTGGGGCTGCGGATCCTCGTTCGGGTCGTCGTTGGGACGACGGAGCTTCTTGTCCTCCGGCGGGGTCGGGTCGAGCGGGACCCAGCCGGCGCCCTCGAGCTTCACCTCGGTCCAGGCGGTGATGTTCTCGCCCCGGACCTCCCCTCCCCCGGGCGGCACCTTGAAGCCCATCACCACCCGGATCGGGAGGCCCATCCGCTGACCGATCAGCGCCATCGCGGCGGCGTACTGCTCGGCGTTGCCGACGGGCGTGGCCGTCTTGGCGAGCACGGCCAGCCGGCTCGCGCCGTGACCCGCGGGTACGTCGTCGTCGATGCCGTCGGAGTAGAAGCCGTGCTCGCGGAAGGAGTCGCGCAGGAACTGGGCCAGCTCCCCGCCCGTCCCGCCGCTGAAGCCGTCCTCCGTCTGCCACCGCTGGACCCGGTCGACCAGCTCCTCGGGCACGATCGCGGGCGAGGGCAGCGAGACCGACCCGTCGGCGTCGAGGACGGAGGTCTCCTCGTCGGCGGGGCTCGGCGGCGCGGTCGCCTCGACCTCGAAGGTGGTGCCCCGCTCGACACCGCCGATCTGCGCGACGGTGCCGGTCTGGCGGTTGATGACGAGCTCCCCCGCGGCGTCCCCGTCGGGGCGGCCGTCCCGGATCGGCGTCAGCGACAGCGTCTCGCCGACGCTGGGGACCCAGACTCCGGTGTAGTCGTTGATGGTGATCCGGCCGTGGGCCGTCGCCTTGGCGTTCGCGTCCGGGTCGTTGCGCAACCGCCGGAAGGTGCCCGAGTCATGCGCCGAGCCCGGGCCGCCGGAGACGTTCCACACGATGCCGTCGTAGGTGTCCATGACCGCCAGCCGGACCAGCGATCCGCTCTCGAGCCCGTCGACCGTGAACAGGGAGGTGGCGGTCCGCAGCGGCTCCTTCTTGTACGCGCGGAACTTCGCCAAGGGGCTCGGGTAGTCGTGGGGGTCGAACGGCGGGTCCACGTGGTCGCGCAGCACCACGCGGGTCGCGTCGGGGTCGGCGGTCGCACCCAGGCCGGCCGCCGCGCCGCCGGCGACCCCGACCACGACCAGCGTCGCGAGCACTCGGCGCCCCCAGCGCTGCCGCACGTGACGCAGCGAGCGCCAGCGCAGCCAGACGACACCGACGACCGCGACGACCAGGCCGCGGGTCAGCGCGGCCGGCGCGCTGATGTCACCGAAGGCGGACGCCAGGACGAGCGTCAGCCCGAGGACCAGTCCGGCCAGGCCGGGCCACCGCGAGCGCCAGAGGAGAACGGCCGCGACCAGCCCGCCGACCAGGCCGGTCGCGAACGGGACGATCAGCACGATGCCGTTCTCGCCGAGCGGCACCGGCAGGGTCAGCGCCTCCCGCCACGTGTGCACCAGACCGGCCACGAGGTCGCGCAGGGAGTCGGCGGTGGGCAGCAGGCCGCCCCGGGCCCGGTCGGGGACGACGACCGCCGATCCCGCCCCGAGGTACGCCGCCGCCGCGACCAGGACCGTCAGCCACGGTCCCCAACGCCACCGGGCACCGAGGAAGGCCACCGTCACGCCGAGGGCCAGTCCGACCGCGACGGCGAGCAGCCAGCGGCCCCCCGTGTAGGCCGCGCCGAGCGGCCAGGCACAGAGGATCCCGAGGCCCACCACGAGCACCGCGTCGACGACGACCAGCCACCACGGGGGCAGCGCGCCGCGACCGCGGCGCCGGTCGGGGACGATGAGCACCGGCCCGCTCCGGCTGGCGGACCGGACCGGGGGCGCGACCGGGCCGGTCCCGGGCGGCGGCGCGGGGCGGCTCATGTCGGGGCCCCCGCGCAGTTGTCGGCCGGAGGAGCGAGGCGGGGGAAGCGAAGAACTCCGTGGGGTGACCTCATGCGGACACCCGTCGTACGGCGACGCCGAGCTCCTCGAGCCGCCCGACCGTCGCGACGCCGAGGTCGCCGAGCCAGCGCACCGACGGCTCGTGGCCGACCAGGCAGCGCACCGCGATCACCCGGGTGTCGACGGGCAGGTACTGCCGGGCGCGCCGCAGGTCGGTGATCGTCACGCCGGAGCCGATGCACAGCACCATGACACTCGCGGCGAGCTCGTCGGCTCTGAAGTGGCGGGTGACGTCGACCAGCCGGCGGGCCTTCCAGTCGTAGGTGAGGCCGGAGAGGCCGTCGAGGAACCGCTGCGCGCTGGCCGCGGGGAGCGACGCGTGCGACGCCACCGCGCTGAGCTGCTGGCCGTCCGCGAGCGCCTGGGTGCCGAGCGAGCCGGCGACCGAGATGGCCAGCTCGAACTCGTCGTCGCTGGAGTAGTCCTCCAGCCGGGAGCTCACCATCGTGAGCAGGTGGGAGCGCCGGGTCTCCTCGAACTGGCGGACCATGAGGGTGCCGGTCTTGGCGCTCGACTTCCAGTGGATGTGGCGCCGGTCGTCGCCGGCGACGTACCCGCGCAGCGCATGGAAGGAGACGTCGTTGTCGGAGACCTTCGGCACGGTGCGGCCCTCGAGGTCGCGGATCAGGCCGGCGGCCGAGCCATCGACGCGCAGCGTCTTGGGATGCACGTACAGCGTGTCCATCTCGCTGAGGTGACGCTCGCGGCGCAGCAGGCCCAGCGGATCGGCCCGCACCGCCGTGACCGGCCCGACGTCGAGGACCGCTCGGTGCGCGGTGGGTACGGCGAACAGCTCCTCGTGCTCGGCACCCGGCGCGAGACCGGGGAGCTCGAAAGCGGCGCGCCCCGCGCCGACCGGGAACTCGACGACCAGCGACCGCGAGCGCCGGGCGCTCGGGTTGGCGACGGTGAGATAGCCGTTGGCCCGCTCGCCCACGATCACCCGATCCCGGGCGAGGTCCAGACGCGCCAGCAGCGGGAGCCGGCCGACCACGAAGACGATCGCGATGAGCAGCACCAGGGCCAGGAAGATCCCGCCGACGAGCAGTTCGCGCCAGCGCAGCAGGGGACCCGCCACCAGCAGCGCCAGCGCCATCACCGCCACCACCCAGCCGGCCGGGGTGACCGTCCCCGTGACCGGTCCCACCGCGTGCCGGAACCGCCGGGTCCGGTCGGCGATGTCGTCGCGCAGCCGACCGCCCAGCGCCTGCCGGCGGCGGGAGAGGTCGGTGAGCGTGCGGCGCGCGCCGGACGCCCAGGAGCGGGGGCCCTTCATCGGTTCATCGGCCGGCGGGCTCCAGGGGGACCGAGACACGCTCGAGGACCCGGCGGACGACCTCCTCGGTGGTCGTCCCACGGAAGTCCTCCTCGGGGTCGAGGACCATCCGGTGCGCGAGGACGGAGACCGCCAGCGTCTTGACGTCGTCGGGGACGACATAGCTGCGGCCGTAGGACAGAGCCCAGGCCCGGGCGGCGCGGACCAGCGCGAGGCCGGCGCGAACGCTGGTGCCGAGGACGACCTCGGACGCCTCACGGGTGCCCTCGGTGATGCTCGAGACGTACTCGTAGATGCCTGCCTCGACATGGACCTGCTGGGCCAGCCGGATCAGGTGGAGCACGTTCTCGCCGCTGATGATCGGGCGCAGCACGGTGGCGGCCTTGCCCTTGGGTGCGTTGGCGAGGATCTGGACGGTGTTCTCGTGGTCGGGATAGCCGAGCGAGGTCTTCACCAGGAACCGGTCCAGCTGGGCCTCGGGCAGCCGGTACGTCCCGGCCTGCTCGATCGGGTTCTGGGTCGCGATCACCATGAACGGCTGGTCGACCTGGTGGGTCACGCCGTCGACGGTGACCTGGCTCTCCTCCATCACCTCGAGCAGCGCGGACTGCGTCTTCGGCGAGGCCCGGTTGATCTCGTCGGCGAGGACGACGTTGGAGAAGATCGGCCCCTGGTGGAACTCGAACTGCTGACTGCGCTGGTCGAAGATGGTCACGCCCGTCACATCGCTCGGAAGCAGGTCCGGGGTGAACTGGATCCGGTGGTGATCGCCCTGGATGGTCTGGGCGATGGCCCGGGCCAGCGAGGTCTTGCCCGTGCCGGGGTAGTCCTCGAGGAGCAGGTGGCCCTCGGCCAGCAGCGTGACGAACGCGAGCCGGACGACCTCGGTCTTGCCGACGATGGCCTGCTCGACGTTGGCGACCAGCTGGGCGAAGGTCTGCGAGAACCACTCGGTCTCTTCGGTGGTGAGCGACATGGTGTCCTTTGCGGTTCGTGGTGGTACGTGTCGTTCGGGTGCTGCTGGGTGTGGGTCAGCGCGCGGGTGTGTTGCGACTGATGCCGCCCGCGGTCACGGTCGCGTAGCCGCGGCCGGTGACCCGGCAGTTGGTCTTGCCGCCGGCGATGTAGTTGAACGACCCCGGCTGGGTGGTGACGAAGGTCGGGCAGTTGTCGGCGTTGACGACGCTCAGCCCGTTGAGGTCGACCCGGACCGGATGACCGCTGTCCACGAACCCGGCTCCGGTCACCCGCACCACGCACGACGCGTCGGCCTCGTCGCTCGAGCAGTTCAGGGTGATGCCCAGCTCGCGCTCCCTGGAGATCCCCGTGAAGGTCTTGACGTCGCTGTAGCGGCGCCCGTCGTCGGGGGCGTCGGAGACGGTCCGGGCCTTGATGGTGAGCGAGGTGTCTCCCTGCTCGACCCGCTGCTGGAACCGGGACCTGTCCTCCCAGTTCGTCCCGTCGACGCTGTACTGCACGCCGGTGACGTTCCTGCCGTTGGCCGTGCCCTGCTCGATGTCCAAGATGACGTAGTAGTACTCGCTGCTGCGCAGCGTGTCGACCTCGGGGATGCCCGGCTTGCCCCAGGTGTCGACGCCGGAGACCGAGCTGGACTGGCCGGGGACCGCGTCGTTGCCGTTGTACGTGACCGCCCAGACCTTGACCTCGTGGCTGCCGTTGGTGGGGAAGACGAAGTTCGCGCCACCGCCGGGGGCCGCGTTCACCGTGGTGGACAGCCCGTCGTTGGACTGGACGACGTAGTGTCGGATGCCGAGTCCGCCGTCGTCGGCCGGCGGCTCCCAGGCGATGCTGGCCGTCTTGTCGGCCGTCGAGTCGCCGACCTCGCGCAGGTTGCGCACCGGGCCGGCCTTGGTCCACGGCCGGCCCGAGACGCTCGGGCTGCGGTCGCTCGTGCCGGCGTCGTTGGTGGCCGCCACCGTGAAGGTGAACGTCTCCCCCTTCCGGATGCCGTCGGCGGGGTCGAACGTCTTGGACGACGTCGAGGCGTCCACGACGTACTGCGGCCGAGCACAGCCGTTGCACGTGATCGTGTAGCTGCTGACGGCATTGCCGTTGCTCTGCGAATCCGACCACTTCGACCAGTCGATCCGCACCCACGGCTGCTGGTTGTAGGGGCTGTCCTCGCTCGCGGTCAGCTGGGGCGCGACGCCCGAGCGCATCGGGATGCCGAACGGGGCGACCGCCTTGGAGGCGCCGGAGTACTGCCGGCGCGGCTCGACGTCGTTGACCGCGCGGATCTCGAAGGCGTACGGCGTGCCGTTGGTCAGGCCGGGGATGACCATCGAGGTCGCATTGCCCGGTGCCTGCAGGGTCCGGCTGCTGCCGGCCTCCTTGATCTCGTAGGCCGTGATCGCCGAGCCCTCGTTGGCCGGTGGCGTCCACCGCAGGGTGAGCTGGCGGTCCATCCGGTTGCCGGTCGGCTTGGACTCGTTGACGATGACGGGCGGCGTCATCAGGTCGGGCGCCTTGTTGGGGACGATCTCCTCCGACGGCGGACTCTCCTCGCCCCAGCCCTCGCTGTTGTGGGCCACCACGGTGAAGGTGTACGACTCCCCCGGAGTGAGGTTGACGAGGCGGCACGTGGTCGGGATGCAGGTCTGCCGGAAGCCCTGGGAGCCACGCACCTCGTACTCGTCGATGGCGGCGCCGTTGGCCTCGGGCTCACGCCAGGTGAGCACCGCGGAGGACGCCTCGACCGAGGAGAGGGTCGGCCGCTGCGGCGTACCGGGCACGTCGAGCACCTCGACGGTGATCCGGGCGGTGATCTCGCGGGCCCGGTCGCCGGAGGCGTCGGCGACGGTCACCTTGATCGTGGACGTCCCGGTGGCGGTCGGAGTGAACGTGACGACGGAGCCGTCGGTCTCGAGGCCGGACAGCCCGTTGCCCTCGAGGCGAGCGTTGCTGGCCTTGATCGGCTCGCCGGGATAGGGGTTGACGGCGTAGTCGGACAGGTCGACGGCCATCGACTTGCCCTTCGTCGCGGGGACGGTGATGGGCGGCACCTGCAGCAGCGGGCGGTCGCTGTCGACGACGTGGACGGCGACCGTCGCCTCGTCCTGCCCGCCGTGGCCGTCGTCGGCGACGACCTGCACCTGCAGCGCGTCGCCGTCCTTGGGGCCGCCCCCGGCCTCGATCGACAGGATGCTGCTCTCGGAGCCGATCTGCGCGTCGAGGCCCGGACCGGCGGACTTCACGGTCCATCGCATGGTGGCCAGGTCGTCGGGATTGGCGTCGCGGGTGAGGCCCGCGAGATCGACCTCCGCGGGGTCGCCGTCGACCGTGACGTCGACCGCGGCGTCGCGCATCACCGGGGCCACGTTGCCCGAGGGCTTCACGTCGATCGGGATCGTCAGCAGGGACGTCAGCGCGGCGTCCTCGGCGGCTGTCCGGCCGTCGCTGACCTTGACGGTCACCGAAGCCGGGCCGACGTGGTCGCGGGCCGGCAGGAACTCCAGCGAGGTGGGCTCGCCCTCGACGGGCTCCACGCCGCCGTTGACGGCGCTGGCCAGGGAGTCGGGGGCGATCTGCGGCTCCCGACCGGCGCGGGTGACGACGAGGTCCTTGAGGTCGAAGACCACGGGCTCCCCCGCGACCGCCCGCACGGGGATCCGGTCCTTGTCGGTCGTCAGCTGGGGCGGCACGTTGTCGGTGCCGGTGACGTAGATGACGCCGAAGGTGCCCGTGGACTCGTCGTCGGCGTCGTCGAGGCTGTAGAGCACGACCTGGTCCTCGGCCTTGAGCCGGACCCGGACGGCGGCCTCGCCGACGACCTCGCACTTGCCCCGGCTGCCGGCGTCACAGGCGGTGACGCGCAGGTCGGCCTTCGCACCGTCGAAGTCGAGGTCGTTGTCGAGCACCGGGATCTCGACCTGGGCGCCGGGCTCCTTGCCGATGATGTCGCCCAGGTCGGCCACGTCGTCGCGGGCGATGGGCGCGTAGAAGGGCGCGTCCTTGCTCGCCAGCACCTTGAGCACCGCGTTGTCCCGGGCCCCGGCGGCGTCCTCGATCGTGTAGCCGATGTTGGTCGCCTGGGAACCGGTGTCCGGGGCGCTGCCGACGTCGAGCTCGATGAAGCCGTTCTCGTGCTCGGCGGCCGTGGTGCTGTTGAGCTCGGCGATGCGCAGCGGGTCGTCGTCGGGATCGACGTCGTTGGTGAGGACGTTGTAGGAGATCGTGCGGTCGGGCTGGACGAGGACGCTGTCGTCGAGCGCGACCGGAGGCTGGTTCTCCGTCTCCTCCGGTACGACGCCGACGCGCACCTCGGCCACGCCCGTGGCGCCGTACTTGTCCTGCACCAGGATCTGGAAGAAGTCGGTGCCGGTCTTGCCCTCGAACGCCTCGTAGCGGATCCAGTCGACTCCGGTGTCGAGGACCCGGCCCAGCGACGGTGCGGTGAGGATGCTGCGGAAGGTCACCGAGTCGCCGTCGGCGTCGGCACCGACGAGGTCGACGGAGATCACCTTGGGGCGCCCGGCGATCACGCGGTCGATGATCGGCTGCGGCAGCGGCGGGTGGTTGTTCTTCGCCGAGTCGGCCACGACGTAGACGCTGACCTCCGCGGTGGCCTTGAGCCCGTCGGCGTCGCGCACGCCGTAGAAGGCCGAGTAGGTGCCCGGCTCGTCGGGCGCCCGCAGCCGCAGGGTGTCGCCGGCCACCCAGATGTCGAGGTTCTGCGGGTCCAGGTCGGACTGGAACAGCCGCGGCTTGCCGCCGTCGGGATCGGAGTCGTTGTCCAGCACGGGGATCGTGGTGACCGAGCCCGCCCGGACGGTGACCTGGTCCTTGTTGGCGACCGGGTGGCGGTTCTCCTGGGTGGAGCGACGCTGCGAGACGACGAGCTGGCCGATGGCCGAGCTGCGGCCGTCGGACACGACATAGTCGACCGTCGCCTGCTGGCCCACGATGTCGGTCGCGGAGCTGATGACGGCGAGCCGCTTGTCGACCACCGACACCTTGACTCCGGGGATCGAGGGGCGCCCGATCCGCTTGACGACCAGGACGTCGCCGTCGGGGTCGAGGTCGTTGAGCAGCAGGTCGACCTGGGCCGTGCCGCCGGGGGTGATCACGGCCTTGTCGCGCACCGCGACGGGGGGCCGGTTGTCCTTGGGGGGCGACTCGATGTCGAGCCGGATGAAGGACGACTCGGTGGCGGAGGAGTTGTAGGCGGTGTACTCCAGGTAGTAGCTCTTCGCCCTCGACGAGAAGAACGTGAAGGTGCCGGACTCCAGGTCCTTGGAGACCTTCGTGCCCTCGTCGTCGCCGACGACCCTCACGCCCTTGAGCGTGAGGTCGGTGCCCTCCGGGTTGCGGTCGTTGGTCAGGGGCTGGACCACGACCTGGGTCCCCGCGACGCCCGAGGCCAGGTCCGGCACCAGCTCGGGCGGCGCGGCGTCGTCCAGGATGTCGACCGACAGCTTGCCGACGAAGCTGTCGACGCCGTCGTCGATGGTGTACTCGATCTCGCTCACCGGTGACCCGGTGCCGTCGTCGGTGAAGGTGATCGTGCCGTCCGGCCGGTACTCGACCTCGCCTCCGGGTGCGGTCGCCTCGGTCAGGGTGAGGTCGTCGCCGTCCATGTCGTAGAAGTCGGCGAGCAGGTAGTAGCTGGACGAGGCGCCCTTCGCGACCCGCAACCGGGGATCGCGGTCGTCCATCCGTCGGGGTCGCTCGTTGGTGCCGTCGGTGCGGATCTGCAGCCGCACCTCGGCCCGGACCTCCTCGTTCACGCGGCCGTCGGTGACGTAGTAGTAGAACGTCGACAGGCCGGTGGCGTCGGCGGGGACCGCGACCTGGAGCTGGGTGCCGCCGCCGACGATCCGGACCTCGAGCTCCGGCCCGCTGACGTGCTGGGTCTTCGAGATGCTGATGATGTCGCCGTCGGGGTCGTGGTCGTTGAGAGCGACGACGGGCAGCACGGTCGAGCGGCCGGGGCGGGCCCCGAGGTCGTCGTCCTGTGGCTCGGGAGCGCGGTTCTCCTGGTCGGGGACCTCTTCGGTCGTCTCCTTGAGCTTCGACTTGTTCTGGTTCTGCGGGTCGACCGCGGGCCAGTTGTCGATCTTCGCCTTGCCGGGGTCCTGGACCAGCCAGCTGTCGCCGGTGCGGGTGTCGTTGAGGACCACGACGTCGCGGTTGACCCGGAACCGCAGGTCGGCCCCCTCCTCCATGCCCGGGATCGGGGAGGCGTCGTCGTCGGCGGTGCCCGGGCAGTCGCGGAGGTAGTTGTGGGGCGAGGTGGCATCGGACCAGGCGGCGTACACGCAGCCGGTGCCGGACATCTGCACGGGCGCGGCCGGCGTGCCGGAGACCTCACCACGGCCGGCATCCTTCAGTCCGCCGCCGTCGACCGGGGTCACCTGCAGGCCCTCGACGGTCGCGACGTAGACATCCTCGCTCTCGCCGGACGGCTGCTGGAGCTCGACCCGGGAGGGGTCCGCGGTCTCGACGACCACCGGGTCCGCGCCGGGACGGCTCAGCTCGAGGCTGTTGCGGTTGTAGAGCACCGGGGTGTCACCGACGACGGTCATCGCCACCATCGCGGGGTCGGTGCCGACCTTCTCGCCGAGCTGGATCTCGTCACCGGCCACGGCGTCGCCGGCCTCGTCGAGGGTGTACGGCGTGACCTTGCCGTCGCGCCCCAGCACGTAGGCCCGGCCGTCGGCCCCGACCGCCGGGCGCAGGGCGCCCTTCAGGTCCGGCGGCGTGGTCTTCGCCGAGAATCCGCGGAAGCGCTCGGCCGAGCGGACCCAGGCCTTGCCGGTGACGGGGTCGACGACGGCGAAGGTGGAGCCCCCGTTCGCGACCACGGCACCGGTCGGCAGGCCGGTCGGCTCGAGCGCGGCGGCACGGGGGATGTCGACCTGCTTGACGGCGCGGTCCGAGGAGGCGTCGTCGACGTACAGGCTCGTCGCCCGCTGGAAGATGTCGAACTCGACGCTCCCGGACTCGACGCCGAGGTCGAGCTCCTTGATCTGCGGGTTGAGCCGGGCGACCAGGCCGAGGTCGCGGTTGGTGACCCACACCCCGCCGTCGTTGAGCTCGACCTCGGTGAACGGCTTGCCGTCGTGCTGGTAGGCCAGCACGACGAGGGTGCCGAGCCCCAGGGCCAGTGCCGTCGCTGACGCCGTCTTGCGCCACCTGCGCAACGCGCTCATTGCCCCACCGCGCAGACCTGGTCGGAGGGCGCCGACGGTGGGCTCCCCTCCCGGGACAGGACCAGCTGGATGCACGCCGTCGCGCCCTGCTTGACCTTCAGGGTCGTGCTGGTGGCCTCGGTGTACTCGGGCTCGATCTGCTCGACCCCGTCGCCGGTCAGCAGGACCTTGAACTCGTCGCCGTCGCGCGGGTCCTGCTGGGTCCAGGTGAAGGTCACCCGGGTGCCCTTGACGGACTTCGTGACCACCGGCGCCGGCGGTACGTCGATCAGCTCGACCGGGTCCGGGGGTCCCTCGCCGCGCAGCGGGCCGTCGCTCGGGTCGTCGTCGCCGGCGGCGCCGGCCATCAGCGCGTAGCCCACCGCCCCCACCAGGGCGGCGACGACCACGCCGACACCGATCCGGGCGGGCAGACCGAGTCGGCGCTCGTCGGAGCGCTGCGGGGCGGGACGTCGTGGTCCGTGGCGGCGCGACGAGCTGCCACCGGTCGTGCCGCGACCACCGGTGCTCGCCGGTGCGCCGGGACCGTGGCCGGACGGGTGCTCGCCCTGGTCCGGCCGGATCTGACCGGGCCGCTCCTGGACCGCCGCCGGGATGATGACCGAGACCGGGCGGACCAGGGTGCGCGCGTCGTTGGGGTGCTCGTCGCCCAGGGCCGACGGCGAGGCGTCCATGACCTCGAGCCGGGTCGGGGACTGGCGTAGCTCGATCTGGACGTCCTGGAGCTGGCGGCCGAGAACCATCGCGGACACCGGACGCTTCTCGATCTCGACCGACATCGAGCGGCGCAGCACGTCGATCAGCGAGGCCGGGACGTCCGGGCGGCGCAGCGGGGTCAGCTGGCCGCGCTCGATCCGGGTCATCAGGCTCGCGTTGTCGTTGGCCGCGTCGCGCCGCTCGAAGGGCGGGTGGCCGATCAGCAACGAGTAGAGGGTCGCCGCGAGCGAGTAGACGTCGCTGCGTACGTCGTGGCTGTCGGCGCTCAGCGACTCCGGCGGTGACCACGGGATCGACAGGCCCTGCGCACCCGCGCCGGTCTGACCCACGACCGAGGCGATGCCGAAGTCGGTGAGGAGCGGGACCCCGAAGGTGCTGGTGAGGATGTTGTGCGGCTTGATGTCGCGGTGCAGGATCCCGGCGCGGTGGGCGGTCTCGACGGCACTGGCGATCTTGACGCCGATGTCGAGGACCTCGCCGACCGACAGCGGCTGGGAGCGGTAGCGCTGGGCGACGTGCGGCGGCGGGCAGTACTCCATGACCAGGAAGGCCCGGCCGTCGGAGCTCACGCCCGCCTGGTAGATCGGCACGATCGAGGGATGGCTGGACAGCTGTGCCATCACGTTGGCCTCGGCGCGGAACAGCTCGATCGAGGCCGCGTCGCTGCCGCTGCGCAGCACCTTGATCGCGACCTGCCGGGTCGGCAGCTCCTGCTGGTAGCGGAAGACGTCGGCGAAGCCGCCCTCGCCGACGAGGTCGACGAAGGCGAAGCCCGGGATCTGCGGGGCGTGCAGAGTCATCTCAGGAGTCCTCCGGCGCGGGGACGACGGTGGCCGTCAGGCCCTTGGAGAGCGTGAGGACGTCACCGACGGCGACCTCGGTGGCCACCCCACGGTCCAGCGGCACGGGCACCCGGCCCTGGCGGGCCAGCAGCGTGCCGTTGGTGGACCGGTCGGTGACGATGATCCGGGTGCCCTCGGCGGCGACCTCGAGATGGGTGCTGGAGACATAGGGGTCGTCGAGGGTGACCAGCGCCGGGAGGTTCTGGCTGCCGCCGACCTGCTGGATGCGCGGGCTGCGGCCGATGAGCACCCGGCGTCGTACGGGAACGGTGCGGCCGGTCGAGAGCGCCAGCGCGATCACCGGTCGATCGGGCAGGGCGGGCGGCGGGACGGCCGGCGGGACGGCCGAGGCCGCGCGCAGCGCCTGCAGCTGCGCGGGTGTGATCGTGCGGCCGTCGTGCTCGGCGGACTCGGCGGCCGGAGCGGCGGGCGCGGGCCAGTCCGGCGGCGGCAGGGAGGGCGGGGGCACGGTCGGTGGGGGCGACGACGGCAGCGGCGCGGCCGGCGGGGTGGCCCGGCTGCCGCGGACCACGGTGTACTCGGGCGCGGGAGGCGCGGCCGGCGGCATCTGGGACGGCATCTGGGACGGGGGCGGCGGTGCCGGGGGCGGTGCCTGGGGCGGTGCCTGCGGCTGCGGAGCCGGGGTGCTGGTCGGCCGCACCACCGGACGCCAGGTGACCCCGGCGCTGCGGACCACGCCGCCGGTGAGCGGCAGGCTCGGCCCGGTGGCCGGTGGGCCGAGGGGGACGACGTCCACCACCGCGCCGAGGGTCAGGGTCGCGGAGGCCTCGGTCCACATCGTGGCGTCGCGGCCGTCGACCGAGAACCCGTCGACCCGGACGGCGAGCCCGCCTCGGATGAGGATCCGGGCATCGGCACCGTCGATCCGGACGGCGGCGAACTCCGGCAGCGCCCGCAGGTCACCGCGGGAGAGCACCTCGACGATCGTCGGGGCCTCGAGGTCGCGGTCGAGCAGCTGGGTGACCTCGGCGAGCCGATCGGCCGTGGTGACGACCACGCCCTCCTCGGTGACGAGGGTCGCGAGGTCGCCCGGACGATAGGTCGAGACCGGCGCGGCGGGGATCATCCGACGCCTCGCGGGCAGGGCTCGGTGTCCTCCGACGCGGGCGCGACGGCGCCCTCGGCCACGACGTCGACCAGCACCACCGTCACGTTGTCGTGGCCACCCGCGGACACGGCCGCGTCGACGAGGGTGTGGACGGTCAGATCGGGCGACATGCCCTCGGACAGGATGTGCAGGATCGCGGTGTCGGAGAGCTCCGAGGTGAGGCCGTCGGAGCACAGCAGCAGCCGTGATCCCGGCTCGGCGGGGACCAGCGCGAAGTCGGCCTCCGACCGGGTGAGCGCACCGATCGCACGGGTCACGACGTGACGCTCGGGGTGGCCGAGCGCCTCGTCGCGCGTCAGGCGGCCGGCGTCGATCAGCTCCTGCACCACCGAGTGGTCGGTGGAGATCTGCTCGAGGACGCCGTCGGCGTGCGTGTAGGCCCGCGAGTCGCCGATATTGGCGAGCAGCCAGTAGCCCCGGCCGTCCTCGAGGACGTAGGCCGCCGTCACCAGCGTCGAGCCGGGCGCGGAGCTGAACTCGGCGGCCAGGGAGGCGACCCGGTGCTGCGCCGTCTCGATCGCGGCCTCGACGTCGGCGGGCTGGACCTCGTGGAGCGAGGCCAGAGACTCGAAGGACTCGACGACCAGCCGGCTCGCGACATCGCCGCGGGCGTACCCGCCCATGCCGTCGGCGACGAGGAAGACCGGGGGCGCCACGAGCGAGGAGTCCTCGTTGACGCTGCGCACCCGCCCCGGATGGGTGCCCGCGGCGTGGACCAGGCGTGTCGCTCGACCCGGCGACGGCCAGGACTCGGCACCCGTCACGCTGACTCGCACCGCCCGACCCCCGAGACCGTCCCATGCCCCAACCACCCACCGGCTGGGACGCTGGAGGGCAGCCTAACCCGCGCCCGGGTGTCATAACCCTATCGAGGGGACACTCGGAACGGGCCCCGAACGCCTCCCATTAGGCTGGCGCGATGAGCGAGAAGCCCGAGATCGACTTCGTCGACCCCACCCCGCCCACCGACCTCGTCATCACCGACCTCACGGTCGGGGACGGCGCCGAGGCCACCTCCGGCAGCACGGTCTCGGTCCACTACGTCGGCGTGGCACTGTCCACCGGCGAGGAGTTCGACGCGTCCTACAACCGTGGCACGCCGCTGCAGTTCCGCCTCGGCGTCGGCCAGGTCATCCAGGGCTGGGACACCGGCGTGCAGGGCATGAAGGTCGGCGGCCGCCGTCAGCTCGTCATCCCGCCGCACCTCGGGTACGGCGACCGCGGCGCCGGCGGCGTCATCAAGCCGGGTGAGTCCCTGATCTTCGTGGTCGACCTGCTCGAGGTCCGCTGAGCCCCTCCGGCCAGCCCCGGCCCCAGCCCCGGCCACAGCGGTCTTGCCGCCAGGCGAACTGAGATCCTGCCGGCCCCGGCCACCGCAGAGCAGTGTCGGCCCGGAGCCGAAGGGAGCGAGGAACGAGCGACCGGAGGCGGAGGGAGACGCTGCTCTGCGTGCCGGCGGCTTGCCGCCACGCGAAGGCAGGGCCCACGACGCTCGACCGCGCGTGCGGCAGCGCGGCGCGACGAAGGAGCGACACGCTCGCACCAGTTCACCAGGGCAGGTTGTCCGGGACGTCCTCGTCGGACACCCGGGCGGCCTGCCCCTGCAGCTCCACGACGTCGCCGAGGACGAGTTGGCGGCCACGGCGGGTCTCCACCTCACCGTTGACCCGGACCAGGCCGTCGGCGATCACCGGCTTCGCCTCGGCCCCGGACTCCACCAGGTTGGCGAGCTTGAGGAACTGGCCGAGCCGGATCGACTCGTCACGGATCGGGACGTCCATCGGCTCGGGCACGGGGCCAGCCTAGGATCGACCCGTCGCGTTTGAACGCGCCGGGTCGGCATTCCCACGACGTTCGGACGCGCCGGGTCAGTGGAGGGCGACCGACACCGTGTGGATCAGGACGCCGACCAGGCCGCCGACGATGGTGCCGTTGATCCGGATGAACTGCAGGTCCCGACCGACGTGGAGCTCGATGCGGCGGGCGGCCTCCTTGCCGTCCCACCGCTCGATGGTGTGGGTGATCACGGCGGTCAGCTCGGCGCCGTAGCGGTCGACGGCGAACACCGCCGCGTCGGCGGCGAGCCCGTCGAGGCGGGCGCGGAGGGCGGCGTCGGAGCGGAGCCGGGCGGAGGCGCCCTCGATCTCGACCAGCAGCCGGCGGCGTACGGCGCCCTGCGGGTCGCCGAGCGAGGACAGCAGTGCCTTGCGCAGCGCCTGCCACAGGGAGATCGCGCTGGCGATCACCGCGGGATGGTCGAGCACGCGGTCCTTGAGGCGCTCGGCGCGCTCCTGGGTGGCCGGGTTGGCCAGCAGGTCGTCGGCTAGCTGGCCGAGCATCGAGTCGACCGCACGGCGGGCCCGGTGCTCGGGGTTGTCGCGGATCTCGGCCATCCAGCGGACCATCTCGAGGTGCAGCCGGTTGATCACGTAGGTGTTGACCGAGTCCGGCGCCCACCAGGGCGCCCGCTCCCCCAGCACGTCGTGGACGGTGTCGGGGTTGGCCAGGAGCCAGCCGTGCAGCTCCTCGAGCATGAGGTCGACCAGCCCGTGGTGGAGGTCGTCGCGGATCGCCTCGGCGAGCAGCCCGCCCAGCAGGGGCGCGATCGGCTCCTCCCGGAAGCGGGGCACCAGCGCCTCGGTCACCAGTGCCTCGATGTGGTCGTCGCGGACCTTGCCCAGCGCGAGCGCGGCGATCTCGGAGCCCTCGGTGACCACCCGCTCGGCGTTCGCGGGAACGGCGAGCCAGTCCGCCACCCGCTGGGAGATCTGCACGCCCAGCACCCGCTCGCGGATGATGTCCTCCTGGAGGAAGTTCTCCCCCACGAACTCCTCGAGCCCCTTGCCGAGATCGTCCTTGCGCTTCGGGATCAGGGCGGTGTGCGGGATGGGCAGCCCGAGGGGGTGCTTGAACAGCGCGGTCACCGCGAACCAGTCCGCGATCGCGCCGACCATCGAGGCCTCCGCGCCGGCGTTGACGAACCCCCAGGCACCGTCCCTGCCGAGCGTGGCCACGTAGACGGCGGCGGCGAGCAGGAGCAGGGACACCGCGACGGTGCGCATGCGCCGCAGCGCGCCGCGGCGGGCGGCGTCGGCCGACGGGTCGGAGGGGATCAGCGGGCCGGACACGCGCCCATCCTCGCCTACCACCCGGTCTCCCTCCCCGGACGCCGCGCCCGCACGCGCCGTCGACCACCCGGCAACACCCTCCCGGCCACCCGGCGGCGGCACGCACGCGGCCCCGGAGCGAGGCTCCGGGGCCGCCACGAGGCTGGGCGGAACCCCCCAGTCACCGCAGTGCCTCGTTCGCCCCCATCAACGACCGGGCCCGGGAGAGGTTCCGGATGTACCCGTGATGTGTTGTCGCGGCTACCCGGTCCCGGTGGGAGAGGCGACGGTCAGCGGACCGCGGCGTCCCCCGAGCGCGGCACCAGCGCGGCGAGCAGCACGCCCAGGAAGGCGGCTGCCGCACCCACGCCGAAGCACACCGCGAAGGCGTTCTCGGTCGGCAGGGCGTAGCCGCCGACGTCCACGGTCGAGGCGGTCAGGATGGCCGCCATCACCGCGGCGGAGGCACTGGTCCCGACCGAGCGCATCAGCCCGTTGACGCCGACGGCCGAGCCGGCCTCGGCGAGCGGCACCGACTGCAGGATCAGGGTCGGCATGGCGGCGTACCCGATGCCGACGCCGGCGGAGGTGATGCAGCTGGCGACCATCAGCTGCCAGGGCGCGTCGGTGAGGAAGAGTGCGAAGAGGTAGCCGAGACCGAGCACGGTGCCGCCGACCATCAGCGTCACCCGCGCGCCGACCACCCGGATCAGCCGCCCCGAGACCGGCGAGAACACCATCATCACCAGGCCGCCGGGGGCCATCCACAGTCCGGTCTCGAGCAGGGTCTGCCCGAGGCCGTAGCCGCTCGCCGCGGGCGACTGCAGCAGCCGGGGTACGACGATCGCCTGGGCCATCATGCCGAAGCCGATCGCGATGGCCGCGACGTTCGTGAGCAGCACCGGGCGGCGGGCCGAGACGCGCAGGTCGCACAGCGGGTCGGTGACGCGCAGCTCGTAGCTGCCCCAGGCGAGCAGGACCAGCAGGCCGGCGACGAGCAGCCCGAGCGTGCGGCCGTGACCCCATCCCCAGTCGTTGCCCTTGGAGACCGCGACCAGGACGGCCACCAGCCCGAGGGCCAGGCCCGCGGCCCCGACGGCGTCGAAGCGTCCGGGCGTGGCGTCCCGCACGTGCGGCACCAGCGCGACGACCGCCAGGGCGACGACGGCGGCGAGGCCGGTGGACACCCAGAACAGTGCGTGCCAACTGAAGTCCTCGACGATCCAGGCCGACAACGGCAGGCCGATCGCGCCGCCGACACCGAGGGTCGCGCTCATGGCTGCCATGGCGGTCGGCGTCACCCGGGGCGGGGTGACCTCGCGCAGCAGGGCGATGCCGACCGGGATGAAGCCCATCGCGAAGCCCTGGAGCAGCCGCCCGGCCAGCATCGGCACGAGCGTGCTGCTGAGCGCGCAGACGAGCGAGCCGAGCACGAGCAGCAGTGCGCTGAGCACGAGGATCCGCTGCTTGCCGTAGAGGTCGCCGAGCCGCCCGGAGATCGGCATCGCGACTGCGCCGGCGACCAGGGTCGCGGTCACCACCCAGGACGCGTTGGCCTCGGAGGTGTCGAGCAGCCGGCCGAGCTCGCCCTGGATCGGGATGACCATGGTCTGGGTGAGGGAGGCGACGAGACCGCCGAGGCACAGCACCGCCACGGTGAGGAGGGGTGAGCCCGGCGTACCCGTGCCCGGCGTTGCGGGGGCGCCGGTCGCCGGCGCGGAGGAGGACGCAGTCACGAGCGCTGAGTCAACGGCGTTGACCGTACTTGTGTCAACACCGTTGACGGATCTCGGCGATGCCCTACGGTTGCCGTGTGACGCACCCCTCCCCCGACCCGAGCCGGCTGCGGCCGGCGGGCCTGGCCACCCGGACCGCGATCGAGGACGCCGCGCGCACCCTCTTCGCCGAGCGGGGCTTCGACGGCGCGTCGGTGCGCGGGATCGCCGGGGAGGCAGGGGTGGACCCGGCGCTGGTGATCCGCCACTTCGGGTCCAAGGAGGCCCTCTTCCTGCGCACCGTCGACACCTCGCTGGGCATCGGCTCGGTCCTCGACGGACCGCTCGAGGACGTCGGGCGCCGCCTGGTGGCCTACTTCCTCGACCCCGCCCGCCCGGTGATCCGCCAGCGGTACGTCGCACTGGCTCAGGCCGCGCACCACGACCAGGTCCGCGAGGAGATGAACCGGCACACCGCCGAGACCTACGTCGCCCCGCTGGCCCCGCGCCTGGCCGGCGCGGACGCCGAGCTGCGCGTGGCGCTCGCGGTCGCCCAGCTCGCCGGCCTGCTCGACCTGCTCTTCCTGCAGCGCGACCCCATCCTCACCGCGGCCGACCCCGCGGCCGTCATCGCCACCTACGGCGACGCGATCCAACGCCTGCTCACCCCACCCGGCCCCGAGGACGCCTGATGCGCGGCGCCCGCGGCTGGCACATCCTGACCGCGGCGATCACCGTCGCCGCCCTCCTCCTCCAGCTCGTCCTGGTGCTCCAGGGCGGCCGGGTCCTCGACGAGGCCGAGCCGCCCGGCCTGGGCCTGCGGCTGGCCCGGTTCGTCGCCTACTTCACGATCCAGAGCAACCTCCTGGTCGCCGTCGCGACCACGATGCTGGCCCGCGACCCGTTCCGGGACGGCCCGGCGTTCCGGGCCCTGCGCCTGGCCGCGACGGTCGGCATCACCGTGACCGGGCTGGTCCACTTCTTCCTGCTCCGCCCGCTGCTCGACCTGCACGGCGCCGACTGGCTCGCCGACAAGATGCTCCACATGGTGGTGCCGCTGGTCGCCGTCGTCGGCTGGTTCGCTCTCGGCCCCCGCCCGCGAATCGACGGCCGCGCGATCGCCGTCGCCCTCGGCTGGCCGATCGCCTGGCTCGCCGCGACCCTCGGCGTGGCCACGGCGACGCGATGGGTGCCCTACCCGTTCCTCGACTTCCGCGAGGAGGGCTGGGGCTCGGTGGTCGTGGTGTGCGTCGGCATCACCGCGCTGTTCGCCGCGCTCATCGCCGGCTTCCGGTACGCCGACCGCCGCCTCGCGCCCTCCGGCGCTGGGGCGGCCGCGGGTCGGCTCCGGGGCCGGGCGGAGCAGTAACACGCCGTCCACCGCGCTACCCGCCACTTCTCCGCAGCACCGCCCCGCTGAGGGCCGTTCTCGCGCTGACAACCGCCGACCAGTCGGGTGGACAGCGTGTTACTGCCCAGCGGTGCGCACGGCCGCCGCCAGCTTCGCCGGCGCCCGCAGGATGTCGACGCGGGTGGCCCGGTCGCCGGCGACGGTCAGCACGATCAGCGAGGTCAGCACGCCGTCCTCGCGCAGCCCGATCGCGGGCGCCCCGTTGACGCCGAGCAACTCGATCTCGACGTCGCCGACGTACTTGGCGACGAGCCCGGCGAGGAAACGCGCCGACCGCTCGGCGCCGTGCACCGGACGGCGGGCGGCGCTGACGGCGCCGCCGCCGTCGCTGGTGACGACGACGTCGGGGTCGAGGGTCGCGACGAGGGCGTCGAGGTCGCCGCCGGCCGCGGCGGCGAGGAAGCGCCCCAGGACGGCCTCGTGCTCGCTCCGGTCGACCTCGAAGCGGGTCGGCTGGGCGGCGAGATGGGCCCGGGCGCGCGAGGCGAGCCGACGGACGGCGACCGGGGTGCGGCCTACGACGGCGGCCACCTCCGGGAAGCCCATGCCGAAGACGTCGTGCAGCACCCAGGCGGTCCGCTCCGCCGGGGACAGCGACTCGAGAACGACGGCCAGCGCGTAGCTGACGGTCTCGTCGAGGGTGACCCGGTCAGCCGGATCGGGGGCCGGGTCGACGGGGTCGACGTAGGGCTCCGGCAGCCACGGACCGACGTACTCCTCGCGGCGCACCCGCGCCGAGCGCAGCACGTCGGTAGCCGCGCGGGCGACCGCGACGGTCAGCCAGCCGGTGAGGTCGCGGACCGGTTCGCGGGCGTCGGCCGCGACGAGCCGCGACCAGCAGTCGGCGACGACGTCCTCGGCATCGGCGCGGCTGCCGAGGATGGCGTAGGCGACCCGCACCATCCGGGGCCGGAGCGCGTCGTACTCCTCGGCGAGGCCCTCACGCACGTCAGGCACGGGCGAGCCACGCGTCGAAGGTCTCCCGGCCGAGCGTGGCGCCGGCGCCCGGCAGCAGACCGCCGGCCTTCGTCTGGCGCCCGGCACGTCCCACCATCGGCACGGGTACGACGAGCCGACGCGACCCGCGCGCCCTGAGCACCCGGCGCACCATCGCGTCCATCGCCTCGGGCCGCGGTCCGGCGAGGTCGGGCAGCAGACCGGCGGGCCGGTCGACCGCGGCGGCGACCAGCTCGACGGCGACCTCACGGGCGGCGATCGGCTGGGTGCGCATCCGCAGTCCCAGCGCGAGGGGGCGCGGGCTGCGGTCGATGACCTGCCCGGCGAACTCGTGGAACTGGGTCGCGCGCAGCACGGTCCAGGGCAGCGGTCCGGCCGCGACCAGCTCCTCCTGACGGCGCTTGCCGAGGTAGTAGGGCAGGTCGACGCGGTCGCAGCCGACGATCGAGAGCGCGACGTGGTGGCGCACCCCGGCGGCCGCGCCGGCGGTCAGCAGGTGCCCGGTCGCCGCCTCGAAGAAGGCGATCGACCGCTTCGCGCCCATCGTCTCGACGTTGCTCACGTCGATCACGGCGTCGACACCGTCGAGCGCGGCGGCCAGCCCGTCGCCCGTCACCAGGTCGACCCCGACCGAGCGGGCGATGACCACCGGCGTCCCGCCCGCTCGGCGTACCTCGTCGACGACCATCCGGCCGACCAGTCCCGTGCCGCCTGCCACTGCGATCTTGTTCATGACAGGAGGACGAGACAGGTCGCCGGAGTGTGACATCAGTCCCCGCGGGCCTCCAGCGCGGCGGTGAGCAGTGCGACCAGGGCCTCGGTCTGCAGGTCGACGGCACCGCCCTCGACCTCCTCGCCGGCGCCGTCGAGGGCGCGGGCGGCGAGCCCGGCCTTCTTGTCGATCAGCTCGGCGATCCGGGTGTCGAGGGTCTGCGTGGCGATGACCCGCCAGGCGGTGACCGGCTCGGCCTGGCCGATCCGGTGCACCCGGTCGATGGCCTGGGTCTGCTCGGCGTCGGTCCAGGAGAGCTCGGCCAGCACCAGGTTGGACGCGACCTGCAGGTTGAGGCCGACGCCGGCCGCGGTGAGCGAGCAGACCGCGACCTGGACGTCCGGGTCGTTGACGAAGGCGTCGATCTCCTTCTGCCGGGTCGTCGAGCTCTGGTCGCCGCGGACCGAGCTGTAGCGGATGCCACGCTCGGCGAAGGTCCGCTCGGCGGTGTCCATGACGTCGATGTGCTTGGCGAAGAACACGACCTTGCCGACGTTGCGGGCCAGCTGCGCGGTGTAGTCGGCCGCGAGACCGGCCTTGGCCTGCCCGATCCGGCGCATCATCGTGAAGACGTTCTCGCCGGTCTTGGTCGAGTTGTCCTCGCGCTCCCAGCCGGCGACCTGGCGGACCAGGCGGTGGTCGATGCCCTCGACCTCGGCGCCGGTACGGCGGGTCGCGATCGCGGCGTCGTAGCGCTCCACCATCCGGCGGGCCAGCTCCTGCTCGGCCTTGCGGATGGAGCGGCCGGCCTCGCCCTCGAGCTCGACCGGGATGTCGGCGACGCGGCGGGCCGGGATGTCGGCGGCGACGTCGATCTTGCGGCGACGCGCGATGCCCTGCTCGATGACGGCGCGTCGGGCGGCCGGGTAGAAGGCGGGGTCGGCCGGCGTCAGCCCGGTCTCCTCCAGCGCCTCCATCAACGCGCCGCGCGGCACCACCTCGTCGATCCAGCCGAGGAACTGCCAGATGGCCCGGAAGTCCTCGATGTCGTTGATGAGCGGGGTACCGGTCAGCGCCATCATCAGCGGCCGGGCGATCCGGGACCGGATCCGCCCGGCGATCTCCAGAACGTTCTGCGAGCGCTGCGAGGTCTTGTTCTTGATGTAGTGCGCCTCATCGACGATCATCCCGCGGAATCCGTGGGTGCCGAGCCAGCCGACATGGCGGTCGAGGATCTCGTAGTTGACGACGAACACGTCGGCGTACCCGTCGGCGTCGTCGCCGTCGCCGTGCAGCACGGTGGCCCGGCGGTGGGGGGTCCAGAGGTCGACCTCGCGGGCCCAGTTCGTCTTGACGACATTGGGGACCACGGCGAGCAGCGGGAAGGCCCCGGCAGCCTCGGCGGCGAGCAGCGCCTGCGCGGTCTTGCCGAGGCCGGGCTCGTCGGCCAGCAGGTAGGTCCGGTGGCCCTCGGCGGCCGAGGCGACGAGCTGCGCCTGGTGCGCCATCAGCTCGCGGCCGACCGGGGCGTGCCGGCCGGTGAGCGCGGTCAGCTGGTCGGCGTCCGGCAGGGGCATGCAGGCGGGCGCGTCGGGCGCGGCCCGCTCGAAGGAGCGGAACAGCGGCTCGAGCAGCTCCCAGCCGGCCAGTCGCCGCGGCGGCACCACGACCTGGGCGTGGGTGAAGTCGGGGGTCAGGAAGGGGTGCGAGAGCTGGTAGGACTGCACCGACATCGGCACCACGCGCTTCTCGGCGAGGGCCGCGAGCTCCGGGTCGACGACGACCGGCGCGGGCTCGGGCTCCGGCTCGTCGACGCCGGCCTTGCGCAGCAGCTCGCGCCGCATCGCCTTGGCCGACTCCGAGACCTCCGCGTTCTCGTCGAGCAGCGTGAACAGGGTGCTGTCGCGCGCCGCGGTCTGGGCGAGGATCGTCGCGATCCCGTCGAGTCGCTTGAGCTCCTCGCCGCGCCGACCGTCGGAGAGGCCGGGATCGGACTTGACCCGGGCCCGCTCCTCGCGCGCCAGCAGCGCGACGACCTGGAACTTCGCGCGCACCTCCGGCATCGCCGAGCGACGGGCGACCGCCGCCTCGACCTCGCGCACGGCGCGCGCGAGCTGCGGGATGATGCCCTCCTCGTTGCGACGCGTCCGCGCCGACTGCGTGTTGCGGCGCTGCTGCGTCGCTCCCCGCTGGCCTCCTCGAGCCACAAGCGTCCTTCCCAGCGTCCACCGACGGGCGGTGGCGCAGGTCTCCTCGGCTGGTTCCGCCGACGGCTCGCGCTGCTGCGGGAGGGCGCCGATCGGGCGTACGTCACCGGTTCCCGTCGGGAGGACGGCATCCGGTGGTGCTTCCAGCGTAGCGCACCCCCCACCCCGCCCGTGGGCGGCCGCCGTCCGGCGTGGGACGCCGGTCGCCGGCCGGGCGCCTCACTCGGCGATGGGCACCGGCTCGCCGAGGGCGTCGGCACCGAGGAGCACCAACGTCTGCTCCGGCGTGAACGGGTGGAACTTCACGGCCCGGATGTCGCGGTAGCACCGCTCGATCACCGACCCCCGGAAGAACGCCGGCCCACCGGCGACCTCCATGGCGAGGTCGCACACCTCGACGCCGGCCCGCGCGACCTCCGCCTTGGCGCCCATCACCGCGAGCACGGTCCCCCGGGACGGCGTGGGATCGTCCCCGACCCGGCCGAGGGCGCCGTCGAGCGCCCATTCCGCCACCTGGAGCCGCGCGCGCATGACGCCGATCTGCCGCTGGACGGCCACGTCGTCGGCCCGCCGAACGGCGGCGGCCACCGCGGCGTCGTACGCCGCCTCCGCGATCCCGAGGTAGGCGCCGCAGATGATCGGGAACGCGATACTCGAGATCACCTGGAGCGGCGGGTCGACCACTCCCCAGGGCCGGTCGGCCAGCACCTTGTCGTCGGGCACGAAGACGTCGACGAGGTCGATGTCGTTGCTGGCGGTGCCCCGCATGCCCAGGGTGTCCCAGTTGTCGGCGACGGCGACACCCTCGCTGGCGACCGGGACGGCGAGGTTGAGGACGCGGCGGCCCTGCTCGGGGTCGTCGAAGCAGGCCATGGTCGAGATGACCGCGCCGTGCCGCGACTGGCTGGCGAACCGCTTGCGGCCGGTGACCCGGTAGCCGCCGTCGACCCGCACCGCCTCACCCTGCGGGTGCGTGTAGTCGCCACCGCCGGTCGAGACGAGGAGGATCTGCTCCTCGGCCACCCGGCGCAGCGTGGCCTCGGCGCCGGGCAGGCCGCGGCGGTACCGCCAGGCAGTGAACGCGACGACGTGCTGGTGCATGGCGCTGGCGAGCGCCGTCGAGCCGCAATGGCGGCCGAGCTCGCGTTGCAGCGAGACCAGGTCACGGACGGTAGCGCCGTCGCCACCGAGGTCGACCGGGACGGCGGCGCGGAGCAGGCCGGCGGCGCGCAGCTCGTCGTACGCCTCGGACACGAAGCTGCCCTCGGCGTCGTGGCGCGCGGCGTGGGCGGCGATGCGAGGGCCGATCGCGGCGGCCCGGGCGGCAGGGGTGAGAGGGGTGGTCGGCGCGGTGGCCGCCTGGAGTGTGCTCGTCATGAGACCAATGTCCGCCGGGTCGCGAGCGCCCTCCAGTCCAGAAAGATGACCTCGCCGGTCCAGGTTCGGGACTACCCCGTCCGGCAGCACAGGAGCACCATGGGCAGATGCCCGACTACGGCAACTACTGCCCCGTATCGATGGCGTCCGAGGTGGTCGCCGACCGCTGGACGCCGCTGATCATCCGGGAACTCGTGCTCGGGAACACCCGCTTCAACGACATCGCCCGGGCGATGCCCGGCATCTCGCGCTCGCTGCTCGTGCAGCGCCTGCGCCATCTCGAGCACCGCGGCGTCCTCGAGACCTGGCCGGCGCCGACCGGACGCGGCAGCGAGTACCACCTGACCCCGGCCGGCCGGGACCTCGAACGGGTCATCGACAGCCTGGGCCGATGGGCGATCGAGTGGCTCTTCGAGGAGCTCCGGCCCCACGACGTCGCCCCGACGACGCTGATGTGGTGGATGCACCGTCGCGTGGACCGCGAGCGGCTCCCGCCTGGGCGCACGGTCGTCGAGTTCCGCCACACGGCGCCCGAGGCGACGACGATCTGGCTGGTGATGGACCGGGCCGAGGTCTCGGTCTGCCTGCAGCACCCCGGCTTCGAGGTCGACGTGACCGTCACCGCGACGACGCCGGCCCTCGCCGACGTGTTCCAGGGCTACTGCTCGTGGCCCGAGGCGGTCGACGCCGGCCGGATCCAGGTCGCCGGGCTGCCCCGGCTGCTCGCCGCCCTGCCCCGCTGGTTCCTGTGGAGCCCGTGGGCGGCGGTCACCCGGGAACGGGCGGATCGCACGGCCGTCGAATAGAACCTGTTCTAGAGTCGGCCGGGTGGGTACCTACGCAGTCACCGGCTCCGCCTCCGGCATGGGCGCCGCCGTCGTCGCCCGCCTGGTCGGCGAGGGGCACACCGTCTTCGGCGTCGACATCCAGGAGGCCGACGTCGTCGCCGACCTCGCGACCGCCGAGGGACGGCGGACCGCGGCGGCCGCGGTCCTCGACCGGGCCGGCGGCGTGCTCGACGGGGCGGTCCTGGCGGCCGGCCTGGGCCCGGCGCCCGGCCGGGAGCGCTCCCGGCTGATCGCCGAGGTCAACTACCGGGGCGTGGTCGAGCTGCTCGAGGCCTGGCAGCCCGCGCTGGCCGCCGCCGAGCGGGCCAAGGTGGTCGTGTTCGCGAGCAACTCGACGACGACGGTGCCGCTGGTGCCGCGGCGGGTCGTCCACGCCCTCCTGGACGGCGACGTGGACAAGGCGGTCGGCACCCTGCGCCTGCTCGGCAAGGCCGCCCCCACCTTCGCGTACGCGGCCAGCAAGATCGCCGTCAGCCACTGGGTACGACGCCACGCCGTCGCACCCGCCTGGGCCGGTGCGGGCATCCGGCTCAACGCCCTCGCTCCCGGCGCGATCCTGACTCCCCTGCTGGAGCAGCAGCTCGCCACCCCCGCCGAGGCCCGCCGGATCAAGGCCTTCCCCGTGCCCATCGGCGGCTTCGGCGACCCGGGCCAGCTCGCCGCCTGGGTGGTCTTCATGCTCTCCGACGCCGCGGACTTCCTGTGCGGCAGCGTCGTCTTCGTGGACGGCGGCTCGGATGCGTGGTTCCGCGCCACCGACTGGCCGCGGCCGGTCCCCGCCCGGCAGCTGCGCTCGTACCTCGCTCGGATGCGGGAGTTCCGGCGGACTTCTTGACGGGTTGCTGCGCTTCCCGCCCGTTGCAGCGGCCAGGAAGCGCGGGAATCACCGCTGAAAGGTGATTCCGCAGCTCCAGTCCGAAACGAGTTGCGCAACTAGTTGCATAGCCCAGGCGGCTGGGGCATGCTGAGGGGCATGGCCCTCGAGCACGCGATCCTCGTGTCGTTGAGCGAGCGCGCCGCGTCGGGCTCCGACCTGGTGCGGCGCTTCGACGCGTCCATCGGCTTCTTCTGGTCCGCCACCCACCAGCAGATCTACCGGGTGCTGGGCCGGATGGAGGGCGACGGCTGGATCTCGTCCGCGACGGTCGCGCAGACCGACCGGCCCGCCAAGAAGGTCTACGACGTGACCGACGCCGGCCGCGCCGAGCTGGCCCGCTGGATCGGCGAGCCGACCACACCCGACGCGATGCGCAGCAGCGTCAGCGTCAAGATGCGCGGGGCGTCGTACGGCGACCGGGCGGCGCTGCTCGACGACCTGCGCCGCCAGCTCGACGAGCACACCAAGCGGCTCTCGCTCTACGAGTTCCTCGCCACGCGCGACTTCCCCGACCCCGGCGCGCTGAGCGGCGCCGACCTCGACATCTACCTCGTGCTGCGCGGCGGACTCCTCATGGAGGAGTTCTGGATCCGCTGGCTCACCGAGTACCTCGACGCCCACACCCGCAAGGAGTCCCGATGACCGCCTACCCGCTCCTCACGACCCCGGCCACCGTCGGCGGCCTCGAGCTCCAGTCCCGCGCGGTGATGGGCTCCATGCACACCGGCCTCGAGGACCGGCCCTGGCACATCGACGAGCTGGCGGCGTACTTCGCCGAGCGCGCCCGCGGCGGCGTGGGGCTCATCGTGACCGGCGGCTACTCCCCCAACATCCGCGGCTGGCTGCTGCCCTTCGGCTCGCAGATGACCACCCGCCTCAACGCGCACCGCCACCGGCGGGTCACCGACGCGGTCCACGAGAACGGCGGCCGGATCGCGCTCCAGATCCTGCACGCCGGCCGCTACGGCTACACGCCGTTCAGCGTGTCCGCGAGCGCCACCAAGTCGCCGATCACCCCGTTCAAGGCGTCCGCGCTTTCCGCGCGCGCGGTCGAGCGGACCATCGACGACTTCGTCGCGAGCGCCCGGCTCGCCCGGAAGGCCGGGTACGACGGCGTCGAGATCATGGGCTCCGAGGGCTACCTGATCAACCAGTTCCTCACGGCGCGCACCAACCGTCGTACCGACGAGTGGGGCGGATCCGCCGAGGCCCGGATGCGCTTCCCCGTCGAGATCGTGCGCCGGATCCGGCAGGAGCTGCCGGACTTCTTCGTCATGTACCGGATGTCGCTGCTCGACCTGGTCCCCGACGGTCAGACCTGGGACGAGACCGTCGAGCTGGCGCACCGGATCGAGGCGGCCGGCGCCAGCGTCATCAACACCGGCATCGGCTGGCACGAGGCGCGGGTCCCCACGATCGTCACCAGCGTGCCGCGCGGCGCCTGGGTCGACAGCACGCTGCGCCTCAAGGAGGTCGTGGCGATCCCGGTGTGCGCGAGCAACCGGATCAACACCCCCGACGTCGCGGAGTCCGTCCTCGAGCAGGGTGTCGACCTGGTGTCGATGGCCCGGCCGTTCCTCGCCGACGCCGACCTGGTCGCCAAGGCCCGCGACGGCCGCGCCGACGAGATCAACACCTGCATCGGCTGCAACCAGGCCTGTCTCGACCACACGTTCCAGGCCAAGCGGGCCTCCTGCCTGGTCAACCCGCGCGCCTGCCACGAGACCACGCTGGTGCTGAGCCCGACCCGCTCCGCGCGCCGGGTCGCGGTCGTCGGCGGCGGACCGGCCGGACTCGCCACCGCGGTCAGCGCCGCCGAGCGCGGTCACGACGTGACCCTGTTCGAGGGCTCCGACGAGCTGGGCGGCCAGTTCCGGTTGGCGATGCAGATCCCGGGCAAGGAGGAGTTCGCCGAGACGCTGCGCTACTACCGGCGCCGGATGGAGGTGCTCGGCGTCAACGTGAAGCTCGGGACCCGCGCCACCGCCGACCTGCTCGCCGGGTACGACGACGTCGTGGTCGCCACCGGCGTCGAGCCGCGCACCCCCGCGATCCCCGGGATCGAGCACCCCAAGGTCGTCTCCTACCCCGATGCGATCACCCGCCGGGTCCCGGTCGGCACGAAGGTCGCGGTGCTCGGCGCGGGCGGCATCGGCTTCGACGTCACCGAGCTGCTGGCCCACACCCCCGA
This sequence comes from Nocardioides sp. LHD-245, assembly GCF_030929495.1. GTDB lineage: Bacteria > Actinomycetota > Actinomycetes > Propionibacteriales > Nocardioidaceae > Nocardioides. Next base: position 254,537 of record NZ_JAVFWN010000007.1, on the reverse strand, counting down.
GACGCTCGACGAGTGGAAGGCGCACTGGGGCGTGGCCGACCCGGCCGTCGTCCGCGGGGGCGTGACGGACAAGACGCCGCGCACGCCCGCCCGCGAGGTCTGGCTGCTGCAGCGCAAGGAGACCACGCAGGGCAGGGGCCTCGGCAAGACGTCCGGCTGGGTCCACCGCGCGGCGGTCAAGGACCTCGGCGTCCACCAGCTCAGCGGCGTCTCCTATGACCGGATCGACGACGCCGGCCTGCACATCACCGTCGACGGATCCTCTCAGGTGCTCGACGTGGACCACGTCGTCGTGTGCGCCGGCCAGGAGTCCGTCCGCGGCCTGTACGACGACCTGCTCGCCTCGTCCTTCCCCGGTCGGGTCCACCTGATCGGCGGCGCGGACGTCGCGGCCGAGCTGGACGCCAAGCGGGCGATCAAGCAGGGCACCGAGCTGGCGGCGGCGCTATGAGCACCCCACGGCGTTCTTCTCCTCCGCCGAGCGCCCCGGGCGCGGGCTCCGCCTTCCGCGCTGCCGTCGAGGCCCGCGACCTGGCGGCGATGCGGGCCTGCCTGGCCGACGACGTCGTGTTCCGCAGCCCGGTCGCCCACCGGCCCTATGCGGGCAAGGCGATCACGGGCGCCATCCTCGCCAACGTCCTCGAGGTCTTCGAGGACTTCCGCTACCTGCGCGAGCTGCAGGACGCCGACGGTCATGCCCTGGTCTTCGAGGCGACCGTCGACGGCCTGCAGCTCTCGGGCTGCGACTTCCTCGTGCTCGACGCCGACGGGCTGATCACCGACTTCACGGTGATGGTCCGCCCGCTCCGGGCGGCGCAGGCGCTCGCCGAGCAGATGGGGGCCCGGTTCGACCGGATCGTCGCGATGGCCGGCGACGAGGCCTGAGGCCCGCCGCCCGCCTCGGCTCAGAGCGCCGGGTTGTCGGCGTCGCCGGGCCGCACCTCGCCGCGCCAGCCGCCGGTCTCGACGCCCCGCGTCTCGATGAACGACTTGAACCGCGCGAGGTCGCCCTCGGTGCGCCGGTCCACGATGTTGAGGGCGTCGCCCGCCTTCTCGACGATCCCCTCGGGCTCGAACTCCATCCGCAGGGTCACCCGGGTCGACTGTCCGAGCTCGTCCGGGGCGAACGAGACGGTACCGTCGTTCCGGGCACCGTCGAGCGCGCGCCAGGTGATCCTCTCGTCGGGTGTCTGGTCGACGATCTCGGCGTCCCACTCGCGCCGCACCCCAGCGATCTCGGCACGCCAGTGCAGGTGCGTGGAGTCGAGCTGGCGTACCTCCTCGACGCCCTCCATGAAGGACGGGAAGGTCTCGAACTGGGTCCACTGGTCGTAGGCCGTGCGGACCGGGACGTCGACGGTCACGGACTTCTCGATCGTGCTCATGGTTCGTGCTCCTCTCGTCGGTTCACCCCGCGGTACCCCACCCCCGCGAGGGGAACCGGGCGCCTCCTCCCTCGCACCGTGCCCGGCCCCCGCTGGCACGCGGTTCCACCCCGATGTCCGTGCGGCCCCGTAGGGTGCCACGCATGGGGATCGAGTTCCGCGATGTCGGCAAGACCTACCCCGACGGCACCGTCGCCGTGACGGGCTTCTCGTGCACCGTCCCCTCCCACCGCACCCTCGCGCTGGTCGGGACGTCCGGTTCGGGCAAGACCACGCTGATGCGGATGGTCAACCGGATGGTCGAGCCGACCACCGGCTCGGTCCTCATCGACGAGCGTGACGTCCGCGACCTCGAGAAGGTCGAGCTGCGCCGCTCGATCGGCTACGTCCCGCAGGCCGGCGGCCTGCTCCCCCACCGTCGGGTCGTCGACAACGTCGCGACCGTCCCGGTCCTCACCGGCACGCCGAAGCGCGCCGCGCGCGACGCGGCCCACGCGCTGCTGGAGCGGGTCGGGCTCGACCCCGCGCTCGGCCGGCGCTATCCCGCCCAGCTCTCCGGCGGCCAGCAGCAGCGCGTCGCCGTGGCCCGGGCGCTCGCCGCCGAGCCCAACATCCTGCTCATGGACGAGCCGTTCGGGGCGGTCGATCCGATCGTGCGCCGCGGCCTCCAGGACCAGCTGCTGCAGCTGCAGGCCGAGCTCGGCAAGACCATCGTGCTGGTCACCCACGACATCGACGAGGCGTTCCGGCTCGGCGACGAGGTCGTGATCCTGCGCACCGGCGGCATCGTCGCGCAGACGGGCACGCCCAAGGAGATCGTGGCCGCGCCCGCCGACGGGTTCGTGCGCGACTTCATCGGATCCGACCGCGCGGAGCGGTCCCTGCGCACCGTCGAGCTCGACGGGCGCAGCGTCGTGATCGACGGCGACGGCCGACCGGTCGGGGTTCTCGAGTGAGGGCCCCCGCATGACCTGGCTGAACGCCAACCGCGACTACGTCCTCGACATGCTGGTGCAGCACGTCCGGCTGGCCGTGCCGGCCATCGTGGTCAGCGTGCTCGTCGCGATCGTCCTCGGCCGGATCGCCTGGCGCTGGCCGCGCGCCGGCACCGTCGTCCTCGGTACGGCGAGCCTGCTCTACTCCGTGCCGGCACTGCCCCTGCTCATCGTGATCCCGGTCCTGCTCGGCATCTCGCTGCGCTCCGGCCTGACCCTGATCGTCGCGCTCGCCGTCTACGGCACCGCGCTGCTCGCGGGCACGGCCGCCGACGCCTTCCGAGCCGTGGACGCGCGGGTGCGGGAGGCGGCCGAGGCGATGGGCTACTCGCGTGCCGGGCTGTTCTGGAAGGTCGACCTGCCGCTCGCCGTCCCCGTGCTCCTGTCCGGCATCCGGGTGATCACCGTCAGCACGGTCAGCCTGGTCACGATCGGAGCCCTGGTAGGCATCCCGAGCCTCGGCAATCTGCTGACCGACGGCTTCCAGCGCGACATCCGCGCCGAGATCGTCACCGGCGTCGTCGGCACCATGCTGCTGGCGATCGCGCTCGACGCCCTGCTCGTCGGTCTGGGTCGCCTCGCCACGCCCTGGCGCGCGGCGCTGCCGAAGGCGGCCGCGTCATGAGCCTCTTCGGGGACGCCCTGTCCTGGATCACCGACGGCGCCCACTGGGGTGGGGCGACCGGGATCGACCACCGCATCCTCCAGCACCTGCTGGTCACCTTCGCCGCGGTCGCCCTCGCGGCCGTGGTCGCGCTGCCGCTCGGCGTGCTCATCGGCCACACCGGTCGCGGTCGCCTGGTCGTCGTCGCCCTCGCCGGTGCGGTGCGGGCGGTCCCCACCCTCGGCCTGCTCACGCTCCTCGGCCTGGCCCTCGGCATCGGCATCGAGGCACCGCTGCTCGCCCTCGTCGCGCTGGCCTTCCCCTCCCTGCTGGCCGGCGCCTATGCCGGCGTCGAGGCCGCCGACCGCGGGGCCGTCGACGCGGCGCGCGCCGTCGGGATGAGCGAGTGGCAGATCGTCACCCGGGTCGAGATCCCGCTCGGCGCCGACGTCATCCTCGGTGGCATCCGCGCCGCGACCCTGCAGGTCGTCGCCACCGCCACCCTGGCGGCGTACATCTCCGACACCGGGCTCGGCCGCTACCTCTTCTCGGGCCTCAAGTCCCGCCACTACGACGAGATGCTCGCCGGCGCGCTGCTCGTCGCCGCGCTGGCCCTCCTGCTCGACCTCACCCTGGCTGCCCTCCAACGGGCCAGCCGACCCACCCTAGGAAAGGTTCCGTCATGACCCGTCTCACCCGACTCGGGCAGCTCCGATCCACGCAGATCGGCCTCGCGCTGGTCACCGTCGCATCGCTCGCCCTGACCGCCTGCGGCGGCGACTCCGACCCGCTCAGCTCCGGCGACGGCGACAACGGCGGGGGCGGCACCATCGTGATCGGCTCCCAGGACTACTACTCCAACGAGATCATCGCCGAGACCTACGCCCAGGCGCTCGAGGCCGCCGACATCGAGGTGCAGCGCGACTTCAAGATCGGCCAGCGTGAGGCCTACCTCCCCGAGATCGAGAGCGGCTCGATCGACCTGTTCCCGGAGTACACCGGCCCGCTGCTCCAGGTCTGGCAGCCCGACACCACCGCCCGCCTGGCCGACGACGTCTACACCGACCTCGTCACGGCCGCCGAGGACAAGGGTCTGCAGGTGCTCGACCAGTCGCCCGCGACCGACCAGGACTCCTACGTCGTGACCCGCGCGTTCGCCGAGAAGTGGGGCCTGGAGACCATCGACGACCTCACCAAGGTCACTGACCCGATGGTCTTCGGCGCCAACTCCGAGGCGGAGAGCCGGCCCAACGGCCCGAAGGGCCTCAAGGACACCTACGGCGTCGACGTGTCCTTCACCCCGATCGAGGACGGCGGCGGGCCGCTCACCGTCAAGGCCCTCAAGGACGGCGACATCCAGCTGGCGATCATCTACACCGGCGACCCGTCGATCAAGAAGAACGACCTGGTCGCCCTCCAGGACACCAAGGGCCTGTTCCTCGCCTCCCACGTCGTCCCCGTCGCCAGCGAGGACCTCAGCGACGAGGCGGCCGGGATCATCAACAAGGTCAGCGCCGCGATGTCGCCCGAGGACCTGGTCGACCTCAACACCCGCAGCGTCGACGAGCAGCTGCCCGCCGCGACGATCGCCAAGGACTGGCTCGACAAGGAGGGCCTGCTCTGACCCGGGCCTGAGCGAGGCTGGCGGGCGCGCGCCGGGGCACGGGAGAATCACCGGATGACCACCGTCGCGCTGGCGTTCGCCGGCCTCGCCGCCCTGCTCCACGGATACATCTGGGTCATGGAGTCGCTGACCTGGACCAGCGCCCGCACCCGGGCCACCTTCGGCACCAGCCCGGCCGAGGCGGAGGCCACGAAGGAGCTGGCCTTCAACCAGGGCTTCTACAACCTCTTCCTGGCCGTCATCACGGCCGGCGGGATCGCGGCGTTCGGTGCCGAGGACGACCGGGTCGGCGCCACCCTCGTGTTCTGCGGCACCGGGTCCATGGTCGCCGCCGGCCTGGTCCTGCTGCTCTCCTCGCCCGACAAGGCCCGCGCCGCGCTCACCCAGCTCGCGTTCCCGGCCGTCGCCGTCGTCCTGCTCGCGATCGCGCGCTGACCCGGGTGCCTCCCGGCCCGACCGGGTACCGCACGGCGCATGGACGAGACACCGACCGACCAGCTCCGCGCGCTCGTGCTCTGCTGCACCCTGAAGCCCTCGCCGTCCCGATCCAGCTCCGAGCTGCTCGGCATGCGCGTCCTGGAGGCGCTGCGCCGCCACGACGTCGCGGGCGACGTGGTGCGCATCGCCGACCAGCACGTCGCCTTCGGGGTGAGCACCGACGAGGGTGACGATGACGCGTGGCCGGGCATCCGGCGCCAGATGCTGGACGCCGACATCCTGGTGCTCGCCACGCCGATCTGGATGGGTCAGCCGTCGTCGGTCTGCAAGCTGGTGCTCGAACGGCTCGACGCCGAGCTCGGCGAGACCGACGACGAGGGCCGGATCCTCACGTCGGGCAAGGTCGCGGGCGTGGCCGTGGTCGGCAACGAGGACGGCGCCCACCACGTCTCCGCGGAGGTCTACCAGGCGCTCAGCGACGTGGGCTTCACGATCCCCGCGAACGGCGTGACCTACTGGGTCGGCGAGGCGATGCAGTCGACCGACTACCAGGATCTCGACCCGGAGCCGGAGAAGACCGCGACCACGACGGCGACCCTGGCCGCCAACGCCGCCCACCTCGCGGCGCTGCTGAAGGCGGCGCCGTACCCGCCGTCGTGACGCGCGCTCACTCGGGAGGGCTCAGCGCCCGGGCGTGACCCAGGCATGGAACAGGGGGACGCCCTCCCAGGCGTCGCCGCGGGCCACCGCGACGACCGCGTGCGGGCGGTCGAAGGTGAGCACGACCCGCCGGACCCGGCGCTCGACGTACGCCGGCATGCCGGCCGCGCGCACCTCGAGCGCGGTGACGGCGGCGGCCCGGAAGCCCTCGGCGTCGTAGGTCGCGGTGGCGGCCTGCACGCAACGCAGGTCGAGCCCGTCGACCAGCGCGTCGGACGGGAGCAGCCGGCCCAGGCCGCGCCCCACCTCCAGGACACCCGGAGCGCCGGTGAGCTCGTGGCGCGCGTCGGCGTGCCAGGCCGGCAGCCGGCTGGTCCACAGCTCGGCCCCGTCCGCGGGCGCCTGCCGGGCGGCGAACGACTCGACGCCCTCACTCACCCGCCACGCGTGCCCGTCCGCCCACGGCACGGACGGACGAGAGCCGTGGGCGAGTGTCCCACCCAGGCGGCGGGCGACGACCTCGTCGACGGCACGCCACACGTCGGCCACGGCGACCCCGGGAGCGGCGACGAGGCTGACGACGTCGATGCCGTCGTCACTGGGCGGGCAGGCGACGCCGACCGGGCCGGCGGCCTCGGTCGCCACGATCGCCTGCAGCTCGTGGTCGAGCACCAGCAGCCCGTCGCGGCCGGTCGCCAGCCGCTGCCGCCACCGCGGCGCGGTCACCAGGGCCGACGCGAGGAGGACCAGGGTGCGGTCGTCGACCCGGACCGGGAACGAGCGGACCAGGTCGCGGGTGTGCTCGCGGGCCCAGGCGTCGAGCGCCGCCTGGCCGGGCAGCGGTCCGACCGGAACCGGCCCCGGCACCGGCGCGCGGAGCGTGAGGTCGGGCCGCACCCAGCCGCCGAGCGCGGCACCCACCGCGGGGTGCGGGTCGGCGAGCAGCGCGGTCACGGCCGCCGACGCCTGCGCGGCCGGTACGCCGAGCACCGCCTCCAGCGCGGCCCGCTCCTCCGGGCCGTCGGCCGTCTCCGCCACCGCGGCCAGCAGCAGCCACAGGCCGGTGGCGGACAGGATCGGCGCCTCGGCGAGGTCCAGACGCTCCCGGAGCCGGGCGGCGTGGTCGCGCAGCGCCGCCGCCGTCCGCGGGTCGAGCGCCGGGCTCACCTCAGCTCCAGCGCCCGGCGCTTGACCTCGGCCCACGGGAACCGCTGGCGCAGGGTCGCGCCGCTGGGCACGCCGTCCTGCTCCTTGGCCCAGGCCGCGTAGTCGGCGAAGGCACCGGTGCTGCCCGACGCCGCCAGATAGCGCGCCACGATCGCGACGACGTCGTCGTCGCTCCACCGACGACTCGTCGAGCGGGTCTTGTTGGTGGCGACACCGGCGTGCGCGCAGGCGGCGTTCCAGGACCCGAACCGGCGGATCAACAGCGCCGGGGACGCGGCAGCGCGGGTGCGCTGCCAGCCGTCGTACGCCGAGGCCGTCAGTGGCTCGCCGAGCTCGACGGCCGCGGCGGCGAGATCGGCGGCGATCTGCTCGTCGGAGAACTCGGGGACCCGCATGGACCCACCGTAGCCACTGCGCCACCCTCGGCACGTCGGCCCCGACGTCGGCCCACGTAGACCTGGCGTGGGCCGGCGTGGGCCGGCGTGGGCCCCGGCGTGGGCCGTTGTTGGCGACGGACGAAGCCGAGCCGGAACTTCGGTCGTCGCGGCCGTGACCGGGAGCACACCCGCGAACCTACGGTCGGTGGACCGCTGCGGCGGTCCGTCCCGAAGGAGCCAGCCCGATGCCTTTCCTCACCCCCGACGCCCCGCCGGTCGACCCGGCGGAGTTCCTCACCCGTCCGCGGCAGGAGCGGATCCGCCTGCTCGCCACCTTCTGGGCCGAGTACGGCTTCGGCACGCCGAAGATGGTGCACACCATCTACATCCTGAAGCTGCTGGTGCTCTACGTCGGCGGCGGCGTCGTCCTCGCGACCCTCACCTCCGATGTCGGCGGACCGTTCGAGATCGGGCAGTGGTGGGACCAGCCGATCATCTACCAGAAGCTCGTGCTGTGGACCCTGTTCCTCGAGCTGTTCGGCATCGGCGGCACCTGGGGACCGCTCGCGGCGCACTTCAAGCCGATGACCGGGGGCATCAGCTACTGGGCGCGCCCCCGCACCATCCGGCTGCCCCCGTGGCCGGGCAAGGTGCCGTTCACGGCGGGCGACAACCGCTCCCCCGTCGACGTGCTGCTCTACCTCGCCGCCCTCGCCAGCTTCCTCTACGCCGCGGCGGCGGGCGGGACCCGGCCCGAGGGCTTCGGCGTGACCATGGTCGAGCCGGGGCTGATGGCCCTCTGCGCGGCGCTCCTCGTGCTGTGCGGCCTGCGCGACAAGGTGCTCTTCCTGGCCGCACGCGGCGAGCAGTACCTGCCGATCCTGGTGATCTCCGCGCTCGCCGGCGCGACGCTGACGTACACCGACTTCATCGTCGCGGCCAAGGTGATCATCGTGATCGTCTGGGTGGGCGCGTCGATCTCCAAGGTGAACCACCACTTCCTCAACGTCATCCCGCCGATGGTCTCCAACGCTCCGTTCGTGCCGAGGTTCCTCAAGCGGGCGCACTACCGCGCGCTGCCGGACGACCTGCTCCCGTCGCGACTGGCCTGGTTCATGGCCCACGTGCTCGGCACGACCGCCGAGCTCGTCGTGCCGCTCGTCCTGCTATTCAGCACGAACTGGACGATCACCCTGCTCGCCGTGGGCTCGATGGTGCTCTTCCACCTGTTCATCACGCAGACCTTCCCGTTGGCGGTGCCGCTGGAGTGGAACATCCTGTTCTCCTACGTCGCCGTCTTCCTCTTCGCCGGCCACTTCGCCGGGGACGGCTACGGCATCGGCGACTTCAGCGAGGCCTGGATGCTGCCGGTCCTCGTCGCCGCTCTCGTGTTCTTCCCGGTGCTCGGCAACCTGCGGCCCGACCTGGTGTCCTTCCTGCCGTCGATGCGGCAGTACGCCGGCAACTGGGCCTCCGCCACGTGGGCGTTCGCGCCCGGCGCCGAGGCGAAGCTCAACCAGCTCGAGCGCCCCGCGAAGAACCAGATCGACCAGCTGATCGAGGGCATGGGCTACGACCCCGACGTCGCCGAGATGACCATGCAGATGACGCTCAGCTGGCGCTCCATGCACAGTCAGGGCCGTGGCCTGTTCTCGGTGCTGCAGAACTACCTGGGCGACGAGTACGAGACCTACTCGCTGCGCGAGGCGGAGTTCTGCTGCAACTCGATCATCGGCTGGAACTTCGGCGACGGGCATCTGCACGACGACCAGCTGATCGAGGCCCTGCAGAGGCGACTCGCGTTCGCGCCCGGTGAGCTCGTGGTCGTCTGGGTGGAGTCGCAGCCGATCCACAAGCCCACCCAGGAGTACTTCGTGATGGACGCGGCGCTCGGCATCGTCGAGCGCGGCACCTGGCTGGTCTCCGACTGCGTCAGGGAGCAGCCGTGGCTCCCCAACGGCCCCGTTCCGACCGAGGTCACCTGGCGGCACCCGGAGTACCACCCGGACTCCGCACCGGCCGTCCCGCCGACGCCGCTGCCGGCGCCCGCCCCGACGGCGAACGCATGAGCCCCGTCAGCGAGCTGGCCCGGATCCCGTTCCTGCGTGCGGAGCGGGATCCGGGCGGCCGGTGCCTGCGAGACGGCGGGCGCAGCCTCGACAACGCGACCTTCGCCGCCGACGTACGACGCCTCGCGGATCGCTTCGGTGCGCTCGGCGTCGCGCCCGGGGACACAGTCGCGGTGCTGCTGCCCAACAGCGCGGAGATCGTCACCACGATGTTCGCCGCCTGGTACAGCGGGTCCGCGCTGACGCCGGTGAACGCCGTCCTCACCGACGACGAGGTGCGCTACCAGCTGGAGGACTCGGCGGCCGCGGTGCTCGTGGGCGACGAACGGGCCCGCGACCTGGCGACGTCGGTCGGCATCGCCTGGCTCGACGCGGCCTCGATCCACGGGAGTGCCGCTCCCGACCCGGTGCCGGCATCCGGCGCCGGCCCGGTCGCGACGTCCGCCGACTTCGCGCTGATCATCTACACCAGCGGCACGACCGGACGCCCCAAGGGCGTGCTGCTCGACCACGCCAACCTGGCGGCGATGAGCGCCTCCCTGGTCGAGCACTTCACGATGACGGCGGCCGACACCAGCCTGCTGGTCCTGCCGCTGTTCCACGCGAACGGGCTGATCGCCGGGACCCTGTCGCCGCTGCGCGCCGGCGGCGACGTGGTCGTCGCGCCCCGGTTCTCACCGGACACCTTCTGGGACCTGGTCGAGACCCACCGGCCGACGTACTTCTCGGCCGTGCCGACGATCTACGCGGTCCTCGAGGCTCGGACCACCCGGCCGGTCGACACCTCCTCGCTGCGCTTCGTCGTCTGCGGGGCGGCGCCGATGCCGGCCGAGCTGATCGTGCGCTTCGAGGAGCGCTTCGGCGTCCCCCTCGTGGAGGGCTACGGCCTCTCCGAGGGCAGCGTCGCCTCGACGATCAACCCCGTCGCCGGCCCGCGCAAGCCCGGCACGGTCGGCATCGCGCTGCCCGGACAGGACGTCGCCGTGGTCAGCCCGTCGGGCGACCCGCTGCCGCCGGGGACGCGCGGCGAGGTCGTGATCCGGGGAGCGAACGTGATGCGCGGCTACCTGGGCCGGCCCGAGGAGACCCGGCACACGGTGCGCGACGGCTGGCTGCACACCGGGGACGTCGGGATCATCGACGAGGACGGCTACCTGCGCATCGTCGACCGGATCAAGGACATGATCATCCGCGGGGGCGAGAACATCTATCCGAAGGAGATCGAGGAGTGCCTCTACGGGCACCCCGCGGTCCTGGAGGCCGCGGTCGTGGGCAGGCCCGACCCGATCCTCGGCGAGGTCCCTGTCGCGTACGTCGCCACCCGGCCCGGGCTGGTCGTGACGGAGACGGAGCTGCGCGCCCACTGCGCCGGCTCGCTCGCCCGCTTCAAGGTCCCCGAGGAGGTCCACGTGCGCGCCGAACTGCCCAAGAACTCGGTCGGCAAGCTGGTCAAGGGTCTGCTCCGCGAGCAGGCGGCGGTCTGACGGGGTGGCGATCTTTGGTTCCCGCGACCAAGTCCTCCGGCATCGCTCGTGACGGCGGCACAGTGACGTCGGTCACATCGCGTCTGGGACACTCGCCCCATGGCTGATGCTCCCACGGAAGGCCAGGCGGCCGATCTGGTCCAGACCGTCGCCACCACCCTGCACGCCCGGATCACGGACCTCGCGAGCAGCATGCGCGACCGGCTGTCGTCGCGGATCGAGGAGCTCGAGGGCGAGGCGGCGATCTTCGACCTGCTCTACGCGAGCATCGAGGGCAACATCGAGAACATCCTGTACGCGCTGCGCCACGACATCCCCGTCGCCAACATCGAGCCGCCCTCGGCGGCCTACGAGTACGCCCGGCGGCTGGCCCAGCGGGGCGTCTCGGTGAGCGCGCTGGTGCGCGCCTACCGGCTCGGCCAGCAGCACCTGCTGGAGATGACCTTCGCCGAGTGCGACCGGCTCGACGCCCCGCTGGACGCGCGGGCCGCTGCGTACGAGCGCATCGTGGCCGTCACCTTCGACTACATCGACTGGATCTCCCAGGGCGTCGTCACGGTCTACGAGACCGAGCGGGAGCGGTGGCTGGCCGAGCGCAGCAGCGCGCGGGTGAGCCAGATCGAGGAGCTGATCGCCGGCACGCCGGTCGACATCGACGCCGCGGAGAGGGTGCTCGGCTACCGGCTGCGCGTGCCGCACCTGGGAGCGGTCATGTGGGTCGACGAGACCGGCGCCCAGGAGGACCAGCTCTCGCGGTTCAACCGCGCGGCCACGGGGATCGCCGACCTGCTCGGCTCCACCCGCGCGCCGTTGGTGATCCCCCGCGACCGGGCCACGGCCTGGACCTGGTTCTCGGTGGCCGAGGACGTCGAGATCGACCTCGGCGGCATCCGCGCGCTGCTCACCAAGGCGGGTGGGCCACCGGTCCCCAATCTCGCCCTCGGCCTGGCGGCGTCCGGCGTCGGCGGCTTCCGCCGCACCCACCGCGAGGCGCTGCACGCCCAGCAGGTCGCCATGGTCGGCGACGACCCGCACCGCGGGGTGACCAGCTTCGACGAGCCCGGCCTCAAGGTCGCCGCGCTCCTCGCCCACGACCTCGACACGGCCCGGACCTGGGTGCAGGAGACGCTCGGCGACCTGGCCCTCGACGACGAGCAGCACGAGCGGCTGCGGCACACCCTGCTGCTGTTCTTCCAGAACGACAGCAGCTACACGGCGACCGCGGAAGCGATGCTCATGCACAAGAACTCCGTGAAGTACCGCATCGCGTCGGCCGAGAAGTCGCTGGGCAGCTCGATCAGCTCGGACCGGCAGGCCATCGAGCTCGCCCTCACCGCCTGTCACTGGCTGGGCCGCGCGGTGCTGGTCGGCGCCGCCTGACCGTCCGCTCCCGGCTCGTTGTGCACCGGGACCAAAGGGCCCGGGCAAGTCCATCCCCCCGGGCCATGGGGATCCGGCCCGCGGACGCCGTACCGTCGAACCATGACGGACGTCCTCGTGGTCGGCAGCGGGCCCAACGGCCTGGCCGCCGCGCTGACCCTCGCCCGCGCCGGCGCCCAGGTGACCGTGCTCGAGGCACAGGACGAGATCGGCGGCGGGACCCGTACCGTCCAGCCGTTCGGCGAGGGGATCCTGGTCGACCACTGCGCGGCGTTCCACCCGATGGCGCTCCGGTCCCCCGCGCTCGACGGACTCGACCGCTACGGCCTGCGGTGGGCCTGGCCCCAGATCGACGCCGCCCATCCCCTCGACGACGCGGCCCCCGCGCTGCTGCACCGCTCGGTCGAGGCGACCGCGGCCGGTCTGGGGGCCGACGCCCGGCGCTGGCGGATGCTCTTCGGCGGACCCTCCCGGACCTACGACCGGCTCGCCGCCGACATCCTCGGACCCGTCGTCCACCTGCCCCGGCACCCGTTCCTGATGGGCCGGTTCGGCGCGCCGACCGTGCTGCCGGCCGCACTGCTGGCCCGCGTCTTCCGCACCGAGCGGGCCCGCGCGCTCTTCCTCGGCACCACCGCCCACGCCATGCGTCCGCTCACCGAGGTCGTCTCCTCCGCCATCGGCATGGGCATCCTCACCGCGGGCCACCACGACGGCTGGCCGGTGGTCGTCGGCGGCACCCAGGCCCTGACCGATGCCATGGCCAAGGCCCTGGCCGATCTCGGCGGCAAGATCGAGACCGGCGTGGAGGTCACGGCGATCGACCAGCTGCCGCCCGCCGACGCCGTCCTACTCAACCTCGGGCCGGCAGCGGTCCTGCGCCTGTGCGGCGACCGCCTGCCCGCCGGCACGCGCCGCGCCTACCGCCGACACCGTCCCGGTCCGGGCGCCTACAAGGTCGACCTCGCCGTCGAGCGGGGCGTGCCCTGGCGCGATGCCGAGCTCGGCCGCGCCGGCACCCTGCACCTCGGCGGCGGCCCGGCCGAGATCATCGCCAACGAGCGCGCCGTCGCGTCCGGCCGGATGCCGGAGCGCCCGTTCGTGCTGCTCGGCCAGCAGTACGTCGCCGACCCGTCCCGCTCCCGCGGCGACGTCCACCCCGTCTACAGCTATGCCCATGTCCCCGCCGGCTACGACGGCGACGCCACCGATGCGGTCATCGCACAGATCGAGCGCTTCGCCCCCGGTCTCCGGGAGCGGATCGTCGGCGTCCACGTCACCCGCCCCGGACAGTTCGCCGCCGGCAACGCCAACTATGTCGGCGGTGACATCCTCACCGGTGCCAAGTCCCCCGCCGTCCTCCTGCTCGGGCCGCGCCCGGGCCGGAACCCCTACCGGACCGGCGCCCGTGGCGTCTACCTCTGCTCGGCCGCCGCCCCTCCGGGGCCCGGCGCCCACGGCATGGCCGGCTACCAGGCGGCCCGGCTCGCCATCCGGGACCTGCGCCTGGGCGGATCCTGATCGCCCGTCAGCGGGTCGCGATCAGGAAGAACGCGGCCAGGCCGAGCACCGCGGCGACGACGTAGCAGGTGACCGCGCCGCGCCGCAGCACGGCGATCCGCTGCTCGCGCTCCTCGCCCTGGATCGTGTCCACCACGAGGGTGTCCGCGTGGGAGCGGCCCCAGGTGCCGAGGACGACGAGCCCGCAGGCGATCGCCAGGCAGGTCAGGGCGTCGAGCATCGAGGTCACGGCCGGGGCTCCGTCCCGGCGACGGCGGACTGATCCCAGGCGGTCACGTCGTAGGGGTCCTTCGGCCGGTACGCCGCCCGGTAGCGGATGTCGGCGGCCTTGATCCGCTCGGCCAGCCAGGCGCTCCAGGTCGCCTCCGTCCGCTCCCCCGTCACCTGCCGGCGCAGGTCCGCGCGGACGGCGGCGAAGGTGGCGGGCACCGCGGGCAGGACCTCGACGACGACACCGACGTTCCAGCCCTGACTGCCCTGGACCGGCCCGTACGCCGACCCGGCCGGGGTGGCGAAGACCGCCTCGCCGACCTCGGGCAGGAGGTCGGCCCGGGCGACCGCCCCGAGGTCGCCGCCGGCGTCGCGGGTGGCGCCGTCGATGCTCGCGCGGCGGGCGATCCGCCCCGGGTCCGCGCCGGCGTCGAGCCGATCGCGGATCTCGCGCGCCGCCTGCTCGTCGGCCACGACCACGTTGCGCACGCGACGGCGATCCGGAGTGCCGAGCCGGTCCCGGCGCTGCTCGAACTCGGTCCGCAGCTCCGCCCGTGACACCGTGACGTCACCGGCGATCGCGGCCAGCAGCTCGCGCAACGCGATCTGTCGCCGCACCTCCGCGCGCACCACCTTCTCCGAGGTGCTGACATTGCCGAGCGAGGCGACGAAGGCGGCCCGGTCGCCCTGGAACCGCTGGTCGATGAAGCCGCCGAGGGTCTGGTCGACGGTGGCGTCCGGCACCTCGATACCGGCCTCGGCCACCGCCCGGTCGAGCACGATCCCGATCGCCATCGACTTCGCCGCCTGGCGCCGGAAGGAGGCGCGCGCGTCACCGGCGCTGGGCTCCTCGACCCCGTACAGGGCCCGCAGGGAGTCGTTGCGCGCGTCGAGCTCGGCGACCGTCACGACTCGGTCGCCGATGACGAAGGCCGCGTCGTCGGGCAGGTCGTCGCTCCACGGTCGCCACACCGATGCCGCGGCGACCAGAGCGACCGCGAGCGCCACCCCGACCTGGACCCGGCGGTGGCCCAGCCACCTCGTCCCCGTCATGCCCATCGTGACCACCTCGTGTCCTCCCTCATCCGACGACCTCCAGAACGCGCGCCGGTCGCGGTGCCGCGGGGAGCGCCGTGGTCGCGGCGCGCCCGGCGGGCAGCAGGGCCGTCACGAGCAGGCGCGAGACAGCCAGCGAGGCGCCGACGGTCAGGGACAGCAACAGCCCGAAGTCCCGGATCACGCCGAGCTGCGAGAGCGCGAGCACGACGTACCCGGTGCCCGACGCGGCCGCGGCGAGGTCGACGGCACGGGTCATCCGTCGATCGCCGGTCCGCCGGGCGTGGGCCAGCAGCACCGTGAACTCGCAGGCGACGGCCGCGGTCAGCGACCCGAGGCCGGCCGTCATCGGGCTCAGGGTGGCGCCGGCGACCACGAGCCCGAGCGCCACCAGGCCGGACGCCGTCGCCGCCGAGAGCACCGCGACCAGGGCGACCCGGCGCTCCCGCAGCACCAGCAGCAGCACCAGGCCGGCGGCGACCACACCGAGCGCGGACGCCAACACCCGGTCCTGGCGCAGGGCGTCGTGCGCCGACACCGCGACCATCGGCAACCCGGCGACCTCGACGTCGACGCCCGGCGGCGCGGTCGCGGCGAGCTCGGCCAGGTAGCTCCGCAGGGTCGAGAGCCGACCGACGTCGTCGAGGTCGACGCCGTAGCTCATGATCGCCAGGTCCCGCTCCGGCGTGACGACGCTGGAGGCGAGATACGGCGGCAGCAGGCGGACCGCGGCGTCGACCTGGGTGTCTCCGGGCGTGGCGCCGAGGAAGGCCAGCAGGTCCGGTGGCGAGAGGATCGGGCTGAGCGCGTCCCCGTGGTCGGCGACCAGCCGCTGCCGGGCGCCGTCCATCCACGCGAGGGAATCGGCGTCGAGGACGTCGGTGCCGCGGACCAGGAGGACGACCTCGCCCGAGGTGCCCACGACGCGCTGCACGTGCTGCGCGTCGTCGTAGCGCTGCAACCCGTCGGCGAGCGAGTTGAGGTCCGCGCGCAGGTCGAGAGTGGGGAACAGCACCCAGCCGGAAGTCGCGGCGGCCACGAGCGCCAGCACCGCCGCGCCTCGGGCCCGACGGCCCGCGCCCGGGACGCCCGGGTCAGCCGGCTCGCCCGGGCGGGCCGGGGCGGTCGGCGGGCTGTCGTCGCGCAGCCGTGGCAGGAGCCGCTGCAGGCCGAGCGAGACGAGCACGGTGACCACCAGCCCGACGGCCAGGCTGACGCCCAACTCGGCGACGGCGGGCACCGGGGCGACGAGCAGCGCGGCGAAGCCGGCCGCGGAGGCGAGGGCCGCCGCCACGACGGTCCGGGTGCCGGCGCCGCGGTGGAGATAGGTCATGAAGTCCGAGCCGATGCCCAGCAGCACCGGCAGGAAGGCGACCGCGGTCAGCGGCAACGGACGTCCGGTCCAGCCGGCGAGGGAGAGCACGGCGGTGGTGCCGAGCAGGGTCGCGCCGAGGGGCAGCAGCCGGAGCCGGCGCCGGGTCCAGCCGGTCAGCAGGAACCACGCACCGACGGCGAGCACCGCGACGCCACCGAGCAGCGGGATCTCGTGCCGGATCTGCTCCCCGAGGGACGCCACGACCGCCGGCACACCGGAGACCGTGACCCTCCGCGTGGTGTCGGCGCGGCCGACGCCGCTCGCCTCGACCGTCGCCTGGACGGCGCCGACCAGCCGCTCGGTCGCGCTCTGGCTGAGCGAGGCCCGCGGGCGGACCAGCACGACGACGGCGTCGGGACGGGGTACCAGGAAGTCCCACTGGGGTCGGGGGTCGCCCTCGGCGTTGAACACCACCCGGTCGATGAAGGCCTGGTTGTGCAGGGTCGGCAGGCCGCCGGGCATCCCCTGCGCGAGCAGGGCGGTGTAGCGCTCGTCGAAGTCCCGGGTCGCGGCGCGTCCGGCCGTCTCGACCGCCGCCGCGCCCGCGCCCCGCTGCGTCGCCTCGCGCTCGGCGCGCGAGCGCAGGGCGTCGCGGTAGCCGCTGAGCTCGGCGAGCAGGTCCTGGGCCTGGCCGGCGATCTGGTTGAGCACGGTGCCGGGGCCGTAGACCTTCGCGACGTCCGGGAGCCGTGCGAGCTCGCCCTCCAGCCGGAGCAGGTCGGGCATCCGCTCCTTGGCGAGGAGACCGCCCGGAGCCGTCGACTCGAGCAGTACCACGACCGGGTCTCCGCCGAACTCCTCGGCCGCGGCGGCCGTCGCCGCGAGCGTGCGGTCGCCGCGGGGCACGAAGTCGTCGACCCCCGTCTCCACCCGCACCCGGCCGACGCCGACGAGGAGCAGGGCGAGCACGCCCAGCGCCGCCGCCGCGGCGGCCAGGGTCCGCAGGCTCGGTGCGCCGGTCAAGGAATCGGGTCTTCCTCGATCTCGGGGTACTTCCCGGTGAACTCGGCAGGGTTGTCGTGCTGGCCCGGGTCCGGGTACGGGTTGTACATCGTCGTGGGGCTCAACGGCACCGCCAGGTTCGCGGAGTTGGGGGTGAGCACCGGCATCACCCGGGCGATCGGCCCGTTGCGGTCGCCGCTCTTGACGAAGCCGATGAAGTTCGACCAGTACGACACGATGTCGCGGCCGTAGGGCGACATGTAGGCGAGCATCGGGTTGAGGTCGGCGAGGTTCACCTGGAGGGTCCCCAGCAGCGGCGCGGCGGCCTCCCGCAGGGGCGAGAGCCGGGTGAGCGAGGCGGGCGCCCGGTCCAGTGTCGTATCGAGGGCCGGCAGCAGGCCGCGCAGGTCGCGGGTGGTCGCGGGCAGCTCGACGAGGGCGGCGCTGAGGTCGGGCGCGGCACCACGCAGGTGGTGCGCGACGGTCGCGAGGGGCGCGGAGAGGTCCTCCAGGCTCCCGCCGGCCCGCTCGGTCGACACGAGCAGCGGTGGGAGGGCGCGCATCAGCGCCTCGACGTCCTCCTCGTGTCCGGCCGTGACGGCGGTGAGGGTCTGTGCGTCGCGGGTGAGGTCGGCGATCCGGCCCTGCTGGACGTCGAGCGCGTCGAGCACCCGGGTCGAGGTGGCCAGCAGCGACGTCAGGTCCTCCGACTGGGCGGCCAGCGCGTCGAGGGCGCCGGCGTGGTCGCCGAGGTCGCCGAGCCCGGTCAGCAGGGCGTCCACCTGCCCCTGGGTGTCGGCCGTGGCGGCGCCACCGGACCGGATCAGCCGCGAGAGGTCCTGGCGGGTGGGCTCGTCGAGGCTGGACAGCACGTCGTTGAGCTGGACGCTCCCCCGGCCGGCGGCCTCGGGCAGCGTCGCGCCGTCGTCGTACGCCGCTCCGGTGCCGTCGATGATCTCGAGATAGGTCTCCTCGATCATCGTCTTGTTGCGGACGGTGATCGTGGCGCCCTCGTGCAGCGGGACGGCGGCGTCGTCGAGCTCGAGAGTGACCATCGCCCGGGGGCCTTGGACGTCGATCCCCTCGATCTGCCCCACCTCGACGCCGGCGATCCGCACGTCGGACTGGAAGACCAGGTTGTCGACGTCGGCGAACGGGATCGTGACCTGGTAGCCGGCCCGCGAGAGCAGGGGCAGCCTGCCGCCCGCCTGCAGCCACAGGAAGCTGAAGATCGTGGTGCACAGCGCGAGGAACGCGAGCACCGTCGCGCCCCGCAGCCTCGGGACGACCGCGTGCGGGATTCTCATGGCAGGAGACCTCCCAGGGTCTCGGGCGACACCGTGAACAGGCCGCGCAGGATGCCGCGGTTGGCGTCGCGGAGGCTGGCGACGGAGTTGGTGTTGTAGACGAACGCGGCGACGTCGTCGAGGTGGGTGACCAGGTCGGCGGTGAGCGGCTGCGCATCGGCGCTGAGCGGTCGCAGATCACCGGCGACGCGGCGTACGTCGGGCGCCGCGGCGCGCAGGTCGCCGACCACGGGCCGGGCGTGCTCGAGGACCGGGCCGGCCTTCTTCACGAACGCGTCGAGCTCGTCGATGCTGCTGTCGAAGCTCTTCAGCGCCCCGGGCAGCTCGTCGCTGGCGGCCCGGACGTCGGCCAGGGTCGGGTCGAGCTGGTCGGCGAGGGCGCTGACGCTGCGGGTGGTGGCGCGCAGGTCCGCGGACAGCTCGGGGAGCTGGGCGAGGGTGCCGTCGAGGCCCTCCCGGCCCCCGGCCAGCGTGCTCAGCGTCTCGCCGAGCGAGGTCGCCATCCGCTGCAGCCGCGCGTCGTTCTGGCCGGCGGCCGCGGAGACCCGGGCGAGTGCGTGGACCAGCCGGGCCAGGTTCTCGCGCCGGGTCTCCAGGCGACGGATGACGGGCTGCAGGTCCTGGAGCAGCAGGTCCGCCTGCTCCAGCCCGGCCGGGAGCGTGGCGGGAGCGTTCACGAGCGCCACGTCGGACTCCGCGAACAGGCTGCTCAGCGCGTCCTGCGTGTGGCTGTCGAGGTTCGCCAGCACGTCGTCGACCTGCACCGGCGACACCGTCTGCCCCAGCGGGATCGTGTCGCCGTCGCCCAGCACCGGCGCGTCCGCGGTGCCGGGGCTGATCTCGACGTACATGTCGTTGAGCGGGCTCTTCGGCCGCAGCAGGAGCCGGGCGTCCTCGTGCACCTCCTGGCCGGAGTCGATCCGCAGCTCCAGACGCGCCTGTCCGTCCGGCCCGACCTCCGCGGAGCGGATGTCGCCGACCTGGACGCCCGCGATGCGCACCTCCTGGCCGTTGCCGGGGCTCACGCCCGCGGCCTCGTCGACGACGGCGTAGACGGTGTACCTGTCCTCCCACGGCGGATTGAACCGCTGGTGCGCCAGGAAGTAGCCGGCGACGGCGGTGCCGAGCGCGACGAGCACGCCGACGGCGATCAGGTTCTTGCCGAGGCCCGGCTCGCTGCGGGCCCGCTCCCAGAAGCGGCGTAGGCGGCGGCTCATCGGTCCGCCCCCGACATGCCGCCCGACGTGCCACCGGTGAGCAGCTGCTCCAGGCTGATCGGCAGTCCCGCCAGCGAGGCAGGTCCG
Source organism: Nocardioides sp. LHD-245 (assembly GCF_030929495.1). Taxonomy (GTDB): domain Bacteria; phylum Actinomycetota; class Actinomycetes; order Propionibacteriales; family Nocardioidaceae; genus Nocardioides. Next base: position 234,639 of record NZ_JAVFWN010000007.1, on the reverse strand, counting down.
ACGCCGGGGAGGAAGGAGATCATCGAGCCGTTGGCGTCCATCATGTTGGCCTGGGCGAGGTTGGAGAACATGTAGGCGGTCTCCTTGTAGAGCGGGCGATCGGCGCCGCCCTTGGCGTAGGGCCCGGTCCCGTGCCAGGGCGTCATCAGCTGCCCGAGGATCGGCCCGTTGACCCGGTCGAGCACCGCGCCGTTGACGTTGCGCACCGTCGTGTCGAGGTCGCGGCTGATCGGCAGCAGGTCGCCGACGAGGGGCCGGGCGTCCTGCAGCACCTCTCGCAGGTCGGCCACGACCGGCCGGGCCCGGGCCAGGACCGGGTCGGCGTCGTCGAGCAGGGTGGCCAGTTCGCGCACGGCCGGGCGGACCGGGTCCGCGGTGGCCTCAAGCGAGTCGAGGACGCCGTCGAGCCGGTCGAGCAGGACGGTGGTGTCGTCGAGGGTGCCCGGCATGGTGCGGGACACGTCGGCCAGGTCCTGGCGGCGCTCGGCCAGCACCGACGACGTCGTCGCCAGGTCGTCGACGAGGCGGGCCAGCCGGACGTTCTCGGAGGAGAGCACGGTGGAGACGTTCTCGCCGCCCGCGACCAGCGCGGCCAGGTCCTCCTCCGGCGCGGTGCCGCGCAGGCCGCGCAGCACCGCCTCGGTCGAGACCAGCGTCCGCGGGCTCGACCTCAGCAGGCGGCGCAGCGCCGTACGGCCGCGCTGGTCGAGCGACTCGTCGAGGGCCGCGGTGCCGGTGCGCACGCCCTGGCGAGCGTCGGCCGGGAAGGCCCGGGCGACGCCGTCGAGCTCGACCGGCAGCTGCGTGCGGTCGACCGGGATCACCCCGGCGAAGGCGCCCTTGCGGCCGCCGGGCAGCAGCTCGAGGTAGTAGTTGCCGCCGAGCAGGGTGGCCGGCCGGATCCGGGCGGAGGGTGCGCTGCCCAGCGCGTCGACGACGTCGTCGTCGACCTTGACCTCGACGGTGGTCACGTCCCCGTCCCGCTCGACGGAGCGGACCACGCCGACGTCGACGCCGGACAGCTTGACGTCCGAGATCGCCGTGCGCAGGCGGTGCGCCTCGCGGAACTGGATCTCGACGGTCTCGCCGGGGCGCAGCGCCGCGGCCAGCTGTGCCTTCTGGAACAGCAGCGCGGCCGCGACCAGCGCCAGGGCGACGAAGATCTTGCCCAGCTGCAGGGTGGTCAGGCCGCGACGGGCCCGGGTCGTCGTACGCATGCCGGTCACCAGGTCTCTCCGGGCTCGGGATAGGGATCACGGTCGACCAAGAGCGGCAGGCCCGCGTTCTCGGGCGCGGGGAGCAGCAGGATCCGCAGCCAGTGGCCGGCCCGGTCGCCGTGCGACAGCGACGCCGAGGCGCCCGTGTAGTACTGCGAGATGTCGCCGGCGTAATCGCCCAGGACGCTCGCCAGGGGGGCCGCCGTCGAGCCCGTCCTGACCAGCTGCGCGGCCAGCGGCCGGGCGTCGGCGACGAGACCGTCGAGCGCCCGGACACCCGGAACCGCGGCGTCGTTCACCCCCGGCACCTTCGCCACGGGGGTGACGCCCTCCCGCAGGAAGGCCCGTAGGTCGGGCGTCGCCCGGCCCAGGGCGACGGCACCCGGGCGGACCTCGCGCATCGCGACGGCCAGGTCGGCGAGCGGCGCGTCGAGGGCGCGGAGCGCGGAGTCGGCGGTGTCGAGGGTCTGCGGCGCCTGGTCGAGGGAGGCCCGCACGGGGGTGGCACCGTCCACCGCGAACGCGTCGACGGTCACCGCCATCTGGTCCATGAGCGCGGCCAGCTCGTCGTCCCGGGCGGCCAGCCGCCCGGTGAGCCGGTCGGCCGAGACGAGCATCCGCTCCAGCGGCGTGCCGTCGCCGGCCGCCAGGGCTCCCGAGACGGCGCCGGTGTCCTCGAGGATGCCCGGGGCGTGGCGGAGGAAGCCGTGCAGGTCCTCGCCGTGGGCGGCCAGGCCACCGCCGAGGTTCTTCAGCGTCGCCGACGCGCTCGCCCGGGTCTGCTCGTCGAAGACGTCGAGCAGCTCGTTGACGTCCTCGGCCCGGACCGTCTGGTCGGCGGGGATCACGGCGCCGTCGCGCAGCGGGCCGGTCGACGGGTCGCCCGGGTCGAGGGTGACGAACTTCTGGCCCAGGCCGGAGCGGTCCGAGATCCGGGCGGCCCGGGCGTCGTCGTACAGCGGGGTGTCGGGGTCGTCGAGCTGGACGACCGCGATCGCCTGACCGTCGTCGAGCTCGAGGGCGTCGACATAGCCCAACCGGCTGCCGGCGATCCGGACGTCGTCGCCGGTGTTGAGACCGCTCAGGTCGTCGAAGGCGATCCGGACCTCCTTGCGCTCGGCGAGAGGCATGCCGTGGGTGGCGTTGAGACCGAAGACCACGGCGGTCGCGAAGAGCGCGACCACGATCGTGCCGATGCCCAGCGGGCTCCGCAGCCAGCCGACGAGTGGGTTCCGTGTCATGAGAGACCTCCGAGAAGCATGCCGAGCAGACCCTTCTCCTGGTCCGCGGTCAGGCCGGTGGCGCTGCCGTCGCTGCCCGGCTGGAGCAGGCCGGTCAGCAGGCCGGTGAGTCCCTCGAGGACGCCGTCGACGCCACCGGCCACGCCGTTCGGCACGCCGGCCGGTCCGGAGCCGCCCTGCGGACCGCTCCCCGGCTTGCCGCCGGCCTGCTTGCTGCCGGCCGCCGGGTCGCCCGCGGGGCCGGACGGGGCCTTCGGCAGCAGCCCGGTCAGCATGTCCGGGTCGACGACCGCACCCACCCGGAAGTAGTGCGAGAGGCCGTCGCGGCCATTGGTCGTCAACGCCCAGAACCGGATCCAGTCGAACAGCTTGTCCCGGTTGCCCGTCAGCCGGTCGGCCACCTTCTCGACGCCGGAGGTCGACCTGGCCAGGCCCGGTGCCGCGGCCTCCAGGTCGGCGGCGACGGGCGCGGCGGCGCGGAGCAGCGCGTCCGCCTCGTCGAGGACGGGCTGCGAGGTCGCGAGCGCGGGGTCCAGGACGTCGGAGAACGCACGCAGCTCCTGCGACAGCTGCGGCAGCTTGTCGGTGAGCGGACGCAGCTCGGCCAGCGTGGGTGCGGTGTCGTCGGCGGCGCTGCGCACGTTCCCGAGCGTCGAGCGCAGCACGGCCAGGGTGCCCGGCAGGCGGTCGAGTGTCCGCTCGAGCTTCGCCTGCCGTTCCCGCACCGCGGCGAGGACCTGCTCGGAGGAAGCGACCAGCTGGTCCATCGCCTCGCCGTCCCGGGTCGCCAGCGCACCGGCCACCGGCTCGAACTGGTCGATCAGGCGCACGAGCAACTCGTTGTGCTGGTCCAGGACGGCGGCCAGGGCACGGGTGTCCTTCAGGCTCGGGGCGAGCGCCGCGAGCGTCCGGCCGACATTGCCGCCGTTGCCCTGGATCCCCTCGCCGAGGGTGGTCACCAGGGCCCGGAGCCCCGCGCCGGTCGGGTCGTCGACGGTGTTGAGCACCTCGTCGAGCCCGACGGAGGTCGCGGTCTGCTCGACCGGGATCACCGTGCCGTCGACCAGCGGCGGAGCGTCGGTGGTGCCGCGGTCGAGGTCGACGTACCGCTCGCCGAGGAGGCTCACCGGGCGGATCGTGAGCCGCGCGTCCTGGTGCAGCGGTCCGGCCTCGTCGTCGAGGTCGAGCGCGACCTCGGCCACGCCGTCCACCACCTCGAGGGACTCCACGGTGCCGACCACGACCCCGTCGACCTTGACCTCGTTGCCCTCCACGAGCGGGGCGGCCGAGACGAACCGGGCGCGGAGCAGGTCTGCGGGGTCGTCGTCGCCCACGATGCTCGACACCACCACGATGCCGCCCGCGATCAGGGCCGCCACCACGCCGGCACGGCCGACGTCCTTCAGCGCCCCACCGTTGCCGGGGTGACTCATCGCATCTCGCTTCCGTCGGCGTCGGTCCAGGGCTGGCCGACCGGCTCGCCGGGCTCGGGCGTGAGGTTCTGGGTGACCCCGGGACCGGGCCGGCTGCTGGGGATGACCGCCTCGGTGCCGGTCTGGATGTGGAACCGGACGTAGTGGCCGTTGCTGTCCTTGTTGCCGCCGGCCGATCCCCAGTTCGTGGCCCAGCCGACGATCTCGGGCGTGTAGGGCCGCAGGAAGTCGATCGCCGGCGTCAGGCCGATCAGCGCCGTGTCGGCGGACGGGAGAGTCGCCGTACTGACGTCCAGCAGGGCCGGAGTGATGCCGAGCAGCTCCGACAGCGCGACCAGGGTGGGCTGCAGGTCGGCGACGGTCGGGCGGAGGTCCTGCAGGAGCGGGCGCAGGTTCTTCGCGACCGGCTTCAGGCTCTTGGTCGCCGGTGCCAGGTCCGCCAGCAACGGCAGGGTCTCCTCGACCGTGCCCGGCACCCGGTCCAGGGTGCGGGTGGCGCTGCTCAGCACCGGTGGCAGCCTGTCGAGCGTCTCCCCCAGTCCGCGCTGCTGCTGGGCGACCGCGTTCGTCGCCGACGCCAGGGAGGTGACGACCCGCTCCAGGCTCTCGCCGCGTGAGCCGAGGATCCCCATCGTCTCGTCGAGCTGCTGCATGATCTGGCGGATCGCCTCACCGTCGGTGCCGACCCCGCGCAGCACGGCGCCGAGTTGCTCGACGGCCGGCCCGGCCGCGGTCAGGCTGTCCCGGGCGTCGCCCTCGCGACCGCGCAGCGTGCCCTCCAGCCGCGTGACCAGCGACGCCAGGTGGGTCCGGGTCGGCTCGTCGAGCGCGGAGAGCACCGCGTCCAGCTCCACCGGCTCCCGTTGGACACCGGCGAGCAGTGCGCCATCGGGCAGCTCGGCGTTCTTCTCGTCGCCGTCGACCACCCGGACCAGCCGTTCACCGAGCGCCGCCTTCCACACGACCTCGACGCTCGCTCCGTCGTGCAGCGGGCCGAACTCGTCGTCGAGCGAGAGGGAGACCAGGGCCCGGCCGTCCTGGACCTCGATGTCGGTGACGCTGCCGGCCTCGTAGCCGTCGTACATCACCGAGCTGCCGACGAACAGGTTCCCCGCGTTCGGCAGCACCGCGCGGACGGCGTACCCGTCGCCCTTCTCCAGCGCCACCGCGCCGCCTCCGACGAGGGCGGCGGCGAGCACGCCGGCGACGATCGCACTCCGCTCCATCAGTCCATCCCCAGCGGGCCGACGGAGTCGCCGGCCAGGAACTGCCGCACGAACGGGTTGTCGGAGTCGAAGGCGGCGTCGGCCTCGCTGTAGTGGATGCACTTGCCCTTCCAGACGACGCCGACGTAGTCGCTCACCTTGCGTGCGGTCGCCATGTCGTGGGTGACCACCATGTAGGTGCCCTTGTGCCGCTCGTGCATCTCGAGGATCACGTCGTTGAGGAGGCTGGTGCGGACCGGGTCGAGGCCCGAGTCCGGCTCGTCGAACATGACGATGTCGGGATCGAGGATCAGCGCCCGGGCGAAGCCGGCGCGCTTGCGCATGCCGCCGGACACCTCGCTGGGCAGCTTCGCCGCGGCACCCTCCAGGCCGACCTCCTGGAGCCGGTCCATGACGAGGTCGCGGATCTCGTGCTCCGTCATGTCGGTGTGCTTGCGCAGCGGGAAGCAGACGTTGTCGAAGATGTTCATCGAGCCGAACAGCGCGCCGTCCTGGAAGAGGACGCCGAACCGCTTGCGCAGCTCGTAGCGCTCCTGCTTGCTGATCTTCCAGATGTCCTGGCCGAAGATCAGCACCTCCCCCTCGTCCGGCTCCAGCAGGCCGACCAGGTGCTTGATGAGCACACTCTTGCCGGTGCCCGACGGTCCGAGGATCGTCGTGATGGCGTTGTCGACGAAGTTGAGGTTCATCCCGGTCAAGATGTCGTAGGGCCCGAAGCTCTTGTGGACGTTGCGGACCTCCATCGAGTGCTGGTCGCCGGGCAGGTCGGGACCGCGGTGGGCGGCACCCGTGGGAGCAAGGGTGGTCATGCGATGTCCTTAGTTGCCGATGGGCGCGTTGGGTGAGAGGCCCCAGAAGAGCTGGGTCCCGAGGGCGCCGATCAGGTGGATGAGCACCATGTTGAGGACCATGGATCTGGCGGTGTTCTTGCCGACCTCGACGGATCCGCCTCTCACCGTGTAGCCGTAGTAGCAGGCGACGAACACGATCGCGGTCCCCATCGCCATGCCCTTGGACAGCGAGAAGAGGAAGTCCATCGGGTTCTGGTAGAGCCAGAAGACGTACATGTGGCCGCCGGGTGAGACGCCGCCGACGTAGTAGACCGTCACGAGGATCTCGCCGAGCGACATCATGCCGAGGCTGACGGCGTACAGGAACGGCATGGACAGCCAGGCCGCGACGATCCGGGTGCCGACGAGGTAGCTGCGCGAGTCGACGCCCATCACCTCGAGGGCGTCGACCTCCTCCGCGATCCGCATCGAGCCGATCTCGGCGACCAGGCCACAGCCGATCTTCGCCGCGAGGATGTAGCCCCACATGTAGGGCACGAGCTCGCGGACCGCGCACCAGGCGTTGAAGATGCCGGAGTAGATCGGCGCTCCGACCTGCTTGAGCGTGTAGATCGCCTCGGTGCCGCACATCGTCCCCATGACGAACTGCATCGCCCAGATGATCAGCGCGCTCGACAGCACCAGGATGCCGGCCTGTCGCACGATCTCGGTCCAGTGCACCCGGACCTCGGGCAGGCTGCGCGTGACCTGCCACGAGAAGCGCAGGATCTCGCCGCCCGTGGTCAGCGCGGCCCGGACCGAGCCCATCGCGCTGGCCACGGACAGCTCGCTGTCGCTGGGGGTCGGCGCGCTCGGCCGGGTGCCGGCGTCGCGGTCGGGAGTCGTCGTCACGTCGCGCCGCCCTACTTGAAGACCTGGATCTCGGGATTGAGCCCGAGCAGGATGTTGGTGAAGACGACGTTGACGACCCAGATCAGCGCGAAGGCGATGACGACGGCCTGGTTGACGGCCCGGCCGACGCCGATCGCACCGCCCTTCGCGTACATGCCCTTGTAGCAGCAGACGACGCCGATGATCAGGCCGAAGAGCGTGGTCTTCACGACGCTGCCCCAGATGTCCGGCGTGGTGAGGTTCGCGAACAGGCTGTTGTAGAACGCCCACGGATTCGCGCCGAGCAGCGGTACGGCGGCGATGAACCCGCCGAGGAGGCCGAAGCACAGTGCGACGATGTCGAGCAGGCCGGTGATCAGCGTGCAGGCGACGATCCGCGGCAGGGCGAGCGCCCGCACCGGGTCGACGCCGAGCACCTCCATGGCGTCGATCTCGTCCCGGATCCGCCGGGCTCCGAGGTCGGCGGTGATCGCCGAGCCGACCACGCCCGCGACGACCATCGCGTTCACCCACGGCGCGAACTCGCGGATGCTGGCCATGATGAAGAACGAGCCGAGCCGCTCCGGCATCCCGAAGAGGGCGTAGATGTTGCCGCCCTGCAGGCCTGGGGCGCCGAGACCGAAGAAGGTGCACGACACCGCCATCGGGATCCAGCACTGCTTGAGGATCAGGAACATCTGGTCGACGGTGTCGCGCCCGTAGTCCCAGGGTCCCCGGATCGCCATCCAGGTCACCGTGCCGCCGAGCCTGGTCATCTCGCCGAGCTCGGACACGCCGGCTGCCAGGCTGCCCGGCCGGGGCGCAGCCCTGCGTGTGGAAGTCCCCATGACATTCCCCATGAATCGTCACCGCCTGCTTCGGGTGGGAGTCCGGTCAACCTCTCAGCGTTGCGTGGGGAGCGTCATAGTCGTGGGCCACAAAATCCGCAGGGGTCTTTGTCGGTGGTGGGCAAGGCCCCCTCGGAGACCCGGCGCGCCCGGTTGTCGGCGACGACCAAAGTGCGCGGGAGTCCTTGTGCGCGGGCGTGATACCGGGGCCCGGCGGGCGCGACCTAGCGTGGGCGGCGTGCCTCCCACCGCCGCTACCGCCACGTCCACGGGCCGGATCGACGTACCCGGTGCCGTCCGGGGGGCCTCGACCGGCTTCAGCGTGCTGATCCTCGGCGGATTGCTCGCCCCCTTCCTCACGCTCGCCTCGACGGCGCTCGCCGCGGGCTGGCTCGCCGCGGTCGCGATCGTCGCCTTCGCGGTCGCGGCCCGGCACAGCCGGCGCGCCGGCAGCCCCGGCCTGCACGGCGCGGTGGCGGCTCTGATCGCCTATGCACTGGTGCTGCCGCTCATCCTGCCGTTCGAGCAGGGCCGGGAGCCGCTGCAGATCGCACTGACAGTGCTCACCGCGCTGGTCGTCGGCTCGCTCGCCGGCACCGTGTTCGCCCGTCGCGCCCACTGACCTGCCAGCATGGCGGGGTGAGTTCGAGCATCCTGTGGTTCCGGCGGGACCTGCGGCTCGGCGACCACCCGGCGCTGCTGGCCGCCGCCGCGGACGGCGCGGTGCTGCCGCTGTTCGTGCTCGACCCCGCGCTGTGGGGACCGGCCGGTGACGTCCGGCGGGCCTACCTGCTGCGGACCCTGCGAGCGCTCGACGCCGACCTGCGACAGCACGGCCGCGGCCTCGTGGTCCGGTCGGGGCGGCCGGAGTCGGTCGTGCCCGCGGTGGCCGCGGAGACCGGTGGCCGCGCGGTCCACGTCAGCGCCGACTTCGGCCCGTACGGCGCCGCACGCGACGAGCGGGTCGCCGTAGCTCTCGGTGAGGTTCCGCTGGTGCGGACCGGCTCGCCGTACGCCGTCGCGCCCGGGCGGGTGCTGACCCGCGACGGACGGCCCTACCAGGTCTTCACGCCCTTCCACCGTGCGTGGATCGACCACGGCTGGCGCGCGCCGGCCGACTCCGACCCGGCCGCCGTGGCGTGGGCGGGCGCGCCGTCCGACGACCTCCCTCCCGAGCCGGACCTGCGGGACGTCGACCTGCCCGAGGCGGGCGAGGCGGCGGCGCTCGCCCGCTGGGAGGCCTGGCGCGGGACGCCGTACGACGACGTGCGGGACCGCCCCGACCTCGACGCCACCTCCCGGCTCTCCCCCGACCTGCGCTGGGGGACGATCCACCCACGCACGGTGCTCGCGGGCATCGATGCCGACGATCCGCACACAGCCACCTTCCGCAAGGAGCTGGCGTGGCGGGAGTTCTACGCCCACGTGCTGCACCACTGGCCGGACTCGGCGCGTGCGTACTTCCGGCCCGAGCTGCGCGACCTGCCCTATGTCACCGGCGCCGAGCTGGACCGCCGCCTGGACGCGTGGGCGCGGGGCCGCACCGGCTACCCGATCGTGGACGCCGGGATGCGCCAGCTGCTCGCCGAGGGCTGGATGCACAACCGGGTGCGGATGATCGTCGCGTCCTTCCTGGTCAAGGACCTGCACGTCGAGTGGCAGCACGGCGCCCGCCACTTCATGGCCCACCTCGTCGACGGGGACCTCGCGAGCAACCAGCACAACTGGCAGTGGGTCGCGGGCTGCGGCACCGACGCGGCGCCGTACTTCCGGATCTTCAACCCGACTACCCAGGGCCGGAGGTTCGACCCGGACGGCAGCTACGTGCGCCGTTGGGTGCCCGAGCTCGCCGACCCGACGCTCGGCGCCTACCCCGAGCCGATCGTCGACCACGCCGAGCAGCGCGCGGCGACGCTGGAGGCCTACCAGCTGCTCAGGAGGCACGGCCGATGACCACTCCGTCGTTCACGGACAGCTGGGTTCCCGATCGGGCCCGGGCGATCGCACTGGTGCTGCACGGCGGTGCCGAGCACGGCACCGACCCGGTCGACGCGCGCAGCCTGTCGTGGCGTCGCGGCCGGGCGCTGGCCCGGCACCTCGCCGCGGTCGTGACCCACGACGATGTCGGCGTCCTGCTGCTCCGCTACCAGGTCAAGGGCTGGAACGCCGCCGGCGGCGAGATCCCCGCCCCCGTGGCCGACGCCCGCTGGGCCCTCGACGAGATCGCCCGCACCCACGACCTCCCGGTCGCCGTCCTCGGGCACTCGATGGGCGCCCGCACGGGCGTCGCCGTCGCCGATCACCCGTCCGTGCGGGGCGTGGTCGCCCTCGCCCCCTGGCTGCCGCCCGGCGACCCGGTCGCCCCGCTCGCCGGCAAGGTGCTGCGCGCCGCGCACGGACGCCTGGACCGGATCACCTCGTCGCGCGCCACCCGCGCCTACGTCGCCCGGGCCGCCGACGTCGCCGACGCCGAGTTCACCGACATGGGCGCGGTCGGGCACTATCTGCTGCGGCGGGTCCCGCTGTGGAACGCGTACGCCGCCGCGGGGGTCCGCGAGGTGCTGGCCTGACGCAGCGGTTCACCTACCGAGTTCGTCGTCATCCGGGCCGGTCGACGACGAATTCGGTAGGTGAACCGCACCCACCTCAGGCCAGCGCCAGGAAGAGCTTCTCCATCTTCTTGGCGTCGACGCTGTCGGGACCGCCTTCCACGAGGCACTTCTGCAGCCCGGCGGCGACCAGCGCGTAGCCGCCCCGGCCGACGGCCTTGTTGACGGCCGCGAGCTGCATCAGGGCGTCCTCGCACTCGGCGCCGTCCTCGAGCATCCGGATCACCGACGCGAGGTGACCGTTGGCCCGCTTGAGGCGGGTGATGATCGCCTTGATCTCCTCAGGCTCCAGCTTCATGCGGTCGCTCCCGTCTCTCCGGTCGGCGCGGTCAGGGCCTCCATCATCCCGGTCAGGCGGGCGCGGGCGTCCGCGGCCACCTCGGCCAGCTCGGGATCGGGCACCAGGGACGCCAGCAGCCCGGGATCCATCACGTCGACGCGGGTGCGGCCCTCCCCCGCGTCCGCGACCACCACATTGCACGGCATCAGCGCGGCGACGCGCGGCTCGACCTCCAGGGCGCGGTGCGCGAGCTGGGGCCGGCAGGCGCCCAGGATCAGCTGCGCCGGCACCTCCACCCCCAGCCTGGCCCGGAGCGTGGCCCGGATGTCGATCTCGGTGAGTACGCCGAACCCGGCGTCACCGAGCAGGTCGCGGATCCGCGCCACCGTGTCGTCGTACGACGCCGCGAGGGTGGTGCTCAGCGTGAAGTCGGTCGTGTCCATCGGGCTCTCCTTGTCGATTCGTTATCCCCCCTGGGGGATCTGCTACGGTCTTCAGCATAACCCCCCGGGGGGATAATCTGGAAAGGAGGCGCCACCGTGGCGCAGACGACACCGGCCGCACCCGAGGCGGCCTCACCCGCCTGGCGTCCAGGGCCGCTCGGCCGCCTCGGCATCTGGGTGACCGAGCACCGCCGCACCGTGGGCATCGCGTGGGTCGCGCTCGTGATCGGGCTCGGCATCTTCGCGCCGGCGGTCGAGAAGAACCTGTCCGGCGCGGGCTGGCAGGCGAACGGCTCGGAGTCCGTGGCCGTGCGTGACCTCGCGCAGGAGCACTTCGGCGGCAACGCCAGTCACGCGATCCAGGTCGTCGTGCACAGCACCGACGGGCCGCTGGACCGGGGCGACCGCGCGCAGGTGCTCGCCGAGGTGACCCAGGTGCTCGAGGACGAGCCGCGGATCGCCGAGGTGATCGCGCCGATGCCCGGCGCCAGCCTCTCCCCCGACGGTCGCACCGCGGTCGTGCTGGGCGGCGCGGGCGCGGACACCAACGAGATGGTCCGGGTCGCGACCGACCTCAAGGAGGAGCTGCAGCACCTGTCGACCGACACGGTCCAGGTGAACCCGACCGGCTCGTCCCTGCTCTGGTCGGACTTCAACGAGGCCAACCTCGAGGCGATGCTGACCTCGGAGATGGTCTCCTGGCCGGTGACGCTGGCGATCCTGGTGCTGGCCTTCGGTGCGCTCGTCGCCGCCGGCCTGCCGCTGCTGCTCACCCTCGCGGGGCTGGTCGCCTCGGCCGGCTCGCTGGTGCTGATCAACGAGCTGGTGCCCGTCTCGATCTGGGCGATGAACTTCGCGATGATGTTCGCCCTGGCGCTGGGTATCGACTACGCGCTCTTCCTCGTGGTCCGCTACCGCGCGGCCCGGATGGGCCGGCACGGCTCCGTCCAGCAGGCCGTCGCCGAGACGATGGACACCGCCGGGAAGGCGGTCCTGCTCTCGGGCGCGACCGTGCTCGTCTCCCTGTCCGCGGTGCTGCTGGTGCCGTCGCCGTCGTTCCGCTCGATGGCCGGCGGGATCATGATCTCGGTCGTCTTCGTACTCGCCGCGACGCTGACCCTGCTGCCGCTGGTGCTGTTCAAGCTCGACGACCGGATCAACCGGTTCGCCCTGCCCTGGGTCGAGGTCGGCGAGCACCGCTCCCCCGCCTTCGCCCGCTGGGGCGCGCACCTGTGGCGCCGTCCGGTGGCCTGGGGCGTGGGCGCGACCGTCGTCCTGTTGATCCTCGCCGCCCCGATCGTCGGTCTGAAGACCGGGATGCCGTCGATCAAGGTGCTGCCCGACGACGCCAGCGCGCGGGTCGGCTACGCCCAGGTCAAGGAGGCCTTCGGTCCCGGTGCGCCGGGGATGCTGCAGGTCGTCGTTGACGAGGCGGACGCGAGTACGGCGACCGCCGTGCTCGACGACGACGCCGGCATCCAGGCCGTCCTCCCGCCCATGCCCGCGGCCGACGACAGCGGTCTCGCGATGATCCAGGCGGTCCCGACCGTCGACCCGTCCGACCCGGCCCTGCCGGGGACGATCGACCGGCTGCGCACCGACCTGCCGTCGTCCGCCCTCGTGGGCGGTGCTGCGGTCGAGAACATCGACCTGACCGACCAGCTGCAGCGCTCCACCCCGCTGGTGATCGGTGTCGTACTGCTGCTCGGCTTCCTGCTCCTGCTCGTCGCCCTGCAGGCACCGCTGATCTCGCTGCTCGGCACCCTGGCCAGCCTGCTGTCCACCGCCGCGGCGTTCGGCGTCGCGCGACTGCTGTTCCAAGACGGCCACGGCTCGGGCCTGCTCGGCTTCGAGCACCAGGGCTTCCTCGACGCCTGGGCCCCGGTGTTCTTCTTCGCGATGATCTTCGCGATCGCGATGGACTACACCGTGTTCCTGCTCGCCTCGGCCAAGGAGCACTGGGAGAAGTCGGGCGACCCCCGCGAGGCCATGGTCGGGGCGGTCGCCCACTCCGGCCGGGTGATCTTCGCGGCCGGCGGCGTGATGGTCGCGGTCTTCTTCACCTTCGCCCTGTCCGGGCCGCTGCCACCCAAGGAGATGGGCGTGATCCTCGGCATCGCGGTCCTGCTCGACGCCTTCCTGATCCGCCTGGTCCTGCTGCCCGTCCTGCTCCGGCTCTCCGGCCGCGCCGCCTGGGCCACGCCCACCTGGCTGCGCCGGATCCTGCCCACCATCACCTTCGCCCACGACTGATCCGCCCCGACGAACCGAGAGGAAACACCATGACCGCCTTCTGCGCCGCCTCCTCGGGCGCTGACCCGGGCTCTCGTCGTACCCGGCATCCGGGCTCCCGATCCGCCGGATCCGCGACCCGAATGCCGGGTACGACGCCCTGGCCGGCGGACGGGGAGCAGCCTCAGGAGGGCCAGCCGGTGTAGCCCTCGGCGAGGTAGGTCGACCCGGCGGTCGAGGACACGATCGAGGTCAGCTCCCCGACCTGGCGGCGTACGTCGAAGTCGCTCGCGTCGGGCAGGCGGTGCAGCATCGTGGTCATCCAGTAGGAGAAGTGCTGGGCCCTCCAGACCCGCCGCAGGGCCCGCTCGGCGTAACGGTCGAGGGCGCCGTCGTCGCCCGCCAGGTGGAGCTCGAGCTCCTCGGCGAGCACGCGCACGTCGGCCAGCGCGAGATTGAGGCCCTTCGCCCCGGTCGGCGGGACGGTGTGCGCGGCGTCGCCGGCGAGGACGAGGTTGCCGTGCCGCATCGGCTCCTGGACGAAGCTGCGGAACGGCAGCACCGTCGTGGAGGTGATCGGCCCTTCCTTCAGCACGTAGCCGTTGGCGCCGACCCGGGCCTGCAGCTCCTCCCAGATCCGGTCGTCGGACCAGTCGGCGACGTCCTCGGCCGGGTCGCACTGGGAGTACATCCGCTGCAGGCTCTCGGTGCGCTGGCTGATCAGCGCGAAGCCCCGCTCGGAGTGGCTGTAGATCAGCTCCTCACTGCTCGGGGGCGCCTCGCAGAGGATGCCGAACCAGGCGAAGGGGTACTCGCGGAAGAACTGTCGCCGCCGCGCCTCGGGGAACTCGTGGCGGCAGATGCTGCGCGACCCGTCGGCACCGACGAGGATCCGCGCGCCGACCTCGTTCGGTACGCCGTCGGCGTCGGTGAACCGCAGCAGCGGCCGGTCGGTGGTCAGGTCGGCGACGGAGACGTCACCCACGCCGAACCGCACGTCGCCGCCGTCGCGCGCCCGGGCGTCGGCGAGATCGACGAACACGTCGGTCTGCGGGTACAGCTGGACCGACGCGCCGACGAGCGCCTCGAAGTCGATCCGGTGCCCGCCGCCGCCGAACGCGAGGTCGATGCCCGCGTGCCGGTAGCCGTCGCGCAACACCCGCTCGGAGACACCGGACTCGACCAACAGCCGGACACTGTCCTGCTCCAGGATGCCGGCCCGGTGGGTGCTCTCGATCGCCGCCCGGTCGCGGATGTCGATCGCGATCGAGTCGATCCCGGCCCGCTGCAGCAGGTGGGCGAGCATCAGGCCCGCGGGCCCGGCGCCGACGATGGCGACCTCGGTGGTCGTCGTCGTGGGACTCATGGATCCAGCTCCTCGAGGACGCTCTTCGCGACGGCGAAGGCGTGGTTGGCGGCGGGGACGCCGCAGTAGATCGCGGCCTGCAGGATCACCTCGCCGATCTCGTCCTCGCTCAGCCCGTTGGTGCGAGCGGCACGCACGTGCATCGCGAGCTCCTCCCAGTGCCCGAGCGCGATGAGGGCGGTGAGCACCGCGACCGAGCGGGACCGGCGGTCCAGGCCCGGCCGGGTCCAGACGCCGCCCCACGCGTAGCGGGTGATCAGCTCCTGGAAGTCGTGCGTGAACGGGGTCTTCGCGGCCTCGGCCCGGTCGACGTGCGCGTCGCCGAGCACCTCGCGCCGGACCTCCATCCCCGCGTCGAAGGGGTCGTCGTAGGTCATCGGGAGGCCTCCAGGAAACGGGTGATCAGGTCGGCGGTGGCGGCGGGGTCCTCGGCGGGCGGCAGGTGGGCGACGCCCGGCAGCACGACGTCGACCTGGTCGGCGGTGACGACGACGTCCGCGGCGCCCCCGGCGACCAGCAGTGGCACGCCGGTCGCGTCCCGCACGGCGATGCGGTCGCGCACGTCGTACCCGGCCAGGGCCTCGCAGGCCAGCGCGTAGGACTCGTCGTCGACGTCCCGCAGCGCGAGGAGCAGTCCGCTGCCGGTGGCGGGGTCGCGGTCGAGGAAGCCGGGTGCGAACCAGCGGGCCGCGGAACCCTCGACCAGCGCGGCGGTGCCGGCCCTGCGGACGTACGCCGCCCGCTCGTGCCAGCCCTTCGGCGTACCGATCCGGGGAGCGGAGGCGAGGGTGACGACCGCGCCGAACGGGCCCGGATCGGCGGCGATCGTGAAGCCGACCGCGCCCCCGAGGGAGACGCCGGCGTAGGCGAGTGGCCGACCGGCCGCTGTCGCCCCCGCGCGCTCGCGGACCGCGGCGGCGAGGTCGTCGACCGTGAACGCCGTGGTGGTGGGCGCTGCGGCGCCGTGGCCGGGGAGGTCCCAGCCGACGACCTGCCAGGACGGCGGGAGCAGCGCGGCGCAGCGACGCCACAGGTCGGCGACGCCGGTGCCGAGGGACGGGCCGACCACGAGGACACCACCGGCCTCCGTGCCGCCGGACAGCCGGGTCAGGGTCAGCTCAGCCACGGATCCGCGCCCAGCGGGTGATCGCGAGGTCGACGAGCCGGCCGGCGTCGCCGGTGTGGCCGCGGCCGTCCAGCAGGCCCCTCGCCGTGGCCGCATCGACGCGCACCGCCATCGCGGCGGTGTCGACCTGCAGGCCGGCGACCAGCTCGGCCGCCTGGCCGGCCGCGGTGGTGGCGAGCTCCAGGAGCAGCGCCAGGACGGGCCATTCGGCGTGCCAGGCGCCGTCCGGGCGCTCGTCGACGGCACCCGCGGCAGCCAGGTGGAGCTGGGCGGCGAGACCCGGCGCCTGCCGTGCGGCCGCCTGGACGAGGACGGCGAGGACCGGGTTCTGCTTGTGCGGCATCGTCGAGGAGCCGCCGCGCCCCGCGACCGCGCCCTCGTGCACCTCGGCGATCTCGGGACGGCCGAGCAGCAGCACGTCCGCGGCGACGACCCCCAGGGCGTCGGTGACCGTGGTGAGCGCGTCGCCGATCGCGGTGACCACGCCGCGGCGGGTGTGCCAGGGCAGGTCGCTCTCGCCGAGGCCGAGCGCGGCGGCCAGGGCGGCCGGCGCCGCGGCGGCACCCGGTCCGGCGAGATCCGCGAGCAGGGCACGGGTGCCCGCGGCGCCGCCGTACTGGACCGGGAGGTCGAGACCGTCCAACCGGGCGGTGGCCTCGCCCACCCCCGCCAGCCACTGGGCGGCGCGCAGGCCGAAGGTGGTCGGGACGGCCCACTGGGTCAGGGTCCGCGCGACGGCGACATCGTCGCGGTGGGTCCGGGCGAGGACCGCGAGGGCGTCGCCGGTGGCCACCAGGTCGGCGCGCACCCGCGCGACGGCGTCGCGGGCGAGCAGGACGAGCGCGGTGTCGAGGACGTCCTGGCTGGTCAGGCCGTGGTGTACGGCGCCCGCCGCCTCGCCGGCCGCGTCGCGCAGCAGCGCCACCAGGGGTACGACGGGGCTGCCGGCCGCCTCGGCCGCGACGGCCAGTGCCGGCAGGTCCACGTCGAGCCCGGCCGCGGCGTCGGCGACCCTCGCGGCCTCGGCGTCGGTGGCGACCCCGGCGGCGACGAGCGCGCGTGCCCAGGCCGCCTCCACGCGGAGCAGGGCGGCCAGGACGGCCGTGTCGTCGGCGACGCCGGTGGCCCGGTGCGCGCCGGGGCGGAGCAGGCCGCTCACTGCCCGCTCCTCGGACCGTCGTGCCGCGGGTAGCGCAGGAACACCGTCTCCCGGTCGCCCTGCAGGTGGAGGTCGAAGCGCAGGTCACCCTCCTCGTCGCGGACGACCCGCAGGGTCGCGGCGTCGGCGGCGGGCAGGCTCGCGAGGAAGGTGTCGGACTCGCCCGGCAGGTAGGCGCGGGTGAACAGCCGGTCCAGCAGGCCGCGGGCGAAGACGACCACCGCGAAGAACGCGGCTCCCCCGCCGACCCCGCCGGGCACGACGGTCGTGAACGCGTAGCGTCCCGACGCGTCGGTCGCCGCCCTGCCCCAGCCGGTGAAGCGGCCGTCGCGACGCAGCGAGCCCTCGCGGCGCGGCGGCCGGCCCGCCGGATCGGCCTGGCGGATCTCGACCAGCGCGTCGGGCACCGGAGCCCCGCTGCCGTCGTACACGGTGCCGTGGAGGCGGACCGCTCCCGCGGAGCCGGGTGGCACGAGGAGACTGTCGCCGGCGTACGGCAGGGCGTCGTGGAAGAACGGGCCGATCGTCTGCCCGGGCGTGGGTGCGAGGGCCTCCCTGGGGATCGTCACTGCTCGTCACGCTCCAACGGGGTCGCGTGAGCGCCGGTCAGCACGATGTCCCACCGGTAGCCGGTCGCCCACTCGTGGGTCGTCAGATCGTGGTCGTAGGTCGCGACCAGCCGGTCGCGGACGGCCTGGTCGGTGATCGACTGGTAGATCGGGTCGAGCGCGAACAGCGGGTCGCCGGGGAAGTACATCTGGGTGATCAGCCGCTGGGTGAACTCGGTGCCGAACAGCGAGAAGTGGATGTGTGCCGGTCGCCAGGCGTTGAGATGGTTGCGCCAGGGGTACGGGCCGGGCTTGATGGTGGTGAACCGGTAGACGCCGGCGCCGTCGGTCAGACAGCGTCCGACGCCGGTGAAGTGGGGGTCGACGGGCGCGGGGTGCTGGTCGCGCTTGTGGAGGTAGCGCCCGCCCGCGTTGGCCTGCCAGATCTCGACCAGCTGGTGGCGCACCGGGCGACCGTCTCCGTCGAGGACCCGGCCGGTGAGCAGCATCCGCTCGCCGATCGGGTCGCCACCGCGCTGGACGGTCAGGTCCGCCTCGACCGGGTCGATGTCAGAGTGCCCGAAGACCGGTGCGACCAGCTCGATCCCCTCGGGGTCGGCGTGACGCAGGTCCTTGGTGGGGTGACGCAGCGCGGAGCTGCGGTACGGCGCGAAGTCGATCCGCGGCTGCGCGCCCGTCGCCGCGGCGGCCTGCGCCTCGGCGATCTCGGCGGTGATCCGCTCCTGCGTGTCGGGGGCCTCGGGCGGGTCGGGCGCCGGCGGTGGGACGATGCTGGTCGCGGTCGTGGGCACGTCCCCACGCTAGGTGCGCGGGTCCGCTCCACGCGATAACGTCCTTCCACTGAGCGAAAGGATGGGCATGGCCGGCAACACCTCCGTCCCCGGCGCGACCGTCGTGTCGCGCGGCCTGGCCCTGCTCTTCGCCTTCGACGACGCCCACCGCCGGCTCACCCTCTCCGAGCTCGCCCGCCGCGCCGACCTCCCGCTCCCCACCGCACACCGCCTGGTCGGCGAGCTGGTCGCCGGCGGCGCCCTGGTGCGACGCACCGGCGGCGAGTACGTCATCGCCCGCCGGCTGTGGCAGGTCGGCCTCCTCGCTCCCGTCGAGACCGGGCTGCGTGAGGTCGCTGCACCCTTCATGAACGACCTCCATGCCACCACCCGCGCAACCGTCCACCTCGCCGTGCGTGAGGGCACCGAGGTGCTCTACCTCGAACGCCTGTCCGGTCGCGCCTCCGTCCCCGTCGTCAGCACCGTCGGCTCCCGGCTGCCGCTCCACGCGACGGGCGTCGGCAAGGTGCTGCTGGCCCACGCCCCCGACGAGGTCGTGACGCAGGCGCTGGCGCGGTTGACCCGGATCACGCCGTACACGATCACCCAGCCGGCTCGGCTGCGCGAGCAGCTCGACCGGGTCCGCCGCGACGGCTACGCCACCACCGTCGAGGAGATGACCCTCGGCGCCTGCTCGGTCGCCGTCGCCGTGCCGGCCGGCAGCCACGTCGTCGCGGCGCTCGGCGTCGTCGTACCGTCGCTCAAGCGGGACCGGGCCCGCCTCGTCGCCGGCCTCCAGGTCGCCGCCCGGGGCATCGGGCGGTCGCTGGCCTGAGCCCCGACGGCGCCAGGAGCGTCAGTGCCGGCCCTCCAGACCCACGGCCTGACGCAGCCTGCGCACGGACTCCTCCAGGCCCTCGTCGTCCCGGGCACGGGAGGCCATCAGGTCCGAGAGCGCCTCGGCGATCACGTTGAGCTTCTCCTGCGACGCCTCCTCCGAGCGCCGGCCGGCGTTCTGGAGCAGCACCAGCAGGAGCAGCGACAGCACCGACGAGCCCGTGTGCAGGGCGAGCTCCCACTTGGTCGCGCTCGACCACAACGGCAGGCTCGCCACCCAGACCACCAGCACCCCGACGATGACGTAGAAGAACGGGGCAGCGCTCACCAGCCGATGGACGACCTCGACGAACCGCTCGAACCACCCCCGCCCGTCACCCTCGCGGCGAGATTGCGCCGCCTCACTCCGCCCGCTCATAGGGCTCAACCTACGTGCCCGGCGCCGGCCTTGCCCGCGGTCAGCCGGCATCGTGCGCCCGCAGGTACGCCGCCAACGGCCCCGGTAGCTGTGCCGGGCGGTCGCCCCAGTCGTAGACCACGGCGGTCCGCGCGAGCAGGTCGTGCAGCGCGCGGTGGTCGCGGCGCAGCACGATGAGCAGTGCGCCGACACCGAGGAAGGACGTGCTCAGCGGGAAGAGCAGGGTCCGGACCACGCAGGCACCCGGACCGACCGGCCGCCCGTCGCGGGTCACGATCTTGAGGCCGACGATCGCCTTGCCCACGGTCCGCCCGCTCACGGCGATGCCGACGACGACGTACGCCGCCGCCCAGGTCAGCAGCGCGACCGTCGCGACGGCGCCGGTGCCCTCCTCGATCGAGACGTCCAGGAGGGCCTGGAGGAGGAAGCCGAGGATCGCCACCCCGATCGAGTACGACGCCAGCACGACGCCCACGTCGATGGCCACTGCCGCGGCCCGGCTCACCGGTCCGGCGTACTGGCCGGTGACCGTCGCGCGGTTCACCGCTCGCCCACCAGCAGGGCGGGACCGACCGGCGCCGGGCCGCGCCGGCGCAGCAGGCGGTCGACGAACCCGCTGACGACCCGGTCCAGGCCGACCACCTGGCTGCGGGCGACGTCGAGGGTGCGCCCGGCGAGGTCACCGGTCGTCTCGGCGACGATGTCGGAGATCCCGGCGCGCTGGACGAGCGCCTCGACGTCGGCGCGCGCGAGCAGCCGCTCGACGTCGACCCGGTCCAGGAGCCGGTTCACGTCGACCCGGTCCAGCAGGTGGTTGACGTCCACCTGGTCGAGCACGGCGTCGATATCGATGTGCTCGAGGATCTCCTCGACGGGCATCGCGTCGACGACCTTGCCGGTCACCGCGCCGGCGACACGACCGAGCAATCCGGGTTCTGGGGGTGTCATGCGGTCAGGATTCCATGGTCGTGCCCGGAAGCTCGCCCTCGAGCGACGCCGACCCCGACAGGTCGGATGCGAATCGTCGCCCGGCAGGCGAGGAGTTCCCGGGCGCGGCCATAGGGTTCAGCCATGAATTGGCTGGTTCCGACGTCGACACTCGGCTGGATCGTCTTCGGACTCGACATGGCGCTGCGGCTCGCGGCGCTCGGCATCATCCCCGGCAACCGCAAGCCGTCGACGGGCATGGCGTGGCTGCTGCTGATCCTGATCGAGCCGATCATCGGGTTCTCGATCTTCCTGCTGTTCGGGCGGATCAGGCTCGGCACCCGCCGGATCAACCGCCAGCGCACGGCGATCGCCGCCATCCGCGAACGCAGCGACGCACTGCCACTGGCCCTCGACACGACGCGCCTGTCACCGTCGATGTCGGGCGTCACCACGTTGAACCAGCGCCTCGGCGCCCTCCCGATCACCGGTGGCAACGAGGTCGAGCTGTGGTCCGACTATCGCGCCCTGATGACCGAGATGGCCCGCGAGATCGACCGGGCGCGCAGCCACGTGCACGTGCAGTTCTACATCACGGCCTGGGACGACGTGACCGACCCGGTCTTCCAGGCGATGATCCGCGCGACCGCCCGCGGCGTCGACGTACGCCTCCTCTTCGACCACATCGGCTCCCGCCGCATCCCCGGCTACCGCGGGATGGTCAAGCGGCTGCGCGGTACGAAGATCGCGTGGCACCCGATGCTGCCGATCAAGCCGCTGCGGGGCCGTTTCCGCCGCCCCGACCTGCGCAACCACCGCAAGATCCTCGTCGTCGACGGCAGCGTCGGCTTCACCGGATCGCTCAACCTCACCGAGCCCAGCTACAACAAGCCCGCCAACCAGAGGCTCGGCCGCGAGTGGGTGGAGCTGATGGTGCGGCTGGAGGGCCCGGTCGTCGGCGCGCTCAACGCCGTCTTCGCCTCCGACTGGTACGTCGAGACCGGCCAGGTGGTCGATCTGGTCGCCGTCCACGGCGAGCAGGACCGCCGTCCCGAGGAGGTCTTCGACGTCCCGTGCCAGGTGGTGCCGAGCGGCCCCGGCCTGGTCGCCGAGAACAACCTGCGGATGTTCACCACGCTGCTCTACGCCGCGCGGGAGCGGATCTCGCTGACCTCGCCGTACTTCGTGCCCGACGAGTCGCTGCTCTACGCCGTCACGACCGCCGCCGAGCGCGGGATCGACGTCGAGCTGTTCGTCAGCGAGGTGTCCGACCAGTTCCTCGTCGGGCACGCCCAGGCGTCGTACTACAAGGCGCTGCTCGAGGCCGGTGTGCGGATCTACCTGTACCCGGCGCCGTACATCCTCCACTCGAAGCACTTCACGATCGACGATCAGGTCGCCGTGGTCGGCTCCAGCAACATGGACATGCGCTCGTTCGCCCTCAACTACGAGGTGTCGCTGATGATGCCGGATCCTGCCGTGGTGGCGAAGATGCGCCGCATCGAGGACACCTACCGCACCCTGTCGAAGGAGCTCACGCTCGAGGCCTGGGGCGAGCGCTCCCCCGGCGCGAAGTACGTCGACAACGTGGCCCGGCTGACCGCGGCGCTGCAGTAGCGGCGGGCCGCCGTGGCCGCGGACCCCGTGTTAGCGTGCCCGACGGAACGCATCCGGCCCACTCGGGAGACCTCCATGAGACGAATCGTCGGCATCGCCACTGTGCTGCTCGCCCTCCTCGCCGGGGTCCTGGTCGCCGGGCCGGCGCAGGCCGCCACCGAGCGATCGGGCGCCCTGCCCAAGAAGGGCACCTATGCGATCACCGTCTCCGACCTGTGGGTCCCGACCGACACCGCCACCTTCACCTGGCGGGTGACCAAGCGCGGCGTGATCAAGCCGTGGAGCACCGTGATCACCCGGCGGTGCGTCGTCACCACCTCCGGACCCGACGGCCCGACGACCACCATCACCACGGTCGACGTGCCGATCGAGGTCGGCCGCACGAAGATCAAGAAGCGTCGCGGCACTGCGCTGATGACCTTCGCCGGGCCGTACCAGTCGAGCGGCACCATCGGTGTCGAGTTCACGGGCAAGAAGGTCACCGGCACCTTCTCCCTCTACGTCCAGGGCGTGCCCGACGGCAGCTGCGAGCGGCTCACCGGTCCCCTGACCGGGCACCGGAGATGACCTCGGGCCCCACCGTCCCGGGTCCGTAGTCCGACCGGGCGGTCGCCGTGCCCCGTTCGGTCCGATCTGGCCGCCGGCCGTTGCCGCGCGGCCCGCCGACCCCGATGCTCGGAAGGGACAACGGTCCGGCCCTGAGCCCCGGAGGAACCCATGAGCGCCGTCGCAGCCAGCCCGGTCGATCCCACCTGCGGAACGGAGGTCGACCCGCGGGTGCCCCCCGAGCTCGAACAGGCGCTCCTCGAGATCGCCGCGTCCGAGCGGGCGCTCGACGACGTCCTGCGGCGCGCGTCCCGGCTGCACCGGAGCAACCTCGACCACACACCCCGCTCCTGTCTGGTCTGCTTCACCCGTCGCTGAGGCTCAACGCGCCCAGCGGTCCATGGCGGTCGGGGCGTATCGCAACGCCGTTACCGGGCACCGCGGGTACATGTACATCGGACTCGGCATCATCCTGCTCGTCCTGGGCCTGATCCTCGCCCTCGACGTGATCACCGTGGACATCGACTACGTCAACGACGACCTGCTGGGCACGATCCTGATCGTCGCCGGCGTGCTGGCGATCGTCCTGTCGCTCGTCATCGCGCCGCCCTGGCGCCGCGACCGGATCGTCCATCACGACGACGGCCGCCGCTGAGGGTGCACAATGACGCATGGCCAGTGAGCTGACGCCGTACCTCCACGTGCGCGACGCACGGGTGGCGATGGCGTGGTACGTCGACGTCCTCGGCGCCGAGGTGGTCTACGAGCCCATCGAGATGGCCGACGGCCGGCTCGGCCATGTCGAGCTCGCCATCGACGGCGCCCGCTGGATGATGTCGGACGAGTTCCCCGACCTGCACGCCGAAGCGCCGCGGGGCGACCGTGGCCTCCCGGTCACCCTCCATCTCACCGTGCCCGACGTCGACGCCCTGTGCGCGCGGGTCACCGCCGCGGGCACGCCGCTCGACCGCGGCCCCGAGGACGCGCCCCCGGCGGGCCGGGTCGCCTCCTTCCGCGACCCGTTCGGCCAGCGCTGGTTCCTCAACCAGCCCTGACCTCGTCCGACGCATACCAGTGGGCCCAGGTCACGTCTCCCTAGGTGCGTCGGTGGAAGCGGATGTCGCCGTTGGCGAGTCCGTCGTGGTCGTGGATGCGGTGATGGTGGTGGTTGCAGAGGCTGATGGCGTTGTCCAGGTTGGTGGTGCCGGTTGACGATGACGGTGGTGGCGTCGCGGCCGTGTTCGGGGAGCTGGTCGGGGGCGATCACGCCGAGGATCCGCCGTCCGAGGCGTTGGAGGTCGCGGGGTGGGTGGTGGGCGGCGTACGTACCCGACCAGGGTCTGCTCCGCCGAGACAGCCAGGTCGGCGCCGGCCTCGGCAGGGAGGTCGGTGGGCAGGTCGTCGACCGCGCGGATGATCACTCGGGCCTGGGCTGTGGACACGGTCCCGGCCCGCATCCCGGCCGCCACGGCCGGGTGCGGGTCCAGGGCCCGGGCGAGGTGGGGGTCGGCGCGGGTCGCCCGGGGGTCGGCTCGGGTGGCGTGGGCGAGCCAGGCCGCGACATCGCGGGCCGCGTGCTCGGTCGCGACGTCGTCAGCGGTGACGAGGATCCGGGCCTTCAGCTCCGCGATCTGGGCCTCGGCTCGGGTCAGCTCGAGACAGAGACGGTCCACGCTCAGCGGCCGAGCGACGCGAGGTAGACGTCGCCGAGCCCACCGGCCCCGAGGATCGCGCTCCACGCCCCCAGCACGAGGAACGGGCCGAACGGCAGCGCCGTCCTCCGCCCGGCCCGCCCGGCGGCCATCAACAGCACCCCGGCCACGGCGCCCAGCACGAAGCCCAGGAACGCGCCCACCAGGAAGGTGCCCCAGGTCAGGTACGCCGTCATCGCGCCCACGAGCCCGGACAGCTTCACGTCGCCGAACCCCATCCCGCCGGGCGCGACGTACCAGACGACGAGGAAGAAGGACCCCAGCACCGCCGCCCCGATCGCGGCACGCACCAGCGCGGTGCCGTCCCCGCCGAGCGCCAACAGCACCGCCAGCGCCGGGTACGACGGCAGCACGATCGCGTCCGGCAGCCGGTGCACGTCGAGGTCGATCAGGGCGAGCGCGATCGCCACGGCCGCGAAGGTGAGATAGGCGGGGAGCAGCCGCAGCCCCGCTCCGTCCGCTCCGAACCGCACCGCCACCAGCAGGAACGCCAGCCCGGTGCCCGCCTCGACCAGCGGGTAGCGCGCGGCGATCGGCGCCGCGCAGTCGAAGCACCTCCCCCGCAGCGCCAGCCAGCCCAGCACCGGGACGTTGTGCCGGGCGCGGATCGGATGCCCGCAGCCCGGGCACGCCGACGGCGGGCTCACGATCGACTCCCCCGCCGGCACCCGGTGCACCACGACGTTGAGGAAGGACCCGATGGCCAGCCCGAGGAGACCCGCGATCGCCGGGGCCGCGATGTCGAGGAACTGTTGCTCGCTCAGTGCTGGTGGCTCCAGCTCAGGACGGTGACCTCGCGGTCGGCGCTGGTCGCCGGGTCGCCGTCCTTGTCCCAGATCTGGGCACGGACCTTGAGGGCGAGCCGGTCGGGGTCGTCGGAGCACGACCCGCTCGCTGGGCAGACGTAGACCTTCAACTGGACCAGGGTCCCGTTGATCCCCATGCCCGGCGTGTTGTCGGGGAGCTCGATCAACGCTCCCGTCTCCTTGTACGCGCCGTTGAGGTTGGCGTACAGCGACCGGGCGATGACGCCCCAGCGGAAGACCTGGAAGTCCGTGTTCGCGACCTCGAGGTAGATCCGCCCGAGCGGGACATAGGTCGTGCCCTGGAGGTAGACCTCCGACTTCTTGTGGGTGTTGATGAGGTAGCAGCCGCTGCCGACGGTCGTGACGCAGTTGGTGGGGATCGTGGCGGGCCCGCGCAGCTTGGGCACGTAGTACTCGAGCTCCAGCCGGACATGGTCCAACTGGACGGACTGGTTCCGGTTGGCGGTCGCCGTGAAGGCGATGGCCGCTCCCGTGTAGCCGCGGTCGTGCACCGACTTCGCCAGGGCGTCGTAGACGGTCGGCTGGGTGGCCTTGAGGTCGATGGTCTGCGAGGTCAGCGAGGTCGGCTTGCTCAGCGAGACGGCGGGCAGCGCGGTACTGCCGGGCGCGGTGGGGGTGATCGCGACGGTCGAGGCCGGGAAGCCGTTGGCGCCGGACGCGGCCTTGTGGCGCACGAGCAGCCGCGCGGCCTTGAGCACCGCACCCGGTGGGACCTCGGCCGGCGGCGCGAAGCCACCCATGGTGACGGTGCGGGTCTCGTTGCCGTTGTCGCCGCCGCCCAGTCGGGTCCAGGTCGCCACTCCGTTGCCCTGGTCCCGCAGCGCCGCCGCGGTCAACGGCGCGAAGGTCGTGGGGTCGCTGCCGGTCGCGGTCACGGTCGGCACCGCCGTCGGCACCAGCGCGCCGGTCGCTCCGGTGAGGCTGGTGAGCGACGGGTTCGCGCCCTGCCCGTTGTCGTTCTTCAGCCCGTAGACGACGATCGGGGCCCGATCGGCGCGATAGGTCGCGCACAGCTCCGCCTTGGTGTCGCTGTCGAAGTAGATCGAGCTGTCGCCGCCGAAGACGAACTGAACGCCGTGGGACGTGGCGTCGTCGATCGGGTTCTCGCAGGCGCCGGGGATCGGCGTGGCCGCCGTCGGGGTGCCACCGCCGGGCAGCTCGCCCCCGATCACCTTCCGGTTGCCGATGGCCCAGACGTCCGTGTTGGCATCGGACGGCGGGACGGCCGCACTCTCGTAGAGCGGGTCGCCGTTGCTCGACCGGTTGTGGAAGTCGAAGTAGTAGCTCCCCGTCCGGAACCAGAGGATCTTGTCGCAGCTCGTCGTCAGGTCGGTCAGCGCCTTGACGTCGTCGTAGTAGCCGGGCTGGAACTCGACGTAGGCGCCGCCGGCCGGGCAGGCCGGGACCGGGCGCCACGGCGGGATCGTCGTGACGTCCGGCGGATAGTCGGGATCCGACGGGCCGGTCCCGGTGCCGCAGTTCGCGGTGTACGTCGCGGTGGTGCTCGAGCTCAGTGTGATGTTGACGCAGGACTGCCCCCGTGCCCACACATTCGCGTCGTTGACCCTGATCGTCCCCTTGGCGTCGATCGTCGAGTTCACGCGGATCCCGCCGCGCACCGAGAGGACCTTGTTGAAGTTGTACAGGCCCGTCTCACCGGCGTCGTTGCCCAGCATGATGATGGCGTCACCCGGGCTGTTCGCGTTGGTCACGTGTCGCGCCGTCCCCTGCGCGCCGGTGGCGTCCTCGGGCTCGCAGGTCACGAACGCGGACGTCCCGGCCTCCCCCGTCGCCTTGGGCGGCGGGTAGAAGTCGGGCAGGAGCAGGGCGTCGTCCTCGCTCACCACGTCGGCGCTGTCGTATCCGAAGCAGCCGTCGCTCAGCTCGTTGTTGAACCGCCAGCCGGCCGGGGGCACGACCGACGGGTCGTCGTCGGAGCTGTCCCAGTAGCCGGTGCGGAGACCGTTGAGGACGACCTGGGCGGCCGCGTCGGCGGCGTACGTCGAGCCGGCCACGTTGCGCAACGCCACCGTGGCGCGCAGGCTGCCGTCCCCGCGGGTGAGGACCAGTCCGGTGACCACCGCGACCACGGTGATGATGATCAGTGCGATCACGAGGATCGCGCCGCGCTCGCCGGCGTCGCGCGCCAGCCCGAGCCGCCTGAGGAAACGTCGTCTCATGTCTGCCTCCGCTCGCCGGCGATCGTCTCGCTGATCGTGGTCCGGCCGTAGCCCTCGGAGTCGCTGATGCTCAGCGTCATCGTGATCCTCGTCGGGACCCGGCCGGTGGCGTCGCCACAGCCGGTGACCCCGCCACCCGTGCAGATGACGTCCGGTGCGACGGTGAGGTTCGTCGCCACGACGGTGGTCGACGGCGCCGAGCCGCAACGGATCCGGACGAGGTCCTTCCGGCCGCCCCCGTTGTCCCGGACGGCATAGGTCACCTTCACCAGGTCGGGCTCCTTCTCGGAGACCGTCGAGGAGTACTCGCTCCAGGCCAGGGTCACGACGGGTGCGCCATCGCCCGGGCACCGGTCCAGGCCGACCGACTGCTTCGTCGGGTACGAGTGGACCGCCTCGTCGTCGTCGTAGTCCTTGCTGCGGACCCCGATGCTGGACACGTCCCGCTGCCAGTAGGCGGTCACGAACTGGAGGTCCAGGGACTCGGTCATCCGAGAGCGGGTGTCGGTCGTCGTCCGCAGGTAGCTGATCACCACACCGGTGAGCCCGGTGACGATGACGCCCATGATGGCGACGGTCACCATGACCTCCATCAGGGTGAAGCCCGCGTCGCCCCGCGCACGCCTCAGCACGACGTGTCCCCCGGCGCGCAGGGATCGCGCACGACGACGGTCAGCACCTCGGTCGAGCGGCCGTCGTCGCTGCGCATCCGCAGGGTCAGCCGCTGCACCCCGCTGTCGCCGCCGGGGCAGCCGTCCTCGGATCCGTCGCCGCGCAGCGGCACCGACGCCTCCTGGGTGGCGGAGTAGCCGGCCGGCACGTCGAAGCCGATCACGGCCGCGGCGTACGCACCGGCGCCGGCGCAGGGAACGTAGTTGTCGTCGGCCACGTAGGCCTGGACGGCTTCGGCGTAGTTGCGCACGTAGGCACCGCCCGTGCTCTGCTTGCGATGGATGTCGGACGTCTTGATGCTCATCTCCACGCCGGCCAGGATCGCGACCGCGGCGATGCTCAGGATGGAGAGCGCGACCAGCACCTCGATGAGCGTCGCCCCGGCGTCGGAGCGGTCGCGCGTGAGCCGGCCGGGAAGGTCCATCAGATCTCGACCTGCTGGAAGATGCCGTACATCGCGGACACCAGGGCCACGGCGACGAACCCGACGATGCCGCCCATCACGATGATCACGATCGGCTCGAACAGCGCCGTGAGCTTGTTGATCTTGTAGTCGAGCTCGTCCTCGTAGTACTCCGCCGTCACCTCGAGCTGGGTGTCCATGGAGCCGGTCTCCTCGCCGACCCGGAGCATCGCGGTCGCCGTGCCGGGGAAGAGGCGGGTCCGGGCCAGCGGGCCGGCGAGTCCCTGGCCCTCGAGCATCTGCTCGGTGACGCCGTTGAGTCGCTTGACGAAGACCCGGTTGCGCAGCGAGTCGGTCGCGACCCGGATCGCCTCGGGCAGATTGACCCCGGCGGCCACCATCGAGGCCATCACCCGGCAGAACCGCTCGACCAGCGCGTACTGGATCGTCTCGCCGAGCACCGGGACCCGGAGCAGGAAGGCGTGCCAGACGTACCGGCCGCGCTCGAACCGCTGGGACAGCAGGAACAGCAGCCCCCAGGCGACGAGGCCGGCGACGATCGCCCACCACCAGTGGCCGAGGAAGTCGGTGAAGGACAGCAGCATCCGCGTGGGCAGCGGGAGGTCGGCATCGAGCTCGGCGAAGAAGTCCTCGAACTTCGGCAGCACGTAGATCGCCAGCACGAGGACGGTGACCACCGACATGGCCGCGACGGCCATCGGATACATCATCGCGGACTTGATCTTGCGACGCGCCTCGAGGTCGCGCTCCAGGTAGATCGCCAGACGCGACAGGACGACGTCGAGCTCGCCGGTCAGCTCGGCCGATCGGACGATGCCGCGGTAGAACTCGGGGAACACCTTGGGATAGCGCTCCAACGTGTCGGAGAACCGCTCGCCGGTCCGCAACCCGTCCTCGACGTCGTGCATCATCCGACGCACCGAGGAGTTCTCGCTCTCGGCGCCGATCGAGTGGACCGCGTCGAGGATCGGCAGACCGGCACGGAGGAACGCCGCGATCTGACGGGAGAGATGCATGACCTCCTCCTTCTTGATCCGCGGCCCCGATATCTCGTACTGGAGCAGACTGGTCTTCTCGGTGACCCGCAGGTCGCGCAGCTCGCGCTGGAAGAGCGCGACCTCGGCGTCACCGCGGCTGGCGGCCTTCTGGGTGCCTCGGACCCGCTTGCCCTCCAGGTCGACTCCGGCAAAGGCGTACTTCGGCATCTCAGGCTCCCGCGACGTAGATCGAGCGCATGACCTCGGCGGCCGTCGTCGTGCCGTCGGTGACCAGGCGGACCGCCTGCTCCTGCAGGGTGCGCATCCCCTGGTTCCGGGCGAGCTTGCGCATCTGGTCGTGCGGCGCCCGGTCGACGATCAGCTCGCGCACCTCGTCGGTCACCACCAGCATCTCGTAGACGCCGATCCGCTCCAGGTAGCCGGTGTGGGCGCAGAAGTGGCATCCGGTGCCGTGCCGCCAGCCGCCGAGGGGCTCCTGGCCGTCGAACTGCCGGACGAAGGCGACCTCGTCGGGCGCGGGCCGGTACGGCGCCAGGCAGGACGTGCAACTGCGGCGGACCAGTCGCTGGGCGACCACCGCGGTCACCGAGGACGCGATGAGGAAGGCCTCGATGCCCATGTCGAGCAGGCGGTAGAGCGCAGAGACGGCCTCGGTGGCGTGCAGCGACGACAGCACGAAGTGGCCGGTGAGGGCGGACTGGACGGCGATCCGGGCGGTGTCGACGTCGCGGATCTCGCCGACCAGGATCACATCCGGGTCCTGGCGCAGGATGGACTTCAGCCCGCCGGCGAACGTGATCCCGGCCTGCTCGTTGATCTGGATCTGGTTGATCGAGTCGAAGGTGTACTCGACCGGATCCTCGATCGTCATCAGGTTCTTCTCGGGGCTGTTCAGCTCGCCGAGCGACGCGTAGAGAGTGGTGGTCTTGCCACCGCCGGTCGGGCCGGCGCAGATGACCATCCCGAACGGCGAGTGGATCAGCTGGGTGTAGCGCGCCGCCGTGTCGGCCGGCATGCCCAGCTGCTCCAGCGCGAAGAGTGGGCGGCTCTTGTCGAGCACCCGCATCACGATCTTCTCCCCGCCGACCACCGCGGTGGTCGAGACCCGGATGTCGATCTCGCGTCCGTCGACCGCCATGGAGATCTGGCCGTCCTGGGGACGTCTCCGCTCGACGATGTTCATCCCACCGAGGATCTTCACGCGGCTGACGATGGCCGGCCCGATCGACGCCGGCAGGTCCAGCACCTCGGTGAGCGCGCCGTCGATGCGGTAGCGCACCCGGACCCGCTCCCCCGTCGGCTCGACGTGGATGTCGGAGGCCCGGTCCCGCAGCGCCTGCGTGATGACCGACTGCACCACCCGGACGACCGGCGCCTCCTCGTTGGCGCTGACGTCGAGACCCGCCGCCTCCCGGCGCAGCACGTCGCGCGCCTCGAACGCCTGGATCTGGCCACCCACGTCCTGGGTGGCCCGGTACGACCGGGCCAGGCCGCGGTCCAGGTCGCGACGCGTGGTGACCAGCGGCCGGACCGGCCGCCCGAGGACGGCGACCAGCGCCTGCATCCGCTCCGGGGCCGGGTCCAGCACCGCGACGATCACGGCGTCCTCGTCCAGGGCGATCGGCAGCGCGTCGAAGGTCACCGCCTGGTCCCGGGTGAGCAGGGCGACCGCGTCGTCGGCCGGCGCCAGGTACCGGAAGTCGGCGACACCGACCCTGTGGTGCTCGGCGAGCGTGCGTGCCAGCACGCCGTCGGTGATGGCGCCGCTGGCCACCAGCCGCTGCCCGAGGTCGCCGTCGTGGTCGCCCTGGTCGCCGCCGCGGACCGCGTCCACCTGGTCGGGCCGGACCCGGCCGGCGTCGACCAGGATCCGGCCGAGCCGCTCGTCGTCCTCGCCGGTGCGCGGGACGGCGACGGGCGCGTCGACCTTGCTGTGCCTGCCCTTCAACCTCATCGGAATCCTCCCGTCACCGGACCGCACCGGCGGCGTACCGCGGCCGGGCCTCGATGTCCTTGGGATAGAGACTGCGCGCGGCGGCCTCCTGCTCCGTCACGATCCCCTGCTGGATCAGGTGCGACAGCGACCTCTCGAGCGTCACCATGCCGTCCTGGGCGCCGGTGACCAGGGAGTTGCGCAGCTGGTGCGTCTTGCCCTCCTTGATCAGGTTGCGCACGGCGGGCGTGGCGACCAGCACCTCGTAGGCCGCGATCATGCCGCCGCCCGCCCGCGGGATCAGCCGCTGGTAGACGACGCACGACAGCGCGGCGGCGAGCTGGACCCGGATCTGGGACTGCTGCTCGGCCGGGAACACGTCGATCATCCGGCCGAGCGACTGCGCGGTGTCATTGGTGTGCAGGGTCGCGAACACCAGGTGACCGGTCTCGGCGACCGTGAGCGCGAACTGGATCGACTCGAGGTCGCGCATCTCGCCGACGAGCAGCACGTCCGGGTCCTCTCGGAGCACCGAGCGGAGCGCGTCGCGGAAGCTCGCGGTGTCGGTGCCGACCTCGCGCTGGTTGACCGCCGCCCGCTGGTGGTCGTGGACGTACTCGATCGGATCCTCGACCGTGATGATGTGGCAGCCGCGGTTGCGGTTGATCAGATCGACGAGCGAGGCGAGCGTGGTCGACTTCCCGGATCCGGTCGGGCCGGTCATCAAGATCAGCCCCTGGTGGCGCATCGACAGCTCGCGCAGCACCTGCGGCAGACCGAGGTCGTCGGGCGTCGGCACGGCGCGCGGGATCATCCGCAGCGCGACGGCCGTCAGCCCCCGCTGGGTGAACGCGTTGCCGCGGATCCGGGCGTGCTCGCGCCAGGAGAAGGAGAAGTCGTACTCGTGGCGCGACTCCCACTCTTCCTGTTGCTCCGGCGTCAGCACCTCGGACAGCAGGGCGTCGGCGTCGTCAGGGGTGAGCGATGCCTGTCCCGGAGCGGGAGTCAGGGTGCCGTCGACCCGGATCATGGGCGGCAGGCCGGCGGTCAGCATCAGGTCGGTGCCCTGGGCGTCCCAGAGGATGCCCAGGAGCCGGTCGACGCGGTCACCGATGCGGTGCGGGTGGTGGAACACGGGTGCTCCTCAGCTGGGTTCCGATGATCGGCTGTGGAGGACCGTCGCCCGAGCAACGGCCCACCCCAACGAGAGTCCGAGTTCGATCAGCAACCAGCCGGCGCCGGGTTCAGCGCACCCGTCGCAGTGATCGCCGTGGCTCCACTGATCGATGACGGGCCGTTGGGCGGTCCCTCAGGAGCCGCACGGAGGAATCCACCAGCGACGAGGGCGTCGACGTCGGCCGGATACGAACCGGTCTCGGCATAGGCGGCTTCTACGGCCGTCTCGACCGTACGGATCTCGGTCTTGCAGGCGGTCGTCTCGCTGTTGTTCGTGATGCCCCGCACGGAGAACACCACGATGGCGGCGAGGACGCCGAGGATGATGATGACGATCAGCAGTTCGATGAGCGTGAAGCCGCGGTCGTCGCGGCGCGCCTCGGAGAGGCGATCAGTGATTCGGCGCATGCCAAAGCCTCCAGAAGGAGAGAGGGGTGATGGATGTGAGAGCAGCCCCCGAGCGCTGTGTCCAGGAAACGCCTGCGCGGACCTCTCGTCCCGACAATCCGACTTTCTTTACCGCAGGAGCCGAAACACCCCAAATATTGGGGAAAACTCACTCATCGACCCTGCGGCAGCGCCTCTCATGTGCTGGAGCCGGGTCGACGGAGCGCGCGTACGACGACGGGCAGGTGCCGGACCGCGACCGCGGCGAGCCGGCTGTCCCGGCCTGGCCACACGGATGAAGACCTGCGCCAGGACTCTCGCCGCCCACGCCTTCGTGATCGTGGGTCAGGCAGCGACCGCGACCTTGCGCCGCTCGGGTGAGGAGGCGATCGACACCATCATCTCGCCGATCGTGGTCTCGCGGGTCCAGCCGAACTCATCGGTCTGCGGCCAGCCGACCGCAGCCGGAGCGCCGGCCGTCGCCACGGAGGTTCCGAAGATCATCCGGTTGGTGACCATCGTGCAGATGGTCAGGATCTCGCCGTTCGGATCCATCTGGTCGATGATCCAGCCGAGCCGGTCGCTGGGGAGCGCACAGACGAATCGTACGATGCCATCGGGCGAAACCTCGCGCCCGCTGTCGACGTCGCTGAGGACCATCTCGGGCGTGGCCTCGAGAATCCCGATCAGGTGCTGTGCCAGGGTGACGCGCTCATCGACGTGCGCTTGGTCGGTCGACCAGCGAACCGAGTACTCCTGCCCGTCCGGAAGGACACTGAAGTACTCGTTGTGGCTCTCGACCTGACCGCGAACTCCTGCCTTGCGCAGTGCGTCCTGGTAGTCGGCGAGGAACTCGGACTGGGTGGCTCGCCCGAACGCGAAGCCCGGCATCTGGGGCGAGTACATGCTGAGGCCCGCCCCGTCTCGACGCTCGTCGACCATCAGGACATGGGTCGTTTCCTTGACGGCACGGTCAGGCACGGCGAAACACCTCCTTGGCTTCCTCGACGCTGAGTCCGGCGCTCACGAGGATCTTGCGGACCATCCAGCCACCGATCTCCTCGTTGTCATGGTAGGCGAACACCAGCGGCGGGCGCCCCGGGCTCGTCAGCCGGCGGTGGGAGCCGCCCGGGTTGCCGGCGACGGCATAGCCGAGTTCGTGCTCGAGCAGCCGCCGGAGACGGCGCGCCTTGAGCGTTCCGAAGCCAGGAGCTCGCCCCATGCCGTTCCTCCTGCATCATTCCGCCGCCATCCGCCATCGCCACTGACCCTACGGAGATCGCTCGACGGACGACGTTCAACTCCACAGCCCCGGCGTCCCCGGGGCGGTGCGGACCGGCCGGGCGCTGCGGGCGGGACATGCCCGCAGGCGTGCCGCAGAACGGTGGCTCAGGCCTGCCCGACGTGCTCCTCGAACACCAGCACCGTCTGGGTCGCGACCACCTCGGGCAGTGCCTGGATCCGCTCCAGCACGAGCTCGCGCAGGTGCTCGGCGTCGCGGGCGCGGACCAGGATCACGCAGTCGAAGTCACCGGCGACGAGGGCGACATGAGCCGCCTCCTCCAGCGCCCAGGCCTTCTTCCGGAAGGACTTCCAGGTGTTCTGCTTGATCCGGACGTGGATGTAGGCCGGCAGGCCCAGCCCCAGGGCCGCGTGGTCGACGTCGATGGTGAAGCCACGGATCACCCGGGTCTCCACGAGCCGCTTGACCCTCGCGTAGGCGCTCGCGCGGCTGATCCCGAGCCGTTCGGCGACCTCTCGGATCGAGGTCCGCGAGTCGGCACGCAAGATGTCCAGGATTCCATGATCGACGCGGTCCATACAAGACAGATTGCCATGCCTGACCGGCCCGTGACAGCCATTCGTCTGGTTTGGCTCGCAATTGCATGGACCACGTCACAGACTGCTGTCATGTTCGAGGAAGCCCAGTACTTCGCACCGGTGACCGCCGACGAGGACGGCTCGCTCAAGGTCCATCTCGGCGCCGACCATCCCGGATTCGCCGACCCGGCCTACCGCGCCCGACGCGACGCGCTCGCCACGCTCGCCAGCAACTGGCGTCCCGGCCAACCCTGCCCGACGGCGGTCTACACCGACGACGAGCACCGGGTCTGGCAGGTGGTCAGCGAGGCGCTGGTGACCAAGCACCGCGCGTACGGCTGTCGTGAGTTCCTCGACGGCAAGGAGTCGCTGGGCCTGCCGATCGACCGGATCCCCCAGCTGGCCGAGGTCGGCGAGTGGCTCGCGCCGCTGACCGGGTTCAGCTACCGGCCGGCCGCCGGCCTGGTCCCGCTGCGGGAGTTCTACGGCTCGCTCGCCGACAAGGCGTTCTGGTCGACCCAGTACGTCCGCCACCACTCGGTGCCGCTCTACACGCCCGAGCCCGACGTGCTCCACGAGGTCGTCGGCCACGGCAACACTCTGGCGAACCCGCGCTTCACCGCCCTCTACGAGCTCGCCGGCCGGGCCTCGCGCCGGGTGCGGACCACCGAGGCGCTGGAGTTCATCAGCAAGGTCTTCTGGTTCACCCTCGAGTTCGGCGTGCTCTGGGAGGCCGGCGAGCTCAAGGCGTACGGCGCCGGCATCCTCTCCTCGCCCGGCGAGATCGAGGCGTTCCGCGGGATGACCATCCGACCGCTCGAGATCGCCACCATGGGCACCCAGCTCTACGACATCACCGACTACCAGGACGTCCTCTACGTCGCGGAGTCCTTCACCCAGCTGGAGGACGTCGTCGGCGGCTTCTGGGCCTCGTGCACCGACGACTCGATCGCCGAGATGCTCGCCCGCACCCCGGCCCACGCCTGACCCGACTCCGTCGCACCGGACATCCGGGTCGTGCATCGACCGGACCGGGGACAGGTATGTCCGGTGCGACGGGTCAGGGACGACGCGCGGCCCAGGCGACCAGCTCGCGGGCGGGACCCTCGGGCGGGTGCGGACCGCCCTTCCAGACGGCGTGCAGTCGGCGGGTGAGGTCGAGCCCAGTCACCGCGACCCGCACCAGGCGGCCGGTGAGGAGGTCGTCGCGCACGGCGTGCGCGCCGACCGCCGCGGGGCCGGCTCCGGCGGCGACCGCGGCCCGCACCGCCGCCGTACTCGACAGCTCCAGCGCCGGCGTCGCGCGCGGCCGGTCGGCCAGGGCCCGCTCCAGCACGGTCCGGGTCCCCGACCCCGCCTCGCGTACGACGAGCGGCGTGGCCGCGAGCGTCTCGGCGCTCACCCGGCGGCGGGCGCGCAGCGCCCAGGGGTGCTGCGGGCCGACGACCACCACGAGCTCGTCGGTGCCGACCAGGCGCCGCCGCAGCCCGCGGGGCGCCTCCGGGCCTTCGACGAAGCCGAGCACGACGTCGCCCGCCTCCACGAGCTCGGCGACCCGGGCGGTGTTGGTCGCCGTCATGGTGACCTCGGTCGGCTGCTGCCCGCGCTGGACCTGGTGGGTCCGCAGGCCGACCAGCCAGCCGGGCAGCAGGTGCTCGGCGATGGTGAGGCTGGCCGCGATGTCGAGGTGGCCGCGCCGGTCGACCCGCAGCGCCGCGATGCCGGCATCGAGCTCCTGGGCCGCGTCGAGCACCCGGTCGGCCCACTGGACCACGAGCTCACCGGTCGGCGTGAGCTCGGAGCCCCGCTTGCTGCGGGCGACCAGGGGCTCGCCGACGAGCGCCTCCATGGTCCGCACCCGCGAGGACGCGGCCTGTTGGCTGATCCCGAGCTCGGTGGCCGCAGCCCCCAGGCTGCCGGTGCGGGCGACCACGACCAGCAGCTCCAGCGCCCGCAGGTCGGGGACGTGAGGTCCGAGCATGCTCACAAAGTAACCTTGTGAGCACCCAACCACAACCTCGTTCTGTGAGCCCGCGCGAGCGACCAGACTCGCCAGCATGACTCTTCGCGTCGCGATCGTGGGCGGTGGCCCGGCCGGCATCTACGCCGCCGACATCCTCACCAAGTCCGAGACCCCGGTCTCCGTCGACATCCTCGAGCGGCTGCCCGCGCCCTTCGGCCTGGTCCGCTACGGCGTCGCGCCGGACCACCCCCGGATCAAGGAGATCATCAAGGCCCTGCAGCGGGTGATCGCGAAGCCGGAGGTCCGCTTCCTCGGCAACGTGGAGTACGGCGTGGACGTGAAGCTCGAGGACCTGCGCGAGTTCTACGACGCCGTCGTGATCTCCACCGGCGCCATGGCCGACCGCGACCTCGGCATCGCCGGCGAAGAGCACTCGCTCGGCGCCGCCGACTTCGTCTCCTGGTACGACGCGCATCCGGACGTCCCCCAGGAGTGGCCCCTCCAGGCGACCAGCGTCGCCGTCCTCGGCGTCGGCAACGTCGCCCTCGACGTCGCCCGCGTGCTCGCCAAGACGGGCGACGAGATGCTCGTGACCGACATCCCCGCGCACGTCCACGCCGGCCTGAAGGCCAAGACCATCACCGACGTGCACGTGTTCGCCCGCCGCGGCCCGGCGTACGCGAAGTTCTCGCCCCTGGAGCTGCGCGAGCTCAACCACTCCCCCAACGTCGAGGTGATCGTGCACCCCGAGGGATTCGACGTCGACGAGCACGGCATGGCGCACATCGCCGAGCACAAGTCGCAGAAGATGGTGCTCAACACGCTGACCAGCTGGGTCGGCGCCGACCCCGTCGGCAAGCCGCACCGGATCCATCTGCACTTCGCCGAGGCACCCGTGGAGATCGTCACGGACGAGGCGGGCCGGGTGACCACGTTGCGCACCGAGCGCACCCATTCGCCGAACGCCGACGGCCGGGTCGAGGGCACCGGTGAGGTCACCGACTGGGAGGTGCAGCAGGTCTACCGCGCCATCGGCTACCGCAGCAGCCCGCTGCCCGGCCTGCCGTTCGACGACCGCGCGGCCGTGATCCCGAACGACGGCGGCCGGGTCCTCGACCTCGACGGCGACCCGATCCCCGGCACCTACGTCACCGGCTGGATCAAGCGCGGGCCGGTCGGCCTGATCGGCCACACCAAGAGCGACGCCGCCGAGACCGTCGGCCAGCTGCTCGCCGAGACGACGCCGACCGCCACGGCGCGTCGCCCGGAGGACGTCGACGCCTACTTCGCCGAGCGCGACGTCGCGGTCGTCCCCCACACCGCCTGGGAGCGGATCGACGCCCACGAGGTCGCGCTGGGCGAGGCAGAGGGCCGGGCCCGGGTGAAGGTCGCTACCCGCGCCGAGATGCTGGCGGCCGGCCGGGTCCGGCCCGTCGCGCCGACGCAGATCAACCCCTCAAGTTTCCCCTGACGTCTTCTTCTGACGGGAGTGGCGGAGCGCTCTGTTCCCTACAGTCACGGTACCTCTGCTCCCCCACACGAGGCGGTTCTCGTGATCTCCCTCTTGCCGCGCATGCACCCTCGTCCGGTCTCCCTGTTGTCCGCGGTCGTCGCGGTTACGCTGTTGCTCGGCGTGACCGCGGTGGCCAGTGGCCTGGTCGGTGGCGGCGGGTCGGGTGGTGACGTCGGGACCAGGCGCGCGGCCGCGCCTGCCACCTGCGGGACGGAGGAGGCCGAGCTCGCCGCGGCCGGCGTCGCTCTCACCCAGGCCCAGCAGGCGGTCGAGGAGCGGAGGAGCAGGCTCAAGGCCAAGAAGAAGAAGGTTCGGCAGGCCAGGGCTCGACTGACGACCGCGAAGGTGCATCCGGGCGCGTCCGGCCCCGCCGTCAAGAAGGCCACGAAGCGGCTCAAGTCGGCGCAGAGGAAGCGCCGCGCAGCCAGGGGCCGGCTCGTGCAGGCCCGGGTCGCGATGACCACGGCCGGCACCCGGTCGGCGGATGCGCTGGCCGGTCTCCAGGCCTGCACCGTCCGGGTCGCGGAGAGCAACTCCACACCGCGACTCGTCTCCGCCGAGCTCCAGGGCACCGATCAGGTGCTGCTGACGTTCAACCGGCCGATGGGAGAGAGTGCTGGCGCGGTCGCGGCGTACGGCTCCAGCCCCTCGCTCAACGTCACCGGCGCCGCCCTGCTGCCCGGGTTCGACCGGGTCCTGTTGAGCACGGACCCGCTCTACGCCGTGCCCTACCGGATCACCCTGTCCACCGACGTCCTGGACGCGGGCGGCGAGCCGATCGACCCGGCGCACCGCACCGCGTCGGTGACCGGGACCATCGCGGTCAACGCCCTCCGTCCTGCCGTGACGAGCGCATCCTCGACCGGCAACCGCACCGTCGTCGTCCAGTTCAGCAAGCCGATGGGCGACAGTGCGGTGCGTCCCGGCGGCTACGAGGTCGTCCTGGAGCCGGGCAGCACCGGCGGCGTGCCGGTCAGTGCCGCGCGCTTCACTGACGGCAGCCGGCAGAGCGTGGAGCTGACGACCGGCGCGCAGAGCGAGGTCGACTACCGGGTCCGCGTCGGCGATGTCGTCGACCTCACCGGCCTGGCACTCGCCGAGCGCTCCGGCTCTCTCGGCGGACCGATCGACCCCACCTCCGCGGTGTTCCGGGGCACCCCCGCCAGCGCGAGCGGGCTCGTGGACTCCGATTGCGACGGCCTGACCGACGCCGAGGAGCTGCGCGGCTACCAGATCCACGTCGAGCTCGGCAACGGCCAGGCCCACACCCGAGTTGTAACCAGCAATCCCGGCACCGTCGACGCTGACTGTGCGGCTCCCCGACCCGAGCACGATCTGGACGGCGACGACGTGCTCGACTCCGCCGACACCGACGGCGACGGTCTGGGCGACGCGGCGGAGAAGTCGCTGGGCACCGATCCCCGCGACTCCGACACCGACGACGACGGGCTCACCGACGACGTCGAGTTCAACGAGACCTACTCCGACCCGACCGGTCAGGACACGGACGGAGACAGCCTGACCGACGGGTTGGAGATGAGCTTCTTCCGCACGTCGGCGATCCTCGCCGACACGGACGGCGACCAGATCGACGACGGCACCGAGACGAGCCTGGCCACCCGCAGACCACGCGTCTCCGACCTTCCCCAGCCCGCCCTGGAGATCGGCGAGATGCGCCTGGACCTGGACGTTCGCTTCATCGACCGAACCGGCACCGAGAGCAAGCAGGTCGACACCGAGGAGGTCAGCACGACACTGACCCAGACCGACAGCAAGGAGTTCGCCAGCACCGACTCCCGCACGTTGGAGGCCGGCACCAAGCTGTCCCAGACGGCCTCCTTCACCATCGGCTACGACAGCGGCCCGTCGGCGGAGGCGACCTTCAGCACCACCTCCGAACAGAGCTTCAACTCGACCTTCCTCGCCTCCTTCACTGAGACCTCCAAGCAGGAGACCGAGCAGGAGCGGGCGAAGACGCTGACCTCGGAGGTGGAGAAGGCCGACTCGGCGGATCGGACCCGGGAGGTGCACGGTGCCTCGGTCCAGACAGCGGTGACCCTGAAGACCGCCGGTGACATCGCCTTCACCATCCGCAACCTGCAGGTGGTCGCCCTGATCCAGGATCCGCAGAACCCTGCCAAGCTCACTCCGGTGGCGACGCTGCTGCCCATTCAGGGCTCTGCGTCCGAGTTCAACCTCGGTCCGCTGGTCCCCGAGCGGGGCCCGGTGATCTTCGAGAGCACCCAGGTCTTCCCGACGCTGGTCGACGACCTGATGCGCAACCCGCGCGGGTTGGTGTTCAAGTTCAGCAACTACGACACCACCGACGAGCTCGGCCGCAACTTCGCCTACACGTCCCAGGACATCAACGACCGTACGGCTGCGCTGACGATCGACTACGGCGGTTTCGATGCCGACGACGACGGTGTCGGCGACCTGACCGAGAAGCGCCGCGTCGCCACCGGCACCGGGCGTCTCGTCGACACCAACGCAGACGGCGTGGTGGACGAGGGCGACCGGCGCGCCGTCTTCGACCCCGACGGCAACAGCCTCGGCATCACCCTG
Organism: Nocardioides sp. LHD-245; assembly: GCF_030929495.1. GTDB lineage: Bacteria > Actinomycetota > Actinomycetes > Propionibacteriales > Nocardioidaceae > Nocardioides. Next base: position 193,943 of record NZ_JAVFWN010000007.1, on the reverse strand, counting down.
CGCGAGGCGTTGGCGGCGATCGGACTCGAGGAGTACGACGAGACCGCGCACCCGACCGCGTCGTTGACGCAGGCCGAGATCGACGGCAGCTACTCGGTGATCCGGCGCGACGACGGTGGCGACCGGATCTTCCGGGTCCGGCGCACCGGCATGGAGCCGGGCGTCGCGAAGCAGTGGGAGATCATCACGCCGACCGGCATCGACCAGTCCCTGACGTTGGACTCGCTCATCATGGACGCCGGCCAGAGCATCACCCTGGCCTTCCTCGCCGACACGGACCAGGACCGGCTCCCGGCGCTGCTGGAGAGCGTCCACGGCTGTGTGGACAGCCCGACCGACAGCGACGCCGACGGCATCGCCGACAGCACCGACACCGACGGTGACGGCCTGGACGACCGGTTCGAGGTCCTGGTCGGCTGGAAGGTCGAGTCGCAGCGTGGGTCCCGCAACGTGCAGTCGCGGTGCACGAGCGAGGACACCGACAACGACCGTCTCACCGACGACGATGAGGCGCCCGCGGCCGTCGAGCGAGACGACTCCGGTCTCATCGTGATCGGCACCGGCCGCGCGCCGAGGCGCGAGACCACGGGATTGGAGGATCCCCTGATCGGGTGGGCCCTGTCGGACCCGATCACGGACCCCACCAGCGCCGACACCGACGCCGACGGCCTCACCGACGACTACGAGCTGACCGAGCGGCGGCTGCCGCTGGTCAGCCCGCCGGCCACCCCGGGCCAGATGACCGAGCTGCAGGCGACCAGTCCGGAGCACTTCGACAGCGACCGCGACACCGCCTCCGACGGCGTCGAGGAGACCGTCGGCGGCGATCCCCGGGTAGCCGACTTCGAGAACTTCGGTGACAGCGACCAGGACGGCGTGGTCAACGCGCTCGAGGGGATCGGCTACGACGTGGTCACGCGAGGCGTCAGCACGGGCGGGACCTGCGACTCGGTCTGCGCCGACGGCGCGACCAGCACGGTCTCGGTCACCAGCGAGCGCGATGTCGCCGACACCGACGGCGACGGCCTGAACGACGGGGAGGAGCGGAGCCTCGGCACCCACCCCCGCTCCGTCGACACCGACGGCGACGGGCTGAGCGACTTCGAGGAGGCGCGGGGCTTCACCCTGCGCGACCTCGGCGTCGTGGTGACCGATCCGCTCGACGCCGACAGCGACGACGACAAGCGGTCCGACGGTGCCGAGGCCGGGCGCGGCGGTGGACGGCTGATCATCCGGGTGCTCGGCGAGGCTCCCTACGAGGCGTTCACGAGTCCGAACGACGCGGACCAGGATCTGGACCAGCTCGTCGACGGCGACGAGGCCGTGGCCGGCACCAATCCCGGCAACTTCAACACCGACGGCGACAACCGCTCCGACTACAGCGAGGTGCGTCTGGGCGGGCGACGCCCCCTGGTGCCGGATCTGAGAGTCCGGGTCAACTTCAACGGCCTCGAGATCGAGGAGGACGGCGACGGCGGCAGCAGTGCCGGCGACTTCGAGTTCGCCATCGGGGTGCGGAAGCCGAACGGGCAGCTGTGGTGCGAGCACCAGACCGGCTGCGGCGCACCGGAGCACATGCCCTTCACGAGTTGGACAGGTGGTCCGTTCGGTATCGATCTCCGGGACTGCGACGGCAACGACCTGTACGACGGCGTGTGTCGCTGGTCCCCGCGACGGATCAACTTCCAGAGCGGCTACCGGGTGGCGGGACTGGACAACGAGATCGTCGTCGGCAGTGTCAGCACCAGCGACATCGAGCTGGAGTCGTTCTCGCTGACCGGCTTCCTGCGGGAGTACGAGGGCGACGACGTCGACTGCAGCACGGTCTATCCCAATCCGCAGTACGAGGACCACTCTGGCACGATCAGGGGCACCGACCTGACCGCGGGGACCACGCTGATGAACATCACCCGTAACTTCGGCTGCAGCACCGGCGGCGACAACAAGGTGGAGTCCAAGCTCCTGGTCTCCTACACGGCCGACTGAGCTGCCGGCGGGCCCGCGAGGGCCGCGGGCAGTTGGGCGCGCGAGCTCAGGCCGAGCTTGCGGAACGAGTGGCGTAGGTGGGTCTCGACCGTCTTCTCGGTCACGAACAGGGCCTGGGCGATCTCTCTGTTGCGAGCCCCGGTCGCCGCCAGCTCCGCCACCCGCCGCTCGGCGGGGGTCAAGGCCTCCGCCGCACGGGTGGGCGCGGGACGCGGTCGACCTCCCGCGGCGACGAGCGCCTCGGTCGCGCGGGCCGCCAGGTGCGTGGCACTGAGCTGGCGGGCCAACCCGAGCGCACGGGTGAGCTCCGTGCGTGCGTCTCTCCCCTCGCCGCGCGCCAGCCGGGCCCGGCCCAGCTCGAAGTACGTCCGGGCGAGCGTCAGGCGCGCGAACGACCGCGTGAGCAGTGTGCGGGCCTCCTCGAGCAGCACGACGTCCCCGATCTCGCCCCCGGCACCGGCCCGGCTGAGCAGTGCGGCGCCGACGACGTGGTCGGCCCCGAAGCGCCCGGCCAGGTCCAGGTCCTCCTCGGCGAGCTCGACGGCCTCCTGGTGGCGCCCCAGCCTGGCCAGCACCTCGACCGCCGCCGCACGCCACGGGTTGAGCGCCGGGTTGGTCTGGCCCGCCCGCTCCTGCCGCTCGCCGCAGCACAACAGATCCTCCAGGCCGGCGTACAGCTCACCCTGCGCCACCCGCACCCGACCGCGCGCGAGAAGGATCGTGTTGAGGGGGGTCAGGTCCGGCAGCGGGCCGACCATCAGGCCCGCCTGTCGCAGGTGGGCCTCGGCCTCGTCGACACGACCCTGGGCCAGCAGCGCCTCGGTGAGGAAGCCGAGGAGGTACGGCGCGCCGAGCTCACCCTCTTCGATGAGCTCCTGCATGGCGCACCCGTCCGTCTCGGCCACCAGCACGTCGCCCTCCAACATCGCGAGCTGGCCGCGCAGCCCGATGCTCGCCCGCAGCTCCGGGAGCACGCCGTCCTCCTGGGCCCGGACGATCGCCAACTCCACATGGCGGCGAGCCTGGCCGACGCGACCGCATGCACCTAGCAGCGGCACCGCCATCAGCGCCACGCTCGGAGCGTCACGAGACAACGACCCGTCGGCCAACGCCTGCTCGACCAGGGTCGCCCCCTCGTCTGCGGGACGACATGCGGCGATCGACTCGAAGGCCCGGATCATCAGGCTCATGCGCTGCGCGAAGGCACCCTGTCGTACCGGCCGATCCGACTCCGCCGCCAGCAACTCGCGCACCGATGCACGCTGGACCGGGTCCCACGTGCTGAACATCAGGCGGCGTGTCTCGATCTCGTCCACCAGCGCACGGTCGGTCTCCACCTCGGCGACTGCCCGCAGCTCGACCGCGGCCCGCCGCAGGACGTCGACGGCCTCGCTCAGACGGACGTCGTTGACCAGCGCCTGGGCGAGATCACGGGCGATCACGGCACGTTCGCGAGGCGCGCCGGCATCGTGGATCGCCCGGCGAAGGCTGTCCACGGCGTTCGGGTCGCCGGCCGCCAGCTGCGCACGGCCCAGGGCCGCCCAGATCCGCACGCGTCGCCCGCGCGGCGCAGGTTCCGCCACCGCTCGGCGCAACAGCGTGATGGCGACGTCCGGTGCGCCCCGGTCCGCCGAGATCCTGGCCGCGCGCTCCAGGGTCTCGACCACCCAGGGGTCGGCCGCCGGACGCACCGCCATCAGGTGTCCAGCGGCCGCGACGGGGTCGGACCGCTCGGCGAGGATCGCTGCGGCCCGCCGACCGAGCCGGTCACGGTCCGGGCCCGCTATCGCGTCGCTGATCGCCGAGCGGATCAGCGGCTGCGCGAACGTGCCCCATTCCTCGGACCTGAGCAGCTCGGCGGCCACCAGTTCGTCGATCGCCCGCCGAGCGCTCGCGGCGGACACGCCGATCAGGCTGCCGATCGCCGCCGGTCCGCCGATGTCGCCGACCACCGCGAGCGCCTCGGCACACTCCCGGGCGGCGGGGCTCACGGCATCCAGCCACCGCCGGACCCGGCTGCCCAGCGCGTCCGCCCCCAACCGCCGTACCAGCTCCGGCGAGAACGTCTCCGGTGCGGCCCCCGTGTCGCGCAGCGCCGCCAACGACGCGTGCAGGGCCAGCGGGTTGCCGGCCGTGCACGCATGCAGCGTCGCGGCGAGCCCGGGCACGTCCGGCGCTCCGAACTCGGCGCGGACCAGCACCGCCGTGGCCTCGGCGCTCAGCGGGCGCGGCAGCAGGACACGGTCCGGCGAACCCAGCCCGGCGGCCAGCTCCGCGGCGCCACCGACGTCGCCCCGCCGCGTCGCAGTGGCGAGCGCCACCGGAAGGCCGTCGATCCGCCGGGCCAGATGCAGGAGGAATCCCAGTGACGCCGGGTCGGCCCAGTGGACGTCGTCGACGGCCAGCAGGAGCGGGGTACGGTCGGCCAGCGCCGCGACCAGCCAGTACAGGGCGTGGCGCGCGCTGGCGACCGAGATCGGCGCGTTCCGGTCGCTGTCCGACGCCACCGGCCATGCGTGGCCCAGCACATCGAGCGCCTGGCGGATCAGCGGGGTGTCGCCGACCGGATCAGCGCCGGCGAGCTCTGGCGCCAACAGATCCCGAACCACCCCGAAGGGAACCGCGCCGTCCAGCTCCTGCAGTCGCACCGACAGGACCCGCAGCCCGGCGGCCCGGCCGGCCACGACCGTCTCATGCAGCAACGCCGACTTACCGATCCCGGGCGGACCGGCGATGAACAGCGCCGAGCCGCGTCCGGCCGCGGCATCGACGACGAGTGCCTCGATGACGTCCAACTCTCGAGACCGCTCCAGGATCCCGAGCTCCTCGTCCACCCCGACAGGATCGCCGACCCCGGGACCCGCGCACAACCGACCGGGCGTGCGCCGTGCGGGCGGCGCCTCGTAGATTGCCGTGCGTGACCCACACCGGCACCGTGCTCCGCGTCCCACCGATCAGTCCACAGCTGCACGACGCCGTCGGCGAGCGGTACGCCGCGCTCGACCTACCCGCCGCCCCCGCCGCCCGGGCCGCGTTCCTCGCCGAGCACGGCGCCGACATCGTCGGCATCGTCTGCAGCAACGTCAGCCCCGTGGACGCCGACCTGATCGCCGCCCTCCCCCGGCTGGGCGTGATCGCCAACCACGGCGTCGGCTACGACAACATCGACATCCCCGCGGCCCTGGACCGTGGCATCGCGGTGAGCAACACCCCCGACGTCCTCGACGACGCGGTCGCCGAAACCGCCCTCGCCCTGCTGCTCGCCGTACGACGCCAGGTGGTCGCCGCCGACCGCTTCGTCCGCGACGGCAGGTGGCTGGACGGCAGCTTCCCGCTCACCGACCAGGTCGCGGGCAGCCGGGTGGGCATCCTCGGCCTGGGCCGGATCGGCCAGGCCGTCGCCACCCGGCTCGAGGCCTTCGGCTGCACGGTGAGCTATCACAACCGGCACCGACTGGCGGACGTCCCCTACGACTACGCCGCCTCGCCCGTCGAGCTCGCGGCGGGCGTCGACAGCCTGGTCGCGGTCGTGCCCGGCGGCGCGGGTACCGCCGCACTGATCGACGGCGAGGTCCTCGACGCCCTCGGCCCGACCGGGGTGCTGATCAACATCGCCCGCGGCTCCGTCGTCGACGAACCGGCCCTCGTCGCCGCACTCCGCGACGGCCGCCTGGGCGGCGCCGGTCTCGACGTCTACGCCGACGAGCCGCGGGTGCCCGCGGAGCTGACCACGATGGACAACGTCGTCCTGCTCCCCCACCTCGCGTCCGGCACCCACCCCACCCGGGCGGCGATGCGCGCGCTCACCCTCGACAACCTCGCCTCCTGGCTCGCCGACGGCACCCTGCGCACGCCGATCCCGGAGCTGGCTCAGTAGCTGAAGGACGTCGCGCCCTCGTCGCCGATCCACTGCCACATCGGGATCGTGCCGCCGATCTCCGCGCCCTTGATCAGGCGCTCCGGGTCGAGCGCCTTCGCGTTGAAGCACAGCGGACAGACCAGATAGGTGCCGCCGGCCGCGAGGAAGCGCTCCAGCAGCTCGGGCAGCGACGGGCAGCCCTCGCAGGAGCGACCGACCGCGACGCCGGGCACGGCGAGCCGGACCGCCTCCTTAGTCAGGAACATCAGGGTCGGGCGCCCCTGCTCGGCCGCGCCGAGCGCGACCAGGAACGCCACCGTGACCCGCTCGGGGTCCTCCATCCCGGTGGCCAGGCTGACCACTGCCTTGTTCGACATCGTCGTCTCCTTCGTCGGCACGGCGGGTGTTCGCCGATGACCCGACGCTAGGAACCGCGAGCACCTGCGGGCATCGGTGCCGACACGCATCCGCGCCCGCCTGCAGGCCGCGAACGGCCGCCGACGCGTACGCGCAGCAGGCCGACGGTCAGGCCTGCGGGGTGAGTCCGAGCACCCGACAGACCGCGGCGGCGCGCGCCGTACGGCCGGAGAGGCCCAGCTTGAGGTAGACGTTCTGGAAGTGCCGCTCGACGGTGCGCACACTCAGCGTCAGCCGGTCCGCGATGGCGGTGTTGTCGAGGCCCTCGGCGGCCAGCAGCAGGAGCTCGCGCTCCCGCGCGGACAGATGGTCGACCGGTACGACGACCCGGTCGGCCGCGAGGAAGGCGGCGACCTCGTCGCGGAAGACGGGCCAGGCCGGCTCGTCGGCGAGCAGCACGTGGTTGCGGGAGTCGAGCATGACCAGCCGGGCGTCGGGGATCCCCGACGCGAGCCGCGGACCCCAGCCGGGCGCGACCCGGTCGCCCTCGGCGTGCAGCACCAGGGTGGGTGCGGCGATCCCGGGCAGCAGGTCGCGGACGTCGACGGCATGCCGGGCGATCCGGCTGCAGACGGCGTTGTCGGTGTTGGTCGAGGTGCGCTGCAGCTCGTCCATCCAGACCATCTGCTGCTCGGTGGCATCGGGGATGAAGGCGTTGGTGAACACCCGTCGGAACAGCGGGTCGGGGCGCGCCCACCCGGCGCGGATCATCGCCCGGAACGCCTCCTCCGCCGCCTCGTCCTCCTGCTGGATGCCACCGCCCGCCATGCCGCCGTAGAGCACCAGCCGGCTCACCCGCTCGGGGTGCGCGTGCGCGTAGGCGACCGCGACCGGCGCCCCGCCGGACATCCCGAGCACCGCGAACCGCTCCAGCCCGGTGGCCTCGACCAAGGTCTCCAGGTCGGCCAGCCGGCGCTCGAGGGAGAAGTCGGAGACCTGCCACTCCGAGAGCCCGAACCCGCGCTCGTCGTACCGCACCACGGTCGCGAGGGCGCCGAGGTCGTCCAGGAAGTGCCGCCACACCGGGCTCTGCCAGTCGTACTGGAGGTGGCTGAGCCAGCACGAGACGATCAGCAGGGGCGGACCGGACCCGTGGCGCGCCCACGCGAGCCGCACGCCGTCGTCGGTGCGGCAGAAGCGGACCCCCTGAGTCGCGGCAGACGCCACGAGGGCAGCGTACGCCCACGGCGGGCCCGAGGTCAGGCGTCGGCCGAACCCGCCAGACCGGCCTCGACGACGTCGATGGCTGCCCCCGCATCCGTGAGGAGCCGCTTCGCCAGCCGGGCGTCGACCCTGCCCTCGGCCGCGGCCCGCTGCACCTCGCGGGTCATCCCGCGGGTCGTGCCGACCAGCGCGGACGCGACGGACCACGAGCGCAGGTCGTCACCGAGCTCCTCGACGAGTAGCTCCCGCAGCGCGGTGACGGCCCGGTCGGCCTCGAGCCGCTCCCGGGCCTGGAGGCTCGGACTGTCCCGCACGATCCGCGCGATCCGGGACAGGCCGGCGAGCACCGGCGAACCCGGGTCGGCGAGCACACCGCGCGGCTGGACGACGTACTCCCGGAAGGCGCTGACGACGCGCTGGCCTGCGGGCCGGTCCCGGACGGCGGCGAGCAGGCGCTCGTTGAACGCGGCCATCCCGTCGTAGATCAGGTCCTCCTTGACCGGGAAGTAGTTGAACACCGTGGCGGTCGAGACGTCCGCGGCGGCGGCGATGTCGGCGACCGGCACCTGCTCGAACCCGCGCTCGGCGAACAGGACGATCGCGGCCTCGGTGATCCGCTGTCGCGTCTCCTGCTTCTTGCGCTCGCGCAGTCCCGGCTCGGCCATGGCGCCACCCTACCCTTGACTTTGTGTCACTCCAAACTTAGAGTCGCTATAACTTTAGATTCGCCATACGAAAAGAGCGCGGTCATGAGCCAGACCGCCACCCCCGCCGCCCCGAGCGCGGCACCGCTCGACCGGACGGCCCGCACCGTCATCGCCGTGGTCGTGCTCGGCATGATCACCACCGTCCTCGACGCGACCATCGTCAGCGTCGCCACCGACCGCCTCGCCGCGGAGTTCTCCGTCTCCCTCACCACGATCCAGTGGGTGATGACCGGCTACCTGCTCGCCTTCACCGCCACCATCCCGCTCGCCGGCTGGGCGATGGACCGGTACGGCGCCCGCCGGGTCTGGCTGCTCGCCGTCGGGGTCTTCACGGCCGGCTCGCTGCTGTGCGGTCTCGCCTGGTCGGCCCCGTCGCTCATCGCCTTCCGCGTCCTGCAGGGCGCCGGAGCCGGACTGGTCAGCCCGGTCGGCATCGCCATGGTGGCCCGCGCCGTCGGGCCGCGGCGGATGGGCCGGGCCATGGCCGTCGTCGGGATCCCGATGATGCTCGGCCCGATCCTCGGCCCGGTCCTCGGCGGCGTGCTGATCGACAGCGTCGACTGGCGCTGGATCTTCCTGGTCAACATCCCGGTCGGCCTCGCCTGCCTGGCCTGGTCGGTCCGCGTCCTCGCGGACCCGCGTGGCGCCGGTCGCGGTCGGCTCGACGTCGTCGGCCTCGCCCTGCTCTCCCCCGGCCTGGTCGCCCTGGCGTCCGGCGTCACCTCGCTCGCCAGCCCCACCGGCTCCACCTCAGAGGCGGTCACCGGGATCGTGGGCGGTGCCGTCCTGCTCGTCGCGTTCGTCGCCCACGCCCTGCGCACCGCGCAGCCGCTCGTCGAGCTGCGCCACTTCGCCACCCGTGGCTTCGCGACCGCGACCGCGGTCCAGTTCCTCGCGGTCGGCGTCCTCACCGGCGCGGGCTTCCTGCTCCCGCTCTACCACCTCCTCGCCCGTGGCGAGTCCGAGCTGCAGACCGGCCTGCTGCTCGTGCCCCAGGGCGTCGGCGCGGCCCTCGCGATGGCCCTGACCGGCCGGCTGGTCGACCGCGGCCGCGGCCGTGCCGTCGTACTGGCCGGCGTGGGGCTGCTGGTCGCCGGCTTCCTCGGCTACACCGCGGTCGGCAGCGACCCCGGTCAGGCCTACCTCGGGTTCGCGCTGTTCGCGATCGGGCTCGGCGCGGGCTGCATCTTCGCGCCGACCAGCGCGGCGGCGTACGCGGCCCTCGACCATGCCGCCATCCCCCACGCCACCACGACGATGAGCATCGCCCAGCGCACCGGCGGCGTCGTCGCCACCGCGGTCTTCGCCACCGTCCTGCAGCACCGGCTCTCGACCGCCACGGCGCCCGCCGACGCCTTCGGCGTCGCCTTCTGGTGGCCGCTGGCGATCGCCGCCCTCGCCGTCGTCCCGGCCCTCCTGCTGCCGGCGCCGAAGGCGCACACTGGAGAGCAAGGAGCCTGACCATGACCATCGAGCTCAACCACACGATCGTCCACGCCACCGACCGCGACGCCACCGCGGCCTTCCTCACCGACGTCCTCGGCCTCCCGGAAGCCCGCGTCTACGGGCCGTTCCGGGTCGTCGAGCTCGGCAACGGCGTCAGCCTCGACGTCGTCGCCCACCCCGGCCCGGTCACCGCCCAGCACTACGCCTTCCTCGTCGGCGACGACGAGTTCGACGCGATCCACGCCCGTATCGTCGAGCGCGGCCTGACCTTCTGGGCCGACCCGTTCCATCGGCAGGAGGGCGCGGTCAACCGCAACGACGGCGGCCGCGGGCTCTACTGGTCCGACCCCGACGGCCACAACCTGGAGATCATCACCGTGCCGTACGGCGGGTGACCTCGTGGCCCGCCGGGGAGCCCCTCCCGCCCGGTCGCGGGCGGGCGCGGCCGGTGCGGACCCAGGCGGCGAAGGCCTCGATGCCGTTGATGAGGGTCTCGAAGCGCACGGAGTGATAGAGGTCGAAGCCGTGCTGGGCGCCGGGGAGCTCGGCGTACACGACAGGACTGCGCGAGACCCGGCGCAGACCCTCGACGAAGGGACGGTTCACGTCCGGGGAGACGAGGCTGTCGTGGTCACCGTGAGCGATGAGGTACGGCGGGGCGTCGGGCCGGACGTGTCCCAGCGGCGACGACTCGGGGCCCTGGCCGAAGTACCGGCCCAGGTAGCCGTTCAGGATGATGACGCCCGCAACCGAGGTGTCGACATCCTCGAAGCCGGGCTGGAGATCCGGGTCGTCGGCGGTCAGGCCGGCGATCGAGGCCATGTGACCGCCGGCCGAGGTGCCCGACGCGAAGATCATCGCCGGGTCGGCGCCGTACTCCTCGGCGTGCTCGCGGGCCCAGGCGATCACCCGCTTGTAGTCGACGAGGTGCTCGGGATGTCGGACCGCGGGCCGGAGCCGGTAGTTCGCGCTGATGCAGACCCAGCCCTGGCTCGCCAACCGGTAGATCAAGGGCAGCGCCTGGCTGTCCTTGCGGCCCATCGAGTAGTGGCCTCCGTGCAGGTGGATCAGGATCGGGCCGCCGGACGGGCGGGAGCGGTGGTGGTACACGTCGAGCAGGTTCCGCTTGCCGGCGTCGCCGTAGCTGAGGTTCTTCACGTGGGTGACGTCTCGGCGACGGGTGACGAACGGCAGGAACAGGATGCGCCCGAGCGGAAGCCCCCGGCGCAGTCCAGCCCTCAGCGCCGGGTCGGTCTCGCTGCGCCAGCCGGCGCCCAGGCCCTCGGCAAGCGCTCGCTCGACGGCCGGCCCGGCCAGCATCGTCCGCCGGGCGATGACCGCGAGCCCGAGCACGACCAGCAGGGCGAGCCCGAACACCGCCCAGCCGCCCGGTGTGCCGATGTCACCTTGGGCGAAGGCCAGCGCAGTCGCCGGGAGCAGGAGGTAGAGCCCCGCGATCGGCACCTCGTTGATGAGCAGCGTCAGCAGGAAGCTGGCCAGACCCAGCGGTTCCGGCCGGTACACCGGACGGATCGCCAGCAGCGTGACCGAGCCGACGAGCAGAACCGAGATCAGGTAGCCGACCGGCATGTCCGGGCCTCCTTGCTTCACATCGTGTGCACTTTTTAAAGTACACACCATGTGCAGATATGGCTACCCTGATGCCATGGCCAGCATCGAGACCCCGCGCAACGCCCGCAGCCGCCGCACCGCGCAGGCACTGCTCAAGGCCGCCAGGGAGCTGATCGAGCAGGAGGGCCTCGCGGAGGTCACGATGGCCGCGGTGGCGGAGCGGGCCGGAGTCTCCCGGCGCGCGATCTACCTGCACTTCGCCTCCCGCGGCGAGCTGCTGGCGGCGCTCTACGACTACCTCAACGAGGTCGAGGACCGCGATGCCGCCTTCCTGCCCATGTGGGAGGCGGCGGACGGGGTCGCCGCGCTGGACGCCCGGGCCCAGGTGGTGGCCGGCTTCATCCCACGGATCATGCCTACCGCACGCGCGCTCCAGCAGGCGGCCCGGCACGACCCCGACGCCGCGCGGCACTGGGAGCTGGCCAGCCGGGTCCGCTACGAGGGATGCCGACAGATCATCGAGCGCCTGGCCGGCGAGGGTCGCCTGGCCCCGCGATGGACGACGACGACAGCAACGGACATGCTCGTCGCGCTGAGCTCGTTCGACGTGGTCGGCATCCTCCTCAACGAGCGCGACTGGACCGAGGCCGAGCTCGCCGACCACCTCGCGGCTGTGTTCCGCCAGGTCTTCGTCGTCTGAACAGCCGCGCTGCCGGGATCACCCCATGTGCGGGTAGCGGTGGTCCGTCGGCGGGACGAGGGTCTCCTTGATCGAGCGGGGCGAGGTCCAGCGCAGCAGGTTGAGGGCCGAGCCGGCCTTGTCGTTGGTGCCGGACGCGCGGCCACCGCCGAAGGGCTGCTGGCCGACCACGGCACCGGTGGGCTTGTCGTTGACGTAGAAGTTGCCGGCCGCGAAGCGCAGCTCGTTGCTCGCCCAGTCCACCGCGTGCCGGTCCGTCGCCAGGATCGAGCCGGTGAGGGCGTACGGCGCCGCGGACTCGGCCTGCTTCACGATCTCCTCGAAGGCGCCGGGCCGGCTGTCGTCGTACACGTGGACGACGAGGATGGGGCCGAAGTACTCGGTCGAGAACATCTCGTCGGCCGGGTCCTCGGCGACCACGACCGTCGGGCGGACGAAGTACCCGACGCTGTCGTCGACCTCTCCGCCCGCGACGATCTGCAGCCCGGACGTGGCGCGAGCCCGCTCGATCGCGGCCTTGTGCTTGGCGAACGCGCGGGCGTCGATGACGGCGCCGGTGAAATTGGCGAAGTCGGTCGGGTCGCCCACGGGCAGGGCGTCGGTCTGGGAGGCCAGGTCGGCACCCATCCGGGCCCACAGCGACGCCGGGACGTACGCACGCGAGGCGGCCGAGCACTTCTGGCCGGAGAACTCGAACGCGCCGCGGATCAGCGCGGTGCGCAGCACGTCCGGGTCGGCGGACGGGTGCGCGATGACGAAGTCCTTGCCGCCGGTCTCGCCGACGAGCCGCGGATAGGTGCGGTACGACGACAGGTTCTCCCCGACCGTGCGCCACAGGTGCTGGAAGGTCGGCGTGGAGCCGGTGAAGTGGATGCCGGCCAGGTCGGGGTGCGCGAGCGCGACCTCGGAGACGGCGAGGCCGTCGCCCGGCAGCATGTTGATGACGCCCGGCGGCAGGCCGGCCTCCTCCAGCAGCTCCATCGTCAGCGACGCGGCGAGCTGCTGGGTGGGCGACGGCTTCCAGATCACCGTGCTGCCCATGAGGGCGGGCGCGGTCGGCAGGTTGCCGGCGATCGCGGTGAAGTTGAAGGGCGTGATCGCGTAGACGAAGCCCTCGAGCGGGCGGTGGTCGGTGCGGTTCCAGATGCCGGGGGCGTTGGCGATCGGCTGCTCGCCGAGGATCTGCCGGGCGAAGTGGACGTTGAAGCGCCAGAAGTCGATCAGCTCGCAGGCGGCATCGATCTCGGCCTGGAAGGAGGTCTTCGACTGGCCGAGCACGGTAGCGGCGTTGAGTCGCTGGCGCCAGGGCCCGGCGAGCAGCTCGGCGGCGCGCAGGATGACGGCGGCACGCTCGTCGAACGGCAGCGCCTGCCAGCCCGGAGCGGCTTCGCGAGCCGCGGCGATCGCGGACTTCGCGTCGTCGGCGGTGCTGTTGCGCAGCACGCCGAGCACCTTCTGGTGCGCGTGCGGCTGGACGACGGCGATCTCCTCACCGCCGCCGGCGACCTTCTCACCGCCGATGTGGGCGTCGAGCTGACGCGTCGTGCCGCCGAGCGCGTCGAGCTGCGCGACGAGCGCGTCCCGCTCGGCGCTGCCCGGGGCATAGGTCAGGTTGGGCTCGTTGACGGGGGCCGGCGGGGTGGTGATGGCGTCCATGTCGGGGTCCTCTCGGAAGAAGGCGGGGATCAGCGGGATCGGTGCGCGAGGGCGCGGAGGAAGAAGGCGACGTTGGCAGGGCGCTCGGCCAGCCGTCGCATGAAGTACCCGTACCAGTCGGTGCCGAACGGGATGTAGACGCGCATCCGGTGGCCGTCGTCGACCATCCGCTGCTCGAGCTCGGGGCGCACGCCGTAGAGCATCTGCGCCTCCCAGCCGTCCGCGCCGCGTCCGGCGGCCAGCGCCCGCGCGACCGCGCGGTCGAGCATCGCCGGGTCGTGGGTGGCGATCATCGGGTGGCAGTCGGAGCTCATCAGCGCGTCGATCGCCCGCTCGTAGGCCCCGTCGACCTCGGCCTTGCGCTGCAGCGCGACCGAGGCGGGCTCGCGGTAGGCCCCCTTGACCAGCCGGATCCGGGCGCCGGTGCCGTCGAGGTCGGCGATGTCACCGGGGGTGCGCCGCAGGTTGGTCTGCAGCACGTTCCCCACCAACGGGTACGACGCGCGCAGGGCCGTGCCGATCGCGAGCGTCGAGTCGACGGTGGTGTGGTCCTCCATGTCGAGGGTGACCGTGCAGCCGAGGGCGGCGGCCGCGGCGGCGATCTCGGCCGCGTGGTCGGTGGCGATCGTCGTGCCACCGGGCAGGGCCTGGCCCATCGCGGAGAGCTTGAGCGAGACGTCGGCACCGGCGGCGCAGCCCGCCTCGGCGAGCGCGGCCAGCAGGGCGAGGTACGCGTCGCGCATCGCCCGGGCACCGGCCAGGTCGAGGACGTCCTCGCCGAGCACGTCGAGGGTGACCGTGCGGCCCGTGGCGATGAGGCGACGGGTCGCGGCGACCGCGTCGGCGGCGGTCTCGCCGGGCACGAACCTGTCGACGACCTTGCGGGTGACGGGGAACGACTCGACCGCGCGGCGGGCGCGGGCGCTGCGCGAGGCGCGGTTCAGGGTCTGGCTCAGGGCCTGGTCGAGCATGTCTCCACGCTAGGAGCGTCACCGCTCACACGAAACGGACATCTGTCACAGGATTCTCAGGCCGCGATGAGACACTTGTCTGATGAGCTCGCTCGATGACCTCGTGGAGGACATGGCCCGGCTGACCGATGCACCGTGCACGCTCGAGGATCCGGACTTCCGGCTGATCGGCTTCTCCGACCACCGCGGCGACGACGTCATCGACTCGATCCGGCAACGCTCGATCCTGCAGCGACGCTCCACCGAGGACGTGCTCGTGTGGTTCCGCGGCCAGGGCATCGAGGACTCCCCCGGCCCGCTGCGCACCCCTGCCGACGAGGCGCTCGGGATCGTCGCTCGGCTCTGCGTCCCGGCCCGGCACCTGGGCCGGGTGCACGGGTACTTCTGGCTCATCGATCCGGACGGCCGGATCGCCGAGTCGACCTGGCCGGAGGCGATCCGGATCGCCGAGTCGGCGGCGCTGCTCCTCAACGTGGCCGAGCGCCGCCAGGCCCACCGCGACGCGCTCTTCCGCGAGCTGGTCGAGGGCGGCCGGCTCGCGGCCCGGGAGTCGGCGGCCGACCTCGCCCAGGCCGGCGGCCTCGACCTGCACGAGCCCGTCACCTGCGTGCTGCTCGAGCGCCCCGAGCTGCTCGACCAGGTCGCGAGCCGTCCCTCGCGCCCCGGCGTGGTGTGGGTCCGCTCCAGCCCGGGCGTGGCCTGCGCCGTCACCCGCGCCTCGCTCGTCGAGCCCGCGGGCGGCCTCACCGACCTGCTCGGCGCCCTCGGTCTCGGCCGCCGCGTCGACAGCCTGGACCGGGTCACCCGCGCCGCGACCGGCCCCACCGTGCCCGGCATCGACGCGCTGGCCGCCGCCCACCGCGGCGCCCGGGTCGGCCTCCGCGTCGCCCGGACCGCCGAGCCGGGCGCGGTCGTGCGCTGGGAGTCCCTCGGCCCGCTCGCCCTCCTCGGCGTCAGCCGCGACGACGATCTGGCGGCGGCCGTGATCGACCCACCGGTGCGCGCGTTCCTCGCCACGGCGGCCCCGGACGTCCTGCACACGGTGCGGGTCTGGCTCGACGAGGCTGGCAGCGCCTCGCGTACGGCGACCCTGCTGGCCGTGCACCGACAGACCGTCTACCACCGGCTCGGACAGGTCGAGCAGGCCACCGGCTACGACCTCGCGCGAGGCGCCGATCGGCTCCGGCTGCACCTCGCCCTGGCGCTCGCGCCCTTCCTCCCCCGCACGGAACCGGCAATTCGGTAGAGCGTCCGGGCCGCGCCGACGTACATTCGACCGTCGGGCCTCGCGCAGAGGTCTTCTGTCCTTCACGCCTTCGTGGCCGAACGGAAATGCGGACCTTGTAGGAATCCGACTGGCGCCGCATGACGAGCGACCGGAAGGAGGTGACGGCGGCCATGACCACCGTGACGCTGCTGAACGCCTCCTACGAACCGCTCGGCACGGTCACCTTCCAGCACGCCGTGCGGATGCTGTTCCGCGAGGTCGCCACCGTCGAGGAGGCGCACGAGGACCGGATGATCGGGCCGCACCCGTGGCCGCGGGTGATCCGGCTGGTCCGGTACGTCGCGGCGAAGTGGATGTACCGCCCGGCGGCGTACTCCCGGAGCAATGTGCTCAGGCGCGACCGCCACGCCTGCGCCTACTGCGGCCGGCACGCCTCGACCATCGACCACGTCCTCCCGCAGAGCCGCGGTGGCGGCTGGACCTGGCTCAACACGGTCGCGGCGTGCGGCCCCTGCAACGGACGCAAGGCCAACCGGACGCCCGCCGAGGCGGGGATGCGGCTGCGGCTCGACCCGTTCGTCCCGACCCGGGCCCAGCTGGCCGTCGCCTGAGGCTCTCCGGGCCGGCCGCCGGCACGCCCTACAGTTCGGGGCGTGCACAGGTCCACGAGACTCAGGCTGGCCTACGTCGCCCTGGCGGCGGCCGACACCGTACTGGCCGGATCGCGGAGGCCGTCGGCGCACCGGGCGCGCCGGGTCACCAAGCCGCTCCTGCTGCCGACCCTCGGCGCGGCCCTGGCCGCGGACCCCCGCGCCGACGGGTCGCCGCTGCGGACGACGACACTGGTCGCGCAGGCCGGCGGCTGGGGCGGCGACGTGCTCCTGCTGGGCCACGGCGAGCGGATGCTCGCGGCCGGGGCATGCTCCTTCGGTCTGGGCCATCTGGCCTACCTGGCGGGGTTCCGGCGCCACCGCGATCGGCGGACGCCGACCCGGAGGGCACCCACCACCCGGGTGATCGCGAGCCTGTGGGCGACCAGCGGACCCGTCGTCGCCGCGGCCGCCGCCCGCCGGGACCGCCGCCTGGGCGGGGTGCTGCTCGGCTACTCGGCGCTGCTCGCCACGATAGCCGCCGGTGCCGCCCACCTGGACCCCACGCTGCCGCGGGACGCGCGCCTGCTCACGGCCGCCGGCGGCGCGACCTTCCTGGCCTCCGACGCGGTCCTCGGCGCCCGGACGTTCCTGCTGCCCGATGCGCCGCAGCGGCTGGAGTCGGTCGTGATGGCGACGTACACCGGCGCGCAACTGCTGCTCGCCGAGGGCACGGCCCGGGCCGGTCGCGAGCCCCGGCACCCCTGAGCAAGGTCTCGGATACCAGACGGCAGCTCGGGCATCCGGTCCGAGGACGTGGCCGGCGTGCGGTGGACTGGACCGCGATGACCACGACGATCACGCGCGCCGCCGACCTGCCGTCCGCCCGATGGCGCAACGGGCAGGGCCGGACCACCGAGATCGCCCTCGCGGGCCCGCCGGACGCCTTCACCTGGCGGGTGAGCCTCGCCGAGGTCGCGCGGGACAGCGACTTCTCACCGTTCCCCGGCATCGACCGGATCATCACGCTGGTCGAGGGCACCTCGATGACGCTGCACCTGCCCGGCCGCACCCACGTGCTGCGCCCGGACGAGCCGTTCGGCTTCGACGGAGGCGTGCCGGTGCGCTGCTCGGTCGACCGACCCACCCGGGACCTCAACGTGATGACCCGCCGCGGCGCCGCCCGGGGCCGCCTGGACGTGTACCGGCTCGCTGCCGACGACGACGCCCTCGTCGTACCTCGGGCGGACACGGTGGTGCTCGTCGTCCTCGACGGGACCGTGACGCTCACCTCGGACGGTGGCGCGACCCTCGGGACCGGGGATGTCGCGATCGCCGACGAGCCCCTCGTGCTCGGCGGCACCGCCCGCGTGGCCGTCGCCCGGATCGACGCGGACCCCGCGGCACCCCTCCCCGGAACTACTTGCCAGTAGGTAGTGACGAACCCTCTCCAGAGGAGGTAGAACACGTTCTGATTCTACCTACTGTGATGGAGGTCACATGTCGCACAGCCCCCACCCCGTGTCGTCTCGGCTCACCCGGCGCGGATTCATCACCGGCACCGGGGCGGCGCTCGGCGCCGCGTCGCTCGGTCTGCCGGCGCTGTCGAGCCCCACCTCCGCCGCCATCGGCAACGGCGCCCAGGTCCCCGTGCTCGTCATCGGCACGGGGTACGGCGGCGCGGTGGCCGCACTCCGGCTGGCCCAGGCCGGCGTCCCGGTCGAGATGGTCGAGATGGGCATGTCGTGGGACACCCCCGGCTCCGACGGCAAGATCTTCCCCAAGGTCACCTCGCCCGACAAGCGCGCCTACTGGCTGCGCACCAAGACCAAGGCACCGGTGAGCAACTTCTTCGGCTTCCCCATCGACGCCAACATCACGAAGTACACCGGCATCCTCGACGCCGAGGAGTTCGCGGGCATCACCGTCTACCAGGGCCGCGGCGTCGGCGGCGGCTCGCTGGTCAACGGCGGCATGGCGGTCACGCCGCAGCAGTCGCGGTTCAGCTCGATCCTGCCCTCGGTCGACGTCGCGGAGATGTACGGCACCTACTACCCCCGCGCCAACGCCGGCCTCGGCGTCGGCTCGATCGACCCGGCCTGGTTCGAGACGGCCGAGTGCTACAAGTACGCCCGCGTCGGCCGCAAGCACGCCCAGCGCTCCGGCTTCGCCTGGACCTTCGTGCCCGACGTCTACGACTGGAACTACATGAAGGCCGAGCAGGCCGGCACCGTCACCCGCTCGGCCCTCGACGGCCAGGTCATGTACGGCAACGACCACGGCAAGAAGTCGCTCGTGCAGACCTATCTCGCGCAGGCGCTCGCCACCGGCCGGGTGAACGTGTCGCCGCTGCACCGGGTGACGTCCGTGGCCCCGGCCGCGGGCGGGGGTGGGTACACCGTCGCGATCGAGCAGATCGACACGTCCGGCAACGTCGTGGCGACCAAGAACGTCACCGCCGCGAAGGTGTTCTTCGCCGCCGGGAGCGTGGGCACCAGCAAGCTGCTGACCAAGCTCAAGGCGACCGGCGTCCTCCCCGCGCTCAACAACGAGATCGGCAAGGGCTGGGGCGACAACGGCAATGTCATGTGCGGCCGGGCCAACCACATGTGGGACCCGACCGGCCCGCTGCAGTCGACGATCCCCTGCTCGGGCATCGACAACTGGGACGCCGGCGGCGCGTTCGCCGAGGTCGCCCCGCTGCCCACCGGCATCGAGACCTACGCCTCGCTCTACCTGTCGATCACCAACACGACCCGGCGCGCGGAGTTCACCTGGAACGCCGCGGCCGGCAAGGTCGACCTGTCCTGGCAGACCGCCTGGAAGCAGGACTCGATCACCATGGCCAAGACGATCTTCGACAAGATCAACAGCAAGGAGGGGACGATCTACCGCACCGACCTCTTCGGTGTCTACAAGGTGTGGCAGGACGGCCTGACCTACCACCCGCTGGGCGGTGCCGTGTTGAACAAGGCCACCGACAACCACGGTCGCCTGCACGGGTACGACGGCCTCTACGTCATCGACGGGGCGCTGATCCCGGGCAACACCACGGTCAACCCGTTCGTCACGATCACCGCGCTGGCCGAGCGGAACATCGACCACATCCTGGCCAACGACATCTGAGTCGCATCCGGGTCAAGCGCATGGCAGGGGCGGTCGCGGGCACCGGTCCTCCATGGGCGATCTGTTGGCGACCTACCGGCGCAAGCGCGACTTCACGCGCACCTCGGAGCCGGCCGGTGCGCCGCCGTCCCCGGACGGCGGCGCCCGGTTCGTCGTGCAGCGGCACCGGGCGAGCCGGCTCCACTACGACCTGAGGTTCGAGATCGACGGCGTGCTGGTCAGCTGGGCGGTGCCGAAGGGGCCCACCCTCGATCCCGGCATCCGGCGGCTGGCCGTGCACGTCGAGGACCACCCGATCGAGTACCTCCACTTCGAGGGCGTCATCCCCTCCGGCGAGTACGGCGGCGGCGACGTCATCGTGTGGGACACCGGCACCTGGGAGCCGGTGAGGACCGACGACCCGCGCGCCGCGGTCCGCGACGGCGAGCTGCACGCCGAGATGCACGGGCACAAGCTGCGCGGCCGGCTGGTGCTCGTGCGCACCGGCGCCGAGGGCAACCGCGAGGCATGGATGTTGCTGCACAAGCGGGACGACCGGGCCGTCGAGGGCTGGGACCCCGAGGACCATCCGCGGTCCGTGCTCAGCGGGCGCACCAACGCGGACGTCGCCGCGGATCCCGATCGGCGCTGGCGCTCGGACGCACCGGCCGCCGACGCGGCAGAGACCCTGCTGCCCGAGCCGCTTCCCGACGCCGCCGTCGACGAGCTCGCCTCCCTCGGGAAGCAGGGCACCTGGGAGCTGTTCGGCCGGCGGCTGAAGGTGACCAACCTCGACAAGGTGCTCTTCCCGGGCGACCCGCCGGTCACCAAGCGCGAGCTTCTCGCCTACACCGCACGGATCGCGCCGGTCGTGACGCCCTACGTCCGCGACCGCGCGCTCAACCTGCACCGCTATCCCGACGGCGTCGGCGGGCAGGGCTTCTGGCACAAGCAGCGCCCCGAGCACGCGCCCGAGTGGCTCGGCGCCTGGGACAACCCCGACGCCGACCCCGGCGAGACGACGACCTATGTCGTCGCCGACGAGCCGGCGGCCCTCGTCTGGGCCGCCAACTTCGGCGCCCTCGAGTGGCACCCCTGGACGTCGCGAGTCCAGGACCCCTACGAACCGACCTACGCACTCGTCGACATCGACCCCGGCGAGCGCACCACCTGGGCGGAGGTGCTCGCCCTCGCCCGTCTGCACCGCACCGCGCTCGACCATCTCGGGGTGACCGCGCGGGCGAAGGTGACCGGACGACGCGGCATCCAGATCTGGGTCCCCGTCGTGGCGGGCTACACCTTCGAGGACACCCGCGGCTGGGTCGAGCGGCTCTCGCGCACGGTCGGCAAGGTCCTCCCGGACCTGGTCAGCTGGAAGTGGGAGGTGAAGGCGCGCGGCGGCCGGGCCCGGCTGGACTACACCCAGAACGCGATCAACAAGACGCTCGTCGCGCCGTACTCCCCCCGCCCCGCGGCCGGCGCCCCGGTCTCGGTGCCGATCGGCTGGGGCGAGCTCGACGATCCGGACCTGCGCCCGGACCGCTGGACGATCCGCACCGTGCTGGACCGCCTGGCCGAGCGCGGTGACCCGTTCCAGGCGCTGATCGGCGCGGCCCAGGAGCTGCCCGAGATCAGCTGACGGGGACCGGAGAGGGTGCGGCTCACAGCCGCGGGTCGACCGGCTCCGACTCCAGCGCGAGCACCGCGAACACCGCCTGGTGCACCTTCCACAGCGGCTCGTTGCCCACGAACGCCGTGAGCGCGTCGAGGCCCAGTCCGTGCTCGCGCAGCGCGAGCTGCCGCTTCCTGCCGAGGTGCCGCTGCCGCAGTACGTCGAGGGAGCCGGTGTAGTCGGGCCCGTAGATGATCCGCAGGTACTCCCGTCCGCGCACCTTCAGGCCCGGCTGCACGCGGGCGTCGACGAGATGGGCCGGCTTGACGACGATGCCCTCGCCGCCGGCGGCGGTGAGGTCGAGCCACCAGCGGGTCGCCGCCTCGCGGTCGGCCGGCGAGGACAGGTCGACCCGGCGGTACCGGGTCGGCGTGATCAGGTCGCCCTCCAGCGCGGCGAGCTGTGCCAGGTGCCACGGGTGCGGCTCGGTGTGCGCGAGCACCCGGCCCTCGGCCGCCAGGATCTGGAAGGGCGCGACAGTCACGCCGTCGAGGCCGTCGGTCGGCCGGCAGTACGCCGCGTACGCGTCCCGGAACGCGGCCGCGTCGACCTGGCGCTGCGCCACGCGGCCGGCCAGTGCCGCGACGTCGAGCCCCCGGGCGCCGGCCCGGGCGAGCACGTCCGCCGCCTCGGGGAGCACCGCGCGGGCGGCGGCCCCCACGGCGGCGTACTGGTCCTTGATCAGGTCCAGGGCCTTGGCCGACCAGGGCAGCAGCTCGCAGTCGAGCGCCAGCCAGTCGGTGTCGAGCGTCGCGAAGAGCGGCGCGGCGGCGGCCCGGAGCCGGTCGACCAGCGCGGCGGTGACCACGGGGTCGGCGAAGAAGGGCCGGCCGGTGCCGGTGTGGACGGTGCCCGACGAGCCGTCGCCCACACCGAAGCGGCGCTCGGCCACGACGGCGTCGCGCGCGATCACCGCGATCGCGCGCGAGCCCATGTGCTTCTCCTCGCACACGACCTCGGTGACGCCCCAGCCGGCGTACTCCTCGAAGGCCTGGGCGGGGTGCTCCAGGAAGCCGTCCTCCCGTGACGTGGCCACCGGCGACATCGTCGGGGGCAGGTGGAGCAGCCAGCGCGGGTCGACCGCGAACCGGCTCATCACCTCGAGCGCGGCCGCGGCGTTCTCCTCGGGCACCTTCACCTTGCCGGCGTGCGGCGAGTCGATCCAGCGGGTGCCGGCGACGTCGCCGATGGCCAGTACCGACGGCTCCCGGCCGGCGCCCGTGGGCGCGAGCGGCCGGACCGGCTCGTACCACTGCTGCTCGGCCGGCACGGACACGATCTCCCGCTCCGGGTAGCGCAGCGCGGTGAGGGCGCCGCCGAAGACGACCCCGGTGTCGAGGCAGATCGTGTTGTTGACCCACACAGCCGCGGGGACGGGGGTGTGGCCGTAGACGACCATCGCGTCACCGCGGTACTCCTCGGCCCAGGGATAGCGCACGGGCAGCCCGAACTCATCCGTCTCGCCGGTGGTGTCGCCGTACAGCGCGAAGGCACGCACCCGGCCCGACGCACGACCGTGGTAGGCCTCCTTGAGCCCGGCGTGCGCCACGACCAGGCGACCCTCGTCGAGGACGTAGTGGCTGATCAGGCCGTCCATGAACGCCAGCGCCCGCGCGCGGAGGTCCTCAGGCTCGGCGGCGAGCTGGTCGAGCGACTCGGCCAGCCCGTGGGCGACCGTGACGTTCGCGCCCTTCAGGGCCCGGACCAGCTTGGCCTCGTGGTTGCCCGAGACGCACAGCGCGGTGCCGGCGGCGACCATCCCCATCACCAGGCGGAGCACGCCGGGCGTGTCCGGGCCCCGGTCGACGAGGTCGCCGACGAAGACCGCCTGCCGGCCCTCGGGGTGGGTCGCCCCGACCGCGGTGCCCGCGTCGTCGTACTCCAGCCGCCAGCCGAGCTCGCCGAGCAGGGTCCGCAGCTCGCGAGCACAGCCGTGGACGTCGCCGATCAGGTCGAACGGCCCGGTCACGTCGCGCAGGTCGTTCCACGAGCGCTCGCGGACGATGGTGGCCGCGGCGATCTCGTCGGTGCCGCGCAGCACGTGGACGCGGCGGAAGCCCTCCTTGCGGAGCCGGCCCAGCGACCGTCGCAGGTCGCGGTGCTGGCGGGTGACGACGTGCTTGCCGAAGGTGCGGTCGGGCCGGGTCGCGTTGCGCTCGATCGCCGTCGCCTCGGGTACGTCGAGCACGATCGCGTCGACCATCACGTCGTGGCTCTTGGCGAGCTTGACCAGGGAGGCCCGCGCCGCCTGCTGGACGTTGGTGGCGTCGACGACGGTGAGCAGGCCGCGCCGCAGCCGGGTGCCGACGATGTAGTGCAACACGTCGAAGGCGTCACGGGTGGCCGACTGGTCGTTCTCGTCGTCGGCGACCAGGCCGCGGCAGAAGTCGCTCGAGACGACCTCGGTCGGCTTGAAGTGCTCGCGGGCGAAGGTCGACTTGCCGCTGCCGGACACGCCCACGAGCACGACGAGCCCCAGGGCGGGGATGCTGAGCTCAGTCATCGGTCGTCGTCTCCTTGCGGGTGAGAATCGCCAGCTGGGTGGGCGATCCGTGCGTGCTGTCGGCCTCGCCGACGCCCCACAGCTCCACGGCATAGCCGTACGTCGAGCCGACCCGCTCGCACCACGCGGCGAACTCCGCGCGGTCCCACTCGAAGCGGTGGTCGGGATGCCGCATCCCGACGAGGCCCTCGTAGAGCACGTTGTACTCCCGGTTCGGGGTGGTCACCACCACCGCTCCCGGCCGCGCGGCCCCGAGGACCACCTGCTCCAGCGCCGCGAGCCGCGGTGGGTCGACATGCTCGACGACCTCCATGAGCACCGCGGCGTCGTACCCGGCGAACCGCGGGTCCTCGTAGGTCAGCGCGCCCTGGAAGAGCTCGAGCCGGCCGGCCTGGCGCTCGGTCATCCGGTCGACGTGCAGCCGGCGGGCCGCCTGCTGGAGGGAGCGGGCCGACACGTCGCAGCCCGCGACCCGCTCGATGCCGGCGACCTTCAGCAGCCGGTCGAGGAGCTGGCCAGGCCCGCAGCCGAGGTCGATGACCGACCGCGCGCCGAGCTCCGCCAGCACCTGCAGGACGGCGTCGTGACGCTGGGCGTTGAGCGGCAGCCGCCGCTCCGCGGGCTGGAGCACGTCCTCCGCAGCCCCGTCGGCGTCGGCCACCCCGTCGGTCGTCACCTGCTCGTCGAGCTCGGCCAGCCGCGCGAGCGCGACCCGGGTCAGGCCGCCGCGGCGGCCGAGATAGCGCCGGGTGATCAGGGTCCGGTCCGGATGCGCCGCGAGCCAGTCACCGCCGGAGCGGAGCAGTTTGTCGACCTCGTCGGGCCCCTGCCAGTAGTGCTTCGACTCGTCGAGCACGGGCAGCAGCACGTGCAGCTGGCTCAGCGCGTCGGCCAGCCGCACGTCGCCGGTGAGCACCAGCCGCACGTAACGCGAGTCGCCCCACTCCGGGAAGCGCTCGTCGAGCGCGATCGCGGTGGCACCGACCCGCCAGCCGAGCGGCTCGAACAGGCGGTGCGCGATCTCCGCGCCGCCGCGGCAGGGCAGCACGGGGATCTCGATCTCCAGCGGGATCGCCCGGTCGGCCAGCTCCGGCCGCGCCTTGCAGATCCCGCTGCGGGCGGTGCTGAACACGTCGGCCAGCGCGACGCCGAGCAGCGACGACGCGGCGTAGGACCGGTCGTTGACGTACTGCGCCAGGCTGAAGTCGGGCGTGCTCCGCCCCAGCCGGCGGGCCAGCCGCACCGGGTCCACCTCCAGCAGCAGCGCCGCCGTGCACCGCTCCTCCCCCGCCTCCGGGTAGAGCACGGTCGCGGTCCCGAAGGACTGCGCGAACTCCTGGACCCGGTCGGGGTGCTTGTGCAGCAGGTAGCCCAGGTCCGTCGCGGGTCGGTGGGTCGTCGAGATGGTCAACAGCACCTCGCCATCCTGCCCGGACCCGCAACGGGTTTACGGGATCAGCCGGCGAGCACCGCGACGTACCGCTCCAGGTAGACCGGCCAACCCTGCGGACCGTCGACCCCTTCGCGCACCGACTCCCACCCGGCGCCGTGCCGCTCGAGGTGCCGGTGCTCGAGCTCGACCCGGGTCCGGTCGGGCCCGTCCGCGACGAAGCGCACCTCGACCTCGCTCGCCTCGGCCGGGTCGGTGACGACCTGCCAGGTGGGCGAGATGTCCCAGCTGATCACGAAGCGGGTCGGCGGGTCGAAGGCGAGCACGCGTGCCCAGCGGCACACCGAGCCGTTCTCGCCGCGGTCGTAGACGTGCCCGCCGACCCGGGCCTCGAAGACCGTCTCCGCGATCGCCTCGGGAGCGAGCAGGTTGTGCTCGCGCGGCTTGATCCGGTCGAACTGCTCGGTGAACACCCGGAAGGCGCGCTCGACCGGCGCCGCCACCGTCACCTCGAACCGCACCGCCTCACCCGATGTCGTACCACTCATGTCGTGCTCCGATCCTCCGGCTCGCCCTCGACGAGCTCCTTGAAGTTGGCCAGCGTCGCGCTCCAGAACCCCTCGAGCTCCGCGCGCAGCACCTGCAGACCCGCGGGGTCGGCGGAGTAGATCCGCCGGGTGCCCTCGGCCCGCACCCGGACCAGGGCGGCGTCCTTCAGCACACGCAGATGCTGGGACACCGCCGGCCGGCTGACCGGCAGCTCGCCGGCCAGATCGGTGACCGAGCGCGGGCGCCGCGCGACGCGGGCGAAGATCTCCCGCCGCGTCGGGTCGGCCAGTGCCGTCCATGCGTCGGCGACGTCCGTGGTCACAAAGCGTAAGTTACTGCTTACGGAAGGGCGGCACAAGGTTCAGAGGCCGGCCGTCAGCGGCCCGGCAGCACGAAGGTCTCGAGCCAGGCCTCGAAGACGGTGCTGGCCACCTTCCGGTTCGCCTCGGCGGTGTCGGCCAGCTCGTCGAGGACCCGCTGCGTGCCCGCCGCGCCGTAGAGCCGCTCGAGCGCGCTGCGGTAGGACTCGACGACGGCCCACTCCGCGGCGAGACCGGCACCGACCTCGACGTGGAACTGCACGCCGTAGGCCGAGCCGACCGCGAACACCTGGTTGTCGTAGGCCGCGGACGCCGCCAGGCGTCGCGCCCCGGCCGGGAGGTCGAAGGTGTCGCTGTGCCACTGGAAGACCGAGAACCGGTCGGGGAGCAGGCCGAAGACCGGGTCGTTCGCCGCCTCGGCGGTCAGTTCGACGTCATAGGTGCCGACCTCGGGGGACGCGCCGGTGTAGACGCGGGCGCCGAGGGCAGCCGCGAGCAGTTGGGCGCCCAGGCACACCCCCCAGTACGGCACCCCCGCGGCCACCGCGCGCGCGATGTAGGCGCGCTCGGCAGCCAGCCACGGGTGCTCGGCGTCGTCGAGCGCGCCCATCGGTCCTCCCATTACGATCAGCGCCGCGAAGTCGTGGTGATCGGGCAGCGGCCCGCCCTCGTCGAGCTCGACGCGGTGCACCCGGTAGCCGTGCGCGTCGAGGATCTCCTCGTAGGTGGCGGGCGGCTCGCAGCTGATGTGCTGCAGCACGAGGACGGTGGGGCGCTCGGTCGGGTTCATCTTCTCCGTCTTCTCAAGGGACGCCGGCCTGCTCGTCCGAGCAGGCCGGGCGGGGTTGTTAGAGTCCGGGCGGGTGGCTCACGAATGCTTCTACCGTTCGTGAGCCACCCGTGCTCCGGGGCGGTTCGGTCGCTCCGGCCGCTTCTACCGGCCGGTGCGGGTCAGTACATCCGGAAGTACTCGCGCTGCTCCCAGTCGGTGACCTCGTCCTGGTCGTCCGCGAGGCCGTCGGCGGCGAGGGCCTCGGTGTAGCGGCGCCACTCGTTGCGCTTGAGCCGCAGGTAGTAGTCGACGAACTCGTCGCCGAACTCCTTGCGGAACAGCGCGCTCTGGTCCAGCTCGTCGGCCGCCTCGGCCAGGCTGCCGGGCAACCGCGGCAGGCTGGTGTCATGCGGGTCGACCGACATCGGGCCCGGATCGATCCCCTCGTCGATGCCGTTGAGCCCGGCCACCAGCTGCGAGGCGATGTAGAGATAGGGGTTGGCCGCCGGCTCCCCGACCCGGTTCTCGAAGTGGGACGCCGGGTCGTCGACCTCGCCCAGCACCCGCAGGTAGGTGCCGCGGTTGTCCGCCGACCAGGTGGCCCGGTCCGGCGAGAGCGAGAACCGCTCGCTCAGCCGCTTGTAGCCGTTGACGGTGGGCGCGGCGAAGATCGTCGTCGCCGGCGCGTGCGCGAGCAGTCCGCCGGCATAGGCGCGGGCGAGGTCCGAGACGATCTGATCGCCACCGTTCGCCATGAACGCGTTGGTCGCGCTCGCGGTGTCGAAGATCGACTGGTGCAGGTGCCAGCCACTGGCGTCGAAGCCGGACAGCTTGGGCGCGCACATGAAGCTGGCGTGCAGTCCCTGCCGCGCGCTGATCTGTTTGGCCGCCGTCCGGAAGAGAACCATCGCGTCGGCGGCCGCGAGCGCATCCATCGGCGCGAAGGTGAACTCCATCTGCCCCGGCCCCGACTCGTGCTCGGTGGTGCGCAGCGGGAGGCCGAAGGCCGTGATCGCGCGGCGGAGCTCGCGAATGTGCTCCTCGGCCTCGTCGCAGAGGTTCTCGCTCATGAACTGGTAGCCGAGGTTGAGCGGTGCGACGACCGGTGCCTCCCCCGGGCTGCCGAAGCCGCCGATGGCGTCGACCTCGTAGCGGCGGTCGACGAGATGGGTGAGGTACCACTCGACCTCCAGCCCGACGACCATCTGCAGGCCGCGCTCGGCCAGCCGGGCCAACGCCTGCTTGAGCAGCAGCCGCGAGGAGTACGGCAGCGGCGTGGCGGACTTCAGGTACTCGTCGGCCAGGATCCAGCCGGTGCCCGCGCACCACGGCAGCACCTGGAAGGTGTCCGGGTCCGGGACCAGCAGGAAGTCGGCCGCGCCGGTCATCCCCTCGTTGCCGAGGCCGCCGCCTTCCTCGAACGGGTTGAACACCAGATCCAGCCCGGTGTCGAAGATGACACCGCCGGGGCTGGTGTCGATGCCGTTGCGCATCGTGGACCGGAAGGCCGCCGGCGACAGCGACTTGCTGCGGGTCAGCCCGTGCGGGTCGACGTACACGACCCGGATCACGTCCAGGCCCTGCTCGTCGACCGCGGCCAGCACCTCGTCGGCCTTGCGCTGCTGGTCCGCCGACCACAGCCCGTGGTCCGCGATGAAGCCCACACGGCCTGTGGCCAGGTCCTCCAGGCGGGGGTTGGTTCGTTGGTTCATCGGCCTTCGTCTCCTTCGGTTGGGTGGTCGATGTGCGGGTCGAGGCCGGGATAGTCGGGGCGCCACGGCCGGTTGGCCTCGTAGTCGGAGGCCGTGGCGAGCACGTCGCCGTCGCGGTGCAGCAGCCCCACCAGCTGGATGCCGAGCGGGAGGCCCGCGCGGCTGAGTCCGGCCGGGACCGAGACGGCGGGCTGCCCGGTCAGGTTGAAGAGGTAGGTGAACGGCGTCCAGCCGAGTCCCACCACGTCGGCCGCCGCCTCCTCCGGCGGGGCGTCGAGACCCAGCGCGAAGGCCGTGCCCGGCATGGTCGGGGTGAGCAGGACGTCGAAGGCCCCCATCTCCTCCCGCATCCGCTGGCGGAGCTCGGCGCGATCGGCGTGGGCTGCCGCCAGGTCGTAGGCCGAGAGGGTGCGGCCGTACCGGATCAGGGCGAGCAACCCGGGGTCGAGCCGGTCCGCGACCCGATCGAGGTCGGCGCCGTAGGACACCGACTCGTGGCCCGCCCAGAGGGTCATCATGGTGCCGAGCTGGTCGGGGAGGTCGAGGTCGCGCTCAACGACGTCGTGGCCGGCCCGGGCGAGCACGGCGGCCGCCGAGCGGGTCGCCGCGCAGGCCTCGGGACCCGCGGTCGCGAAGCCGAGCGAGGTCGCCATCCGGATCCGCAGCGGCCGTCCCGGCATCGGTACGACGGCGCCCCGGCCCGGCACACTCGTCGGGTCCCGCGGGTCGTAGCCGGCCATGTGGCGCACCGCCGTCGCTGCGTCGGCGACGGTGCGGGTGAGCGGGCCGATGTGTGAGAGGCCCTCCGGGGACGGCGGGTGGTACGGGATCCGGCCGAAGGTCGGCTTGTAGCCGACGACCCCGCAGTAGGCCGCGGGGATCCGGACGCTGCCTCCGCCGTCGGTGCCCACGGCGATCGGGCCGAGCCCGAGCGCGGCCGCCACTCCGGCGCCGCCGCTGGAGCCGCCGGACGTGAACCGCGGGTCCCAGGGGTTCGCGCTCGGGCCGATCAGCCGATTGCCGGCATCGCCCTTCCAGCCGCCCTCGCTGGTGTTCGTCTTGCCGACCACCACGGCGCCGGCGGCGCGCAGCCGGGCCACGGCCGGCGCGTCCTCGTCGGGCACATGGTCGGCGGTGAGCAGCGAGCCGCGGGTGGTGCGCAGCCCTTCGGTCCGCAGCAGGTCCTTGATCGTCACCGGGACGCCGAGTAGTGGTGGGGCCGGCACCTGCGCGCCACGGGCGTACCCGTCGTCGGCCAGCCGGGCCGCCCGGCGGGCACCGTCCGGGTCGACGGTGAGGAAGGGCTTGAGGGCGGCGAAGCGCTCGGCCCGGACCAGGATCTCGTCGAGGACCTCCGAGGGCGAGAAGTCCCGCGAGCGGAAGCCGGTCAGGAGCTCGTCGACCGAGCGGAAGGCCAGCTCGGCGCCCGTCGCCCGCTCCGCGGGTGCGAGAGGGCTCATGCGCTCGCGACCTCCAGCGTGGCGACCGGCCGGCGGATGGTCGCCACGGCGACGAAGACCACGACCACCGCGACCTGGGCGGCGACCACGACGCCCGTCGGCACGTCGTCCCAGCGGCCGGTCAGCATGAGCGCACCGGGGAGGGTCGTGGTCGTGAAGGCCTGGAGCACGGCGAGCCAGCCCGTCGCCACGGTCAGGCTGTCGAGACCGGCGGCGAGGACGAGGAAGAACGCCGAGAAGAGCACGGCCCACGACAGCCAGATCGCCCCGAACTTCGGGTCGTCGAACCTGTCGAAGTTGACCCAGGCCAGCATCAGCGAGACCAGCACCGCCCAACCGCAGTACCACCCCAGGCCCTGACCGGGCAGGTCGCGGAAGTTGTTGAGCGCGACGTAGAGGTAGGTGAACGCGAACAGCAGGAAGCCCGCGCTGCCGAGGACCGTCGAGAGCTCGGCGTCGCTGCTGCCCGCGACGGGCAGGGCGGTGACGCCGACGGTCGCGACCAGGGTGAGGCCGATGAAGAGGTTGATCGGCGCGGTGTCCTTGGGGCTGAGCCGCCCCAACAACCCGAGGCCGTTGCACAGCAGGACGGAACCCACGAAGAAGAGGGCCAGGCTACTCATAGTGAAACTCCTTGATGATCGTGCTGAGGGAGGACGAACGTGTCGAGCCACGTCGTGAGGAGGGCGCGCGCCAGCAGGTGGCCGGCGGGCGCGTGGACGGCGGTCGGGGCCAGGACGGCATCGACGTAGCCGGGGCCGTGCCGGGCCCGCAGGTCGGCCGCGAACGAGGGATGCTCGGCCCAGGTGCGCACCGCGTCGACCCCGACCTCGGCGTGGAACTGCACGCCGTAGGCCGAGCCGACGGCGAACGCCTGGTTCGCGTAGAGGTCCGAGCCGGCCAGCCGGCGCGCCCCCTCCGGGAACGTGAAGGTGTCCCGGTGCCACTGCAGCACCGGCATCCGGACGGGCAGCATCGCGCCGACCGGGTCGTTCTCGGCACCGGCCGCCCGGACGAGGTCGTGCATGCCGAGCTCGGGCCGCTCGCCGCGCCGGACATCACCGCCGAGCGCGGCCGCGAGCAGCTGGGCGCCGAGGCACACCCCCCACACGGGTACGCCGGACGCGACCGCCTCGGCGAGCAGTCGGCGCTCGTGCGCCAGCGCCGGCAGCACGTGGTCGTCGAGCGCACCCATCGGCCCGCCCAGCGTCACGATCCCCCGACAGCCGTCGAGCGGCGGGAGCGGCGCCCCCGCGTGCAGCTCGACGTGCTCGACCGGCGCCCCGCACCCGGCCAGCACGTCGCCGTACTCGCCCGACGGCACCGCCGCATCGTGGTGGATCACGAGGATCCGTCCAGAGAAGTCCATTTTGGCACCTCCATCACCTGTCCGATTGGCCCGAGGTGTCGGTATCGTTGCGATGTGACGGGGTTCATACAAGAGGCCAATTCGAGGTAATGGACGTCACATGATGGATCTGTCCGCGGCGTTGACCGCCGAGCTGAGCACCCGGCTGCGCCAGGACGGAGAGCGTCACCGGATCGTCAGCGACACCCTCCTGGAGCTGATCCGCGACGGTCGGATCGCGGCCGGGCAACGACTCCCCGCCGAGCGCCGGCTCGCCACCGCGCTCGGCGTCTCGCGCACGACCGTGGTCCGGGCCTACGCCAGCCTGGAGGCGATCGCCGTCCTCGACCGCCGGGTCGGCAGCGGCAGCTACGTGACCTCGACGCCCGGCGCCGCCAGACTGCCGCGGATGATGGACCTGACCGACGGCACGGCCGACCGCGAGCCGGCACACAGTCAGGGCCTGATCAATCTCTCGATCAGCACGCCGGCGGTGCTGGGCGAGATGCGCGACGCGATCCGCTCGACTGCCGACGAGGTCTTCGCCCGGGCCATGCTCGCGACCCAGCACACCGAGGGCGAACCAGAGCTGCGCGCCTGGGTGGCCGCCTGGTACACCCGACGCGGCCTGCCGACCGACCCGGCCCAGGTCCTGATCACCGCCGGCGCCCAACAGGGACTGGCGATGAGCACCCAGCTGCTGCGCCGTCGTACCGCACCGTTCGTGGTCGAGGCGCCGACCTACCTCGGCCTGCTCGACCTGGCCCGGATGCGTCGCGCCCGGCTGCTGAGCGTGCCCGCCCTGACCGACCCGCGGCGCATCGCCGCGGCGGCCGAGCACGTCGCCGGCCAGACACAGCCGCTGTTCTACGTGATGACGACCTGCCACACGGTGACCGGACACTCGATGCCCGCCGCCGACCGCGAGTTGCTCGCCCGGCTGGTCCACGACAGCGGCGGTCTCGTGGTCGACGACGACATCCTGGCCGACCAGCTCTTCGAGCCCGAGACCGCGCCGCCCCTGGCGGCCTTCCTCGACGAGCGGCGGGTGATCACCGTGGGTGGCACCAGCAAGCTGCTCTGGGACGGCCTGCGGGTCGGCTGGCTGCGTGCGCCGCAGTCACTGATCCAGAGCCTGGTGCGGATGAAGAGCGCCTACGACCTCGGCACCTCGGTCATCTCCCAGCTGGTGGCCCTCGACCTGCTCCAGCGGGCCGACGAGATCGCCGCGCGGCGGGTGGACGAGGCCCGCACGAAGCTCGAGCTCACCACCTCGCTGCTCCGTGAGCGGATGCCGGAGTGGCGCTGGCAGCAGCCGCACGGCGGGCGGTCGCTGTGGGTGGAGCTACCCACCGGCAGCGACGCGGCCCGCTTCGCCGCCCAGGCGGTCGGCGGCGGCGTCGCGGTCGCCACCGGCGAGACCTTCACCGGCAACGGATCGCACCACGACCACCTGCGGCTCGGGTTCGTGCAGCCGACCTCCGCGCTGACCGAGGGACTCGCCCGACTGGCGGCCACCTGGGCCGGCTACGGGAACGACGCCGACCGCTCCGCGACGAGGCCGGCCAGGCGGCGTACCCCTTCGGCGATCTGGGGTTCCGACGCCGCGCTGTAGGACAGCCGGACGTACGGCGCCGGCGGCTCGTCGACGAAGAAGTGCGCCCCGTCGCCAACGAGGACTCCGGCCGCCTGGGCGGCCACCGCGAGCCCGCCGGTGTCGATGCTCTCCGGGAGCCGGACCCACAGGTGGATGCCACCGCGCGGGGAATGCGTCAGCCGCAGCTGCGCGCCGTGCGCGTGCAAGTGACCGACCATCGCGTCGCGGCGCTCGGCCAGCCGGGAGCGCAGCAGCTTGAGGTGGCGCGGCCAGGCGGGCGACGTCAGCAGACCGAGCGCCGTCTCCTGGAGCAGCGCCGGCACGCACATGTCCTCCGCGATCCGCGCGGTCCGCAGCCGCTCCCCGGCCGGTCCGCGGGCCACGACGGCGGCGATCCGCAGGCCGGGCGCGACGACCTTGGTCAGCGTGGCGATGGCGAGGACGTGCCCGTGCGGGTCCTCGGTGAGCAGCGGCGGCGGGGGCGGCCCGTCCAGCCCGAGGTGCCGGGCCCAGTCGTCCTCGACGACGAAGGCGCCGTGCTCGGCGGCGAGAGCGAGCACCCGTGCTCTCCGTTCGGCGCTGAGGACCGCGCCCGTGGGGTTCGCGCAGCCGGGCTGGAGGTAGACGACCCGGGCCCGGGTCCGCTCCAGCACGTCGGCGAGCAGGTCCGGTCGGATCCCGTCGAGATCGGCCGGCACCGCGGCGAGCGCGAGGCCGGCGGCCTGGGCGGCGAGGACCATGCCCGGGTAGGTCGGGCTCTCGGTGATGACGGTGTCGCCTGGATCGGCCAGGGTGCGCAGCACGAAGACGAGCGCCTGCTGGCCGCCCGGCACGACCAGCACGTCGCCGGGCTCGGCGCCGTAGTCCGCGGCGAGCACCCGGCGCAGGTCGGGCAGGCCGGCGACCGGCACCATCGACCAGGCCCGGGCCCCGCGGGCGGCCCGCGACGCCTGCGCCCGCAGCGCCTCGGCCGGCTGCAGCTCGGCCGCGGTGTAGCCCCACGAGAGCTGGATGTCCTCCGCTCCCCCGTGGGCGCCCAGCCGGCCGGCGCGACGGGGGTCGACCCGGGCGCGGCCGAGGGCCGGGGACTGCCAGCTGTAGTCCGGGTCGGGGCTGCTCCGGCGGCCCGCGACGAAGGTGCCCCGGCCCGGCTCGGCGCGGAGCAGGCCGAGCGCGGCGAGCCGGGCGAGCGCCGCGGAGACGGTCGCGGCGCTCGCCGCGAACTCCCGCGAGAGCTGCCGGACACCGGGAAGCCGATCGCCGACCGCCATCGTCTCGGCGCGACGACGCAGGACCTCCGCGATCTCGGCAGCTCTGTTATCGTCATTCATGAAGGCAGTAGATAACGTTACCGTCCCTGTTCGCAAGGCGTTACGCACGGTCGCCCGCGACGCGTCGCTGTCCGCCGTCGTCGCCGGGATCATCTCGGCGCTGGTGAACTACTCCGGCCCGTTCCTGATCGTCCTCGCGGCCACCCGGGCGGCCGGACTGGACGAGGCGCACACCGCGTCGTGGGTGTGGGCGGTGTCGATCGGCAACGGGTTGTGCAGCATCGCGCTCAGCGCGTTCACCCGGATCCCGGTCATCGTCGCCTGGTCGACCCCCGGCGCGGCGCTGCTCATCGCCTCACTCGGCGGCTTCGCCTTCTCCGACGCCGTCGGCGCCTTCCTGGTCGCCTCGGTCGCCGCGGCGATCGCCGGCTGGACCGGATGGTTCGGCTGGCTGCTGGACCACGTCCCCGCCCCGGTACTGCAGGCCCTCCTGGCCGGCGTACTGCTGCCCTTCGTCGTGACCGCGACCGACGCGTTCGCCTCGGCGCCGCTGCTGGCCGGGAGCGTGATCGTCGCCTTCTTCGTCGGCAAGCGCCTCGTCGACCGGTACGCCGTCCCGCTCGCCCTGGTCGTCGGCATCGCCGTGGCGGCCGTCGCCGGCGCCTTCGAGCCGGTGACGACCGGCTTCTCCGTGACCGTCCCGGTGCTCACCGTGCCGACCTTCGACCCGGCCGCACTGGTCAGCATCGGGCTGCCGCTCTTCATCGTCACGATGGCCTCGCAGAACGCCCCCGGCCTCGCACTGCTGCGCTCCGAGGGCTACCGCCCCGACGACCGGCTGCTCGTCGGCTCGATCTCCACGGCCTCCGCGGTGCTGACGCCCTTCGGCAACCACGGCATCAACATCGCCGCGATCACCGCCGCCATCGCGACCGGGCCCGAGTCGCACCCGGACCGCAGCCGGCGCTGGATCGCCGGCCTCTCCGCCGGCACCGTCTACCTGCTGGTCGGCGTCTTCGGCGGCTTCCTGGTCGCGGGCTTCCAGTCGATCCCGGCCGAGACCATCACCGCGCTGGCGGCGGTCGCGCTGCTCGCCTCGACCCTCACCGCGCTGAGCGGCGCCGTGAGTGGGGCGACGAACGGCGCGCCGCACAGCGCGGTCGCCGCGCTCACCACGCTGGCCGTCACGATGAGCGGCGTCGTCCTGCTCAACGTCGGCAGCGCCTTCTGGGGCGTGCTGGCGGGCTCCGCGGTCTACCTGGCCCTGCGCCCGAGGTCGCCTCGACCGGAGCCGGCCGCGCTCAGCGGAACGCCGCGTGTCCCGTCATCGCATGTCCCAGGACCAGCGTGTGCATCTCGACGGTCCCCTCGTAGGTGAGCACCGACTCCAGGTTGTTCATGTGCCGGATCACCGGGTACTCCAGCGAGATCCCGTTCGCACCGAGAATCGTGCGCGCCGTCCGGCAGATCTCCAGCGCCTCACGGACGTTGTTGAGCTTGCCGAGGCTGACCTGCTCGGGGCGCAGCCGGCCGGCGTCCTTGCGGCGGCCGAGGTGGAGCGCCAGCAGGACGCCCTTCGTGTACTCCAGGTTCATGTCGACCAGCTTCTGCTGGGTGAGCTGGAAGGCGGAGATCGGCTTGCCGAACTGCATCCGGCTGTTGGCGTAGGCGAGCGCGGTCTCCAGCGACGACCGGGCAGCGCCCATCGCGCCCCAGACGATGCCGTAGCGCGCCTCGTTGAGACACGACAGCGGGCCCTTGAGGCCACGCACCTCCGGGAAGGCCGCCGAGTCGGGCAGACGGACGCCGTCGAGCACGAGCTCGCTCGTGACGGAGGCGCGCAGCGACTGCTTGTGCTTGATCTCGGGAGCAGCGAACCCCGGCGTGCTCGTCGGTACGACGAAACCGCGGACGCCCTCGTCCGTCTGGGCCCAGACGACGGCGACGTCGGCGACGGTGCCGTTGGTGATCCACATCTTGCGGCCGTCGAGCACCCAGTCGGATCCGTCCCCGGCGACCCGGCGGGCGCGGGTGCGCATGTCGCCCGGATCGGAGCCGACGTCCGGCTCGGTCAGGCCGAAGCAGCCGATCGCGTCACCGGCGGCCATCCGCGGCAGCCACTCGTTCTTCTGGTCCTCCGAGCCCCACCGCCAGATCGCGAACATCGCGAGCGAGCCCTGCACCGACACCAGCGACCGGATGCCGGAGTCGGAGGCCTCCAGCTCCAGGCAGGCAAGGCCGTAGTCGGTCGCGGACATGCCCGCGCAGCCGTAGCCCTCCAGGTGCATGCCGAGCAGACCGAGCGAGCCCAGCTCCTTGGCGAGCCCCCGGACGTCGGGCAGCGCGCCCTGCTCGAACCACTCGGCGACGTACGGGTCGATCCGCTCGGCGCACAGCTGACGGACCGAGGCGCGTACCGCCTTCTCGTCCTCGGTGAGCAGGTCGTCGATGCCCACAGGGTCGAGCGGGGCGAAGGGGGGCAGGGTGGTGGGGGTGCTCATCGCGGGGTCTCCTGATCGTCCTGAGAGGTGCTCAGCATCTGTCGTGCGTCGTCGTCGTGCTCCCCCGGGCGGGGTCGGCATGGGGCTGATAGGAGTCCGTCGGGCCTGCTCCTGCCTGATGACACGACCGTAGGGAGAACGCGGCGCGGCGAGCGCGAGGCGCGGCCGCCGCGGCACCTGCTCGACCATGACCCCGGTGCCGCGGCTGGGCGCTCCCCGCGCGGACTCGACCTGCCGGTCGAGCGGGACTGCGCGGTCCAGAAGGCCCGTGTCACCGTCAGGAAGGGGGTCGCGACTGGGACCACGAGCAACGGCAGGCCCGCCGTGCGGCAGGCGGCGACCAGCGGCTGGGCGGCTCCCCGTGGACCGGACCCAGCCCGAGCGCGCGCTGACGCCCGCCTCCCGCACCCGGGCGACGTACGCCGCGCAGCCCGCCTCGTCCACCGGGAGTGCCAGGCCGGTGGTGAGCAGCAGCTCGACCCCGCTCAGGTAGGCCTCCGGCTCCGGCAGCTCACTGATGTGGACCGCGGTGACCTCGGTGCGGGGCAGGTCGAAGCCCGCCAGGGGAACCAGGTGGTGCCCCAGCCCGGAGCACAGGGACGCGACGGTCGGTGCGGTCACCCGGCTCAGCGTGCCATGCCCGCCGACCGTGTCGCCGACGGGACCGTCTCTGCCACCCCGAGTCCTCAGTCCGCTACACCGCGGCCACCGTCAACGCCTGGTAGGAGACGTTCGCGGAGCTCACCGACGTCGAGGCGTTGGTGTCCAGCAGGACGACGCCCGGCACCGCCCACTCGAGCACGCGGGCGTTCAGGACGCCGCCGGAGGGACCGGCACCGGTTATCTTGATGTTCATCCCGGGCGGGATCGAGCGGTAGTCACTCGAACCGCCGGAGACGATCGTCATCTGGTTGGAGCCGGACGAGATGGTGCCTCGGACGATCACCGACGAGCTGTCGAGCGACCCGTAGCCGATCTTGGGCGCCGTCGCGATCCATGCGGCCTTGCCGCTGGTGTTGTAGATCAGGTCCCCGTAGGACTGGACGAGCAACGTCGTCGGTATCGAGGCGCGCTCGACCGGCAGCTGGCTCACCGTGTTGTAGGGCGTGCTCTGCTTGACGTTGAGGATCCGGTTGCCGCGGATCTGCCAGCTCTCGTACTGGCTGGCCGAGCGCACGAAGTAGTTGACCCGCTTGTTCATGGCGGTCGCGTCGACCGTGTTGTCCTCGACGCGCAGGCCGAAGGTACCAACGCTGACCACTCCGATCGCGGCACTGTTCGCGTTCGCCGCGGCCGACGCGTTCGCTCCGAAGAAGTAGTTGGAGCGGATGGTCGCGCCGTAGACGGCCTCCCAGAAGCAGATGCCGTAGATCCCGTGCTCCCAGATCTCGTTGTCCTCGATCCACACGTGCCGCACGCAGTAGAGGGTGATCGAGCCCGGCGTCGCGTCCTGGCCGGTGAACCCGGTGACGTCGTTGCCGACGATCCGGATCTTCTCCGTCATCCGATAGCTGTTGCCGACGACAGAGATGCCGGCTTGGCCGTTGTCCCCGTTGCCCTGCTCGATGGTGTTGTGGGCGATGAGGACGTTGCGGAGGACCTCCTGCGACTGGTCCGCGAGGTAGCCGTGTGCGTGCTGCAGGGCGATGCCGACCTTGCAGTTCTTGATGACGTTGCCCCGGATGATGATGTTCTCGCCGCCGTGGCAGTCGAGACCCTCCCAGCGGGGGTTGTTGAGGAAGACGTTGTTCTCGATGAGCATGTTGCGGACGAAGAACGAGCCCTCGTTGTTGGTCTCCGAGCCGGTCATGAGCGTGTAGCAGTCGGCGGTCACGGTGTTGGTGACGGTGTCGAAGGTCGACCCGGTCACCGTGATGCCGTCGACCTCGATCAGGATCGCCATCATGGTGTGGGCGCAACGGTAGAACTCCGAGTCGCGCACGACGACGTTCGTGCTCCGCACCACGCTCGCGCCGTAGTAGCCCTGCATCTCCGTGATGCGCACGCGGTCCAGGGTGAAGCCGTCGGTGTACTCGACCCGGACCCCGTCGCGGCCGCTCGTCGGAGAGCCCGTGCCGGCCGTGCCGTTGCGGATCGTGAGGTCCTGGATCGCGACGTTCTTCTTCCGGGTACCACTGGTGCCGATGACGTTGATCATCGTGTTGTTGCCCAGGTTCGCGTGGTCACGCAGCACGGTGGCCGTCTGGCCCGCGCCGGCCAGGGTCACGTTCGAGCCCAGGTTCAACGTCGACCCGAGATAGTAGGTGCCCGGTGGGATGCGGACGATCCCGCCATCGGCGCCGAGGGCCGTGATGGCCGCCTGGATGGCGGCCGACTCATCCCCCGATCCGGTGAGCGAGTCGAGCCACGTCTCACTCGTCGCCGCACTCGCTGGCGCCGCGACGCCCATCACGACGGCCCCCGCGCCAGCCGCGGCGACACCCGCCATGCCCAGCACCCTCCGGCGCCCGAATCCTGCTTCCGTGCTCATAGAACCTCCCACAGATGGGCCGCGCGAGACGCGCGGACTGGTTGATTTCCGATCACTGACGTCCGTGGCCACCGAGCTCGACGACCGGGTTGACGAGGCTGCCGATCCCCTCGATCCAGGCCTCGACACTGTCGCCGTCGTGGAGCGAGGTCTTCGGCTCCATGAACTCCCCGCAGCCCCACGGCGTACCGGTGAGCAGCACGTCGCCCGGTTGCAGGCTGAAGCTGTGGGAGCAGTAGGAGATCAGCTCGGCGACGCCGAACAGCATCTCGGCCGTGGAGGAGTTCTGCATGTCCTGCCCGTTGACCCGCAAACCGAGTCGCAGCTCCTGCGGTGACGGCACCTCGTCGGCCGTGACCACCACCGGACCGAGCGGGCAGAAGGTGTCGAGGCTCTTGCCGCGCACCCACTGGCCGTCGCTGAACTGGACGTCGCGGGCAGAGACGTCGTTGGCGACCGTGTACCCGTAGACGTGGTCGAGCGCCTGTTCCGCCGTGACACGCCGCGCCGGCCGGCCGATCACGACGGCCAGCTCGACCTCCCAGTCGACCCGCTCGGTGATGCTCCGGTCGACCTCGACGGCGTCGCCCGGCCCGACGACGCTGCTGGGGAACTTCGTGAAGACCAGCGGGGCGCCCGGACGCTCCGCACCCGCCTCCCGGATGTGATCGAGATAGTTGAGGCCGATCGCCACGATCTTCCCCGGGACCAGTGGCGCCACGAGGGTGCCCTCCACCGGGTCCCCGCGAAGGGGGGGCGGGCGGCCGGCCGCGACCTCCTGAAGCGTGACGCCGGGCGCCGCGATCCCGCGGTACACACCGGCCTCGACCTCCTCCACCAAGACGTCTCCCCCGACTGTCCGCATCCTGCCGACTCGCATGCTCGCCTCTCCGTACCTCTCCGGCTCGTCCCTCTGTCCGAGGTGCGGCGCGTGGGCGCCGCGTGGCATCTCACGCCTCGGTGAGGCGCAGTTCCTGATAGCGCACCGGCGCCGCCGCGACGGTCCGCGCCGCCGCCTTCTCCAGCCGGATCCGGGTCAGCTCCCGGTATTCGAGGATCCGGGTACTCAACACCGATCCCCCCGGTCCCGCGCCCGGGATCCGCACGTTCATGCCCGGCGGCAGCTTGCGCCAGTCTCCGCCGACCACCTCGACGACGTCGCTGCCGCTGGTCGTGTCGACCCGCGCCCACACGGTCGCGGTGTCGAGCGACCCGAAGCCGATCCGGGGCTCGGAGACCACCCAGCGCGGACGCCCACGGTCGTCGGTGACCACGTCACCTCGCTTCTGTACGAGGTGGTCTCGTGGCTTCGAACCACGGTCGATCGGGAGGTAGGCCGTGTTCCGGTACGCCGTGTCCTGCCGCACGTTGCGCACCTCGTTCGCGCCGACCTGGACGCTGACCGTCGGGCGGTCGACGTTGATGAACCAGTTCGGCCGACGCTCGGGCGCGGTGGCACCGACCGTGTTCCCCTCGATCCGGATCCCGTAGGCGCCGACGACGTCGTTGGTGGTGTCGCCATAGGCGCCCAGTCCGTCGATCCCGATGGCCGCGGTGGCGGCCTCCTGCCCGGCGGGCGTGTCGACCACGTCGTGGAAGCTGTTGCCGATCACCGACGCGCCGAACACCGCGTTCGTGAGGTGCACGCCGTAGACCGCGTAGTCACGGATCTCGTTGCGCTCCACCCGGACGTCCTTGACCAGGTACAGCGCGATCGATCCCGGCGCGTCGGGATGGCCCATGAAGCCCTGGATGCGGTTGTCGGCGATCGTGATGTTCTCGGAGAGCACGTCGAGGTTGCCCACGACCGTGATGCCGCGGTTGCCGGGCAGGCCGGTGCCGCGGAGGAGGACGTTGCCGACGACGTGCACGTTGCGCAGGACCGGCTCCTCGACGTAGCCACGTGCGTTCTGGACGGCCACGCCGATCTTGCAGTTCTCGACGTAGTTGTCCTGGATGAAGACGTTCTCCCCGCCGTGGCAGTCGATGCCCTCCCAGATCGGGTTGTTGCGCACGACATTGCGTTCGATCCACAGGTTCCTCAGCCAGTACCTGCCCTCGCCCTTCCTGTCCCCTCCAGTGCCGATGGCGTAGGTGTTGGGCGAGACCGTGCTGGTGAGGGTGTCGAACTCGTTCTCCAGGATCCGGATGTCCTCGCACTCCACCAGCACGTAGAGCATGCTGTAGTTGCACCGATGGAACCGGCAGTGCTGGACCAGGATGTTGCGGGAGTACTTGAAGGTGATGCCGTCACTGCCCTGGATCTCCCGGACGAGACAGCGCTCCAGCGTGAACCCGTCGCACCGGTCGACCACGACGCCGTCCTTGCCGTCGGTGTAGTCGCCGGTCGACGCCGTGCCGTTGCGGATCCCGAGGTCCGTGATCACCACGTCGACGAGCGGCTCGGCCGCCGACCCGACGACGGAGATCACGGGCCGGGCGCCGAGCGAGGCGTGGTCGCGCAGCAGCGTCGAGGACCGACCGGCGCCCCGGAGGGTCACCCTGCTGCGGAGCTCGATGGTCGTGCCGACGAGGTAGGTCCCCGCGGGCAGCAGGACGACACCGCCGGCCGCCGGGAGTGCGTCGATCGCCGCCTGGATCGCTGCCGACTCGTCGCCCGAGCCCGTCAGTGTCACCTCGGTCGTGACGGCGCCGGCCGGCGAGGCCCCCGCCAGCGCGGCGCCGACGGCGCCGGTCGCGGCGACCCCCAGGCCGCCCAGGACCCGGCGGCGGTTGATCCCCGTCTGCTCACCCATGCTGACTCCTTTGTACATGTTGCATGCAGCATGTAGATGGACGAGAGCGGTGTCAACCCCCTTCGCTCAGTCGCCGGCACGTCGGAGCGCGCGACGCAGCGCCCGCACCCGTGCTGCCTTCGCGGCGAGACTGACGGCCGCGGTGGGCGCCACCTCGTAGAAGCCGTGGTAGGCCCCGGGCCACACGTGCAGTTCCACCGGTACGCCGTGCTGGTCGAGCCGTTGCGCGTACGCGACGGTCTCGCGACAGAACAGGTCCGCGGAGCCGACGTCGAGGTAGGCGGGCGGCGACCCGTCCAGCGCGGCGGCACGGGCCGCGGACGCGAGGGGCGCGCTGGAGGCTTCCGGCCGCTGGTACAGCGCCCAGGCGCGGCGGTTCAGCTCGCCGCTCCACAACCCGAGCGCATCCACCGCCGGGCTCGTCGCCTCATCGGTGCGGTCGTCGAGCATCGGCGCGACCAGCAGTTGGAAGTCGATGTCCTTCGCGGCGAGCACGGTCGCCGCCGCCAGGCCCGCCCCCGCGCTCTCCCCGCCGAGCGCGACCCACGACGGGGCGCCCCCACCCCCACCCCCACCGTCGCGCAACCAGGCAAGGGTGAGCAGGACGTCCTCGAGCGGCGCGGGATGCGGGTGCTCGGGCGCCGTGCGGTAGTCCACCCCGACAACCGCGCAACCCACCCGATCGGCGTACTCCTGCTCCACCCGTGGATCGCTCGGGGCCGAGCCGAGCAAGTAGCCGCCGCCGTGCAGCCACACCAGGACCGGTCCGCCCGGGGCCGACGACCGGCGTGCTTCCCCGGCCGGTCGGTGCAACCGGAGATCGAGGAAGGTGTTGTCGGCCCGGACGATCCGCACCGCCTCGCTGCGCACCGGACGGCCGTCGGGGAGCTCCACAGCCCGCCGCAGGCGGGCCCGGGCTCCCTCGATCCGATCAGGGTCGATGGTCGCCTGCGGGCGCTCGTGGTGAGGGATGGCCTCCAGCGCCACCGCGAGCTCCGGATCGAGCCACGGTCCGTCCGTCCTCACCATGCGTCGGGCCTCCTGCCCCTAGGGTCGTGCCCGTGCCACCGCTCCGCCTCGCCGTCGCAGGGACCGACAGCACCCACACCTCCGACGCGCTCCGGCTGCTCAACGCCGAACGACGCATC
Source organism: Nocardioides sp. LHD-245 (assembly GCF_030929495.1). Classification (GTDB taxonomy): domain Bacteria; phylum Actinomycetota; class Actinomycetes; order Propionibacteriales; family Nocardioidaceae; genus Nocardioides. The sequence goes on along the minus strand of NZ_JAVFWN010000007.1, from coordinate 151,052 downwards.
ACCGGTGTCCGCGTGGTCCACCTGGTCGCGGACCCGACGCCCGACGCGCTGGCTCTCGCCGCGAGCGGCGGCCTGGCCTCCGCCCAGGTCGCTCCGGTGCTGCCCGGTGCCGCCGTCGACGGCCTGCTGGTGCTGCACCGGGCGGGCGCCGACCACGTGCCGGCCGCGCTGCTCGGTCTCGGGGCCGGCCTGCCGGTCTTCGTGGACAAGCCGTTCGCCGCGACGGTCACGGCGGCGCACGCGCTCCTCGACCGGGCGGAGGCGCTCGGGCTCTCCGTGACGACGAGGTCCGCTCTCCGCTTCGGTGCCGTCCCTCGGCGGCTGCGCCACGACATCGGGCACGCCGTGCCGCGCGGTGTGAGCGTCCACGGCCCGGCAGACCTCCGCGCCGGAGCCGCCGGGCTGGCCTTCTACGGCATCCACGTCACCGAGCTCCTCCACGAGGTCCTCGGCGAGCTCCTGGACGGGGGTCGGAGCGTGGCCGTCGACGACGTCCGCGCCGGCCCCGAACAGCTGGTCGCCCAGGGGCACTGCGGCGAGCTGGCAGTCCGCATGGTGCTCCACGACCGCGCCGCCCGGATCGGTGGCTTCCGGGTCGTGGTCAACCACGACGACCGCCCGGAGGTCGTCGTCCCGGTGCCGCTGAACGACGACTACCTGCTGCCGGTCCTCGAGCATGCCGTCGCGGTGTTCCGGGGCGCGGCGCCCCCGGGACGCCGCGAACTGCTCGCCCCGCTCGCCCTGCTCCAAGAGATCTCCTCACGCAGCCCACGGTGAGCCTCCGGCCCACGCGAGCCACGACGGCCGGACGACGTCCAGCACCGGCTCCGAGTCGCCGAGGAGACCGGTGCCGTGCAGCGGCAGCCGCAGCACCCGGTCGTCGTCACGCGCCGCGCACCACAGGGCGTCCGGCCCGATCAGCAGGTGCTGCGGCCACCGTCCCACCGCGACCTCCTGGACGAGGACCGGTCGCGCCCGCACGTCGACCACCGACACCGTGTCGGCGCCCCGGTTGGCGACGTACACGAGGTCGCGTGACGGGTGCACCGCCAGGTCGCTGGGAAAGCTGCGGCCCTCCCGCAGCGCGCCGATCGCGACCGACCCCGCCGGCGCTCCCGCGGCGGTGAGCACCGTGAGCCGGGAGGCGAGCTCGTCGACGACGGCGACCCGGCCGTCGGCCAACCAGGCGAAGTGCCGCGGGCCCGACCCTCGCGCCACCGGTACGACGTCCGGCGCGCCCCCCTCCGGCGGGTAGCGGAGCAGCCGGTCGGTCCCCAGATCGGTCGCCCACAGGTCCCCCGACGCGCCGAACCGGACCTGGTGGGGGTGGGGTGCATCCTGTCGCCCGGGATCGGGACCGGTCCCGGCCGGGACGGGCAGCCACTCCCCCGGCTCGGGCACACCCTCCGGCCCGAGGGCGTGCAGCGAGATCGCGCCGGCGTCGTAGTGGGCCACGGCCAACCGCGTCGCGGAGGTGTCCAGCGCGAGCGAGCACGGCAGCGAGTCACCACCCGGGAGCCGGTCGCGGGCGTCGAGTCCTCCCCCGGCCGTGACCTCGAGGGTCAGCAGGGCCCCGTGCGCCGACGACGCGGCGTACAGGACCGGACGGAGGGGGTGCGCGAGCAGCGTGAACGCCCCCGGAAGCCGTACGGCCGCGACTCTGCGTGGCACGGCGCCGTCGAGCCGCCAGGCCTCGACGCCCCCCTCGGCGTGCTCGGCGGCGACCGCCAGCAGCGGCTCACCCGCGGTCACGGGAACCACGTCTCCTCGACCCGCACGATCCGGCCGCCGCGGACGAGTTGGAAGGTCCGCCACCGGTCGAGGACGGAGCACGGATGGGAGATGCCGAGCTCGACGGTGTCACCGACGGCGACGGCGGACTCCTCGGGCACACGCACGTAGGCGTGCTGGTCGTCGAGTCGGTCCACCGACATCCCCCGAACGGGCACGGCGCCGCCCCGGCAGGAGAGGAGGACCGGAAGGTCCTGGTCGTAGGCGAGGTCCCGGCGCCCGGCCCCCAGGATCACGAGACCGGCCTCCGGCCGGCTCTGCACGCGGGCGACGACCGCGACGGCGGACCGGAGCGGAGGGGCGTCGGGCACCCCGCGTGCATGCGGCGTCGTCCGGGCGTAGAGGCCGTCGTCGTGCAGGGCGTAGCAGCCGCTGCGCAGCAGGAGGCTGGTCGACCGGCCGCCCGCCAGCTCCAGGGCGTGCAGCCGGACGCAGCGGTCGAAGTACAGCGAGCCTCCCGCGGTGACCAGTACCTGGCGCTCGTCGGCGAACGCGCCGTCGGCGTCGATGCGTCGGATCACATCCTCGACGCGGTCGAGGAACCGGTCGACCGATGCCAGCGGATCGGGCCCGGTGCCGTAGGAGCCTTCGTAGGCCGCGATCCCCCGCAGCCGCAGGTGTCTCGACATCAGGACGCTCTGCGCGAGTGCCCGTGCCTGGTCCGGCCTACGGGTCCCGGCCCGGCCGCCGGACAAGCCGACCTCGACGAGCACGTCCAGCGGACGCGCCCGGCCCTCGGCCGCGGCCGCGAGGGCGTCGACCTGCGCGACCGAGTCCACCCAGGAGAGCACCTCCCCTGGCGCGCCGGCCAGCCACGTCTGCTCCGGCGCACCGACGACCTGGTTGGCGATCATCAGGGGCACGTCCGCCAGAGCGCGGACCGCCCGCGCCTGGGCGACGGTCGCGACCGTCAGGCCCCACGCTCCGGCGGCGAGCTGGGCCCGGAGGACGTACGGCGCCATCGTCGTCTTCGCGTGCGGCGCGATCGCCACGCCCCGCTCGCCGCACCACCGCGCCATCGCGGCGATGTTGTGCGTCAGCGCGTCGTCGTCGACGACGAGATAGGGACACACGAGGTCCTCCGCGCCGACGATCACGGGTGCTCCCCGTCACGGCGCAGGGCCCGGCCGGCGCGCCGGCCGGTGAGACGGCCGCCCTCGAGCACCACGACGCCGTTGACCAGCACCGTGTCGATTCCGGATGCCGGTCGTCGCGGCCGCTCGTACGTCGCCTCGTCGCGCACCCGGGCGAGGTCGGCGACGACCACGTCCGCGGCGGCCCCGGGCACCAGCACGCCACGACCGCGCAGCCCGAAGCGCCGGGCGGCGCGCCCCGACAGGTGCACTGCCGCGTCATCGAGCGAGTAGGCCCGGCCCTCGCCGGTGTGGGCCGCGAGGAGCCGGGCGAAGCCGCCCCAGGCCCGCGGGTGGGCCGCAGCTCCGACGAAGATGCCGTCGGAGCCCGCCAGATGCCAGGGATGTTCGAGCAGGCCGACGTAGTCGTCGTCGACGGTGTGCGGCGAGGCGGCGTACACCGCCGTGGCCGCCAGCCGGGTGGCCACCAGGAGCTCGTGCACAAGTCGAGCCGGCTCGTGTCCGGACGCCTCGGCGGCCTCGCGCAGGGACAGGCCCTCGAGGTGCGCGTACTCCGGCGCGGGCACGTGCGCCAGGCGGGTCTCGAGGAAGGCTCCGTCGGATGCGGCCACCGCCGCCGGGAACCATCGCCGCACGAACTCCTCCCGCGCCCCCGCCAACCGCGCGAGCACGGTGCATCTCTCGCCCGCAAGGACCTCCTCGGGGACGATCGGCATCGCGAGCAGCGAGAACCCGCGGCGATAGGGATAGGCGTCGAACGAACCGTCGACGCCACGCTCGGCCAGGTCGCGGAGCAGCGGCTCGACGAGAGCGCGGCGGGCGTGCAGGTGGGACACGTGCAGGGGTGCTCCGGCCGAGAGGGCCACGGCGGCGGCCTCCTCCAGCCCGGCGGCGACGTTCTCCTCGTAGCCCCCGCGCATGTGGGTGACATAGACGCCGCCGGAGCCGCACAGCGGCTCCACGACCGCGATGAGCTCGTCCGTGCCCGCGAACCTACCGGGGACGTAGTCCAGGCCGGAGGAGGCTCCGACGGCCCCGTCGGCCAGACCCTGCTCGACGAGCGAGCGCATCGCGCGCATCTGCGCCGTCGTCGCGCAGCCGGAGGCGTTGCCCAGCACCTCGAACCGCACCGTTCCCAGCGGCACGGCGTAGGCGACGTTGACGGCCACGGTGCCGTCGTAGGTCGCCAGCAGGTCCGCCACGGTCGCGCCGCGGTAGGTGGGGTGGTGGCCGTTCAGGGCGCCGAAGTACGAGTCGGCGTAGGCGCCGGGACCGGGTGCGAGCGAGACCCCGTCCTGGCCCAGGACGAGACTCGTGACCCCCTGGCGCAGCAACGCGAGCTGGACGTCGTCGTCGAAGACGCTGCCCTCGGCATGGCTGTGGGCATCGACGAAACCGGGGAGCAGCGTCCGACCGGCACAGTCGATGCGGACCCGGGCGGACACATCGGCGAGGTCGCCCACCTCGGCGATCCGACCGCCCCGCACCCCGAGGTCCGCCACCCGCGGCGTCGTACCGTCACCAGACACCACCGTGCCGCCCGTCAGGACGCAGTCGAACGCCGGGCTCATCGCGCCGCCCACGATGCGGCCAGGACGGCGCGGTCCATTCCCCACCAGTGTGCCGCATTCGCACCCAGCACCGCGGCGCGGTCGTCATCCGACCACTCCAGCGCCTCGTCGAGCGCCCGCGCCGTCGCGTCGTACGGGATCCCGGCAGCCACGAACGGCCAGTCGGTGCCGTGGAAGAGGCGGTGAGCACCCGCCTCCGTTGTCAGCGCGCGCACCAGTGACCAGAGGTCGCGGTGCGGCCAGTCCTCGTGGGAGAGGGCGCCCAGGGCCGACAGGCGTACGCCGACGTTGGGCGCCGCGGCCACCAGGTCGAGCAGAGGACGGGGGTCCTGACCGGCTCCGAGCAGCCCCAGGTGGTCGACGACCACCCGCACGTCAGGGCACCGGACGGCCCGGTCCCTGACCGCGGCCAGGTGGCCGGGACGGCACAGCACCGACAGCGGCTGACCGCGGCGCGCCGCGAGATCCCAGGCCGTGTCGCCGTCCGCGCCGGCGAACCACGGGAGGTCGTCAGGGTCGTGCTCCGCCGACAGCCGCAGGCCCGCAAGACCGTGTCGGTCCAGGTCGCGCTCCGCGGCGCCGGCCGGGTCGGACCGATGTCGGTCCCACAGCCCGATCCCCGCGTAGCGACCCGCCCCGGACGCCACGACCGCGCCGAGGAAGGAGTGGTCGCGGCCGTAGATCGACGGCTGGACGAGGACGGCGCCCGCGAACCCCGCTCCGGTCAGGGCGTCCGCGAGCAGCTCCGGGGAGGCGTCGTACGCGGCGTGTGGCGGATCCGGCAACGGTCGCCACGGATGGGTACGCCGATCGCGGGACCACACATGGACCGAGGCGTCCACGACGAGCATGCTCAGGCCTCGAGCCCTGGGTCGATACCGTCGACGAGCTCCACCAGTTGGATCGAGATGTCGTCGGGATCGCGGAAGTACGCGCTGCGCGCACCCTCGTAGATGCCGTAGTCGCTCTGCACGACCGACTCGCTGCGGAACCGTCCACCGATCGCGCTGATCCGCTCGAACTCCGCCTCCAGGTCGTCGACCTGGAGGCACAGGTGGGCGATGCCGGCGTTGTAGCTCTCCATGGCGACCACCTCCGGCTTCGGGTGCAGGTACTGGATCAACTCGAGGAAGAGCCCTTGCTCACCGGGCAGCCGGAAGAACGCGGCGTGCTGCACCGCGCCCGGGTAGCCGACGATCCGGCCGACGTACTCGACGTCGTAGACCTCGTTGAAGTACGGCGGGTAGCCGAACAGCTTCGTGTAGAACTCGACCGAGCGATCGAGATCGGCCACGGAGAATCCGATGTGATTGAGGCTGGTCAGCATCTCAGGCTCCTAGCGTGAGGATCGTGGGCGCGGACGGCGCCGACACCAGCTCGGCGCCGTCCGCGGTGACGAGGAAGTTCTCCTCGACGTTGAAGTACCCGTCGGGGCGGGCGATGCCCGGCTCGACGGCGAGCACCATCCCCGGCGCGAGCCGCACCGGCACGGACGGCAGCAGCGAGGGCGGCTCGGTCAGTTGCAGACCGAGCCCATGGCCGATGCGTGTCGCCGAGCCGATCTCCAGCCCCGCGTCGCGGAATGCCCGGGCCACCACGTCGAACAGGTCCGTCGTGCTCAGTCCCGGCCCGGAAGCCGCCATCACGGCGTAGGTCGCCGCCCGGGATGCGGCGTAAAGGTCCTGATGGCCCGCCTGAGGCTCGCCGACGGCGAAGGTACGCGTCACGTCGGACCAGTAGCCCCGCCACCGGGGTCCCCCATCGAGCCAGAGCAGGTCGCCCTCGGTCAGCACCCGGTCTCCGGCGAGGCCGCTGACCCTGCGGTAGTTGCCGGGCCCGGAGTGCATCGCCAAATAGCCCGGCGAGTCCGCGCCCGAGGCCATCACCGCCGACCCCCACACGGCGTAGACGTCCCGCTCGGTCATGCCCGGGCGGTACGCCGCGCGGGCCGCGTCGAAGGCCGCTCCGTTGATCCGACCGGCCTCTCGCAGGGCTGCGATCTCCCAGTCGGACTTGACCGTGCGCAGCTCCCACAGGCAAGGAGCCACGTCGGCGAGGGGACCGACGTCCCGCTGCAGCGTCATCAGCGAGGAGCCGCTGACGCCCGGTCGCGTGTCGTCGCCCAGCTCGGCAGCGACAGGTCCGACTCCGGCGCCCTGCAGGAGGTCGGTCAGCACGGTGACGGCCTCGGCCTCGAAGCCCTCGAAGGGCGCGATGTCCCCCACCCAAGCGGTCGCCTCCGCGTTCGGTGCCTGGCTGCGCGAGCAGACGAGGACCGTCGGCCCGTCCACCGGCACCACCAACGCCAGAGGTCGTGAGTTCGAGTGGAAGGACGGAGTGCGGATGCCGCTCAGGTAGTGCACATTCGGTTCACTGGTCAGCAGGGCGCGCTCCAGTCCAGCCGCGGCAAGTCGCTCACGCAACGCGCCGACCCGGCGCTCGACCTCGCCCTGCGGGACCTCGTGTGCCGCCGTCACGCCTCCTCCCGAGCTGCGGGAAGGTCGTGGGCGAAGACCACCGGCAGTCCGCCGGTGTGCACGAAGACCACCGGCCGGGCCTGGTCGATGCGGCCCGCGGCGACCTCCGCCAGCAGGCCCGCGAACGCCTTCGCGGTGTAGACGGGGTCGAGCAGTAGGCCCTCGGTGTGCGCAGCGAGGGTCGCCGCGGCGACCCCGGCCGGGTGCGGGACGCCGTACGCCGGCCCGCCGTGGTCGTAGGTCACGAAGTCGGCCGGCGTCGCACCGGGAAGATCCAGTCCCAGCAGCGCGGCGGTCTCGTCCGCGAGCTTCGCGAGCCGTTCCGCGAGATCGCGGTCGACGGGACGCCAGCCCATCGCGTGGACCGGCCAGTCCAGGCCGCAGGACGCGAACGCCAGCTGGAGTCCGACCCGCGTCGCGCCCATCGAGCTGACCACGACCTGGGCATCGCCGATCCCCCGGTCGTGGAGCTGCTCGGCCAGCTCGATCCCACCGTCGACGTACGCGGCCGCGGCGAGCCGATGGAAGGAGGAGCGCAGGAGATAGGGGCGGCGCCCCGCGGCCGTCAGCTCCTGCGCGACCGCCTCCATCGCCTCGGCCGCGGCCTCACGGTCCGCGAGGCCGGCGTCCACGTCGATCCAGCGGATGTCGTCGGCGAAGAGACCCGCGGCGAGGAGGTTGCCCGAGCGCCGCTCGACGTCGGCGGTGCGTCGCAGCACCAGCACCGGCTCCAGGCCCGCGCGTCGGGCGGCGGCCGCACACTGCCGGGCGTGGTTCGACTGGGTGCCGCCGCCACCCGCGACGAAGGTGTCCGCACCGGCCCGGACGGCGTCGGCGACGATGAGATCCAGCTCGCGCACCTTGTTCCCGCCGAACGCGAGGCCGGTGAGGTCCTCCCGCTTCACGTGCAGCGACGACAGGCCCGCGGCCGCGGCCAGGCGGGGGTACTCCTCGAGCGGGGTCGGCCGGCAGGCGAGGTCGAGCCGCGGCAGCCGGGCGACCTGCTCGCGCGTCCGCCGCCAGGCCGCGGGATAGTCGCTCACGCCGGCCCCCCGCCCGGTACGACGACCGCGCCGTCGCGAACGACCCGGATACCGCCCTGCCACACCTCGCGGCAGCTGCCGAAGCCATCGGGATCCGAGCGCAGGTCGCCCGCGAAGACGCTGAGATCCGCGCGGCGTCCGGGAACCAGGGTGCCGATCTCCGTGCCGAGCCCGAGGGCCTGGGCCGGCACGTCGCTGGCGCGGTGCACGACCTCCTCGGTCGCGATGCCGAGCTCGCGCGCCGCCCGGGCGAGCAGCTGCGGGAAGGTCGCGAGGTCCTCGCCGAACTCGTCGCTGCTGAACAGGATCCGGCCACCGGCGGCCCGGATCTCGCGGTGCAGCTCCCACCGGTTCGCCGGAGGGAGGTCCCATCCCTCCCACTCCTCCTCCAAGCCGTCGAACTCGGCGAGCGGCCGGATCGTGGCGGCGACGTTCAGGTCCACGAAGACCCCGCGGTCGACGATCTGGCGAGCCAGGTCGCGGTCGTAGTCGATCGTGCCCTCGACCTCACCCAGCCAGTTGCAGTGCGCGATGGTGTCGATGCCCGCCTGAACCGCACCCCGGATGCCCGCGGTCGCGTTGCAGTGGGCGACCACGGTCAGGCCCAGACGGTGGGCGTCGCCGATCACCGCGGCGAGCTCCTCGTCGTCGTACTGGGGGCGACGGCGGTTGGTGTGCGGGTCCATGTCGCCGCCGGTCGCCATGATCTTGATGTGGTCCACGCCGGCGACAGTCAGCTCACGGACCCGCTTGCGCAGCTCGCCCACGTCGTCGGCCGTGACGCCGATGAAGTCGCCGTGCCCGGCTGTCGTGGTCACGCACGGTCCGCACACCCGCATCCGCGGCCCGGGGTGCAGGCCCGTGGCGATCGCGTCCCGCACCTGCAGGGTCACCAGGCCGGGGCCGCCGCAGTCGCGCACCGTCGTGACGCCGGCCGCGAGGGCGGCACGCGCGCCGGCCAGTCCCCAGGCGAAATGCCCGACCGCACTGGTGCCCGCCCAGTCCCATCCCGCCTGGTCGTCGCGTCCCCACGACGTGTGCACATGGGCATCGACCAGTCCGGGAGTGACCGTGGCGTCGCGGTGGTCCGCCACTGCCGTGGCGGTGCTCATGTCGACCTCGGTCAGATCGGCGACCTCGACCACCACGCCGTCCTCGACCACGACGGCAGCGTTCGTGCGCGGCGGTGTGAGCCGCCCGTCGAACAGCACCCCGCACTGGATCACGGTCCTCGTCATGCCACTCCCTCTCCGCGTGCTGATCGGCGTACCTGGTCCAGGACCTCGATCGTGCGCCATCCGTCCTCGAAGGTGGAGGCGACCGAGGGTGTCTCCCCGGTGCGCACGCACCGGACGAACTCGTCGAGGAGCCGGACGAACGGCTGGGTGAAGGTGTCGTCCGCCCACCCGATCAGGGAGGGATCCGGCTCGAGGTCCCGGAACTCCTCGGGGACCTGCCCGCGGCGCGTCCCGGTGATGACGTCGTCGGCTCCGAGCACGAGGCTGCCGCCGGTGCCGTGGATCTCCAGCCTGCGCTCGGGGTAGGACGGCGCCGCCGACATCAGTACGTCGGCCGTCACCCCCGAGGCGAACTGCAGGTGGAGCTGCGCCAGATCGTCGCTGTCGACCGTCTCGACCCGGCCGTCGGCGCGCGCGCGGCGGTCACCGGCCACGGTGGCCAGCGCCCCGGTCGCCCAGGCCACCTCGCCGAGGATCCACCGCAGCAGGTCGACGGTGTGCGAGCCGTACTCGTTGAGCAGGCCGCCGCCCTGGTCCCGGCGGTGCCACCATGTCCACGGCTGGTCCACGAGCTTGGGGAAGTAGGCGACGCTGCTCACGTGGACCGGCGTCCCGACGTACCCGTCGGCCACCAGCTCACGAAGCCGGATGCGGGCCGGGTTGAACCGGAGCTGGTGGTCCACCACCGCGGTCCTGCCGGCCTCCTGGGCGGCCGCGGCCATCGCGCGGGCCTCGGGAGCCGACATCGCCATCGGCTTCTCGCAGAGCACCGAGCGACCCGCCCGCAGCGCCGAGATCGCGAGGGGCGCGTGGGTGGGCGGTGGGGTGGCTATCGCGACCACATCGGCCGACGTCGCCTCCAGCGTGGCCGAGGTCGCCGCGTCGGCCGCGGGCACGAACGGCACGCCTGCCGCGGCGGCGACCTCGGCCCCCAGCCCGGGGTCGGCCTCGCTGACGTAGGCCAGCTCGAGATCCGGTCGCTGCTGGACGGCGCGGACCATGACATCGCCCATCAGACCGAGCCCGACGACCCCGACCCGGAGCGGGAGGACATCCTCCACTCAGCTCTCCTCCGGCGTGGGGATCCAGATCACGGCGTCGATCTCGACATCGAAGCGTGGCAGCACCACAGGCACGGTCGTCCGCGTCGGGTAGGGCTCACTCAGCCGCTGGCCGCACACCTGGTTCCACTCGTCGAAGTAGGCGAGGTCCGACAGGAACGCGCCCAGTCGGACGGTGTGCTCCAGCGACGACCCGGCCTCCCGAGCGAGGTGCTCGATGTTATCGAAGACGACATGGGCCTGCTCCTTGAAGGTCGTGCCGAGCCGTTGCCGGTCCGGCCCGAACGGCCCGTGGCCGCTGACGAAGAGCAGGTCTCCGACGCGCAGCGCCGAGGTGTAGGGGCCTGCCGGCGGGGGCGCGAGCGGAGAGGTGACGGGCGTCGGCCGGGTGGTGGTCACGTTCAGGATCCTTCGGGGTAGTCGATGCGGATGGAGGAGATCTCGACGCGGCCGTCCGGGAGGTGGGCTTCGTCGATGGCGTAGTCGATCTCCGGGCGGAGACGGTGGATGTCGTCGGTCGGCTCCCGTGGGACGACGGTAAGCGGGTAGAGCACGAGGATCAGGTCGAGGTTGACGTCGGCGAGGACGTCCTCGATCGGGGCGTAGCCGTAGTCGGCGATGTCGTGGCGGGTGCCGAGGCAGCGCCATCGCGCCGGGTCGGGGTCGAGCTGCACCGTCTGCTCCGCCCAGTCCGCCGCGACGCCGATCGGCTGGTCGACGAGCACCCAGTTGGCGACCACGCCGTCGATCTCGCTCTGCACGAGCACGACCAGCTCGGCTCCGCGCAGCCGGAGGTGGCCGCGCAGCCGGACACTGAGACGGGCACCGCGCAGGTCGGTGGAGTGCCGTCCCTCGATGAACCGGTTGGGGCGCGCGAAGTCGGGGACGAAGCGGTCGTCGGTGTGCAGGTATGTGAGAAGCGCGAGGTACCCGCCACCGGGCGGGGCATGGTACGCATCGACACCCCAGGGACCCTCGATGACGAGGACCCCGTCCTCGACAGCGAGGGGGACGTGCTCACCCTGGCGGCGCCAACCGCCCCAGCCACCGACGCCGGATGAGAAATCCTCGACATAGCTCGGCCTCACGGTGCGCCACCGCCCGCGGGCAGCTGGTTGCCGGCGAAGTACGCCGCCAGGTCGGCGGCCACCGGAGGCACATCCTGCGGGGCACCGTCGGCGCGGACCGACCAGGTCCCGCAGACCCCGGCCGCCACGGCGTCACGCGCCTCGACCGGCGTGGTCGAGATCGGGCCGTCGTCGCGGACGAAGGAGAGGAACTCCGGGATGATCGAGGCGTCGGCGCCGCCGTGGGCGCCCTCCCCACCGAAGCCAACCTCGCGGTCGCCCCGCTCCTCGTAGTCACGACGCCGGTTCCAGAGCCGGACGACGCCGTTCTCGTCACCGAAGTTCTCCAGGCGGCCCTCGGTGCCGATCACGGTGTAGTTGCGCCAGTAGTCAGGTGTGTAGTGGCACTGCTCGTAAGTCGCATAGACCCCGTTGTCGAGCCGCATGGTGAGCATCGAGAGGTCCTCGACGTCGACGACCGGACTCAGGTCGCGGATCGCGAGCGGCGGCCAGTTGTCATAGGAGAACCAGTCGGTGCGCACCCGCTCGGAGTTGTCGGCACGGCTGTCGACGTCCCCGTAGAGAGTCAGACCGCCCATCCCCGTGACCCGGCGGGTGGTCGCACCAGCCAGCCAGTGGATCACGTCGATGTCGTGGACGCCCTTCTGCAGCAGCAGGCCGGTCGTGTTGCGGCGATCCGAGCACCAGTTCTTGAAGTAGTAGTCGCCGCCGTGGCTGACGAAGTGCCGACACCAGATCGCCTTGACGTCACCGATCGCACCGTCCTGGATGAGCTCGCGCATCCGGAGCACGACCGGCATGTGGCGCATGTTGTGGCCGACGTACAGCTTGGTGCCGGTCTCCCGCGCCGACGCGAGGATCGCGTCGCAGTCCTCGATCGTCGTCGCCATCGGCTTGTCGAGGTAGACCGCGACGCCGGCCTCGAGGAAGTCGGTCGTCATCGTCCGGTGCAGGTGGTCCGGAGTCAGGACCAACACCGCGTCCAGGCCGAGCCCGAGAAGCTCCCGGTGGTCGGAGGCGAGGGCGATGCCGTCGCCGAAGACCTCCCGCGCGCGGGCGAAGGCGTCCGGCCGGACATCCGTCCCGGCGACCACCACGCTGCCCGCACCAGGGCGGTGCAGGTACGGCGCGAGCGTCGCCGTCCGGGTGCCCAGACCGAGGATTCCGATCCGCAGATCAGTCGACAAGAGGGGTCCTTTCGCTTGGTGCGTTCGTGGTCTCGGTGCCGCGCGTGCCGACCGGACGCAGGGGCAGCACCGACCCGAGGAGCGTTCGGGTGTATGGGTGCGACGGCGCGCCGAACACCTGGTCGGTGGGACCGGCCTCGACGACGCGGCCGCGTTCCATCACCATCACGCGCGCGGCGAGCCGCTCGACGACGGCCAGGTTGTGGGTGATGAAGAGCATGGCGAAGCCGAGCTCCTCCTGTAGGCCCATGAGGAGCGAGAGGATCTGCGCCTGGATCGAGACGTCGAGCGCGGAGGTCGGCTCGTCGCACACCAGAAGCTCCGGCGACAGCGCGAGCGCACGGGCAATCGCGACGCGCTGCTGTTGACCGCCGGACATGGCGTGCGGGTAGAGATCGGCGTGCCGCCTCGCGAGGCCGACCGTCTCGAGCAGCTCCTCGGCGCGGGCCCGCCGGATGCGCCGGTCGCCCTGGCGGGTGATGCGCAACGGCTCGGTGACGTTGTCCGCCACGCTGAGGTGCGGGAGCAGCGAGCCGAACGGGTTCTGGAAGACCATCTGCCAACTGGACCGGCGGCGGCGCAGCTCGCCGGGCGACCAGGCGAGGACGTCCTCGCCGCGGTAGTGGATCTGCCCGCTCGTGGGCTCGATCAGCCGGATCAGGAGGCGCGCCAACGTGGACTTGCCGCTCCCCGACTCACCGACGACGCCGAGGGTCTCCCCGGCGGCCAGCTCCAGGGAGACCGCGTCGACCGCGCGGGTGCCCCCACCTCGGCCGCCGAAGTCCTTGACCAGGTCGACCGCGCGCAGCAGCGGCTCCGGCTCACTCATGACTCGACCTCCAGCATCGGACCTCGCGCGCGTCGGCCAGCCGCACGAGGGGTTGGACCTCGGCACACCGCTCACCGTCGGCCGCGGTGCACCGCGGCTGGAACGCGCATCCGGCGGGACGGTCCGCCAGATCGGGCGGGTTGCCCCCGATCGGGCGCAGTGGTGAGTCGTCGCCCAGCTCCAGCGCGGAGCCGATCAGCCCACGGGTGTAGGGATGACGCGGGTCCTCGACCGCGTCGACGAGCCGAGCGGACTCCATCACCTGCCCCGAGTAGAGGACCGCGACGTCCTCGCACAGGTAGCGCGCCACGCCGAGGTCGTGGGTGACCATGATGATGGCGGTTCCCCGGTCCCGGAGATCGATGAGCAGGTCCAGGATCTGCTTCTGCACCGTGACGTCGACCGCAGTGGTCGGCTCGTCGGCGATGAGCAGACGCGGGTCGGCCACCATCGCCATCGCGATCATCGCGCGCTGACGCATGCCGCCGGAGAGCTGGAACGGGTACATCCGGATCCGGCGCTCGGGGTCCGGGATCCCCACATCGCCCAGGGCACGCACCGCGCGCACCTCGGCCTCCGCCCGCGTGCACGACCCGTGCCAGCGCAGGTGCTCGGTCAGCTGTCGCTTGAGCGGGATCGTCGGGTTGAGGGCCTGCATCGCGTTCTGGAAGACCATGCCGATCTGGCGCCCCCGGATCGCTCGGAAGGCGCGCGGCGCGAGGCCGATCAGCTCGGTGCCCCCGGGCACGTCACCCTCACCGCTCCAGCGGGCGCTGCCGCCGACGACGGCGTTGGCCGGGAGCAGACCCAGCAGGGCACGCATCGAGACGCTCTTCCCGCTGCCGGACTCGCCGACCAGGGCGAGCGATCCCCCGGGATCGATGCTCACCGACAGCTCCTGCACCGCACTCAGCTGCTCGTGCCCGCGAGTCCGGAACGCGACGCTCAGGCCACGGACGTCGAGGAGGGGCTGGTCGTTCCTCACCATCTCAGTCGTCCTTCGGATCGAACGCGTCCCGGATGCCGTCGCCCACCCAGGTGAAGGCGAGCATTCCGAGGGCGAACACGGTGAACGGCCACAGGATCAGGTTCGGCTGGACGAGCACGTACTTGTAGCCCTCCGTGATCATCGTCCCGAGCGACGCCTCGGGCGGCGCGACACCCAGCCCCAGGATTGCCAGGCCCGACTCCGCGAGCATCGCCGCGGGGATCCCGAAGCTCGTCGCCACCAGGATCGGGCCCAAGGAGTTCGGCAGCAGATAGCGCAGGATCAAGGTGCCGGCGCCGGCACCCATCGAGCGGCCCGCTTCGACGTACTCGAAGGTCTTCAGCTTGATCATCTGCGCGCGGACCAGGCGCGCCTGCGTGAGCCAGGAGCCGATCGCGATAGCCAGGATGATCGACCAGGTGCTACGCCCCAGGACAGTGGCGAGGATGACGGCGAACAGGTACGTCGGGAAGGCGTACATCACGTCCGTCGCCGCCATCAGCAGCTGATCGAGTCGTCCGCCGAAGTAGCCGGCCAGCACCCCGACGATCAGCGCGCAGAGCAACGCCAGCAGCTCGGCGGTGAGTGCGATGAACAACGCGGTCCGCAGCCCGAACAGCAGGCGCGAGAACACATCGCGCCCCAGCACGTCCGTACCGAGCAGGTTTCCGTCCGTGAACGGCCCGGTCAGCCTCTTGCCGAAGTCGGGCTGGTTGGGATCGAACGGCGCGATCACCTCCGCGAAGACGGCCAGCAAGGCCAACACGACGATGAACGCGAGGCTGACCAGCGCCAGTCGGTTGCGCTGGAAGCGACGCCATCGGCGTCCCCACTCGCTGACGCCGTCGAAGCCGACGGCACCGCTGTCGGTGCTGTGCTGCGCCGTCACGGCTTGACCTCCTCGAGGATGGCGCCGGTCGTGTCCTCGGAGCGGTGCGCCGGGTCCACCGATAGCCCCAGGCCGGAGCGGGTGCGCGGATCGAGCACCGCGTAGGACAGGTCGACCAACAGGTTCATGAGCATGAGCAGGAGCGCGAAGGTGAGCGTCGTGCCCATCAGTAGCGGCATGTCTCGCACCTGAGCCGCCTGGGTGAACAGTCCACCGATGCCCGGCACCCCGAAGATGGTCTCGATGAAGATGGTGCCGACCACCAAGCCGGCGAGGAGTGGGCCGGCCACCGTGACCAGCGGCATCAGGGCATTGCGCAGCACGTGACGGCGCATCACGACGCCCCAGCTGCCGCCCTTCGCGACGGCGGCGACGACGTACTCCTCCCGCAGCACCTCGAGCACACTCGACCGGACGTAGCGGGCCATGATGCCCGCCGGTGCGATCGCGAGTGCCAGGACCGGCAGCAGTGCGTACTTCGGGCCGGCCCAGCCGCCGGTCGGCAGCCAGTGGAGCCAGCTACAGAAGATCAGCACCAGCAGGATGCCGGCCAGGTAGGTCGGGAAGGCCGTGGCCGTGGTGACCACGAACATCGAGCCGTGGTCCCAGGCACTGTTGCGGCGAGTGGCCGCGAGGATCCCGATGGGGATCGCGACCACGAGCGCCAGCCCCATCGCGATCAGGGCCAGCGCCAGCGACACCGGGAGCTTGTCCGCGATCAGCGCGCCTACGGTCGATTCCGGGTACTTGTAGCTGTAGCCGAGGTCTCCGGTGATCGCCGGGCCCAGCCAGTTGCCGTACTGCTCCCAGACCGGGACGTCCTCGCCGTAGCGCTGCTGGACCTGGCTGGTCAGGTCGACGGTGCGGCCGCTGGCCAGCCCCGTGGAACCGGCCCCGGCCGCCTGGATGCCGCCGAAGCTGCCCGGAGCCAGCGAGAGAAGACCGAACGTCAGCATGGAGACGACGAGAAGGGACAGGACGAGACGGACCAGGCGTCTCAGGAGGAACACCACCAGTTGCACGCCGCACTCCTCCTAAGACTGCCTGGGTCCGTTGTCGTTCACGTCGAGCAACAGGGTCAACTGATCGAGACGCCCTTGAAGTAGAAGCCCTCGATGGTGGTCCGCACGTTCACACCCTCGACCGAGGGCTTGACCAGGAACGCCTGGGGCTCCTCCAGGATCGGGATCTGCTCGCCGAGAGACTCCCGCAGGGTCGCTGCCTCGACATAGAGGGCCGTCCGCTCGGCAGGGTCCACCGCCTCCCGCGCCCGCTCGACGAGCTCTGCGAACTGCCGCGCTCCGGCAGACGACTCGCTGTCCAGGATCTCGGCCAGCTTCCGGCTCTTGGCCGCACCGTCGAGTGCTTCGTCGGTCTGGATGCTCTCGTACCGCTTCCAGGCGCCGGCGGGAAGACTGAACTGCTTGGTCGTCTCCGGGCCCCAGAACGTGTAGAGCCAGTTGTTGAGCGTCGGGATCCCGCCGAACGAGTTGATGTAGTAGCCCATCTTGTCGTCGTCGAGGACATTCCAGCGCGTGTCGGCCCAGACGCCGATGTCGACGATGTTGACCTTCGCGTCGATGCCGATCGCCTTCCACATCTCGACGATGGCGTCACTGACCGGCCGTGGCCGGTGGTCGAAGATCTGGATCTCGGGCAGACCCTCCCCACCGGGGTAGCCGGCCTCGGCGAGGAGGTCGGCGGCCCGCTCGGGGTCGTAGACCGAGGTCGCCATCGACTCGGTCCATCCCTCGACCCGGCGCGGGACGAGCGAGCTGCTCGGCGTGGTGCCTACCTGGACCGAGGCGAGCTTCTCGCGGTCGATCGCCAGGCTGAGCGCCTGGCGCACGCGCTCGTCCTGGGCTGCGGGATGGGTGGAGTACTGGAGGTTCAAGAAGTCGATCGCGTAGCCGTCGGCCTGCTCGACCTCCTCCAGGAGCGCCTCGTCGTTGCTGATCAGGTCCAAGGTGACGAGCGTGACATCGACCTCGTCGTTCTGATAGGCGAGGATCGCCGCCTGGGGGTCCTGGATCACCCGGATGTCGATCTCGTCGAGGGTCACGTTGTCGCGGTCCCAGTAGTGCTCGTTCGGCACCAGGTCCATGCCGGTCGTCGGGTCCCAGGACTTCACGGTGTAGGCGCCGCTGCCCACCCAATTCTCGGCCTTCGTCCAGTCCTTGGGGTTCTTCTCGATCGCTGCCGTGTCGACGATGAGCATCGAGTTGTCGGTCATGCCGAGGAGGAAGTCCGGGTTCGGTGCGTCGAGTGTGATCTCGACGGAGGAGGCGTCGGGGGCGCTGATGCCCACCTGGCTCCAGTCGCTGACCTCGCCGGTCTGGAACTCCGTGGCGTTCTCGATGCCGAGCCCGACCTGGTAGGCGTTCGCGTTGGCTGTGTTACCGCCACCGGAGCCGGTCGGAGTCAGGAGACGCTGGAAGTTGGCGACGACGCTCTCCGCAGTGATCGGGTCGCCGTTGCTGAACATCGCGTCGTCGCGGATCGTGAAGAGATAGGTAAGGCCGTCCTCGGACTCGGTCCACTCCGACGCGATCGCCGGGACGACGTCGTCACCGGCGTCGTTCTGGGCCACGAGACCCTCGAGCAGGCCAGCGGGCACGACATAGCCGCCGTTGTTGATGAAGTGCGGGTCCAGCGAGTCGATCGGTGCGCCGACACCGACGGTCAGCACCTGGGCCCCGTCCTCCTTCTTGGGGTCGTCGGAGAAGGAGCAGCTCGTCAGGGCCAGGGTCGCGATGACCGCGAGCGCGCCGGCGGCGCGCACGGGGCCTCGGCCGGACCGTCGGATGAGTGACATCACAGGTGAACCTTTCCATCGTTCTCGGGAGGGATCTGGACGTGAGGCGTGGACCCGTTCGTCGAGACGTCGGGGGCCGACGGGTGAAGCTCCGAGAACTCGGCGAGCGTGCGCTCGTCGGGCGGGTAGTTCCCCCGAAGGGGCTGGCCGGACTGGATCCGGCCCAGGATGAACTCCTCGAGCTCCTCCTGCTGGACGGCGGCGTGCGAGACCTCCTCCGCGAGATGGCGAGGCACGACGACAACGCCCTCGGCGTCTCCGACGACCACGTCGCCGGGGTACACCGGCACACCGGCACAGCCGATGGGCACCTGGACATCGACCGCGTGATGGAGCACCAGGTTGACCGTGGCGGACACGCCGGCGCAGTAGACGGGGAGCTCCAGCCCGGCGATCGCCGGCGAGTCACGCACGGAGGCGTCCGTGACCATGGCGGCGACTCCGCGTGCCTGAAGGCGCGTCATCAAGATGTTGCCTCCCGAGGCGGCGCGGGCGTCCTGGCGGCAGTCCATGACGAGCACCTGACCGGGAGGCACCGCCTCGACCGCAGCACGCTGCGGATGCGCCGGATCGTCGAACACGTCGAGGACGTCGAGGTCCTCCCGCGCCGGGATGTAGCGCAACGTGTATGCCTCCCCGGCGAACGACGCGCTCTCCGGGTTCATCGGCCGCAGACCGAAGAGAAACATGTCCCGGAGGCCGCGCTTGAACAGCTGGGACTGGATGGTGGCGGTCGAGGCTCGCCGCAGCCGGGCGAAGACCGCCGGATCGAGTGCTGGTTCCACATCTCTCCCTCGTTGGCGTGAAGGGAAGGTAGCATGCTGCATGCAGCATGACAATGCTTTCAGAAGACAGCGGCGAATGCCATCGCATGTCATCCTCCATGCAGCATGTCCCGAGGGTTCCGATCGCTCTCCGACCAGAACGACAGGCCCTGACCGTCCGCCCTTTCCTCCCCGAGGAGTCGCACCATGACCGATCAGCCCGAGAAGACCATGCCCTCCACCTCCGGCGGGCCAGGGGGTGCCATCGAGAGGATCAACCTCAAATCCCAGGTCCTGGAGGTGCTGCGGACCGCGATCTTCAGTGGCGAGCTGGCGCCGGGTGTCGTGCACACCAACGGCGAGCTCGCCGCCCGCTACGGCGTGTCCCGGACGCCGGTGCGCGAGGCCGTCCTCGAGCTGGAGAGCAAGGGACTCGTCACGATCGCCCGCGGGGTCGGCTTCCGGATCGTCGCCCCGTCCGACGACGAGAGCCGCGAGTTGAACGAGATGCGCCAGGTCCTGGAGGGCTGGGCGATGAGCAGGATCGCCGGTGAGCTCTCCGACGAGGCGCTCGTCGAGGCGGAGGCCATGCTGGCGCGGGTGACCGCGGCCGCCGAGGCCGCCGACCTCACGGCGTACTGGGCGCAGGATCGGGCGTTCCACGACTTCCTCGTGCGCCAGGCCGGCAACGTCCGGCTGGCCACGCTGCTGAGCGACTACCGCGACTCCCAGCGGATCCCGGTGCTGGCCCGGATCGCCCGAGAGGGAAATCTCCCGGCCCGCAATGTCGACCACGTCCGCCTGCTCGACGCCATCCGCGCGGGAGAGAAGGAGGCCGCCGGGGACCTGATCCGCGCCCACATCGGACTCAACCTCGAGTCCGCCGGCGCCTGAGGGGTCCCCGCGGCGACGGACTCGTGCCCTTGCGTTCCCGGTTGCCCTGTGTAACATGCTGCATGCAACCTGCAGAGGAGGATCCGTGACCGCCGAGATCGGTGCTCATCAGCTCGACCAGATCGCCGCCCACGTCCGGCAGCCGTCGGACGCACTCGTCGAGGCGCTCGCCCGCACCGACGGGGACATCGCCGTCATCGGTGCCGCCGGCAAGATGGGGGTGAGCCTGACCCGCATGGCGGCAGCCGCCCTCGACCGGCTGCCCGGTGGACGCCGCGTCGTCGCGGTCTCCCGCTTCTCCGATCCCGACGCGCGGGCCGAGCTCGACGCCGCCGGCGTGCGGACCGTCGTGGCCGATGTCGCCGACCCGGGCAGCTTGCAAGCTCTTCCCGACGCGGCGAACGTGGTCTACCTGGTCGGACGCAAGTTCGGCACATCGTCCGACTCGTCGGCGACCTGGTTCACCAACACAGTCCTGCCGAGCGTGGTGCTCGATCGGTATCGCGGTGCCCGTGTGGTCGCCCTGTCCTCCGGCAACGTCTATCCGTTCTCGGCACCGGTGACCGGCGGCTGCGCCGAGGAGACGCCGTACGGACCGGTCGGGGACTACGCGCAGAGCTGTGTCGGGCGCGAACAGGTCATCGTCCACCGCAGCGTGACCCAGCAGACGCCGACGACCCTCGTCCGCCTCAACTACGCCGTCGACTGCCGCTACGGAGTCCTCACCGACATCGCCCGCGCGGTCCAGGCCGGCGAGGCGGTCGACCTCTCCCAGGGTGCGGTCAACGTCGTGTGGCAGGGCGACGCCAACCGCTACTGTCTCTCCGCACTCACGCTCGCCGACGTGCCTCCGGCGATCCTCAACGTGACCGGGCCGGAGACCGTCTCCGTGCGCTGGTTGGCCGAGGAACTCGGCCAACGGCTCGGCCGCTCGCCCGTGCTGACCGGTGAGGAAGCGCCCACCGCACTGCTGTCGAACGCGTCCCGGTGCCACGCTCTCTTCGGCTACCCCGACGTCCCGCTCGCGACCATGCTGGACTGGACGGTCGCCTGGCTGACCGGCGGCGGCGCCCTGCTCGACAAGCCGACCGGCTTCGGCACGCGCGACGGGCGGTTCTGAGGTGGACGCCGATCAAGCGCGGCGCCTGCGCACAGGCCTGGTCATCCCGGCGCACCCCCTGGCGCTGCGCGAGGACCGGACCCTCGATGTCGCTCGGCAGCGCGGCCTGACCCGCCACTACCTCGACGCGGGCGCCGGAGGCCTCGCCGTCGGCGTCCACACGACCCAGTTCGAGATCCGCGACCCCGGCGTCGAACTGTACGACGAAGTCCTGCGTCTCGCGGTCGAGGAGGTCCGGGCCTCGCAACGGACGGACCGCCCACTGATGGTCGCGGGCGTCCGGGGGCCCACACTCGCGGCACTCGTCGAGGCCAGGATTGCCGCCGATCTCGGCTACGACGCAGCGCTCGCCATCATGACCGGCTGGCGCGACGCGCCGGAGGCGACGATCCTCGCGGGCATCGAGGAGATCTCGGAGGTGCTCCCCGTCATCGGCTTCTACCTCCAGCCCACGCTGTCCGGGCGCCGGTTCGGCTACGGATTCTGGCGGCGACTCGCCGAGATCCCCGGCGTCGTCGCGATCAAGATCGCCCCGTTCGACCGGTACGCCACCCTCGATGTCGTGCGGGCCGTGGTCGATGCGGGCCGGGCGGGCGATGCCGAGGACTCCGTCGCGCTCTACACCGGGAACGACGACACGATCGTCGCCGACCTGCTCACGCCGTACCGATTCGGCGACACCACCGTGCACATCGTCGGCGGCCTGCTCGGGCAGTGGGCAGTGGGCACGGCGGCCGCCGTGCGCCTGCACCGGGAGATCAGGGCGCTGGTGACCGCGCAGCCCGACTCCCCCTTCCTCGAGCTCCTCGCCCGCGGCGCACGCCTGACCGACGTGAACTCGGCGGTCTTCGACGTGGCCCACCGGTTCGCGGGCAGCATTGCGGGCGTCAACGAGGTCCTGGTGCGCGAGGGCATCCTCGCCACCCACCGCTGCCTCGCCGACCACGAGGTCCTCTCCCCCGGCCAGTCGGCCGAGCTCGACCGGGTGCTCGCCGCGCACCACGACATCCTCGCCGAGGAACGGACCCGATGACCCTTGCCTCCCAGGGCGGCACCCCCGCCCGGATCCAGCCCCTACCCGACGTCAACGACGCCCGGGGACGCACCCTCGGCGAGGAGGAGATCGCCGCGGCGCGCCGGGTCATCGAGTCCGGCACGCTGTGGCGGGTCACGGGCCACGAGGCATCCCTTCTCGAGGGGGAGTTCGCCGAGCTAATCGGCAGCCGGCACTGCGTCGCCAGCACGTCGGGAACCGCTGCGCTCCACCTCGCCGTCGCTGCGCTCGGCCTCGAGCCGGGCGACGAGGTGATCGTCCCGCCGATCACCGACTTCGGCACTGTCATCGCCGTCCTCGCGTGCAACGCGGTCCCGATCTTCGCCGATGTCGACCCGGAGACGGGTTGCCTGACCGCGGCCTCCGTCGCGGCCCGGATCACCGCTCGCACGCGGGCGGTCATCGTCGTCCATCTCTTCGGAGGACCGGCCGACGTCGATGCCATCGTCAACACCTGCCGCCCGCGCGGGATCAGGGTCATCGAGGACTGCGCCCAGGCCTATCTGACCGTTCCGCCCGGCGGCAGCGGCTACGCCGGGACCCGTGGCGACATCGGCTGCTTCAGCCTGCAGCAGTCCAAGCACATCACCGCCGGTGACGGTGGCCTCACCGTCACCGAGGATGTCGACCTGGCCCGCCGCATGCGGCTCTTCGCCGACAAGGGCTGGCCGCGAGAGACGGGCGAGCGCACGCACCTCAGCTACGGCGTCAACTACCGCATGACGGACCTGACCGCGGCTGTCGCGCGCGAGCAGGTCCGCAAGCTGCACGGTGTCGTCGAGGCCCGCCGCGCGGTCGCGCGGGCCCTCTCCGCCTCGCTCGGCGGACTCCCCGGCCTCACCGTCGTCAAGGACCCGGCGATCGAGCGGCACAGCTTCTGGCTCTACCCGATGCTCCTCGAC
Source organism: Nocardioides sp. LHD-245 (assembly GCF_030929495.1). Lineage (GTDB taxonomy): Bacteria > Actinomycetota > Actinomycetes > Propionibacteriales > Nocardioidaceae > Nocardioides. The sequence continues at coordinate 128,247 of NZ_JAVFWN010000007.1, read as the reverse complement.
CAGGCCGTCGTCGGCATCGACCACCACCGCTTCGCCGCGGAGCTGACCGCCGAGGGCATCCCCGTGACAGCCGGCTACCTCGTGCGGCCCGTCCACCTGGTCCCGGCCCTGACCGAGCGCCGCATCTTCGGGAGCCACGGATTCCCCCTCACCAGTCCGCCCGCCGACCGCGACGTCCACTATGCCGCGGGCGACTGCCCGATCGCGGAGTCGATGGTCGGGGAGACGCTGCTGCCGCTGCCCTGCAACGAGCGGTTCGAACCGGGCGACGTCCGCGACCTGGTCCACGCGGTCGCGAAGATCCACGCCTGGGCGGCGACCGCATGACCGGACGGATGCCCCCCGGCTCCTCGCCGGCTGACACCGGAGCGGCCATCGGGCTGCTCGTCGACGGCACCGCGACGCGCTCGACGGACGAGCCGGGATGGCCCGCCTACGCCCCTGAGGTGCTCGCCCACCTCGGGCTGCACCATGATCTGGTCGACGACCGGTCCCGCCGCCGGCCCGTCGTGCTCCTCGCGGCAGGTCCCGGAGACCTGCCGCGCGACCTCACGACCGTGCTCGCCTGGGTCCGGCAGGGCACGGTGCTCGTCGCCTGCGGCGCCACCGAGGAGATCGCAGGCGCGCTCGGTATCGACTACGCCCCGGCGCCCGCCGCCGGTCGGGTCCGATTCATAGGGGCGCCGGAGGACCTGTCGTCGTTCGGCGGCGTGGCTCTTCGCGCAGCGCCCGAGCACGAGGTGCTGGCGACGTACGCCGACGGTTCGACCGCGATCGTGTCGACCTCGGTCGGCGAGGGCCGGGTCGAGCTGTGGGGCCTCGACCTGTGGCAGACGATCGTGCGGATCCAGCAGGGGTGGCCGGTCGACCGGCCGGGCACGGCAGCACCCGACGGCAGCGTGCCGAAGCGGGACACCATCCTGCGTGCCGACGACGGGCTCGCGCTCGGCTACGACCGACGTACCCTGCCGGCGGGCCACGAGGCGCTGGAGCAGTACGAGCACGTGTACCCGCCGTCGCGGCCCAGTCCCATCTTCGCCCGACCCGAGGCCGACCTGTGGCGCGCCGAGCTGCTCCGCGCGCTCGATCGAGCCCGGGCCACGGGCACGCTCGGCTACGCCTGGCTCGACTACTGGCCCGACGGAGCCCCCGGGGTTGCGCACATGTCGCACGACTCGGACCGCAATGTGGACAGCCAGGCGCAGGCGGCGCTCGACGCCTTCGCCGAGGCCGGGGTCGCCGTCACGTGGTGCCACTGCCACCCCGGCGGCTACACCGCGGAGACGGTCGCCGCGATCGCGGCGGCGGGGCACGAGCAGGCCTTCCACTACAACGCGATCGAGGACACCGATCACGACCGGTGGGGCAAAGAATTTGCGGCGTACCAGCTCGCTTGGACGCGTGAGCTCACGGACACGACGATCTCGACGAACAAGAACCACTACACCCGCTGGGAGGGGTGGACCGAGCTGTACGAGTGGTGCGACGAGCTCGGCATCCTGGTCGACCAGTCCCGTGGCGGTTCCAAGCAGGGCACCGTCGGCTTCCCCTTCGGGTCCGCACACCTGTGGCGGCCCCTGCTCCCTGCCCCCGGCACCAGTCGGCTGGGCGAGGTCCTGCAGCTTCCGCTGCACACACAGGACCTCGTGTTCTTCGCGCACGAGAGTGTCCGCGACCCGATCATCGACGGCGCTCTCGCTGTCCACGGCGTGGCGCACTTCCTGTTCCACGGCTCCAACATGGAGGACCACCCGGAGGTGGCGCGGGCTGTGGTGCGGACCGCCGATGCCGCCCGCGAGCGCGGACTCCCGTGGTGGACCGCCTCCGAGATCGGCGCCTGGGAGCGAGCTCGCCGCTCAGTCCGGATCGCCACGCACCCGGTCGGCGACCAGGTCGCGTTGATGCTCACCACACCGACCGTAGTCCGCGGCCTGACCGTCCTGCTGCCCGCCGACCACGGGGCTCCCCCACCCCGGGTCACCCACCCCTTTTCGGCGACGGCCCTGCCCGTCGCCAGCGTCGCCCGGCACGGCCTCCGGCACTGGGCGGTCCCCTGTGACCTGCCGGCCGGCACCACCACGCTCCACGTCGAGACGAGGGACCCCGCATGAAAGCACTCGTGTTCACCGCCGCCGGACAAGTCGACTACCGCGAGGTTCCCGAGCCCGTCGCCGGCCCGGGTGAGGTGCTGGTCGACGTCAGGGTCGCCGGTGTCTGCGGCAGTGACGTGCACGGCGTGCACTCCCCCGGTTTCCGGGTGCCGCCGCTCGTCCTCGGGCACGAGCTCGCCGGCGAGGTCGGCAGCCGGCGGGTCGCGGTCAACCCGCTGCTGACCTGCGGCCGCTGCGCGGCCTGCGGCACGGGCTCGTCCTTCCTGTGCGCCGAGCGAGCGCTGATCGGGGTTCACCGCCCGGGTGGGCTCGCGCCGCGCATCGCCGTTCCGGCGGACAGCCTGGTCGACCTCGGGGCCGGCACGTCCTGGCGGGCCGCCAGCGCCGTCGAACCCACCGCGAACGTCGTCCACGCGCTCCGGATCGCCGGGTCCGACCTGTCTCCCCGGGCCCGGGTCGCCGTCCTCGGTGCCGGTGCCATCGGCCTGCTCACCCTCCAACTCCTGCGCCGCCGTGGCGTGGAGGACGTCACCGTCGTCGACCTCGCCGAAACGCGGCGGCGAGAGGCGGTCCGGCTCGGCGCCCGGGCCACCGACCTCCAGGGCACCTACGACGTCACGATCGACGCAGCCGGTACGGCGGCCACCCGCTCGGGCGCCCTGAGCCACCTGCGGCCCGGCGGGCTGTCCGTCTGGATTGGGCTGGCCAGTGCCGAAGCGGGCTTCGACGCGACCGACCTGGTCCGGCAGGGCAAGCGGGTGTCCGGCTGCTTCGCCTACAGCCGGGAGGACTTTCGGGCCGCGGTCGCCGAAGTGGACCATCTCGACCTGACCTGGGTCGACCTGCTGCCGATGACGGACTGCGCCGAGGAGTTCCGCGAGCTGCTGGCCGGCCGTAGCTCCCGCCTCAAGGCGGTTTTCCGGACCGACAGTGTGCCGGAGGACGGAGATGCATGAGCTCGCGGGGCGTACCGCACTGGTGACGGGCGGCGGGTCCGGGATCGGCGCCCGGATCGCCGCGTTGTTGGCGACCCAGGGGGCACGTGTCGCTGTCGCCGATCTGGACGCCACGGCAGCCGAGCGGATCGCGACCGGCCTGCCCGGCCCGGCCGGGACCCATCTGGGGATCCGGGCCGACGTGGCCGCGGAGGACGACGTGGTCGCGATGGTCCAGGCCCTCCACGAAGCAGACATGCGGCCCGACCTCCTGATCAACAACGCGGCGACCTGCTCCGATCTCGCCTACGAGGAGCTCCCGCTCACCACCTGGCGGCGCGACCTCGACGTCTCCCTCACCGGAGCTTTCCTGACGACCCGGCACCTGTCTGCCGACCTGCGTCGTTCGGGGGGAAGCGTCGTCAACATCGCCTCGGTCAACGCCGTTCGATCGTTCGGCAACGAGGCCTACAGCGCGGCGAAGGCTGGGTTGGTGTCCCTCACCCAGGGCCTGGCGGTGCGCTGGGCATCCTCTCGGGTCCGGGTCAACGCCGTGCTCCCGGGCACGATCCGAACGCCCATCTGGGACGAACGCCTGAGCCGCGACCCCGACGTCCTCGTTCGGGCCGCCCGGATGTATCCGCTCGGTCGGATCGGCGAGCCCGAGGACGTCGCGCAGGCCGTAGCCTTCCTCGTCTCGGACCGGGCCGCGTGGATCACCGGCGTCGCGCTGCCCGTCGACGGTGGTCTGCTCGCCGTCGGCTCGACCGCCTTCGCTAGCGACATCGAGGAGATCCGATGACCGATGTCGTCGTCGGGTTCGACCCCCGGACGGGCCGGCCACGGGCGCGGGTCCCCGTGACCGGCATCGCCGAGACCGAACGCCTGCTCGACGCGGCGGCCGGCGCCGCGGACGCCTGGGCGAGCACCCCACGGTCCGATCGGGCCGCTCTGCTCCGGCGAGTCGCGGACGGCCTGGAGCGCGACGCGGCGCGGATCGTGTCCACCGCTGACGCCGAGACCGCCCTCGGCACCCCAAGGCTCGAGGGCGAGCTCGGCCGCACGACCGGCCAGCTCCGGATGTTCGCGTCGGACATCGAGTCCGGGCACCACCTGCAGGTGCTCCTCACCCCGGCGGACCCGGAGGCCGGGGTGCCCGATCTGCGGCGGATGCGCATCCCGCGTGGCCCGGTCGTGGTGTTCGCGGCGAGCAACTTCCCGCTCGCCTTCTCCGTCGCGGGAGGGGACACCGCCTCCGCCCTCGCTGCCGGCTGCCCGGTGGTCGTCAAGGCACATGAGAATCACCCCCGCACCTCCGAGCTGGTGGCCGCGGTCCTCACCAGCGTGCTGCCTGACGGCGTGTTCGGGGTGTGCCACGGTCGTCAAGCCGGACTTCGGGCGGTGGCCCACCCCGCTGCGACGGCGGTTGGCTTCACCGGCTCGCTCGCCGGCGGCCTCGCGCTGGCCGAGGAGTGCCGCCGCCGGCCCGTCCCGATCCCGTTCTTCGGCGAGCTCGCCAGCCTCAACCCCGTCGTGGTGATGCCTGACGTGGCAGCCGCCGACGGCGAGCGGGTGGCGCGCGAGTTCGTGGCCTCGATGACTCTCGGCAACGGCCAGTTCTGTACGAAACCGGGTCTGCTGTTCGTCCCGGACGACGGACTGATGCCTCGCCTGGTCGCCACCGCGGTTCGCCGGGCGGTGACGGGCCCCTTGCTGACGCCCGGCATCCGGGAGAGCTACGTCGGCCACGAGGGTCACCGACGGCTGACCCTCCTCGCAACAGGAACGGGAGACCCGGAGATACCGATGGCGGTCGCCCCGGAGCTCCGGCTGGTCCGGTCGGAGGACTTCGATCTGTCGCTGGCACACCTGTCCGCCGAGCGGTTCGGGCCGGCCGCGGTCGTGGCGACGTACACCTCGCAACAGGACCTTCTCGACAAGCTGGCTCGCCTCCCCGGCTCCCTCACCGCCGCGGTGCACAGCATCGCCACCGGTTCCGAGGTGCGCAGCGTCGCGGCGGTCCTCCAGCGGCGTGCGGGCCGCCTGATCCTCAACGGTTGGCCGACCGGCGTCGCCGTCCGCCTCGCACAGCATCACGGCGGCCCGTTTCCCGCAACGACGGACGCCGCGGCGACCTCGGTGGGCAGCGCCGCGATCGACCGGTGGCTGGTCCCCATGGCGTTCCAGGGGTGGCCCGAGGAGCTCCTGCCTCCCGAGCTGCAGCACGCGAACCCGATGAGGGTGCCACGTCGGGTCGAGCCTACGGTGCCCTCGTGACGCAGCCACCGGACTCCAGCACGCTCCACGCCCTGCTGGCGGACCTCCCTGCCGAGATCGTGACCACGGATCGGGACCGCGTCCTGGGGTTCGTCAGGGACGAGTCGCGGTTCACCGCACACGACTCACCGCTCGCGGTCGTGACGCCGCGCTCGACCGCGGAGGTCGCGCAGGTCCTGCGGGCCGCTCACCGACATGGGATCGGTGTGGTGACGCGAGGGGCCGGATCCGGCCTCAGCGGTGGTGCCAATGCCGTGGCCGGATGCGTGGTCCTGAGCACCCATCGCCTCGACCGCATCCTGGAGATCGACACGGCCGAGCGAGTCCTGGTCACCCAGCCCGGGGTGGTGACCTCGGATGTGCGCGCCGCCGCGGCAGCCGAGGGACTCTTCTATCCACCAGACCCCGGGAGCGTGGCCTTCTCCACGATCGGCGGCAACGTGGCCACCAACGCAGGCGGCATGTGCTGCGTGAAGTACGGCGTAACCGGTGACTATGTCCTCGGGCTGGAGGCCGTGCTGGCCGACGGCCGCATCCTGCGGACCGGGCGGCGGACCGCGAAGGGGGTTGCCGGCTACGACCTGACCCGGTTGCTGGTCGGGTCCGAGGGCACGCTGGCGGTGATCACCGAGGTCACGCTGCGTCTGGTGCCGGCGCCGCGGGCACCACGGACCGTCCTGGCGACGTTCCCCGGTCTCCTGCAGGCCGGAGACGCGATCGCGACGATCGCGTCCGGCGCCGTGGTCCCGTCCGTCTTCGAGCTCCTCGACCGGGTCACGCTGCGCGCCATCGAGGAGATGGAGCCCTCGGGCTTCGACGACGAGATCGGCGCCGTCCTGATCCTCCAGAGCGACTCCGCAAGCGCGGCGGAGGACTCCGATCACCTGGCGCAGCTGTGCAGCGCCGCGGGCGCCGTCGACGTCGCGGTGAGCGAGGACGCACAGGAGGCCCATCTGCTGCTGCAGGCTCGTCGTCTGGCTCTGCCGGCGCTGCAGGCCCGGGGCGACTGGCTGCTGGACGACGTCTGCGTGCCCCGCAACCGGATCGTCGAGCTCCTCCGGAGGATCGAGGAGGTGGCCTCGGCCGAGCAGGTGACCATCGGCGTCTTCGGCCACGCCGGCGACGGGAACATGCACCCCACGGTGGTCTTCGACGAGGCGGACGAGACCGGCGCGGCGGCTGCCACCAGGGCGTTCGACCGGATCACCGGGGCCGCGCTGGAACTCGGTGGCACGGTGACCGGCGAACACGGCATCGGGCGGCTGAAGGCTGCGTGGCTCGGACGGGAGCTCGGAGACGTCGCGCGTGACGTCCATCGAGCGCTGAAGCACGCGTGGGATCCGACGGGAGTCCTCAATCCGGGCGTGATGGGCCTTGCGCCCAGGCCGGTACGGGACTGAAGGGCCGGGCGAGCATCATGTTCAACCTCGACCAGCTGCGCGGATTCGTGGCGGTGGCCGAGGAGCTGCACTTCGGGCGAGCGGCCGCACGCCTCTCGATGACACAGCCACCGCTCAGTCGGTCGGTGCAGCGGCTCGAGAGCGAGCTCGGCGTCCGGCTCTTCGACCGGGACAGCCGCGGGGTCGCCCTCACTCCCGCCGGCGCCGTCTTCGTCGAGGAGGCTCGCGCGCTGCTGCGCGATGCCAGCGGTGCTCGCGACCTCGTCCGGCGCGTCGCGTCCGGGGAGGGCGGAACGCTGCGGATCGGCTTCACGGCCGGGTCCGCGTCCGTGGCGCTCCCCGACCTGCTGGAACAGCTCGCGCACCGGGTGCCTGGGGTCGAGGTGGAGCTGGTCGAGATGGTGACCGGTGAGCAGATCGACGCCCTGTCCCGGCAGGAGACCGATCTCGGACTCGCCCGCCCTCCCTTCCGCCCCGCGGGCCTGCGCAGTAGGGAGTGGCATCGTGAGGCGCTGGTCGCCGCGGTGCCCGCCGAGCACCCGCTCGCCCTCTCGGAGCAGCCGTTGCGTCCGGCCGACCTGATCGGCCACCCGATCATCCTGCACGAACCCGACCGGGCGGCGTACTTCCACCGCCTGGTCACCACGCTCGTGCCGATCCGGGACGAGGATGTCCGGCACACCGTCAGTCAGATCCTGACGATGATCTGTCTGGTGGCCGCCGGACGTGGGATCGCCCTCGTTCCCTCCAGCGCGGCGTCCCTGCGCATGGAGGGCGTCAGCTACCGGCCGCTGGCCACCCGCCCGGAGAGACCTGTCGAGCTCCACCTCGCTTGGAGCCCGCACTCGCTGAACCCTGCGCTGCCCGTCGCGCTGCGCGGACTGACGCCGCTCACGCCGAGTCCGTCCGATGCCAGGTCCCGTCCCCACCGAGCTCCGAGATGAGCGCGGTCAGCCTGCCGAGCGCGACCGGGTCGAGGTCGGAGATCGGGGCACGCACGGATCCGGCGGGGCGCCCGACCACGGTCAGCCCCGCCTTGATGATGCTCACCGCGTAGCCCGGCTTCTCCTGACGGATGTCGCAGTACGGGATAACGAACTCGTTGAGCGCACGCACAACGAACCCGTCGTCCCGGCGACGGACCGCGTCATAGAAGGCGAGCGCGAAGTCCGGCATGAAGTTGAAGATGGCGGAGGAGTAGGTGGTGATGCCCATGCTGAGATACGGCGCGGCGAACAACTCGGCCGTCGGCACGCCGCCGATGTAGACCAGCCGGTCGCCCACCAGGGACGTCAGCCGGACCAACTGCTCGACCCCGCCCATCCCGTCCTTGAAGCCGATCAGGTTCGGGCAGTCCTCCGCGAGGCGCTCGACGGTCTCCTCGGCGTAGGCCGCGTTCGACCGGTGATAGACGATGACGCCGAGCGATGTCGCGGCGCAGACGGCGTGGACGTGCGCCTCGAGCCCCTCCTGGCTGACCTCGGTCAGGTACGGCGGGAACAGCAGGATTCCGTCCGCACCGTCCCGCTCGGCACTCCGAGCCATCTCACGCGCGGTGTGGGTCCCGTAGCCGGCGGGAGCGATGATCGGCGTGGTCACGGGGGCCGCGGCGATGGCGGTCCGCACGGTGGAGGACACCTCGTCCGGGGTCAGCGAGAAGAACTCGCCGGTCCCTCCGGCGGCGAAGAGCCCGGCGGCCGGATAGCTCGCCAGCCACGCCACGTGCTCGGCGTACGCCGACGGGTCGAGTGCGCCCTCCCCGTCGAAGTGCGTGACGGGGAACGAGAGAAGCCCCGTTCCCAGGCGCACAGCCAGCTCGCTCGCGGACATTCCTGACACGTTCCACGTCCTCCTCGATGGTGGTCCCGGGCCCGGACGGTACGCCCGGCTCGCCATACCGGTCCAACACCGATGCGGCATCCAGCGATGCCCAGATGGCATCGGGCCAGCCCGTTGACACGGTCGAGGACAGCGAGGAGCATCCATGCTCCATGCAGCATGCAGATGACGGTCAAGGAGGCGAGCCGATGAGCATCAGCCCGGACGACAGCGCGAAAGGCCGCCTGCCACGCCGTCGCGTGCTCGGGATGGCCGGGGCGGCGGTGGCCGGAGCGGGAGCCGTCGTGGTCGGCACGGCCGTCGCGGCGAACGCCGCAGCGGAGACCTGGCTCGACACCCTGACCGGGACGGGCGACGAGTCGGCGACGATCCAGGCCGCCATCGACGCACTCGGGAGCACCGGCGGCATCATCCGGCTGCCCGCGGGCACCTTCCAGGTCGGCAGGACGATCGAGCTGCGCACGAACGTCACGATCACGGGAGCCGGGGCGAGGGCGACCGTCCTGCGCGAGCACAGCAGCCTCGGGAACAAGGCGATCCTCCGAGCCGCCGGCAGCGTCGGCACCCGCCTCACCAACGTCGCCGTCACGGATCTGACCATCCGCAACGCCACCGCGGGGACGACGCCGGCAGACGGTCCCGACGGGATCTTCGTCGACCTGGTCGACGGGTTCGCGCTCGAGCGGGCGCTGGTGACCGAGATCAAGGGCTACTACGGCCTCAAGGTCCAGCGCTCGACCGACATCGTTGCCCGTGACTGCGAGTTCTACCGCTGCGCCAACGCCATGATGGCGGTGCTGGTCGAGGTCGACGGCGTCACCGTCACGGGGTGCCGCTTCGACACGCTCACCGACACAACGACGCCGAACTGCTACACCTTCATGACCGGCGCGGAGACGGCGAACTTCGGCTCCTTCTACGTCCGCAACGTCCTCGTGGAGAACAACCAGTTCCTCAACAACCCGCGGTGGGAGGGCATCGACTGCCACGGCGGCGAGAACATCATCATCCGCGGCAACACGATCAAGAACTGCAAGGTGGGGATCTCCCTCCAACACGCCCTGGGCTTCCTCGCCGACCCCTCCCAGGAGACCTTGCGCAACGTGCTGATCGCCGACAACACGATCGAGCAGGGGTCCGGGAACAACGACCAGGCCGGGATCTCGGTGGTGGGCAACATCTACCGGATGTCGGAGAAGATCCGGATCATCGGCAACGACATCACCGGCTTCACGGGGCAGACCGACGCACCCGGCTCGATCACGGTCTACGAGGTCCGGCACGTGTGGATCGAGGACAACGAGCTCTGGAACCACGGTCGCTACGGCATCTGCATGTACGAGGCGGTCTTCGGCGCGACCATCCGCGGCAACTACTTCTTCGGCGCCAACCCGACCGCCGCCGCCAACGCGAACTCCGCGGCGATCGGGGCTGTCGGACCGGGGATCTACGGACTCGTGGTCGAGGACAACACCGTCGACGCCACCACGATGGACCGGCGAGTCAACTACTTCATCCGGGCGCACAGCCAGTACGAGAGCTGGCAGGTCCGCAACAACCGCATCCTGAACGTCAAGCAGGCGACGCCGTACAACGACGTCTCGCTGCTCCCCGTCGAGCGTTCCGCAGTGCCGACGACCACGCTCGTCCAGCGCTTCGGCGACATGGTCTACGACACCAGCGGCCGCCCGGCCTGGGCCGTGACCGCACCCAAGATCGGCTACGGGTCGCTCGATACGTCGACCGTCATCGTGAAGGGCACCATCGCCTCCGGGTCGAACACGATGACCCTGGTCTCCGGCGGTGCTCTCGACTGGCGTGCCATGCCGGCCGGCATGAACGTGACCGTCGCGGGTGCCGGCGCCTCGGGAGCCGCCCTCAACGCACGAGTGCTGGAGTGGGCGGTCCCGGGGATTGGTCCTTCTCGACAAGACCGCGTCGACCTCCGTCACCGCGGCCAACGTCCGCTACCAGGCCTGCACGCTCGCAGCCGTCTAGACAGGAAGCAGGCCGACCATTCTCGACGACATCCCCGCGTCCGTGCTCGAGTGCGGCCGGTGTCACCGCCGCACCGCGCTGGGGCGCCGCTATGCCGGATGCGCGGCGTGCGGCGGCGCACTGTTCGCCGTCGTACCTCGATCCTGGTTCGCCGCGCAGGTCGACAGCCACCTGCGCGGCGAGGCAACGGGCAGCGCTGCCTTCGCCCTCCCCGAGGCGGCCGGCGCCCCGCACTGGGGCGAGGGCTCGACCCCACTCCTCACTGCGGACGACCTCGGGGCGCAGGTTGGTCTCGGCCGCCTGTGGCTCAAGGACGAGACCCGCAACCCCACGGGGAGCTTCAAGGACCGCTTGAACGCGGTCGCCGCGCGCATGGTGGTGACGTTCGGCGCGGGGCGCCAGGTCACGTCGAGCACCGGCAACCAGGCCGTCTCCGCGGCCTGGTACGGCGCGCGGCACGGTCTCGAGACGCTGGCGTTCCTGCCCGACGACGTGCCCGCGGTGGCCGCGGACGTGGTCGCGCTCTACGGCGGCTCGCCGCGTGTGCTGCCCTTCGACGAGCGAGCCGCGGTGATCACCAGGCTCGTCCGCGACGAGGGATGGGACTACGTCGGTCGCAACGCGCCCCGGCCCTACGCCAACCCCTACGGGGTGGACGGCTATCGCTCCATCGCGGTGGAGATCTACCGCGACCTCGGGGGTCGCGCGCCTGACATCGTGGCGATGCCGGTGTGCGGCGGCGACAGCATCACGGGGACCGTGCGCGGCTTCCACTGCCTGCGGATCCTGGGACTCACGGACCGCGTGCCGCGCTTCGTCGCCGTCCAACCCCGCGCTGCGGACTCCCTGGCACGCGCGCACCACCGGGGTGAGAGCACGGTGTCTAAGGTGCCCATGGGGCGCACGATCGCGCACTCCCTGCGGGACGGACGGGCGACCATGCGCTCGCCGCACTGCGGTCGACCGCCGGCACGGCCCTCGCCGTGGACGACCGCTCACTCGCCCGGGGACTGCACGTGCTCGGTCGGTCGGGGATCTTCGCGGAGCCCTCGGCCGCCGCGGGGCTCGCCGGGCTCGCCGCCGGCCTGGCCTCCCTCGACCTGCGCACCGACACGCACGATCTCGAGGTCGTCGTCCTCGTCACCGGCTCCGGAGCGCGGTGGCCGGACTCGTTGCCGGCCGCGCTCGCCGCGGGCGCGACCGTGGATGTGACGCGATGATCCTGCAGCGGGTGGGGCCGCCGGGAGCGGAGCAGCTGGTGACCCGCACGCCCGACGGCCGGCTGCACGACCTGGGCTCGATGGACCCGCTGCTCGCGGCCTCGCCCGAGGGCCGCGCCCAGGTGGAGCACGCGGTTCGCGCCGGACGTCCGCTCCCTCGATCGCCGCAGGCACGCGTCGGCGCGCCGGTGCCTCGCCCCGGGAAGCTGATCACGGTCGGGCTGAACTACGCCGACCACGCGGCTGAGGCGGCCATGGACCTGCCGGAGGAACCGGTCTACTTCCTCAAGGACCCGGCCACCATCGTGGGATCGACCGACGACATCCTCCTGCCGGAGGACTCGACGGCGCTGGACTGGGAGGTCGAGCTCGCCGTCGTCGTGGGTCGTGACGCCCACCGGCTCGCCACACCGGCGGAGGCGGCCGCCCACATCTGCGGCTACACGATCAGCCACGACGTGTGCGACCGGAACTGGCAGCTCTCGGGCGCACCGGGCTGGGACCGGAGCAAGGTCACGCCGACCTTCAACCCGCTCGGGCCGGTGCTGGTGACACCCGACGAGCTGGGCGATGTCGGGGCCCTGCGGATGCGCACCTGGGTCGACGGGAGGCTCCGCCAGGACGGCATCACCGCGGACATGCGCTTCTCACCTGCCTACCTCGTGTGGCACCTCAGCCAGATCACCACACTGCAGCGTGGCGATGTGATCAGCACCGGCACCCCGGCCGGGTCCGGCCTGGGTCACTCGGCGGAGCACTACCTCCGGGACGGTGACGTCGTCGAGCTGGAGATCACCGGGCTGGGCCGGATGCGGCAGCGGGTACGGACCGTGCCGACCGGACCGACCCGACCGACCGGGAGCGATGAGGGATGAGCACACCTGCCCCTCGCCACGAGTCGACCCTGATCCGGTGCGGCACCCTCATCGACGGCACCGGCGGACCGCCCGCGCGCGAGGTGGGCGTGCTCGTACGCGACGGCCGGATCGCCGAGGTCCGGCCCCTGGGCCAGGACCCGCCCGCGGCACAGGTGATCGTCGATGCCACCTCGAGCACCCTGACTCCGGGACTGGTCGACGCCCACACCCACCCGGCGTGGTCGACCGACACCGACCCGTCGGAGTGGGACGCGTGCCGGTCGACTCCCGAAGGCCTGTTCTCCTGGTGCGTCGCCGCGCTCTCCTCCGCAGCGGCCGCCGGCGTGACGACCGTGCGTGACTGCGGTAGCCCGACCGGCGTCCTCGTCGAGGTGCGCAGGGCGCTGGAGCGGGGCACGATCCGTGGTCCCCGACTGGTCGTGTCCGGGCCGTGCATCACGACGACCGCTGGCCACGCGGACTTCATCGGCATGACGGCGGACGATGTCGCTGACGTCGTACGAACGGTCCGCGGCCTCTGCGCCCTGGGAGTCGACCACATCAAGGTGATGGCCGCGGGCGGCGACATGGATCCCCACACCAACCGCCGGATGCCCCAGTACTCCACGGCGGAGCTACAGGCACTGGTCGCGGAGGCGAGCCGCCTGTCCCTACCTGTTACGGCGCACGCCACCTGTACCGAGGCGATCCGGCGCAGCGTCGAGGCCGGTGTCCATACCCTCGCGCACTGCAACTGGCTCGGCGCCGAGATCGGAACCATCGACTACTCCCCCGCAGTCGCCCAGCTGATCCTCGACCAAGGGACCTACATCGACCTCGACCTGCCCAACTCGTTCGCCGACTACGCCGAGCGGGACGGCGAGGAGTTCGTCCGAACCGGCTCACCGGGCCTCGCGCGAAGTCGGTGGCAGCTGCACCGGGAGATCCGGGATCGGGGAGGCCGGATCTTCTTCTCCAGCGACGAGTTCGGCCGCAAGATCGGGAGCTTCCCAGCGCTGCTCCTCGGCGCGGTCCGGACCGGTGAGGTGTCGGTGACCGAAGCGATCCACCGGGCGACGGCAGTGCCTGCCGGAGCGGTGATGCCGTCCCTCGACATCGGCACCGTCAGCGTCGGCCAGGTCGCGGACCTGGCCCTCTTCTCCGGTGATCTCGCCGCGGATCCAACAGGTTTGATCGACTGCGAGGCTTCCTGGAGCGGCGGCCACCGGCTCCAGGTGACCGACGAGCTGACGGCACGCACCACCACCACTCGGCCGACCGGGCGACCGGTCAGTCCAGCAGGCGCGCCGCACGGATCCTCCGAGAGGCCGTGAGCAGCAGGCCCGAGAGCCGCTCCACGTCGGCGCGGCAGGAAGGCACCGTGAGCGAGAGAGCGCGCCGAGCACGAGGTCGCTGCCGCCGTGCAGCGGAACCGTGACGGTACGGCGGGATCGGCATGGACACACCACTCGTGGCGGCCTACGACGGCTGAGCCACGGGGCGCGCTCCGTGGAAGCCGACACCCGGCTTGCCGTGATCAATTCTGGATATGTGTTATCCCGTTATTCGGATGAGTCGACGTGGCGCCCGGGCGCGACCACCGATCACAGGCGGCACGCGGGTTCCGTCACCGACGGTAGGAACGTTCCATGACCGTCACGCAGACCAACCCCGAATGGCTCCACGACCCCGTCCCGTTCGGCTACAGCCACATCGCCGACACGGGCAGAGGAACCGTCTTCATCGCGGGCCGGTACGGATCGGGCCCCGACGGGCAGGTCACCTCCGACAGTTTCGAGACCCAGGCCGACCGGCTCGACACCTATGTCGCCAGGCACTCCGAGGAGCCACTCCACGTCGTCGGTGCGGCCCTGGCCCGGGTCTGGGGCGACCAGCCACCGGCCAGACGATGATCGGCGTCGCCGCCCTCACCCTCCCCGGCATGCCGTCCGAGGTCGACGGGTCGCCGTCCGCGACTGACAGGATCCTCCTCGCGGCGTAGCGCAGTCAGTCCGCCGAGATCTCCCGCAGGACCACGTCACACACCCAGGCGCGCCAAGCTTCGACGCTCCAGCCGCGCTGCGTCACCAGCAAGGCATGGCTCTCCACCGACTCGACCGCGTAGATGACGTCGGCCAAGCGCGCCCGGTCGAGCCCCTCTCCTCCCGGACAGGCCGCGACCTGCTCGGCCAGCAGCCGGCTGAACTCAGCGCGCTGGGCACGCATCGCGACCAGCAGACCGGCGACATCCGGATCGGCCTCCGCGGCCAGCATGGCCGCATAGAGCGGAGCCACCCGCGCCGTGCCGAGGTGGAGGGCGGCCAGCGCCTCCTGCCACGCCGCGGCCGGCGACGGCGCGTCACGGAGCGCGAGGAACCATGCACGCTCGGCCAGAGCCACCGGGTCGTCGTCGCCAGCCAGCGCGACATCGTGAGCAGCCCCGAGCAGCCCGACCTTCGATCCGTAGGCCTGGTAGATCGTCTGCACGGCGACGCCGGCCTCCGCGGCGATGTCCACGATCGTCGTCCCCACGAAGCCGCGTTGCTCGAACAGCGCGGACGCGGCCCCCACGATCCGCTGTCGCGCCGCGTCGTCACGCGGCCTACCCCGTCGTGCCGCCACCGTCGCCCCTCTCGCTTGCCCACGCGCAGTCTTCCAGATAGATTTCTGAATCTCATTCTAGAATCTCGTTTGGAGAATCTCATGTCTCGTATCGCTGTCATCTACTACTCCTCCACCGGCTCGGTCCACGCCCTGGCGGAGGCTTACGCGGCCGGTGCCCGGGAGACCGGGGCGGAGGTCCGCCTGCGCCGTGCCGCCGAGCTCGTACCCACCGCCGTGATCGAGAGGAACGGCGACTGGCGCGACCACCTCGCCGCCACCGCCCACATCCCGGAGGCCACCGTCGAGGACCTGGTCTGGGCCGACGGCTTCGCCCTCGGCACCCCCACCCGCTTCGGACAGCCCGCCGCCCAGCTCAAGCAGCTGCTCGACTCGACGAGTGCGGCCTGGCAGGCCGGACACCTGGCCGACAAGCCCGCGACCGGCTTCACCAGCGCCTTCGAGCGTCACGGCGGCCACGAGTCGACCCTGCTCGCGCTCTACCACACCTTCTGCCACTGGGGATCGATCGTCGTGCCGACGGGGTATGTCGACTACGACGCGGCCCACGCCGCCGGCGGCAACCCCTACGGCGTCAGCAGCGTCGGCGGGGACGGGCCTCCGGACGAGCACGTCCTGACCCGGGCCCGGCACCAGGGCCGGCGGCTCGCGGCGCTGGCCGACACCCTGGGCGGCGCGCGGACGGACCGGGCGGCATGACCGTGTCCGAGGGACCCGGGACATCCGGTGGCGCGCAGCAAGCCGGGAGGCCGGGGCGGCGTGGGCCGGACGGACGAGACATCGGCCGGTGGTGGGCGCTCGCCGCCCTGACCGGAGCCAACATGCTGGTCTTCGCCTCGGTGACGATCTTGAACGTGGCCCTGCCCGACCTCCGTACGGACCTCTCGCTCACCGCCGGCACCACCCGATGGGTGGTCACGCTCTACTCGCTCGTCTTCGGCATGCTCATCCTGCTGGGCGGGCGACTCGGCGACGTCCTCGGCCTGCGCTCCTGCCTGGTCGGCGGCCTCGTGGGCTTCAGCGCGGCGTCCGTGCTCGGCGGGCTCGCCGCGAACGCCGAGCTCCTCCTGCTCGCCCGGGCTCTCCAGGGCGGCGCGGGTGCCCTGGTCGCGGCCACGGCCGTGAGCCTGATGTCGGTCACCTTCCCGGCCGGACGCGACCGTGCCCTGGCCTTCGCTGTCCTCGGCGTCGTCATGGGCGTGGGCACACCCGGCTCCCTGCTCCTCGGCGGCCTGCTCGTCGACCTGCTGTCGTGGCGCTGGTGCCTGCTGGTCAACGTCCCGCTCGCGCTGCTCGCCGCGGTCGGCGTACAGCTCTTCGCACCGCCGGGCGAACGGCGGGCGGGGGCGCGCGTCGATGTCGCCGGAGCCGCCCTGGCCGGCCTCGGCCTGGCCGCGGTGGTGGGCGGCCTCGACCGGGCGACGGCGTGGGGCTGGTCGGACGCACGCACCCTGGGCCTCCTGCTCGGCGGTGCCGTCGCGCTGGCCGGCTTCGCGCTCGCCCTGCGCCGGGCGACCGACCCGCTGATCCCGCCGCATCTCCTGCGGCGACGGACGCGGAGCCTGGGCTATCTGGCCGCGTTCTTCGTCGGCGTGGCCATGTTCGCCGGCATGTTCGTGCTCACCGTCTTCCTGCAGGTGGCCCACGATCGCTCACCCACCGAGATCGGCATCGCATTCGTCCCGTTCATGCTCGGCGCGGTCGCGATCACGTGGGTGCTGCCCGCACTGCGCGCCTCCGTGAGCTCGAGCTCCGTGCTCGCCCTGGGGCTGGCGGCGGCCGGCGGCGCCGTGCTGACACTCGCGCTACTGTCGGCCCGGTCGACGTACGCGACCGGCGTCCTGCCCGCGATGGTGCTGCTCGGCGTCGGCGGCACCATCGTGATGATCACCGCGGCGGACCTGGCCACCGCCGATGCCGGAGGCGACAGTGGAGTCGCGGGATCGATGGTCAACTCGGCCCAGCAGCTCGGCGCCGGACTCGGCACCGCGCTCCTCACCTCCGTCATGACCACCACCACGCACGCCGAGCTCACCGGTGGCGCCGAGCCCGTGGCCGCCGCCGTCGCGGGCTATGCCCGATCGGGCCTGGTGGGAGGGACGATCGTGATCCTGGCCGCCTGCCTGGTCTGGGCGATGCGGGCACAGCCCCGCCCCGGAGCCGCCACCCGGCCCGGTGCATGACACCCCCGTCGAACCCCGGAGAGGACGCACCCATGTCCGCGTACTGGATCAACACTTTCACCGCGCTCCGCGACCACGAGCGCCTCGAACGCTACGCCGCGATCGCCGGGCCCGCCATGATCGCCGCCGGAGGGCGGTTCCTCGCCCGCGGCAACCCCGCGTTCGTGTTCGAGGACGCCACCCCTCTGCGCACCACGCTCATCGAGTTCCCCTGCGTGGAAGCGGCCCGCAGTGCCTACGAATCGCCGCGGTATCGCGAGGCTCTGGCTGTTCTCGGCGATGCCGCAACGCGCGAGATCCGGATCATCGACGGGATCTGAGCACCGCTCAGGCACGCTGGATCGCGACCACGGGTGCGGCAAGGGAGACGACGACATGACCGACGAGCTCGAACGGGTGAGCGCGCTGTTCCGCTACCCCGTGAAGTCGATGGCCGGCGAGTCGCTCGCCGCCGCCGAGGTCGGCTGGCACGGGTTGGCCGGCGACCGGCGTTGGGGGTTCGTCCGCCCCGACCACGAGGCGCACGGCTTCCCGTGGCACACGCCGCGACAGGAACCGCGGATGGTGCTCTTCACCCCACGACTCCGCGATCCGGATCGGCCGGATGCGTCCGCTGTCGACGTACGCACCCCCGAGGGCAACGAGTTCTCCCTGTCGGATCCCGCGCTGCCCGACCGGCTCGGCGCGGGCCTTCGCCTGATGCGATTGCATCGGGGCACGTTCGACTCGATGCCGGTTTCGCTGATCGGCACGGCGACGGTGGCCGAGATCTGCTCCCGCGCGGGCGTCGCCCCCGCTCCGGCCAGGTTCCGCCCGAACCTGTTGGTGACGACGCGTGTCCCGTTCATCGAGGACTCCTGGGTCGGCAACACGGTGCGGATCGGACCCGTCCGGCTGCGCGTGGACCGGCCGAACTCCCGCTGCGTGGTCATCGACATCGATCCCGCGTCCGGACACCGAACCCCGGGGCTCCTGCGTACAGTCACCGCCGAGCGCGGCGCGTGCGCGGGGGTGTACGCCACCGTCGTCACCCCCGGCCCGGTGCGGGTCGGGGACCTCGTCCACCCCGGAGACCGACCTGGGGTAGCCGGGAACAGCAACAGGGCCTGATCTGCGTTGCGCAGATCAGGGATGGATAGATGATGGATCGCCATGGCGACCTCCAAAACCAGATCGAGGCCAGACGATGTCTGACCTCGATCTCTTTGTAGCGGGGGGGAGGATTTGAACCTGCGACCTCTGGCGATCCCAGGGTCGATTCGTGCTCGCTGCCGATGATCGTGGTCAGCACCGGATAGCCGGGTTGACGTGGGCAAACGGTTGTCTTGCGACTTCTCCATGGTGCCTGACGACTCGGCGCTCTGCCACTCGTCTTGGCTTCAAAGTGGTGGATCGATGAGGACTCAGGCCCAGGTGCCGACGCCTATCCGCCCGCCTAAGATCCATCCATGTTCGTGCCCGGAACCTCACCCAACGCGCAGCTCGGGGAGCTCGAAGGAGCGCTCGGGTTGTTCTGGGACGACCAGGACTGGGGCATCGTCAATGCCGAGGGCGCCCGCCTCCACGAGTTCCTCCAGTTCTTCTCCGAGCGCTACGACGAGACCTGGTCCGTCTGGACCGTCGGAGAGTACGTCGACCTCGTCCTCGAGTCCGCTTGCGACGCCCTCCGGGCGGATCCCGACCTGGATGTCTCATGCGTCGACGACTTCGTCCGCAAGACAGCGGGCATTGCGCCGGACCGGGTCGCCTACTGGACCAAGCGCGACTGGGCCATCACCGCTCATCTGCGTCACCTCGGCGTTGACGGCCCTGACGCTTCACCTGCCTAGTCGCCAGTCTTCAGATCGGCGGCAATCGCGAGTCGGTCCAATGCTGGCTCGGCGTTGGGCACATCGAGCAGCGCTGCCCGGTCGGCGCGGATAGCCTTCACCATTGCGGTGAGCCGCTGGCGGTCCTTTTTGCTCACCGTCTCGTTCCGGAAGTCACGGGCCGTCAGCAGGGTCGCCAAGACGGCGAAGTCGCGGCGATGTCGGCCACGCCCCGCATCGCCGACATTGGACAGCGCCGCAGCTTTCCCGACGAGAGCGCCCACGAGGTTCGGTCGCCGCACGAAGCCGTCTCGACCGTCGACCCGCACCGCCACTGTCTCGGTGCGCTGGAGCGCCTGCGTGCCACCAGCCGTCGGCAGAGTCGGACTGCCCGTGACTCCCCGGCGGGAGCTGGCACGCTCGCCGATCCCGTCAGGCAGGAGTACGTCGATGGATGCGGAGTCGCGAACCCACCGGTGTTGCAACCCTTCGGCCGAGATGCCGGCCGACTCGAAACCGAGATCGGTCAGCGCCTCGGTGAATCGCGCGAGCATCTGTGGATCGGCGCGCACGTCGATCACAGTGTCAACGTCGTTGGTCGGCCTGATCGGGAACCGTCCACGCTCGGCACAGTGGAGATGGACGAGCTGACCGCCGACCAGCGTCCAACCGTCGTCGAGCTGCTCATAAAGGTCGAGCAGGCCGATCCACGACGCGGTCTGTTCGGCTGGCATCGCAGGGAGTTCGATCATCGATCGCTCCGGCCCTGGGCGAGCTCGTGCAGGAGCCCCGCGGCACGAGCTTCCTCACGCGGACCTCGATGCTCAGCGAGGTCCGCAGCCAACCTCAGACGCGAGGAGGGATAAGGATCCTGGCCGTCCGGGACCACGTGCACCACGACATTCGCTTCATCGTCGGCCGGGACGAGCAGGTAGTCCTTGATCAGGCTCTCAACGTCGGCAACCGCTAGGTAGCCCTCGACGTCGCTGGAGGCGATGCCGCTCGCGGCCGCGTCGATGACGGCTTGCCACCGCTGGTCGACTCGAAGGTCCTCCAGGTCCGTCGGCGCGGCCCGGAACAGCCGTCGCTCAGCGCGGTTGCGGAACATGGACCGCAGCACGATCGAGATATCACGCGCGGCCTCCTCGTCGACGACTCGCACGTTCCCCCGGTCGAGCAGGCTCCGTAGGCGCATTGCGGCTCGTGAACGCTCGGCGGGGGCCAGCGAACTCAGAGCAAAATCGTCGCCCTCGGACGCCGCGATCACCGCCCAGGCGGACCGGACGGACAGTGGCCGGCCGGCCCTGCGTCGCTCCGCGACCTCGAGCAGCGACCGCTCATCGACCACCCACTGGGCACCGATGCGTCGAGCGCGCAGCGAACCGTCCGCGATCCGTTGATGGATGCGCGGCACGTTCACTCCAAGGCGGTCGGCCGCCTCGGACACGCTGACCAGAGCCACTACACAATCCTAGAAGGATTTCTAGGATTGTGAAAGCCCAGAGTCCTCCTGCGAGTTCCAGTAGGCGACATGGGACCTGTGCAACCAGTCGTCGACCCACTGCCGATCCGGCTCGTCCGGAACAGCCGCGTCAGCACCTGCTGACACAAGCGCGGCCTCAGATTCGCCGATTGCCTCGAGCACATCAGGCAGTGAGACCTCGCCGCGCCGTACCGCTCGCAGGAAGGACAGGTCCGGCTCCGGCACCGGCAGCGTGATCCGTCCAGTGCGCAGCAGTTCGACACCCTGGACGCCGAGACGCAGAGCGTGCATCGCGAACTTGGTGTCGTAGCCGTGCTCGGCCACGAGTTCAGGTCGATTGGTGTGTGCACCGGTCTCACCGAGCATCGCTGCCTTCTGGCTCTGCAGGTAGCCGAGGAACCGGCCAGCCGCGAGCTTGGAGACGAAGCGGTGCGCGTTGTCGACGAGCTCCGCGCCGACGGCGTTCCGAAAGACGACCTCCTCATCCGGAACGAACAGCGCGAGCAGGACCGTCGGGTTGCCCGCGAGCGCGAGCCGGCACCACTTGCGCGCCGAGTAGATGACGACGTCGAGGTCGCCTGCGCCGGATCGGTTCGCGAGTCCGCCAGGCTTGTCCCAGACGGTGTGGCGTTGGTACTGCTCGAACTCGACTTCCGCTTCGCCATTGATGCCGCGCGGCACGCGAGCGAGGCCGGTGACGAACTCACGAGGCTCAAGACAGATCCCCATCTCGTCGCGGTCGTCCTGGCCGCTGATGGACGTGCCGTGTACTCCCGAGCCGACCTGGACCCGCAGGATCATGCCCGCCTCGGCGATCGCACGCGCTTGCTCCGAGGCGTGCGGGTGCGCGAACCCAGGCGGCAGCGACCTGTCGCCGGAGACCACTCGCACTGAAACCATGCAGCGAACCGTAGCCGCGGGACATCAGGCCGAGCGATGACTTTTCACCGGACGCCCCGCGTTGACTTCCGTCTTCTCGCGTCGCGTTGGCAGCGCTTTGACACGGTCGTGCATGCGGCGCACCGTGGCTGTATGCGCCGCTCAGGAACTCCCGTCGCACCCAAGGTTCACGAGGGACAACCCCGGCTCCGGTGACTCACCGGGACCGTGAGCGTTCGGAGCGAGGCCGACCGGCCCCGGGGAATCCCCGAGACCGTGCGATCACCGACACCTGCCGGGTCTTGCCGTCGCCGTCGCGATAGCGGGTCCGCACCTCCACGCGACCGTCCGGCAGCACCAGCGAGGTGATCGTGCCGTGCGTGCCGATCGGCAGCCGCGGCCTAGCCACGTCGTACTCCGGCCTCGTGGTGCTGCTCGAGCCACTCGGCGACATCAGTGACGGCGAACTTCAGCCGCTTGCCGAACTTGAAGGCTCGCGGCGCCGTACCAGCGCACCGCCAGTCGTAGATCGTCTGGATCGGGACGCCGAGGTAGGCAGCAAGCTCCTCGACGCCGATCAGGCGCTCCAGGCCCAGCTCGTTCATGTCCGTGACACCCAGGTACGCGCTGCCAACCAGCAGCGAGCCGAGTGGTCGCGATACGCCCGCTCGGGCCTCGCGGGCTGCTCGACCAGCGACAGGGTCGAAAGCGTTGGGTTCTTGATGGATCGCCATGGCGACCTCCAAAACCAGATCGAGGCCAGACGATGTCTGACCTCGATCTTTTGGTAGCGGGGGCAGGATTTGAACCTGCGACCTCTGGACGAGATCGGGGGTCCTGCGACAACTACTGAGTCGAGACGAGTCCTACCGGGTTCCTCGGTTTCACGAGGGAATCCTCAGTGCTTCGAGTCTCAGGGTACCCGTTGGCTACCGACTCGGGCGGAGTCAATCTGGACAGTTGATGGACACGGCTCGAATCCGTGTTCGTCAACAACTCGGTACGCCTCGGCGTAGGCGTGCGGGAGGATTGCAGGGTGGCCATCGATGAGACCTCAGCCGAGCAGCGGTTGTACGACGCCGCTTGCCGGTGGTCCGATGCGCCCGGGTACGACGCCAAGGATCTGATCGAAGGCGCCGTGCAGGCGCTCGTGGACGGGCTCGACTCGTCGGCTCTGCGCGAGTTGGCCGGGGCGTCACCGTCGGATCGGTCGGACGAGATCCAGTCGCTCTTGGACGACTCGCTCGATGAGTTGCACATCCCCCACCCGGGTGGCATCGATCCGTGGAAGCGGGTCATGAGTGGCGGCCGTATCTTCTCCCGCCTGCCGAAGGAGTCGATCCGCTTCGAAGTCGCTTCCGCTGGCAAGGAGGTAAGCGGGCACCAGCTCCTGGTGTACGTCGATGGAGTCGAAATGACGTCAAAGGGCGCTGGCATGGGCATGGACCCGTTCGATGTGCTCATCCCCGAGAACCGCCTTGAGGCCACCACGACGACCCACCGGGTACCCATTGCTCGATGCGAGTGCGGCGAGTACGGCTGCGGCGTGACCGACGTGAACATCGTCCGTGACGGGGGCGTCGTCCACTGGGACTGACTGCACGAGGTTCCGATGCGTCACGGAGTGACCTTCAACGCGGAGCAGTACGACGCTGAGGTAGCGCGTGTCGCCGCAGACCACAGCTGGGAACGACCCCAAGACACGACGGCTCGGCTCGTGATCGAAGGGGCTGAGGCTGCCGCACTCGCAGACCGAGGGCATCGTATCTCCTGGGCGGCCGCGGACTATCGCGACCCTTCGCTGTTCGTCGTCTCGTTCATGACCACGGACAACAACTTCCAGGTTTTCGTCCGAGTGCCCAGAGATGGCAGGGATCCCGACTCGGTCGCGAAGGACGTTTTCGGCCTACTTAGGAAGCAGCCTTCAAAGTGGCCGGCAACCTTCCACTCGATTCAGCCGAAGGTGACTGCGCGGCCGTCGATGGCGGGCTGGCGCTGGAAGCGAGAGCATATCGGGATCCGGTGAAGCTCAGCGGACCTGGCGCTCCCGCCCGCTCATTCCCGCCGGTCGTGACGCGAGAGCGCGGCGAATCCGAGAGGCGTCCACGGCATCGGCGAGCTCGCCGTCGAGCGCGAGGCGGCACCGGCCCCGGCCGAGCGCCCCCGTGCACGCCCGCATGGTGTCGAGAAGTGCGGCTGCGGCCACCCGAGCCGCCGCATGTGCTCCGATATCGACGGCGAGCCGCGTCTTCACCCGGCCCGGAACGGGCGCCTTCGCCACGACGAGTATCGTCGTCATCGCCCGACCTCACGGGTGATGACGAGCACGCGGAGGAAGTCCCGGGCCGCGCGCAGGGTTCCCACGAACGAGCCCGACACCTTCGAACGAGTACCGGGCGTTCGCGGGTGATAGGTCACCTCGCGCTCCACGATGCGCCAACCGGCCCTCGCGGCGCGATGGACGAGCTCGACCGGGTACCCGAAGCGCCGGTCCTCGACGCCGAGACCGAGCAGACCTTCCCGGCGCGCGACCCGCAGCGGTCCGAGGTCCTGCAACGCGATGCCGGTCCGTCGCCGCAGGGTCGCGAGCACCAGCCGGTTGCCGAGGCGGGCCGGCCAGGGTGGCTGCTCCCTGACCGCCCGCCCGCGCCGCCCCATCGCAAGGTCGGCCTCACCGTCGCGGACCAGAGCGAGCAGCGGGAGGACATCGGACGGGTCGAACGAGCCGTCGCCGTCCATGACGGCGACGTAGGTCGCCGTCGCGGCCGTCACCCCGGCGTGTACGGCGGCGCCGTAGCCCGGTCGCGGTTCGTCGACCACCACGGCTCCCGCCCCGGCCGCGACCGTCGCCGTCGCGTCGGACGAGCCGTTGTCCACCACCACGACGCCCAGCCCTGCCGGGATCCGGGGCAGGAGCAACCGGAGCGCTGCCTCCTCATCACGACAGGGCAGGATCAGCTGACAGTCGAGCACCTCTCCAACCTAGGGACTGCACAGCTCCGCCGGACCCTCCAGTCCTTACGGTCCGGTGACGACACGCCTCCGGGGCGGCGGGCCGACCTAGGGTCGCAGTCATGGCGGAGAGGGGTCCGACAGGTGTTCGGCGGGCGGCCCTGTGTGGCGCCGGGGGCGCGCTCCTGCTGGTAGCAGCGTCCGTGCTGGTGCCCCTGCTCACCGGATGGGACGTGCGGGAGCGCGCCGACGAGATCGCCGGCGTTCCGCCCTTGCATGGCTACCTTGACGTCAAGGTCGGTCCCGGAACGCCGCTGGCCGTGCTGGTCGGTGCCATGGCGGTGATGATCGGGCCAGCCGTGGCAGAGCGCCTCGGCTGGCGGCGACTGCTTGTGGTGAGCTGGGTGGTTTCGCTGGCCTGGCTGCTCGGGCTCGCGCTCGTCGACGGCGCCTCGGGCCTGTCCCGGGTCCTCGGCAACCGGCACGAGTACCTTCCGACCGCACGTGCCGTGGCCTCGGTGCCCGACCTGCTGGCGTCGTACGTCGAGCACATCCCCTACACCTCGCCGGACAACTGGCCGACCCATGTCGCCGGTCACCCGCCGGGGATGCTGCTGTTCTTCGTGCTCCTCGTGCGTCTCGGGCTGGGTGGGGACCTGGCTGCGGGCGTCGTCGTCACCGTCGTCGCCGCGACTCTGCCGGCCGCCGTGCTCGTGACCGTACGTGCACTGGGGCGCGAAGACCTCGCACGCCGGGCGGCGCCGTACCTCGTGGTCACGCCTGCCGCCGTCTTCCTCGCCGTCTCCGCCGATGCGGTGGTCGCTGCCGTGGTGGCGTGGGGGTTGGCTGCCCTGGCTCTCGCGTCCCGGGACTCGCTCCGAGCCGGCTGGCCCTGGGCCGTAGCGGCCGGCCTGCTGCTGGGATACGCGGTGCAGATGTCCTACGGCATGCCGCTGGCCGGCCTTCTCGCGCTCGCCGTGCTGGGGGCCAACCACCGCTGGTGGCCGGTCCCCGTCGCAGCGCTGGCCGCGCTCGCTGTCGACCTCGTGTTCGCCGCACTGGGATTCTCGTGGCGGGCGGCCCTTCCGGTCCTGCGGGAGAGGTACTGGGACGGCATCGCGGCCGAGCGGCCAGCGGCGTACTGGCTCTGGGCCGATCTCGGCGCGCTGCTGCTCTCCGGCGGCCTGCTCCTCGGGAGCGCGGTGGGAGCGGCCTGGGCGGCCCGCCGCTCCGAGCCGGTCGTCGCGTTGGTGGCAGGAGGAGCGCTCCTGGCAGTTCTGGCCGCGGATGCGACGTTGATGAGCAAGGCCGAGGTAGAACGGATCTGGTTGCCGTTCATGCCCTGGCTGACCCTCGGTCTCGCGGTCCTGCCGGCCCCCTGGCACCGACCTGCGCTCGCCGTGCAGGTGCTCACCGCGCTGGTGGTGCAGCACCTTCTGTACACGACCTGGTGAGCTCGTCAGGGACGCAACGGCGCGGAAGCGAACTCCGGCAGGCCCTCCTGGGGACTGGTCGCTGCACGGAAGCCCAGGTCCCTGGCTGCCCGCTGCGCAGAGGCGACGACATGGCGCACGTCGCCCAGGCGGTACTCCCCCGTCACCTCGGGTGCGAGGGGACGCCCGGTCCCCTGTGCCACTAGACGGGCCACCTCCGCCACGGTCACCGGATATCCGGATGCGACGTTGTAGGGCTGGAACGATCCGGGCGGCGCGGTCGTGACGGCGGTCGCCGCGAGCAGGTTGGCGCGGGCGACATCATCGACGTGCACGAAATCCCGCCGCTGCCCGCCGTCTTCGAAGACCCGCGGCGCCTCGCCGCGCTCGAGCGCGGAGCGGAACATCGCCGCCACCCCCGAGTAGGGCGTATCGCGAGGCATGCCCGGGCCATACACGTTGTGGTAGCGCAGCGCGACGACGGCGGCGCCCGCCTGGCGCGCCCAGGCCGAGGCGTAGTGCTCCTGCGCGGCCTTGCTGGCGGCATAGGCGCTGCGGGGGGCCGCGGGCGCGTCCTCATCGACCAGGAGCGGAGCGAGCGTCTGACCGCAGGACGGACAATGCGCCTCGAAGTCTCCGGCTGCGAGGGCCTGCGGGATGCGCGCAGATGGCACGACCCGTCCGTGCTCGGCACACGCGTAGGCACCATCACCGTAGACGACCATCGACGAGGCGAGGACCAATCGCTCGATCCCCACCTCGGTGGCCGCGGCCAGGACGGCCGCCGTCCCGAGATCGTTGTGGGCGGCGTAGAGCGGCAGGTCACCGGTCGTCGTACCGGCTCCGACCACGGCCGCCTGGTGGCACACCACGTCGACGTCCGCCATCAGGTTCCGCCAGCGTCCAGCGTCGCGGACGTCGAGGACGTGCGTGTCGCATCGCGGGACCGGATCACGGTGCGCCGTCGCCAGCAGCACATCAACCCGGACCACCTCGTGACCGGCCGCGAGAGTGCGCGATCCACGGCGGACCCGATGAAGCCGGCCGAGCCGGTGAGCAGGACCCGCACGCTCAGCCCGGCACGTCGTAGGTCAGCACGACCTGGTCGGCCCAGGTCGAGCACGAGCGCTCCGAGGGACGACACTGCCGTCGTCAGCAGCTCCCCGAGCCGCGCCACGTTGTCCTCGAACCGCGCGAAGACCTCCGCCTGCCCGACCCCTTGACCGTTCTCGACGCCGGCGTCCCTGTCGGTCACGAGGGCCAGGGCGCCATAGCAGATCAGCATCTCACGCGCGAGGACCGCCTCGGGATGACCTGTCATGTTGATCAACGTGCCGCCGCCGGCAGCGTACGCACGTGACTCCGCTCGGGTCGAGAACCGCGGCCCCTCGATGACGACCATCGTCCCTCCGTCCTGCACCGAGTCGTCGGCGGCGAGGAGGGCCCTGCGCACGCGTGGGCAGTACGGGTCGGCGAACGGCACGTGGACGGCACCGGACTCGACGTAGCTCTGCACGCGCCCGTGGGTGCGGTCGACGAGTTGGTCGGGCACCACCAGGTCGCCCGGCGCCAGCCGCGGGTCCAGGCCACCGACCGCACACGGCGCGAGGACCTGGCGCACGCCGAGCGAGCGCAGCGCCCACAGATTGGCCCGGTGGTTGATCGCGTGCGGCGGGAACCGATGCGCGAGGCCGTGCCGCGGCAGGAAGGCGACCCGACGGTCGCCGACCACCCCCAGAGTGATCGGCGCCGACGGGTCACCGTACGGCGTGGGGATCTCGCGCTGCGCACCGTCGTCGATGAACGAGTAGAAGCCGGTGCCACCGATCACCGCCACCTCGGCCATCGCCCGCGATGCGACATCACGTGAAGAGGTTGCCGTCATGGTCTCCACGCTGGCAGCGCCCGCGCCACGGAGCCACCGAAACCCGCATCCGTCACAGAATGTTAAGAAGGTCGCGGCACTGACCTGCTCATCGGTTGCGCCTGTGCATATCGCGAGAACGTCTGCAGGACTCGCCGACCAGTGGTAGACACGAGTGGATGCTCGACGAAGACGACCTGCCCGAGACGTTGCCGCCCGGCTCGAAGCTCCTGCACATCGGGATGCCCAAGACGGGCACGTCCGCCGTACAGCGGGCGATGTGGCTCGCACGCGAGGATCTGGCGATGCTCGGCATCCGCCAGGTGGCAGAACACCCCCACGAGAGAGACGTGGGGCTGACCGCCGTCGGTAGCGGTCGCGAGTTCTACCGGCGCCGTCCTCGCCGGTGGAACCGACTCGCGACCGACTTCCGGGCGTCGCAGGCACGGTTGACGACCTGGTCGAGCGAAGCACTGTCCTTGGCATCGCCCGAGCGTGTCGAACAGTTGCACCGGGAGCTCGGTCCTGCCTACATCGTGACGACGTTGAGACCATTCGCTTCTCAGCTCGCGTCGCGATGGCAGCAAGGCGTGCGGCGCGGCGCGCGACTGCCCTTGGACGACTGGTTGCGGCACAGACTGACGCGTCCTCCGCGTCCCGACTGGACAGAGCCCCATCGGCGAGGCGACGTCCTGCATCGCAACGACCCTCGGCGTATCGTGGAGCATTGGGGCCGCGTCTTCGGGGAGGATCGACTCGTCTTCGTGATCCAGGATCCGCGGGACCGCAGCCTCCTTCTGCGGCGCTTCGAGGCCCTGCTCGGGGCGCCCGGGGCGCTGCCCGCCCTGGAGCAGACCAACGCATCACTTCCCTATCCCGCAGCCGAGGCTCTCCGGCACTACTCCATCGCCCATCACGCGGCAGGGCGGACTCGGCGTCGGTGGATGACCACGATCGGCGACCCACGGCGGCTGCACACACGCGCTGTCGGCCAGCAGGCGCCCACCTTCCCGGTACGTGTGCCCCGCTGGGCGGCTCAGCGAGCCAACGAGCACGCTGCGGCCTGGGCCGATGGGCTCCGGAGCTCCGACGCGACCGTCGTCGGCGACCTGGACCATCTCGTCGTCGATACCGCTTCGCATCCGGTCTCCGATGAGCGCCCCACGACGATCGACACCGCCTCCGCGGGTCTTCTCATCCAGGCTTGCGTCGACGCATCCGTCTCCCGCGACCTTCTTGACCCGGCTGATGGATCGATGGGGCGCTTCGCCGCCCAGGCCACCACGGCCGCGACGCCCGACCTGACGACCTGCTCGGACCGGCTGCTTGCCCGTGAGCTCGGCCGGCGCCTGATCGGTCGCCTCACGCGGCACCGCGACCGGGACGAGGACGAGGACTAGGACTAGGCAGGAGAGCACTTCTGGTGCTGCACGACCGACTCCTTCGGCGCCGCCGTACCCGACGATTTCGGGGGCGGAGTGGTGGGCGGCTCGCGCATGACGGCGAACGAGAGCGGAAGGCGGCCAATCCTGTCGATCGCCGGCCACCGCCGTGCACTCGGCCTACGGTGGTGGCATGGATCGCGACGCACTGACTCACTCCGCAACCGCTGATCGTCCGCATTCTCCTTGGTCGCATGCAGATTCGACTCCGCGACCGAGGCTGCTCGTCGGAGCCCTGCTCGTGGGACTCCTCCTCACAGGCATCTCTCCCGCGGCAGCTCGGGCGAAGGAGCCCGCAGGAACGGTCTCGACTGCCGTCTCGACATTTCACGGCGGTCGTACCACCACCGCCGACAGCGGTCCGGTGCTCGCGGTCGACCACCGACAGCGCCCGCTCGTCGCGACGACCTCCGGACCGTTCCTCGCGCTGGCGCGGTACACGAAGAAGGCCAAGCTCGACAGGAAGTTCTCCGGCGACGGCGTCGCCCGTGTGAAGATCCGCAAGAACCTCTCCGTGTCCGACATCGCGATCGACTCGCGCCGCCGCATCCTCCTGGTCGGCTCTTCCAACGCGAGCAGCGGCGAGCGGGCTCGGCTGATCGTGGTGCGCCTCACCAAGAAGGGAAAGCCGGACAAGTCCTTCGGGCGTCGCGGCATCGTGACCGTCGACCACGCCTCAGGCACAGCGATCACGATCGATCCCGCGGGACGACTCATCGTGTCGGGACGGAGCAGGGCTCCCTCGGCCGCGCTCGTGACCCGGCTGGGCGAGTCGGGCAGCCCGGACACCAGTTTCGGCATCGGCGGCAGCGTTCGGCTCTCCGTGTACGGCCCCCAGGAGACGGCTTCCGTCGGCACGTCCGCCGGGGAGGTGGTCATCGACGCGGCCAACAGGGTCATTGTCGAGTTGCGGGTGTTCCGCGGGATCGGTCAGCCCTCGGAGACCGGGCTGGCACGCTTCACTCCCGGAGGAGTCCTCGACGACACGTTCGGCGCCGCGGGCGGCTACACCTCGAGCACCCTCGGCCTTCCCGCGACCGGTGCGGTGAGCCGCGGGATCGTGGCGCGGTCGGACGGCGGCTTCGCCGTGGCCGGCACCACTCACGGCCAGTTCTTCCTGCAGCGTTTCGACATCGACGGCCTTCCCTCGAGTGCGCCCGTCCTGACGGACGTGACCAGCGGCTATCTGGAGGGCGGCAATGCCATGACGGCGGACTCGCACGGCCGGGTGCTCAGTGTCGGAGACAGCTTCCCGACTCTGGCAGCGTTGCGCTACCGCAGCGACGGCAGCCTCGACACGGGGTTCGCCGCCAACGGCGTCTATCGAGCGACGAAGCTGAAGGGCACCCGAACCATGTCCGCGACCGACGTGACTGTCGATGCCCGCGGCCGCATCTGGGTGACCGGCTTGGCGACGGCGAAGGGCGCACGCAGCGATCGGGTCGTGATCCTGCGCCTGACCGATGACGGCCGCCCCGACCGCACGTGGAGGTCCCGGACCCGGGACTGACGCGCGCCACGGGCGACGCCCGACGGTCCCGCACGGATACCTCGCGCTCTCCCCACGGGTTCGACTTGTCGGGCGATCCCGATGAGTAGTAGTTGCTCAGAGACCACTACTCGCCACCGGTGACATGGTCGCCGCCATGACACGCACACGACTCCCGTCACTGGCGTCCGCCGCGGTCCTCGTCGCCGCGCTCGCCTGCCTGTCCGGCTGCGGCACCGACGAGGACGGTCCCCAGGAGGCCGTCTCCAGCAACAACTCCACCGGCGGTGCGGACGGCAGCCAGAGCCTCGGCGAGGACATCGAGGATGCTCTCGACGCCGTCGGCGAGGATGGCGTCCTCGAGATCACCGCAGAGCAACTGGTAGGCGTCTTCGGTCTGACGGACTACGAGATCGACGACGGCCGATTGGTCATGCTCTCCGAGCAGGACAAGGACCAGGCCGAGGCTCAGTGCCTGCAGGCCGGGTTGGTGCTCGACGGCGTCGGCTCGGACGCCCCTCTGTCGATCAGGTATGACGACACGACCGTGAACTGCGAGGACTTCTCATGACCGCCTTCGGCTCCCTCCTCCCCCGCCTGCGCCGCGCCTCGATCGGCGGCGGCATCGCCCTCGCCGCCTTGACTGCTCCGCTGCTCGCCGTGCTCCCCGGCCAGGCGCAGGCCGCCGAGGTGACCACGACTGTGCAGTTCGCCGGCTGTGAGGTCCGGGACACCCCTTACGGCCACAACACCCAGGTCGGACCGGAGCGGACGTGGAGCCCGAGTCTCAGCTTCGCGATGCCGACCCCGATCGCCTCACACGACGAGATCACGGTCGACGTGGATCTGGGAGACCTGCCCGCGAACGTCCTGCCCGAGGATCTGACCGAGGTCTGGGTCTCCGTCTGGAAGCTGCAGTTCATCAGCGAGCATTGGAACCCGTTGAACTTCTACGACGAGTTCTACGTGGCCAGCCTGGACAAGGACGTTCCCCTGGCGTTCCCCGCCCTGGAGTACGAGACCGACTACGTCGATCCAGGCGTCTACCACCACCGGGTGAAGA
The DNA here is from genome assembly GCF_030929495.1 of Nocardioides sp. LHD-245. GTDB lineage: Bacteria > Actinomycetota > Actinomycetes > Propionibacteriales > Nocardioidaceae > Nocardioides. Next base: position 96,392 of record NZ_JAVFWN010000007.1, on the reverse strand, counting down.
GCGTCGAGCTCCTGTTCACCGGCAAGGACACGAACGGCGACTTCGCCGAGTACTCCTTCGAGTGCGACCAGGTCGTGAATCCGCAGCCGATCTTGACGACCGCTGTGTACGACCTCTCCGCGACCCCCGAACTGGTCCTCGACCGAGCCACCGCACAGAGCGGCCAGTCGGTCTCCTTCACCGGTACGAACCTGCTTGCGGCCGCACCTGCGATGCCGCGCGCCCAGGCGAGCCTGACAGTGGGCGGCATCCCCGTCGGCTCCGTCGAAGTCGACGACTCGGGCGGTGTCGCGGGCAGCTTCGCGGTGCCGGTCGGCCTCAGCGGCACGGTCGAGGTGCGGGTGAGCAACGGCCCGAAGTCAGCCAGCCAGATGCTGCAGCTCTCCGCCGGCGGATCCGGGCCAGGCGGCGTGGACGTCAACAATCCGGCCACCTGGCATCCCAACGCGCAAGGGGACGTCATCGACAATCAGGCGAGGCTCAAGGCGGCGACCAAGAAGGTCCGCTCCGGCAAGAAGGTCAAACTCGGCGGTTCCGGATTCGCACCGGGCGAGGCGGTCATCATCAAGGCGAGGACCTCGAAGGGCAAGGGCACCCGGCTCTTCACCAAGGTCGTCTACGCGAACGCCTCCGGCGCCATCAAGGCCGGCCTGAGGCTCAAGCGAGCCGCGAAGGGCAGCTGGCGGGTCACGGCGATCGGAGTCGCGAGCGGCCACGGTGGCGCGACGAAGGTCGAGGTGCGGTGAGCCGCCGCTTCCTGGCGTAGCCGCCGCGAGGGTGGTCGGTTCGGTTCTGGGGGGAGGAACGATCCCTGAACCGGCCACCCTCGGCTTCGTCGCTCACTAAGGTCGGTGGGTGCTGTTCGGACGCCAGGTGCTGCTGGAGAGGATCGTCGACCGGGCGCGGGACCGCCGCTCGACGCTGCTCGTCAGCGTCCCCGGAGCCGGCGGGTCTGCCGTGCTCACCGCTGTCGCCGCATCCCTCGGCACCTCTGTGGTGCACGGCAGCGACGCGGTCGAGGGTGTTCCCTTCGTGCCGTTCGCCAAGCTCCTCGCGTCCTCCGGTATCGATGCCAGCGACGCCCGGACGGTGTACGCGCAGCTCGCGCCATGGCTGGCTGACCAGTTCGTGGTGGTCGACGACGCGGAGTGCCTCGATCTCGCCTCGAGCGTTCTCCTCAGCCATGCCATCCGTGCCGGAGCGACGGTCGTCGCCGGGGTAGGCGACCTGGCGGCTGTGGCACCTGCCTTCCTCGACCTGACCACGACCTGGGACCGCGACGACCTCGGACCGCTGGACGACGACGCCCTGCTCGGGCTGGCCGCGCACCGCCTCGGCACCGAGCCGGACCCGTCCTGGGCCGCCGGTCTGCTCTCCCGGGCGGCCGGCCTGCCCGCCGTGGCAGCAGATCTGGTCGCCCAGGCACTCGACCACGGCCTCGTTCTCCACAGGTTCCGTCCCGGGCCGCGGTCACTGGCGTTGCGCGGCCACCGCTTCGACGCACTGGCGCCGACCGGGGCGGAGCTCCTCGCCGTGCTGGTCCTCGCCGGCCGCCTGCCACTCTCGTCGGCGGCGGCCACGGACCCCGTACTCGCTGATCTCACCGGTCGCGGTCTGGCGCGCGTCGACGATGAATCTCTGACGCCCGGCGGCGATTTGGTGATCGACGTCGTTCTGCCGCAGCTGGTCCCGGAGCGGTGGCCGCACCTGGCGGGGCTGGGGCTGACCGGCCTGCCCGACACCCGCTCCTGGGACGACGTACGGCGGCGTCTGTGCCTCCTCTCGGGGCAGGAGGACGACATGCAAGCCATCCTCGAGACCGGCTCCTGGTTCCTGCAGTGGGGTCGACCGGATCTGTGCCGTCACCTCGTCGCCGAGCGGACCGAACCCGTCTGCCTGCTCCTGCGTGCCCGAGCATACTCGGCCGCGGACGGCGACGCGGCCGAGGCGCTCGCCCTCCTGGATCGTGCCGCGACAAGCACCGACGATCCCGAACTGCTCACCTCGGTCGCGCAGGAGTGGGGTTTGCTGCTGCGCGAGCGGATGTCCGACCAGACAGCGCTGCGCACACGCATTGCCGCGGTCGCCGATCGCCTGCCCGACGGTGCAGCGCGAGCCCGGGTGCTGGCGGTCATCGAGCGAAGGCGAGCCTTCGTCGGTGAGCCGCAGCGTCCGGGCGGGGACCTGGAGACCCACGACGCGAGCACCCGCGCGCTGAGCACCGTGATGGCCGGCGAGCTGCAACGCGCTCGGCAGATCGTCGCTGAGACCCCGGCGGAGCCGGTGGGTCCGGACCCTGCCTTCGAGCGGACGATGCGCGCGCTCGTCGAGTTCCTACCCGTCGTCTACGACGGTCAGATGGCGCTGGCCCGGTCGATGGCCGAGGAGGAGTACCGCCGGGCGCGCAACGAAGGGGGCTCCGGCGCCGGCCTGTGGGGCTACAACCGCGCCAAGATCTCGCTGCACTCGGGGCAGTATCACCACACCGTCGAGTTGGCCATCGCCGCCGGGAAGCATCTGGCCTGGCGCGACGGTACCGGTCTGGCGATGCCGTGTCTCGCCCTCCAGGTGGCCGGCCTAGCTCGTCTCGGCCGTCTCGGGGAAGCCGATCGCCTGGTGGCGCGGTTCACGCCTGAGGAACGACGACTGCCGCGGATCGCGGTCGGCATCGCACGGGTCGAGGCGGAGCGCCACCGCTGGTCAGGTCACCGGGCCGCGGCGGCCGACGCGATGGCTCGGGTCGGACGTCAGGCGATCACCGACGGCGAGGCCTATTCGGGGGTTCTCGCTCTGGACGAGGCGTTCATGCTCGACCCGCGTGCCGACATCGCGGCCGATCTGGCGGCCCATGCGGATCGATCGCGCCTGCTGACCCTCTGCGCGGCGCGGGCGGATGCGATCCTCAGAGGCGATCGGCGCGCCGTGACGGCGGCGGCCGAGCAGTTGGAGTCGCTTCCGATGCCCGGGAGGGCAGCGCATCTGTGGCGGACCGCTGCGCGACTCCAGCGTGAGGCGGGCCGCGAGGCGGCGAGTCGAGCATCTCTGCGGCGAGCCGAGGCGCTGATGGAACAGTGGAGCCTGCCGCTCTGGCCCGAACCCACAACTGTATCGGCAGATCGACTGACCCAGCGCGAGTGGCAGGTGGCCCGTCGCGCCGCGAGCCGGATGCGGAGTCGCGAGATCGCCGAGGAGCTGGGACTGTCGGTGCGTACCGTCGACAATCACCTGGCTGCGTGCTTCCGCAAGCTGGGGGTCACCCGTCGCGACCAGCTGGAGGGCGTCCTGGACGTGTCAGTGGCTCCGGTCGATGTCGAGGAAGACATGCTCGACCTCTGACCTGCGGGCCAACCCCAGCTTGCGCAGGATCCGGCCGACGTGGTTGTCGACGGTGCGCACCGACAGGCCGAGTCGCGCGGCGATCTCCCTGCTGCGCATGCGCGCGGCGATGAGGCGCGCGATCTCGACCTCTCGCGTGGTGAGGGCAGCGGGATCGCCGTCGCCGGGCCACGAGCTGCATCCGGTATCAGCCAGGAGCACGGCGCCGGCGCGGCGGGCGCGGCCGGCGGCGTCCAGGTCTCCGCGCTCACTGTGCAACACCGCGGCCAAGGACCGCGCCTGCACGGCGCGCGACAGGAACCCGGCGGCCGCGAAAGTCCGGGCGGCCTGCTCCAGCGCTGAGGACTCCCGCCGGTGCCACGCATGCGCTCGCTGGGCGAACAGTGCCGCGAGCGGGCCGCCCGACGCATGGGTGTCGAGCAGATCGACCAGAGCGAGATCAGGAGACAGCATCCACGCCTCATCAATGGCCAGCACACCGAGGTGTCGATGCGACTGGGAGACGGCACGGCGTCCCGCGTCCGCCAGCACAGCGGCCGCATCATCCGGCCTGGCGGCCCGCCTGTGCCGCTCGGCGTGAACCCGGGCGACGTGGAGTGCGACCTTGACATCTGCATCGGCCTCGGCCGACAGGTCGCCGAGAGTCCGCAGGGCCGCGTCGAGAGCTCCACGGCGAGCGTCGAGCGCGGCGTGGAGGGCTCTTGCCGGCGCGCGCAGTCCGGTGAAGTCCTGCCAGGCGAGGTGGCGCCCCGCCCGACCGGCCATGCCCTGCGCCCAGTCCAGCCGTCCGGAGTGCAGACCGAGTTCCGCCGCCGCGAACTCCCACATCCCCAGCGACGGGTCCGCGGCACGGGCCGCTCGATCCCGCCGGGTGACCGCCCATTCCTCAGCAATGGCGAGCTGTCCGTCGAAGGCCAGCGCCAGGTAGTGGGACAGCCCGAGAAGCTCGACGGAATGCCCGGGAGCGTCGATCTGTTCGGCGAGCGCGAGCCCGTCGGCGACCTTCGTCAGGGCAGCATCGGGCCGTCCGTCCAGCGACGAGACCATCGCCGAGATCACCGCGACGCCCAACTGGCCATCGAGATCCGCGGCGCGCTCGGCACCCGGGAGGGGCGGCGGCTCGCGCCCTGCCATCAGGTGCCATTTGACGAGGTCCGCGTCGAGAGCGGCACGGTCGGCGCCGGTCAGTCTGTCCGCCACGACTTCGACGGCCGCGATCGCGGCACCGGGGTCCCCACGTCTCACTGCGTGCAGCAGGCCGAGCTCGAGACCGACCCGGAGCAGTACCTCCGGCGCAGCGCGGGGGTGCCGTGCGGCCGACTGGAGGAAGCGGGCAGCCGCCTCGTACTCTCCACCTCCGGACAGGGTCGCACCGCGCAGGAGCGCGAGAACCGGCTCGTCCGCAGACGTGATCGACGCGGACTCGATACCGGCGAGCAGGTCGGAGGCATCGGCCCATCGCTGGCCCTTCACGGCAGCCTGGACCGCAACGATTCCCGCGCGGGATTCGAGCACCTCGCCCGCGCGCACCCGCAGCAGGCAGGCGAGGCCGGACCACTCCGGACCGTGCGCGGCCAACTCGACGGCGAGGGAGGAGCAGGCGAGGCGCCACGACTCCACCGACAGGTCCTCGCGGACCACATCGGCGAGCAGTCGGCCGGCGATCGCGACTCGATCCCCCGTGCGCGTCGCGAGCTCAGCAGCGACGAGATGATCGAGCGCCGCGGGAGGCAGCATCGCGGCAGGCAGTTGCTCGGCGAGCGCCAGCCGGACCAGCCATGGGTGGTCGGCGGGGTCGAGAGCGCGGATCGCCGGCTCATGCAGCTCGACCAGCCGTGCGGTCACCTCCGGATGCCCGATCTCCACGCCGCCCGGACCGTGACGCAAGCTCGCTGCGGCACTGCCGAGGAGCTCGACCACGATCCCGGGTACGCCCTGACCGCGATCAAGCAGGTATGCGGCCGACTCGGCGCACAGATCGTCCCCCAGCACATCGGCCGCGAGGGCGAGGATGGCGTCATCGGGCAGTGGCGTCAGTCGGTGTACCGGCCAGTTGGCACGGACGGCCTCGTCACAGAGCGGCGCGGGCAGGTGGTGGGTCTCGGACGCCGCCACGACGAGCCGCACCCCGGCCCGCGCGAGCTGGACGAGCAGCACCCCGCCGGCGTGATCCACCCCGTCGGCGTCATCGACCAGCACGAGTGCACCTTCCGCGCCCAGATCGCCGGGGATACGGGTGTACGCGGCGATCCCGCGGGTGTCGTAGCCGAGCTGGGCGCTGACCGGTACCGCCAACCCGCCGCTCACCCGCCGTACCGAGCCGTCGATGCGGTCGGCCAACGCGTCGAGAACAGCTGTCCTTCCGCTGCCTCTCGGTCCGATCAGACACCCCGCGCCTCCGGCGCCGAGCATCTCCTCCACATGGTGCAGCAGGGACTCCCGACCGTGCAGACGCGTCATGGCGTCGACTCGACCTCCGACACCGTGTACGACACGAGCGTGTCGCCGTCGTCGACCGAGAACACCACCTGCACCACATAGGTGTCGCTGGCGTAGCCGAGAACAGCACCGTCATCGGAGCCGAAGCGACTGGCCTGCACCAGGCCAGCGCCGTCGAGCTGCGCAGCGACGAGGTCGACGGACTCCTTCACGGACGCCTCGTGGTGGATCACGACGACCCACCCGGCCGCGTCCCCAGTCGCGATCGCACTGCCCTGGCTCACCCTGCCGTCCACGAGCGGGATGTCGCTGGGGAAGTCAGCCGGCAACTCCCGAGTGACGGACAACTGGTTCTGACCATCGTCGAAGGAGACCTCGGAACCGTCACGTTCGATCGACAGGTCGTCCTCACCATCGCCGTCGGTGTCCACAGACCCCTCGCCGTCAACGATGTCGAGCACCTCTCCCGCCGAGGGAGCGCCCCCTCCCCCGCAGCCAGTCAACGACAACGCCGCGACCAAGACCGCTCCCGGGACGGCCGCGAGCCGCCGACGGCGGCTGAGGATGATCGACATGGCTGGACCTCCACGGTCGTTCCGGTGAGACCCGAACCATGCCAGCTCGGACCTGCCCCGGTCATGAGTAACAAGTACTCCGGCGCCGAGCAGCGCGGACACCCTCGCATCCGATCGTGGGTCCCTCGTCCTCTCGCGTCGAGTCCGACCCCGTCGGACGCTTCGACCGCCGGATAGGCAGAGCCGTAGCCAGCGTGGGCGGTCGCTAGCCACCGGACGTGGTTGCGGTCAGGGTTGCCGCTTCAGACTTCGCGACTCAAGGAGGCGCAGCGACGACCAATAGTCCGGCTACGCGCAGCTCGCGGCCTGCTGAGCGAGCGCGGTGCTCTGTGCTTGCGACGCGCTGCTGACAGCGAACTTGGCCTTCTTCTTCCTGACCTTCGCCTTGGCGGTCTTGGCGTTGTTGTGGGTCTTCTTGGCCTTCTTGAGCTTCTTCTTCGCCTTCTGCAACTTGGCCTTGGAAAGTTCAAGTTCGGCGGCAGCAACTGCGACGGCTGTCTGAGCGTTCACGCAAGCAGCACTGGGCGCCGCAGGGGCGACTGGGCCGACCGAACTGGAGAACGCCACGCTGCTGGTGTGGTCGGTCTTGGCGGCGTTCACCCGAACCCGGATCGACTTGTTGGCGTAGGCATTAGTGAGATTCAGCGTCGGTCCGGTCGCGCCGGGGATGTCGATCCCGTTGGCCTGCCACTGGATCGTGGTGGCGCTGTCGGACGGATCCCAGGTGCCGGGGGTAGCAGTCAAGGTCTGGCCGACCATCACGACGCCCGTGATTTGCGGGATCGTGATGTTCTCGATCGCCGGCTGCTCGCCGCTGCCGGACACTGTCAGGCCCGCGTCGATCCCCGTGACCGACTGGTCGGTGGTGGGCGTGATGTCGGCAGCTTGGTCGACGGCGGGCTTGTCGTCGTAGAACTCTTCGCCGTCGCCGTCGGGGCCTCGGAACCCGACGCGGTAGGTCCCGGCGGGGAGATTGGCCAGAGTGTAGGCGCCGTTCTCATCGGTGAAGGCAGCGTCGGGCAGCGCCAACCATTGGCCGCCGCCGGCCTGAGCCCAGACATAGGCGGTCACTTCGGCATCAGGGAGTGGGCTTCCTGTCTGGTTGGTGACGGTTCCGGAGATGGTGGCATCGAGGCCGAGTACACCGTTGACGTCTGGAGTGTCCTGACCGGCCACGACGACGACATCGCCTGCGGATTCAAGGGACGCGGCAGCAGGGTAGAACTCGTCTGCATACTGGGCCCATTCTTCTTGCCAGTAGGGCATCTCGTACTTCACCCGGTAGGTCCCGGCGGGAACGCCATAGGCCGCCCACTCGCCGTCCCCGGACATGCTGTCGAACCAGACCTCTTCCCAATCCTGGGACTGATCGTCCCAGTGCCAGATCCTGATCGAGTACGAGGGCAGCGGGTTACCAGCCTCGTTCGCGATCGTGCCGGAGATCGAACCTCCAAGTTCGAGTTCGGCATTGACGCCAGCGCGCTGCTCAAGGGCCGTCAGGGTGATCGCGCCATCAGGTCCGCCCTGCAGGGTGGTGTTCAGAACCTGATCGGGGTAGCACTCGCCGACGTAGTTTCCGCCGAGCGACCCGGCGGGGTCCCTGAAGCACACCTGGAAGGAGCCCTCCTTCACCCCGCCGACGGTGTAGCTGCCGTCGGCGCCCGTGAGGTCGCGGTTGAAGAAGTCCCAATAGCCCCCACCGAAGCCGTTGTCCTCCCACCGGTAGAGGTCAACCTCGATGCCGGCCAAAGGCGTGCTGGACTCGTCGGTGACCGTTCCAGAGATCGTAGCGCTGGGATCGAGTTCGGCGTCGAGGCCGGTGAGGGCATGGCCCGCGTCGATCGTGATCAAGGGACTGTCATTGAGGACCGCGTGGCCCCCATAGAACTCTTGGAGATGACGGTTGCTCTTGAACCCCAGGCGATAGTTGCCGGGCGCAAGCTCCCCGTCAGCCGAGCTGGAGAACAGATACGTTCCGTCGGGCTCAGTCGTGGCGTTCCAAGCCTCGTCCCACGACGTTTCATCCGGCAGATACACGTAGAGCGTCACCGTGGCGCCGGCGATGGGAGTGCCTGAACTGTCGGTAACTGTGCCGCTGATCGACTGCTCCGGATCAGCCGCATGCGCCGTTGAGATCGACAGGGTCGCCAGACAGACCGCGACCAGCAGGGCCAAGCACTTCTTCATCGCAATACCCCCCATGGCATTGACCTCAGCTCGCCATCTGGCGAGCCAGACGCCGGCACTATACCGACGCCAGCGTCGCTCGTGGGCTGCGACCATCGAGCATCACCGAGATTCACGGCCCCTGGGATGACGACGGAAGCGGTCGGCGAACGTAGCGACGAGCCTCGACACTCGAGCGCCAACCCGTCGGCGCTCGACGTCTCCTCCAGCATGTCTGGCGCGGCCCCAACGAAGGGGCAATGGGCCGGACCCGTCAGGGCTTCATCCTCGCGCTACGGGCAATGCCGGCTGCCGGCGGGTTAGATCAAGCAGATCCAGGGCCGGCCAACAGGTGACGATCCGAGGGCTCCTCAGTGCAGTTCGGCTTCGAGGTCGGCAAACGGGTAGTCCTCGGGCGCGAGGAACTCTGTTCCAGGCAGAACGCGGCCGTTGGGATCGGCGGAGTTGACGTAGTTGGCGAGGCTGCGCGGCGCCTGTCGGTAGATGAGGTCGACCTGGTCGGCGTACTTCTCTGCGAGGGCAGGGTCGTCCCAGACGATGATGTTCTGCTCGTCGGAGTGCCAGCCGAGCTGGGTCCAGTTCTCGCTGCTCGACAGGACGGCGTTGCCGTCCTTGCGTCCGTCCAGGTTGCCCTGGACGGAGAGCCCTTTGAGGTGGACGTAGCGGTCTTTGAACTTGTTGGCGGTTGCGCCGGTGATGTAGACCATCTGCTTGGCGGGAAGGCCCGCGAGGATGTTGCGGATCTTGAGCGGCATCATCATGAACACGATCCGCACATCGCAGCCCTGGTCGCGCAGTTGGCGGACCTTGCGGGCGACCTGGACACCGCGCTCGTCGCCCCACACCGCGTTGGCGATACGGACTTTGGTTCGACCAGATGGGGTGTTCGCGGCGCCCGTGCACTGCACCTTGTTGAGGACCTTCAGCGCAGGGTCGATCTCACGCCGGTGGGGCGCGAACATCGAGGTGATCGTGGCGCCCGGCGTGGTAGTGCTGGGCACGGTGAACCGCAGCGGCTTGGCGTTCTTGTCCTTCTTGGCCTGGTTCCACATCGTCATCCAGCCGTCGTAGAGCGACTGGTTCTCGGTGATCGTGGTCCAGTCGTTGAACTGCTGGACCGCGGCCGCGCCGGTGAAATTGCCGGACCCTTGCATCGCGATCCAGCTCGTCGCCCCCGACCGGCTGACCAGCATCAGCTTGGAGTGCATCGCGCCGCCCTTGCCTCGGCACGTAGCACTGCATGTGCGGATCCAGCTGCGCAGTTCCTTCGGCCGGTCCGCGTTGCCATTCTTCAGGGCGCTGCGCAACGTCGGGTAGGAGCGGCCTGGGCCCTGCCCGCGGGCAAGACCGCGGGCCATGATGATCTGCACGGACACGCCGCGCTTGTGCGCGGCGATGAACTTGCGAGTGAATAGCGGGGAGTCGAAGTTCCAGGTCATGAGCCGGACGGTCTGGCCCGCGGGGACGTTCTTCAGGGTCTTGATGATCTTGCGTTGGATCTTCCCGCGCTTCTTCCCCCGGAAGGGGTGGTTGAAGACGATGCCCGGAGTCACGACGTAGTTCGGATTCGGCGCACGCTGCGCGATCGCACGACCAGCCAGATCCTGCGTCATCGGAGCAGTGGCGGGCGCGGCTGTCGCCACAGACACCTGGGCAGTCACGACGCCCGGGTCCGGCACATTCTCGGCTTCCGCAGGAGGCGATGCCCAGGGTGCAGCGATAGCAATGGTGGTTGCGAACACGACCGTGACAAACCTCCGGCCCAGGTACGTCACCCGGCCATCCTGCGATGGATTCATCCGGTCTCGATGAAGAAGGTTCATGAACGAGGCCCCCAGTTCGACGTCACGATGTCCAAGCTCCTTCAGCCAAGTGCCGCGATGATCTTCCAACTCACCCAGTTCGTGGCGTTGCTCCCGGGTGGATCCAGCAGCGTACCCACGACCGAGCCCCGCCGTCGGGTTGTCTGACAATGCCACCGTTCCCTTCTAGAGGAGGTTCTGGGACGAGCCCGGCTCCGCTCAAGGGGACGCGCGCCGTCGAGGCGGCCGCGGGAGCGACCCGTGAGGTGATGAGGTGATGAGGTGATGAACTGACGCCGCCTCGCCGGATCCTCAGCGATAGCGTTCGACGGGTCTACAGTCGTGCGGACACCTGCCGAGTGCGCGGCGTGACGTTGGCCCGCCCCGGGGCGATTCCGACAAAGGCGCCCGAAGAACGTCGGGAATGGCCTAGGTTCGCCAGAGGCAGCGGTCGTTGTCCGGCCGGCTGCGCATCGCGCCGTGATCGATTCGTGGGGGAAGTCTGTGCGCCGAGGTGTTGTCGTTGGCTTGTTCGCGTTCTGCGTTGCGTTCGGGGGGCTGACAGTTGCCTCGGCTCCGATCGCGGCTACCACTGGTTCCGGTTCGACGATCGGGCTGATCGCTGGTCAGGTCACTGAGGAGCAGACCGGGCAGGGCTTGCCGGGGATCGCAGTCGACGTCTACCACCGCGAAGTGGCCGTCGTTGATGGCGCGGAGCGTGAGCATTGGGCGTGGTCGGCCAGCGTCGAGACCGACGGCTCCGGCCAGTACTCGGTCGAGCTCGATGCAGGCGACTATCGACTGCGTTTTGCTGACGGCGGGGACAACTCCGGGTACCTGCCCACGTGGACCGGCGGCCAGGATCTGGAGACCGCTGCGACGGTCATGGTCGGTGCTGGCGAAACCCAAACCGTTGATGTCGCGTTGACAGCGGCCGTGTCCATCACGGGCACGGTGACTGATGCTGGAGCCACGGGGACGGCGATCGCTGGTTTGACGGTGGCAGCGTGGATCCAGGACCCGGAGGAGGTCGATGGTGTCAGTCGTTTGGTCTGGCGCTATGCCGAGACGGCCGCGACTGACCGCGATGGGCATTACGAGCTCAGGGTGGCGCCTGGGGTGTATCGGGTGGGTGTCAGCGACGATGCCGGCCGCTGGGAGCCCGTGTTCTTCGGGCAGCAGGTAAGTGTGGCGGACGCATCTTCGGTCACTGTCGACGGTGCAGGTGCGACCGGCGTCGATATGGCGGTCGATGAGCTGCCGGCCATCCACGGAATCGTCACAGATGGCAGCGGGCCCGAGGAAGCAAGGCCGCTTGCCGGCATCGATGTGGTGGCTTATCAGGAGGTCCAGGGCCACGACGGTCCTACGTGGCTGAGCACACGCTCAGCCACGACGAACACGGACGGGTCGTATGACCTCTACGCACCCGCCGGGACCTACCGAATCGGGTTCCACGACCCCAAGGGCATGTGGCGACCCGAGTACGCCTCGGGAGCCGACACCTTGACGGATGCCGCCGACATCGAGGTTTCCGAGACAGGCTACGGCGACCTCGATGCCCAACTGGCGCCCGCAGCCGCGCTTCAGGGAGTCGTACGGGGCGACGGCGCTCCGCTGCCCGGGATCATTGTGGTCGGCTTCGCCCAGCAGCACAACGACCAGGACAGCACCCACAACGACGATCGGGTTGAGATCGTCGAGGGCCGCACCGACGCAGAGGGGCGCTACCGGTTGCCTGCAACTCCCGGAGCGACCTACCGCGTCGGGGCGATCGATCCGACGGGGGCGTGGGCGGACGGCTATTACGGACCGTCGGCCAGTCTCGATGAGGCAGCCGATGTGCCGGTCAGTGATCAGCCGGTGACCGGAGTCGACGTTGAGCTCGCACCGGCGCAGGTCGCCACCGTGAGCGGCATCGTCCTGCATGACGGTCTCGCAACGGCGAATGTCACCGTCACCGCGTACCGATTCTATCCAGACACGGAGAATCCGGTTTGGGCAGCCGTGCGCAGTGCGGTGACGGGGACGGGGACGGACGGGCGGTACGTGCTGCGGGTGCCCGACGGTCTGTACCGATTCGTGTTCGCCGAGGAGGACGCGACCTACCTCCCGTCCTGGTACAACGATGGGGCGACGATGGCAGACGCCCTCGACGTTGCCGTGGCAGCACCCGACGCATTGGCCGGGATCGACGCTGACCTCGTCGCCCGCGACTCCGGGCAACCGGAGGTGCTCAACCAGACACCGCCGAGCATCCCGACGGCTGCGACCGTCGGAGCTGAACTGGCCATCGACCCAGGCCAGTGGAATCCGAGCGATGCCACGCTGACATTCCAGTGGTACGCCGACGAGACACCGATCTCCGGAGCCACCCAGAGCTCCTTCACACCGACCTCCGAACAGGTGGGCCAGCAGTTGTCTGTACTGGTCGAGGCATCCAAGGACGGCTACATCAGTGCGGCAGTCGCTTCCAACGCCACGTCCGCGGTAGTGACGGGCGCCACGCCTACAGACGACCCCACGATGCCCAGCACTGGACCCGGCACACCGGCCTGTCAGAACACCACCGACAACGCCATGGTCGCAGCCGCAGCGGTCACCAAAGCTGAGAAGAAGCTGGCCAAGCTCAAGAAGAAGCTCCGCAAGGCCAAGAAGGCGAACCAGCAGGGCAAGGTTGGGAAACTCAAGAAGAAGGTCAAGCACGCGAAATCGGCACTCACAACAGTCCGGAGCGCCCAGGCGATGACGCAGGCACAACAGAAATCGGCCTGCTCGAACACAGCGAAGAGGCGATCCAGCAGGATGACGCTTCCGCCGGACACCCCCGAGACATGGGCCAACACCACTGGCTCGACAGAAGATCAAACACCAGCCGGAGAAACCACGCTGCCGGACGGTTGGATTTCGGTGGTGCAGCTCCAGCACGTTCTCTCCGCCCCATGCCAAGACATCGTGTTCGTCGGTGCTCGAGGCTCCGGTGAGGCCAGCGACAGTGCCGACGGATTCGGCACCCGCGTAGCCAACGTCTGGGAAGGCTTCAAGACGAGTCTCTCCGCCCGCCGTGTTGGCTACTACGCAGTGACTTACCCCGCTCAAGCCGTCGACGCGATCGCCGTCGACGTTGGCGATACCTACTTCGCCGGTCTACGCACCGGCGTCGAGGACGCCCGCAACTTCCTCTACCACCGCAGCCGACTGTGCCCGAGCGAGAGATATGTCCTGTCTGGCTACTCCCAGGGCGCGATGGTCGTCCACCGAGTGATGTGGGACACCGGCCTCCAGGACACTCGCCAGCTCCTCGCCGTCCTCGCGATTGCTGACGGTGACCGGCTCGCATTCGAAGGCTCGCAGAACTGGGGCACCGCGTCGCCGTCGAACGGCATCACCTGGTACCCACTCGCAGGCGTCGGCCGCGGGTCACGCGACTACGCCCGCCGGGCAGCGATCCCGGACTACATCCGCCCACGATTCATCTCAGTCTGCGATCACGGCGACTCGGTCTGCGACCCCGGCGCCATGCCCATAGACGGCGGAATGGCGATCCACGGCGACCACTACCAGAACGTCCACGATGACGCCTGGCTGGCCGGCTACGTCGCCGGTGGATGGGCCAACCAGAACACTCAACCCGGGGCGCCCATGCAGATCACCAACCAGACCACCATCAACGCGGCCACCGGCCTCGACTACGAAACCACCCTCGGCGCCCGCGGCGGCGTACCCCCGTACCGGTTCGCAGTCACCACAGGCAGGTCCGAACTGGGACTGGCTGGCATCTACGTCACCACCAGCGGCAAACTCTACGGTCGGCCAAACGCGGCAGGCACCTACGACTTCACACTCCAGGTGCGCGACGTCAACGGTCAACTCGCCCAGGTCGCGATGCGGCTGCACGTAGAGGATCCGCCCTGGGGATCAGGGACGTCAATGAGCCAAGGGCTTCCCTCGGTGAACTTCAGTGGCCGCTACATCGCCCACCGCTCGTATGAATACGTCAACGGAAATGTGCTGGCAACCATCGAGCTATGGGACCGCTCAACGGGCGCAGTCCAGCGCATCAGCTCCGCAATCGACGGGGGTTACCCGAACGCCGACTCGTGGCTGACCACAATCAGCAGCGACGCCCGATACATCGCATTCGCATCGACCGCAAGCAACCTCGTCGCCGGCGACGAGGCCGGCACCACGGACATCTTCATCTGGGATCGATACGGAACAGGAAACCGACTCACCCGAATGAACCCAGGCCCGCTCCCGCTCGTCGACGGCCCGGCACGGCTCTCCATGAGTGGCAGTGGCCGCTACCTCACTTATCCCATCAACCAACCCGACCCCGAAGACCCCAGCCACAGCCGAAGCCAAGTCGTCCGGTGGGATCGAGTCACCGGTCAGCATGTTGTGGTCTCGCAGCAGTGCGCCGACGGCTATGCCGGAGGCTGGTCCGGCCCGGACGCGATCAGCAACGACGGACGATACGTCGCCTACACGACCGGCAAGATCATCGATGGCGGGGGTAGCGTTCAAGCTATCTGTGTCTGGGACGCCACAACCGGTCAATCCACCAAAATCACCTCCGGCCTCAACGGCGCCGAACTCGACTACCCCGACGCAAGCCGGCCGGCGATCAGCGGAGACGGCAACTTCGTCGCCTTCGAGTCCTCAGCCAGCAATATCGTCGAAGGTGACGACGGCTCCAGCTGGGACGTCTTCGTCTGGCATCGAGCCGACAACACCTTCGAACGCGATCCCTACGAGGACGGCAACTGGTGCAGTCCGGAAGGCCCCGTCACCGCGACACCCACCATCAGCGACGACGGACAACACGTCGCCTGCAACGGCACCACGCTCGTGTGGGACCGCACCGAAGGAACCATCGCGCCAATCGTCACGCCTCCCGACGGATGGTTCGCACACCCCACTGACCCAGGCGGCTGGACATCCATCAGCGGCAACGGCAGCGTTCTTGCCTTCGCGTCGACCTACCTTGAGCCGAACACCTACCAGCCGCGCCTCTACGCGGGGATATCTGCCACCCACACCGCGGAGTCCCGGCCCCAGAATTAGACGGTATGTAGCGACCCGGTCGATGGAGCGTGTTGCGGACCGGGGCCCCTCGCTCACGAGATTGGACCTGCTGCACGAACGGGTGCCAGGTTGACCTGGCACCCGTTCGTGCAGCAGTGAATCGCCCCGGGTTTCGTGGGGATTCTGGTGTGTCCCGGGTTCCGCGTAGTCGAGATTCTTGGGGCCTCCACCAGACCCGGGGGCGATTCAGCAGTCCCTACCGACGCTCGGCACCGGCCAGGGACTGTGGCGGATCAAGAACCGCTCCTTCGTCGTCCAGCACCAGATGCCCGCGCCGAGCTTGAACTCTTCGACACCACCGGACGCATGACAGGAGCTCTTTAGAAGTTCCCGCGAATATCGACGGTTCGTCGCGGAACCTGAGTGTCCACTGGAGACTGCCAGTCTGCACGTGCGCTCATGTTCGCTTGAACGTCGGTCCCTCACGAGGACTCAATAGCGTCGGTCGCGCGGACGGGACGGTCCCACCGGGAGGCTCTGACGTGGCTGTGCACAGAAGTCCAAGGTGGCGTACAAGGCGTCGAGTTCGGTCGAGGGCCGGCGGATCGCGGAGAAGGTCCCCGCGTCGCTGCCGACCTGCCCAATGCCAGAGATCCGCCGGCTCGGGAAGACGCTCAAGCAGTGGCGCGAGGCCTTCCTGGCCTACTCCGACGCCGGCAGAGCCAGCAACGGCCGTCAGGTCGTCCCCGCCCGTGTAGCCCTGCGGTCGATGAGGACGAGGGGGACTGTGATGGTAGCGAGCCCGGCGCCGATCCAGGCCACGATCGTGATGGACGCACCAGCGTTGAGGACGACGCCGGCCAGGAGAGGCACGAAGCTGATTCCCAGCTGGAACGCAGACACGGTGGTGGCTCCGGCCAGGGTCGGCGCGCTGGCGGCGAGGGCGAAGACACGGCTGTAGAGGGCGGGGTTGATCAAGAAGCCGGATACTCCGAGCAGGAACACGAGCGGGATGACGGCCAGCGCCTGCGTGGCGAGGGATGCGATCAGCACCGAACAGATGGCGATCCCCGTAGATCCGATGATCAGCGTGAAGTGGGGGTGCCGATCGGAGATCCGGCCCCCGATAGCGAGTCCTAGGTAGGCGCCGATGCCGAAGAGGACGAGCACGGCGGCGATCCAGGCATCGGGGATTCGGGTGACCTGGGTCAGGACTTCGGCGAGGTAGTTGAAGGTGATCATGTAGGCCGCAGTAGTGAGCAAGGTGACCGCGTACACGAGCCAGAGGCGCGGTCGCCGCATTGTGCGAAGCTCTCGGCTCACCGACGGTCGCTCCACTGCAGCGGTGCGAGGCATCGCGGCGACGACGGCGACTGCTCCGATGAGTGTCAGCACTACGACCAGCCAGAACCCGCCCTGCCAGCCGGTGTTGTAGGCGATCAGAGTTCCGGCGGGACCGCCGAGGATCATCGCCAGGCTGAGCCCGCTGACGACCACACCGGATGCACGCGCGGCGCGTTCTGGCGGGACCATGCTGACGGCGGTGACTGCCGCGACGGCGAAGAATCCTGCGTAGGCGAGTCCGGCGAGGAACCGGGTGGCGAGCAGCGCGGGGTAGGTGCCGACGATGAGTCCGGCGGCGATGCAGGCGGCGAAGGCGAGCTGGGTTAGCACGAGCGCGGTCCTGCGCGGCCAATGCAAACTGATGACCGCGAAGGGTGGGCCGCCGAGGACAACGCCGATGGCGAACGCGGTGATGAGCCAGCCGACCGTGGCGATGCTGACCTCGATATCGGCAGCGACGGCGGGAAGCACTCCGGCGAGGAGGAACTCGGCGCTGCCCATGGCGAAGAGACTGAACGCGAGCAGATACACCCCCAGCGGCAGCACACTCGCCCGCGCTGGGGCAGCGACGGCAGTCATGAGCGGCCCCGTGGTGTGCTCGTGTCCGCCCGTTCTACCGCGGCTTCGATGTCCGTCTCCAGGAGCCACGACGTGATGGCGATCGCAGCAGCGGAGGCCTCGCCGGCGGCGGTGATGACCTGTGCGCGGGGATTGACCACGTTGCCGCAGGCCCAGACACCGGGAACACTCGTTGCGCCCGGCCCCTCGACCGCCACCCACCCGGTATCCGGCACAGTCGCGCAGCCCAATGCGTGAAGGATCGCGTCGTTGGGCCGGGGCTGGGGTGCGATGAACGCCGCCTCGCACTCCACCATTGTGCCGTCAACCAATTCGATGCCGATCAGGCGACCCTGGTCGCCTCGAAGCCGGGCGACGGTGCCATCCTTGATCCGCACCCCGAACGCCTCCAAGCGGCCGCGTTCGTTCTCCTGGATGTCCATGTCGTGGGGACAGAGGGTCACGCGGTCGCTGTAGCGGCGCAGCAGCGCTGCCTGGTGAAGCGTCATGGCAGGTGCCTGTCCGCCGATGACGACGAGGTTCCGGTCGGCGACTTCGTGGCCGTGGCAGTGCGGACAGTGGTGCACTGCCGATCCCCACAGTTCTCGCACCCCGGCGATGTCAGGAAGCTCATCAGTCAGGCCCGTCGCGTCCAAGACCGCACGAGTCGTCATCATTACGCCCGAGTCCAAGGTGACCACGAAGCCACCATCCGCGTGGCTCCGGGCGTCCACCACCCGGGCATGCACGAACTCGGCGCCGTACCCCACCACCTCTCGTCGACCGATCTCGAGGAACTCTGCGGGATCGACGCCGTCGCGTGAGACGAAGCCGTGCATATGAGCTGCCTGCGCGTTCCGTGGCGTCCCGTCCTCGACCACCAGCACGTTGGCACGCGCCCGCGTCAACACGAGCGCCGCCGACAGACCGGCTGCGCCGGCACCGATGACCACAACATCTCGATGGTTCTCCATCGCCATCACCTCCGAGATCGACGATCGCCGAGCTCCGTTCGAATCAGCAACTTTCGTTGCCGAAAACGGAACGATCTGGTGACATAGAGGTATGGCTACTCATCCCGCCATTGATGCCACCCTCAGCCAGGTCGGCGTCCGGTTGCGTCAACTCAGAGAGAAGAAAAGCCTCTCGCTCGGCGATCTCAGCGGCACCACGGGGATCTCCAAGAGCACCCTGTCCCGACTGGAGACCGGACAACGCAAGCCAAGCCTGGAACTGTTGCTGCCCATCGCTGCAGCCATGGGCGTTCCGCTCGACGAGATCGTCGCTGCGCCGCGCATCGTCGATCCGCGAATGCCCCAGAAGGCCCAACGGACCGGCGGTCGCGTCATCGTCCCGCTGTCCAGAAACCAGGGCGAACCAAAGGCCTACAAGCTCACCATCCCAGCCAGCGAATCCGCCCCTTCCACCCGCACCCACCCCGGCTACGAATGGCTCTACGTACTGACCGGTCGGCTCCGCCTGATCCTCGGCGACTACGACCTCACCCTCGGCCCAGGAGAGGTCGCCGAGTTCGACACCCAACAACCGCACTGGTTCGGATCGGCCGGGAAGGGAGACGTTGAGATCCTCAGCCTCTTCGGCGGACGAGGCGAACGCGCACACCTCAGAGCCCGAACCAAATCTCCCCCACCGAGAACAGGGCGACCCCTCCCCGGTGCTGGCTCCTGAACACTCCATCCGGCGGCGAGCGAGAGTCGGCCACCTGTCGGCACGTCCCTGTTTTGACAACGAAAGTTGTCCACTTGAGCGGAGGGCTGAGATGCTCGCTCTCCGAGGCGATGGCGACGGTGAACCTTGGGAGTCCCACCGGCCTTCGCCTATTCACTCTTGAACACTACTTACCGAAAGGGCACGATGCCTGAACGGATGAAGAACGTGTACAAGCTCGCCGTGGATGGTTATCGGGGGCTCACTGCGGTCGAGGAGTACGTCAACAGCAGTGGAATACCCAGAGGACTCCTCGAGCTCATGCGGATTCGAGCCAGTCAGATCAATGGTTGCGCGGTCTGTGTCGATATGCACTCACATAAGGCACGGTCGGTGGGAGAGAGCGATGAGCGTCTTTGGTCGGTCTCAGCATGGCGCGATACACCGTTCTTCACTGACGCTGAGCGTGCGGCACTTGCACTGACCGAGTCGATGACCCGCATCGCCGACAACTCCGCGGGCGTTCCCGACGACAGCTGGGACGAGGCCGCCGCTCACTTCGCAGATAAGGAACTGGCGGCGTTGGTGACCGCAATCGCAACGGTCAACGCGTGGAACCGAATCAACGTGTCTGCGCGACTGATTGCCGGCAGCTTCCGCTGAGCATCTCTCGGGCAACTCCGCTATTCGGAGGCGCGCCATGGCGCGTCCTCACGTCCAGGAAGGGAGGGACGCCCCCTGTTGACCGGGTCAAAGGAATGTGATGCCCACCGTCACCATCATCGTGATCAGCATCACGGTCGTCATGAATATCGTATTTGTGGTCGGGGACATCATGCGAGCCAACTTCGTAGTCGCGAACTCCAGAGAAGTCGGAGTGCCCGACGGCTGACTGCCAACCCTCGCTGTCCTCAAAGGAACCGGCGCGGCCGGGCTTGTCGTCGGCGTCGCGGGGCCCTCCTCTGATCGCAATAGCGGCCACCTTTGGCCTCTCCGCGTTCTACCTCGGTGCTCTCATCGCGCATCTTAGCGCGTGTGTTCTCCACAGCATCGCGTTCCCAGCACTCTTCTTCGCCTATGCGCTCGGATCACTCGCGCTTCTTCTAGCAGCGCATTGACCGAACCCTCCGCCGATATGCGGGACCGAACGGGACCGTCATCCCTGACGTCCCCGACCAAGAACTGTTCGGCCAGATGAGCAGAGGCACGGATGAGCGTCACGCAAAGACGATCGATGGAGGACAGGTCATGGACGTAGGTTTTCTCGCCCCCCGCCCGCACGAGGGTCGGCGAACTTGATGAGAACACTCCATCCGCGACCGCGTGGTGCACACAGGCGACTCCTCTGGGTCGGATTCATCTCAGTGCTGCCCTATGTCTCGATCAAGACGTACTGGGCCCTGGGCGGAAGTGCAGGTCTGCCGAGCGGATTCGACATGGCGCTCGAATTCGAGAAGAACGGAGCTCCTGACCTGCTGGTCTGGATGGAGCGACACAGCATCGACTTCACCGTCGTGTTGGCTCTGGCTGGGGTGGCCCTGTTGGCAATGCTGACGGGCCGCCGAAGCCCGCGCGTGCCGCGCCTCCTGTTGCTCATCCCGGCCTGGATGGGAGCAATTTTCCTGGTCCCGTACGGCCTACTCACTGCGATAACGGCCGCCTCCGGTGGTGCCGGCGAGCAGGGGCAGGTCACGGGATGGCTAACAGTCGCCGCCGTCCTGACCTTCTGCGGGCTCGGCACCTGCCTCGGTATCTGCGCCCTAAGTGGACATGTGATCAAGTCCCAAGAACCTTTCAGGCGCGGAACGCGTAGGTTCCGCGCCTGAACTTTGTAGCGGGGGCAATGTGCGATTCCAACAGACCATGAAGAACTGGCTACGAGCCCAGCCGGACCAACCCGCCACCATCGCCGAACTGCAGACCCTGCTCGACCAGTTCGTGACCGAATACAACCAGCACCGGGGACTGCTGCACGAACGGGTGACAGGTCGGGTCACGCAGCCTGAGTGGCTGGCGTGGTCATGATGGCTTCGTATTCGATGGGGGTCAATCGGCCGAGTCCGGCTTGCCTGCGGCGGCGGTGGTAGGTCCTCTCGATCCAGGTCACCATCGCGATCCGCAACTCGTCACGGGTCTCCCAGGTACGCCGGTCGAGGACGTTCTTTTGGAGCAGCGCGAAGAAGCTCTCCATGGCCGCGTTGTCGCCCGCGGCACCGACGCGGCCCATCGATCCGACCATGCCGTGGTGGTTGAGCGCGTGGACGAATTTCCGGCTTCGAAATTGAGATCCTCTGTCGGTGTGGACCACGCAGCCGGCGACGCCACCGCGCCTGGCGACGGCGTTGTTGAGCGCCGCGACCGCGAGCCGTGACTTCATCCGCGAGTCGATCGAGTAGCCGACGATCCGGTTGGAGTAGACGTCCTTGATCGCGCACATGTAGAGCTTGCCTTCAGCGGTCCGGTGCTCGGTGATGTCGCTGAGCCACAGCTGGTTCGGAGCGTCGGCGGCGAAGACGTGACGGACTACGCCGTGCTTGTCGGTGACCGCACATAGGTCGTCGTGGACCGGCGGGCCCGGCCTCTTCGTCTTGCCCCGCTTGGGCTTGCCGAATGCTGACCACCAGCCCAGGTCTGAGCAGATCCGCCACGCGGTCCGCGCAGCCATGTCCTGGCCGGCCTCCTTCGCTTCGTCGAGGAGGAACCGGTACCCGAACTCGGGGTCGTCCTTGTGGGCGTCGAACAGCGCGTTGGCGCGGTACGCCTCGACCAGGTCAGCATCGGTGACCGGCGACTGGAGCCAGCGATAGTAGGGCTGGCGAGCGATCTTGAGGACCCGGCACGCCACCGTGACGGGGATCCCGTCGACGGCCAGCTCGCGGACGAGCGGGTGCATCATTTTCCCGGCAGGTTCGCCTGCGACAGGTAGGCCGCCGCGCGGCGAAGGACCTCGTTCTCCTGCTCAAGCAGCCGGATCCGCTTCTTCAGCTCGCGGTTCTCGGCGTTCTCAGCCGCCGTCGTTCCGGGCTTCACGCCGTCCTCGACGTCGGCGGTCTTCATCCAGTTCGTCAGGCACGACTCGCTGATGCCGAAGTCGGCAGCGATCTGCTTGAGGTGAACTCCCGGCTCACGGTTCCTCGCGACACGAACCACGTCCTCGCGGAACTCCTGGGGGTACGGCTTCGGCACAGTGCACATCCTTCCAGCGGCACCTCCCGGCACCACAGATCAGATGTCACCTATTCGTGCAGCAGTCCCCCGGCCCCACCGATCACTGCCACACCGAGCCACTCCAGCCGCGCTCTACAACACCATGCCCAAGGCCGTGCCCGGCCCGCCACGAGATACCGAGACCCACGACCGGATCCGGCACGACATCGTCGACAAGTCCGGCACCGTCACCCTGCGCGCAGCCGGCCAACTCCGCCATATCGGCATCGGACGAACCCACAAGGGAACCCACGTCATCCTGCTCATCCAGGACCTCGAGGTACGCGTCATCAACGCCATCACCGGCGAACTGCTCCGCGAACTCACCATCGATCCCGCCAAGGACTACCAGCCACGAAACCTGAAATGAAGAACACCCGGACCTACGTTTCCGTAGGTCCGGGTGTCCGCGATGTCCTGAGACATCACACAGTAGCGGGGGCAGGATTTGAACCTGCGACCTCTGGGTTATGAGCCCAGCGAGCTACCGAGCTGCTCCACCCCGCGTCGGTGAACCCAACGTTAGGGCATGGACCCAAACCGCACCAAATCGGGGCGTTCACCCGGATGGAGGTGGGGGCCCCAGGCGGGGCACGGGTGCCTGCCAGCCGCGGTGGACGGCGAGCAGCCGCCAACCGATCGTGACCCCGGCGGCGGGCGCGGCCATCAGACCGTGGTCGACGCCGAGCTCCGCGCCGGTGG
Organism: Nocardioides sp. LHD-245; assembly: GCF_030929495.1. Classification (GTDB taxonomy): domain Bacteria; phylum Actinomycetota; class Actinomycetes; order Propionibacteriales; family Nocardioidaceae; genus Nocardioides. The sequence continues at coordinate 73,546 of NZ_JAVFWN010000007.1, read as the reverse complement.
CCGCGATGGCGGCGCCGGCCAGTGCCGGGATGGCGTAGAGCTCGCCGAACCGGAAGATCACGGGGATCCGGCCGGCGAGGAGGTCGCGGATGATGCCGCCGCCGACGCCGGTGACCATGCCGAGCGCCGCGGAGGGGGCGGGGCCGAGGCCGTACTCCTGGGCCTTCAGCGCGCCCGCGACGCAGAACAGCCCGAGACCGAAGGCGTCGAAGACCGTGATCACCCGCTCGAGGCGGCCGACGGCGGGGTGCAGCCAGAAGGTGACCAGACCGCCAACGACGGGGACGAGCAGGTACCTCCAGTCGGCGACGGCCGGCGGCGGCACGGCACCGATGACGACATCGCGGATCACACCGCCGCCGAGCCCGGTGGCCATCGCCAGCACGACGACCCCGACGATGTCGAGCTGGTTGCGCACGGCCACCAGCCCGCCGGAGATCGCGAAGACGAAGATCCCGACCAGGTCGAGGGTCAGCAGCATGCGGCGATGATGCCGCATGCTGCCGGCCCTACGGGAACCGAGCCACCACCGGAGCGGCTACTGGCTGTCGCGCTCGTTCGCCAGCTTGACGGCCTCCTCGACCGCCTTCTGGGCGAGGTCGAGCTGCTTGGCCCACTCGGCCGTGTCGTTCTTGGCCTGCGCGTCGGTCGCCGCCTTGAACGCCTCGTCGGCGTCGCGCAGCGCCGCCGCGATCTGCTCGTCCAGGGTGCCGCTCGGCTCCGGCGGCGTCTCCCCGCCCGGCTCCTCGGGCTCCCCCGGCGTACCGGGTTCGACGGGCGGCTGCGGGGTCGGCTCCCCCGTCACGAGGTCCACGTCGAGCGCATCGCCCAGCGCCTCGGCCAGGTTCTGGCCGATGCCGACCTGCTCGCCGTACTTGACGATGACGAACTGGAGGATCGGGAACGTCGACGCTCCGGTGGTCCGTACGGCGTACACCGGCTGGATGTAGATCAGGCCGCCCTGGACCGGCAGGGTCAGCAGGTTGCCGAAGCGGGGTGGCGTCGCGCCCTGGACGCGGTACGGCGTCAGCGCGTCGACGACATCCTTCTCCTGCTGCATCTGGTTGGCCACCTGCCCGGGTCCGGGCGTGTTGGCGTCGGTCATCTCGAGCAGCCGCAGCTTGCCGAAGTTCGGCGAGTTCGCATCCGAGTTCACCTGGACGTACGACGCCAGGGTGCCCTTGCCGCGCGGCACGAACACGGAGGTGAGCGACCAGTCGTTGGTGCCGTCGACCCCGGTCGAGAACAGCCGGTACGGCGGCTGGAACACCTGGCGCTGCGCGTTCGGGTCCTCGGGGACCTCCCAGCGGTTGTTGGCCGAGTAGAACTCACCGGCGTCGGTGACGTGGTACCTCGCGAGCTGGTAGCGCTGCACCTTGAACAGGTCCTCCGGGTAGCGCAGGTGGCTCTTCAGCTCGGCCGGGATCTCGGCGTTGGGGGTGACCGACTCCGGGAACACCTTCATCCACGTCTTGAGGATCGGGTCGCTGGTGTCCCATTCGTAGAGGGTGACCGTGCCGTCGTACGCGTCGACGGTCGCCTTCACGGCCGAGCGCATGTAGTTGATCTCGTCGGTGGGGATGGTCTGCAGCCCGGTGTCCTGCTGTTGCGAGTCGTCGATCATCGCGTCGAAGGACTCCCGCTGCGCGTTCGGGTAGCGGTCCGTGGTCGTGTATCCGTCGAGGATCCACACGATCTTGCCGTCGACCACCGCGGGGTACGGGTCGCCGTCGACGGTCAGCCAGGGCGCGACCTTCTCGACCCGCTCGGTGGGCGTGCGGTTGTAGAGCACCTTCGAGTTGCCGTTGACCCGCCCGGAGAGCAGGAAGTTCGGCTCACCGAACTTGATGGCGTACATCAGCTGGTTGAAGGTGCTGCCGACCGACACCCCACCCTTGCCGTCGTAGGTGGTGCGCTGGTCGCCCTCGTCGAGGTCGGTGTTGGCGAGGCCGAGCTCCACGCTCGAGGCGTCCTTGCTGGCCTTGCCGACCACCGAGTACGCCGGGCTCTGCTCGCCGAAGTAGATGCGCTGCTCGAACTCCTCGGACTTGGTCAGGTCGCTGGCGCCGCTGGTCCCCGCGCCGCTGATGCCCTCCGCCCACACGATGCGGCCGTTGACCTCGCTGTCCGAGATCCGGTTGGCGTAGGCGGCGATCAGGCCCTCGCCGTGGGTGTAGACGGTGTGCAGGTTGGACCAGTTCTGGTCGGAGGAGTTGATGCCGGACTGGTCGAGCTCGCGCACGCCCAGGACCAACGGCACCTCCTGGCCATCGATCATGTAGCGGTCGACGTCGAGCACGGAGGCCACCGAGTAGTAGGCCCGGACCTGCTGGCGCTGCTGGAAGGTGTCACGCACCTGCTGCGGGTCGACGACCGGCGTCGTCGACAGCTGCCCGAGCACCGTGTTCGCCTCGGGCCCGGTCGGATTGTTGACCGGCGTGCCCTCGAAGCGCTCGCTCTCGACGCCGCTGAGCCCGTAGGCCTCACGGGTGGCGTCGATATTGGCCTTGATGTAGGTGTTCTCCTTGTCCGCCTCGGACGGCTTCACCTGGAAGTTCTGCACGATGGCCGGCCAGATCATGCCGAGCAGCACCGCGGAGAGGGCGAGCAGCGCGAGGCCGACCGACGGCAGCTGCCAGGTCTTGCGCCACACGTTGAGGAAGAACAGCACGGCGCAGATCAGCGCGACCCCGACGAGGATGTTGCGGGCCGGGAGCATGGCGTTCTCGGCGGTGTAGTTCATGCCGGTGAACAGCCGGTGGTCGTCGGTGACGAGGTCGTAGCGGTCGAGGAAGTAGTCGACGGACTTCGCCAGCACGAACACGCCGAGCAGCACGGAGACCTGGACCTGGGCGGCCGCCGAGAACCGGTCGTGGGAGACCTGGAGCCGGATGCCGCCGTACAGGTAGTGGACGACGGCCGTGGCGATCAGCGACACGATGGCGACGGCCATCACGAAGTCGACCACGAAGTTCCACCAGGGCAGGTCGAAGACGTAGAAGCCGATGTCCTTCTTGAAGTACGCGTCCTTGCTCCCCCAGCCCTCGCCGTTGCGCCACAGCAGGAAGGTGCGCCACTGCCCGATCGCCGACGTGCCGGCGAAGATGCCGACCACGACGCCGACGCCGGCCAGCAGCCAGCCGCGGATCGGGGTGACGGCATCGCGGTAGCGGTCGACCCCGTCCGGCCCGGCCATGAGGAACATCGGGCGGAACCGGAACGCGAGGTACATGTTGAGGACGACGATCCCGCCCATCAGCGCACCGAAGGCCAGGAACAGCCCGACCCGGGTCCAGAGCATCGTGCTGAACACGTCGCCGAAGCCGACCTCGGCGTACCAGAGGCGGTCGGTGTAGATGCCCGCGAAGGCACTGAGCAGGAAGAAGCCGACGATCAGCACCACCCCGGTGATGACCAGGGCGCGGGTACGGCGTCCCGGTCGCTCGGGTGCGGGGCGCTCCGGCTCCTCGTCGAACAGCTCACTCATCGGTCTCGTCCTCCAGCAGGGTGGCCCGGAGCAGCTCGATGAGCCCCGGGACCAGGTCGTTGCCGCCCATGACGGCACTGTCCTCGTCGTGGCTGCGCATCCGCAAGGCGCAGTAGCTCGCGCCGTGGCGGGTCACCCCGGCGACGATGCGGACCTCCTCGGCGTCGGGGTGGTCGCGCGCGAACTCCGCGGCGGCCACCGGGTCCTCGGGGACCTGGCCGTCGGCGGCCGGCGGCAGCACCAGGCGCTCGACCACGGCCGCGCAGCCCGCGACCACGTCGGGCCACTGGATGCCGGGGAGCACCTCCTCCAGCTCCTGACCGGGCGGCAGGTCCTCCTGCTCGACCGGCGTCAGCGAGCCCTGCTCCGCGGGGGCGTCCAGGCCCAGCTGCGCGGCGAGCGCGGGCTCCTGGGCGACCAGGTGGCCGGTGTCGACGAGGGCGTACAGGCGCGCCGGCCGGTCCCATCCCGCGCGGGCGTGGTGCCCCTCGAGCTCGAGTACGGCGGCGGCCAGGGCCGGGTCGACGTCCAGTTCGTAGTCCAACGGTGGTCCTTGCGTCGTCAGCAGCTGGGCAGATCGGCGTCGGGGTCCTCGACCCATGTCTCGAGGGCGACCCGCGCCTCGTGCATCGTGGTCGCCTTCACCAGGCGCAGGTCGGGGTCGAGGCCCTTGACGTCGGAGCAGTTGTCCTTCGGCACGAAGAACAGCTTCGCGCCGGCGGCCTGGGCGCCCGCGATCTTCTGCTCGATGCCGCCGATCGGGCCGACCTTGCCGTCGCCGGCCAGCTCGCCGGTGCCGGCGACGGTCGCGCCACCGGTCAGCGAGCCGGGGGTCAACGTGTCGTAGATGGCCAGCGAGAACATCAGACCCGCGCTGGGGCCGCCGACCGTCGGGTCGACGCGCAGGTTGATGGTGAAGGGGAACTCGTAGCCCAGGCCGAGCGAGACCCCGACGCGCGGCTTGCCCTCGATCTCCTCGGGCTTGATCCGCACGGTGAGCTCGCGCTTGTCGCGCAGGATCCGGAACTCGACCAGCGAGCCGTCGTCGTGCTTGCGGACCGCCTCGACGATCTGGTCCGCGCCGGTCACCGGCTCGCCGTCGACCTCCTTGAAGACGTCGCGCACGAGCAGCTTGTCCTTGGCCGGCCCCTCCTCGTCGACCACGGCGACCTGCACCGCGGTCGGCACCTGCAGGCCGAGCTCGGTCAGGGCGACCGCCTTGGCGACGTCCTGCGAGGTGGTCATCTGCACGGCACCCTCGGCCTTCTCGTCGGCCTGGGTCGTGTCGGGCGGATGCACGACGTCGTACGGGAGGATCGCCTTGTCGGGGTCGAGCCAGCGCGACAGCGCGTCGCCCAGGGAGAGCTTCTGGCCGTACGACGACGCCACCACCGTGGTGAACCGGATCTGGCCGTCGTCGTAGTAGGCGTCGTGCCCGTCGACCTGGATCACCTCGGCCTGGTCGGCGTCCTTGCCGAGGATGTCGTACGTCGGCCCGGGGCTGTAGGACGCGTACGGCAGCGGCACGACGAGCGCGATGCCGCCCAGGATCAGCACCAACGGCGCCGCGACACACGCGGCGATCAGGCGCTGGCTCATGGCGCCTACCTTGTCAGATGTGTCCAATCAGGACGCGCGCCGGTCGTCCGTCACGGACTCGTCCTCGGCCACGGGCGGCTCCGACTCGTGGCCGGGAAGCACGACGGGGCGGCTCCGCGAGGGGCGCAGGGCGACTCCGTTGTGCCGGTCCGGCTCCCGCTCGGGGGCGGCGTAGCCCGGCCGGGCGCGCTGCTCGCGGGTCAGTGCCTCGCCGAGGCGCCGGGCCGCCGTCTCGCGGTCGACCTCGCCCCGGCCCTCCCGGCCCCACCACGCGACCCACGCCATCGAGGCGAGGGTGAGCACGGCGGCCGGCAGCAGCCAGAACAGGATCTCCACTCCCCGAGGGTAGGTCGCGGCCGGTCAGGGAGCGGTCAGGACACGCGCAGCCGGGCGCTCAGGGAGACCCGACCCACTCGTCGGAGCCGTCGGTGAAGCGCTGGTGCTTCCAGATCGGCACCTCCGCCTTGAGCGTGTCGATGAGGGCGCGGCTGGCCTCGAAGGACGAGCCGCGGTGGCCCGCGGTGGTCGCCACGACGACGGCGAGGTCGCCGATCCGGAGGTCGCCGACCCGGTGCACGGCCGCGACCGCCGTGACGTCGTACTCCTCCGCGATGCGCTCGCACACCTCCCGCAGCCGGTCGAGGGCGGAGGGGTGGGCGGAGTACGACAGTCCGGTGACGCCGTGGCCGTGGTCGTGGTCGCGGACCCGGCCGACGAAGAGCACCAGGCCGCCCGACGCGGCGTCGTCGAGGCCGTCGAGCACCTCGCTCACCGAGAGCGGCTGGTCGGAGATCGCGACGAGGCGCACGGCGGGGTTCGTCATGAGGCTCACTCTAGGAGGAGGGCCGGGGTCCGGTCAGGGCTGTCCCCGACACCGCCGGTTGGCGATCGGGCGTAGTTTTGGGTCATGAGCAACGATCCGGGCACCCCGGGCGACGACCAGCCGAACCCGTTCAAGGGCACGCCGTTCGAGCAGATCTTCGGCGCCCTCGGCGGCGCACTGGGTGGTGGAGGAATGGCCGGCGGCGCGGGCGCCGGCCCGGGCGGCGGCATGGCGTTCTTCCAGCAGCTGCAGTCGCTCATGCAGCCGCACGACGGCCCGCTGAACTGGACCGCCGCCACCGACATGGCCCGCCAGGCCATCGCCCAGGAGCCGGACCCGTCCCCCTCCCGGCGCGACCAGGACCGCGTCGCCGACGCCGTGCGCCTGGCCGACCACTGGCTCGACACGGCGACCGGCTTCCCCTCCGGCGTCGGTACGACGGCCGCCTGGAGTCGCGCCGAGTGGCTGGTCGAGACCCAGCCGGTGTGGCAGGTGCTCGTCGAGCCCGTCGCCGCCCGCTCCGTGACCGGTCTGTCCAGCGGGCTGCCCGAGGAGATGAAGGCGGCGGCCGGACCGCTCGTCGGCATCATCGGCCAGGCCGTCGGCGGGATGATGGCGATGCAGATCGGGCAGGGCCTCGGCGCGCTGGGCGGCGAGGTGCTCACCGCCTCCGACATCGGCCTCCCCCTCGGGGCTCCCGGCAAGGCGGCGCTGGTGATGAGCAACGTCCGCGCCTTCGCCGACGGCCTCGACGTCACCGAGGACGACGTCGTGCTCTACCTCGCCCTGCGCGAGGCCGCCCACCAGCGGCTCTTCGCCCACGTGCCGTGGCTGCGCGAGCACCTCATCGGCGCGGTCACCGACTATGCCCGCGGTCTGGAGATCAACGCCCAGCAGATCCAGGAGCGGGTCCAGGAGCAGCTGCGCGGCATCGACCCCACCAACCTCGAGGCGATGCAGGGCCTGCTCGAGGGCGGCATGTTCGACCCGCCACAGACCGAGGCGCAGACCGCCGCGCTGTCGCGGCTCGAGATCGCGCTCGCGCTGGTCGAGGGCTGGGTCGACGAGGTCGTCGGCCAGGCCACCGCCGAGCGGATGCCCGCGGCGACCAAGCTGCGCGAGGCGGTGCGCCGGCGCCGGGCGGCCGGCGGTCCCGCCGAGCAGACCTTCGCCGCGCTCGTGGGCCTCGAGCTGCGCCCGCGCCGTCTCCGCGACGCCTCCACCCTGTGGGGCGGCCTGCGCACCCGGTCCGGTCAGGAGGCGCGCGACGGCGTCTGGATGCACCCCGACCTGCTGCCCACCGCCGCCGACCTCGACGACCCGCTGTCGTTCCGTGACGAGGCCACCCGTCCCGCCGAGCTGAGTGAGGACGAGTTCGACGTCGAGCTGCGCAAACTGCTCGACGGCCCCGGCTCCCCCGGCTCCCCCGACGGCGACTCCCCCGACGGCCCCGACGGCCCCGACGGCGCCGGCTCGCCCGACGCGGAGTGACCCTCCACGCGGACGCCCTGGGCGTCCTGACGGACTGGCGCGCCCCCGATCCCGCCGAGGAGGCACTGCGTCGCCGCTACGTCGCGCACCTCGCGTCGACGCCGGACGGCATGTGGCGCTCGTCGTACCCCGACCACCTGACCGCCGGCACCCTCGTCCTGGACGCCGTCGGCGAGCGGGTGCTGCTCAACCTGCACCGCAAGGCCGGGCGTTGGTTCCACTTCGGCGGCCACGCCGAGGAGGGCGACCCGACCCTCGCGGCGGTCGCGCTGCGGGAGGCCCACGAGGAGAGCGGGCTCGACGAGCTCGACTTCCACCCCGAGCCGCTCCAGCTCGACGTCCACGTCGTCCCCTTCTGCGACCCGCGCGGTGGGGTGAGCCACCTCGACGTCCGCTACGCCGCCCGCGCCCGACCCGGCGCCCGGGAGACGGTCAGCGACGAGTCCCTCGCCCTGCGCTGGTGGCCCCTCGACGGCCTGCCCGACCTCGAACCGGCCATGCACGTGCTCATCGCTCGCGCCCGCGCGGTCCTGGTCTGAGCGCTGGATCAGTCGACGTCCTCGCCCGGCATGACCTGCTCGGAGGGCGGCCGGTCGATCCGGGCGGCGTCGGACCAGCCGGCGAGGTAGCCCTTCGCCTTCTCCGCGGCCGGGTAGTGCGCGACCCAGCCCCAGAAGCGCTCGTCGTGGTGCGGCTCGATCAGGTGGGCCAGCTCGTGCACGATCACGTAGTCGATCACCCACTCCGGCATCCGCTGCAGCCGCTCGGAGAGTCGGATCGTGCGGTCCTTGGGCGTGCACGACCCCCACCGCGCCCGCTGGTTGCCGACCCAGCGGACCGACTCCGGCACCGCCAGGCCGCCGAGGTACTCGTCGCTCAGCTCCCGGGCGCGCTGCATCAGGTCCTCGTCGTCCCGGCGCCGGGGCGTCGCCGCCCGCCGCTCCTTGCGCTCGACCCGAGCGACCATCTTCGAGACCCAGGCCCGCTCCTCGGTCACCGAGAGGTTGTCCGGCATCAGGACCACGATCGTCTCGCCCTCGCGATAGGCCGTGACCGTACGCCGGCGGCGCTGCGACCGGCGTACCTCCACACGGGGCGTGGGCATGGCCCGACCCTACGGCGCGCTCGCCGGCAGTGGTGGGACCTCAGGGCCGGGCCCACTCCAGCAGCCGCTCCACGGGCCAGGTGTTGACGATGCGGTCCGCGTCGATGCCGGCCGCCTCCGCGCGCTCACACCCGAGCAGGGGGTAGTCCAGCTGCCCGGGCGCGTGCGCGTCGCTGTCGATCGAGAACAGGCAGCCGGCGTCGCGCGCGAGCTCCAGCAGCCGGGTGGGCGGGTCGCGGCGCTCGGGGCGGGAGTTGATCTCGACCGCCACGCCCTCCTCGGCGCAGGCCTCGAAGACGGTGCGGGCGTCGAACCGGGACTCCGCCCGGGTCCCGCGGTTGCCGGTGACCAGCCGGCCGGTGCAGTGTCCGAGCACGTTGGTGAAGGGGTTGCGCACCGCCGCCACCATCCGCCGGGTCAGCGGCTCCGGGTCCATCGCGAGCTTCGAGTGCACGCTGGCGACCCGGACCTCGAGCCGAGCGAGCATCTCCTCGGTCTGGTCGAGCGAGCCGTCGTCGAGGATGTCGACCTCGATCCCCTTGAGCAGCCGGAACCCGGCCCTGGCGAGGTGGGCGTTGACCGCCTCCACGACGCCCAGCTGCCGGGTGAGCCGCTCGGCCGACAGCCCTCGGGCGACCTTGAGCCGTGGCGAGTGGTCGGTGAGCACGAGGTAGTCGTGGCCCAGCTCCATCGCCGTCATCGCCATCTCCTCGATGGGCGAGCCGCCGTCGGACCAGTCGGAGTGGGAGTGCAGGTCGCCGCGCAGCCCGGCCCGCAACGCGGTGCCGGCGCCGTCGGCGGTCAGCGGTGCGCCGTACTGCTCCTCGACCTCGGCCAGCTTGTCCGGCATCCGGCCCGCCACGGCCTCGGCGATCACCCGCGCGGTGCTGGCACCGACGCCGGGCAGCTCGGTCAGGGTGCCGGCGGCGGCCCGCGCGGCGATCTCGTCGGGCGCCAGGGGCAGCACCGCCGCGGCGGCTCCGCGATAGGCCTTGACCTTGTAGCTGTCCGCGCGGCCGCGCTCCAGGAGGAACGCGATCCGGCGCAGCGCCGCCACCGGCGTGCCGTCGTACCCCTGCTCGGTCACGTCCGCACCGTCCTCGCCGTCCGTCGGAAATTGTCTGTCCACAGGCCGTGGATGAAGCTGTGGGCGCCATCTTCGCTGGTCACCCGACGGTACGACGCCCGCGGGGTCGCGCCGCAGCGGGGCTCCTCCACAGGCACATCCCGGTTCTCCCCCGGCCATCCACGGGTCCCGACCACCATCCACAGCTTTTTCCACAGGCCTGTCCACAGGCAGCGGCGCGCTTGGATTGACCACGACCGCCGCGATGCCTAGCGTCGTCCCCGACGAGGCCCCTGGGGCCGCAGTTCCTCGCTCGCAAGGGGAAGGCAAGCGAGGCGCTGCGGCACCGGGGGTCTCTTCTCTCTCCCGCTGCTCAGCGGCCGGTGAACACCGGGGGCCGCTTCTCCTGGGCCGCGCGGATCCCCTCGAGCAGGTCGTCGGTCGCGAGCGTGACCGGTTGCGCCAGGCCCTCCCACTCCAGTGCGCTCTCGATGCTCGCGTGCCCGTGCTGCAGGGCCCGCTTGGTGAGCCGGGTGGCGATCGGCGCCGCGCCCGCGATGTCCCCCGCCGCCGCCAGCACGCCCTGGCGGAAGTCCGCGGGCTCCCACACCCGCGAGACCAGACCGAGCCCGAGCGCCTCGTCGGCGTCGACGAGGCGCCCGGTCAGGAGCAGGTCGCGGGCCGCGGCGGAGCCGACCACCTCGGGCAGCAGGTGGGTCCCCGCCATGCCCGGGTGGATCCCCAGCCGGGTGAACGGCACGCCCATCCGGGCCCCGCGCGCGGCGTACCGGAGGTCGCAGGCCAGCGCCATGCAGAGCCCGGCGCCGATCGCGGCTCCGTTGATCGCGGCGATCGTGGGCACCTCCAGGCGCCGGATCGACAGCCAGGCGCGGTAGAACGGCAGCATCCGGGCGCGCAGGTCGGCCACGCTCGCGTCCGGTTCCGAGGCCAGCCAGGACAGGTTGCCGCCGGAGCAGAACGCCGTGCCCTCGCCGGTCACCACCACGACCCGCACGGTGGGGTCTCCGGCGAGGTGATCGACCGCCCGGACCCACGACTCGGTCATCTCGTCGCTCATCGCGTTGCGCAGGTCCGGCTGGTCCAGGACCAGCAGCGCGACCCCCACGGAGGGCCGTTCGAGACGCAGGTGCGTCAAGGCCGGCGGCTCGGGGACGTTCACAGCGGTTTCAGACATGCGGGGCACGCTACTGCGACTCCACGGTCGTGTGCCGTAGGGTCGGGGAGGTTCGGAGTGCACCTCCGGACCCCGACGGGCTTCCCCCCGTGTCCCCGTCGCGACGACCGAACGAACAAGATGAGCAAGGAGGCCGTCATGGCGGAGACCTGGAGCGGCGAGTTCTACTGCGTCAAGTGCAAGGAGAAGCGCGAGGCCGAGGGCGAGGTCAAGGTCAACGAGAAGGGCACCCGGATGGCGAAGGCCGTCTGCCCGGTCTGCGGCACGAACCTCAACCGCATCCTCGGCAAGGCCTGAGCACCCCTACGCTCAGCCGGCATTGAGCCGACTGTCACGGGCGGCCCCGCTACGGCGGAGCCGCCCGTGGCGCGTTTTCGCCGACCGGGCTGTGGAGGAGCCGCGCGCGCACCGGGTCCGTCGTGCCACGCTGCCGTCATGGCGTCCTGGTCCCGGCCCCACCTGCTGCGGCCCGGCACACCGGTCCTGGCCCGGTCCCCGGGCGTGCTCCAGGTCGGGTTGTCCGGTCCGCGGCTGCGGCTGCCCGACGTCCCCGAGGTCCGCCGCCTGCTGAGCGACCTCGGCGGGCCCGGCGATCCGAACGCTCCCGGCCGGGCCGCTCCCGATCCGGTCGACCTGCCACCGGCCGCGGCCGACGCCCTCGACCGGCTGCGCGCCGCCGGGCTCGTCGTGCCCGCGGCGGGCTCCGGCGACCCAGCGCTGGCCACGCTGCTCGCGCAGACCGGCCCCGACGGCGTACGCCGGCAGGCCGCCCGTGCCGCCCCCGGCCTGGCCGTCGATGTCCCGGACCGCCTGCACGCCGTCCTCGACCCGCTCCTCGCCGCGGCGGGCCTGCGTCCGGCCGCGGAGCCGGACGAGGTCCGGGTCCGCCTCGTCGTCGCCGACGGGCCGATCGCCCGCGACCGGCTCGACCCGCTGGTGCGCTCCTCGCTGCCCCACCTGCTGGTCACCGGCGACGCGACCGCGGTACGGGTCGGCCCGTTCGTTCAGCCGGGACAGACGGCCTGCCTGCGCTGTGTCGACGCCCACGAGTCGCTGCACGACCAGCGGCTGCCGCTGCTGGTCGCCCAGGCCGCCGTCCAGTGCGCCGAGCGGCCGCCACCGCGCGATCCCGTGCTCGACCACCTCGCACTCGCCTGGGCGGTGCGCGACCTCGCCCGGTACCTGGAGGGCGACGAGCCGAGCACCTGGTCGGCGACGGTCGACCTCGATCCGCTGGCCGCGCCGGAGCTCACCCGGTGGGGGCGCCATCCCTACTGCGGCTGCTCCTGGGACGGCTTCGTGGACCTGCCCTGAATCTGCCCTGAGCAGTGCACCGCCACCGGGCGGTGCGCTCACCACCAGTCGCTGTCGAGCTTGGCCTCCATGGCGCGCAGGTGCGCGCGCGAGCAGGTGTCGCAGTAGCAGCGCACCCGGCCACGCTCGACCGACGTGCTCCAGGTCAGCGGGAGCGCGTCGTCCTCGGCCGCGCGGCCGCAGAAGTCACAGGTGAGCGCCACGCCTCCAGCGTAGGTCGGCCCCCGCGGAAATGCCGGAAGGGCCGGCCCGACGATCGGTCGGTCCGGCCCTTCCTCATCACCCGCGATCAGGTGCCCTCCGAGGAGGCCTCGAAGAAATCCGGTCTCGCTGGTCCGCGGTGCGGACTCAGAGTGCGCGAGCGAGGGCGAGACGAGCCTGCTGCGCTGCACGCTCGGCCTTGCGGCTCAAGCGGCGGGCGCGGGCCATCCTGCTGGCCGCGCGCAGCTGCTGCGCCTCTCCCAGGCGCATGGCCATCTGGGCACGCGCCAACTCTTCGTTCATCAGGTGGGACATCTCAAGCTCCAATGGTTGTTTCGTGAAGGTTCGTTCGGACGGTTCGTCCGGGATTGCGGTGGACTACGCCGCGGCGTCCTTGCGCGGACGGCCCCGGGGACGCTTGCGCGGGATCACCACGCCGGCCAGGAACAGCTCGCCGCCCCAGACACCCCACGGCTCACGCCGCTCGAGGGCGCCCGAGAGGCACATGCTCTGGACCGGGCAGTCCAGGCACAGCGCCTTCGCGGCCTCGACATCCGACGGGGACTCGGCGAACCACAGCTCCGCGTCGTTCAACCGGCACGGCAGCAGCTCGTCCAGCGTCGGCTCGAGAACACTGGTCGTCATCTGCTTTTTCACCTCCTCAACTTCTGACCTGATCGCGTTGTCATTTCCGTGGGATCCGGGGACTTCGCGGTTCTCGGTCGGAGAAGTACGAAGGCCGCGGATCCCGGTCTATTCGGGTTCCGCGGCCTGGAGGCTGCCGAGCTGATCAGAGGTCAGATCGGTGGGCTCCAGGCGTGGAGACCCGGGAGACGGGCGGCATTGATGCCACGGTGGTCCGTGCCGGCGATGGCGCGCTCCCGCTTGGCGACATCGGTGGCCACGACGGCGAACGGCGCGCCCGCAAACGGGGCAACGGTGGTCGGAGCCGTGGCCGGACGCACGGCGCTGCCCTGGACCTGGACGGTCGCAAGGGCAGAGGCGGCACAGCCGAGGGTCGCGGACAGCGTGGGCTGCCAGGCGGACGTCATCACCGGGAAGACCGGGTTCATCGTCATGTTCTCCATCAGGGGCCACCTCCTTCGGTGCGTGTGGGCGCCAGCCGTGCCAGGGCTGTGATGCGCAGCGGAACTTGCCTGACGACCGTAATGGCCCGTCATCGACACACGCAAATCATTTATCGGGATTTTCCGAGGTTTTTTCAAACCCTGCTTCCGCGACCCCGTCAGTCGCCCTCGGCGACGAGGGCCAGCACGGCCTCGCCGTACCGCTCGATCTTGTGGGGACCCACCCCGTTGACCTTCGCCAGCGCGGCCATCGAGGCGGGCCTGTGCTCGGCGATCAGCTCGAGGGTCGCGTCGGTGAACACGACGTACGCCGGCAGCGGCTTGCCGTCCTCACCGGCCTCCCGCGCCGTCTCGAGGCGCCATGCCTTGAGCCGCTCGAAGAGCGCCTCGTCGTAGCGCACCGGGTGATGGGCGCAGCGTCCCCGCTTCTTCTCCGCAGCGGTCGACAGCGGCTGGAGGCAGTCGCGGCAGCGAGCGACCTTGGTGCGGCCGCGGGTCTGCTGCGGCTGCTGGCCGGCCGGGAGCATCGGCACGATGAACCGCGAGGGCTGGCGCCGCGGCGCCTGCCCGGGGTTGCGGGCGGCGGACCACGAGACCATCAGCTCGCGCCGGGCCCGGGTCACGCCGACGTAGAGCAGGCGCCGCTCCTCCTCGACCGCGTCGGGCCGGGCACCGCCCTGCTCGGCGTAGACGATCGGCACGGTGCCGTCCTGGACGCCGCAGCAGAAGACCGCGTCCCACTCCAGGCCCTTGGCGGCGTGGAAGGTGGCCAGGGTGACCCCGTCGGCGCTCGGCGCGTGCTGCTCGGTCGCGCGCCGGTCGAGCTCCTCGACGAAGCTCGTCACCGAGGCCTCGATGCCCCGCTCGGTGGCGAACTCCTCGGCCTGGTCGGCCAGCGCCTGGAAGGACTCCCACCGGTCGCGGACCTGGCCCCGGGACGTCGGCGGCTCGGCCGTCCAGCCCATCCCGCCGAGGACCCCCTTGACGACCTCGAGCCACGGACTGCCGTCGCCCTCCCCCGACCGGGCGGCGCCGCGCAGCCGGGTGACGGCCTCGAGCACCTCGCGCCGCTCGAAGAACCGGGCCGCACCTCGCACGATGTAGGGGATCCCACGGTCGGCCAGGGCGTCCTCGAAGGTCTCGGATTGCGCGTTGATCCGGAACAGCACCGCCATCTCGCCGTACGCCGTCCCGGCGCGCTGCAGCCGCAGGATCCGGTCGGCGACGGCCCGGGCCTCGGCAACCTCGTCGGGCTCTCCCACGAACCGGACCGCCGAGCCGGACTTCTGCTGCGAGCGCAGGTCCACCCCCGCGCTCGAGGTCCCCGAGAGCAGGGTGTTGGCCGTCGCGACGACCTCCGGCGTCGAGCGGTAGTTGCGCACCAGCTCGATGGACGTCGTGTCGGCGTAGCGCTTCGGGAAGTCACGCAGGTAGGTCGCGTCGGCACCCGCGAAGCTGTAGATCGTCTGGGCGGGATCGCCGACGACACACAGCTCGTCGCGTCCCCCGAGCCACAGGTCGAGCAGGGCCGACTGCAGCGGCGAGACGTCTTGGAACTCGTCGACGACGAACCATTTGTACTGCCGCCGCACCTGCGCCGCGACCCGCTCGTCGGAGGCCAGCACGCCGGCGGTCAGCAGGAGGACGTCCTCCATGTCCATCCGGCCCTGGTCGCGCTTGACCTGCTCGTAGGCCGCGATCACCCGCCCGATCGTCTCCGGCGTCTGGTCCGCGACCGAGCGGCCCTTGGCCGGCGCGATCCGCGGGTAGTCGTCGGCGCCGACGTTGCTGACCTTGGTCCACTCGATCTCGGAGGCCAGGTCGCGCAGCAGCGCCTGCTCGGCGCGCAGCCCCAGGGTGCGGCAGGCCGCGGCCAGCATCGGGATCTTGGACTCGGTCAGGGTCGGCAGCTCGGTGCCGTGGACGTGGGGCCAGAAGTAGCGCAGCTGGCGCAGCGCCGCGCTGTGGAAGGTCCGGGCCTGCACGCCCGGCGCGCCGAGCTGGCGCAGCCGCTGCCGCAGCTCGCCGGCGGCCCGCGTGGTGAAGGTGACCGCCAGCACCTCCGTCGGCGCGTAGACCCCGGTCATCACGCCGTGAGCGATGCGGTGGGTGATCGCCCGCGTCTTGCCCGTCCCCGCCCCCGCCAGCACGCGCACCGGCCCGCGCAGCGTCTCCGCCACCTGTCGCTGCTCCGGGTCGAGCGCGGAGAGGAGTCGTTCGATGGACTCGGACATGGCGGGGGAACATCTCCTTCACGGGCGTGGTTGGGTGGACGCACAGACCCTAGACGGCGGAGGCGACACAACGATGAGCTCGTTCACGATGTACACCACTCCCTGGTGCGGCTACTGCAAGCGGCTCAAGAGCCAGCTGGACCGGGAGGGCATCGCCTTCGACATCGTCGACATCGAGCAGCAGCCCGAGGCCGCCGCGATCGTGGAGTCCGCCAACAACGGCAACCAGACCGTGCCGACGCTCGTCTACACCGACGGCACCGCGCAGACGAACCCCAGCGTCGCGCAGGTCAAGGCCAAGCTCGAGGAGCTGGAGCAGATCGGCGCCTGAGCGGAGTCGGGCTCACCAGCTGCCCGGGAGCGGGCCGCCGTACCAGTCCTCGACGAGCGAACGGCTGATCGAGACCCCGCCGGGCAGGACCAGGGTGCCGTCGGCGGCCTGCTGGCGCATCTCCTCGCGGGTGAACCACCGCGCGTCCTCGACCTCGTCGTCGTCCAGGCGGATCTGCTCGGAGACGGCCCGCCCGTGGAAGCCCAGCATCAGGCTCGACGGCAGCGGCCAGGGCTGGTTGCCGAAATAGGTCACGTCGCCGACCGCGACACCGGTCTCCTCGAGTACCTCACGGCGTACGGCGTCCTCCAGCGACTCCCCGGGCTCGCAGAACCCGGCCAACGTCGAGAACCGCCCTTCGGGCCAGCTCCGGTTGCGCCCGAGCAGGCACCGCTCGTCGGGCGCTCCCGGCTCCCCCGCCGCGATCAGCATGATCACCGCGGGGTCCGACCGCGGGAACTGCGGCTTGCCGCAGTCGGCACACACCAGCTCGTGCCCGGCCGCCCGCGGCACCAGCGTTCCGCCGCAGCGGGGACAGAACCGATGCGCCCAGTGCCACTCGGCCAGCCCGATCGCGTGGAACACCAGGGGCGCGAGCCCCGGCCCGTCCCCCGCACCGCTCCCGAGGAAGGGGAGCAGCCCGCGCAGCGGCAGCCAGCGGTCGGGCTCGGCCTTCGCGATCTCGCCGGGCACGATCACCGCCCACCAGGTCACCTCGCCGCGCGCCCCCAGCAGCACCCGGACGCCGTCCGGCGCGTCCGCCGTCGAGACCCACTCCAGCCCGTCCGGGCCGGGGCGGACCCGCGTCCCGGCGATCACCAGGACCTGCCCGGTCGGGTCGGCCCAGCGCTCCGCCAGCCACGCCTCGTCGGTCCGGAGCAGTCCGAGTCGGTCGTGTGGATCGGCGACCAGGGACAGGTGCGGGAACGTCACGGAACCGAGCCTAGTGTCGTGTCTCGGAAGTTGTTGGTCGGTTGGCGTGCTCAGGGTGCGTGCATCGCAAGGCGCCGGCGCGCAGCCATACCGGGTCGTCTCGCAAGCGTCGGCAACGCCGCGAGGGGCGTGCTCGGGGTGCGCGAAGCGTTCAAGAACTTCCGAGGTGCGGCACTAGCCACGGCTAACCTGAGTCATGGACGCCAGCACCCTCCGGGCCGCGCAAGCACCGCTGAAGGAGCGCTACCGCTCCGACCCGGCGACGGCACACACGCCCACCACCGCCACCGGCGACTACCGCGCGCCGGACGTCACCGCCACGATCGACGGCTTCGCCGGCCCGGTCCGCGCCGGACTCCACCCCGCCACCGGGGGTGACGGCACCGACGCCTGCTCGGCAGACCTCCTGCTCCAGGCCGTCCTCGCCTGCGCCGGCGTGACCCTGCGAGCGGTTGCGACCGCCATGGGAGTCGAGATCCGCACCGCCCGGCTCCGGGCCGACGGCTGGTGGGACGCCCGCGGCACCCTCGGCATCGACCGCGACGCACCCATCGGCGTCCAGGACATCGTGGTCACCCTCGCTGTCGACACCGATGCGGACGACGCCGCCCTGGACCGCCTCGCGACCGCCACCGAGCGCTACTGCGTCGTCGGGCGCAGCCTCGCCCGGCCACCCGAGATCCGGGTGGTGCGCGCCTGACCGGTCCACGACGGCGTCCGCCACGTCCTCACCGGAGGAGGGCCTCCACCTCCGCCCTGCCCGGCAGCCCGTCGGGCTCGACGAGCTCGCCGGTGCGGACGTAGAAGAAGCCCGCCCGCACCCGGCCGGGGTCGACACCCTGGAGCTCGGCCCACGCCAGCCGGTAGAGCGCGAGCTGCAGCGGGTCGGCATCATGGCGGGTGCCGGTCTTCCAGTCGACCACGAGGAACGAGCCGTCGGGCTCGGCGTAGACCGCGTCGATCCGCCCCCGGACGACCTGACGCGAGCCCTCGCCCGTGCCCAGGACGAGTGCGAAGGGCGCCTCGACCGCGTGCGGCTCACGGCTGCCGAACGGCCCCTCCTCGAAGCGGGCGACCAGCTCCTTGAGATCGGCCTCGTCGTCGATGCCGGCGTCGGCGCGGCCGGCGAGCTCGTCGGGATCGAAGAGGCCCTGCTGGCCGAACCGCGCCTCGACCCAGGCGTGGAAGCGGGTCCCGAACCGCGCGGCGGGAGCGGGCGGGCGCGGCATCGGCCGCGCCAGCTCGCGGGCGAAGGTCTCCGGGTCGTCGCGCAGCCGGCTGAGCGCGGTGGCCGAGAGCGACGACGGCAGCGGGACGACGACCTCGCCGCCGGCCCCCGACGCGAGACGGGCCTCGGCGAGCAGCTGGTCGATCTCGGCGTCCCACTCGGCGACCCGGGCCGCCGTGACGATGTCGAGCCCGGAGTCGGGCACGGCGGGGTCGGCCGCAGCCACCCGGGCCGCCGCGGCGAGGCGGCGGCGCGCCTCCTCCCCCAGGGCGTCGACCGGCCAGGGCCGCGCCGGGTTCTCGGCGTCATAGGGGTTGGCCGCGCCCTTCTCGGGCCGGGTGAGCCACGGCTCGGGCGCCATGCCCCAGGACGTGAGCGTCTCGCGCACCGACTCCTGGAAGGCCGAGGGTCCGTAGGGCGTCTTCCGCGGTCCCCACTGGTAGGACGACACCGCGAGCCGGTGGGCGGCCCGGGTGAAGGCGACGTAGCCGAGCCGCAGCTCCTCGTCGGCCTCGTGCGCCTTCGACCGCCGGCGGTAGTCGTCGAGCGCCGCCTTGTCGAAGCCCTCGAGCTGCGGCAGGTCTCCGGCGTCGCCACGCAGCGGCGCCGGCAGCACCGCGGGCGACGACATCCACAGCGTCCGGCCCTGGGCGGACGGGAAGCGGGACTCGCAGACGCCGACGCAGAACACCGTGTCCCACTCCAGGCCCTTGGCGCGGTGGACGGTGAGCAGCTTGACCGAGTCGGCCTCGGTCGGCGTCGCGACGTCGAGCCCGTTGCCCTGGTCGTCCTCGGCGGTGAGGTAGGCGAGCAGGGCCGGCAGGGAGACGTCGCCGTCGACGGCCTGGAAGTCGGCGACCGCCTTGACGAAGAGGTCGAGGTTGTCGCGGCGGGCGGCCGCCGCCGGACTCACCGCGGAGGCCAGCTCCACGTCGGTGCCGGTGACGTCGATGATCCGCCGCACCAGGTCGAGCAGCGGCTCCCCCACGGCGGAGCGCAGCAACCGCAGCTCGTCGCGGAGCAGCCCGAACCGGGACCGGGCCTCGTCGGAGTAGGCGGCCTCCCCCGGATCGGCCAGTGCGTCGTCGAGGCACGGGAGCTCCGCCGGGTCGATGCCGTCGGCGATCGCGACGAGCTGCTCGGCCACCGACACCTGCTCGACCGCCCGTCCCCGACGACCGGCCAGCTCGCCGGCCCGCTGTCCGAGCAGGCGCAGGTCGCGCGGCCCGATCGCCCACCGCGGGCCGGCGAGCAGCGTGAGCAGGGCGGCGTTGTCGGTCACGTCGTGCAGCAGTCGCAGCATCGCCACGATCTCGGCGATCTCGGGCAGCCTCAGCAACCCGGACAGGCCGACGATCTCGACCGGGACGCCCGCAGTCGTCAAGGCGTCGAAGACGAGCTCGGCATGCGCGTTGTCGCGGGTCAGCACGCCGATGCCGGCCCAGTCGCCGGGCTCGCCGCCGTGGGCGCCGCGCACCGCCTCCGCCAGCCAGGCCAGCTCGTCACGCTGCGTCTCGAAGGTGCGCGCCTCCACCACGCCGTCGGTGGCGCCGTCCGGAGCACGCAGCCGGGCGACGCCCGCGCCGCGCACCTCCAAGGCGTCGTACAGCGGCTCGGCGAGGTGGCTGGCGACCGCGAGGATCCGCCGGTCGGAACGCCGGTTGACGGTGAGCGCGTAGGTCGTGGACGTGCCGTCGACCGCCGGGAAGGTGTCGGCGAAGTTGAGGATGTTGGCGACCGACGCCCCGCGCCAGCCGTAGATCGCCTGGTTGGGGTCGCCCACCGCGGTCACCGCGTGCCCGAGCCCGCTGTCGGGATCGGGCCCGGAGAAGAGCCGGGACAGCATGATCGCCTGGGCCACCGAGGTGTCCTGGTACTCGTCGAGCAGCACCACCTTGAACCGGCCGCGCTCGACGGCACCGACCTCGGGCCGCTCGGCGGCGAGCCGGGCGCCGAGCTCGATCTGGTCGGAGAAGTCCATCAGTCCCAGGTCGCGCTTGAGCCGCCGGTACGCCGCCACCAGCTGCAGCAGCTCGGCGCGCCGGTCGATCGCGTTGATCGCCTTGTCCCCGGCCTCGACGTAGGTCTTGCGCGCCTTGCCGGCCAGCTCCTCGTCGCGCGCGCGCTCGAACCCCCGACGGGCGTCGGCGTCGTGGGCGAGCACCCGCTCCGGGGTCACCAGGTGCTCGCTCATCGCCGAGTCGAGGGCCAGCAGGTTCTGGATCGCGGTCTCGGGGTGGTCGGTGAGCAGGTCGATCTGACCGGTGAACCGGTCGACGGCCCGGGCACCGAGCTGGTAGCGGGCGGCGTCGGTGACCACCCGGGTGTCGGGCTCGTGACCGATCCGCAGGCCGTGGTCGGTGAGCAGGCCGGAGGCATAGGCGTTGTAGGTCGCGACGGTCGGCTCGAGCACCTCGTCGGTCTCGTCGCCGGCACCGAGCCCGCCGGGACCGCCGGTCTCGTCGAGGGCGCCGGCGTCGCGCAGTGCCGTCCGGATCCGCTGCCGCAGCTCGGCGGCGGCCTTGGTCGTGAAGGTCAGACCGAGCACCTCCTCGGGCCGGACCTGGCCGGTCAGCACGAGATAGACGACCCGGGCCGCCATCAGGGTGGTCTTGCCCGACCCCGCGCCGGCGATGACGACGGCCGGACGCAGCGGCGCGCTGATCGCGGCCCACTGCTCCTCGCTCGGCGGGAACGGCGCCTTCATGGCCCGCTGCAGGTCGGCAGGTGTCTCGATCGCCATCGGGATCCGAGCGGCGGCGGTCATTGGGCCACCACCGCCCCCGCGCTCTTGGCCGGGCACAGCGACACGAAGGTGCAGGCGCGGCACTGCTGGCCGGCGACCGCCGGGAAGTGCTCCTCGCGGATCAGGGTGGCCGCGTGCGACAGGCGGGCGCGCAGCTCGTCGCGCTCCGGGCCGTCGTCGGCATGGACCGGCTGACGCTGGACGGTCGCGTCCGGCCCGCCGTCCGTCAACCCGAGCTGGACCAGCTCGGCCCCACCCGCCTGGCGCGGCGCCGTGGCCGGCTCCCCCGGCGGCGGGTCGAGCGCGCCGTGGTCGACGGCGTACTGGTAGAGCGCGAGCTGGACATGCGTCTTGACCGAGACGTCGCTCGGCTTGGAGCGGCCGGTCTTGAGGTCGACCACGACGACCCGGCCGTCGGTGTCGAGCTCGACCCGGTCGGCGTAGCCCGTCACCTGGACCTGCTCGCCGTCCACCTGGACCACCGTCGAGAACCGCTCCTCGAGACCGACCAGCTCGCGCGGGTTCGCCTCGTGCCAGTCGACGAACCGCTCCAGGGCCGCCCGGACCCGGTCGTGCTCGCGCTGCTTGGACCACGGCGTGCGGAAGTCGAGACGGTCCCACACCTCGTCGACGTAGGCCATGAGAGCGGCCGGGTCGGGCGGCGCGTCCCCCGCCGCCACCCGCTCGGCCAGGGCGTGCACCAGCTCCCCGAGGTTGGCCGACTGATGGGCGCGTCCGACTCCGCCCGCCTCACGGGTGAGGAACCACTGGGTCGGACAGACGGCCAGGGAGTCGAGCATGCTCGCCGACACCGGGACCGGCCGGTCCTCGTCGCGGATCGGCGCCACGGACCGGCTGGGCGCGCGGGTGCCCCACCACGTGGCCGGGTCGGCGGCCGGCACCGCCGGCCGCCGGCCGACCCGCTCGCCGGCGAGGCGGGCCAGGCGCCGCGCCGCGGCGTCCTGCAGGGCGGGGTCGGCGTCGGGATCGGCGAGGGTGCGCCGCAGCTCGGCCACGAGCCCGTCGAGCGACAGCGGCCGCGGCGGGCGCCCGACGACGTGCTCCACGGTGGAGCCCAGCTCGTCGAGGAAGCGGGACGGCTGCTCCCCCTCGTCCTCCGCCGAGCGGACCGCGGTCACGACCAGCCGCTCGCGGGCCCGGGTGCACCCGACGTAGAACAGGCGACGCTCCTCCATCAGCAGCTCCCGCGCGGTGAGCGGCGGGACCACCGAGCCGACCAGGCCGCCCTCGGTCGTGGGGCCGATCCGGTCGGCCTGGAGCAGCGTGGACCGGCGGCGGAGGTCGGGCCAGCCCTCCGCCTGCACGTGGGCGAGGACGACCAGGCGCCACTCGAGGCCCTTGCTGCGGTGCGCGGTCAGCAGGCGTACGGCGGCGCCGCGCACCCCCTGGTCCGCGAGTGTGTCGGCCGGGATCTCCTGCTGGACCAGGCCCTCGAGGAAGGGCGCCACGGCGAGGTGCTCGCGGCGCTCCCCGGCACGCACCGCGACGTCGAACAAGGCACAGACGGAGTCGAGGTCGCGGTGCGCCCGGCGCGCCGCTCCGCCCCCGATCTCGACCGAGCGCCGCAGTCGCTGCGGCCAGGAGGTGCCGGACCACAGCGTCCACAGCAGCTCCTCGGCGCTCGCGCCGGCCTCGAGCTCGGCGCGAGCCCGGGCCAGGAGCTCGGCGAGCCCGCGCGCCCGGGCAGCCTCCGGCGCCTCGATCGCGGCGAGGTGGGAGGCGTCGAGGACCGCGAGGCGGACCAGCTCGCGCGAGCTGCGGGGCGTGCCGCCGGTCTCCTGGCAGCGGTCCTTCTCGCGGTGGCGCAGCAGCCGCGCCAGCCGGCGGACGTCGCCGGCGTCGAGGCCGCCGAGCGGTCCGGTCAGCAGCGCCTCGGCCCGGGCGGCGTCGACGTGCTCGACGTGCTCGGGGTCGTCGTTGTCGAGGTTGACGACCGCCCGCAGCCCGTCGAGCAGCGGGAGCACCGCGGGGTCGCGGACCAGCGGCACCTCGTCGCGGGCCACCTCCACGGGCACGCCGGCGGCGCCGAGCGCGCGGCGCAGCGGCGCGATGCTCGCGCGCCCCGACCGCACGAGCACGGCCATCTCGTCCCAGGGCACGCCATCCTCGAGGTGGGCTCGTCGGAGCAGGTCGGCGAGGTGCTCGGCCTCGGCCCGCTCGGTGTCGAAGGTGCGGACCTGCACCCGCCCCGGCGCGTACGCCGACACGTCGGCCTGCGGAGCGAGGAACCGCTCGCGTGCCTCGGTGGGGATGGTCCCCCGCAGCCCGATCCGGCCCGCGACCCGCTGCGCCGGCGCGAGGATGCCGGGGCCGAACCGACGCACCGTCCGCAGCGCCACGACGTCGGCCGGCGCGCCGTCGGCGCGCGCGAACTCCGTCGGGAACTCCAGGATGCCGCGCACCTCGGCCCCCCGGAAGCCGTAGATCGACTGATGCGGGTCGCCGACGGCGACGAGGTCGCGGCCGTCGCCGGCGAGCGCCCGCAGCAGCGCCACCTGGCCCGGGTCGGTGTCCTGGTACTCGTCGACGAACACGTGGCGGAACTGCTCGCGCAGCTCGGCGCGATGGACCTCGGCCTCGATCCGCGCCCGCCGGATGAGGTCGGCGTAGTCGGTGGCGCCGACGGAGTCGAGGGAGTCGAGGTACTGCTCGAGGAAGAGGCCGGCGGCGACGTACTCCTCGATGCCCTCGGTCTCCCCCAGCCGGCGCAGGGCCTCGCCGTCGAGCCCCTTCTCGCGCGCCCGGCCGAGCACCGCATGCACCTCGCGCGCGAAGCCGCGGGTCGCCATCGCCTGCCGGAACCTCTCGGGCCAGCGCACCGACTCGGGGTGGTCGGCGAGGAGCTCGCGCAAGATGACGTCTTGCTCGGGCGCGGACAGCAGGCGCAACGGCGCCTCGTAGAGGCCGGCCGGCGCGTAGCGGCGGACCAGGGCATAGGCGAACGAGTGGAAGGTGGAGCTCAGCTGGGTGCCGGTCGTGCGGCCCATCCGCGCCGTCACCCGGTCGCGGAGCTGGTCGGCGGCCTTGCGGGAGAAGGTCAGCGCCAGCACCTGGTCGGGCCGGGCTCCGCGCCGCTCGATCCGGTCGACGATCGCCTCGACGAGCGTGGTGGTCTTGCCCGTGCCCGGGCCGGCCAGCACCAGGAGCGGACCGCCCGGGTGGTCGACGACCTGTCGCTGGTGCTCGTCGAGGACCGGCACGGCCGCGCCCGCGGCCGGCGGGGCGAAGCGGTAGCTGGTCGCTGTCGAGGAGTCCACGGGCGCCACCTAACCACCACCGCCCGACAGAAATGGACGAAGGGCCCCTCGCGAGTATGAGTCGCAAGGGGCCCTTCTGGTGACCGGTACTGGTGACGCTCCCGATCGATCATCCGGCTGCTGTGATCCCGTGAGCCTCGTCACCCGGCTCACGCGGCCAGCGTCTCCGTGAGGAGCCGCCTCGCCTCGACCCGAAGGTCTCGGCCGGCCGGTCGGATCGTCGCCTTCCGGCTGATCCCGCTCTCCCGGAGGAGTGCGTGGGAGAAGTTCTACGCCCGTTCACCCGCGGGTGGCAAGGGGTTTCGCCAGTTTTTTCGAGGGTTTTCCGTCATCCACCGGACCTCGGCGTGTCGTCCACAGGAACGCCGGTTCTTCTCCACAGGCCAGCCCCTGCCATCCCCAGGTGGCCGGCCTTCCTGTGGAGGACGCGCCGCCGGAGGACCGGGCTGAGTATCCGTGCTCAGCCGGCTCTGAGTGGTGTCCCGCTGGCGGCCGGCGCCAACAGATGACGGAATGTACCCATGCGCTACGCCGACCCGTCGCTCTGTCCCGACTGCCGCTCCGCCCTTCCTGCCGGTGTCTCGGTCTGCCCGACCTGCGACCTGCTCGTCCGCCACCCGGTCGCCGTCGACCTGTTCGGCGCCCTCCAGCGCGCCGACGGACTGCTCACGCGGCTGCGCTCCGCCAGCGACGCCTTCCACGACCGGCCCGCCGCGGTCGCCGCGCCGGGTGGCCTGGGCGGTCCGCTCGCTCCGCCGTCCGCGCCGATCCCGCCGAAGCGCGCGACGACGACCGGCCTGCCGTCGTACCCCGGCCCGGTTCCGCCGCCGCCCGCACCACCGCTGCGCCCGGCCTCGACTCTCCCCCCGCCCCCCGGCGGGGTCTCGTTCGCCTCGGTCCCGAAGATCCTGCTCGGGCTCGGGGCGTTCTGCCTGCTCGTGGCCGCGGTGATCTTCCTGGCCGTGTCCTGGTCGACGCTGGGCGTGGGTGGCCGCACCGCGGTCCTCGCCGGCCTCACGGTGAGCGCCGGTGCCGCCGCCGTGCTGCTGCACCGGGTCGGGCTCCGCATCGCCGGTGAGTCCCTCGTGGTCGTGGCACTCGGCCTGCTCGCCCTCGACGTCGTCGGCGCCGGGGCCGCGGGCTGGTTCGGCGACGGCCCCGACGGCGCGATCGTCTGTGCCGCCGGCCTGGTCGTCGCCCTGGCGGGCGCCGGCCTCGGCCTGCTCCGGGTGGGCGGCCAGCCGCGGCTGGTGGCGCCGCAGGTGATCGCCGGCATCGGCCTGTTCACCGGGTACGCCGGCGCGGCCAGCGCCACCGACCACTGGTTGATCGCCGGCCACGTCGTCACCGCCCTCGCGCTCGGCGCCGTGCTGCTCGGCCGGCGCGCCGGCGCGCCGGCCCTGCTGTGGAGCGCCGCCGGCGCCGCCGGCCTCACCTGGGTCTGCACCACCGGCGCCGCGTTCGTCGAGTCCCTCGTGACGCCGGACCTGCGTCAGCTCTGGGTCGACGGCACCGGCTGGTCCCTGCTCGTCAGCGCGGCCGTGCTGCTGGCTCCGGGCGCCATCGCCCGGCACCGCGACCTGCTGCTCGCCGGCGCGAGCGGTGCCGCCATGCTCACGACCGTCGTCCTGACCCTGCCGTCCGTCGACACCGACGCCCGCACCGTCGGGCTCGTCGCCCTCGGTACGACGGCCGCCTGGGTGCTCGCCCTCGGCGTGCTCCCCCGGACGGCCCGGATCATCGCCATCGCGCCGGCCGGCACCGGCAGTCTGGTCCTCGTCGGCCTGGCACTGCAGGCCACGGCCGACGTGCTCGACCGCTGGTCGCGGATCGCCGACGTCTTCGACCGGTCGTTCGGCGTCCGGCTCACCACGCCCGCCCCGGTCACCGAGCCCGCCCTGCTGGTCCCGTCGCTGCTGACCGTGCTCGCCTGCGTCGCCCTCCTCGACCGCGACCGCACCCGGCGCACGCTGCCCGTCTGGGGCCGCATCACCGGCCTGGTCACCGGCGTCGGGCTCGCCATCACCCTCGCGTCGTACGACGTCCCGCTGGCCGTGCCGCTCGCCGTCCTGACGCTCGTGGCACTCGGCGCCGCGGCCCTCGCCCTGGCGACGAACGGTGCGGAGGCCACGATCTGGGCCCTGCTCGCCGTGACGGCCGGGACGGCGGTCGCGATCGGCGCCCTGCCCGGCGACGGCCTGCTCCTGGCCCACCTCTCCCCGATCGCGATCGCGCTGGTCGCCGTCGCCGTCCTCGGCCGGCAGCAGGCGACCCGGGTCGTGGCGGGCCTCGCCGCACCCGCCGCGCTCGGCCTGGCGACGTCGGCGGCCGTCCTGGTGATCGGCGACGACGCCGCGTGGGTCTCGATCCCCGTCCTGCTCGTGGTGGGCGTGCTCGCCCTCGCCGTGCCGCGCATCGACGTCGAGGGCGCGGCGATCACGGTCGCGGTCGTCGCCCTGCTCGTCTCGCTCTCGACGACGGCCGACGTCGGCGGCTACGCGGCGCTGTGGCTGACGGTCGCGGGCTTCCTGGCGTCCGGCACGGCGCTGCTGCACGAGTCGCGCCGCGGCTGCGCATTCGCGGGTGGCGCCCTCCTGCTGCTGGCCAGCTGGGTGCGGCTGGCCGACCTCGACGTCACCGACCCGGAGCCGTACACGCTTCCCCTGGCGGCGGCGCTCCTCGCCTTCGGCCTGTGGCGGCTCCAGCGGTCGGCGGCGGTCGGCACCCTCGAGGCGCTGCTGCCCGGCCTGCTGCTCGCGACCGTGCCGTCGCTGATCTGGGTGCTCGGCGACCCCGTGTCGCTGCGGGCGCTGGTCCTCGGCGGTGCCTGCCTGGCCTTGACCGTGGCCGGGGCGGCGATGCGCTGGAGCGCTCCGCTGATCGTGGGCGCGGGCGTCGGCGCCACGGTGGTGCTGCGCGAGCTCGGCCCCTACGCCGGTGAGTTCCCGAAGTGGGTCTGGATCGGTCTGGCGGGAGCGCTGCTGACGGTCGTCGGGATCACCTGGGAGCGGCGGCTGCTCGACGTACGCAAGGCCGCGGGCTTCCTCGGCCGCCTCCGGTGACGGATGCCGTACGGGCACCTGCTAGACAAGGCACATGGCTACCACTGCACTCGGGGGGAACCCCGTCCAGACCGTCGGCGACCTCCCCTCCGTCGGCTCCTCCGCCCCGACCTTCGAGCTCGCGGGCGCGGACTTCAGCAGCATCACCCTCCCCGACGGCCAGCGCGCCGTCCTCAACATCTTCCCCAGCATCGACACCGGTGTCTGCGCGGCCAGCGTGCGGAAGTTCAACGAGCTCGCCGCGGGCCTCGACAACACCACGGTCATCAACGTCTCCCAGGACCTCCCGCCGGCCCTGGGCCGCTTCTGCGGCGCCGAGGGCATCGACAACGTCCAGGTCGGCTCCGGCTTCCGCTCGTCCTTCGGCGAGGACTACGGCGTGAGGATGACCGACGGCAAGCTCGCCGGCCTGTTCGCCCGCTCGGTCGTCGTGGTCGGCGCCGACGGCTCCGTGCTGCACTCCCAGCTGGTCCCCGAGATCGCGAGCGAGCCCGACTACGACGCCGCCATCGCGGCGCTGTCCTGAGCTGAGACTCCCGGCCTAGTCCCCCGTCGCCGGGTCCCAGAAGGCCCGGCGCATGTCGAGGGCCCCGCTGCCGTCGCGCAGCGGGGTGCCCTCGGCGAGGTACGCCGCGCGGGCCCGGTCGTCGTGGCTCGGCGGGAGCGTGCCGTCGGCACGCACGACCCGCCACCACGGCACCGGGCCGCCGTACCTCGCCATCACCGACCCCACCTGACGGGGTCCGCCGCCGACGACGGCCGCCACAGAGCCGTACGTCGTGACGCGCCCCGGCGGCACCTGCTCGACCAGCTCGAGCACCCGCTCGACGTACCCCTCGTCCACGAGGTCGATCATGCCCTGAGCCCCGGACAACGCCGAGGGCCCCGTCCGGCTGGACGGGGCCCTCGGGTGCTCCCTCGGTGCGGTGAACGCATGGATCCGATCGGTGCGGGCGGCCGGAGCCGCTACGTCGGGACCAACGACGACGCCGCGTCGCGGTTACGTCGCGGCGTCGTCCGGCTCAGTAGCTGGGCTGGCTCGGGTCGATCTGGTTGACCCAGGCCACGACGCCACCGCCCACGTGGACCGCGTCGTCGTAGCCGGCGCCCTTCACGATCGCCAGGCACTCGGCCGAGCGCACACCGCTCTTGCAGTGCAGGACGACCTGGGTGCCGGAGTCGACGGTCGGCAGCTGGCCGAGGGCGGTGCCGTTGAGGAAGTCGCCCTTGGGGATGAGGACCGCGCCGGGGATGTGGTTGATCTCGGCCTCGGCGGGCTCACGCACGTCGATCAGGACGAAGTCGCGGCTGCCCTCCTCCTTCTCCTTGATCATCGACGCGAGCTGGGTCACCGAGATGGTCGCGTCGACGGCGGCGTCGGCTGCCTCCTCGGAGATCGCGCCGCAGAAGGCCTCGTAGTCGATGAGCCCGGTGACGGTGGGGTTCTCGCCGCACAGCGCGCAGTTGGGGTCCTTGCGGACCTTCAGCTTGCGCCACTCCAACTCGAGTGCGTCGTAGATGACGAGCTTGCCGATGGCGGGCTCGCCGGCGCCGATGAGCAGCTTGATGGCCTCGTTGACCTGGATCGAGCCGATGCTCGCGCACAGGACGCCCAGCACGCCGCCCTCGGCGCACGAGGGGACCATGCCCGGCGGCGGGGGCTCCGGGTAGAGGCAGCGGTAGCAGGGCGCGTCGTCGGCCATGGTCGGCGCGAAGACGGAGGCCTGACCGTCGAAGCGGTAGATCGAGCCCCAGACGTAGGGGATGCCGAGGAAGTACGCCGCGTCGTTGACCATGTAGCGCGTGGCGAAGTTGTCGGTGCCGTCGACGATGAGGTCGTAGCCCCTGAAGACGTCCATGACGTTGTCGTTGTCGAGGCGCGTCTCGTGGAGGATCACGTTGACCAGCGGGTTGATCTCGAGGATCGACTCCTTGGCCGAGAGACCCTTCGACTTGCCGAGGTCGGACATCCCGTGGATGACCTGGCGCTGCAGGTTGGACTCGTCGACCTCGTCGAACTCGGCGATGCCGAGCGTGCCGACGCCCGCGGCGGCGAGGTAGAGCAGCGCGGGGCTGCCGAGACCGCCGGCGCCGATGACCAGCACCTTGGCGTTCTTGAGGCGCTTCTGACCGGCCATCGCGACGTCGGGGATGATCAGGTGCCGGCTGTAGCGGCGGACCTCGTCGATGGTCAGCTCGGCGGCCGGCTCGACCAGCGCGGGAAAGCTCACGGCGTTACTCCTCGGGTACTGCAGATGGGATGGGGGCTGTCCAGGGCCAACGCGGTGCCGGCCCCGACTGTTC
This sequence comes from Nocardioides sp. LHD-245, assembly GCF_030929495.1. GTDB lineage: Bacteria > Actinomycetota > Actinomycetes > Propionibacteriales > Nocardioidaceae > Nocardioides. Next base: position 44,061 of record NZ_JAVFWN010000007.1, on the reverse strand, counting down.
CCTCGGCCCTTCCATGGTCCCCGTCGGCGCCAAGGGCGCGGCGCGCCGTCCCGGCATCCGGACCCCGGCTACCAACGAGTAGGCTCCATGCTGTGGTGACCGAGCAGTTCAACCTCGACGCGCCCCGACCGCGCGGCGTACGACTCCCGCGGCGCGAGCGGCGCGCCCAGCTGCTCGCCGCGGCCCTGGAGGTCTTCGTCGCGCAGGGCTACCACGCCGCCGCGATGGACGACATCGCCGAACGGGCCGGAGTCTCCAAGCCCGTGCTCTACCAGCACTTCCCGGGCAAGCTCGAGCTCTACCTCGCGATCCTCGACGTCGCGTGCGACTCGATCATCGCCAACTGCCGCCGGGCCCTGGAGTCGACGCAGGACAACAAGCAGCGGGTTGCGGCCGCGATCGACGCGTTCTACGCGTACGTCGGCCACGACACCGGCGCGTTCCGGCTGGTCTTCGAGTCCGACCTCACCAACGAGCCCGCGGTCCGCGGCCACGTCGACCGGGTCACGACCGAGTGCGCCGCGATGATCGCAGCCGTGATCGAGGACGACACCGCGCTCCCGGCCGCCGCTTCGCAGTTGCTCGCCGTCTCGCTGGTGGGAATGGCCCAGGTCAGCGCCCGGTTCTGGCTCACCGAGACGGACGGCGCCATGGCGGGCCTGAGTCGCGACGACGCCACCGCCCTGGTGGCGGGCCTGGCCTGGCGCGGCATCCGCGGATACCCCCTCACCGAGGACCACGCCGAGTCCTGAGGCCGGCCTGACTAGGCTTGCGCCATCCCCACGAACGAGGAGTGTGACCATGACCGTCGAGGTCAAGATCGGTGTGCAGAACACCGCCCGAGAGCTCGTGATCGAGACCGACGAGTCTCACGAGGCCGTCGCGAAGCAGGTGGCAGCCGCGATCGCGGCTGCCGACGGCGTGATCACGCTGACCGACACCAAGGGCAAGGTCACCGTCGTCCCGACCGCCAAGCTCGCCTACGTCGAGATCGGTCGCAGCACGAGCGGCCAGGTCGGCTTCCTGCGCTGACCCCTTCGGGGAACTCCGGCGCCCCTCCCGGGCGTTGACCAGGTACGACCCGGGAGGTGAGCACCGTGCTGCAGTTCCGCTTCGCCGCGCGCAGCGAGACCGGCCGGGTGCGCACCAACAACGAGGACGCCGGGTTCGCCGGGCCCTATCTCCTCTGCGTCGCCGACGGGGTCGGCGGTGCCGAGGCCGGTGAGGTGGCCTCCGCCACGACGGCGTACGTCGTCAGCGCCCGTGCCCTGGCCCATCCCGGCCACGAGCCGGCCCGCCTGCTCGGCGCGGCCGCCCGGGAGGCGCACGCCCAGCTGGTCGCCGGCATCGCGGCGGACCCGCGGCGCACGGGGATGGCGACGACGCTGACGGCCGTGCTGACCGACGGGATCCACACCGCGCTCGGCCACGTCGGGGACTCGCGCGCCTACCTGCTGCGCGACCGGGAGCTCAGCCAGCTCTCCCACGACCAGACCCTGGTGCAGTCGATGGTCGACAGCGGCCAGTTGACGCCGGAGCAGGCCGCCGCGGCGCCGTACCGCAATGTCGTGCTGCAGGCGGTCGACGGCGAGCACGTCCCCCGACCCGACCTGATCCTGCTGGCCCTACGCCCCGGCGACCGGCTGCTGCTGTGCAGCGACGGGGTCAGCGACGTGCTCTCGGCCGCGGCTCTCGGTCGCATTCTCGGCCGTGGCAGCCCTGGCCTGGCGGTCGACCGGCTGGTGCGCGACGCCCTGGACGGCGGGAGTCGCGACAACGTGACCGCGATCGTCGCCGACGTGGTCGACGCGCCGGCGATCGCGGCCAATGGCGTGGTCCTCGGGGCGGCGTTCGACCTGACCAACGTGGTCGACCCGGCCGCTGTTCGGCCGTTGCGCTCGGCCTGACCCCCGATCCGGTCCTACACTGGGCGGGTGAGCGCGAAGCGGTCGTACGAGTACGCGCGCCTGTGGGTGCCGTTGTACGACGCCGCCGCGCTCGCCGTGACCCGGCCGGTCTACCTCATCGAGGCCGCCGACGGCTTCGAGGGCATCGCCGCCGAGAAGAACACCACCCTCATGGGACTGTTCAACGAGCTCGGCCGGGCCGGCTGGCGCATCGACGCGGCGGCGCAGCGGGTGGCCCACCCGGCGCCGGAGTTCCAGATGCTCATCGACGCCACCCTCGACGAGGCCGATCACGCCGTGTCCCCCGACGAGGTCGCCCACGCGGTCGGCTCCGGCGGTGACCCGGCAGGGGCGGTGACGCAGTTCGACGTCTACCCCATGCGCCGGCGCGTGACCTGACGATCGAGACCGCGCGGCAGCGTGGCGCACGCGCGAAGCGCGTCTGCAGCAGTCTTGCCGCCAGGCCCGGTCTGGACCCACGAAAGCCCACCGCGTGCGCGGCAGCGTGGCGCACGCGCGAAGCGCGTCTGCAGCAGTCCTGCCGCCAGGCCCGGTCTGGACCCACGAAAGCCCACCGCGTGCGCGGCCGCGTGGCGCACGCGCGAAGCGCGTCGTGCGACGCCCGCGGGCCGAGCGGAGCGAGCGCCCGGGCGGCGAGCACGGCATGCGACACGCTCGCGCCGTCAGACACCGAACAGGTCGCCGAGCTCCTCGACGCGGTCGAGGACCTGGGTCGGCGTGAACTGGTCGAGACCGAGCGGATCCTCGGCCCCGGCGGCCACCTCGTCCCAGCCGACGGGCGTGGCGACCTGGGGGCGCGGTGTCCCCCGCAGGGAGTACGGCGCGACGGTGGTCTTCGAACCGGCGTTCTGCGACCAGTCGAGGAACACCTTCCCGCGGCGCCGGGCCTTGGTCATGGTGGCGGTGACCAGCTGCGGGTGAGCGGCCTGGAGCTCCTCGGCGACCTGCTTCGCGAGCTCGCTGGTCTCGGCCGACGGCAACGGCTCGGGCAACGGTGCGTACAGGTGGAGCCCCTTGCTGCCGCTCGTGACCGCCACCGCGTCGAGGTCGCGTGCGGCGAGCGCCTCCTGCACGTGCAGCGCGACCTGGCAGCACTCGTGCAACCCGGCTGGCTCCCCCGGGTCGAGGTCGATGACCAGCCGGTCCGCGCCGACCGGCTCGTCGTCCGCGTCGACGGTCCACTGGTGGACGTGGAGCTCGAGCGCGGCGAGGTTGACCGCCCAGACCAGGGTGGGGAGGTCCTCGATGATCGGGAAGACCAGCGTGTCGCCGTGCCGGCTCGGCCCGCGACTGCCCGTCGTGGGCACCTCCGCGGTGCGCACCCAGCTGGGCGTGCCCCGAGGGGCGTTCTTCTCGAAGAAGCTCAGGTCGCCGACGCCGTGCGGCCAGCGGATCCGGGTCACCGGACGACCCTCGAGGTGCGGCAGGAGCACCGGCGCGACCCGGACGTAGTAGTCGAGCACCTCGCCCTTGGTGGTGCCGGTGCTCGGGTAGAGCACCTTCTCGAGGTTGGTGAGTCGCAGCGTGCGGCCCTCGACGTCGACATGGACCTCGGTCTGGGGGTGATCACCCTGCTTCGGCATCAGGCGTCCTCCGTGACGAGGTCGTCCGGGGTCAGGTCCGCGCGCACGCCACGGTACGACGGCTGCCGCAGCCGCTCGTAGCCGAGCCCGTGGGTGTCGACGTCGACCACCACGACCGGCTCCACCCAGGTGGTGCCGTCCGCGTCGACGCGCGGCACCTCGTCGCCGAACGGGCTGGCGGCGCGGGACAGCGGCGCGAGCAGCTCGGCGAGCAGCCGGGACTGCTTCGGGCCGATCCCGCTGCCGACCCGGCCGCGGAAGGCCAGCCCGGCGGCGGTCGGCTCCCCCACCAGCAGCGCGGCCAGCCGGTCGCTCGTGCCGACCTGGGGCCGCCAGCCGCCGACCACGAACGAGCCGCGGTGGCGGTGCGGGAGCTTCAGCCAGTGCGAGCTGCGCTCACCGGGCCGGTAGGTCGAGTCGCGCCGCTTGCTGACGATGCCCTCCAGTCCCTGCGCGCGCGTGGCCTCGTGGAGCATCTCGCCGTCGTCGTACTCGACCGGGACCTGCCAACCGGCACGGGCGAGGTCCAGCCCGGCGAGCCGGCGGCGGCGCTCGTGGAGCGGTAGGCCGCACAGGTCCTCGCCGTCGAGGCGGAGCAGGTCGAAGACCATGTACGTCGCCGGGATGCGTGCGGCCAGGCGGGCGACCGTCGGCGGGTTCCGGACATGCATCCGCTCGGCCAGGACGCGGAAGTCGGGTACGCCGCGCTCGTTGAGCGCGATGATCTCACCGTCGACCACCAGGTCGCCGGCGCCCGCGGGCGGGGTGACCAGCTCGGGCCAGGCCCCGCTGATCCGGTTGCCGTTGCGGCTGGTCAGCGTGACGGCGCCCGCCGCCACGGCGCCGATGGCGCGCACGCCGTCCCACTTGACCTCGTGGCACCACTCCTCGCCACGCGGCACGTGGGTGCCGGGGGTGGCGAGCATCGGGCGCAGGTCGGGCACGAGTCCATCATGCCGTCCGGACGGGGCCGCCAGCGCGTAGGCTCGTCCCATGCGTGCGATCTGGAAGGGTGCCGTCTCGTTCGGCCTCGTCAGCGTCCCGGTCAAGCTCTACAGCGCCACCGAGAGCCACGACGTCTCGTTCCGGCAGGTGCACGCCAAGGACGGCGGCCGGATCAAGTACCAGCGGATCTGCGCGATCGACGGCGAGGAGGTGCCGTACTCCGACATCGCGAAGGGGTACGAGACCGAGGACGGCGAGATGGTCATCCTCACCGAGGACGACATGGCGAACCTGCCGACGACGTCGTCGCGGGAGATCGCGGTCGAGAAGTTCGTCCCGAGCGACCAGATCGACCCGCTGCTGTTCGAGAAGTCCTACTACCTCGAGCCCGAGGGCACCGGCGCCAAGCCGTACGCGCTGCTGCGCCAGGCGCTCCTCGACGCCGACCGGATGGCCGTCGTCACGGTCGCGCTGCGGCAGCGGGTGACGACCGCGGTGCTGCGGGTGCGCGACGACGTGATCGTGCTGCAGACGATGATGTGGCCCGACGAGATCCGCACGCCCGACTTCAGCGTCGAGTCCGGCGAGGTCAAGGACGCGGAGGTCAAGATGGCCCACATGCTCGTCGAGACGCTGTCGGGCGACTTCGACCCGGCCGCGTTCGAGGACGACTACGCCGACGCGGTGCAGGCCGTGGTGAAGGCGAAGATCGAGGGCGGCGAGGTGCAGCGCACCGAGACCTCGGCGAAGACCGGAGGCGAGGTGGTCGACCTGCTCGCGGCGCTGCAACGCTCGGTCGAGGCGGCCAAGACGTCGCGGGGCGAGACCGAGCCGAAGCCGGCCAAGAAGGCGGCCGCGAAGAAGACGACCGCCAAGAAGACCGCCGCGAAGAAGACCGCTACCAAGAAGGCGCCGGCGAAGAAGACCACGAAGAAGGCGGCAGCCAAGAAGGCCAGCTGACGTCTGTCGTCGGGTCACGCGGCGACCCCGGTGGTTGAGGAGGTCGCGCAGCGCCCGTCACGAGACCCCGGTGGTGCTGCCGGAATTGTCCGTGGGCTTCGGCCGCGTAGTCGGTTGCGTTTCAAGCGGCAGCGACGAGAGCGTTGGGGAGGTGGCTGGGTTCGGCGGTCGGGCTGCGGTTCGCGGGTTGGGCGGTTGGGGCGCTTGTGTCGCTGAACGTGACGTTGGTTGTCCACACCCCGCCGTTCGGGTTTCCCTAGTCCACAGGCGGGTTTGCGGCGCTTTGAAGTGTCGTGGGTGGGTGGGAGAATCCAGTCATGGATCTCGCCACCGACGCCCGTTCGACAGCAGTGTTGCTGTCGCGTGTCGGCGAGCGGATCCGGTCCCGCGAGACGTTGATCGTCGAGGAGTGGGAGGACATCGCGACCTGGGCGAGCGACCACGTGGTCACCGGTCCTGAGGGTGCGGCGACGATCACCGAGGGCTACCTCGACACCGGGGTCCCGATCGCCGGTGACGGCGCTCCACTGGTGTCGGAGTTCGGGTTGATGGAGCTCATCGCCGTGCTGGGCCGGTCTCCGGATGGCGGGAAGGCGTACGTCGGGCGGGTCATCGAGTGCGCCTGGCGACTCCCCCACGTCTACGCCGCCGTCACCACTGGTCGGTTGGCGCCGTGGCGGGCCGAGCGGATCGCCGACCTCACCCGGAGTCTGTCCGCCGACGCCGCCGGGTTCGTGGACCGACAACTCTTCGACGCCTCCGGAGTCGGGTGGGCCCAACTCGAACGACTCGTGACGGAGGCGGTGCTCCGGTTCGACCCCGAAAAGGCAGAAGCAGAGCGTGTGGAGGCCGCCGACCAGCGTCGGTTCGACATCGGCGCCGTCGATGAGCACGGTCTGGTCCACCTCGACGGGCTCCTGGATGCCGCCGACGGCCACGACCTCGACCTCGCGGTCGCCCGCCGAGCCGAGGTCCTGGGCCGGCTCGGTGACGACTCGACGCTCGATGTGCGCCGCTCGAAGGCCGCCGCCGAGCTGACCCGCCAGGACCTCGCCCTCGACCTGCTGATCCCCGACCCCGACACCGGAGAGATCGTCGCCACCAGCCCCGGTCGCAAGGTCGTGCTGAACGTGCACATCACCGACACCACCATCACCGACACCACTATCACCGGCACCACGGCCGCCGGGGACAACCCGTTCGGGAACCCGGTGGGTCGGTGGGACGAAGGCCGCTGCCCGATCACCTCGGCACAGATCCGTGAGTGGCTGCGGACCAAGGACACGACCGTGATCGTCCGCCCGGTCATTGGTCTGGCCGACCATGTCCCCGTCGGCTCCTACGAGATCCCCGACCGCCACCGCACCCGCGTGATCCTGCGGGACCAGACCTGTCGGTTCCCGCACTGCACCCGCCCCGCCACCCGTTGCGATGTCGACCACGCCCGCCCCTACGGGAAGGGCGGAGTCACCTGTCCGTGCAACGAGGTCGCCCTATGCAGACGGCACCATCGCGCGAAGACCCACTCCACCTGGCGCTACGACATCGTGATGCCGGGGACCTATGTGTGGACCAGCCCGACCGGCCACCGGTTCCGGGTCGACCACCGCGGCACCCACCCCATCCGGGTCGAAAGGCACCGGTCGAGCGACACCACGGGCGACCCCAGCCCACCCGACGAGTAGCCACCCCGCCCCACACCCCGCAGCAAGCAGGACTCTGCGGGGGCCTCTGCATGCTCAGTCGGTCGCGTCCTCGGCCTTCTCGATCAGCTCCTTGACCACGTCGATGGACCGGATCCGGCCGCTGGTGACGGTGGACCCCTCGGCGGCGAACAGCGAGGTCGGGATGCCGATCAGCTCGCCGTCCTCGTCGATCGCCATGCCGCCGGAGTTGCCGGGGGCGATCCGGGCGTCCGTGTCGAGCTCGGAGCGCGGGCCGAGGTCGGGATCGTTGAGGACGGTAGAGACGACCCCGGTGGTCACGGTGATCGACTCACCGTCACCGGCCACGGCTGGGAAACCGAGCACGGTGATCCGGTCGCCCGCGCGCAGGTCGCCGGAGCTGCCGATCGGGACGGTCGGGAGGTCCAGCTCCCCGTCGAGCTCGCCGCCGTCGGCCGTGGCGTAGATCTGCACGACGGCGACGTCGAGCTCGCCGTCCGCCTCGACCACGCGGGCGCGGTAGGCGGCGCGGGCGTTGGTGTCGGTCCGGCCGTCGGTGAGCGAGACGAGCAGGTAGTCGGGGTCCGCGAGGCGGAGGTCGTCGCCGTACCTGTCCGCGAGCCCGGGCGACTCCGGGGCCGCGACGTGGGCGTTGGTGAGGATCAGGCCGTCCGAGCGGATGATCGAGCCGGACCCGTGGTAGGTGCTGGCGGGGGCGTCGATCCGGTGGCTCTCGGCGGTGATCTTGACCGTGGCGGCCTTCGCCCGGTCCAGGACACCGTCTCCGCCCGAGCGGCGGCCCGGGTCGTCGCCGCCGGCCACGAGCGCGACGCCGACCACGACGGCGACCAGCGTCAGCGCCGTTGCCACGCCGCCCACGACGGCGAGGCGCCGGCGGAGCCGACGGCGGGCGATCCGGTGCTCCTCCTCGGCGGCCGACAGGATCGGGACGAGGGTGAGCTCGGGACCGGCGACGGGATGGCCGAGGCGCAGGGCGACGCGCCCGTCGAAGGCGCGGGTGGCGAGCCGGCGACCGTCGTGGAAGGTGCCCTCGTTGGAGAGGTTGGTGTAGGTCCAGCCGCCCGGGACCGGGTCGATCCGGCCGTGCAGCCGCGAACAGGCCGGGTCGCCCAAGACGACCGTGCAGTCGCTGCGCCTGCCCACGGTGATCTCGGCCGGGTGCCGGAACCGATGCTCGCGGCCCTCGGCGACCAGCAGCAGGTCGGGGCCCGTGCGCGGCGCGGTGGGACCGGCTCGGACCGTGTCCGCGATGTCGGCCGGGCGGTGCGGCAGCGCGAGGACCTGAGTGGCGTCGTCGCCCGAGACCGGCTCCGGATCCGCCGCCGACGATGCCGCGGGCGGGGTGGCCGCCGCGACGTCGTACTCGTCGGCGGGGACGACGACCAGGGTCGCGCCGGTGGAGGGCGGGCCGCAGCGGACCAGGATCCGGCGTTCGACCGGGTACTCGGTGACCCGCTCGTCCTCGACGTAGGTGCCGAACTGGCTGTCGTTGTCGACGAGCACCCAGCCGTAGGCCGTGGCCTGGAGCTCGGCGTGCTGACGCGACACCGAGCCCGCCGTCAGGACGACGTCGGCCTCGACCGCCCGGCCGATCCGGTAGACCTGCTTGCCGTCGAGGCGCACCACCCGGCCCTCGACCTCGACGACGAGTCCGGCGGCGCGGCTCACTCCGCCCCGCCCGGCTCGGGACGGCGCACCTGCACCGCGGCGTTGCGGATCTGGATCCGTGCGCCGGCCACGAGCTCGATGGTGCGGTCCGGCTCCAGCAGGAAGTTCTGGCCACCGGGATAGGCGACCGGCCAGGAGAAGTCGGAGGCGTTGTACAGGCCCCAGCGGTCGGGCGCGTCGGGATGGCGGCGGACCTGGGCGAGCACCTGGGGGTGGTCGACGCCGGAGGTCAGGTGGTCGGAGCGGATGGCGGCCTGCGGGCTGACGGCCACCGTGCGCCGCCCCACGTGGAGGAGGTACGGCGGGCGCACCGGGGTGCCGTCCTGCCAGCAGGTCACGCTGTCGTCGGCCGAGCTCCAGAAGTTCGTGGTGCCGCAGGTCGGGCAGGAGAGCATCCCGTCGCGCAGCCGGTCGAGCGCCTTGATCCACTGGCCCTCGGTGACCCGGGCGCCGGGGTTGTCCATGCCCTCGACGAACGCCTGGACGAACAGGTCGCGCAGGAACTGCGGGTAGATGCCCCAGTACTGCTGCACGATCCTGGCCGGCCGGTTCTCGGCGCGGGTCGGATGCATGCAGAACAGCGGATCCGCCCCGAAGTGGGTCATCAGCCAGTCGGCGTCACGCATGCCGGCATCGGTGCGCTCCCCCTCGAGCGGGTGGCCCAGGAAGAGGGCGTAGAAGAGCAGCACGGCCAGCGAGTGCCGGTCGGTGTCGGTGTTGGGCAGCGTGCGGTAGGTCGTGTCGCGGACCACCTCGGGCGCCATGAAGTACGGCGTGCCCAGCACCCGTCCGGTCCCGTTGTCGATCCCGACGTTGTCGTTGTCGCAGATCAGCACGTCGCCGTTACCGGGGTCGAAGAAGACGTTGCCGAAGGAGATGTCGCGGTAGCACAGGCCCCGCGCGTGCAACCGGAGGAAGCTGTAGCTGAGCTGGCGGCACAGCTCGATGATCGAGGCGAAGGAGACGTCCAGCGCCTTGCCGTCGCGGTCGGCGTTGAGGAGCAGGTAGCTCAGCTCGAGGAAGCGCGGGTGGCGCAGGTGCATCACGTAGCCGAAGCTCGGCTCGGTGCCGACGCGCGCCATGCTCAGCGGCCACAGGAACCGCTGGTGCGGTGAGCCGATCTCGACGAGCTGCTGCATCTCGTCGTACTGCCGGGCGGTGGCGCTCTCGGGCTTGTACCACTTCAGGGCGAGCGGCTCCCCGGCGTCGCGGCGCACCTCGAAGACGTAGCCCTGGCCGCCCTGACCGAGCAACGAGGTCACCCAGGCACGCCCCAACGGACCGAGGTCGACCTCGACGCCCTCTGCCAGCACCATGGCTGTGCCCGACCTCCGTACTCGCGTTCCCCGTGTTCGATGAACCGTGCCAGGCTATAACCTGAGCTGTTCGGGGAGAGTTGAAACCCGACGGCTTCGTAGACCGGTGGAAGGAGGCCGCGATGAGCGATCGGCTCGGGGGTGCGCTGGCGCGCAAGCCGCTGCACTTCATCTTCGTGCTGGACGTGTCGGGGTCGATGCTGCGCGGCGGCCGGATCCAGGCCCTCAACAACGCCATCACCGAGGTCCTCCCCCATCTGCGGGACGAGGCGCGCGCCAACCCGCACGCCGAGCTGCTGGTCCGAGTCCTGGCCTTCGCCAACGAGCCGCAGTGGATCATCGAGGAGCCGACCCCGGTCGACCAGATCCACTGGAAGCGGCTCGAGGCGGTGCCGCGCGGCTTCACCGAGCTCGGCAGCGCCCTGCAGAAGCTGGCCGGCGCCCTCGATCACCTCGACGAGAGCCACAGCGCCTTCCCCCCTGCGATCATCCTGGTCTCCGACGGCCGCCCCACGCAGAGCAGCGGCGTGACCTTCGCCGAGGGCCTGCAGGCGCTGCTCAACAACCGCTGGGGCGCCACCGCCGTCCGGCTCGCCCTGGGCGTGGGCCGCGACGCCGACATGCACTCCCTGCGCCGCTTCATCGGCGACGAGGACGTGCCGCTGCTGCGGGCTGACAACCCCGAGCAGCTCGTCGAGTACATCGTCTGGGCGTCGAAGGCCGCCAGCAAGGTCGCCTCGCGGCCCGTCGTCGGTCCCGGCTCCGGGGTGACGGCGGTGCCGCCGAGCCCGATCGGCGACCCGATCTGGAGCACGCTGGGATGACGGACCGGCCGGAGTCCGATCCGGCGTGGACGACGCTGTCCGGTACGACGATCGGCTCGGTCCACGTCCGGGACCGGCTGCCGCTCCAGGACGCCGTACTCACCTGGGCCGACGCGGGGCAGGGGCAGGCGGTGGTGGCCGTCGCCGACGGCCACGGTCACCACTACCACTTCCGCAGCGACACCGGTGCCGCGCTCGCCGTCGTCAGCGCGGTCGAGGAGCTGCGCCGGGCCCTCCCCGACCTGAGCGCGGCCGACGACGACGCCCGCGACCGCCTCGAGCGTGCTGGCGCCGCCATCGTCGCCACCTGGACCGCGAAGGTCCGCCACCACCTCGCGGCCAACCCCTACTCGGCCGCCGAGGACGAGCTCGGCGCGTCGGCCGACCCGCTGCGCGCGTACGGCTCCACCGTCCTGGCGACCGCCGTCACCGGCGACGTGATGGTCCTGCTCCAGATCGGCGACGGCGACACGGTGCTCGTGGCGTCCGACGGGTCCACCTCCCGCCCGCTCCCCGAGGATCCCGACCTCGACGGCCTGCACACCAGCTCCCTGTGCCAGCCCCGGCCGCTGGACGCCTTGCGGACCGCGGTCGTGGACACCGGGGCCGACCGGGTGGCGCTGGTGTTCCTGTGCACCGACGGCTTCGGCCGCTCCCGCGTCGACGCCGACGGCTGGTGGCGCCAGACCGGCGAGCAACTGCTGGAGTTCTGCCGGACCCGGGGTGTGGAGTGGGTACGCGGGCAGTTGCCGGAGTGGCTGGCCGAGCCCGCCCTCGTCGGCGGCGACGACACCACGATGGCGCTGCTGGTGCGCGGCCAGGGCGTGGCGGGCGGGGTGCGCCCCGACCTGATCGACACGGTGCCGACCCCCTGACCGGACCGCCGACGGGACGCAGAGCTCAGTCGTCCGAGGGCCACCAGGACTCGAGCGCGCCGAGGTCGCCGTCGAAGCTCCATGCGACGCCGTAGCAGTGGCAGTCGCGGGAGTCCCAGTCCCAGTAGAGCGTCGCGGTCTCGCCGGAGCTGTCCAGGTAGGCGTAGTAGCCGCCCTCGGGGTCACCCTCGCCGAAGCGCCAGGTGCCGCCGTCGCCCCGGGTCGTCGCGTCGTCGTACTGCCCCTTGTAGTACCTGCGGTCGGCCTTCAGCTGCTTGCGGGTGGAGTAGCGGCCCACGGTGACGACGATGTCGTCGACACCGGCCTCGCAGCTGCTCTCCTCGGTCTCGCCGGAGAAGTAGGTGCGCTGGCGCGTGCAGGTCGCGACGTCCATGTTGACGTCGATGAACTCGCGCAGGACGGGATGGGCCGGCGCCGTCGGCTCGGCCACCCGGGGCGCGGTGGCGGTGAAGTCGCCGACGACCGCGTCGATGGTGGCCGTGCCCTCCCCCTCCAGCTGGGCCGACTGCAGGGCAATGCGGCTGTCCCAGTAGACAACGGCCGGGTCCGAGGTGCCGCCCCGCTCGGGGTCGAACTCGTAGAGCGCGGTCGTGTCGTTGTCGGCGGTCATGGTGCCGGCGCGGTAGTCGAGGCGCGCCGAGCGGGCGGCGACGAGCGCGCCGTCGTCGGCGTAGGTGACCAGGCGCAGCGATCCCGTGCTGACCGTGCACCGCACGACCTCCACCTCTCCCGCGCCCGGCTCGCCGGCCGCGCAGTCGGTGGCACCCGCGGTGATCGTGCTCGACAGCGCGCCGTAGCGGTCGTCGAGTGCGCCCGGGTCGACGTCGACCGCGGGCGTCGTGGGGCCTTCGGAGGTCCGCGTCCGTGGACGTGGATCGTCTCCGCCGGACAGGGCGACGACCGCGGCGACGCCACCGCCGACCAGGACCACGCCGGCGACGGCCGCGGCGATCCACGGCGCCACGGCGCGCTTCCGGGGCGGCGCGACGCCGGGGCCGGCGGCGGGCATGGCATAGCCGCCCGGCGGATAGGCCGCCGCGGGGGCCGGGTACGCCGAGGCCGGCGGAATGGCCGGCGGAATGGCGGGCGCGGCGGGCGCCGTGGGCGGGGCCGGCCAGGCGGTGGGCGGAGGCAACGGACCTGTCGTGGGCCGGCTGGACCGGTGCCGCAGGACGACGGCGGCGGGCACCCGGCCCACGGCGTACCCGAGCACGGCGGCCGCCCAGCTCGAGGCGGCCAGGTCGTCGCCGCCGCGGTCGCGGGCCAGCCGGGCCCCGGCCTCCTCGACGGCCCGCGCCGGGTCGGCACCGCCCGCGAGCAGCTCGCCGAGGGGCACCAGGACGCCGAAGCGCACGGCGTCGACGAGGAGGTTGATGTCGCCCGTGCTCGCCTGCTCCTCGGTGAGGACGTCGTCGAGGATCCCCCGGAAGCCGGCGGCGTCGTCGAGGATGCCGGGACCGTGCTCGGTCACGAGCGCACGCAGGGCGTCGTGCAGCTCGCTCGCTCCGGTCCCGGCCGCACTCACGTGGTCTCCCAGCGGAACAGCTTGGCGGCCAGCAGGGTGATCACCATGGCGAAGGCGGCCAGGATCAGCAGCGGCACGACGGCCGCCCCCGGCCCCTGCCCCCGCACCATGACGTCGAGCATCCCCTCGTTGAGGTGCTTGAGCGGAAGGATGTCGGAGAACCGCTGCAGCCAGGTCGGCGAGGCGTCGAGCGGGAAGAACGACCCGCTGAGGAAGGCCATCGGCAGGACCAGGAAGTTGGCGAGGTTGACCGCGCCCTCGACGGTCTTCGCCACCGCGCCGGCGAACAGGCCCAGGGCCATGAAGCAGAGCGTCCCGACGATGATCAGCGGCAGCGCCATCCACCACGAGCCGGACAGCTGGAGCCCGAACGCGGCCGCTCCCAGGCCGATGAAGAGCGCGAACTGCATGAGCGCGACTGCCAGGGTCACGGTGATCCGGGCCGCGACGACGGTGCCCGTACCGACCGGGGCGAGCTGGAGGCGACGCAACAGCTTGGACTGTCGCCAGCCCTGCAGCGTCGCGGCGGCACCGAAGGCGGCGCTCATCGCGATCGCCCAGCCCAGCAGCCCCGGGGTGACGAACTGGATGGTGGTCAGTGAGTCGTCCTCGACCTGCTCGGTGACGAGGCTGAACTTCGGCGGAGAGCCGCTGACCGCGACGTTCGTGCCGTCGACGAAGGCGCGGAGCGTGCCCTGGGTGACGGCCGCCTTGACCTGCTCGGTCTGGGTGTAGTGAGCGATGATCTCGTCGCCGCGCTGCTCCAGTGCGACGTCGGCGTCGCCCTTGCGGACCTGCTCGATGGCGTCGTCGAGGTCGTCGCTGTGGGTCACCTCGAAGGTGTCCGCGAACGCCTCGTCGGCGCCCTCGGGCAGCTGCTCGATCAGCGGCACGCTGCCGACCTGGATCATGTCGACCTTCGACTGGTCCTGGCTGGAGAACAGCCCGCCGAAGAGGACGAGGAACATCAGCGGGAAGATCACCGCGAAGAAGACCGAGGCCCGGTCGCGCAGGAAGCCGCGCAGGATGGCGATCGAGAGGGCCCAGAACGGAGACTGGCGGTTCATGCGCGGTACTCCCGTCCGGTGAGGGAGAGGAAGACGTCCTCCAGGGTGCCCGTCTGGACCGTCACGCCGTCGAGATGGTCGCCCGCGGCGAGGACGCCGATGACGCCGGCCGGATCGCGCGTCACGAGCACGACCCCGTCGGCGTCGTCGCGGGTCTCGATCACGCCCGCGATGGCACTCGCCTGCTCGACGGTCAGCGAGCCGGGCGCGACCCGGATCCGGGCGGGTGCGTCGAGACCGCGGACCAGCGCGGCCGGGCTGTCGAACTGGAGGATCCGGCCGTGGTCCATGACCGCGACCCGGTCGCAGAGCACCTCGGCCTCGTCCATGTAGTGCGTGGTGAGCACGACGGTGCGGCCGCTGTCGTTGATGGAGGAGAGCAGGTCCCACAGATTGCGTCGTGCCTGGGGGTCCAGCGCCGCGGTCGGCTCGTCGAGGAACACCAGCTCCGGGTCGTGGACCAGGGCGCACGCGATGGACAGGCGCTGGGCCTGGCCGCCGGAGAGGTCCTCGACGCGGGTGTCGGCCTTGTCGGTGAGCCCGACCCGCTCGACCCACTCGTCGGCGGTGGCCTGCCCGACGCCGTACAGGCTGGCGAACGTGCGGATCTGCTCGCGCGCCGTCAGTCGCTCGAAGAAGGACGACGCCTGGAGCTGGACGCCGATCCGCGGCTGGAGCCGGGGGTTGCGCGGCCACACGGCCTCCCCCAGCACTTCCACGCCGCCGGCGTCGGGCCGGCGCAGGCCCTCGACCATCTCCAGCAGTGTGGTCTTGCCCGCGCCGTTGGGTCCGAGGACGCCCACGAACTCGCCCTCGGCCACGTCGAGGCTCACGTCGTCGACGGCGACCAGGTCGCCGTACCTCTTGGTCAGTCCGGTCACATGGATGGCTGTAGTCATCGGGACCGACCCTAACCGTCGGCTCAGGCCAACAGCCCCCGCACCACGCGCAGGCCGACCGAGACCTTGGCGATGTCGGTCGGCTCGTCGGAGCAGACCGCCGCCAGCGCGCCGATCGCCTTGTCGACGACCCCGCCGGCCTCGGTCTCCCAGGTGGACACCCGGCGAGCGGCCGCCTCCAGGGGATCGTCCGCGCCGGCGACGTCGCCGGTGGCCCCGAGGACCTGCGCGGTGAGCTGGGCGTGGACGGTGTAGAGGTCGTCACGCAGCGCGGCGCGGGCCATCGTCTGCCACTGGTCGGCACGCGGCAGGTCGACGATCCGGCGCTGCAGCACGGTCAGGCCGAGCCGCTCGCCCAGCGCGAAGTGGACCCGTGCCACCTCGGCTGGGGTGAGGTCGTGGCGGTCGGCGATCTCGACGACGTTGAGCAGGGTGTAGGCGACGTCGAAGGACGCGACCCGGGCCGCGAGGTCCTCGGGCACGTCCTGGTCGACCAGCAGCGTCCGCCGGGTCTCGTACGACGCGAGCTCGGCGCCGGTCAGCAGCCGGGGCAGGTCCAGCATGGTCTCCTGCACGGGCCTCGCGAAGAACTCGACGGTGCCCTGGCTGTCGAGCGGGGGCCGCCGGTTGGTGACCAGCCAGCGGGAGGCCCGCTCGACCAGCGTGCGCATCTCGACCCGCATCCGGGTCTGCACCGCCGCGTCGAGCACGTTGTCGTACTGCTCCAGCTCCCGGCGCAGATCGAGCGAGCCGAAGATCTCTCGCGCCACGAAGTTGGCGCGGGTCAGCTCGGCGGCACTGGCGCCGGTCTCGCCGGCGAGGCGCGGCCAGTAGGTCATGCCGGCGCCGTTGACCAGGTCGTTGACGACCTGGGTCACGATGATCTCGCGGCGCAGGGGGTGCTCGCCGATCTGCTCCAGGAACCCGGCCTGGACCGGCTCCGGGAAGTAGGACCGCAGGTCGAGGGCGAGGTACGGGTCCTCCGGGAGGTCGGAGGCCAGCAGCTCCTCGGCCAGGACGATCTTGGTGTAGGCCATGAGCACCGCCAGCTCGGGCTGGCTCAGCACGCCCCCGGCCTCGATCCGGCGCTGCACCTCGCGCTTGGCCGGCAGCGCCTCGAGCTCCCGGTCGAGGAGGCCCTGCGTCTCCAGGTCGCGCATCCACTGCTCGTGGACGTGCAGGAGCGAGACGGCGTTCTTGGCCGCGTTGGCCAGCGCGAGGTTCTGGTCGTAGTTGTCGCGCAGCACCAGCGCGGCGACCTCGTCGGTCATCGACGCGAGCAGCTCGTTGCGCTGCTTGCCGGTCAGGTCACCGGCGGCGACCACCCGGTCGAGCAGGATCTTCAGGTTGACCTCGTGGTCGGAGGTGTCGACCCCGGCGGAGTTGTCGATGAAGTCGGTGTTGATCCGGCCGCCGGCGACGGCGTACTCGATCCGGCCGCGCTGGGTGAAGCCCAGGTTGCCGCCCTCGCCGACGCAGCGCACCCGCAGCTCGCCGCCGTCGACCCGGATGGCGTCGTTGGACTTGTCGCCCGCGTCGGCGTCGGTCTCACTCGCCGCCTTCACGTAGGTGCCGATGCCGCCGTTCCAGAGCAGGTCGACCGGCGCCAGGAGGATGGCCCGCATCAGCTCGGCCGGCGTCAGCTTCCGCACGCCGTCCGCGAGTCCGAGCACCGCGCGGACCTCGGGGCTGATCGGGATCGACTTGGCGCTGCGCGGGTACACGCCGCCGCCGGCCGAGATGAGCGTCTTGTCGTAGTCCTGCCAGCTCGACCGGGGCAGCTCGAAGAGCCGCCGGCGCTCGGCGTACGACGCGGCGGCGTCGGGCTGGGGGTCGAGGAAGATGTCGCGGTGGTCGAAGGCGGCCACCAGGAGGATGTGCTCGGAGCAGAGCATGCCGTTGCCGAAGACGTCACCGGACATGTCGCCGATGCCGACGACGGTGATGTCCTCGTTCTGGCAGTCGACGCCCATCTCGCGGAAGTGCCGGCGCACCGACACCCAGGCGCCCTTGGCGGTGATCCCCATCGCCTTGTGGTCGTAGCCGACCGAGCCGCCGCTGGCGAAGGCGTCGCCCAGCCAGAACCGGTAGTCGGCCGAGACGCCGTTGGCGATGTCGGAGAAGGTCGCGGTGCCCTTGTCGGCGGCGACCACGAGGTAGGAGTCGTCGGCGTCGTGGCGCACGACATCGGGCGGCGGCACCGTGGCGCCGCCGACGAGGTTGTCGGTCACGTCGAGCAGGCCGCGGATGAAGGTCGTGTAGCAGGCCACTCCCTCGGCCAGCCAGGCCTCCCGGTCGGCGCTGTCGGGCAGCTGCTTGGCGTAGAACCCGCCCTTCGCGCCCACCGGCACGATCACGGTGTTCTTCACCATCTGCGCCTTGACCAGGCCGAGGATCTCGGTGCGGAAGTCGTCACGCCGGTCCGACCAGCGCAGACCGCCGCGCGCCACCGCGCCGAAACGCAGGTGCACGCCCTCGACCCGGGGGCTGTAGACGAAGATCTCGAACTTCGGCCGCGGCTCGGGGAGGTCCGGGATCGCCGACGGCTCCAGCTTGAGCGAGAGGTACGGCTTCGGGGCACCGCCGTCGGTCTGGAAGTAGTTGGTCCGCAGGGTGCTGCAGATGTGGGTCAGGTAGGACCGCAGGATCCGGTCGTGGGCGAGGCTGACGACGTCGTCGAGCGCGGTCCGGATCTTGTCGGCCAGGGCTTCCTCGCGCGCGGCGCGGTCGCCCTCGGCGGCGGGGTCGAAGCGCACCTCGAAGAGCGCCACCAGGAGCTGGGCGAGGTCGACGTTGTCGACCAGCGCCTGCTCGATGGAGTCGACCGCGAAGGGGCTGCTGCCCTGCTTCATGTACTTCGCGTAGGCGCGCAGCAGCATCGCCTGCCGCCAGGTGAGCTGGGCGCGCAGCACCAGCCGGTTGAAGCCGTCGGTCTCCGTGTGCCCGTCCCACATGGCGCGCATGGCGGCGGAGAACAGCTCGCGGGCGTGGTCGGGCAGCGCCTCGTCGTAGCGCAGGCCGAAGTCGTAGATGTGGGTGCGCCGCTCCAGGCCGGCCAGCGCGTAGGGCCGCTCGTCGACGACCTCGACGCCCATCGACGACAGCATCGGCAGCACCGCGCTGAGGGAGAGCGGATCGCCGATCCGGAACATCTTGAGGCGGGCCTCGCCGTCGGCCGCGTCGACCTCGGCGTAGAGCGACTGGTCGCGGCCCTCCTCGCCCTGGATCCCCTCGATCCGGCCGAGGTCGACCGCGGCGGTGCGCGGGGTGAAGTCCTCCTTGTAGGCCTCGGGGAAGGCGTCGAGGTAGCGGCGGCCGAGCAGGGCGCCGGCCTCCTCGCCGTACTCCGCGACGACGGCCTGCAGGAAGTCCTCCTGCCACGAGCGGGACGCCTCGATCAGGCGGCGCTCGAGGTCGGCGGTGTCGATGTCGTCGGGGATCAGCTCGCCCTTGGGCAGATGCACGACGAAGTGCACGCGCGCGGTCGTCGACTCGTTGATGCTGACGTTGAACTCGACCGCGTCGGGACCGATCCGGCCCTTGCCGATCTGCTCGATGAGGATCTGCACGAACCGGTGGCGCACGCCGGTGTTGTAGCGGTCGCGCGGGAGGTAGACGAGGACCGAGAGATAGCGCGCGTAGGTGTCGCGCCGGATGAACAGGCGCACGGCGCGACGCTCGCGGGCCCGCATCGCCGCCTCGACGATCGGGGCCAGCTCGTCGACCGGGGTGTGGAACAGCTCGTCGCGGGGGTAGGTCTCAAGCGTGTCGAGGAGCGCGGCGCCGTCGTGGCTGCGGGCGTCGTACCCCCCGCGGGCGAGCACCTCGTCGACCTTCTCCCGCAGCAGCGGGATCCGCAGCAGCGACTCGGTGTAGGCGGCACTGGACAGCAGGCCGAGGAACCGCCGCTCCCCCACGACCTCCCCGTCGGGACCGAAGGTCTTCACGCCCACGTAGTCGAGATAGGCCGGGCGGTGCACCGTGGAGCGGGAGTTGGCCTTGGCCAGGACGAGGAGCCGCTTCTCGCGGGCCTTGGCCTTCACCGCCTCCGGCAGACGGCTGAACGCGATCGAGGTGTCGCCCTCGGCCGGGTTCTCGCGCAGGATGCCGAGTCCGGTGCCCGGGACCGGGCGCAGCACATCGTCCTCCGGCTCACCCGCGACAGCCACCCGGTCGAGGACGTACTCGCGGTAGCCCAGGAAGGTGAAGTGCTCGTCGGCGAGCCAGCCGAGGAGCTCGGCGGCCTGCCGGACCTCGTCGGCGTCGAGCGGCGGCGGGTCGGCGGCCAGGCCGGCGACGACCTCGGCGACCCGCTCCTGCATGGCCGGCCAGTCGTCGACGGAGGCGCGCACGTCGCCGAGCACCCTGCGGCAGTCGGCCGCGACCTGCTCGGGGGTGTCGTCGCCCTCGCCGCTGAGCCGGCCGATCTCGACGTGCATCCAGGACTCGCGGACCAGGCCCTCGGCCGGCGCCGTGGACCCGGACGCCACCGGCTCCGCCGAGACCAGGCGACCCGCCTCGTCGCGGCGTACGTCGAAGGTCGGGTGGACCACGGTGCGCACCTCGTGGAGGCCCCGGGAGAGCTCCATGGTCAGCGAGTCGACCAGGAACGGCGTGTCGTCGGCGACGACCTCGACGACGGAGTGGCCGCCGGCCGACCAGCCGTTCTCGGCCACGGTGGGCGTGTGCACCCGGACCTTGGCCTGCCCCGGCGCGCGCTCGAGCGCGAGATGGTGGTGAGCGGCGAAGGCGCCGTAGACGTCGAGATCGCTGCGGCTGGCGAGCTCCTCGGTCGCGACGTGCCGGTAGTAGGCCGGCAGCAGCGCGGGGAGCGCATCACGGGGCGGCGCCCCGGGCCCCTTGGCCGGTCCGGCCGCAGCGGCGGCCTGCTCGAAGATGCGGTCACGGTCTGCCCCCTGTGCCGAGGGCGGCGGCGTCGTCATTGACACACCTCGACCCTAGGACCTGGCCATGACCGCTCACAACCGGGACATGCGCCATGATGTCTCGTATGCGACACAGTCGAGAGCTCCCCTACGACGCCGCCCCGGACGAGGTGTTCGCCATGCTCGCGGACCCCGCCTTCCGGGAGAAGGTCGCTGCCGCGCAGGAGGTCGTCTCGATCGAGGTGAGCGTCACTCCGGCCGGGTCCGGTTTCTCCCTGGTCAGCGACCAGGTGCAGAACACCGCCGGACTGCCTGCCATCGCGAAGAAGATCGCCGGCGACACCACCCGCGCGGTGGTCCGCGAGGAGTGGGCCGACGCCACATCCGGCACGATCGAGATCACCGCGCCCGGCAAGCCGACCAGGGCAGTTGGCAGCCTCCGTCTCACGCCCTCCGCGGCGGGTACGACGTACGTCCAGGAGCTCGAGGTCACCGTCAAGGTCCCGCTGGTGGCCGGCAAGCTCGAGAAGCTGATGGTCGACAACATCGACGCCGGTCTCACCGTGGAGCACGCGGTGGGCACGGCCTGGTTGAAGGGAGAGCGCTGAGATGGCGACCCGACTGGTGCACGAGATGACCTACGACGCCACCGCGATCGAGGTCGCGGCGATGCTCACCGACCCGGTCTTCCGGGAGACGGTCTGCCGCAACCAGCGCGCGACGTCGTACGCCGTCGAGATCGAGGGCAATGTCGACGCGAAGGCCGTGCGGATCGAGATGGAGCAGCCGACCGACAAGGTGCCGGCGTTCGCGAAGAAGTTCATCGGCGCGACCACCACGATCGTGCAGACCGAGACCTGGTCGAGCCCCCATGCCGCGACCATCACGGTGGGCATCCCGGGCAAGCCCGGCGAGATCAACGGCACGGTCCGGCTCAACGAGTCCGACGGCGTCACCACGGAGACCGTCGAGCTGGAGATCAAGGTGAAGATCCCGCTCGTCGCGGGCAAGATCGAGGAGTTGCTGGCCAAGCTGCTCGGCAGCGCGCTGCGCGCCGAGGAGCGCACCGGCAAGGAGTGGCTCAGCCGCTAGCCGGGGTCGTGCGGCTCGGGGCGGCCCGGACGTGGGCGCGTTCGCCCTGCTTGCCGATCAGGCTGAGGTACTCCACGGGGCCTGCACTGGTGGCCGCGGTCCAGTGCGGGGTGCGGGTGTCGAACTCCGCGGCCTCGCCGGGCTCCAGGATGAGATCGTGCTCCCCCAGCACGAGTCGGAGCCGTCCGTTGAGGACATAGAGCCAGTCGTACCCCTCGTGGACACGCAGGTCGGGCTCGGCGTCGTCGCGACCTGTCGGGAGCACGAACTTGTAGGCCTGGATCCCGCCTGGCCTACGGGTCAGGGGAAGGATCGTGGATCCGTCCGCGCACGAGATGGGGCGCAGGTTGACGCGGGGGTTCCCGGTCGGTGGTGCGTCGACCAGCTCGTCGAGGGTGACGCCGTAGGCGCGGGCCAGGGGCAACAGCTGCTCCAGGGTGGGTCGCCGTAGGCCGGCCTCGAGCCGGGACAGGGTGCTGGTCGAGATCCCGGTCTCCTCGGCGAGATCGCTGAGGGTGATGTCGCGCCGCTGGCGCAGCTGCCTGAGACGCGGTCCGACGGCGTCGAGGGTGCGGCCGGTCGTGTCGTCCATGCCGCCAGTTTGCCATTCGGCAACAACGTTTGCGAATCCGCCCGATGCGGCTCACGATCGAGATGCAGGCATGAGACACGTGAGGAAGGCCGCGATGACGCACTCGTTCGACAAGGACTACTGGGACCAGCACTGGCGCAGCGAGCGCACCGGCGCCCCCGCGACCGAAGCGGTCGCTCCGCCCAACCCGCACCTGCTGCAGGAAGTCGGTGACCTCGAGCCCGGGACGGCGCTCGATGCCGGATGTGGCGCGGGTGCGGAAGCGATCTGGCTCGCGTCGCACGGCTGGCAGGTCACCGCCGCGGACATCGCGGACCGGGCGCTGGCCCGTGCGGCCGAGCGGGCCGCCGCGAGCGGCGTCGCGGATCGGGTCCGGTGGGTCCACGCCGACCTGTCCCGCTGGAAGCCGGACACGACCTACGACCTGGTCACCACCCACTACGCGCACCCAGCCCTGCCCCAGCTGGCGTTCTACGACCGCGTCGCGGCCTGGGTGGCCCCCGGCGGCACCCTGCTGATCGTCGGGCACCTTCACCACGACCACGGACCCGGACGCGAACCAGGCCGGGAGGAACCTCCGGCCGCGGCGTCCGTGACGGCCGCCGAGATCACGGCTCGACTCGATCCGACCGAGTGGGACGTCGTCACCGCCGAGGAGTCACACCGCGCGGTGACCGGCCACCCCGCGGGCGCGGTCACCCTGCACGACGTCGTCGTTCGGGCGACCCGGCGCCGCTGACCCGGCTGTCCGGCTCGCCGCTGCCCGGTCCGGGCACCGGCGCGTCCTCGTCCCGCCTCTGGCGGACAGAAGGGAATCCCCATGAGCACGAACCCCTCGTCGGCCACCGCCGACGCCCCGACCATCCACGACGCCCGACGGCGCCGCGCGATCCTGATCGCCGTCTGCATCGCGCTGATGGCCGTCATCGCGTCCGTCACCGGTCTCAACGTCGCCCAGCCCGAGCTCGCCCTCGAGTTCGACGCCTCGCAGAGCACCGTGCTGTGGTTCATCAACCTCTACACGATCAGCCTCGCCGCACTGCTCCTGCCGCTGGGTGCTCTGGGCGACCGGGTCGGCCGCAAGCCGGTGCTGCTCGTGGGCCTGGCAGTCTTCGGCGGCGCGAACGTGGCTGCCGGCCTGGCGTCCTCGTCGGAGCTGATGCTCGCCTCCAGATTCGCGGCCGGCGTGGGCGCGGCCATGATCATGCCGGTCACCCTGGCCGTGATCACCTCGACCTTCCCCGAGGAGGAGCGTGCCAAGGGCATCGGCGTGTGGACCGGAGTCGCGGGTGGTGGCGGCATCCTCGGCATGTACCTGTCCGCCCTGCTCGTCGATGTCGCCAGCTGGCGTTGGCTCTTCGTCCTGCCTGTCGCACTGGTCCTCGTCGCGGCCCTGATGGTCGTCCGGTCGGTGCCCAACTCCCGCGAGCGCACCGCGCACCCGTTCGACATCGTCGGCTCGACCACGTCGGCCCTCGCCGTGCTCGGGCTGATCTTCGCCCTCCACGAGGGGCCGGTGCACGGGTGGACCGAGCCCGCCACCCTCGTCGGCCTGGTCGGAGGCCTCGTCGCCGCGGGCGCCTTCGTCACGTGCGAGCTGCGCCGGATGGCACCGCTGCTCGACGTACGGCTCTTCCGCGAACGCGGCCTGGCCAGCGGATCGGTCTCGCTGCTGGCGGTCTTCGGCGTGCAGGCCGGGATCTTCGTGGTGCTCTTCCCGTTCCTCCAGGCCGTGCTCGGCTGGTCGGCGCTGCGCGCCACGCTGGCGATGATGCCCATGGCCCTGCTGATGATGCTCGCCTCCGGACTCGCCCCGCAGCTCGCAGCGCGGGTCGGCGCCCGCGCCACCATGGCCACCGGCATCCTCCTCGGTGGCACCGGCCTCGCCCTGATGGCCGGCCTGGTCTCGGTCGACGACGGCTACGCCGCGGTCCTGCCCGGCATGCTCGCCATGGGCGTGGGCATGGGGCTGTCGATGACACCCTCGACCGAGGCGATCACGAGCTCGCTGCCGCGCGAGCGCCAAGGCGTCGCGTCCGCGCTCAACGACGTCACCCGCGAGTTCGGCACAGCCCTGGGCGTCGCCCTGCTCGGCGCGATCCTCTCGGCCGGCTATCGCCATGCCATCGACGACCAGCTCGACGGCGTCCCGAAGGACATGGCCGACGCCGCGCGCGAGGGCGTAGCGAACGCCGTCGCCGCCGCCGATCCTGCCGCTCCGCAGTCGCACGCGCTGGTCCGCGCCGCGCAGGAGTCGTTCGTCGAAGGCTGGCAGCACGCCATGTGGGCAGGAACCACGGTCATGGGCGTGCTGTTCGTCTACGTGCTCGCTCGCGGTCCCGTCCGCTCCGCCCCGGCTGCCCCGGCTGCCCCGGCTGCCCCGGCCGTCACCGGGGCAACCTGATGCCCCGACCAGGCTCAGCCGTGCTCGGTGTCGGCCGGGGTGTCAGCCGGGGTGTCGGCCGGGGTGTCGGCCCGCGCCTCCGCGCGGCGGCGGAAGAAGATGACGATCCCCAGGACCACGAACGGCCCGAAGGCGAGCACGATCGTCGCGATCTGCTCGACGGGATGCAGGGCACCGAGATGCAGCGCGATCATGACTCGTCCTTCGCCGGGCCCTTCCTGGCCGTCGTACGGCGCCCCCGGGGCGCACGCTGTCGGGTGGCCGAGGACAGGTCGATCAGCTCGTCGAGCGCCTCGCGCACGCAGGCACCCAGGAGCTCGGCGTCGGGGATCCAGTCGCGGTCGGCGGTGATGCCGTAGAACACCCCGCCGTCGTACGACGTCACGCCGATCGCCAACGGATGGCCGGGCGTCAGCGGCGGGACCGGGTAGCTGGCGAGCATCCGCGCGCCGGCGGCGTACAGCGGGGCCTGGGGGCCGGGGACGTTGGTGACCGAGAGCTGGTAGCCGCGGCGCAGCTCGGCCGAGGCCACGCGCGACCCGATCGCGTGGAAGGTGGTCGGCGCGAAGCCGGCGATCCCGGCGAGCCGGTTGGCGGCGACGCTGCGGCCGGTGTCCTTGTGCGCCTGGAAGGAGTAGGAGACCTGGTGCAGGCGCACGACCGGGCTCGGCTCCCCCACCGGCAGGTCGACGAAGTGCGCGGCGATCTGGGTGCCGAGCGAGGTGGCCTCGAGCTCCTCGTCGATGACCGAGACGGGGACGACGGCGCGCACCTGGCGCAGGCCGCCGAGTGACTCGGCGCGGGTCATCAGCCAGGCCCGCAGGGCGCCGGTGACGGTGGCGAGGATGACGTCGTTGACGGTGCCGCCATGGGCCTCGCGGATCCGGCGGTAGTCGGCGAGGCAGGTCTCGATGGTGACGATCCGGCGCTGCTGGGAGAGCGGTCCGTTGATGACGCCGCCGGTCTTGGGCCGGCGGCCGGTCGCGGCCGCCAGGAAGGAGCGGGCCCGCTCGCTGCGCCGGTCGGCGGTGCGCGCCAGGGCGCGCGAGCCGGTGCGGACGGTGTCGATCAGCTCACCGGGGTCGGTGAGGTTGTCGCGCACCGCACCGCCCAGCAGGTGGGCCGGGTTGGGTGGGCGCCGCGGCGCCCAGTCGTCGGGATCGAGCGCGCGGGCCTCGGGCTGGAGGTCGAGCAGGAGCTGGCCGAGGTCGACGGTGTGGACGCCGTCGACGAGCGCCTGGTGCGCCTTGGAGAGCAGCGCGACCCGGCCGCCCTCGAGGCCCTCGACGAAGTAGATCTCCCACAGCGGGCGGCTGCGGTCGAGCGGGCGGGACACGATCCGCGCGACCAGCTCGAGGAGCTGGGCGGACGTGCCGGGGCGCGGGAGCGCGGAGCGGCGTACGTGGAAGCCGAGGTCGAACTTCTCGTCGTCGACCCACACCGGGTTGGCCAGATGGCCGGGGATCGCCTGCAGCCGCTGCCGGTAGCGCGGCACGAACGCGATCCGGTCGCGGACCAGCGCCACGAGGCGGGCGTGGTCGAACGCGTCAGGCCCCTCGCCGGGATCGAAGATCTCGATGGTCGCGTTGTGCTGCGGCGTCTGCGGCGACTCCTGCTCGAGGAACGTCAGATCGCGTGGACGCACCCGATCGACCACGTCGTACTCCCGCCTCTGGACGGATCCCCGGACGATCGGCGACCGGCCCCATCGGGTCGCCTTGGGATCACATGAGATTCTGGCAGACGACACCGATCATCCGCGGATTCGTCCGCGGGTGTTCTGCGATGAGGAGGAAGCATGCAGCGGCTGCGCATCGTCGGCGCGGCGCTCGCCGGGATCATGCTCCTCGGGACCGCCACCGCGTGCGGCTCCGGGGACGAGGCGAGCACCGACGAGAAGGTCGTCGTCGACATCACCGTCAAGGACGGCGAGATCACGCCGAAGGGCGACCGGGTCAAGGTCTCCGCCGGCCAGCCGATCGACCTCGTCGTGACCGCCGACACCGCCGGCTCGCTGCACATGCACTCCGACCCGGAGCAGGAGTTCGCCTACGACGTCGGGACGAAGACGTTCCCGATCTCGATCGACCGGCCCGGCGTCATCGAGGTGGAGTCGCACGACCCGGCGCAGATCATCGTGCAGCTCGAAGTCCGATGAGCCCCGCCTCCGGCACCGTCGAGGCCCACGGCATCGGCGGCCAGGCCGACCTGCCGATCTCGCTCGAGCTCGCGGTGTCCGGCGCCGTCGCCGCGCTCGTCGTCTCCTTCACCGTCCTGGCCGTGGCCTGGCGGCGCCCCCGGTACGACGCGGGCACGTTCCCCGGCATCCCGGCGCCCCGCTTCCTCGACGTCGTCACCGCCTCTCCCGCCTTCCGGATCGCGCTGCGCGTGATCGGCATGGTGATCGCCCTGTTCGCCGTGTTCACGGCGGTCTTCGGCCAGGACAGCCTGACGAACCCGTTCTTCGGGATCGTCTACGTCTGGTGGTGGGTCGGCCTGATCTTCGCCTCGGCCGTGTTCGGCCCGGTGTGGCGGGCGATCAGCCCGGTCCGGACGATCAACGCGGGCATCGCCCGGCTCTCGGGCAGCGACCCCGACGAGGGCCTGGTCGACTACCCCGCCTGGCTCGGCTACTGGCCGGCGGCGCTCGGCCTCTTCGCGTTCGTCTGGCTGGAGCTGGCGTCCAGGACCCCGACCGAGCTGGGCTCGGTGCGCCTGTGGTGCGCGATCTACGTCGGCGCGATGCTCATCGGCGGCGCGATCTTCGGCAACCGCTTCTACGAGAGCGCCGATCCTTTCGAGGTCTACTCGTCGCTCATCGCCAAGCTGTCGCCGTGGGCGCGGGTGGACGGGCGCCTGGTCCTCCGCAGCCCGCTGGCCAACCTGGCGACGATCCCGTCGACGCCCGGCCTGATCGGCGTCGTGGGCGTCCTGTTCGGCAGCACCGCCTTCGACTCCTTCGCGGAGTCGTCCTTCTGGGTCAAGACCTACCAGAACGCGTCGGTGAGCAAGTTCCTGCTCGACAACGTGGCGCTGGTGGTGTTCTGCGTGGCGGCGGGACTGCTGTTCAGCATCGGCAGCGCGCTCACCCCGTCACGCGAGGGACTGTCGCGGCGCGACCTGCCGCGCCGCTACGCCCACTCGATCGTGCCGATCATCCTCGGCTACATCGTCGCGCATTACCTGACCCTGTTCATCGACGTCGGGACGCAGACCCTGGCGCGGGCCAGCGACCCGCTGGGCAAGGGGTGGGACATCCTCGGTACGGCGGCAATCGAGCCGTCGTACTGGTTCTCGTATCACCCGGAGGTCCTCGCCACCATCAAGGTGCTCGCCGTCGTGGTCGGGCACGTCGTGGCGGCCGTGGCGGCGCACGACCGGGCGCTGAGCCTGCTTCCGCCGCGCGACCAGATCACCGGACAGCTCCCGCTGCTGGTCGTGATGGTCGGGTTCACGGCCGGCGGGCTGTTCCTGCTGTTCAGCGCCTGACCGGCACCCGTCCCCGGGACGCCGGCATCGACTGCTCTGCTGGCGTATGAGCGTTCAACGATCCTGTAGGTCACTCGAACCTTGTCACCGATTGGTGCAGCAGACCCAACTCTGCCAGCCCCAGGTCAGCCGCGGCGAAGACTTGCAGGGCACTTCAACCAGCGCAGGTGGACTTGATCATTCGCGCGGTTCCCAACCCAGCCCTCGCAACTGTTCGTAGATAGGCCCCGACGTCGGCACCCGAAGCCACCACCAGCCGGCCTTAGACGGCCCTCCCGCGAGCTCGGCCCAACTCCCGTCGGACTCCTCGGTGAACGACTGCAGCATTGCATCCGCCAGCCTGACCGAATGAGGCGGACGTTGCTCAATGCTCGCCATGGCACGGTCAATCCGATCACGGATCAGATACGCGGCAACGAGGTCGTCAATCCCCCATAGATCGCGAGTCCGGTCGTCCCAGTGCTGGTCACACTCGTCATAGAGACGAAGAACGTGACCACTCCAACTATCCACTAGATCGGCGAGCGGTAGGCGGTCTTCACCGCAGGGAATCTTCGCGGCATCGGCCATCGTCAACCGTCGCCTAGCCTCCATTGCGCACCACTGCCGTGCTACGCCAAGGCATAGATTCATTGATGATCACGCGGACTCCGTCAAGATCGAATTGGACTGCGTCATCCCGGATGCGTGTCGGTGTCCCGCGTTGCATCACCCTCGCAATCTGGTCCAGCGCTGGCCGTCCGGCAAGATCGCCCTCACCAACGTGTTGGTAAACGAACTGGGCGAGCTCGTCGTCAGAGAAGTTGGCTGCCTCGCCACCGAACTTATAGCAGTCGTTGTGGACCAGAACGCTTGAATCGCCGACGTGGTAGGTGTGAACCCCGGATATCGAGAGGTTGTAGGCGAGCGCCGCGCGTTCGGTACCTCGACGGAAACCGTACACCGTGAGCTGACGGCCACCATCTCCGAGCGCGATCGTGCCAGCCGCGAGCTCGTCCGCTCGCTCGAAGCGCTGGTCGGTCACGGACCAGAACAGATGGTCCTCAGTCGTCGTGATCACTTCGCCATCGACGACAAGGTCAAGGACCTGGTCGTCGTGGACCCAGACGCGGGTGACCTTCCTAGCGACGCGTTCGCCGGTCTCAGGATCGGTGGCGATGACGTCGTCGCCGACCTCAATGTCCTGGATCGGCTTCTTTGAGCCGTCGGCCATAAGCACCAGCATGGTGCCGCCGAACGACTTCAGGCACGACCGTGCCCCCGTTCGTCCTGCGTTTGCGGCTCGGTCCGCCATCTGATCCGAGACCTTCGCTGCGTCCGCGAAGAGCTTCCCGACACCGAGACTCGCCGCATAGAGCCCCACATCGACACCAATACCGACACAATCCGACACATCAAAGCGGAAGGCGCACCCGGACCACGTGTCGAACTTGTCCTTGGCGATCCCCACGACAAGATCGATCGGCGTAACCTCCGCGCACCGAACATTGCCGACACCGAGGTCGGAACAGTACGCAGCCGCGACCTTGTCATAGCCCTCGAACCTGTTGTCGAAGTAGGTGTCCAGCCACCACTCGTAGGCCAAGCGAGAGGCCTCCTCTGGGGTCTCTCCCGCGGAACGAGCCTCCCCGTACACCCCGTAGTACCCCTCTGACCCAGCTTCCGTACCCGACGGGAACGGTGCCGGCGTCTTCGGCGGCGGCTTCGGCTTGACATCGGAGAACGTGCCCTTCGGACCCACCGTGTACTCGTGGGTGCCCTCATCGACGAACCTCGGCTTGTGGCCATCGGAGTCCATCAGATTGATCGGGTTGCCGTTGACATACGTGTACGTGTTGGACGTCAGCGGGTCGACGCTGACGCTCAGGTCGGTGGCCGAGGACGACACCCGATACGAGTCCGGCGTGGTGAATGCCGCCTTGGCCGGGTCATAGGTCCGGGTCCCCAGCTGGTAGTTCCCCGTCGAACCGTCCCGCACCTGACCCCGATACCAGACCGCGTTCCCCGTGACCTCCGCTGCAGGACTGTCGGTCTTGCACACCCCGTTCCCATCACCCCGCGACCCCGGGTCCGGATGACTCGCCGGCCCCGACGGGGCAGCATCCACCGGCGTCCCGAACGGGTCATAACGCACCGCACACGCCACCACATGATCCCCACCGCCACTGCCGGTGGCGAAGGACGTGATCGCGGTGACATCGCCCCGACCGTCGGTATCCAGGAACGCCTTGCCCCCACCCGTGCTCGCCCCACCCGGACCAGACTGCGCGTACGCAGTCGCGGTGCCGCCGGGATCGAGCTGGTACAACACACTCGGCCCGTCGTTGTCACCATTGACCGCACCGACCTGTCCCACCAGGCTCGTCGACAACCCGTCGAACACACTGCGCGTGGCCCGGTTCGCAGCTGGCTTGGCCGCCGACGACACCGTCACGATCCGCTGCCGGTCCAACCCGTCATAGTCATACGTCGTGGTCCGCCCATTGCTGCCACACACCGTGGAACCGCTGGTGACCTGCTTCTCGACCCGGTCGAACGCGTCATACGAATAGGTGTTGCACCCATCCGCGGTCAACAACCCGAACCCGTTGTACGCATACACCCGATCAGCCGCACCAGGGGTCTCGACCTTCGCCACCGAGTTGTCCCAGTTGTACGACGTCTCCGACGCCAACACACCGTCGACCGTGACCGAGGTCCGGTTGCTGTTCTTGTCCCACGTGTACGCCGTCTCCTGGGCCGTACCCCCACCAGCCGTGACCTGGTGATCCCACGACAGCAACTGCTCGCTCGGCGCATACGTGTACTCGTTGACATAGCCACCCGTACCCGACCCACCATCACTGGTCACGGTCTGCTTGGTGACATTGCGGTTCTTGTCGTACAAGTACTCGTACTTCCCCACCACCACCTCAGACCCAGAGATCCGAGCCGTGGTCTGCGCACCCGCCAACGCATTGTTCGGATGCCACGACCACTCCGCGCGATGCAGACCCGAGGCCGTCGTCGTCGACGCACTGCTCAACCGACCGGCCTCGTCCCAGTCATAAGCCGTCACGACCCCACCTGCCGAGGCGGGATCGAGGACCTGCGAAGCCATCCCCGCCGGCAGACCCGCAGCGTTGTACCGATACGACGTCGTCAACGTCTCGTCATCCGTGACCCCGGCCGCACCCGTGCGGTCGGTACGGACCGTGACCGCCCCAGCACCGTTGTAGGCATACGTGTTCGTGTTCCCGACATTCCCGCCGCCGCCAGCACCGACCCCGGACTCCGCAACCCGCCGCTGCGTTCCGTCGAGGTAGTAGCCCACGCTCAACGTGATGTCACTGGAGCCGTCGATGATCTGCGCCGGACCACCATGCTGCGCATACGTCGTCGTGATCGACTTCGTCGGCGTCTCGTCAGACTTCCGGTCCCTGCCCATCTGCGAGCTCAGGCGACCGTTCGCGCCGTAGTTCAGCTTGACGAAACCGGCACCCTCGTAATCGTCGTTGCTCGGCACGCACGCCGTCGGCACGTCCGACTTGCACTCCGCGGTCTGGGTGACCGTCTTCATCCCCGCCGGCGCATAGTCATAACGCACCGACCGATACACCGTCACCGGCACCTCCGGCGGCGTCGGCTCGGTCAACCTCACCGGCGTATGCGTCGCCGCGAGCAGATTGTCCTTCGTGAACTCGTTGTAGATCGGCGGCCGATCATGACGCACCGCCTCCGGCTGCCACACCTCGGTCGCGTTCCCGACCTTGTCGTAGCCGTACCTCGTCTTCGCCGTGCCCTGACCACCACCCGGCCCCGGAGCCTCGATCTGAGCCAACAGGTTGTCACTAGTCCACACCTGCGTCGTGGTCTTCCCCTCCGGGTTGACCATCGAGACCAGATTCCCCGCCCCGTCATAGACGAACTGCGTCTTCTCGTCCTGCGACGGCAACGGACCCACGGCACCATCCGGGTCATAGGCCTGACCCTCGGTCTCCTCCACCAGACCATCCGCGAAGTACGACGTCCGCGTCACACTCCCCTTCGCATCCGTCACCGACACCAACCGACCCACACCGTCATACACATTCGTCGCCGCGACCACCCGGGCCCCGGACGCCGGGTCAGGCCCATCGACGTTCTGCACCAGACCGTCGTCGGTGTACGTGTAGTCGAGATAGCCCTCATCCCCCGCACTCGCCCCACCACTCGAGCTCGGCAGCCACGCCCGCGCGATATTGCCCACCGGGTCATAGACCGTCCGCGTCCTACACACACCCACCTGCGCGCCATACGCCGACGGCAACGCGGCACCCGCCCCCGACAACCCCGTCAACGCCAGATCCAGCACCCGCCCCGTCGCGCACTGCGCGACCTGCTGATCGACGCTCCCGCCACCGTCGTTGCCCGAACCGACCGACGCCGTCGGACTCCCCGACGCGTTGTCATAGCGCGGGCTGTACGCCGCCACCGGCCGACCATCCAGGTCATAGTCCAGACGCCGAGCCGTGTTCAGATTCGGCGCCATCAACGACGCAACATCACTGAACGCCTGCGGCGGCACCAACGCCACCACCCGACCATCCGCGTCGTACGCCGTGCGCGACCGGGTGTTCTCGAACCCGTTCGCGTCCGGCGCCGCGTACGCACTGGCATCGAGAGCCGGATCGGCCTGCACCGTCTGCGCACCCTCGATCGTGTCGACCGGCCGGTTCGCGGCGTCATAGGACACCGCGGTGATCATGTCGCCACGCGTCACCTCCACACCCGCCGGCGCGTTCGTCACGTCCTCGCCATCGATCCGGATATAGCCGACCGCGCCGTTGCCACCATTCCGGTTGCTGACACCCGCGCCGCCGGCGCCACCCGTCACATCGAGCACCGACGGAGCCGCGAGCTCGATGGTGGGCGCGGCCAGCCAGATCCCGCCGCCCGCGCCGCCACCAGCACCGGCGGACTGGCCGGTCCCGGAGACCCCGTCGGCTCCGGACGCGTCGATGGTGCCGTTGACCACGATCCGTCCGGCTGTGAGCCGGAGATAGCCGCCACCGTTGCCGCCGGTGCCCCCGGCGCCGGTGAGGGCCTTGCCGCCCCCGCCGCCACCGCCGCCAGAGCCCAGCAGGTAGTCGACGCCCACCGTGGCGAAGTCCGCAGTCCCCGAGGCCAGGCCGGGCAGCCCGGGTCCGCTGCCCCCGGTCCCGGCGGCGCCGCCGTCGGTCTTGTGACCGCCACCGCCACCACCGGACGGCGACAGGCCGAGCAGGCCGCCCCGGCCGCCCTTGCCTCCGTTGCCGGGGTTGGGGTTGGCCGCGTCGCCGGCGTGACCATTGCCGCCACTACCGGCCGCGCCACCCTGGTAGCCCTTGCCGGCGACGGTGATCGAGCAGGTGGCGCAGACCGTCACGGTGCCGCTCGCGTAGAAGAGGAGGCCGTTCGCGGCGGCCGACGTCACGTGGGCGCCGTTCTTCAACGTCACGTCGCGGTACTGCGCACCGTCGGGGATCTGGAACGGGTTGCCCACGCCGTGCGCGATGCCGTCCGTCGACTCCGAGGGCGTGGTGCCGTCGACGACGAGATGCCCGTCGGCCCCCGACCCGGTGTTGATCGACCCGGGCGCCAGCACCGCGGTGACGTTGCCATTGGGGTCGTAGCGCCACGTCGTCGTGTTGGTCTTCGTCCCGCGTCGCGGCACCTCCATCGACGTACGCCGGCCCTGCCAGTCGTACGCCGTCGTGGTCCGGTTGCCGTTGGGATCGGTGACCGCGGTCGTGTTGCCGTCCGCGTCGTAGTCGTAGCCGGTCGTCAGCTCGGGGTTGGCCGCGCCGAAGCGGTACCGGACCTGCTTGGTCGTGTTGCCGGCCGCGTCGTAGGCGAAGTGGGTCGCGTGGACCCCGGTGCTGGCGCAGCCGGCCGCCGTGTTCGGCGTATCGCCGTCCTCTGCCTCCACGAACTGTCGCGGTGAGCAGGCGTCGAGCACCCGTCCCTCGCGGTCGTAGTTCCAGCGCGACGTGAGCATCTCGGTGCCGCCCTCGGTGCGCGGCGTGTCGACCCGGCGCTGGCGACCCGCGGCGTCGGAGTGGGTCGTGGTGACCTGACTGTTCGCATCCGTCGTGGTGAGCACCCGGCCGACGCCGTCGTAGGTCGTCGATGTCACGCAGACCCGGTGGTCGTTCTGCGCGCTGGTCCACTCCGCGGCCGCGGCGGTGCCCGGGCAGGATCCCGGAGCGACGGCATCCGGGGTCCGGGTCACGTGGCTGGTGAGCTGCCGGTTCAGCGCGTCGAAGGTCGCCCGCGCGGCGACACCGCGCGCGTCGATCGTCTTGACCGGGTTGCCGAACGGGTCGTACGTCGTCCGGGCGACGGTGTCCGGGGAGCGATGCTGGGCTCCGCTGGACGAGACCGGCCGGCCGGCGGCGTCGTAGCCGGTCATCCGGTCGTAGGCAGACGTCAGGACGTCGTTGCCGCGACCGGAGCGGGCGCGGCGGGGCTGGCCGAGGCGGTCCATGGTGGTCGTGACCAGGTTGCCGGTCGCGTCGCGGCTGCCCTGGACGCCCCACAGCGCGGAGCGGTAGGGCGAGATGTCGATCCCGGCCGGTGCGGGGGTCGCGGTGGTGGCCGGGTTCGTATTGTCGGCCCGCTGGTTGTTCGCGGTCGATCCCCAGACCCGGATCCGGCCGGCCTGGTCGGCGGTCGCGATCGTCGCCCAGCCGCCCGCGACCGCGACCTGCCCGGTGAGGTTCGGCACCTGCGTGGGTGTCGACACCGTGGCCGCGGCCGATCCGCCGCCCGACTGCCCGGCGTTGTTGATGCCCCACACGCGGACCGTGCCGTCGCGCAGGAGGGCGATCGCGCTCCTGTCGGCACCGACGACCTGGCGGACCGGGCCGGCGTTGGAGCCGGGGCCGAGCGTCGTGACCTTGACCGGGCTGGTGCGCTGGGTGGTGGTGCCGTCGCCGAGCTCACCGGACGCGTTGCCACCGAAGGCCCACACGGTGCCGTCGCGCCCGATCGCATAGGAGGACCCGAAGCCACTGGACACCTGGCGGATCCCGGCGTCCTTCAGCGCCGTCACCTGGGTCGGCGTGGTCCGTCCCGCGGTGTCACCCAGGCCGAGCTGACCGGTGCTGTTCGCACCCCAGGCCCAGGTCGTTCCGTCCGTCTTCACGGCCAGCGAGCTGAGGTTGCCGCCGGCCATGGTCGACACGTCGTCGAGAACCTTGACCGGCGTGCCGACGGAGGAGGTGGAGCCGTTGCCGATCTGCCCGGAGCCGTTGGCTCCCCAGGCCCACAGTCCGCCCTCGGAGTCGAGCGCGAGCAGATGGCAGCCGCCGGCCGCGATCGAGAGGATGCCCGACGGCAGGCCCGTGCGCCTCTCGGGCCGGGTCGTGCCGGCTCCGGTCACCCAGACCTCGCCGCCACCGGTCAGGTAGACGGTGGACGCACACCCGGAGGTCGTACCCGTCGCGGTCTGCACGACCTGGACGGCATTGGTCATCGGATCCGCACGGACGGGGGTCTTCCGGTTCGACGTACTGCCGTCGCCGAGCTCCCCGCTCGCGTTGCTGCCGGCACCGGTGACGGTGCCGTCGGGGGCGATGGCGACGAGGGCGGTGTTGGAGACGCTGAGCGCGTCGGAGGTGACCGGGTTGGCGGAGACGGTGTCGACGAAGCGCGTCGTGGGCGGCGCGGTCGCGTCGGCCCAGGCGGCGGTGAGGTCCTTGCCCTGGGCGGCATTGCGGTCCCAGGTGCGGGCGACATTGCCCGCGACGTCGTACGCGTAGACGATCTTCTCGCCCTCGGGGTCGACGACCGCCTTGAGCCAGCCGCCGGCGGACCCGGATCCGGACAGGTCGCAGGCCTTGCGTGCCTCGCCGGTGCAGGTCGTCACCACCGGGTAGTAGCGGTACTCGGTAGCCGGCTTGAGTGACCCGGAGCTCGACGCCGCGTTCGCCTTCGGGGTGCGCATCAGGCTGCGCTGACCGAGGTTGGTGTACTCGTAGGTCGTGCAGGAGGAGGCGTACGACGGCGACGGGGTCGGCGCGGTCGGGCTGCCGACCGGCAGGTTGCTGGTCGGCAGCGCGCACACGCCCCGCGAGACGCCCTCGGCCGCCGGCGCGTCGACCTCGCACACCAGGCCGGTGTTGCCGCGCACCGCCGTGCCGCACACCGAAGATCCGGCCACCTTGTTGGTCGAGCTGAGCACGCCGTCGCCGGGCAGGTCCCGGCGGATGGAGGTGAGGTACTCGCCCCACTTGCCGGCGTTGGCCGACTCGTTGCCCCGCGGCGACAGCTCCTGGATCTCGTCGACGACCGCGTAGAGCGTGTCCGCCTTGACCCGGGTCGCCCCGCGGGCCGCGCTGTAGTGCGCCTCGATCCGCGCCCCCGACAGCGTGGTCGGGTAGACCGCGACCTCGTCGAGCGTGGCCCCCGCATTGACGGAGTAGCCGAGGGTGCCGGCGGAGAGGTCGGTGGAGAATGAGCCGGCCAGGGTGTCGGAGTAGGTGACCGTGGGTGCCTGCTGGCCGTCGATCCAGATCTGCACCCCGGACGCGGATCCGGAGCCGTTGTAGCGGTACACGACGTGGTGCCACGCGTCGTCGGCGACCGAGGTCGGGGTGTAGACGACCAACGACTCCCCGGCGAGCAGGTTGGAGTAGAGCGCGACGAACGGCAGTCCACCGGAGACCCGGCCGACGCTCGCGTACGCCGTGGACGACGCTCCCCACTGGAAGGCGTACTCCGCGCCGGTGTTCGCGGTCTTCATCCAGGTCTCGACCGTGAAGTCGGAGCCCGACGCCGAGGTCCCGTGGGCGAAGCCGTTGAACGGGGACACCAACCCGGTCCAGCCCGCGACCCGCTCACCGACGGCGGCGTTGCCGTGCACCACGCCCGGTTCGCCGTAGGTGATGCCGGGGCCGTACACCCCGTGCTTGGTCCCGGTCTGGCTGGTCATCGTCGTCCCGCTGGCCTCGTCGAGCCGCCAGTACGCCGCGGGGTTGTCCTGCATCACCGCCTGCCGGTAGGTGCCGCCGCCGGCGCTCGACTCGACCTGCCCGTCGCCGACGACATGGTTGTTGAAGGCCCGTTGCCCGGTGCCCGCGTCGAAGTACTGCTCGTGACTGCCCCACGTGGTGATCGCGGAGTTGGCGTCCGTCCACGGCTGGGTGGCGTCGAGCAGCACGCGTTCGCGCAGTCGCTGGCCGAAGTCGCCGTACAGGTAGTCGGTCGCCTGGTCGTGCACGGCGACTCCCGACAAGGTCCCGGTGCCCACCTCGCCCGGCACGAACGGCTCCTCGGTCGGCTCCGCACGCCGGATGACCTGGCACAGGTTGTGGTTCATGGTGACCGTCGGCTGCGAGCACGACGCGATGCCGCCGCCTTCGGCGTCGCCCATGCCGTCCCAGAAGTAGCCCGTCTGCGCGGCGTACA
Organism: Nocardioides sp. LHD-245; assembly: GCF_030929495.1. Taxonomy (GTDB): domain Bacteria; phylum Actinomycetota; class Actinomycetes; order Propionibacteriales; family Nocardioidaceae; genus Nocardioides. Next base: position 6,891 of record NZ_JAVFWN010000007.1, on the reverse strand, counting down.
TGCCACTGCCGGGATCGTTCGGGTCGGTGCCGCCGGTGGTGCCCTCGGCGATCTGACCGACGCGGCCCCACCTGTCGATGTCGCTGTAGCGGATGCGGTGACAGGTCGTGCCACAGGACGACAGATCGTCCGGCGCCGCCATGTCGGCCGTCGCGAGGTAGGTGCCCGGGTTCTCCCGACTGCTCGAGTCGGTCCAGGTGTACTTCGTGGCGAGACCGTGGGCGTCGCCGCCGCTCGCATTGGCGCGGCGGTCCTTGACCATCGCGATGCGGTCCGGTCCGGCCGGCGCCTCGACGTAGGAGAACGTCGTCTTCTCGCCGTTCGCGTCGGTGACCGAGCAGAGCTGACCGGACGTGATGGTGCCACCCACCGAGCCCGCGCACGGGTTGCCGGCCGAGGCGTAGGTGTAGGCCGAGGACGGCCGCGCTCCCGCGGTCGTGGTGTACGGGTTGCCCGGTTCCCAGACCTCACGCAGCAACGGCAGGGTGAGATCTCGGGACACGACGTACGTCGTCACCCGGCCCGCGGTGTCCTTCACCTCGACGAGCCGGTCCGTGGAGAGCGGCGTCTTGTCGTAGGCGATGGTGACCTTGGGGCACGCGGCGCCGGTCTCGCACGACGACGTGACGATGTCGGTCGGGCCGTACTGGAAGCTCGGGTCGTAGACGAGCTGCTGGCCGGCCGGATCGGTGACCCGGACGAGATCGCCGCCCTGGTTGAAGTCGTAGCGCATCCGGTTGGGGTGGATCAGCGACCAGCCGAGGGTCAGCTCGCCGCTCTGGGCGGGCGTCGTGCAGTTGTTGTTGCCCATCCCGATGTAGCGGAACAGGAACATGTTGGATCCCGGCGGCCCGGTGTAGGCCTTGTCGAGACACAGGTTGGTGTAGGCCAGCCCCTCGACGATCGACGACAGCGCGTACGGCAGGGTCGCCGGGTTCAGCAGGCCGAGGATCGAGTCGAGCAGCCCCTGCTGGCCGGTGAGGTCGATGGGGAGGCTGAGGTTGCCGATCGACGCACCCAGCGACCGGAGCTTGAAGACGTGCCGGGTGCCGTCGCGGTCGACGTACGTCATCGACAGCGGCCGCTTCACGTTCTGCAGGTTGGGCAGCTTGAGGCCGGCGATGCCGAAGCCGGTGGCCGTGGCGCCGGTGCCGCCGACGTCGAACTGCCAGCCGGCACCGATCGGCCCGCCGCCGGACATCAGGTCCTGCGAGTTGTAGACCCGGCCGAGACCGATGGCCAGCTGACCCGGCGCCTGCACCGGGTCGGTGTCGTACTGCTTGACGACGAGGTTGCCGTTGGCGACGTTGACGCTGGCACTGCCGCCACCGCCCAGGTCGGTGGTGTCGTAGGTCCACCAGTCCTCGAGGCCCAGGCCGCCGCCGCAGACGGTGATCGGCTTGGCGACCGGCGCCGATCCGCCCAGCAGCGAGGAGGCGATCGCGGGGATGTCGACGAGGTGGCAGCCCTTCGGTCCGCCGGTGACGGCGGCGAGGAACTCGCCCACCCGCAGACCAGCGGGCGGGATCTGGATGTTGCCGATCGTGGCGGTCAGGTTCTCGACCAGCCCGCAGACGGCGGTGACGCCGGAGCCACAGGCCCCGATCGTGCTCAGGCTTCCGCTCGCACCCCACCGGAAGTCCGTGCCGGCCGCCAGCACGTCCTCCTGGAGCGCCGAGACGACCGAGACCTGGTCGCCGGCGTCGATGCTGTCCACACCGGCGTTCGCGGCCGTGATCTGGACCCGGATGGTGTCGCCGGTCCAGATGTCGTCGCCGGGGCGCGACGGGTCCGAGGCCCGCTCGACGTCGATGCCGAGGACGGGGAGCGCGGCGTTGTAGCTCCAGGTCTCGTCGAGGTACGACGCGCCGCCGGCGTGCCCGCCGTACTGCACGACCTGGCCGCCGGGCCCGGCCGCGAGGGCCGATCCCGCCCGGCCCGTCGGCGAGGCGATGCCGACCGCCTCGGACCAGTCCGCCCCCGTCCAGGCCCAGGTGTCGCTGCGTAGCACCAGGCTGCTGCCGCTGTAGTCGGCGCCGCCGAACATCACCACGGCGCCCAGGGCGGGGTCGAAGGTCATCGCGTGGCTGGCGCGTGCCGGCGGGACGTGGGTGGGCGACTGCGACGTCCAGGACGACGCCCCCGTCCCCAGGGTCCAGGTGTCGCCGAGGATCGAGCACGCCGTGGTGCACGGCGGCGTCGCGCCGCCGAAGAGCACGAGCTGGCTCGTCGAGGCCGAGTAGGCGAGCCGGTGGTCCATCCGGGCGGCCGGCGCACCCGACGCCCCGGCGGCCTGGATCTGGGTCCAGGCCCAGCCGGACCCGGGGTTCTTCAGCTGCCAGGTGTCGTTGACCACCGTGGTCGACGACGTCTGCCCGCCGAACACCACGAAGGCTGAGCGGGCGTTGTCGTAGGCCATGGACGCGCCGGTCCGGGCCGACGGCGGCGTGCCGGTCGCGGAGACCGACGCCCAGGTCGTGCCGTCCCAGGCCCACACCTCGTTGACCGGCGTCGCGCCCGCCGTCTGGCCGCCGAACATGACGACCTGCTGACCCACCGGGTCCCAGGCCATCGTCGCGCGGGTGCGGGCTCCCGGACTCGTGGCCGGGGTCCGCTGCGTCCAGGTGACGCCGTCCCAGGTCCAGGTCTGGTCGCTGTAGCCGCCCGCGGTCAGGGTGCCGCCGAACAGCACCACCTGGCCGCGCGCCTCGTCGTACGCCATCGCGGGGTAGGTCAGCGCGGGCGGTCGGGTCGAGGTGGCCGCCTGCACCCAGTTCGGGGACAGGTACTCCCCCGCCGGCGGCACGGCCGCGGCCGCTGCCCGCCGAGACGACGACGCCGGCACCTGCTGCGATCGACTCACAGCGGGCACCGGCGTCAGGACGCGGTCGAGGTCGGCCGGGGAGCCGCGGGCGGCGGCGGGCCGCACCCGGCCGGCGTCCTGACCCACCACGGTGTCGTCGCTGCGCGCCCCACGGGAGGACTCCTGCGTGGGGCTGGGCGCGGGGACGTCCTCGTCGGGCTGGTCGCTCGCGGGCGGTGTCTCGGTGCCCGGCTCGTCGGCCGGCTCATCGGTCGGGGTCCCGGCAGGAGTCTCGGGCGGGGTCGCCGCTGCGGGTCCCTCCGCCTGGTCCTCCGTGGTCGCGGGTGCGGGTGCGGGTGCAGCCACCGCACCGTCCGCCAGCGCCAGGGGCACCGCGTCCACCAGATCCTCGGCCTGACCGGTCTCGGAGTAGGCGCAGACCTCCTCGGCCTCGGCGAGACCCGCCAGCACGTCGCCCAGCGCACCCTTGGCGGCGTCCGGGCCCGGGACCTGCTCCGGCGCGGCACACTGCTTCTTCGCCTGGGCCGGCTTGATCTCGTCGCGCCCCGGGCCACTGTCGGCCGGAGCCTCGGGCTCGCCCAGATCGACACCCTTGGCACCCGCCGGGCGCTTCATCGGATCGATCGGGTCGGCCTCGGTGTCGACGCGCTTGCCGGCCACGTCGAACGGCGTCCACGGCTCCTCCCGATCCGCCGTCACCGCGACGACCGCGACCACCGAGGTGACCAGCACGGCCGCGACGATCAGCGCCACCAGCCCGCCGCGTCGGCGCGCCCAGCGCACCACGAACCCGCCTGATCGAGTCGTCCTGTGCTCTGCCATGGCCCACCTCCGGGAACGCCGAGACGTCGATCACACGCCACGGTCGACACGAAGGCCACAGCCCATCGGAACCATTTTTCACAGGACTCGCCAAGAGTCGGGTCCCGCATCCAGGCGCCGATCGGGTCACCGGGGCAGGGCGAGCACCCCTCGGATCCCGCGATCGACCTCGTCCATCAGGTGGTCCGCGAGTCGCCCCACCGGACGGGTGTCGAGGTCGCGACGGTCAACAGTCGCGAGGGTGGTCACGTTGACCACGGAATCCTTCGACAGCCCGGTGTCCGGCGCAGGGAGGAAGACATTGCCGGGCATGGCGGCCAACGCGGTGTTCGAGGTCAGCGTCGTCACGATCGTGGTGGCGAGCCGGCTCCGGTTGTAGTCGTCGGACTGGACCACCACGACGGGACGCCGCTTGGCCGGGCCACTGCCGACCGGGTCCCCGAAGTGGCACCAGTACACGTCGCCACGGTTCACCACTCGTCCTCGTCCTCCATCCCGGCGAGCAGCCGCTCTCCCGCTGCCACTGCGAACAGGGTCGAGCCATCGACGTTGGCCTCATCGACCACCGCGTCGATGGCAGCCGTGACGTCCCTGGACTCCAACTCGTCGGCGTACCTGCTGGCCGCCGTCGCGTAGAACTGCGAGCGGTTCATCCCGTGTCGCGCCGCCACCCGCTCGGCACGGGCGAACACGTCGTCAGGAACGGAGATGGCCGTCTTCATGTCACCAGTATAACTCGGTATGACTCTCATGCGACGACGCTCGCGATCGCGTCGAGCACGCCGGCGATCGCCCGGGTGAGGGCACCGTCGCCGGTCTCGACGAGCAGCCGGCCGGCGACGAGGGCGCGGTCGACGGCCGCCTGGTCGTCGGGCAGGAAGTGCACACCGAGATGGTCGCCGAAGCCGGCGAGCATCGCGACGACGTCGCCCTCGCGCCAGCCGAGCGTCGGGCGCATCCGGTTGACCACGATCCGCACGCGCGGGTCCGGCACCAGCTCGTGGACCTCGGTCAGGGCCCGGGCCAGCCGAGCGAGGCCGACCGGGTCGGCGGAGCCGACGAGGACCAGCTCGTCGGCGACCTCCACCGCCTCGCGGGTGAGACCGTTGCGCTCGGGACGTCCGGTGAGCTCCCCGAGATCGGGCTCGAGGCTGAAGCCGGTGTCGAGGACGACCTGCCCGTCCCGGCGGGCGCGGTCCACGATCGCCGTGAGGGTGCCCGGCCGCAGCTCCACCCAGCGATCCGGGCGGGGCAGACCGGTCAGCACCCGCAGGTGGTCCGACAGACGGCGCTGGGCCGTCGTGAAGCGTTCGTCGAGGGTGCCCGCACCGACCAGGCGGGCGGCGGCGAGCAGCCCCGAGACCTCGTCGAGGATCCCGAGCTGCTGCGCGACCGCGCCGCCGTGGGGATCGGCGTCGACCAGCAGCGTGGTCAGCCCGCGGCGCGCCAGCTCACCGGCGAGGCAGCTCGCCACGGTGGTGCGTCCGGGTGCGCCGCCGGCTCCCCAGACCGTCAACACCCGGCCCGCCGGACCGCCCGCCCGCGCCGGCGCGGACTCCGGCGCGTCGGGCAGCGACCGGTCGTCGTACGACGAGGCGGGCTGGGTCGCGTCGGCAGGAAGGCGGGCGACCAGGTCGGCCAGCTCGCCCGCGCGGTCGGCGGCGAGCACGGTCGTGATGCCGATCCGCCCGGCCCGGGGCCGGGTGAGCTCGGGGTCGGCGGCGACTCCCACCACGCGGACGCCGTGCTGGACCAGATCGTCGACGGCGCCCTGGTCGAGGCCGGGGAGATCGGTGGCGACGACGGCGGCATCGGCCTGACCGGTGCGGGCGGCGGCGAGCAGGTCGGCGACGTCGACGCAGCGCCGGAGCAGGACGGTGCCGGAGTGCTCGTTGAGCGCCGTCAGCGCCCGCGACTCCCAGGCCGCCCCCGAGGACACCAGCAGGACGACGCTCACGCGCGGCATGCGCGCCTCACGATCGCTGCAGGATCCGGATGACCGGGTCCTGCAGGGCACCGAGGAGCCGCTCGAACTCGGCCGCCCGCTCGTCGTCGACAGCGACGACGAGCTGCCGCGCGCCGGTGACGGCGAACGCGTCGTCGTAGGCCGGGGCGGCCACGACGGTGACGCCGCTGAGTGCCGGCCCGTCGTCGTCCTCCTTGCCGGCGGCGCCTCGGCCGGTGCCGGGAGCGGAGTCGGGCGCGGAGTCAGGGGCGGTGTCGGGCGGAGCTCCCACCGCGGCGCCGTCGGTGAGCCAGACGTCGACGATCGAACCGGTCGCGACGTCCGGGGGAACCCGGTGGGGGGCGACCTCGAGCGGCACCCGCAGCACCGCCTCCTCGCCGGCCGGGCCGACGGCCGAGCGGGCCAGCAGCTCACCCTCGCCGACGCCACGGACCAGGATCAGGTCGTCGGGCACCGGCTCGTCCGCGGCGAAGTAGCGCTCCAGCATCCCGTCGTCGGCGAACCGCACCCGTCGCACGGTCAGCGCATCGGCGGCGACCGGGGTCCCGGCACCGCGATCACCGGTGAGCGCCCACACCGTCACCGTGTCGTCGGCGGCCGCGAGCAGCCGGGCCCCGACGACGACCGAGCCGGTCACGAGCAGCACCCCGAACCACAGCCTGGGGTCGCGCCAGGCCGGACGCACCACCCGCTGGGCGGGTGGTGGAACAGGCGTGCCCGTCGAACTCCCGAGATCCCGAGTCACCGGGTCATCATGCCGGGCGATCACCGGCGACGTCACCTGCTCATCCACAGGATCACGGTGTCGCCGACCGCATCCGGCGCCCCCGGATGCGACGATGGGGCCATGCCCGACAGCCAGGACGGACCCCGCTTCCTGACGCTCGCCGACGTCGCCGAGATGCTCAACACCTCCAGTGCGCAGGTCTACGCACTGGTGCGCCGCGGGGAGCTGCCGGCGATCAAGATCGGTGGCCGCGGGCAATGGCGCGTCGAGCGCAGCCGGCTGGAGGAGTACATCGCCCAGCAGTACCGGCACACCGAGCAGTACGTCGCCGAGCACCCCTTCGTGGAGAGCGAGCCGGAGTAGGGGCGCATGGCCGGACCAGTTCCTCCACAGGCCGAGCCACCCCTTGCGCGTTCGAACAGGTGTTCGAACAGATGAGCGCATGACACCTCCCGGAGCGCTCGACACAGCCACCGCTGTGGTCGCGCATGCCCAGGAGCTGGCCCAGACCCCATGGGACGACCTGACCGGTGCCGAGGCGATCGAGATCGC
>NZ_JAVFWN010000006.1 GCF_030929495.1 Nocardioides sp. LHD-245 | reverse complement strand
CCGCGTCAACATCGTGCCCACCACCGAACCCGAGATCGGAGCTGATGACCTGCCCGCGCTGACCGCCTGACACCTCATCGAGGAGCACGCAGCGCTACACCACTACGCGGGACTTGACCCGACGTTGCGCGGAAATGGGGCGAGATCCTTGCCTATGCGGACAACGCGGTCGCCCCATGCCGGTGAATGACTCGTGGGTCGCGGCTTGTTGCCTGACCTACGACCTTCCGTTGGCCACGCTGAACCTCTCGGATGACGAGCATCTGGTCGAGCACGAGGGCCTTCGCCTCATCGCTCCGTGAACCTTCGCGTGGCCCGCCTCCCGAGCTGAGCAGATCGGCGAGCTCGGGAGGCGAATGCGACGTGCGATGCAGGTCCTTGACAACAGCCGGTGCTCCAAGGGTTGGAGAAAGTTGGAGCAAGGTTGGAGCAGGGGGATCGGACGGACGGAGCCGGTCAGTCCTCGAACAGCCCGCGGATGTCGTCGGCGCCGATCGAGGTGCTCATCGCGCCGTCGCCGTCGATGACCTGCGCGAACAGCTCGGCCTTGCGGGCCTTGAGCTCCATCACCTTCTCCTCGATGGTGTCGCTCGCGACCAGCCGGTAGACGTGGACGTGCCGGGTCTGGCCGATCCGGTGGGCACGGTCGACGGCCTGGGCCTCGGCCGCGGGGTTCCACCACGGGTCGAGCACGAACACGTAGTCGGCCTCGGTGAGGGTGAGCCCGGTGCCCCCGGCCTTGAGCGAGATCAGGAAGACGGGCGCGCCACCGGAGCGGAACCGCTCGATGACGGCGCCGCGGTCGCGGGTGGCTCCGTCGAGGTAGGTCGTCGTGATGCCGGCGTCGTCGAGGCGTGAGCGGACCCGGGTGAGGAAGGAGGTGAACTGGCTGAAGACCAGGGCCCGGTGTCCTTCGGCGGTGATCTCGCGGAGATGCTCGACGAGGAGGTCGAGCTTGGCCGAGCCGACGGTCTCGTGCTCGTCGTCGACGAGGGCGGGGTCGAGCGCGAGCTGGCGCAGCTTGGTCAGCGCGCTGAAGATCGCCACCCGGTTGCGGTCGAAGTCCTCGACCAGACCGAGGATCCGCTGCCGCTCCTTGGCCAGGTGGGTGTCGTAGATCCTGCGGTGCGCCGGGCCGAGGTCGACCTGCAGCACCTGCTCCTGCTTGGGCGGGAGGTCGTCGGCGACGAGCTCCTTGGTCCGCCGCAGCAGGAACGGCTTGATCCGGGCCCGGAACCGGTCGAGGACGACCTGGTCGCCGTCGCGCTCGACCGGCCGGACCACCTTCTCGTTGAACGTGCGCGGCCACGGGTAGAGCCCCGGCACGGTGATGGAGAGCAGCGACCACAGCTCCATCAGGCGGTTCTCGAACGGCGTGCCGGTCACCGCCAGCTTGAACGGCGCCGCGACGCTGCGGACCGCCTGGTAGGTCTTGCTGTGGTGGTTCTTGGCCTGCTGCGCCTCGTCGAGGACGAGCCCGGACCAGTCGACCGCGGCGTACTCCTGCTGGGCCAGGCGGATCAGCGTGTAGGTGGTGACGACCACGTCGTGGTCGCGGGCCAGCGCCGCCACGTCGTCGGTACGACGTGAGGCGACTGCGACGCGCAGCCCCGGTGCGTGCCGGGCTGCCTCGGAGGCCCAGGCGGTGACGACGCTGGTCGGGGCGACCACGAGGAAGGGCGCGTCGTCGGGCCGCTCGGCGCGGGCGTGGGTGAACAGGGCGAGGACCTGCAGGGTCTTGCCGAGGCCCATGTCGTCGGCGAGCACGCCGCCGAGGCCGTGCTGCCAGAGGAAGGCCAGCCACCAGAACCCCTCGCGCTGGTAGCTGCGCAGCGCCGTGGCGAGGTCGCGGCGCTCGGGCCGCGGGATGTCGGTGAGGTCGCGCAGCGCCTGCGCCCGCTCGACCCAGGCCGCGACCTGGGCGTCGACGAGACCGGTCTCGGCGAGCTGGGCCCACAGGCCGAGGTCGTGGTGACCGATCCCGATCCGGTCGCCGTCGCGCTCGCGGAGCTCGGCGGCGGCGGTGACCACCTCGCGCAGCCGGCCGAACTCCGGCCGGTCGGTCGTGACGTAGAGGCCGCTGGGCAGGACCAGGAACTCCAGGTCGAGGGTGAGGGCGGCGAGCACGTCGGGCAGCGGGATCTGCTCGCCGTCGACGGTGACCGTGACCGCGAGGTCGAGCCAGTCGGTCGCACCGGCGTCGGGCTCGACGAGGTCGAAGCGGATCTCGGGCGCGACCTCGGCCTCACGGAAATCGGGGCGCTCCTCCTCGACGACGCGGACGCCGTCGATCTCGCGCAGGTGGGGCAGGTCGTGGATGGCCAGGCTGAGCGCGTCGCCGTCGGCGACGGTCGAGACCTGCAGGAGGGCCGGAGGCACCAGGGCGAGCAGGGCCTGCTCCGCCGCGCGGTCCCGGACGCCGCCGAGCGAGTCGCGGCTGGTCAGCGGGCAGCTCCGCTCGGGCGTGTCGCCGTACTGCCACTGCCAGGTGAGCCCCGCCTTGGTGGCGGTGTGCCACGACACGGTCAGCACCAGTGTCGGCGTCAGCGGAGCCGGCAGCTCGACGGCCGAGTCGGCGGCGCGCACGGGCACCAGCCGCATCAGCCCGGGCAGCGTCGCCCGGAAGTCGGCCAGGTCGGCCGGTGGGACCAGGATCGGCGGTCCGTCGACGAGGTGGCGCAGCGCGGGCGGCACGGGCGCCGTGGTCGCCGCGACGACGAGGTGCCCGGTGTCGTCGAGCAGACCGACGACCGAGGCGGGCGAGCCGACCAGGACCACGGACTCGCTCCGCCAGGTCCGGTCGCCCAGTGTGACCGCGGCCCGCATGGTGGTGCCGCCCTCGACGTCGCCGAGCTCGGCGACCACCTCGGCCGCCTCGTCGGCGATCGCCACGGAGCGCAGCGGTCGCGCGGCCAGCAGCTCCACGCCGGCGTCGCGGGCGTTGCGCAGCGCGCGGACCACCTGGTCGCCGAACTCGTCGACCGACGGCGCGACCCCCGCCGAGTAGTAGCCGCGGTGAGCGGACCATTGGGTGTGCAGCGCGGCCAGCGCGTCGGCCTGGCTGGGGACGAACCCGCGTGGGCCGCCGGCCACGTCGGCCCAGTCGGCGCCGGTCTTGATCCAGGGCTTGCTCTTGCCCCGGCGCAGCGGGCGCACGCGCAGCGTGGGTCCGGGGGTGCGGTAGCCGCGGCCCTGGTCGAGCGAGAACTCCAGCGCCAGTGGCACCTCCTCGCGCACCAGCGGCTGCTGCCGCTCGAGCTCGCCGACCAGCCGCTCCAGGGAGCGCCGCCAGGCCGCCTCGCCCGCCGGCTGGGTGAAGGTCTGGCGCAGGGTCAGCGCGAGCGCCGCACCGTGCTTGCACACCGAGCGCACCGGACACGAGCACACCGTGAACAGCCAGCCGGCGTAGTCGGCGTTGGGCGCCTCCGCGTGCAGCTGCACCTGGTACGGCGTCTCGCGGGTGCCGAGCACCTCGGCGGTCGCCGTGACCGACCCCGCCGACAGCATCCCGATCTCGGGGCGCCGTACGCCGCCGTCGGCCACGATGCCACGGGCGCGCTCCAACGTCTGGGCGTCGAAGTGGCGCGCCAGGAAGTCGTCGGTCAGCTCGGCAAGGACGTTCACGGTCCGCTCATCGTGGCACGCGGGTCCGACGGCGCGGACATCCATCCACAGGGGCGCTCAGCGCCCGGCCCGGCGCCGCTTCCCGCTGCCCTCGGGGAAGGGCCACGCCAGCGTGATCGAGTCGCCGGTGGCGAGGGCCTCCCAGCGCGCGGAGAACTCGTCGTAGCGGGTGAACAGACGCGCCATCAGGTCGGCGTCCACGCCGCTGTCCTCGACCCGGCCGGGCCAGGCCGGGTCCGGCCGGCGCCGGCCGCGGGCGACCTCCCACAGCGCGACGGTGAGCGACGCGAGCCGCTCGGAGCGGGCCATGTCGGCCGACTCCTCGGGGGTGGGGGAGCGGCGGTTCTTGAGGGACGCGCGGCGGGCCGCCTGGTCGACCGGCCAGAACAGTCCGTCGTCGCCGTCGGCCGCCGCGAGCCGGCCGTAGACCCCGCCCCGGATGCCGTCCTCGGTCTCGACGAGCAGGTGCGCCACGTCGTGGGGCACGGCGTCGCTGTGGCCCGGTCCGTTGCGCGGGGCCAGCGCCGCACCCGCGGTCCGGCGTACCGCGATCTCGTAGCGCCCGGCGAGCTTCGTGAAGGTCACGTCCACGCCACCATGCTCGGGACCGGCAGGCGCCCGGGCAACCGGATTTCAGTCCGTCGCGGTGCCGAGCTGCCGGTCCGGGTGCTGGGCCAGGTAGTCGGTGACGGGCAGCGGCGCGCGCTGGCGGTAGCCCCGCGGCAGCCACAGGTCGCCCCGCTCGGAGAGGTAGAGGATCTGCCAGCGGTACAGCCCGGCGAGCGCGCCGGGATCGCGCTCCAGGATCCGGGCATAGGCCCGAATGCCGCGCACGTAGCCGGTGTGGTGGTTGTAGGCGTGCAGCGCGGCGTCGATCCGGTCGGGTCGGTCGCCGCCGTTGGCCGCGAGGTAGCGGGCCGCGGCCAGGATCGAGTCGCGCGGGTCGTCGATGTCGCCCTCGCCGTACCGCGCCCAGGTCGCCGGCATGAACTGCATCGGCCCCCGCGCCCCGGCGGTGGAGAAGCCGCGGATCTTGCCGAACCCGGTCTCCACGAGGTTGACCGCCGCCAGCACCGGCCACGGCACGCCGAACCTCCGCTCGCCCTCCTCGTAGTGCGCGCGGAGGTCGGCCAGCGGAGCGGGGGCGACGATCCGCCAGGCGGGGACCTCGCCGGACAGCCGGGTGAGGACGCTCCGCAGCTCGCCGCGGGCCTCGATGTGGTCGGTCATGGCGTCGCGGTAGGGACCGGCGGCGTCGAGGACGGCGTCCTGCCAGCCGGCACGCCGCGCGAGCTGGCGGTAGAGCACCTGGGCCTCGAACGCCGCCTGCTCCAGCGTGCCCTCGTCGGCGCCCGGGGCCCGGACGGCGTCCTCGGCGGCGACCAGGCGGCGGGCCAGCTCGTCGGGAGCCGTCGCCGGCGCGGGAGCGGTCAGCCCGGGGGCCGGTGGGGACGTCGGCGTGGGTGCGGGCGGCGTGGGCGCCGGTGGCACGGACGAGGCCGCCGCCGGGGTGCGCGTGGTGGGCCGCGGGGCGGGGTCGCCGCCGCAGGCCGCCAGCAGCGCGGCCGCGGCGGCCAGCGCCACCGTCGGCCGCAGGCTCGGCATCAGCCCCGCTCGCCGCCGGGCACCCAGAGCACGTCGCCCTGCGCGCGGTTGGCGTGCCGGGCCAGGATGAACACCAGGTCGGAGAGCCGGTTGAGATAGGTGATCGCCGTCTTGTTCATCACCTCGCCGTGCACCTCGTACGCCGCCCACGCGGCCCGCTCGGCGCGGCGTACGACGGTGCGCGCGACGTGCAGCTGGGCCGCGGCGGGCGTGCCGCCGTTGAGGATGAACGAGCGCAGCTTCGGCAGCGGCTCGTTGTAGGCGTCGCACCAGGCCTCCAGCCGGTCGACGTAGTCGGGCTCGACGCGCAGCGGCGGGTACTCGGGATCGGCGACCACCGGGGTGGACAGGTCGGCGCCGACGTCGAAGAGGTCGTTCTGCACCCGGAACAGCACCTGGACCACGTCGTCCTCGAGCTCGCCGGTCGCGATCGCCACCCCGAGGTGGGCGTTGGCCTCGTCGACGTCGGCGTAGGCCTGCAGACGCAGGTCTGTCTTGGTCGTGACGCTCATGTCGCTCAGCCGGGTCTGGCCGGCGTCGCCGGTGCGCGTGTAGATGCGGGTGAGGTTGACCATGACTCGGAGCGTAGTCCGGGGGCGCCGCGGAAAAACTTCGGACCGAGATGCAACCGATCGGACTGCCGGAGCGTCATGGTGGGTAACAGGCCAGTGGGGCGTCTGTCCGGATCGGTCTCGGGAGGGAACCAATGGGAGCACGGCAGTCCACTCGCCCGCTCGACGAGCATAGTCGCATTGAGTACGTCCTCGGCGAGCCCGTCCTGGTCCTGGCCGGCGATCTCGACGTCCGATCGACCGGCGAGCTGCGCGCGGCGGTCCACGACCACATCCGGGTCTGCGGCACCGACCGGATCAGCCCGGTCCTCATCGACATCAGCGCGGTCGGCTCGGTCGACGCCACCGCCCTCAAGGTGATCGCGGCCGCGAGCCGGCAGGCGCAGCGCTACGGCGTCCGCGTCGTGCTGCGCGGGGCCCAGCCGGCCGTGCGCCGGATGCTGCACCTCACCCGGCTGATCCGGCTGATCGAGCTCGAGCGGGAGCCGATCCCCGCCTGATCGCCTCCCCAACGCCGCCGGCTCGGGGGCGGCGTTGTGGACAACCCCACACGTCAGGCGGTTACCTCGCGGTAGCGATCGGCCTACGCTTCGGCCTATGAGCACCTCGCCCGACGCAGCCGGCACCGCCGGGAAGGCATCGCATCCCAAGGACCGCCCCTGGGTGATGCGGACCTACGCCGGCCACTCGACCGCGGAGGCGTCCAACGCGCTCTACCGCACCAACCTGGCCAAGGGCCAGACCGGTCTGTCGGTCGCGTTCGACCTGCCCACGCAGACCGGCTACGACCCCGACAGCCCGCTCTCGCGTGGCGAGGTCGGCAAGGTCGGCGTACCGGTGCCGCACCTGGGGGAGATGCGCAAGCTCTTCGACCAGATCCCCCTCACCGAGATGAACACCTCGATGACGATCAACGCGACCGCCATGTGGCTGCTCGCGATGTACCAGGTCGCCGCGGAGGAGCAGAACCCCGATCTCTCGCCGTCGGAGGTCGCCCATCAGCTGGCGGGCACGACCCAGAACGACATCATCAAGGAGTACCTCTCGCGGGGGACCTACGTGTTCCCGCCGGAGCACTCCCTGCGTCTGATCGGCGACATGATCTCGTACACGGTCCACGAGATCCCGAAGTGGAACCCGATCAACATCTGCAGCTACCACCTGCAGGAGGCCGGCGCCACGCCCGTGCAGGAGATCGCCTACGCGATGTGCACCGCGATCGCCGTACTCGACCAGGTCAAGAACTCCGGCCAGGTCTCCGACGACGACTTCGAGAAGGTCGTCGGCCGGATCTCGTTCTTCGTCAACGCCGGTGTCCGCTTCGTCGAGGAGATGTGCAAGATGCGCGCCTTCGTCGACCTGTGGGACGAGATCACCCGCGAGCGCTACGGCGTGACCGACGAGAAGATGCGCCGCTTCCGGTACGGCGTCCAGGTCAACAGCCTGGGCCTGACCGAGGCGCAGCCCGAGAACAACGTCCAGCGGATCGTGCTGGAGATGCTCGCGGTCACCCTGTCCAAGAAGGCTCGCGCCCGCGCCGTCCAGCTGCCCGCGTGGAACGAGGCCCTCGGCCTGCCGCGCCCGTGGGACCAGCAGTGGTCGCTGCGCCTCCAGCAGGTCCTCGCGTTCGAGTCCGACCTGCTCGAGTACGAGGACATCTTCGACGGCTCGCCGGTCGTCGAGGCCAAAGTGCAGGAGCTGATCGCCGGCGCCAAGGCCGAGATCGACCGGGTCCAGGCGATGGGCGGCGCCATCGCCGCCGTCGACTCCGGCTACATGAAGCAGGAGCTGGTCTCCGCCCACGCCGCCCGCCGCGGCCGGATCGAGGCCGGCGAGGAGATCATCGTCGGCGTCAACAGGTTCGACACCACCGAGCAGAGCCCGCTGACCGCCGACCTCGACGGCGCGATCATGGTGGCCGACCCCGAGGCGGAGAAGTCCGCCCTCGCCTCCGTCGAGGCGTGGAAGGCTCAGCGCGACGCCGGCGAGGTGGACGCCGCGCTGGCCCGGCTCGCCGAGGACGCCAAGTCCGGCGCCAACCTGATGGCGGCCACCCTCGCCGCCGCCCGCGCGGGTGCGACCACCGGCGAGTGGGCCGGCGTCCTGCGCGAGGTGTTCGGCGAGTTCCGTGCCCCGACCGGGGTCGCCGGTGCGGTGGGCGTCGCCGAGGCCGGCGCCGAGCTGACCACGGTCCGTGAGGCCGTCCGTACGACGAGCGAGGAGCTCGGCGGGCGGCTCCGGCTGCTCGTGGGCAAGCCGGGGCTCGACGGGCACTCCAACGGGGCCGAGCAGGTCGCCGTACGGGCCCGCGACGCGGGCTTCGAGGTCATCTACCAGGGCATCCGGCTCACCCCGGAGCAGATCGTCGCCGCCGCCGTCGCCGAGGACGTCCACTGCGTCGGCCTCTCGATCCTCTCCGGCTCCCACATGGAGCTGGTGCCCGCCGTCCTCGACGGCCTGAAGGCCGCGGGCATGGGCGACGTACCGGTGATCGTCGGCGGGATCATTCCCGAGTCCGACGGCAGGGCGCTCATGGAGCTCGGCGTCGCGGCCGTCTACACCCCGAAGGACTTCGGGCTCACCGAGATCATGGGCGGCATCGTCCAGGTGATCCGGAAGGCCAACGGCCTGGCCTGACGGCGGCGCTCGCCCTTGTAACTAAGGGTTACGGACGGGATTTGGGGCTCGTGTGACCAGAGTGGTGGATAACCGTGCTGTAACACTTAGTTACATGTCGTCGGCCGCGATCACCCGCGCCAGCGACTCGGGGTCGCGGCCGACGACCGTCGTCCCGTCGGACGCGGTGAGGATCGGTCGCTGGATGAGCTTGGGGTGGGCGACCATCAGGTCCAGCCACCGGTCGCGGTGAGCAGCGTCCTTGATGGGCAGGGTGATGCCCAGCTTGCTCGCGTCGGCGGTGCGGGCGATGTCCCAGGGCTCGAGCCCGAGCCGGGTCAGCACGTCCTCGATCTCGGCGACCGTCGGCGGCTCGTCGAGGTAGCGGCGCACCGTGTAGTCGACGCCGGCGGCCCGGAGCTCGCCCTCGGCGGTGCGGCACTTCGAACAGGCGGGGTTCAGCCAGATCTCGATCACGACCGCACCATAGTGGCACCCGCGGCCCGCCCGGTGGCCGTCCGGCGACGGTCCGGAGACGGTCCGGAGACCGTCGGCAGTGACCTGGATCACGTCGGTTAGGTCTGCCTACCCTCATCGTCCTATCCTCCTTCCGTGGGCAAGGGCAAGAAGAAGTCGAAGGGGAAGCAGAAGCTCCCCAAGACGAAGTGCTGCGTCTCGAAGTCGAAGTGCGGCCGCTGCCCCCTGCGCATGCTCAAGGAGGGCACCCTCCCCGACGGGCTCACCGTCAAGCGCCGCGTCCTGGTGACGACCAGCGGCAAGAAGGTGACCAAGAAGGCCCTCCAGAAGGCCGCCTGACGGCACCGGGCCGTCGGGCGCCTCCACTGCGCTCCACTAGGCTGGCGCCCATGGCCGCCCCCCGTTTCACCGACCAGCTCAACGCCCAGATCGGCAACGAGTTCGCAGCGCACCACCAGTACCTCGCGTGCGCCGTCCACTACGACGCGCTGACGATGCCGCAGCTGGCTGCGTTCTTCTACGGCCAGGCGCTCGAGGAGCGGCAGCACGCCATGATGATGGTGCAGTACCTCCTCGACACCGACGCCGCCGTCGAGATCCCGGGCGTCGAGGCGCCGGTCGCGGCCTTCGAGGACGTCGTGGCGCCGATCGCGCTGGCCTTGGCGCAGGAGAAGCGGGTCACCGAGCAGATCAACGGCCTGCTGCGCGTGGCGCGCGAGGAGAACGACTTCGCCTCCGAGCAGTTCATGCAGTGGTTCATCAAGGAGCAGGTCGAGGAGGTCGCCACCATGAACGACCTGTTGACGGTCGTGACCCGCAGCAAGGACGACATCAACGCGATCGAGGACTGGGTGGCGCGCGAGCGCGGCGGCGACGCCGCCGACCCGACCGCGCCGGCGGCCGCGGGCGCCTGACTGTCGCCGCGGGCGCTCAGCTGCCCGCGTGCCGCCGGCGGAACAGCAACACCGCCGCCGCGATGCCGAGAGCGACGCCGACCAGGCCGCCGACGCCCCTCCCGCCGTCGTCCGACACGGCGTGGCCCACGATCGCGCCCAGCAGGCCGACGGCGAGGACGACGCACAGCAGGGCCACGTTGTAGAACATCTCGCGGAAGTAGAGCCGCGAGAAGCTCTCGGTGGGCGCGCGGTCCGCGGGTGCGGGCGTGGCCGACCCGGCAGCGACCGGGGCCGTCGGGAGCGGCGCCCCGGCCGGCTGCGTCGCCACGCCGTCGGCGCTGCCCGGGAGCGGGATGGCCTTGACCACCGCCGCCACGGGCAGGGGGCCGTAGATGTGGGGGAAGGTCGTCTCGGCACCGGGCTCGGGAGCCTCCTCGACGACCGGTACGTCGAGCCGCGCCGGGTCGATCTGCAGCAGCACCATCGGCTCGGTGACGTCGGCGTAGAAGAGGTCGCGCACGCCGGTCCACTGGTCGGCGCGGCTGGCGTGGATGAACCCGACGTCGGCCAGTGACCGGTCGCGGGTCGAGACGGTGTAGCTGCCCACGCGCTGCGCCGCCTCCCAGTCGCGGAGCAGGGCGAGGTGGAAGATCGGCGTCATCGCGGCCGGGCTCAGAACAGCCGGTCTTCGGCGTTGTCGATGCCGCGGAGGGCGTCGTAGTCGATCACCGCGCAGGAGATCCCCCGGTCCTCGGCGAGGACCCGGGCCTGGGGCTTGATCTCCTGGGCGGCGAAGATGCCGCGCACCGCGCCCTTGCCGGTGAGCAGCGGGTCGCGGTTGAGGAGCTCGAGGTAGCGGGTGAGCTGCTCGACGCCGTCGATCTCGCCGCGCCGCTTGATCTCGACGGCGACCGACAGGCCGGCGCCGTCGCGGCACATCAGGTCGACCGGGCCGATGGCGGTCGGGAACTCGCGGCGGACCAGGGTCAGGCCGTCGGAGAGGGTCGCGGGATGCTCCGCGAGAAGCTCCTGCAGATGCTTCTCGACGCCGTCCTTCTGCAGGCCCGGGTCGATGCCGAGGTCGTGCTGCGTGTCGTGGTGGATCTCGTCGATGAGGATCCGCAGCGTGTCGGGCGCCTGGCCCTTGGCGGCCCGTGCGGTGACCGTCCACTCGACCCGGCCCTCGTCGTCCTCGCCCTCGCGGACGGTGCACGGTGGCGACATCCAGTTGAGCGGCTTGTAGGAGCCGCCGTCGGAGTGCACCAGGACCGAGCCGTCCGCCTTGAGCATGAGCACCCGCGTCGCCATCGGGAGATGTGCGGTCAACCGGCCTGCATAGTCCACCTGGCAGCGCGCCACGACGAGTCTCACGAGCGACGAATCTACAGTCCTCCGTGTGGAGATCGAGCCCGACCAGCCGTGGTGGCGTCCGGAGCGGGGGAGTACGACGTCCTGGCTGCTCGCCGTCCGGGTGCAGCCGGGTGCGTCCCGCACCGGCGTGGTCGGGCCGACCGGCGTCGACGGGGCCGAGCTCAAGGTCCGGCTGGCGTCGCCGCCGGTGGACGGTCGGGCGAACGACGAGCTCGTGCGGTGGCTGGCCAAGGAGCTCGGCGTACGGCGCTCGGCGGTGCAGCTGGTCCGCGGGCAGACCGCCCGCTCGAAGGTGGTGCGGGTCGTCGTACCGCGGCCACGGGACTGAGTCTCTGTGACCTCTGTCTCGATCGCTCTCCGAGGGTTACCGACGGGTAGTCAGGGCCCCTCCCGGGTGTCAGAATCCGGCCCATGACTTCGAGCGAGCAGATCTTCAACACGCTGGTGCTGCCGTACCTCAACCATGCGGTCCGCACCTACGAGTCGGGCTACGCCTCGGTGAGCGACATCGACGCGGCCATGCGCTTCGGCTGCGGCTACCCCAAGGGTCCGCTGACGGTCGTGGACGAGATCGGCGTCGCTCAGGTCCGCGACCAGCTGGCCGCGCGCTTCGCCGAGACCGGCGACCACCTGCACGAGCCGGCCGGTCTGTTCGACAAGCTCGTCGCCGAGGGGCGCACCTTCGCCGACGAGGCGGCCGCCGCGGGCGAGGCCGCCGCGCCGGCCTTCAAGCACGAGATCAGGACCGTCGGGGTCGTCGGCACCGGCACGATGGCCTCGGGCATCGTCCAGGTGTTCGCCCAGGCCGGGTACGACGTCGTCTTCGTCGGGCGCGGCCAGGACAAGCTGGACGGCGTCATCGGCTACATCACGAAGAACCTCGACCGCGCCATCGCCAAGGGCAAGGGCACCGAGGGCGACAAGGACGCGCTGCTCGGTCGCCTGACCGGCTCGACCGAGCGCGAGGCGCTGGGCGGCGTCGACATCGTCGTGGAGGCCATCGCCGAGGACCTCGAGCTCAAGCTCCAGCTCTTCCGCGACCTCGACCGGATCGCCAAGCCTGGCGCCATCCTCGCGACCACGACGTCCTCGCTCCCGATCACCAAGCTGGGCGAGGCCACCGGGCGCCCGCAGGACGTCATCGGCATGCACTTCTTCAACCCGGCGCCGGTCATGAAGCTGGTCGAGATCATCACGACCGCCGCCACGTCCGCCGACGTCGACGAGACCGTGCGCGCGCTGACCGCCAATGTCGGCAAGGTCGGCGTCTCGGCCGGTGACCGGGCGGGCTTCATCGTCAACCTGCTGCTGTTCCCCTACCTCAACGACGCGATCAAGCTCGCCGAGAGCGGCGAGGAGCTGGCGACCATCGACGCCGCGATCAAGGAGACCGCCGGCCTCCCGATGGGTCCCTTCGAGCTGCTCGACGTGGTCGGCAACGACGTGTCGCTGGCCATCCAGAAGGAGCTGCACGGAGAGTTCGGAGAGCCCGGCTTCGCGCCCGCGGCGACCCTGGTCGCCAAGGTCGACGCGGGCGAGCTGGGGCGCAAGACCGGCAAGGGCTTCCACACGTACTGAGCTGGCCACGTTGTTGCGGTTTGGTCCCAAACCGCAACAATTCGGGCTCCAGGCGTGCGGTTTGTGACCAATCGACGGGTGACGGACGGCGGGGTTCGGAGCCGGGCGACGGGGCCGATAGGCTCGGCGCGTGATGCTTCACCACACGGCTCTCGGTTCCACCGGGAGCCGTGTGGTCTTCCTCCACGGCCTGTTCGGCCAGGGAAAGAACTGGACCGGCGTCGCCAAGCAGCTGGCCGAGCGGCACCGGGTGCTGTTGGTCGACCTGCCGCACCACGGGCGCTCGCCGTGGCCGGAGCGGTTCGACTTCGCGGCGGCCGCGGCCGACGTCCTGTCGACGCTGACCGACTGGCTCGGGGACGACGACGAGCCGGTGACGGTGGTCGGGCACTCGCTCGGGGGCAAGGTGGCCATGGTGCTCGCCCTGCTCCACCCGGAGCGGGTCGAGCGGCTGTGCGTCGCCGACATCTCGCCGGTGGCCTACCCCGAGAGTCGCGAGTTCCCGGGCTACATCGCCGCGATGCGTGGGATGGACCTGGGCCAGGTGGTGCACCGCGCGGACGCGGACCGGCTGCTCGAACCGGCCGTGCCGGACCCGACGGTGCGCTCGTTCCTGCTCCAGAACCTCCGCCGTGATCCCGCCGCGCCTTCGGGATGGGCCTGGCAGGTCAACCTCGACGTGCTCGACCGGGATCTCGCGGTCATCAGCGCCTGGCCCGAGGCGGAGCTCGCCGACCTGCCGGCGTACGACGGCCCGGTGCTGTGGCTGGCCGGCGCGCGCTCGTCGTACGTCCTGCCGGAGTACGAGCCCGCGATGGACCGCTGGTTCCCGCGCAACCGCAAGGTGACCCTCAAGGACACCGGACACTGGCTGCACTCCGAGCGTCCCGAGCTCTTCCTCGAGGTGCTGCGCAGGTTCCTCGGGGACTGAACGCCGGATCCCCTCGGCTCGTCGGACCCACGCGACTCACTCGACGGCCTCCAGTTGGCGGGCGATCTCGGCCGCGGTCGAGCGGAGCCGGGCGATGATCTCGGGGAACTCGGCCGGCGCGGCGGTGACCGACGGTCGAGCGGCGGCCATGGCGGCCACGAGCCCGGACCGCTCGGTGCGGATGGGGACGGACACGGCGTGGAGTCCGATCTCGTTCTCGCCCAGATTGGTGGCGTAGCCCTGGTCGCGCACGGTGGCGAGCTCACGCTCCAGCACGGCCAGGGAGTCGACGGTGTGCTCGGTGACCGGCGCCGGACGGTCGGGGTAGAGGCTGCGCAGGTGCTTGCTCGGGAGGTCGGCGAGCAGGACCTTGCCGCTGCTCGTGCTGTGGGCGGGGAACCGAGAGCCGACGCGCGCGGTCACCCGGACCGGACGCGGGCTCTCCGCGCCGTCGATGAACCGGATGTCGGAGCCTTCGAGGACGGAGAGATGGATGGTCCACTCGACCTCCTTCGACAGCCGGACGATGTGTGGCATGGCGACCTGCCTCAGCTGGCGATGGCCGGTCGAGGCGAGCGCGATCTCGACGAGCACGCTGCCCGGCACATAGGCCCGGCGGATCGGGTCGTGGCGGAGGAAGCCCACGTAGGTGAGGGTCGAGAGCAGACGGTGCGCCGTCGATCGGGCGACACCGAGCTCGTCGCTGACCTGGGTCACGCGGATCTCCGGGGCGTTGCGCAGCTGCATCAGGATCCGTAGCGCGTTCTCCGCCGAGTCGATGAGGTACGCGGGCCTCGGCTCCGGATGGGGGTCGCTCATGGCAGAACCTCTCGCTCTCAGGGTGGGCCGACCGACACGAGACTACCCACGACCAACCTGTTTGTCTTGCACAGCAGAAAAGATCTGGTAAATGGTGTCGTTCTGCGAGACGTACTGCTTCAATCGGGCCACCAAGTGATCTCCGCCACAGGAGGTGGGGAACGAAGGAGGCAACGTGAGCGAGCACCGCACGTCAGCGGCGACGTTCGAGGGATCGGTCCCCCTGGGGCAGCTGCCCGAGCCGGGCGAGGTGCCGAGTCACATGACCGCCCTCGTCGTGAGGGCGGAGCGGTTCGGTGACCCGCAGACCGCGTTCCAGGTCGAGGAGCGGATCGAGGTTCCCCCGATCGGGCCGGACGAGGTCCTCATCGGCGTCCAGGCCGCCGGCGTCAACTACAACAACGTCTGGGCGGCGCGCGGCTACCCGGTCGACGTGATCGCCGCCCGGCAGCGGGCGGGCGAGCCGTACGACTTCCACATCGGCGGATCCGACGCGTCGGGCATCGTCTACGCGACCGGCGAGGCCGTCAGCGATGTCCACGTCGGCGACGAGGTCATCGTCCACCCCGGCCACTGGGATCCCGCGGACCCCTGGATCGCCGGCGGCAAGGACCCGATGATCGCGCCGAGCGCGCAGATCTGGGGCTACAACACGAACTTCGGCTCCTTCGCCCAGTTCGCGCGCGTCCAGGCGCACCAGGTGCTGCCCAAGGCGAGCCGACTCAGCTGGGCCGAGGCGGCGGCACCGACCCTGGTGGGCACCACGGCGTACCGCATGCTGCACGGCTGGGCCGGCAACACGCTGCAGGCCGGTGACGTCGTCCTCGTCTGGGGAGGGTCGGGCGGACTCGGCACCCAGGCGATCCAGCTGGCGAGCCGCGCGGGCGCCCGGGCGGTCGCGGTCGTCTCCGACGACGAGCGCGGTCAGTACGCCGAGAAGCTCGGCGCGATCGGATACATCAACCGGAGCGACTTCTCCCACTGGGGCATCCCGCCGCTGGTCGACGACGCGGCCGGACAGAAGGCATGGACGGCCGAGGCCCGACGCTTCGGCAAGGCGATCTGGGACATCGTGGGGGAGCGCAAGGACCCGGCGATCGTGTTCGAGCACCCCGGCAGCTCGACGATCCCGACCAGCGTCTTCGTCTGCGAGCCGGGCGGCATGGTGGTCGTCTGCGCCGGGACCACCGGCTACGACGCGATGGTCGACCTCCGCTACCACTGGACGCGCCAGAAGCGGCTGCAGGGCAGCCACGGGACCAACGACGTGCAGGCTCGCGCCTACAACGACCTCGTCCGGGACGGCCGGATCGATCCGTGCGTCGGCCGGGTCGTGCCCTTCGCCGACCTCCCGCGGGTGCACGCCGAGATGGGGCGTGGCGAGCAGGTCTTCGGCAACACGGTCGCGCTGGTCGCGGCGGCGGACGAGAACGACGGACGGAGCTGAGGACATGACCACGACCACGACCGCGCCGGCAGCCGTGGGCGCCGACGGCTACGAGGACCTGCTGGTCACCGTGACCGCGGGCGTCGCCACGATCACGCTGAACCGACCGGCCAAGCACAACGCCCTGCGCCAGCAGACCTTCGCGGAGCTGGGGCGAGCCTTCGACGAGGCGGGCTCCGATCCCGCGGTGCGGGCCATCGTGCTCACGGCCGCCGGCGACCGGATCTTCTGTTCGGGGATCGACCTCGACGCCGACGGGCTTCCGGACAACTCCCAGGAGTGGGACGACCACACCCGCGGCAACGCCGCGATCATCAGCAAGATCTGGTACTGCGACAAGCCGGTGATCACCGCGTTGAACGGAGGCGCCATCGCCGGTGGCTGCAACCTCGCGGTGGTGGGCGACCTGACCATCGCCGCCGAGAACGCCTTCCTCTCCGAGCCCGAGATCCGGCACGGCGCCCTCTCACCACTGCTGATGCTGCCCTGGCTCATGCAGTTCAAGGCCTTCAACGAGCTCTATCTGACCGGCGACCGGCTCTCCGCCGAGCGGGCGCGCGAGGCCGGCCTGGTCAACCGCGTCGTCCCGGCCGACCAGTTGCTGGTCGAGGCGCAGCGGCTGGCCGAGCGGGTCGCGCACGCGCCGGCGTACGCCGCGACGCTGGCCAAGCGGGCGGTCCGGCTCACGCTCGACATCCAGGGCTTCAAGGCCGCACAGGACGCGCACCGCTATATCGACACCTACCTCCTGGCCTCGAACGGGGTGACCGAGAAGGAGCGGCTCATGAGCATCCTCGCGGAGCAGGGCATGGGGGCCTTCCTCCGTGAGCGGGACACCCCCTACGGAGAGCGATGATGGCGGATCTCGCGGCGCTGCTGAATCCCGCCTCGATCGCCGTGGTCGGCGCCTCGCCGCGCGGCAACCGCGGTAGCCAGATCCTGCAGAACCTGCGCCGGTTCGGATCGACCGCGCGCATCCATCCCGTCCACCCGACCGCCGCGAGCATCGCCGGCTACGACGCGGTCCCCGACCTCGGGGCGCTGCCGGAGCCGGTCGACTTCGTCGCCGTCGCACTGAGTGCGGAGCCGGCGCTCGACGTACTCGCGGAGGCGATCGCGGGCGGGGCGAAGGCGGGCCTGCTCATCGCCAGCGGCTTCGGCGAGGGTACGACGGGCGGCGAGCGTGGTGAGCGCCTGAGCCGGCTCGTCGGAGAGTCCGGCTTCCTGCTCTGCGGCCCGAACTGTTACGGCATCCTCAACGCCACGACGGGCTTCGCCGCCTACAGCGGGCAGATCGTGACGCCCTTCGCGGCGGGCCGGGTCGCGCTCGTGATGCAGTCCGGAGCGCTCACCCACGCCGTCACCGACTCGTCGGTCGGTCGCGGACTGGGCCTGAGTCACCTGATCACGACCGGCAACGAGGTGTCGGTGACGCTCGGGCAGTACGTCGCCGCGCTGGCCGAGGACGAGGGCGTCGACGTGATCGGCGTCTTCCTCGAGGGCCTGCGCGACGCCGAGGAGTTCGCCCGCGCGGCGATCCGGGCCGCCGAGCTCGGCAAGACCGTGGTGGCGCTGAGCGTCGGTCGCTCCGAGCTGGGCCAGCGAGCGGCGCTGGCCCACACGGGAGCGGTGGCCGGTCACAGTGAGGCGCTGACCGGCCTGCTCCGCCGCTGTGGCGTGGTGCAGGCAGACGACCTGGACGAGTTCCGGGAGATGCTGATCCTCGCCTCGAGCCGGGTCCGCCCGACGGCGAGGGGGCTGGCGGTCGCGTCGATCTCCGGCGGCGGGTCCGGGCTGGTCGCCGACCGGATGACGGAGCTCGGTATCCCGGCGGCGAGCCTCGGCGAGCGGGCGACGGCCGAGCTGGCGGACGTCCTGCCGGACTTCGCGACCGTCGCCAACCCGCTCGACCTGACGGGGGCGGCGGCGGAGGACTCGGGTCTGGCGAGCGCGGCGCTGACGGCGCTGCGCTCCGATCCCCAGGTCGGCCTGGTGGCCCTCGCCCTCAACGTGCTGCAGGGATGCGAGGGCCAGGCCGAGCTGTACCG
The DNA here is from genome assembly GCF_030929495.1 of Nocardioides sp. LHD-245. Classification (GTDB taxonomy): domain Bacteria; phylum Actinomycetota; class Actinomycetes; order Propionibacteriales; family Nocardioidaceae; genus Nocardioides. The sequence continues at coordinate 300,701 of NZ_JAVFWN010000006.1, read as the reverse complement.
GGAGCAGGCGCGGGTGCTCGCGAAGCAGGCCACGCAGCCCGGGGCGCCGGTGGTGGCCTTCGGCCTGGCGGGCGGCCCGGCCGACCCGGTGATCGTCGAGACCCTGGCCGAGCAGGGCGTCCCGCTCCTGGGCGCGATGACCCCGGCGCTCAGGGCGATCGGGGCCTTGATGGCGTCGGGCACCGCCCCGGAGCCCTGGGTCGACCGGCCGACGGTCCCGCGTCGCGCGCTGGCGCGCGGCGTGGTCGCCGGACAGGAGGCGCTCGACCTGCTGTCCGCCGCCGGCATCGAGACCCCGGCCACCTTCCTGGTGGCGGACGAGGGTGCGGCCGCGGCGATCGGCGCCGCGCTGCCGGATCTCGCCGTCGTCAAGGTCGAGTCGCCCGGCCTGGCCCACAAGACCGAGATCGGGGGCGTGCGCACCGGGCTCGCCGGTGCCGAGGCCGTGGCGCGCGCCATCGCCGAGATGCGCACGGCCGTCGCGGCCGGCGCCCCCGACCTGCCGGTGGACGGCTTCCTCGTCCAGCAGCAGGTCGCCGGACCGGTGGTGGAGTGCATGGTGGGGGTGGTGCGGGATCCGCAGGTCGGCCCGGTGCTCACCGTCGCGCCGGGCGGCGTCCTCGCCGAGCTCGGCGGCCGGGCGTTGACCACGCCCGTGCCCGTCACCCGGCGGGAGGTGGAGCGACTGCTCGCCTCCTCGCCCCTCGGCCGTCTTCTCGACGGCTACCGCGGGGCCCCGCGGGCCGACCGGGCCGCGTTGATCGATCTGGTCCTCGCGTTCGGCGAGCTGGCCGACGCCTTCGGGTCACAGCTCGCCACCGCCGAGCTGAACCCGGTCCTCGTCCGGCCGGAGGGCCGTGGCGCAGTCGCAGTCGATGCTCTGTTCATCAGGGAGGAGTTGTGAGCACGATGTCGAACACCGACGTGTTGTCGGAACCCACGACCACGGACAGTCTGATCACGATCGAGCAGGTGACGCTGGCCTATCCGACGGCCACCGGCACGCCCGTCCAGGCGCTGCTGCCGATCGACCTCGAGATCGCCGACGGCACCTTCGTGTCGCTGGTCGGGCCCTCGGGCTGCGGGAAGAGCACCCTGCTCAAGATCCTGGCCGGCCTGCTGCGCCAGAGCGAGGGCGAGGTCCGTCTCGGGGGCCGGGACCTGAGCGGACCCTCGCCCGACGTGGGCGTCGTGTTCCAGCAGCCGGTGCTGTTGCCTTGGCTGACCATCCTGGACAACGTCCTGCTGCCGATCCGCGTGCAGAAGCGCAACGTCGCGCAGCACCGCGACCGAGCCATGGACCTGCTCCGGATGGTCGGTCTGGACGGGTTCGAGAAGAGGTATCCCTCGGAGCTGTCCGGTGGCATGCAGCAGCGGGCGGGCATCGTGCGAGCGCTCGTACCGAACCCCCGGATCCTGCTGATGGACGAGCCGTTCGGCGCACTCGACGCGCTGACCCGCGAGCAGATGAACGACGACCTGCAGCGGATCTGGTCCGAGGAGCGCAAGACGGTCTTCTTCATCACGCACTCGATCCCCGAGGCGGTCTACCTCAGCGACCGCGTCCTGGTCATGTCCGAGCGTCCGGGCCGGATCGTCGCCGACTTCTCCGTCGACATCGAGCGGCCCCGCCGGCTCGACGCGACCGGGGACCCGAGGTTCCAGCAGACGGCCACGCAGATCCGCGGCCTGCTCAACGCCCGAGGAGGGATCGACTGATGTCCGTCAATATCGCCGTGAGGGCCGGTCGCGGGACCGCCACCGGGCGCCGCTCGACCCCGCGCCGCATCGTCCCGGCCGACTGGCTGGCCGTGATCGCCACGTTCGTCGTGGTGGTCGGCGCGTGGGAGGCGATCGTCCGGATCTGGGACGTCTCCGAGATCGTCCTGCCGCCGCCGTCGATGATCGCGCAGAGCCTGTACGACGGCCTGGTCCACGGGACCTTCCTGGCGAACCTGCGCTACACGCTGACCGAGACGGTGCTGGGCTTCCTGATCGCCGCCGTGCTCGGCGTCGGCCTCGGTGCCCTCGTCTCGGAGGTGCGCTGGATCCGGCGCGCCATCTATCCCTACATCGTCGCCTTCCAGACGGTCCCGAAGATCGCACTGGCTCCACTGCTGGTGATCTGGTTCGGCTTCGGGATGACCAGCAAGGTCATCGTCGCGGTGACGGTCGCGTTCTTCCCCATCATCGTCAACACGATCGAAGGCCTGCAGAACACCGAGCAGCAGCGCGTCGACATGATCCGGGCGATGGGAGCGGGACGGGTCGAGACGTTCCGGAGGGTGAAGCTGCCCTCGGCGCTGCCGTACATCTTCGCCGGTCTCGACGCCGCCATCGTCTTGTCGCTGCTCGGTGCGGTCGTGGGCGAGTTCATGGGCGCGCGGGCGGGGCTCGGCAACCAGATCCTCACCTTCAACGCGGTCCTGGACATCTCCGGCTCGTTCGCGGTGCTGGTGCTGCTGTCCCTGATCGGCTACCTGCTCCACCTGATCCTGGTCCTCGTCCAACGGCGGGTCGTCTTCTGGACCAAGGTCAGCTCCACCTCCAGCGGCGTCTGAGCCGCACCACCCTCGAAGGAGCTCAAGCTCATGCGCGTGCGCACTAGGAAGAACCGGGCGCTGGCAGCGTCCGCCGTCGTGCTGGGACTGGTCCTGGCGGCGACCGGGTGCTCGGGAGGCCCGGGCGACGACAAGGACTCCATCACCGTGGCGATGGGCCACGAGGCGCCGTACCCGGGGGAGGAGGCGATCCTCTACGCGGTGCCCAAGCAGCTCGGACTGTTCGACGACTACGGCATCGACGTCAGCTACATGCCGACCTCGGGCTCCTCGGTCGCGGTCCAGCTGGTCCAGGCGGGCAAGGCGGACCTCGGTCAGGGCAACCCGTCGTCGGTGATGGCCGCGATCAACAAGGGCGTCGACATCAAGATCGTCTACAACCTGATCCCGGAGTACGGCTCCGGGCTCGCCGTCCTCGAGGACAGCGCGATCCAGTCGCCCGAGGACCTCGCCGGCAAGACCGTCGGCGTCGCCTCGCTGTCCTCCTCGCGTCTGCCGGAGGCGAAGGCGATGGCCGAGGAGGCCGGTGTCGGGGACGACGTCGAGTTCGTGGCGGTGGGCATCGGAGCCCAGGCCGCGAACGCGCTCAGCTCCGGCAAGGTGGACGGGCTCTACCTGTGGGACGCGGCGTACCAGGCGATCGAGCTCAGCGGCACCGACCTGCGGGTGATGGACGACGTCTTCAGCGAGGCCGGGATGCTGCTCGACTTCGTCGAGTACGCCAGCACGGACGCGATCAAGGAGAAGTCCGACGCGCTCGAGAAGCTCGGCCGGGCCGGCGCTGTCGCCCAGGAGTGGGCGAAGCAGAACCCGGAGAAGGCGCTGGACATGTTCTACGCGGAGTTCCCCAACGCCAAGTCGGACGACGCGGGACGGGCGCGTGACCTGGAGATCCTCAAGGCGACGATCGCGCAGTACGACCCGGCGAACGCCGGTCAAGAGGACTACGGCTACACGCCGGAGGACCGTGCCGAGGCCACGGCCGCCTTCCTCGCGAAGTACGACCTGATCCCCGAGGCACTGCCCGTGGCCGACTACGTCGACAACTCGCTGGTGTCGGCGTACAACGACTTCACCGCCGAGGACGTGAGCGCCGCGGGGACCTCGAAGTGACCCACGACGTCTCGACCGCTGTCGCTCGAACGCTCCTCGCCTCCGGCGTGGAGACGATCACCGGTCTCATGGGCGACGGCAACCTTCCCCATGTCGTCGCCTTCATCGAGCACGGGGGCAGGTTCGTCCCCACGGTGGCGGAGTCGGGCGCCGTGAGCGCGGCGGACGGGATGGCGCGGACGACGGCCGGCCTCGGCGCGGCGTCGGTGACGCACGGGCCCGGGTTCACCAACACGCTCACGGCCCTGACCGAGGCGGTGCGGGCGCGGTCACCGCTGCTGCTCCTGACCGGGGACACGCCGTCGGTGCCGCACCACCTGCAGCGCTTCGACCTGGCGGCGGCCGCACGGCTGACGGGGGCGGCGTACGTCCGGGTGACGCACCCGGACGACGCCGTCGGGCAGCTGGCGCGGGCGATGCGGCACGCCGAGGAGCGCTCGCGGCCGGTGGTCTTCGACATCCCGCTCGACCTCGCGACCGCGCCGTGTGGCGAGTCGGTGGCCGCCGTCTCAGGCGACCGTCCGGCACTGCTGCCGGACGACGCCTCGCTCGACGCGGCGCTCGGCATCGTCGCGTCGGCGCGGCGACCCGTCGTACTGGCCGGTCGCGGAGCGGGCGGTGCGCGCGAGGAGCTCCTGTCGCTGGCCGGTCAGCTCGGCGCGCCGGTGGCGACGACGCTGCTCGCGAAGGGCATGTTCGCCGGAGAGCACGGCGACCTCGGGGTCTGCGGCACCGTGGGCCGGAGCGAGGCGCTGCGGGTGCTCGCCGAGTCCGACTGCGTCGTCGCGTTCGGTGCCAGCCTGAACCGGTTCACGACCGCCGACGGCCTGGTCGGATCGCGCGGAGCCGTGGTCCAGATCGACTCGGATCCCGACGCCATCGGTCGCTACGGCACGCCGGCCGCCGCCCTCGTCGGGGACGCGGGGATCACCGCCGGCCGGATGTGCGCGCTGCTGGCCGAGTCGGGTCCGGCCGCGCCGTACTGGCCGGGTGCGCAGGCCCCGCCCGTCCCTGTCGCTCGCGGGGCGGGCGGCGGGGAGGACTGCGGCCTCGAGCTGGCCGCTGCCCTGCGACTCGTGGACGACGCGCTGCCCGCCGATCGCCTGGTGGTCTCCGACACGGGCCGGTTCGTCTACACGGCCTGGCGCGAGCTGAACGTGGCCGCGGCGGGGGACTTCGTCCACACGCTGAACTTCGCGTCCATCGGCCTGGGGATCGCGACGGGCATGGGCGTCTCGCTGGCGCATCGCGACCGACTCACCCTCGTCGTGGCCGGCGACGGGGGCGCGATGATGGGACTGAGCGAGCTGGCGACCGCGGTCCGCGAGCGGTTGCCTCTGCTCGTCCTCATCGCGAACGACGCGGCCTACGGCATGGAGTTCCACCACCTGCGCGGCGCCGGCCGCGATCCGGACCATGCCCGGATGGCATGGCCGGACTTCGCGGACGTCGCCCGCGGGTACGGCGCCCAGGGGCACACCGTCCGCTCAGCCGCCGAGCTGAGGAAGGTCCTCGACACCCTCGATCCGCTCCCCGCGGGGCCTGTCGTCCTCGCCCTCGAGCTGGACCCCGCGACGATCCCGGGGGAGTGAGCGGCCCCGCGGGCGGCGGGGTCAGCCCTCCTCGGCCTGCCGGGCGCGGTAGGCGGCGACGGCATTGCGGTTGCCGCAGGTGACCGAGCAGAACCGCCGGGACCGGTTGCGCGAGAGGTCGAGGACGATGCCCTCGCAGGTGTCGTCGGCGCACACCGACAGCCGGGACATCTCGTCGGCCCGGATCAGGTCGATCATCGCCATCGCGGTCTCGACCAGGATCCGCTCCGCCAGTGAGGCGTCGTTGTCGATGGCGTGCAGATGCCAGTCGTGGCCGTCGTGCCGGCGCAGCTGGGGGAGCGCGGAGGCGTCGCGCAGCATCGCGTTCACGATGTCGGCCGCGTCGTCGCGGTCGGCGGTGAGCAGCTCGCGCAGCCGCGGCGCGATGGCGAGAGTGGCGTCCACCTCGGCCTGGTCGCGGTCGTGACGGCCGGTGTAGCCGAAGTCGGTGAAGAAGGTGTCGAGCTCGTCGGGCGTGCTGATCGTCACCGGCTCGAGGCTGCTGTTGACGAGAGCGACCGCGGCCTGGAGGGACAGCGAGGTGTCATGGGCGAAGACCACATTGACAGATTACCGCAGTCGGCCCTAGTGTCATGAGTCATGACGACGTTGACTCGTGACACCGGTCGCGACGCGACGACCACCGGGCTCGCCCTCGCGCTCACGTCGGCCGTCGCCTTCGGTCTGTCGGGTTCGCTGGCCCGTCCGCTGCTCGACAGCGGCTGGACAGCCGGCAGCGTCGTGCTGATCCGGATCGCGATCGGCGCCCTCGTCGTCCTGCCCTTCGGCCTGCTCGCGCTGCGCGGCCGTTGGGGTGTGCTGCGGCGGGCGGCGCCGACCATGTTCGTGTACGGCGGCCTCGCCGTCGCCGGCGCCCAGTTCTGCTACTTCTCGGCGGTGCGCACCCTGGAGGTCGGGCCGGCCCTCCTCATCGAGTACACCGCTCCCGCCGCCGTCGTCGGGTGGATGTGGCTGGTCCACGGCCAGCGCCCCGGCCGGCTCACCGTCGCCGGTGCCGTGGTCGCCGCGCTCGGCCTGGTCCTCGTGCTCGACCTGTTCGCCGGTGCCGACGTCGACCTCCGCGGTGCCGCCTGGGCGCTCGGCGCCATGGTGGGCGCGGCGGCGTACTTCGTCATCTCCGCCGACGAGCGCAGCGGGATCCCGCCGCTCACGCTGGCCGCGGGTGGCCTGGCGGTCGGCGGGCTCATGCTCGGCCTGCTGGGACTCGTCGGGCTGATGCCGATGGAGGCGACCGCCGAGCAGATCGCGTACGCCGGCGTCGAGGTCGGGCCGTGGGTGGCGCTGCTGCTCCTCGGCCTGGTCACGGCGGCGCTGGCCTACTCGACCGGGATCGCCGCCAGCCGCCGGCTCGGCTCGCGGTTGGCGTCCTTCGTCGCGCTGAGCGAGGTCGTCGCCGCCGTGGTGTGGGCCTGGCTGCTGCTCGACCAGCTGCCGGGCGCCGTCCAGTTCCTCGGCGGGGCGCTGATCCTGGCCGGCGTGATCGGCGTCAAGCTGGGCGAGCGCGGCGTACTCGTCGAGCCGGAGGAGCCGGTCCTCGTCTGATGGCGGGTTCCCCGGCGTAGCGTCATTCGCCCCGTGGGCTCCAGCCCACAGAACGTATGACGTTGCGCTCGGGGAGCCGTCAGCGTAGGTCCTGGCGGCGGACCACGACCTCCCTGAAGACCAACAGGACCGCGGCAGCGGTGGGGATCGCCAGCAACGCGCCGACCACGCCGAGCAGCCCGGCGCCGATGAGCGCGGCGATCACGATCACCGCGCCCGGCAGGTCGACCGACTTGCTCATCACTCGCGGGTAGACGACGTAATTCTCGAACTGCTGGTAGATGACGAAGAAGACGACGCATGCGATGCCGGTCTTGACATCGGTCGCGAACGCGATCGCCGAGACGAGCACGGCCCCGATCGTCGCGCCGATCATCGGGATCACGTCCAGCAGCGCGATGACGAAGGCCAGCGCGACGGCGTACTCGCGCACCTCGGTGAAGTAGAGGAACACCAACGAGCACGCGCCCGCGCAGAGCGCGACCAGGAAGGCCCCGGAGACGTAGCCGCCGATATTGGCGATCACCTTGTCGCCGAGGGAGGAGAAGCGCTCCCGGCGCGAGGCGGGAGCGAGCTGGTACACCGCGCGGGTGCTCGTCTTCAGCGACGCGAGGAAGTAGAGCGTGAGCACGAAGATCACGAAGGCGTTGAACAGCGCTCCGAGCACCTTGAGGCCGACGCCGAGCGCCCCGCCGAACAGGGTGGAGATGAAGTCCCCGTCGGTGACGAAGTCGGTGATCTTGTCGAGGACGCCGTACTCCTCGTTGAGGTCCTGGATCTTCTTGTTGCGCTCCAACTCGTCGAGCCACACCGGAACGTTCTTGCTCAACGCGGTGATCTGGTCGGTGATGACCGGGACGATCGCGACGAGGAACAGGCCGACCGCGGCCAGCGCGATCACGATGACGGCCACGACCGCGAACGATCGGCGCAGGCCGCGGCGCTCCAGGAACTCGACCGCCGGGTTCAGGCCCGCGGCGAGGAAGAAGGCGACCACGATCAGCATCAGGGTCGAGCCGATGCCGAGTACCGCCTGGAACAGCCAGAAGGCGGTCAGCGCGCCCAGCGCACCGACGAAGCCGACGAAGAACGGTGAGCGGCGACTGAACGGCTTGCCGGGCTCGCCGTACGGCGAGGCGGTGGCGGGTGCGGGCGCAGCGGCAGCCGGATCGATCCCGGCGTGCTCGCTCACCCCATCGGTGCCTCCGGTCCCCGTGCCGGACCCGCTCAACTCTCGTCCTCGCCGAAGCCGGCGACGAGGTCGGCGAGCGAGGAGAGCTGGGCGGTGATCGAGGCGCGCCGCTTGGTCAGCCGGTCGAGCTCGGCGCGCTTGGCGGCGATCTCGCGCTGGAGGTCGGCGTCGCCGCTGGAGGTGATGGCCTCGGCCTGGGCACGGGCGGACGCGATCACCTGCTCGGCCTCGCGGCGGGCACGGGTGAGCACACCCTCGGCCTCGGTCTGGGCGGCGGCGCGGTTGGCGGTGGACTGCTTGCTGGCCTCCGCGGCGCGCGCCTCCGCGGCGTTGGCGCGCTGCTCGGCCTCCTCGACCAGGCGGCGGGTCTCGGCGACCGCCGTGTTGTGGTGCTCGGTCGCCTCGCGGGCCAGCCGCTCCTTCTCCATGGCCAGGGCCCGGCGGGCCTCCTGGACCTCGCGGTCGACCGCCGCCCGCGCCTGCTCGACCTCCCGCTGGGCCTGGCTGCGCAGCTCGGTCGCCTCCTGCTGCGAGGCCAGCCGGAGCTGGTCGGACTCGCGGCGCGCGGCGGCGAGGGTGTCCTCGGCCTCGCTCCTCGCCAGGGCCCGCTCCTGCTCGGCGTCGGTCAGCAGGCGGGTGCGGTTCTCCTCCAGCTCCCGCAGCTGGACCGCGCGCATGTCGTCGGCCTCGCGGGCCGCCTCGGCGCGGATCGCCTTCGCGTCACGGGTGGCCTGGTCGCGGACCTCGGCCGCGTCGGCCTCGGCCGTGGCGCGGATCTCGGAGGCCTCCTCCTCGGCGAGGCGCAGCATGGCGCTCGCCCGGCCACCGAGCCCGGCGTACGACGGGTTGTCCATCTCGGCGAGCTCGGACCTGAGCCGGGCGACCTCCTTCTCGAGGTCGATCACGCGCTGCTCGGACTCGGTCAGGCTGGCGCCCAGGGTCGCCTTCTCGCTGGCGAGCTGGCGGATCTGCGCGTCGACCGCGTCACGGTCGTAGCCGCCCTTGCGGACGGTCGGCAGGCCGCCGGCCGCTCCGGGCGCGTTGAAGCCGACCGGTCGGCCGGGAGCCGCGTCAGTGGGAGCGGGAGCCGCGGTGGGGCGCGGGGATGCGACCTGGCGGGCGGCCGCCGGCGGACAGGGCGCGGCCGCCGGGGTCTCGGCCGTCTTCACCGCCGGGATGACCTGGGTGGGCTCGTCGTCGGCCTTGGTGGTCACGGTCTTGGACTCCTCGGTCGGGGTGGGCTCGTCGTCGAAGATGGACAGACCCTCGTCGCTCATGGAACTGAGCCTCCCTGGCTCTCGGTGCGGTCATGGGGGGTGGGTGCAACGAACTCGCCCATGATCCCTGATCGGCCCAACGTTGCCCACCCCGGCTCGCCGGTTCGGACGGACCGGCACGGGATGTGTTGCCACGACGCCGACCCGGCGCGGAGTGAACGCGGAACGACGCCGACCCGGCGCAGTTTGAACAGCAACTGTTCAACTGCGCCGGGTCGGCGTGATCTCAGATTTCATCTGCGCCGGATCGGTGTACCTAGAGAGTTCAATCTGCGCCGGGTCGGCGGGAGGGTCAGATGCCGCGGAACAGGTTGATCTTGTCGAGGTGCTTCGCGCGGAGCTCCTCGTTCTTCACGCCGAGGCCCTCCTGCGGGGCGAGGGCGAGGACGCCGACCTTGCCCTGGTGCTTGTTGTGGTGCACGTCGAGCGCCGCCTGGCCGACCTGGTCGAGGGTGTAGACGCGCGACAGGGTGGGGTGGATCTTGCCCTGGGCGATGAGGCGGTTGGCCTCCCACGACTCGCGGTAGTTGGCGAAGTGGCTGGAGATGATCTTCTTGAGGTTCATCCACAGGTAGCGGTTGTCGTACTCGTGCATGTAGCCCGAGGTCGAGGCGCAGGTGGTGATGGTGCCGCCCTTGCGGGTGACGTAGACCGAGGCGCCGAAGGTCTCGCGACCGGGGTGCTCGAAGACGATGTCGATGTCCTCGCCGCCGGTGAGCTCACGGATGGCCTTGCCGAAGCGCTGCCACTCCTTGGGGTTCTGCTGGGTGCCCTCCTCGTTCCAGAACTTCGGGGCGAGCTCGGAGCGGTTGATGACCATCTCGGCGCCCATGTTGCGCACGATCTGGGCCTTCTCCTCGTTGGAGACCACGCAGACGGGGTTGGCGCCGCCGTTGAGGGCGTACTGGGTCGCGAACCCGCCGAGGCCGCCGGAGGCGCCCCAGATCAGGACGTTGTCGCCCTGCTTCATGTTGCCGCCGTTGGCGGAGACGAGCTGGCGGTAGGCCGTGCAGTTGACCAGGCCGGGGGAGGCGGCCTCCTCCCAGGTGAGGTGCTCGGGCTTGGGCATGAGCTGGTTGGCCTTGACCATCGCGACGTCGGCGAGGCCGCCGAAGTTGGTCTCGAAGCCCCAGATGCGCTGGGAGGGGTCCATCATCGTGTCGTTGTGGCCGTCGGGGGCCTCGAGCTCGACCGAGAGGCAGTGCGCGACGACCCGGTCGCCCGGCTTCCACTTGGTCACGCCCGCGCCGACGGCGAGGACCACGCCGGAGAGGTCGGATCCGACGATGTGGTACGGCAGGTCGTGGCGCTTGCCGAGGCCGGACTCGCGGCCGTAGCGCTCGAGGAAGCCGAAGGTGGAGACCGGCTCGAAGATCGAGGTCCACACCGTGTTGTAGTTGATCGCGGAGGCCATCACGGCGACGAAGGCCTCGCCGGGACCGAGCTCGGGCAGCGCGACCTCGTCGACGTGCAGGGACTTTCGAGGGTCCTTGTCGCGAGAGGCGACGCCCTCGAACATGTCGACCTCGTCCTTGTGGACCGTCACGGCCCGGTAGGACTGCGGAACCTCGAGGCTGGCGAAGTCCTCCGCGGAGGCCTCCCCGGACTCGCTGGCGAGGATGGCGTCAAGGATGTGCTGCACGGTCGTCGTCTCCCTGGGATCGGTGCGTGCCAGTGGGCTGGGTGGCAATACGGCCGCCGCGAAGATACCCAGTGGTAACCACACGTAGGTGGGTTCGTGACACTCGTCTCATCGGGGATCGAGCATCGGCCACACGGGCAGCGGGGGCGGAAGGCGTCGTCCTGGGCTCGGCGGCACGTTCCATGGGCCACCATAGGGCCATGTCGCCGCTGCCGGGCCGTCCGTCCACGTCTATTACGTCGGCGCGGGTGATCGACCTCAACGCCGATGTCGGCGAGTCCTTCGGGCGCTGGCGGCTCGGCGACGACGAGGCCCTGCTGCCGCACCTGACCAGCGCCAACGTGGCCTGCGGATTCCACGCGGGCGATCCGCTCACGCTGCGCCGCACCTGCGAGAGCGCGGTCGCCCGCGGCGTGGTGATCGGCGCCCAGGTGGGCTACCGCGACCTCGCCGGCTTCGGGCGCCGCTATATCGACGTGCCGACGGCCGAGCTGGCGGCCGACGTGCTCTACCAGCTCGGCGCGCTCGACGGGATCGCCCGGGCGGCCGGGGCCCGGGTCGCCTACGTCAAGCCGCACGGTGCGCTCTACCACGCGGTGTCGCGGCATCCGGAGCAGGCGAGTGCGGTCGTCGACGCCGTGCGCGCCTACGGGGGGCTCCCGGTGCTGGGTCTCGCGGGCTCGGTCTTCCTGGCGGCCGTGGCCGAGGCCGGCCTCGAGCCGGTGGGCGAGGGCTTCGCCGACCGGGCCTACCGGCCCGACGGTGCTCTGGTGCCGCGCTCGGCCCCGGGTGCCGTGCTGACCGACCCGGTCGCCGTGGCGGCGCAGGCCGTCGAGCTGGCCCGGTCGGGCGGCGTGCGCTCGCTGTGCGTCCACGGCGACTCGCCGGGCGCGCCAGAGCTGGCGGCCGCCGTGCGCTCGGCGCTGGCCGCGGCGGAGCTCCCCGTGGGCGCCTTCGCCGTCGCGCCGGCATGAGGCTGCTGCCGTACGGCGACCGCGGGCTCCTCGTCGAGCTCGACGGCCCCGACGGCCTCGACAGCTCCGTCGCGGTGGTGGCCGTGGCCGATCTGGTCCGCGCCCATCCGGACGCCCCGGCGCTGGTCGCCGAGGTCGTCCCAGGGGCCCGGACGGTGCTGGTCGTGGCGCGCCCGGGGGTGGACGTGGGGCGGCTCGCGGGCGTCGTACCGGACAGAACGGTCGTTGCGGAGGCCATGTCGCGACCGGAACGTCCGGTGCGACGGGGAGAGCCGACCCGGATCCCCGTCCGGTACGACGGCCCGGACCTGGCGGCCGTGGCGGTCCTGACCGGGCTGAGTGAGCGGGAGGTCGTCGCCGCGCACACGGGCACGCCGTGGCGGGTGGCGTTCGGCGGCTTCGCCCCGGGCTTCGCCTACCTCGTGGGCGGCGACCCGCGGCTGCGGGTGCCGCGGCGCGACGAGCCGCGGACCGCGGTCCCGGCCGGGGCGGTCGGCCTGGCGGGGGAGTACAGCGGCGTGTACCCGCGCTCGTCACCCGGCGGGTGGCAGCTGATCGGACGCACCGACCTGGCGCTGTGGGACCTGGACCGCGATCCGCCCGCCCTGCTCGCGGCCGGCACGAGCGTGGTCTTCGAGGAGGCGCGGTGAACACCCCACGACGTTCCTCTCCTCCGCAACGCTTCACCCCACGAGCCTTTGGCCTCCCCCGCTTCGCTCCTCCGGACCAAAGCCCCGCGGGGACCCCAAGCGGCTCGCCCGAACAACGCCGCGGGGAGCCCGCGTGAGCCGGCTGCTGGTCCGCGCCGTCGGTGGACCCTGCCTCGTGCAGGACGCCGGCCGGCCGGGTCATGCCGCGATCGGCGTCGGCGCGAGTGGCGCGGCCGACCGGGCGTCGTACGCCCTGGGGAACCGGCTGCTCGGGAATGCCGTGGGCGCGGCCGCGCTGGAGGTCGCGCTCGGCGGCATCGAGGTCGAGGCGGACGGGGTAGTCTGGGTGTGCGTGACCGGCGCGCCGACGCCGCTGACGCTCGACGGCCGGGCCGAGCCCACCGGCGCCGTCCTGGCCCTGCGGCCCGGCCGGCGACTGCGCCTGGACCTGCCGCCGTCAGGGCTGCGCAGCTATCTCGCCGTGCGGGGCGGTCTCGACGCCCCGCCGCTGCTGGGCTCCCGCTCCCGGGACACGCTCGCCGACCTCGGGCCGGCTCCCGTACGCGCGGGCGACATCGTCGCCGTCGGGGATCAGGTCGCGGCGCGGATGCTCGTCGACGCCGTCCCGCCGGCGTCGTACGACGACCGGCCGGTGCTGCGCGTCGTCCGCGGCCCGCGCGACGACTGGGTGGCCGACGCCGACCGGCTGGTCGAGCAGGTCTGGCGCGTCGGCGCCGCGAGTGACCGGGTCGGGCTGCGACTGGAGGGGGAGCCGCTCACCGGCAGGTCTCCGAAGGGAGAGCTGCCCAGTGAGGGCGCCCTGCGCGGGGCGATCCAGGTCCCGCCCGGCGGCGAGCCCGTGGTCTTCGGCCCGGACCACCCGGTCACGGGCGGCTATCCGGTGGTCGGTGTGGTCGTCGACGCCGACACCGATCGGCTGGCCCAGCTGCGCCCCGGTGAGGAGCTCCGGTTCCGCTGGGCCTGACGCTCGGGCTCGATCCGTGGGTCAGTGGTGTGCGTCGGCCGCCGGCTCGACCAGCTCGACGAGCACGCCGCCGGCATCCTTGGGGTGCACGAAGTTGATCCGGCTGTCCGCCGTACCGCGCCGGGCCTCGGGGTAGAGCAGGCGCAGCCCGCGCTCGCGCAGGATGGCGGAGACCTGGTCGAGGTCGGTGACGCGATAGGCGAGCTGCTGGAGGCCGGGGCCGCTGCGGTCGAGGAACTTGGCGATCGTCGAGTCCGCGTTGAGGGGGGCGAGCAGCTGGATCCTGGAGTCGGTGTCGCCGACGGCGACCATCGCCTCGCGGACGCCCTGCTCCTCGTTGGTCTCCTCGTGCGCGACGTGCATGCCGAAGTTGTCGCGGTAGAAGGCGATCGCCTCGTCGAGGTCGGGCACCGCGATGCCGACGTGGTCGATGGCGGTGAAGAGGTGGGCGGGGACGGCGCTGGCGACCGGGTCAGTGATGCTCATGGACGTCATTGTGCCGGGGGCGATCGGGCCGCCGCCTCCCGTGTGACGTGTTCCTCACCGCCCGCACGCTGGACCCCTCGCCCGCCCCGGATACCCACGAATACCCTCGATCGGTCAGGGACCTTCGTCCCCGCGTGTCGGGGCGGTTCGTCCTCGCTTCACTGATAGACGACCGGAGCGCGGCATGACCGTGCTAACCGTCGTCCGCATGAATTCCGACCTCATCGACCCCTACCGTGCCTGGCTCCGGGCGAATGACCTCTCTCAGAACACCATCGGACAGCGCGTGAGATTCCTCATGACCCGGCTACACCTAGACGCGCTCACCATGTCGCCGGGGGACCTGTCGCTCTGGCTCTCAGAGTTCGACGGCTGGACCCGGCTCACGTACCTGTCAGCAGTCCGCTCGGTCACGGCGTTTCTCGTCGACACCGGCCGTCGCGCGGATGACCCAGCTGCGAAGCTCCGTCGCGGCGCCAGTCCGGACGGTCGACCGAGGCCGCTCGTTCCGGGTGACGACTTGAGAGCGCTCCACGCGGCGACCGGCGACATGCGCGCCCTCGTGCTTCTCGGGCTACGAGCAGGCCTGCGGGCGCATGAAGCAGCGAAGATCGCCGGCGAGGACATCAATGCAGAGCGCCTTCGTGTACTCGGCAAGGGCGCGAAGGTCGTCTACCTACCTACACACCCCGACCTGTGGAAGGTTGCGCAGCAGTACCCGCGCGAGGGTCTGTGGTTTCCGTCGCACCGTCGCGCAGGGGCGATTTCAGGATCGACCGTCTCGCATCGCGCGTCCCTCCTGCTGGCAGCGATCGGAACGGACGGCTCGTATCACCGGTTCCGGGCGACCTTCGCGACGGACATGCTCCGAGCCGGGGCCAACATCCGGGTCGTACAGCGGCTGATGCGTCATGCGTCCCTGGCGACGACGGAGGCGTATCTGGGCGTGGCGGAGAACGAGCTGGAAGACGCGATCGGACTACTGGGGAGGCGAGCGGCATGAGCACGCTGTCGCGGACGGCGCGGGACCGCATCAAGTACGACTGGCGCGACGGGCTCACGATCGTCGGGTACATCCGGTACCACTCCGGATCGGACACCTGGCGCGGGGATCGGTGCGGCTGCCCGGACGACCGATGCATCGGCTACCACCACGACGAGCACGAGGAGTGCGGCTGTCTGGACCCGTCGATCGACGCCTACTATCTGGCGGAGGTCGCGCCCGTGACGTGGTGGGTCGTGCTCACAGGCCCGGGTGATGGCCGGGTGGCGTGGCTGGGCGATCTGACCGGGAAGCGCCACGACCTGGGCCCGTTCACGGGCGCCGAGGTCGAGGGGATCGCGGCTCGGTGGCGGCAGTATGGCTACGAGGCGGCTGTCGAGGAGCGCGCCCGGGCGGCTGCCTGATCTGGCGGTTCTTGCCCGGGGCCAGCGGGGGCGGCGTACGCTCCCGGGCCATGAGCAGCACCGATGCCGCGAAGACGTCACCCACGGGCGACCTGTGGGGACTGCTCTTCCTGGGCGTCCTCGCGCAGGCCGGCGGCGCCGGGATGGCCGCCATCAGCTGGCCGCGTGAGCGGATCGTCGATGGCTGCGATCCCACTGCGGTCGATCGACTCACAGGGCGCCTGGAGTCATGCGACGTCGACCAGACGGGGGACTGGTTGGCGGCGATCGGTGGGCTCGCCTTGTCGGCCGCCGGGTCGATGATGGCACTCGTCGCGCTGATCGCGATCGGCGTACATCTCGGTCTGGCGTCGGCCACGCGGCCCGCTACAGGCCCAGCGGCGGCCACACCGGTTACGCCCGCCTCGGCATCCGCCCCTGCGCGCACCGTGGTCACGAGCGAGACGGCGCCGGCCGAGCCCCGTCATCCCCGCTCCGATCTTCAGATGATGGTGTTCGTCGCGATGGGGATCGTGCTGACGATCGTGCTGTTCGCGGTCACGATCGGCGTGCTCAGCGGCTAGCGCTCGACCCTGACCCCGAGCAGCAGCCATCCCTCGGGGATCTCGCCGCGGATCTGCTCCATGCCGGCGTCGTAGTCGTCGGTCTCGACTGTCCACCGGATGATCTCCGCCTCGCCGGTGTGGTCGTGGGGTGTGCGGGGTCGACGGGCGGCATGGATCTTCACCGTCCGACCCTACGTCGTTCGAACATGTGTTCTAGCATCGGTGGATGCGTGACTGGCCCGCCCGCCGCTATCCGCCGACGCCGTACCCGCCGGGCAGCGAGGCGACCCGGCAGTACCGCGACGCCTGGGACCTGGGCTGGCAGCATGTCGCCATGGGTGGGGTCCAGCGGGCGATCGTGCACGACTCCTGGCTGACCGATGGTCCGGAGCGACGCGGCTACCGGGACGGGGCCGAGGCGCGGGCTGCCTACGAGCGGCGTCTGGTCGAGGGGGATCGGGTGTGGCGGAAGCGGTGGGCGCGGGAGGCTCGGGAGGACGAGCGCCGGCGACTGGGGGAGGAGGGCGCCTACTGACGGCGGTCTCGCATCGACCAGCCGATGAGCGCTCCTCCGATGGCGGCGGCGAGGTGGGTGACGATGAGCAGGGCGTCCATCGGGTGAGGGTAAAGAATCTCGCCACCACTTGACCGTGTCCTATCTAGGACATAGAGTGAGTGTCACGAGGTCAGGGCATCAAGGCCCAGACCAACCTCCACCAGGGAGTGCACCATGAACGTTCACAAGATCCGGTTCCAGATGCTGATGACGCTGGACTTCGACCAGGCCGACTCGGCGCTCGTCGGCCGCGTCAAGGCCGCGATCCGAGCGGCGTCCGACGACGCCGTGATCGCCGCCGTCGAGACCACCCGCGAGACCCGCGACTTCGCGACCGCGATCCGGATGACGGCAGTCGCCGGCGGCGCCTCGGAAGAGGACGGCATCGCGATCATCGGCGCTATGGCCCGCCAGGGCGTGGCCTGATGAGCACGGCGACCACGCAGGCCCTGCGCCAGGTCCTCGCCGACGAGTTCGGGATCACCTCCATCCCCGAGCACGAGCGCGGCAGGCCCGCGCGGCGCTTCCCGGTCGAGTGCCGCTCGGACGCGACGCGCCGCGAGATCGCTGACGCGCTACCCGCCGCCCAGCGGGAGGCGCTGCTCTACAAGGCCGACGTGTACGGGCTCGATCTCGACGGCCACGACGTTATCGAGGTGCTGATCCCGTCGTGGGCCGAGCTGGCCCCGGGCAGCAGGACCCAGGGCTTCGACTACTGGCTGCGGCATGTGGTCAAGCGGGTGCCGGTGGGGTACTCGCCGATCGGACGGGGAGTGGGGCGTTGACTGACGAGCCGAGCAAGTACCGCGGGTACGTCCTCCCGTTGCTGCCCGGTCACTTCCGGGCGCTGCGCGAGGGCGCGGGTCTCTCGCAGGCGTCGCTGGCGCAGTGGGCCGACGTGGCGGATCGGTCGGTCCGACGCTGGGACGCGTCGCACCGTGCGCCGGAGAAGGTGGGCCGGTTCGTGGTCGACCGGTGGCTGGACGTGTGCGCGATGGCGGCCGACACGGTGGCGCTGGCGCCGGGCGACGGGCCGGTGCTGCTGCTGACGGGCGGGACCGACGAGGAGCGGGCCGTGACTCGGCTGGCGATGTACGAGTTCGAGCGGGCGGGCCGGACCGTTCGGCTGACGGAGTAGGGTGCCCTATGTCCTCGCTCCGGCGGGGGTGACCCCTACGGTCGCTGGTCTTGCGGGTTGACCAAGTCCCTGCGTCAGCGGGGGTGAACCGCAGCCCTATGGCGGAGGTTCAGAAGTATGACCGGCTCCCTGCGTCGGCGGGGTCTAAAACGGCGGAGAGCCCGCCCGTCTCCGAAGAGGCGGGCGGGCTCTGTCGTTTCACCACCGGTGGCCGGACGGGCGTCGTAGGGTCACGGCCATGAAGCTGTGGCTCGCGACCGTCGTCGGCTCTGGTGTCGTGGGGTGGGTCCTGCTCGCGCGGTACGACGCGTGGGCGCTGGTGCTGGCCGCGGTGCTCGCGGCGCTGGTGGCGCTCGGCGCGACGATGGCGCCACGCCGGGGCTAGCCCCGGCCGTTGTGACCGCAGCGGATGCAGATCCGCAGCGACGGTGCCGCGTGGTGGGTCCAGACGTGCCAGCGGTGACCACGGACCCGGCAGAGGAGCGGGCCGAGGAGGATGCCGGGGAGCTCGCGGACCGCGGCGGCGAGCATGGCTACTCGTCGCCTTCGACGCGCTTGCTTGAACCGGCGCTTCCGGCCAAGGCGTCGCTGTGTGGAGATGGGGTACTTGCCGCGCCCGTCGCCGCGGACTCGCGCGGCGCACATCAGGCAGCAGCCCTTCCAGCGGCGATGGGGCGAGTGGGCCATGGCTACTCGTCGCTAGGGACGTTGAGGATCGCCAGGACCAGCGCGGCCAGCAGTGGTGACGCCTCGGGGTCGATGACGCCATAGAAGACCAGCACGGCGAACGCGACGATCGCGACACCGTGGATCAGCGACACCGTAGATCCAGCGGCGGACGGTCGGGGTGAGGATCTTGGTGCTCATCGGGAATCCTTCCAGTAGAAGCGGATCGAGTCGTGGTCGGAGCCGTGGCGTGGCCCGGTCTCTCCACGGAGGTCTAGGTGGGTCACGGCGTAGTCGATGGGCGGGCGGGCGCCCGGATTGACGACGTGGGCGCCGATCCGGTTGGCGAGGAGGCGACGCACGGAGCGCTTGTCGCGGGCGCCGACCGGACAGTTCCAGTCGCCGACGTACAGCACCTTGGCGCGGTACTTCCGGCCCTTGCGCTTCGCCAGACGCCGCAGTCGTCGCATGTACTTCCGCCACGCGCGCTTGTTGTCGCCGTTGCGTCCCGTCGGCCCGTGAATGGAGGCGACGAGGGTGCGCTGTCCGTCGAGGTCGGCGACGGCCCACGGGATCCCGCGGCCCGGCCAGACGATCCCGGCCCGGGGGCCGATCCATGACGCCCGGGACAGCGCGACGCCCTGGGCGTGCACCGGCACGTCGTCGCGGACCAGGAGCGCCGAGGAGTTCATCCCGCGGCCGGCGCCGGCCGGCGCGTGGATCGGGTCGCGGTACCCCTGGTGCTCGGCGACGCCGCGGACCTGGGGGAGGTAGCCGCCGGCCTCCTGGAGCGCGAGGACCTGCGCGCCCAGCTTGGCGTGCTTCCGGACGGCGACCTGCACCGCCTCGGGGTCGCGGAGGACGCGC
The DNA here is from genome assembly GCF_030929495.1 of Nocardioides sp. LHD-245. Classification (GTDB taxonomy): domain Bacteria; phylum Actinomycetota; class Actinomycetes; order Propionibacteriales; family Nocardioidaceae; genus Nocardioides. Next base: position 281,487 of record NZ_JAVFWN010000006.1, on the reverse strand, counting down.
AGGTTGGCGCTGACGGCGACGGGAGCCGCCGCCCGGGCCCGTAGAGCGTCGAGACCCTGCACGGCCGCCTGGGCGAGCGTCACGGCGTGCCGGTCCCGCCCGGGCCCGCGTCGCGGATGTCGCGGTCAACCTCCAGCTGCGCCTGGGTCTCCGGGTCCTGCTTGATCAGGTGGTCGGGCAGGAGGTCGGCCACGGCGGCGCGGACCTTCGAGTCCATGCCGCCGTTGGCGAGGAAGGTGACCTTTTCGTCCGTCTCGGCCTGCTTGCGGGCGACGGTCGCGAGTCCGGCGACGAGCGCGAAGGTAGTGCCGGCGAACCCGAGTAGCGGGGTGAGGAAGTCCCCGGCGGACTGGGCGTCGACGGCGAACAGGACGGTGGAGCAGATCGCGACGGTGACGAAGCAGGCGACGATGCCGGCGATGACGGCGTTGGTGGTCTTCATCGGGTGGGTTCCTCTCGGGGGTCAGGACTTGATGACGGCGCGGGCGCCGGGGTTGGCAGCGAGGATCCGACGACCACGGCGGGTCTTCATCAGCAGCCGGGCGAGGCGCTCGCAGGCGCGGAGGCTGCCGACGACCTCGAAGTGCATGGCGTCGGGCCGGCCCGCGTAGTCGCCGCCCCACCGGATCAGGCCGAGGAACCGGTAGCGGAGCTTGCGGCGGATCCGCTTGGCCTGCCGGGGCGTGAAGGTGTCGAGGGTGGGGACGCCGAGGGGGTGCCGGGTGGCGTCGAGGTCGGCGGCGGTGCCGGACGCGTGGTTGCTGATCGTCGAAGATCCGCGGATCGGGCGAGCGGCCCAGCCCCACTCGTCCCAGACGCCGAGGTCGAGCCGCTCGATCTTGCCGTGGAACCACGAGGCGAGGAACACGAGGAGGAACCCGACCGCGCCGTCGCGGAGGAGGAGGTGGCGGTGGGTGCCGGGGATGGTCCAGCGTCGGAGTCGGGGGAGTGGTCCGGTGGTGCTGGAGTCGAGGGCGGGGTAGCCGTTCTGGGACGTGGGCATGGGGTCTCCTGTCAGGCGGCGCGGATGACGAAGTAGAGGGCGCGCCAGGGCGGCATGATGTCGAGAGGCTGGCCGCCGCCGTTGGTGGCGCGGTCGGCGGCCGCGCCGGGCTGGTTGAAGTAGTAGGTGACGCCGCCTCGGACCACGGCCGTGGCCGGGAGGTTCGCCTCGGCGATCGTCGTCGTCGGCGACCCGCCGCTGGTGGCGAGCGCCTTCGTGCCCGCGCCGATCGGGAACCTGTCCACGAGGTTCGGGACGTTGAAGAACGCCCCGGATCCGCCGTGCGTGTAGCCGATGACGGCGAACAGGTACGGGTAGTCGGCCACGGCGTACGACGCGCCATTGCACAGCAGCTTCGTCGGCGGGATTTTCGACGTCGGGCCCGCGAACATCTCGACCACCCCACAGTCCGGCGACACACCCGACTGCACCGGCGGCTGGAAGATCGGCGACGCAACACCACCGTCGGTGGCGAACGTCAGCGTGACCAGCCACTTGCGGGCTTCGATGCTGTGCTCGATCCCGGTCACCCGCAGCGTGTCCGAGAGCGACACCTCGCCGTTGACGACCTGGACCTCGTCGTAGAGGTCGATCAGGGCATGCGCGTTGAGCCGGGCCACGGTGTTGAGGGGCAGCGTCACCGACCGCACGCGGCGGGTGGGTGTCTTGTTGGCGGCGAGGACAGCGGCGGCCAGCGCATCGGCCTGGGTCTTGCTCAGCCCGGTGACCGTGAACTCCTTCAGGAACCTGCCGTAGGTCGCGATCGAGGTCGCGTCCTCGTAGGGGCCGTAGGTCGTCTCCGAGGTGCTGCCGCCGTCGGCGCCGAGGGCCTGCACGGTGATCGACACCGCGTTGATGCAGTCGTCGGTCCCGTAGGTCACCTTGAGGTCGCTGTAGGCAGCCTCGTCGAGCACCAGAGGCGATCCGGACGGCAGCAGCGCGGCGTCCCAGGCGTTGACCACGCCCGGGCGTGAGATCCAGGCGTACCCGGCCCGGGTATCGCGGGTCAGCGCGAGCTGGGTGAGGGCGCTGGCGTTGTCGTTGAAGGTGGTCGGAGTCGCGGTGAGGACCTGGTTGCCGCTGCCGTTGACCGACCACGGCACCCCGGCGCCTTCGAGCACCCATGGCAGCTCGGCGATCGTGCTCACGCCGAGAGGGCGCTTGGCCTGCGAGAGCGGCTGGGCGGCGTCGACCAGGCTGACCTTGATCCGGGCCCGCTTCTCGTTCGGGACCGACGGATCCTTCAGCTCGTACTCGACGTTCGCGGACAGCAGCTTGCCGGTGATGATCTCCTTCCACTGGCCGGCCACGAGCGCGCGGAGGCGGGCACGGCGGCCGGGGCGGATCAGGGGCGAGTCGGCGGGGTCGAGGGAGCGGCTGATGATCGTGGCGTCGAGTTCGCCGACCTGGAGCTCCGGGCGCACGACGCGCAGCTGGTGCGATTCGCCGATGATGTTGAGGTACTGGACCGGATCGAGGTAGCCCAGGTTGCTGTTGACGGCGGTCGAGTACGGCAGCGTGAGGGTGGCTGTCTCGGTGGACGTGGATCCGTTCGTAGTGCCGGTCCAGGAGCGGTCGTAGGTGGTGAAGTTCGCGGCGCTGTCGGCGGTCGAACCGTCGAAGTAGGGGCCGGCGCTCGGCGCCTCTTCCAGCATCACCGCGCGCCACGCGGAGAAGGCCGACCCATTGGGGAACAAGTAGGCGCCTCCGTTGTAGAGCCGCACGAACGCCTCGGTGGTACCGGCGGGGAGCGTGAAGGTGAGCGACTTCCGCCCGACCCCGGGACCGGTGGAGAGGATCGTGTAGGCGCCGGCTCCGACGCGGTGGTGGACGACGACCGAGTCGATCCGGGTGGGGTCCCCGAGGGCCCCGTGGTTGGACACCACCATCTCGGCGGAGACCGTGTAGGTCTTCCCGGCCACCATGCCGAGCCGCATCGCGCCGGCGTCGCCGCCGACAGAGGCGAATGTGTCCGTGCGCGAGTCGGTAGGCCAGATCTTCAACCAGCCCGACTCGAACCCGAGCAGCACCCCGGGGCCGGGGTCATAGCCAGTCGTGGATGCCGGAGCCGGGTTCGGGACGCGATTCGTCCGCGTGGTCACCACCGGCGGCCACGCGTTCGCTGCGTAGTCCCAGCCTCCGGCATCGGGGGTGGCGGAGTCGAAGTAGCTGCCGACGGTCGACGCCTTCTCGATCATGAAGGCGTCGAGGTCGTGCACCTCCCCGGCGGGGACCGACGAGCCGGGGGAGGTCACGGTGACCTCCATCTCGGTGGCACCGGCAGGCGCCGTCGCGACGAGCGTCATCGTGGTCCAGCCGCTGGTGGTCGACCCGATCACGGACCCGAAGGACCGCGAGACCGGGACGGTGCCGCCGGGCGCCCACCAGTCCACCTCGAACCGAAAGGCCCGGATTGTCGTGGTGGAGCGGACGCGGCCTTGGAACGCGTAGGTGGCACCGGCGGTCACGGCGATCCGGTTCATCATCGGCACCGAGATGCCGACCCCGGCGACGCTCTGCGTGTAGCGCAGCGACGCCGACCCGACCGCCGCCTGGGCCGTCGAGCGGACGAGGGCCCCGCTCCCGCTGGCCCAGCCGTCCGTGTTGGTCTCGAAGCTCGGGTTCGGCGTCAGGTTGGTACGGGTCTGACCCAGCACGCCCGACGACGCGGCCTTCGCGACCGTGACCTCCCGCAGACTCCACGTGTGCGCTCCGGTGTGGAGCCCCCCCGCGTTGGTCTTGTACAGGTCGAACCGCAACCGGGCCCGCACCGTCCCGGCCGGCGCGAGCTGCGGGCCGAGGTTCCCCACCGTGCTGTTCTGCGCCAAGTAGCCGGTCTGTGCCGACATGCTGATCACCGCACCGGCCGAGTTGATCCACTCGAACCGAGCGCGGAAGAACCCGACGGTGCCGGACAGCGCGTTCCACCGCGCCGCGGCGTACTGCCCAGCCGCAACGGGCATGTCCTCGGTCGTGAAGGACGACGCGCCCATCACGTTCGACGTGTAGGTCAGGCCCAGTGCACTGCCGTCGACCTTCGTGTTCGCGGTACTGGTAATCCACCCCCACCCGCCGAGCTCCCCGCTGGGGTTCTGCACCAGATTCACCAGCCCGGTCGGGTCTGTCTCGACCTCCAGCCGCAGCACATCAACCGTGGCGAACTCCTGGCGCGCCATCAGAACGTCGCCGCCATCACGCCGTTGCTCCGTGCGTAGTCGATCTTCATCACGATCTCCCGGCCCTGCTGCAGCAGCGACGCCTCCTCCGCCGTGAACCGCCCCTCTACCTGCACGACGAGCGGGCGGGCGCCGCCCACGCCCGCGGCCCACGCCGCCCTGGCCTCCAGCGCCGGGTCGCCGAAGCCGCGGACCAGACTGGAGGCGGTCCGGGCGCCGGCTCGGCTGGCGACCGTGTCATCGATCCCGATGTCGAGGCCGCGCATCACGTCGTCGCCGATGTCGCGGAAGACCCGCGAGGGGGACTTGACCTTCAGCTTGATCTTCACCGTGTTCGTCAGCGCGGCGGCGATGGCTGCGGCTGCGGCCTGGACCGCGGCCAGTTGGGACTCCAGGCCGTTCACCAGGCCCTGCGCGGCGTCGATTCCGGCCTGCTTGTAGCGCGCAGCCATGTTGTCGCCGAGCACGCCCCCGGCGGCGACGAGGCGGTCCTGCAGCCGGTTCATCTGGTCGATGGATGCCTGGCCGCCGGCTGCGATCGCCTCAGCGGTGGCCAGCGCGGCCTCGGGCCCGGCTGTGAGCATCTGCTCGACCTGCGCCTGCGAGAGCTGGTCATCGGCCAGCTGCCGCATCAGGTCTTGGAATCGCTCGGCCCTGATGACCTTCTGCTCGAACTCGTTGATCAGCGCGGTGCCGGAGACGGTGCCGTCCTCCTGCCGGCCCAGCTGGGTGACGTCGCCGGTTGCCGTGATCGTGTTGCGGATGGCGTCGCCGTAGTCCCTGTACGCCTGCTGGGCGGCGCGCAGCTGGTCGTAGGCCGTCTGCTCCTGCTCGACCCGCTCACCGAGCAGCCCGTTGATCCGGTCATACTCGGCACCGTTCGCACGCAGCTGCGCGAACTGCCCCTTGAGCTCCTTCAGGACAGCCTTCTCGCGCTTCTCCTCACGCTGCTGTGCCTTCTTGCCCTTGCCCGGCTTGATCGACTTCTCGATCTGCTTGGTCAGCGCATCGAGAGCGGCGTCCACCGAGGACGAGTCAGTCAGGCCGGACAGGATCCCTGCGATGGCGGCCTTGCTGACCTTCCGCCCCGCCACCTCCACGGCCGGCGCCGAGGCGTTCATGCCGCCGACCATGCCCTCGCCCAGCATCCGGCCGACCCAGATCGTCTCCCGCGAGGGGGACTGCGTGGCGGCGCCGGCCTTCGCACCGTCGACGCCAGCCTTGCCCATCTCGTAGCCCTTGGCGCGGATCGGCCCGACCCACGCGCTCATCGAACCCCAGAGTCCGAACCCGAGCCCGTTGCCGACGTCGACGCCGCCCTGGGCCGCGGGGCCCTTGGCGCCGTCAGCGGTCTGCTTCACCCCGAGCTTCAGCTTGCGCTCCAGCGCAGTGGTGCTGAGCCCCTCGGTGGCGCCGTCGGTGATCGCCTTGCCGGTCTTCTTGCCGCCCTCCTTGGCCTTCCGCGGCGCCTGGTTTGCGACGCTGTCGGCAAACCGATCGACATCGCGGATCGCGTCGGTGACACCCAGCGCCTTGATGGTGGTCTTCACCTGCTCGGGGGTGAGCTCGATGCCGCGCAGGATCTTGCGTAGGGCCTCCTCCGTCTCGGGAAAGCCCTTGCGCTCGACGCGGGTGACGATGGTCCCGCGATCCTGAACGCCCTTCAGCTCCTTCTTCAGCGCACCGGAGGCGATCGACAGGTCCTGGACCTCACCGGTCGCCTTTGAGATCTCCGTGGACTGGATGCCGAGCAGACCAGCCAGCTTGGCGGCGTCGGTGTTGAGCGCGCTGGAGGTGGTGTGCCAGTTCCCGAGCTGGTCGACGTAGGTCGAGGTGGTGTACATCTCGGCCTGGAGCGCCGCCTGCACGCGAGCAGATGCCTTCTCGCGGCCGAGCGACGCCTTGACCAGGTCCTGGGTCGAGATGCCGAGAGAGCGCGCGAGGTCGAACGCCTCGGTCTTCTGGAGCCGCTGGGCTGCCTCAACCCTCGTCTGCCGGGTGATCGAGCCAGTGACCTGGTCGAGGGTGGCGGCGTAGTCCTCCCAGCCGCCAATCGCGTTCCGCGCAGCCTCGGCAGATGCCCGCACGGCGTCCGTGGCCTCGTCACTCCGACCGGCCACGGCGGCGAGCGCCCCGCCCACGCCGCCGACCACCGCGCCGACGGGCCCGCCCACCGCGAAGCCAGCCAGCGCACCGCCGGCTACCGAGTACAGGCTCTTGAGTGCGTCGTTCGACTCCTGGGCGCCTTGGGTGAGGGCGACCATGCCGCCGATGCCGGCGGCGGTCTTCATCGCACCGCCCATGGCGCTGGTGGCCGTGCTCAGCAGCCGAGCGCGGGCGGCGGTGTCCTGCATCTCGAGCTTGAGGACGCGCAGGGAGGTGATGTGGCCGCCGACCGCCGTGGTGGCGCTGGTGACGCCGGCGGTGAAGCGGGGGAGGACCAGTGCGGCGATGCCTGCCTGGAGACCGATCTCCTTGAGCGGGCCGGGGATCTCGTCGACCAGGTTGACCAGGCCGCCGACGACCTCGGCGCCGGTCTCCAGGGCGGGGAGGAAGACGTCGTCGAAGATCTTGCCGACGGACTCGCCCTCGCCGGCCAGGTTGCCGAGGGCTTCGGTGATCTCGTCGGCGGCGGGCGCGAGTGCGTTGGCGATGTCGCGGCCGGCGCCGATCGCACCCTCGATGGCGGGGACGAGCTTGTCGTCGAGCAGGTCAGCGCCCTTCACCACCGCGGGGGCGAGCTCCTGGCCGAGTCGGAGCTGGGCCGTCTCGATGGAGCCGGAGAGCCGCTCCAGCGCGCCCTCGGTGCCGTCCATGCGGGCCTTGGCCAGCTCCTGGGCGGCGTTCTGGTCCTTGGTGGCCCGGATGTACTTCCGGATCCCGCTGGCGCCCTCGTTCATCAGCACGGTGGCGGCCCGGGTGGCGTCGGAGCCGAAGATGGTCGTCAGCGCGGCGGTGCGCTCGGCCTCGGACTTGTCCTTGAGCGCGCGGTTGAGCTGCCCGGCGATGTTCGTGAGCGACTTGAAGTTGCCCTGGGCGTCGACGAAGTTGAGGCCCAGGTCCTGCATCTCCAGCGCGGCCTGCTTGGTGGAGGGGATCAGCCGGGCCAGCATGGTCTTCAGCGAGGTGCCGGCGTCCGAGCCCTTCACGCCGGCGGCGTCGAAGGCGGAGAGGGCCGCGACGGTCTCCTGCAGGGAGAGGCCGGCGTTGGTGGCGCCGGGGCCGACCTGCTGCAGCGCCATGCCGAGGGACTCGACAGAGGCGGTGGAGGCGTTGGCGCCGCCGGCCAGCGCTGCGGACACGGAGGCCATGTCCTCGCCCGCGAGGTTGAAGGTGTTCAGCGCGTTGCTGGCGATGGTGGAGGCGGTGGCCAGGTCGGTGCCGCCGGCCGCGGCGAGCTGCAGCGTGCCGGCCAGGCCGCCACCCATGATGGTCCGGGTGTCGAGGCCGGCCTTGGACAGCTCGAGCATCGCATCGGCGGCCTCGCTGGCCGAGAAGCTCGTGTCCGCGCCGAGCTTGAGCGCGAGTCGGTTGAGCTTGTCCATCTCGGCTGCGCTGGACTTCGTGTTGGCCTGGATGAGCCGCATCGAGGTGGAGAACTGCTTCTCGGCGTCGACGGCGCTCTTGGCGAACGCACCGACGCCGAGGACGAGAGCGCCGGCGCCGAGCTTGGCCGCCTTGGCCGCCGACGACTGGAACCGCGTCATCGAGCCCTCGACCTGGGCGAACTCGCGTCGGGCCTGGGAGCCGTTCGCGAGGATGGCGATGCGGATGGGCCCTGCCATGGTGGTTCACCTCCTTGCGTTGAGGACGTCGATGAATGCCTGCCGCTGGATTCGGGTGAGGCGCTTGTAGGCCTTGTCGGACTGCCCTGTCGCCAGGCACCAGGCCGCGAGGCCTTCCGCCTCTACGCGTCGGGCGAGTCGTCTTTTCCCAGCTCGGTGTCGGGCTCGTCGGGGATCGCGTCGTCGGCGTCCTCCTCGTCGCTGAGGAAGCGGTCGGCGAGCTGGGTGCGGGTCAGGCTCATCGCGGTGGCGTACGGGTCGGGGTCGCCGGCGCGGCTGGCGATGACGAAGACCATCGCCCGCATGCCGTCCAGCGACCAGTTGCCGCTGAAGCTCTTTTTGGTCAGTTCGCCGGGGGTGGCGCCGAAGGCCTTCTCGACGGCCATCTCCTCGTAGCCGGTCATCGAGTTGAAGGTGTCCCAGAAGGACACCCGCTCGGTGCTGGCGCTGTCGGTGCTCGTGCTGGTCATGCGAGTCCTCGTCTCCGGATCGATTGGTTGAGGGAGCCCTCCAAGATGCGGAGGGCGCGGGGCTGGAGTGCGCGGTCGGCCTTCTGCATGAACCCGCTGGCGGTGATGCCACGCTTGGCCCAGCCGTAGTTGATGGGGCCGGCGTAGGGCACCGAGACGCGGCCGGCGGCGATGACGGCCTTGGCCTTGGCGCGGTTGCCGCGGATGTCGCGGGACAGGCGTCCCGAGAGCTTGGGGGCGTATCGGGCGGCCATGACCGCACCGAGCCGGGCGACCTCGGACATGGCGTCCTTCGGGTCCTCGACCTCGAGCCCGATGGCGACCAGGTCCCGGATGACGGCGTTGAGGCCATCGACTCGGGTCGTGACGTGCATGCCCCGGCTAGCCACGGCGGACCTCCGTGCGGCAGCGCACCACGCCGCCAGAGAAGAGCTGCCCGTTGAGGGACACCGAGCCGGCCTCGACCGAGGTCGGGACGTAGTCGTCAGAGTCCTCGACGGCATCGACGACGGCCTCCAGGGCCTCGTTCACCGCGCTGGCGACGACGTCGTTGCTGCCCTTCGGAACCGCGACGATGACGTCGAGGTAGAGGTTGCGACCACCGAACGTGGCCCCCTCGAAGTCAACGTACGGCGGCTCAGGGAAGTCGATGACCGCGATCGGCGCCGCCGCCTTCTCGGGCACCTGGGAGGTGACCGTCCAGCCGGGCCGGGCCGCGGCGACCAGGTCACGCAGGTCGTTGCGCGCGGTGTCCCAACTCATGCCGGCACCCGCTCGCTGAGGTCCCGGGCGCCGGCCGGCCGCTCGGCGGCGGCGGGGCGCGGCGGGGAGCCGATGACGATCTGGTCCTTCTTGTGTCCGATGCGCAGGTCGAGGTCGACGGCGATGGGGAAGCCGAGGCTGCGGGCGCGCAGGCAGAAGGTGATGTCCTCGCCGACCGGATGGCCGCCGCCGAGCTCGGTCTCCTGGAACCAGGGGTATGCCTTGGAGTAGCCGCGTTCGCGCATGGCGATCAGGACGCTCTTGTGGATCATCAGGAAGGCTGCGCCGGTGCCGTCGACCTGCAGCAGGCCGGTGTCGCGGTCCAGTCGGCTCGGGCGGTGGGTCATCGGCCCGTCGGGGGTCTCGACAAGCTTGTAGACGACCGGGAAGGGCCCGGTCTGAAAGTCGAGCCCGTAGCAGAGGCCCCCGATGATCGGGCAGGTCTCGGGGTTGGCGTGCTCGAAGAGCTGCTCCAGCGCGTCGCGCTCGAAGGTCATGTCCGAATCGATGAACAGCAACCAGTCCGCCGTGCCCTCGTCGGCCGCCGCGAGGAACTGCTCGGCCACCGAGTTGCGGGCCGCGGCGAGCAGGGCGCCAGAGCGTACGCCGAAGACGCCGGCGAGGTGCCGGGACGTCATAAGGTCGTAGATCGACATCTCGAGCAGGCTCTGGCAGAACTCGTGCTCGACCTGCCCGGGGGACAGGTAGTACGCCAGCGCCCGTCGTGCACTGCCGGCAGGGCCCGAGGCGCTGGTGTTCGGGGTGCGGTTGCTCATGCGCAGAAGAACCTTCCGCTAGTCCAGGGGCCCAGCACGGGGTACGCCGGCTTCAGGGGGTCGCGGCCGATCCGCACCGGGGTGGAGGTGACCTCGCCCATGCCGACGTCGTAGACCTGGTTCAGGACGCCGTTGGGCGCGAGGCTCTGGTTGATTGCCTCGGTGGTCACCAGGAGCACGGCCTTGTCGTAGATCTCGGTCGGGACAGGCAGCGGGTCAGGCACGGCGCCGTCGTCGGGGCCGCCCAGGTACTTGTTGACCTGCTTCTCCGCAACGACGAGCTCGGCGTTGATCTTGGTGTCGGACACGGCCACGGTGGAGGCGTTGAGCTCCTCGCGGACCTGCTCCTTCGTGACGGCCATCAGAACTCCATGCGGATCGGCACGGTTCGGACCTGCGTCAGGGCCTGGCCTCCGGACGCCACAGTTGTGCGACTGACGAGAGTCGTGACCCGAAGCTCCTGGGAGTCGAGCTCGACCGACATCGTGTCGCTCAGGCCTACGCCGGCGAGGTCGACGAGCTCCTGGACGGTGGTGGTCGGTCGGATGGCGGTGCGGCGGACGGTGGCCATCAGGCGCCCAGGCGGACGAGGAGCTGCTCGGGCCCGCGGGCCAGGACGGTGAACTCCGTGCCGGTCTCGTCGATCCACTCGGCCCAGGCCTTGGCCTCATGCCGCTCGGCACCGGGGTAGCTGTGGAACTCGTCGAAGACGATGAGGCAGCCGGGCTCGAGGTGCAGGCCGACGTGCTCGAGGACGGTCTTGGTGGAGGAGTAGAGGTCGCAGTCGATGTGTACGAGCGCGATCGCTGGGTCAACCTCGTCTGGCTCCCAGGAGGGCAGGGTGTCGGCGTAGAGGCCGATGACGAGCTCGGTGCCGGGGATCTCGGGCGGGGAGGCCCGGAACATGCCGGCGGGAAAGCCCTCGCGCCAGTTCTCCGGGAGGCCCTGGAAGGAGTCGAAGCCGAGCACCCGGGAGCCGGCGGGCATGGCAGCGGCGATGGCCTGCAGCGTACGGCCGGTGCTGACGCCGAACTCCAGCGCCAGGCCGGGCTCGTCGCTCGCGCTGATCAGGTTGAGGGCCAGGTCGAGGCATCCTCCGAAGTCGTCGAACACCTGCGGCTCGGTCGGTGCGGTGTCCGGCTCGACGGTCGGCTCGGCGGTCGGCTCGGCCTGGTTGGTGCTCTGCTGGTTACGGGACTTGCTGGCCACGGGCTTCTCCTGTCAGTGCGCGGATCTGGTCGGGGGTGGTGGCGGCTTGGTAGCGCTCCCACCGGTGCTGGTTGGCCTCGGTGGCGGAGCGGTCGGCGTCCGTGAGGTGGTCTCCGGCCCAGCCAGGGAGATGGAAGAGGTGCCAGGCGGGACCGGCGATGTGGCGCCGCGGGCCGCAGCAGATCGAGAAGGCTCGCTCCATGGCGTTGTCGTCGTACCAGTTGCCCTCAAAGGCCTCGTCCCAGCGACCGATGGCAGCGAGTGAGGCCAGCGAGACGACGTTGATGGCGCCCATCGAGGTGGCGTTGCCCATCACGGACTCCGGGACTGCCGCGGCGACGTGGTGCTCGTCGGCGCGTACGCGTGCGGAGTCGGTGTCGGAGAGGTATCGGTACTCGGTGAACGGCACCACGAGGCCGGGCTCGGCGAGGGCTCGGTCGACGGCGCCGGCGACCTGGTCCCAGGGGATGAGCATGTCAGCCTCGGTGTAGACGATCGCCTCGGCGCCGGCGGCTGTCGCGAGCTCGGCGCCGCGGTTGTAGGCGGCGGAACGGTTGAACTGCGCGTCTCCGGTGCGGCCGTCGTCGATCACGTGCAGGGGCCAGGGGGCGCCATCCCACCAGCGGCGTACGGCGTCGAGGTTGGCGGCCCGGCGCGGGTCATGGCCGCGGTCCCTGAACGGGACGACCAGCACCGCGGTGGGTGTGGTCGTCCCGTTCAGGGCGTGCTCGCTCATGGTCAGGCCGTGACCTTCACGGGCTTCGCGAGCGCGGCCCAGCTGTAGTCGAACGTGTTCTTGAACGACTGCGACTTGTTGGCTTCGCCGCCGAAGAAGTCCCCGTCGAACTCGGCCACCGTGCACGTCTGGGCCCGGTGGGGCGCCGTGGTGCTCGCGGTGGTGTTGCCCTGCGGCATGAGGGTCACGTAGACGTCAGTGCCGACGTTGTTCTCCACGAAGGTGAAGAACGCGGCGTTGTCGGCGCCGTCGTCCTGCAGCGCGGAGCCCTGGAAGGACCAGTCCTTGTTGCTGCCGGAGTTGGCGTCCTGGAACGTCAGGGTGTCCGAGTCGGCGTCGGCGGCGTTCCACCGCGCGTTGGTGAGGTATCCGGCGAAGAGCAGGGACGCCGGCGTGCCGCCCGTGATCTTCACGTTGACCTTGCGGCCTCCGATGGCACTCATCGCGACCTCACTTCATCCGCAGCAGGCGCGCTGCGTTGGGGTTGATGAGCTTGGCGCCGTTGTAGCGGTAGCCCCACACGCCCCGCTTGCCGTTGGGCCGCCCGTTCGTGCCGGTGAGGATGGGGATCAGCGCGAGGTTGAACCCGATCCGATCGGCGATCACGTAGGCCCGGCGGATGTTGCCGTAGATCGCCAGGTTGGCGTTCGACGTCGTGGCGAAGTTGGGCATCCCGGAGGCCCGGTGCTTGGCGACACCGAGCAGGGTGCGCGCCTGGTCGTCGGCGAGCGGCGTGGTGTCGCCGACCGTCTCCAGGCCGCGGGTGTTCGTGAAGAACGACCGGGACCCGATCCAGGCGACGTCGTCGGTGTCGAAGCGGTTGGGGAGCGCGTCGAGCACGTTGTACAGGTCGGTGCGCACCAGGGCACCCGTGCCTGCGGTCACCACGTAGGTGGTGGTCGTAGCCGACAGGCCGGTGAGGATGCCCTGCGGCTTGGTGCCACCCGAGGTGAGGGCCGTGCCGTCGCCGGTGATGAACGACGTCGCCTCCTCCTCGTCCAGCGCGTCGGCGATGATCACCGACAGCTCGCTCGAGAGCTCCGACCAGGCGGACTCCAGGGCGATCGAGAAGTCGACGAACACGTCCACGCGGGAGGTGTCGACGACCGGCTGGGCGAACTCGGGGTTGCTGAGAGCGGCCTCGTCGGTCTCGCCCTCGCGGGTGGCGACCGAGCCGGCGGAGGTCAGGCCCTCCCACTTCTTGCCGGTGATCTCCACGACACGGGCGAGCTGGCGCATCGGGTTGGTGGAGCCGGCGGAGGTGAGGATGACCGTCGGGTCGAGCTGGAACGGCACGGCGTAGCCGCCGTCGGGGTCCGAGCCGAGGGTGAGGGCCTGGACCTCCTGCGTGGAGAGCCCGGCCATGGGGTTGGGGTTGAACCGGGCCGCGGCTGCGAAGGCCTTGCCGAAGGCCCGGTTGTAGAGCTCGGAACCCGACCGCAGGATGCGGGTGGCGAGCACGGGCTCGGCGACGTTCTCGTCGCTGCTCTCGCGCTCGAGGAGGGCGGTCACGTGCGCCTGGGCGTCGGCCCGCGTGCTGCCGAGGCCGCCGACTCCGGAGAACTTCGCGATCTCGACGGCTCGCAGCGCGTGCTCGTTGAGCTTCTTGTTCCGCTGCTCGACCGTGCTGGTCTGGTTGCGGATGGCACCGAAGTCGTAGATGTTCTCCGGCTTGATGTGGACGGCCGGGGCCAAGCCGCGGCGGCGCTCGTTGAGCAGCTCCTCGGACTCGTTGGCGGCCGGGTTGAGGGCTGCGGCCTCGAGGACCTGCTTGCGGGCGCGGGCGGCCTTGACCGCCTTGCCGTGCTCGGACTTCTCGGCGAGTAGGGTGTCCCACTCGGTCTGGTCCTCGGTGTTCAGGACGTCGCCGGTGCTGCCGGCGTCGATCTCGGCGAGTCGCGCGTCGATCTCGGTGATCCGAGCCTCGCGCTCCTCGATGCTCATGCTGGGCATGGCGGTCTCCTTCGGGGAGGGTGCGGGTGGTTGGGTCACTTCGGATCGGGGGGCGCCGGTCTCCGCCGTGCCAGACGGAGCCGTTTCCGCCTGGTGCCCTTCCTGCTCCTTGGTGGTGGCCGTGCTGGTGGTGCTGGTCGTGCTGGCGGCGGCCGGCGCGGTGATCCCCTCGGGGGTCCACTGCGCGGCGGTCTTGCCGCGGACCACATCGAGCGCGACGGCGTGCAGCTGTCGCGCGGGCGTGGAGTCGGTGGGGGAGTCGGCCGTGCCGACCCGGTCGGCGAGGCCGGCGTCGACTGCCTCCTGGGCGCCGTACCACTTCTCGCTCTTCATGACCTCGCGCCACTCGGCCAGCTCGGTGCCGGCCTTCTTGGCGTAGATCGAGGCGATGTTGTCGCTGACCCGGTCCAGGTCGGTGGCCAGTGCGCGGGCACCGTCGGCGTCGACCTGGGCGATGACGTGGGCGTCGTGGATCATCAGCTCGGTGTTCTCGCCCATGACCGTCTCGTCGGCGGCGGTGGCGATGAAGCTGGCGGCCGAGGCGGCCAGGCCGTCGACGATCGCGACCACCTTGGCGCTGTGGCCGGCGAAGAGGTTCTTGATGGCGATCGCCTCGAAGACCATCCCCCCGGGGGAGTTGATCCGCAGGTGGATCGTGTCGATGGTCGGCGGCAAGGTGGTGAGCGCCTCGGCGACCTCGGAGGCGGAGATGCCCCAGTAGCCGCCCCAGTCGTCGATGACGTCGTAGAGGTACATCTGGGCGGTGGTGTCTTCGACTGTGACCGCGAGCTCGGCGCGGGGCTGCTTGCCCTCGCCGGGGTTCGGGAGGCGGTCGCGGAAGCGGTACATCTCAGGCATCGCTGCCTCCTTCGGTGGGGGTGGTCGAGCCGGGCTTCTGGAGCTGCACGGAGATCAGCCCGGAGTGCTTGAGGAGGCCGAGGTCGCCGGCCTTGACCGCGGCCACGGCGGATTCGGCGGTGAAGCCGCCGTCGATGAGGCTCTTGATCGTCGTAGCGTCCTTCGAGCGGGCGTCCGCGGCGTCACCGAGGTCCTCGCGCAGGAACGGCACCGATCGGGGGTCGACGACCAGCCGCGCCGGCGGCTCCTTGGAGCGGGTCGCCGGTGGGTCGAGGATGGTCTCGAACGCCATGGCAGCGGCTTCCCACAGGTGCTGGGCCGTGCCGTCGGCGAACCGGCGTTGGGAAGCGCGGTAGTTGCCCTCGTTCAGCGACGATCCGGCCAGTCCCTCGGAGAACCCGACCCACGTCGGCGGTACGCCGGCGGCCGCCGCCAGCCGCGTCTCGCCCTTGGCCTGAGTCGCAGCGAACTCCATCTCTCGGAAGTTCTGCCCGACCGTGACCGGGTCCGCGCCGCCGCCCAGGAACAGCGTCTTGAAGGCGTTGTACCGGCCCTTGTGCTCGTTCTCGAAGAGCTCCTTGAACTTCATGACCTGATCGACGGTCACGGTGGGGTCGAACTTGATCGCGAAGTTCGGCGTCGCGGCGTTGTCGAACAGCTTGCTCTTGTGGACCTCGGACGCCTCGTCGGCCTTGACGCCGGTGAGCACCGGGGTCACCCAGGACATGCCGCGGTAGTTGGCCGTCGGGTCCGGGATCGGCATGTAGTGCGCGACCTCGTGCGGTTCCAGCAGCAAGGTCCGGCCCGCGTCGCCGCTGGGTCGGTAGGCATACCCGAGGACCTCGACGTCCGGGGCCTCCCACGGAGCGTCGGCCTCCTCCTCGGAGCCGAGCAGGACGGTCACCCAGGACGGGCGCAGGCGAACGAGGCGGTCGGGTTCGCCGAGGCGTCGCACACGGCGGATGAAGGCGTTCCCGGCGGAGGTATCGTCGGCCTCCATCCGCGACAGCAGCGCCGGTGTGCGGGCCCCGGGCCACGGCACCTCGAGCACCGAGAGCTCCTGGGAGCCGAACATGTCGCTCGGCGTTCCGTCCTTGGACCGGGTCCACTGGAAGTTGGCCTGGGAGAAGACCTGCATCCGCGCGAGCGACAGCGCGAACACCGGGCCGCTGCGGCGGTAGGCGTCGCCGACCGACGCGACGGCCTCCTCATTGGTGTGGTTACCCCACGACGTCGGCAGGATCTCGCGGTTGGGGTCGTTGAAGACCTCGAGCAGCTCCTCGAGCGAGACGTTCGCGGGCTGGCCGCGCGAACCATTGCGGGTCAGCACGGATTCCCAGAGGCGAGGCACGATCAGCGTCCCTTCGTCGAGCCGCCGCGGGGCCGCTCAGGCTTGTCGGCGCCGGTCGGGAGGAGCGCGATCCCGGCCGCGGCGAGCATCAGGCCCGCGGCGATCAGGCCGGCTGGGACGTTCAGGAGCAGCACACCCGCCGTCACGGCGAGGAAGGCGAGCACCATGAAGGCGACGGCGATGTCGATGTTGAAGCCCAAGACGTCACCCCCACAGCGCGAACGGTTCGACGGTCGGAACGGGCTTCACGGCGCCGTGGAGGGCGAGCGCGGCGGTCTCCAGCGCGCTGATCTCACCCTTGCGGGAGTCCAGGACCCGCCGGTTGTCGAGGACCTGCCACTGCGCGCCGGCGATAGCGGTGTCGAGCTCCTCGTAGCCGCCGTGCTCGACGGCCGCGGTCTCGATCGCGTTGGCGAGGTCGGCATGGGCCTGGGCGCGCTCGTCGGCGTCGACCAGCCGCAGTTCGACGCCAGCCTTGATCAGGTCGTCGATCAGGAAGTTCTTGCCCCGGATCAGGACCGGGCAGCGGCGCTCCTTCTGGATCCGCGCCACGTTGGCCGCGAAGCCCTGGCGGTCGGTTGCCGGCCGCCGGTCGGAGATCGCCAGGTGCGGGTGACCGGAGCCTGCGGGGGGTTCAGTGCCCTCGACGACGGAGCCCAGGGTGAGCACGGTCTGGTCGTTGTCACAGGCGATACCCAGTGCGAGCACGACGGGCGTCCGGGGGACGGGCTTCTTGAGTCCCGGCCAGCCGGGGAAGATCGACTCCTCGAGCCCGGACGCCTCGACGCCGATGCTGAGCCGCTCCTTGAAGTACTCCTCGATCGAGTCCTGTGTTGCCTCTGGGCTGCAGGCCTTGCGGTACTCGTCCTCGAGGAACGTCCACGCGATCGCGGGCGCCGTCGAGCGGCCTGCGCTGGGGTTGGCGAGCTTGATGACCTCGCGGCTGCTGGCGATGCAGCCTTTGACGTCCACGCGGTGGGTGCACTTCGGGCTCTGGCACGCAGTGGGTGCGTAGCGGTGCGTTCCGTCGGGGTTCTGGCCGGCGGGGCGGATCGGGGACCATTCGGCGTAGAGCATCCGCGGCTCGATCCGCAGTGCTCGTGCGGCGGCGCGTCCGCGGGCCATGACTGCGCGCTGCAGCGAGCTGCCGGCGTGCGGGGCTGACGACGCCTCGCCGACCTGGGCGTTCGGCCGGGTGGACAGGGTCGGGATCAGCGAGCCCTCGTGCTTGGCCTCGACGGCGAAGTACTCGTCCATGTCGACGTCGTCTGCGGACATCGACTGGCCGGCCTTGCCCGTACGCGGGCGGAAGACGATGGTGCAGTCGTTGACGAACTCGATCGACTTGGATCCCTTGCCCTCGCTGGTCTTGCGGACCCGCTTGGAGAACTCGGCCGAGCGCTCCATCATCGCCATGAACTCGCCGAATGCCTGGTCGGTGGCCGACTCCTTGTGGGCGGTCCAGATCTGCTGCCTGCGCTTGAGCAGGAGCGCCTTGCCGATCGCCCGCTGGATGAAGAACCCGGTCTTGAGGTTCTGCCGGGCGGCGAGTACGAAGACCTCGAAGGCGGTAAGCCGGCCGCGGGTGTCCATCCCGAAGTTGCCGTCGAGCAGCAGGCGCTGTTCGGGGTTCGGTGCGTAGCCGAACAGCGCGTTGAGGTCGGCCACCTCGTCACCGATCGTCACCGCGTACTCCGGGCAGTGCCAGAACGCCGGCAGCACGAGCTCGTCAGGGGCTGACAGGTCGATCGGGGCACGGTCGTCATCCGGCGAGAGCAGCCGCGGCACCCCGGGCAGGGGGGTCATTGCGCCACCAGCCGCAGCTTCTCGCTGACCCGGTCCGCGATGTCATCGGCCGCGTCCTTGATCCGCGGCGCCGCCTCGACCTTCGCCGCGTCGGCGAGCCGGGAGAGCTCCTTCGAGAGCGTGGCGACCGCGGAGCCCGAGTCACCGCCACGGTCGATCTGCCGAGCAACGCGGATCGCCTGGGCGCCGGAGATCGTGTCGAGCGCCCTGAGCTCGGTCAGCGACTTGCGGACCTGCTCAGCGAGGCTGCCGGTCATGTCCTCGGTGTTCGGGTTGGCCGGCGAGGTCTCGTCGAGCGGCCCGCCCGCGGTGGGCAGCTGGGTGACGGTGCCGCCGGCAGGATCCAACGCCTTCGACTTGGCCGCGGGCGCCTTCGAGGTCCGCCGGCTGACCCGGGTGCGGCACTTGGTGCTGCAGTACTTCGACGTGCGGCGCTGGGCCTCGTACGGCGTGCCGCACTCGTCGCAGGGTCGGGTGGTGGTCGGCATCGTGGCGTCACCTCCCGCGGGGGCAGCCCCGTAGCGCTACGACGCTGCGGCCCGGGGTGGGAAGGAAGACTGCGGCGGTCCGCCGAGGTCGAGCCGAGCCCGTCTCGATCCCCGCCCCCGGGTCTCAGAGCACGAGGCGGCGGGCCCGGCGGGCACGCATCCGGTTGCCGCGGCTCGCAGCCTCGGACAGGTTGCAGGCCAGGTGCGAGGGACCCAGGATCACGGCGCCGCTCGGGTCGTGGCTGATCGAGGCGCGCTCAGTCGGCGCGATCGCGCGGCTCGGCTTGAGACATCGAGGCTCCACGCACGAGAGCCACTGGCCTGCGGCCTGTGCTGATCGGAGCGCCTTGTAGGCGGCGCGGTACTCGGGTGTCCGGTGTTGCGGCTTGGCCATCGGCTCACCGCCTTGGAAATGCAGAACGCCCCGACCGGCGAGGATCGGGGCGCGACTGTCCGCGGCCATGGTTACACCGCAGCGCTACGGAATCAAGTAGGCGCTACCGGAAGGCCTTGATGATCAGCACCAAGACCACGATCCAGGCAACGGCGCCCAGCGCCTGCAGCACCACTACGAGCGCCCCGATCACGCGGTCATCATCCCTTCTCCGGTGTGCGTGGCCACGTCGGCCACGTCGTACAGCTGGCGTCCGAGCTGGTCGAGCCCGTGCTTGCGCACCTTGCCGCGCAGCGCCCAGGCGCGGATGGTGCCCGGCTTCACGCCGAACCGCTGTTGCAGCTGGCTGGCGGTCAGCGCAGCCGCGTGCTCCACGTAGTCGGCATCCACCTTGGATCGGTAGTCGGCCTCGGTCCAGGCGTGGGCCGGGAAGTCGGGGCAGTGCCAGGCGTCGTGCTCGCCGGCGCACGTGGCGCAATCCGGGTCGGCACAGCGCTGGCCGGGTCGGGCCCACGCGTGGCGGGCGTACCGCTTGCGCAGCCGCGGGGCCGGGTGGTCGGGCCCGTGCTCGGCCACGCAAGTCGGGCAGGGTCGGCCGAGGTCGGCCTGGCGCTCGTCGTGGTCCACGGCTTCGAGGTGGCTGAGGCACTCGGCGATCTCGCGGGCGAAGTCCTCGAACTCGTCGCCGTGCGGGAAGCGGCGGTCGAGCACACCGGTCAGACGCGCCGCGGCGCTGGTCACCGTGATCCGCAGGTCGGAGCGGGTGAGCCAACCGGCGTCCTCGAGCGCGAGCTCCCAACGGCCGAGCACCTCGAGCGGGTGGTTCGGGTCACCGGTCCGCACCCGCTGCGGGGGCCACTCACACCAGCCACGCAGCTCGTCGGCCCGGGCCGCCGCGGCGGCCTCGTCGGGGTGGATGGTCGGTCCGATGAGGTTCATCGCCTCGGACTCGATGCCGTCGCTGCGGGCGTCGTAGGGCAGCACGGCGTACCGGGTCACGATCTCCTCGAGATGGCGCCGGGTGCGTCCCACGCAGGCGGCGCACGTGACCAGGCCGGCAGCGTGCCGGACGTGGCTCGGGCACCGGCCGCGCATCGCGCAGTGGTCCTCGTTGCACGGCGCGCCGGCCGGGCTGGTCCAGGCCTCGCCGTCCCAGCTGCAGGTGGGCGTCTTGGTGCTTGCGCGAGTGCTCACGCTGCCTCCTTGGCGTAGAGGTCGCCCCACGTGCGGCCGAAGCGGACGGTGCCGTCGCGGGTCTTCTGGGGTTCGGCGATGATCGGGACGCCTCGCCACTCGAAGCTCATGGCGTTGGTAACCACGGGGGCCACGTCGCGCGCGATATCGACAGGCACGCTGAGCACGACCTCGTCGTGCACGATCGCGCGCAGCATCGGGTAGACCTCGCGGGGGAGCCGGAGCAGGCCTTCCATCATCAGGTCGCGGGCGGCGCCTTGGCCCATGAAGGCGGGGCCTTGGGTGTGGGCGCGCTCGGGGTCGGGGTTCATCTTGCGTCCGAAGCCGTTGTCGAGCAGGAGGCCGGCGGCCGCGGTCGCGCGGACCTCGTCGCGCCACTGGACCAGGCGTGGGAACTGGTAGCGCATGGCGGCGTCGAACTGCTGGGCCACGGTGATGTCGGCTTCGGCCTGGGCGGCGAGCTTGGCCAGGCCCATGCCGTAGTTCCAGCCGTGCCCGATTGCCTTGGCGTGCTCGCGGCGGCTGGGCTCGCCCCAGACTCGCTGAGCCACCTCGGCGTGCAGGTCACGGCCCGGCTCGAACATCGCGCGGTACGCCGGGTCGCCGGACAGCGCGGCCACGGCGCGGGCGTCGACCTGGGCAAGGTCCACCGAGAGCATGACCTCGCCGGGGTCGGCTACGAGGACGTCGCGCTCGTGGTAGCGCTCGCCCTTCTTGCCGATCACGGTGAGTCCCGGCTTGGTGGTCGAGGCGCGGCCGGTGGACTGCTCCATCGAGATCGTGGGGTGCACGCGCCATCCCCGGTCGGTGAGGTGCGTGTGGGTGTCGATCGTGCCGTAGATCGTCCGCGCGCCGGTCACGGTGCTGACGAGCTCGCACAGCCGGGCCGCCTGCGGGTAGCGCCGGGCGAGCGCGGCCATCTCGTCGCCGCCCGTCATCAGCGCGCCGGTCTTCGCCGTGCGCGGCAGCTCGGCGGCACCGAGGGCGAGCAGGGCGCGCTCCAGCGCCTCCTTGCCGGCGGTGGTCGCCAGCGGCGACTTGTAGGCCACGCCCTTCTCGCTGGTCATCGGGATGCCATAGGCCTGCTCAAGCTCGGCCAGCGCGGCGGCCTTGATGCCGGCCACCTCGGCGAGGCGGACGTCGAGCAGGTCGCGGTCGATCGCGAAGCCGTTGAGGGTGATCTGGCCGGCCAGCGCGGCCACGCGGTGCTCGCGGATCAGGTACGGGTCCTGGACGGCGGTCTTGGCGTAGACACCGAGCGACACCAGGACGTCGCGGTAGAGGTACTCGCGGTAGCGCGGGTCGTCGAGTGGGATGCGGTCGTAGCCGCCGAACTCCTTGGCGAGCTTCTTGAGGTCGTGCGCCTTGCCCGCCAGACCCATCCGCTCGGCCAGCCGGTCGAGGTCGTAGCGCTGGTTGCTGCGGGCCCGCGGCGGGTCGATCTGGCGGGCGGCCAAGAGCGTGTCGAAGACGGCGCCTCGCTCGACCATCGCGTGGAAGTCGAGACCGTGGTAGCGAGCCAGTGCAAGCAGGTCGAAGCCGAGGATGTTGTGGCCCGCCAAGGTCCCGCCACCCTCGGCAGCCCGCTCGAGGTACCGGGCCAGCCGGTCGGTCTCGGCGCTCAGACGGATCTCGCCGTCGTGGGTGTAGCCGCCGAGCCGGACGTACCCGCTGTCCTGGCCGGCCGGGCCGTAGGTGCACAGCTCGTCGGCCGAGCCGGTCTCGAGGTCGAAGACCGTCACGCCGGGGGCTGGGGCGTCGGGGATCGCCGGGAGGTCGGCCGTCGGGTCGGCGGACGAACCCGTCACCGGGGTGTTTTCGCAGGTCAGGCCGGGAATGGAGGGCTGAGCGGTGACGGGTTCGGGATCGCTGGGAACTGCGGCCTCATGTGCGTGTGCGGGCGTGCGCATGTACGTAAGACCCCCTGGAAACCCGACAAACCCGACACCCTGAGACGGAAAAGCGGGGCTGACCTGCGAAAACGTGGGTGTCGGGTTTGCCTCAGAACCCGACACCAACCCGACACCTTCGGACCCGAACCCGTCACCCGGCCCGTCGGCCCATGGGCCGCCCCGACGAATGCGCAGTTGGCGCTTCTTGGATCGCTTGCCCGAGATCGAGGGGTACCCGAGTCGGGTCAGCGCCCGTCCCCAGGACGTCTCGGAGGGGATGGAGTCCCGCCGCGTGTTGGCCTGCAGGCAGCTCGTCACGAAGGCGCTGTAGAGCTCGCGGCTCGGCGTGCCCGCCTCCCAAGGCTCGGTCTCGTCGTCCACCCAGGAGCGGATGGGGTCCTGCTCGGCGGCCTCGTTCTCGGCGAGGTAGCGGATCGACTCGGGGGCGCCTTCGGTGAGGCCCGTCGTGGGGTCGGCCAGCCAGGCGCCGGCCTCGATCATCATCTTGGCCAGCACGCCGGAAGCCTCGGCCCTCCACGCGCTCGAGGTGGTGTGCCCGATCGCCGCCCGGGCCACGCGCACGAGCTCGACGTCGCCCCCGCAGGGCACGAGACGGGCCCGGGTCCTGATGGCGGGGTCCGTGAGCACCGGGAGGTCGTTCGTGGTCAGGATCAGCGTGTGGGTCGGGGAGAAGGTGATCGGGTTCTGGTTCATCTGGTTGGCCGTGAGCTCGCCGCCACCGGTCAGCTGCTTGAGCCGCTCGGTGGCGAACTTGCCCTCGCGGGGGCCCTCATCGATGAACGAGAGCCGGCGGCCCTTGAGCGCGAACACGATGGACTGGTGGGCCTTGGCGCCCTCGGAGCCCAGGAGCCGGGGGTCGGCAGCGTGGGCGTACGACCCGAGCACGCTCATCAGCAGGCTGACCACCTGCGTCTTCCCGCGGTCCTTCTCGCCGACCATGATCGGCAGCGCCTTGTCGGCGTACCCGGTCAGCGCGATGGACAGCACGCGCAGCGCCCAGTCCCGGATCTCCGGGTCCGGCCACACGGCCGCCAGGAACGCGTCCCACAGCGGCGTCGGGCGCAGTTCCGGCATCACGGGCGCGGTCTGCAGGTGTGGCGTCGCCGGGTCGATCCGGGCCAGCCAGGACTCCATCGGCACGTCAGCCCGGCACGCGCGCAGGTTCCACGGCAGTCCGCCGGCCCACAGCACCTCCGGGTCGGCGTCGAGGTCGGTGATCTGGACCGTGCACGGGTGCATGCCACCCTCGACCAGCGCGGACATGGTCTTGGCGATCGCTGAGCGTCCGTTGTTCGAGTTGAACCGGGCCCGTCGGGCGGAGCGCTCGTGCTCGTCGCTGCCCTTCTCCGCCGTCGGGTCGCCCAACGGCAGCATGCCGGCCACGAGGGTCACGGCGCGGTTAGTGAGGTCGCCGTGCAGCTCCCACCGGTCCGGCACCCGCAGGAGCCAGCCGCGGGTGTCGTAGGCGTAGCGCAGCAGCGGGTAGGTCCGCTCGAGCACCGACTGCGCGAGCGGCTGGTCGAGGTTGCCCTTCGGGTCGAAGGTGTGGGTGCCGATGACCTCGCGCGGGAAGAACCATCGCGCGGGCTCGATGACCTCGATCAGCTCGCCGTTGGCGTCGTCCGTGGGGGCCGGCGCCGGAACCTCGAAGCCGTCCATGAGCAGGCACGGGTCGCGCGGCACCTGGTGCTCGCCGACCAGCGTCACGGCCTTGCGGGCCGCGGTGGTTAGCATGTCGTGGTACTCGCGGCCCCGGTCCTCGCCGGCCGTCACGCCGGCCCACGCCAGGCGCAGCTCCTCGATGGCGTACGACGCGCCGGTGTGCCCGCTCGCGGCCAGCTGGACGAGCTGGTAGACGCGCTTGGAGAGGGTGTCGTGCCGTGAGCCGGCCTCGGCTGCGGTGAGCTCGTCGAGCGCCGTGAATCGCACGCTGGTGATCTCGGCGCACTCGATGCGGTTGTCGGCGAGCAGCTGGCCTAGTAGGCCGTGCCCGGCGTGGTGGCCGGCGGCGGCCGGGCCCTGCTCGGTGGCGCCCTCGGCCAGCCCGGCCACCCACGCAGCGGGCAGCTCGGCCAGGGCGCTGGGCTGCGGGACCTCTCCAGGCGCCGCGGGGGAGCCGTCGGGGCGGTACCAGGCGTACGGCGTGCCGGCGATGGAGTGCGGCGAGGGCGCGACCACGACGTAGCGGTGGTGGCGCTGGATCACCTCGACGTCCGGCCCGACGGCGTTGAGGTTGGCGGCGTACCGGCCGGCCGGTGCCCGGAACAGCAGGATCCGGCTCGGCTGGCCCGGCCCGCGCGCGGTGCTCGACCAGGTGGGCGGCAGGTCGCCCCAGCGCTCGACGGCGGCCGCGAGGGTCTGGGCGCCATGCTTGCGGACGCCTCCCTTTTCGTACTCGTCGACGTCGATCCCGATGACACACCAGTGGTCGTAGGCAGGGAGCCGCAGCGCGATGCTGTGCGCCGGGTGGGTGCCGGCCCAGGCCACGAGCTGCGCGGCGTCGGTGTCGCGGCCCTCGGCGCCAGTGAAGCCGGTCGGCGGCGGGTGCTTCTTGTCGGCCGGCACCGGGATGACGCAGGGCCAGCCGGCCAGGGCGTACGCCGCGGCGTTGTCGGCGAACACCTGGTGAGTGGTCGGGCTGACGTGCGTGGGGGTGGTCACGCTGCTCCTTCGGGATCGTGCGTTCGGCGGTGGATCGGAGGCGCCTGCTTGCAGCGCTCACCGGCGGAGTGGTGCTTGTGGCCGACGTGCCAGTGGCGATCACCCGGTCGGCGCTCGCCGCGGCTGCAGGGGTATGCCCGCGCGTCGGTGCACTCGGGGTGCAGGAAGGTGTGCAGGGTCGCGGCGTTGCTCGCGAGGTACTCAGACAGGTAGGCGACCTTGCCGGTGTCGCAGCCCTCGCAGCTGGTCATGACGCGGCTCGTGCCCGACGTCCGGCGCAGCTGGGGCAGAGCGCGTTCCCGGCGTGCTTCTTCACGCCGGGCGGCAGCGTGAACGAAGACCAGCGTCGAGACGCCGGAGCGAGCGGGACGCCGCAGTCGTGGCACGGGTCGCCGAACCGGATGTGCGGGGTCTTGGACCAGTCGCGGCCGCAGGCTCGGGCGTTGATGCTCACGAGCACTCCCCGCACACGCCGGACGCCGGCAGCTCGAGGAAGCACGTCGGGCACGCCGGGCGCTGCCGGTCGATCGCCGACGGCGGGCACACCGCGTGCACGAAGCCGCCACCGCCGACGCCCTCGATCTCGGCGCCCGCCCCGAACCGCCCGCCGCACGACACGCAGGTGCCGGCGTACGACGCTGTGAACGTCATGACCGCGCCTCGGTGTCGCTGATGGGCAGCAGCAGGTCGTCGAGCCAGCCCGGAGTGACCGGGAACAGGCGGCCGCGGCGGGTGGCGAGGACGACGGCCCGGTCCATGTAGCCGCGCCAGTCCTCGGGATCGATGCCGAGATCGAGCGCGATCGAGAAGGGGCAGTCGCGCAGGTCGATCCCGCTGTCCTTGCATCGCTGCGAGTGGAGGACGTAGACGGTCTGCTCGGCGGAGGCGGCGCGGCCGAGGTGCTGGTGCGCGTGTCGACGTGCACCGACGATGGTCTCGATCTCAGCCGGGTCGACGAGGTCAGCCACGGCGCTCACCGCCCGCCGCGTCCTCGACCGGCACGTCGACGGTGACGCGGTAGTGCCCATCGGGGACGAGGGCCGTGACTGTGCGGACGATGGCGCCACTGATGCCGTTGATGGTCAGTGCGGCGTTGATCCGAGGGGGCCACTCGACGCGCTCGGTGCCCTCGGGCGCCGGACGGTGGCAAGCACAAGAGCAGGAGCCCTCGAACATGCAGTCGGCGTGGACTCCGCGCGCGCAGTTGCCGCCCACCGGCTCGACCCCCTCGGGGTGGGCCGTGCGGGCGGCGAGGATGCGCTCCACGGCGTACTGCCAACCTCCGCGCTCACGATCGATGAGCCACTGCGCGATCTCTTCCTCGCTCATCTCCCGGTCCCCGTCCGACGACGTGACCCCGGTGGCGGGTCGGTCGGGGCACGCGTCCGACCCGCCGTTGCACTGGGTCTTCCCCGGGCGCACAACGTGCAGGTCGCAGCCGGTGCCGCAAGTGGTCCAGTAGCCGCCGAACCCGTCCTCGATCTCCGTCGCGCCCTCGCTCGTCGTGGTGCCCGGTGCCGAGGGCGGAGGGATCTTGCTGAGGGAACGCTCTCCCTCGGCACCGGGGGTCTTGGGTGTCTCGCTCGCCGTGGCGGGATCGGTCCAGCGCGTCTCAGGCACACGGGGATCGGTCGGGAAGTCGCGGTGTTGGCCGTCGCAGCCGACACCGCGCTCGCAGCGCTGGTGAGGAGGCGCGGGGTTGCGGCTCGTGCACCACTGCGCTTCGTGCTCGCTCGCCGTGGCGGGGGCAGAGGAGGCGAGGAGGTCGCGGCCGATCGGGTGGTACCGGCCGTCCCTCGTCGGCGTGGCGTCCTGGCCGTAGGGGACGGTGTGCTGGCAGCGGTTGAGCAGGCTCCCTGGGCCCCGGTAGTGCGACCAGTCGCCGTCGCCGAAGGAGATGACGAGATCGCCGCAGCTGGCGCAGGTGTCGATGCGAGTCGCGCGCCGGTCCGCGCTGATCACCTGGTCGGACGGCGTGGGCTCGCACTCGGCCAGTAGCGCGCGGAGGTTGTCCACGGGGACGGTGCCAACGATCCTCCAACCGTCGACCAGCGCGGCGAGGGCGGCGTGCAGGCCGGTCATCGCTCGGCCCTCGCGATGGTCACGTTGACGTCGAGGTAGTCCGGCTCGGGCTGTCCGTCGAGGCATGCCACGCATTCGGGGTCGATGTTGTCGCCCTCGGGAGGAACGCAGATGCACTGGATCGGGTCTGCGTTTCGGCAGAGGGTGACGGCGACGCGACCGGGATCGAGGTAGGCGACCTGGATCGCTCGCCATTGGCCGGTCTCCATGTCGCCGAGCACCTCTACGGCGGCAGAGGTCAGGTCGGCGAGGTCGGGGCTGGTGCTCTCGGGCATGGGTCAGATCTCCTTCGTGGTGGTGACGGCCGAGCCGCCGGGGGACGTGGGGTGGTAGCAGCCGGGCCGGTGGTGCGGGCACGTCTCGCCGCAGCACTCGCCCGGTACTCGGTGGCCGACGAAGTGCCAGTGGTCCCGGGCGAGTGGCCCGAGTCCGAGGAGCCATGCGGCTCCGATGAAGCCTCCGAGCCCGAGGGCCACGGCCAGCAGGTCAGCCATCGGACTCGCTCCTCTCGGGGGACGTGGGAGCGGGCAGGACGGCTTCGATCCGCCTGACGACAGAGTGCGAGAGGCGGGCCCCGTCGTCGGCAAGGTTCGCGAGCTCGTCGTCCAGTGCACGGCGCACGGCCGCGACCACGGACTCGGCGGCCCGGCCTCGCGGGCGTCATTCCGTCGCCATGTCGTTGGCGCGCTCCCACGCACGCGCCCAGTGCTCAGCGTTGGCCCGCGCCTCGTCGCGCTCCTTCTCGGCGGCCTCAGCGCGGGCTTCGGCTTGCTCGGCTCGATCACGGAGGCCGAGCATGTAGGCGCGGTCGAACTCACGATTGGTCTTCGCCTCGTCGAGCGCCGCCCGGAGCCGTGCGTTCTCGTCCAGCGCGGCGGGCAGGTCGGTGCGGGCGTGGGCGATGAACTCGGCGTTTGCGGCGGTGTCGGCCCGAAACTCAAAGCCCGCGCGCCCGCCACTGCTACCCGTGCGGACGGCGGTGACGCGCGGCCACGACTCCCACGGGCCCTCGGTCGCGGCGTCGCAGCGGGCTCGTGCCGCCGCCTCGTCCAGCTCGCTCGCGTCGGTCATGCCACACCTCCGAACAGGTCGGGCTCTTGCCGCTGCATCACGACGCGCCCCATGACTCCGGTGCCGGGGTACAGGTCATCGATCTCGTCCTCGGGAGTGAACCCGAGCAGGTTGAGGATCCAGTCGCACACCAGCTCGGGCTTGGCTCCGGTCAGACCCTTCTTGAGCGTGATGTTGCACGCGACCACCGGTGGGTCGATGTCGCCAAGGTCCGCGATCAGGAAGTCCTTGGGCGTGATCGCCTTGCCGCCCTTCTCGGGTACTGGCGGGTTGGCGTTCCGGCCACCCCGGTAGATGACGGGCTCCCAGGCGTAGGCAGGCCGGACGCCCTTCTTGTAGGCGTGGAACGGCTTGACCCACGCGCCTACGCGAACGTCATCCGGGCAGAGCGGCAGAAGGTGTCGGAGGCTCGGGGTGTGGCAGCTGAGCGCCCATCCGTCGGGGTACTCGTCTGCCAGTCGCTCGATGAGCAGCTGGTGCGTGTCGAGGTTGTCCCAGCAGAGACCGTCGGGGTGGTGGTGCTGGTAGAGGCGGCAGCAGCCGAGGTAGGGCGGGTCTGCGTAGGCGAACTTCATCGGTCCCGCTCCTGTCGTGCGGCGCGGAGGGCGGCGTAGAGCAGGGACAGCAGGCAGTTGCACGGGTATTCGCCGTGGTGGCTGTCGCATCCGGCACTGTGATCAAGTGGCCCCGAGTTGTAGACGATCTCCTCGATCTCAGCCAGCGCGCGGTCGGTGTGCTCGCGGACAAGGTCGGCGAGGTGCAACTTGGCGTTCGCGATGCCGAGGCCGATGTACGCCGACCCCTTGCCCTCCTCGGCCACGACGTTGAAGTGCCAGCGGAGGTGGTTCTCGAAACGATCCTCCGCCTCGCTCAGCCGCCCGGTGGCCCCGGAGTCCACGGGCGCGGGGATCGGGGCCGTGGCGGGATCCTGGCGTTTCCGGGCCTCGCTGTTCATCATCACGACACCGCCGGAGCAACCAGCGGCGCCACCTCAACCGACCCGCCGCCGGTGCCGTGCCGCAGTTGCATCTGCCGGGCGTAGTCCCACGCGGCCTCGCGGCTGGGGAACGGCCCGATCGGCGTGCGCTCAGGGTGCGGTTCGACATAGGTCGGCTGGACGCCGTCGATGCTCAGCGAGGTGATGACGAACTGCTGGCCGGCTCCTCGCAGTTCGTCGATCGCGGCCGTGACCTGCCTGGCGGACGTGCCACTGACCAGCCGTCCATCGACGTGGAGACGGACTTCGCCGTCGGGGTGCCGACGCAGGTCGCGGAGCCAGAGGGGCTCGCCCTTGATCCGTCCATCCGCGCGGACGTCGGCGACCGGGGCCATCAGACCGTCGCCGGCGCGCGCCGCCCCGCGGCTGGCCAGGCTGACGACGACCGTACGCAGGCCGGCCATCACGCACCCGCCGGCTCGGCCGACCCAGCAGACGAGGGCGCGACCGGCTGCTCGATCCCCAGCATCGTGCGGATCTGCGAGCGGTTCATGGTGTCGACGTCTGCCCCGGTGTAGCCAAGCCCGCGGGCGTACGCGCGCCACTCCTCGATGGGCTGTGCAGGGCAGGGCCACTCCATCCAGTCGCCGGCCGCGTCGCTGCACTCCCGGCAGAAATCGGGGCCGCTGTCCGTGCTGGTGCGGGTGTGAGTGCCCTCCGCCGCGGGCTCGCCCTCGGGCTCCGGCTCGGCGGCCGGCGAGCGCCATGCCTCGATGGCGGCCTTCACCTCGAGCGAAACCTTGCTGCTCGACTTCTTGACGATGCCCTCGATCTGCTCGACGAGCTCGACTGCTCCGGCGTAGGCGTGCCCCATCTCGGCGTACGTCTCGCGGAGCGTCTGAGCCTCGCTGCGGAAGTCGGCGCACTCGGTGCAGGCAGCCGTCTCCAACACAGCGGGGATCGGCTGCGCGCCGCGCTCAGCCTCCAGGGCGTAGACCCTGCGCTCTAGGGCATCGAGCCGGGCGGCGTTCTGCTCGAACGGCTCGTACGCCTCCTCGTCCGGCTCGCTGCTCAGCAGAAACTCGGCGGGGGTCGGGATGGTGGTCTGCATGGTCATCGGGGTGCCTTTCGGGTCGGACCGTTGAAGAGGTCAGCGAGGACTCGCTGCTGGTGAGGTGTGGATCGATAGCGCGAGTTGATGCCCAAGCCGCGACAACGCGCACCGACGGGCGCCATGCAGTAGGGGCAGGCCACGGCGTTCACAACCGAGGCGGCGACCTCGGGGCTCACCGGGCTGCCCTCCGACTCAGCGGGTCAGGCAGAGCCCCGTCGTGCACGGCTGCGTATAGCGCCAACCTGGCCGCGTCTCTGGCGTGCCGCATCCCCTTGGTCGGCTCCAGCAGCCGGGCGCCGGCCAGCCGGTCGTCAGTGGCCCACGGCTTCACCTGGCTGGCCGAGCGCTCGACGTACCGCACGCCGTGCAGAGCAGCGACGCGCTGCAGTTGGCCGACCAGGTCGCGGGTGAGCGCACCGTCTCGGCCCGAGCGCATCGAAGCCCTGCCGACGACGAACTTCTCGACGGCCAGCACCACGCGCGCCGGGTCGCCGGCCGCCTCGATGGAGTCGCTGACGAGGTGGTCGACGACGGCTGCGGCGATGCCGGCCGAGCACTGGAGGGCATGAGCGGCGGGCGTGCCGCCGTCCACCCGCAGCACAACGATGCCGGGGACCGGGCCGGGGTCGACGCCCAGGTAGATGCGCGTCATGCGGCCAGCACCAGCTCTCCGGTGAGCGCCTCGACCATCATCCCGACGAGGTCACGAGCAGCAGGCGGGGTGACGGCGTTGCCGGCGAGCTTGACCTGGTCCCTCTTGTTGCCGAGCAGGACGTAGGACCGCGAGAAGGCCATGCCGACCTTGATCTCGTGGGGCTCGAGCATCCGGAACAAGCAGTCGTCGATGTCGGGCAGCTCACCAGCCCATTCGGTGAGGGACTGGTTCGTGCCGCCGCGTCCGCCGGCGGTGATGGTGCGGAGGACCTCGTCGACGCCGGTGGACGACCATGCGCCCTCGCCGTTGTGGCGGGTGACCATGGCGTACCGGTCGACCGTGGTCGGGGTGCCCATCGGGTCGGTGGTCGGCACGCCGGCGCGGGCCGAGCCGTAGTACGGGACCAGCAGACCGTGGTGGTTCCCGTGCGCGGCGACGGTGTCGAGCGGGTCGCCGACCGGCTTGGTGGTGTTGTTGGCCCGCATCGGGATGACCAGTGCCTCGGTCTCCCGGGTGGTGCGGGTCCGCATGACCTGGTCGACCGGTGTCGCGTCGTCGTTCCATGTCCCGCCGGCGGGCACCAACAGCCCCGGCGTGGACGAGGCGGTCAGCGTGCGGAGCTCTTCCCCGACCGGTGTGCTCATCTGGCCGGAGTCGTCGCCCCCGCGGGGCGTGTAGGGCCGCATCACGAGCGGCGGGTGGACCAGCGCCTTGCTGGTGTCGTTGGCCGTCAGGGTGGAGATCGGCTCGTCAAGGTCGCGCGTGCGGTACTCGAAGCGCCGCTCGAGCATGAAGGGCAGGTAGGCGAGGCCCTTCGAGTTCGTGGTGTGCTGGGTGGTCAGCGGGTCGCTGACCGGCCACGCGCGCCAGTACGTCCCGCCCCGGGTCGCGGCGTCGTAGGTGTTCCCGGCAGCTTCGAGGTGGATCGGGGACCAGTGCTTGCGGATCCCGGCCTCGATCCGGCGGCGGGTCTTCTCCGCCAGGGGCCGCTTCCGGTCACCGATGCGGGTGCCGGGAAGGGACCAGTCGATGGCGTACGACGCGGGCAGCCACATTGGGTCGACGACCTCGTGACCGCACTCGACGCCAGGGCAGCGGTAGACGTACTGCGCGCGGTACCGGCCCCAGGGGGTCGGCTTCTTCCAGGTCTGGTTCGCGCGGATCCGGCCGTGCATCGAGCAGACCGCGCGGGGGCTGGTCCACTTCTCGAAGTCGGGGCGGCGGTCGCCGCGGCGCCAGAACACGACGTACACCCGGTCGCGGGACTGCGGGGCCGGGAGGCCGGCCTGGTTGGCGTGCATCGAGTTGAGGTAGACGACCTTGTGGTCGTATCCGAGGTCGGTCATCGTGGTGATCCAGCCGCGGTAGCCGACCCACTTCACGACATCGACGACGTTCTCGACGATCACGAACTTGTAGGTGTGGTGCTCGGCGAACCGGACCACGTCCCACATCGTTGCCCGGGACCGCTCGGAGGCCTCGTCGTAGGTCTTGCGGCCCTTGGCCTGGGAGTGGTTGGTGCACTCCGGGGAGGCCCACAGGCCGTCGGTCTTCGGGTACCGGCGGGGGTCGACCTGCGACAGGTCGGCGCAGTCGTGGTCGGTGTCGGGGTGGTTCGTGTTGTGGGTCTCGACCGCCAGGGGCCAGTGGTTGGCTGCCATGGTGACCTTCACCCCGGGGATGGAGTGCGCCCCGGAGCTGGAGCCGCCGGCGCCGCAGAACAGGTCGAGGATCGTGACCTGGTAGCCCGGGACGGTCGGGTCGATCGGCGTGATGCCGAGGTAGTCCAGCCACAGGGCGTCCAGGGCAGACCAGTCGGCGGTCTGGAACGGGGACTGCGCGATTGCGGGGGTCATCAGATTCGCCTCTCGGGGTGGACCTGCTTGTAGTGGGCGCGCACGCCGTCGGCGAGGTCGCCGGTGGTGGTGCGCTGGATCGGGGTGCCGCAGCGCCGCTCCTTGGTCAGGTGGTGCGTGCACGCCGCGAAGCCGGGCGCCGTGACGGTGGCCAACACCCGGACGACACCGACGGGCTGCTCGACGGTGATGTGAGAGCCGACGGCCAGGCCGGCGTGGGTCTCAGCGCTCGTCATCGGTCACTCCTCGGGTCAGGCATCAGCTCGATTCGGAAGGCCGCCATCTCGAAGGCGTCCGCGACGCGCAGGGTCGAGGGGTCGGTGCTGAGCGCGCGCCGCAGCCGGGCGCTGGTCAAGAGGGCCTCGACCGCGCTCCGGCGCATCGCCGTGACGCCGCTGTGGTAGCCGTGCAGCCAGGCCCAGCACGTCGCAGCGATACCGGCCAGAAGCAGGGCAATCTCGGCGCTCATGCCGCACGCTCCTGGTCTGCCATGCGACGGCCGCCCAGCAGCTCGGCCACGATCCGCGGATCTTGCACCAGGTCAGCGAGCTGGCCGGCGCGCTCGCGGAGCACGGCACGTACCCGGGTGTCGATCGTGTTCTTGGCGACGACGTCGATGATCTCGGTGCCGCGCGTTGCGTTCATGTCGCCCTCGCCGCGGTCCTCGGCCTGCAGCGACTCCACCAGCGACCAGGGACGGGCGAGGAAGACGATCGTCCCGGCGCGCGACAGGGTGACGCCCGTGCCGCCGGCACCGGTGGTCGCGCACACCAGGTCGAGCTCGCTGGCCTGGAACGCGGCGATCGTCTTCGTGCGCTCGGCCATCGGCTGTCCGCCGACGATGTAGCCGACCCGGTAGCCGGCCTTCGTGGCCGCGGCGCCGGCGATCTTCACGAGCTGGCTCGACGGCGCGAAGCACACGACGGCGTCACGGCTCTCGGCCGGCACGTCCTCGCCGCACCGCTCGCTGAGGATCTCCAGCAGCGCGTCGACCTTCCAGCTCGGCGCCTTGAGGTGCAGGTGCATGTGCCGCTTCGGCTCGCCGGTCTGCTTGTCGACGTCGGGGCCGTGAGTGATCTCGACGTCGGCCGCCGCGCTGGCCAGCCGGGTGAGGTGGTTGTACTGGGTCTGCACGTCCATGACGGAGATCTCTGACCCGTCGGGCAGCTCGGCGAGCATCTGGCTCTCGAAGTCGTCGTAGACCTTGCGCCAGGCGGCCGGCAGCTCGACTGTGCGGACGCTGTAGACCTTCGGCGGCAGGTCGGCCATGACGTCGGCGCGTGCGACCCGGCGGTGCTGGCCGAGGATCGTGAGCCGGAACTCCGGCTCGGCGGCCGGGTGCAGGCCGAGGATGTCGCCGGAGTAGTCGCCGGGCAGCATCAGGCAGTAGCGGTTCACCCAGCGCTCCTTCGACGGGTAGGCGCCCGGGTCGAGGCACGACAGCACCGGGAAGAGATCGCCGGGGTGATGCGTGATCGGCGTGCCGGACAGCCCGACGAACGCGCCGCCCAGCTCGGCCGTGATCTCGGCCAGGCGGCGCACCGCCTTCGACCGGGCCGCGGTCGGGTTCTTGATGTAGTGGCACTCGTCGACCACCAGCGCCGCGGCGCGCAGGTCCACCAGCGGGCGCAGCGACTTCCGACCGTTGCCGGTGACGACCCCAGCGTCCATACGGGCGGTGTCGTACGACGTCACGTAGACGTCCGCGCTCCCGAGCAGGTCACGCCTCTTCGGGCCGCGCCAGGCCACGGTTGTCAGGTGTGGGGCCCAGGTCTGCCAGGCCTCGACCCAGGGGTCGACGACCGACGCCGGCGAGACGACGAGCACGGGGCCGTCAGCGTGCCGAGAGGCGGCCCACTCGATCAGGCCGAGGATCGTCGTCATCGTCTTGCCGGTGCGCGGCTCGTCGAAGATCAGCGCCCGGCCGGTGCGGGCGATCTCCAGCGCGCCGGCGACCTGGTAGGGCCGTGGCGTCAGGCCCTCGGGCGGGACGTACGCCAGCCGGTCGCCGAGTGCGCCGGCCCGGGCGACCTGCTGCTCGCGGATCCACGCCGTGAGCCGCGGTCCCGGCGCCCAGGCGGAGCCGAACGTCGCGGCGAGCTGGACGACGGCGCTCCAGCTGACGGGCGCGACGAGGCCTCCCGGCGGCTGGGACTTGGAGAAGAGCGGAGTGAGGAGCTCGAGGTGCTTGGCCGCCACAGCCACCTCGTGGTCGGGACCGGCAGCGATCAGGAACATCTCCCGATCGCTGCCGGCGACCAGCTCAGCGTGGATGCCGAGCAAGGTGGATCAGCCCTGTGCGGCCGGCTGAGCAGCCTGCTGCTGACCCGCGGCGAGCTGCGCGAACAGCTGCTGCTGCGCCGGGCTCAGGGTCTCCGGGGCCGGGAGCGCGCCGGGCTGAGCGGGGACCTGGGCGTACTGCTGCGGCTGACCCTGCGGGACGGCCGGCTGCTGCACGTACTGCTGGGGCTGAACCGGCTGCGCCTGTGCCACGGGCTGGGCCTGCGGCACGAACTGCTGCTGGACGGGCTGCTGCGGAACCGGCTGGTCCTGCGGGGCCACCTGCTGCACCGGAGTGGGCTGGGCGGCCGCGTTGGTCTGCGGAGCCGCACCACCCTGCGCCGGCTGGTAGGTGACCTGCACGATGTTGGCCGGGTTCATGCCCGGACCCGACGGACGCCGCTGGACGAGCGTGATCGTGATGACCGCGCCCTCCTTCGGCGCGCCCTCGGCGCCGGCCGCGGACATCGCTCGCTGGAGCTCGTCCTTGGCCTGGCCCTTGACGTACCAGGCGGCCTCGCCCTCCGGGAACTCCGGACTGGGCTGGACCTTCAGCGGGACCTTCATCGAGAACATCGGGCGGCCGTCGCGGTAGAACTTCGGCTGCTGCGTCCGGAAGTCGGTCTGCTGCTGGATGTCGGAGCTGGTGACGTCGCGAGCGACCACGCCGACGTACTGCGTGCCGATCGGCTTCTGGGCCTGGGTGTTCTTGTCCGTCCAGCTGATCGAGGGACCACCCCCGGTGCTCGGCTGGTTGTAGAAGTCGGACAGAGACCCCTGGGCCAAGGGCACGGTCGGCTGGGCCGGCGGAACCTGGGGCGGGTAGCCCTGCTGCACCTGGGGGTACGGCTGCGTCTGCTGAGCGGGGTAGGCCTGCGGGTAGGCGGGCTGAGCGGGCGGCTGCTGGTAGGGCTGGCCGGGATACTGCGGAGCGAACTGCTGCTGGGACATAGTGACTGCTCTCTCGAAAGGGTTGCTGTGATGGAGCCGGCCCCGCGCTCACGCGGTAGAGGCCGGCGGACCGGTGCGGCGTCGCCGGGATCAGCTGGGCGCACCGGAGTTCGTGGTGCCGGGGCAGCCCGGCCCGCCGTCCTTGGCCGCCTGGGGGCGGTAGAACGGGCAGAAGTAGCAGGTGTCGCTCTCCGGCGTGGCCGGGATGTCCTCCAGCCGGAGGCGCCCCGCGCGGATCTGCTCGGCCTGCTGCTTGCGGCGCTCGGTGTCGGCGAACACGCTCTGCAGCAGGGCGATGACCTCGGGCAGCGGGTTGCCGTCCTCGCCGGCGAACATCTCGTCGCGGACGTACAGGCCCTCCAGGCTGGCGGCCGTCGCCGGGTAGGCGATCAGCGCGACCCGCCGTACGGGCAGGCCCATGAGGAAGTAGCCGAGGCCGTAGAGCAGCAGCTGCACCCGGTAGTGGCGCGGCCAGCCCTTGCGGATCTTCGCCATGGTCGTGGCGCCGACGAACTTGTGGTCGCCCACGCACTGCTCCACGGCGTCGTACAGGTCGGCGGTGCCGGGGTGCTCGGGGTGCGGCGTGACGCGCTGCTCGACGACCCAGCGCGCGAGGCCGCGGCGCAGGTTGTCGGCCGTGAACACGTCCTCGGCCATGGCGTGCAGCGCGCGCCCCCGGATCGAGGCCCACGGGTCCACGACGTGGTTCGTCGCGGGCAGCTCGGCCATCTTCCCGGCCACCTGGCGGTCGCACTCGACGCCGAGCTCGGATGGGCCGAGATGGCGCTGGACCGTGCGGGCGTCCTCCGAGGCGTGCTCCATCCAGGCGCGCCGGATGTCCCCGGCGTACATCGCCGCCCAGGCGCTCGACCCCGACGGCGAGGTCTTGGCGGCCGTCGACATGAACTCGTCGGGCGAGATCGGGTCAGCGAAGGTTGCGGGCTGGGTCACGGCTGCACCTCGACGAGCTCGAAGCGGTACTGCCCCAGCTGGAGCGACGACTTGCCGTCCCAGAGCTCGGCGGCAGCGGACGCCTCCGCTCGCGTCATGCCCAGGTTGTCGGTGCACGTCCAGGCGATGCGCTGGCGCTGCAGCTTGATGCTGGCCACGTTGCCGTCCTCGAACACGGCACTGGTCTCGGTGTTGGTGCGACGGAGCACTTTGCGCGCGGTACTCACGGCTGGCCGCCCTTGCGCATCTCGTCCGCCACCTGCTGATAGGCGTCGCGCTCGGCCCGGAGCATGGAGGCGACGTCGGTCATCGAGATCCGGAGGTCGGGGTAGATGCGCGAGGCCTGTTCGGCGCCCTCAGCCACGCCTTCGAACGCGGCCGCCACCAGCTCGACCAGAGCGGGCGTTGCCCCTGCCTCTCGTACAGCGGCAGCCGCCTGGTCGACCTGGTGCTGCGGCATCTGGAACCTGCTCACGCCGACCACGCCTTCGCCGCATCGAGCCGCAGCTTCAGCTCGCCGACAGCCTCAAGCCACGAGCCGCAGACCTGCACCCACGAGCAGCCGGTGGCGCCGTCAGGCCCGGCGTGGTCGAGGCGGTGGAAGACGTTCTCCGGCTCGCCCACGACGATGACCGGGATGCCCTTGGCCAGTGCGTAGCCGGTCTCGACGTGACGCCCCCCAGACGCCACCTCCGCCGGGTCGAAGCCCAGGACCCCGGCGGTGAAGAGCACCAGGACGTCGCAGCGTGCGATGTCGTCGAGGTCCGTGGCCGCATGGCGCGCGACCTCCGCCGAGTCCAGGGCCAGCGCCGCGCCGGTCGTGCCGGGGCTGATCTCGTGCTCCTCGTCGAGCCACGACGCGGTGACGTCCAGGCCGATCCGCACGAGATCCTCGGCGTACTCCCGCATCCGGTCCCGGGCGGCGTACGGCGCGGCCAGGTAGGCGCGCAGTGTCGTGGTGCCAGCGGCGGTCACTGGTCACCGCCGATGAGCCGCGCGATCTCAGCGACCTTCTCAGTGGGGATGCGCCGACGGCCCTCGTAGACCAGCTTGGCGCCGCCCGTCGGCTCGATCACGATGGCGAGGCTCGTCGTCTCCTTGGGGTCGAGTCCGAGCATCGTGCACGCCGCGTACGAGGCCTCGCGGTATCTCACCGAGGTGAGCGCGGCCTCCAACGGTGTGCGCGCCATCAGCCCTCACCGCCCGGGACCATGCGCAGCGACCAGGAGTCGCCCTGGACGGCGTACGCCGCGTAGATGTAGGGCTGCTCGGCCTTGAGGCGCTTGGAGTCGACGCGCCAGGGCCGACTGTTCGTGAGCCGCAGCACGGGCCCGTAGGCGCTGCGCAGCTCGACGCGGTTGTTGCCGGGGTCGGCGGCCGCCGCGGCGGTCAGCAGATCGGTCTTGATCGCGTCGGTGATCGCCTTGTAGTGCTCGTCGGCGGCGTCCTTCTCGGCCTTGGCGTCGGCGTACTGCGCGTGCAGCGCGGCCAGGCGGTCCTCGGGACCGGGCACGACCGCGAACGGCGGTGGGTCGCACTCGTTTACGGCCGGCTGGGGGACGGGCTGGGCGGTCATGAAGGGGTCCTCTCGGAGGTCGAGTCAGGGGAGTGGGGCGCCAGAGACTTCGGCACGGGCTGCGGGCCCTCACGCTCAGCAGGCCGAGAAATTGGCACCTGGAAAGTGCCGCGGTGCGGGCCGAGCACGTAGGCGTACAGGCCGTAGAGCGCCAGCAGCATCGAGCTGAGGAGAGCGAGAGAGCCGAGGCCGGCCCAGTGGTCGGGGTTCACTGGGTCACCTCGACCCAGTCCTGTCGGATGCCCTCGTCTTCGCCGCTCGTGGCAACGGCATAGGCCGTCTCGACTGTCGCGGCGGCCAGCGCGAGGGTGGCGTGTGCCTGCGCCGCGAGGAGCGTCGCGGTCAAGTCGACCGAAGCACCCACCACGACCACGGGCGTCTTGCCGGTTGCGGCCTCGAACTGATCCTTGAGCTCTTTCGCCTGCGCCGCAGTGACGGCCTTGTCGTGAACGAGCACGATGGGCGGCGTCGCAGCCGCGTCCAGCAGCCGCTCCGCCTCGGCGAAGTCGCCGCCCTGATCGGCGTCAGCGAGACGCCACACCGTGACCTTGCCCTCGCGGTTCTCCGCGACGGTGGTCAGCCAGTGCTGCGACGTGAAGACCACGGGGCGGTGGTCGACGACCTGGTCGAAGTTGTCGGCCTCAGCCGGGAAGTCCTCGCACTTCACGCGATAGACGAGGCGGCCCCTGCACTGGTCGCAGGCCACGGTCGGTGTCGTCGCGGTCATCGCACACCGCCAGCGTTCGCGGCTTTGCGGGCTCGACGGCGGGCCTTGCCCGGCAGGGACCGGTCGCGGGACGGACCGACGAGGGTCCGTGCGATGGTCTGGGCCAGCCAGCCCTCGCCCTCGACGTAGGCGCTGAGCGACATCGGCGGCGCGGGCTGGATCGCCCGCATCTTGAGGCTGATTCCGTGTGCCATCAGTAGTTCTCGCTTTCATGGATGCGGCGGGCCTCGATCCAGAGGTCGCGCAGGATGGTCTTTCCGAGCACGCGGAGCGCGTCGGCGTGGCGGTGGGCGTCGGACCACGGAGTCCCGACCAGGGCGGGCTTTCCGGACGGCCCGCAGCGCACGCAGTCGGCGGCGTGTGCGCGGCCGACGGTGGCGGCCTTGCGGCGGTAGTAGACGGCGGCGAGAGAAGGCGCAAGTACTGTGGAGACCGGAACCGCTGTGGCCTTCTGCTCGCCGCCGCCGGACTTGAGGACCGCGCACGAGATCAGCCAGACCCGGGACTTGGCGACGGGATTGCCGAGCGCGAACAGGTCGTCTTGGGTCATGCCCTTCCGGCGCTTCCGGCTCGGGTCGCCATGGCCGCAGTAGGACCAGAGCTGGCTGACGGTGCGGGGCTGTCCGTCGGGGCCGAGGTACGGGTCACCGATCACGGCCAGGAGCCGTGCGGCCTGCTTGTCCCCGACGCCCTTCTGCGCCTTGACCCACGGCCCGAGCGCGTGCGCCCTGAGCATCCGCTGCAGATTCAGTGACGCCTGGTGCTCGACCTTCTCAAGCATGCCGACAATGGCCGCCAGACGCGCGACGTCAGGGTGCGTCTCGTCGAGCCCGAATCCGCGCTCCTCGCCGTCCGAGTCCGTCTCGGACCGGGTCAGTTGGCGCAGGCGATTCTCGTTGGCGATCCGGTTGCGCTCGGCGTCGTCGAGGACGTCAGCGGCCAGGGCGAGGAACGGGTCAGCAAGCGACAGTTGAGCTTTGGGTATCGAGCAATCGATGGTCGCTGCCGACCCGTTCCATGTTGGGTTTCCACCCGCGAGCCGGTCGTGGGCATCGTGGCTTCCCTGGCGGGTGGGGAGGTCTGGTCCGGCAGCGGCGGAGCTGATTTGGACGCCGCGAGAAGTATGGCCGCTGCCGGAAGTTGAGCCCGCGACGACGGGAGGACCATGGGAGTCGCTGGGGACTTGGTCGTCGCGGGTGATCGTGAGAGCGGTCATGACGCACCGCCCAGGAGTGCGGCCTGCTGCTCGACCGGCAGGTCGCTGAAGGTCTCCGCGCCGGCGTCGAGCACGGCGCTGGCCATCGCGCGGTACTCCCGCGCCCATGCAGAGTTCCGGGCCGCCAGTTCCTCGCGTTCGTTGGCCGCGGCGCACAGGTCCTCGTAGGTACAGTCCGCGAGGATCTTCCACTGCGAGTCAGCGCCGTGGACGCGGTCGTGCAGTCTGCGCTGCCAGTTGTCGCGGATCGCAGCGACCTTGACTGACTGGCCGCTGCGGTGCACGGGCGCCGATGAGCCGCGGTGATGGGCCGTGCGGTTCTCGCTGATGATCTGGCGGACGAACAGCCGCATGGCTTGTGCCAGGGCGACCTCTCGTGCGTCGGCCGGAATCTCGTCCAGGACCAGGCCTGCGAGCACACCCGGGTCGGCCTCGGACGTACGCGACAGGACGTCCCGCACGCAATGGCGAAGCTGGAACTCACTCACGTGAGACACTTCCTCTCGTTGGTGGCGGTGCCCTGGTTGTCGAGGCGAGGGCCCGCCGCTGGCGTTTCTGGGGATGGGCGTGTGGTCAGACGGCGCGGCAGGGAGTCGGCGTCCCTGCCGCGCCGCTACCTTCGGGAGCACCCGCTGTGCCGGCGGGGCTCGTGGCCAACGCGGCTGAAGACGTCGGCGCGACCGAAGAACAGGGCGCGGTCATGACGCGGCCTTGGCGTCGGAGCCCTTGACGCGCTCGACCTCGGTTCGGGCGAAGAGGAACGCGCCGCGCAAACCCGGCAACTTCGTGGCCGGTTCAATGCGGCCGGCCGCCACCCAGCGAGAGAGCGTTGATCGGTCGATGTTGAGTTCGGCACACACCTCGACGGAGGCGAGAAGGTCGGGGCTTGTGCTCATGCCCTGAGAATATGCAAAGCACAACGAATGGTGTCAAGCGTATGGGCGGGTTGGATCACAACGTCTTGCGAAGTTGCACAACGATGTGCGAGAGTTGTCTCATGAGTCAGGCACCTTCTCTCGCTCCCAGCCTGGAGTTCGACCTTCTCGACCGGCTGGCGAAGTCGCTACGCGTCTCCGGAATGAAGCCCGGCGATATGGCCGTCGCCATCGACGTGCACCGCAACACGATCGGCAACTACCTGCACGGCAAGACCCCGATGGACCGTCGCACCTTGATCGCCTGGGCATTCGCGTGTGCGCCTGAGGTGACCGTCGAGTGGCTCGAGACCGGGGCTGCTCCGGCGGGCAGCCCGGATGGTGGAGGCGACGGCCCTAGCGGCTCTACCCACGAGTAGAGTCGAAAGCAGTCCGACCACACGTCTGTACGGAGGAAACATGTCCGACAACCCCAGCGTCATCGTCGCCGGCGCGCGTACGCCGATCGGTCGCCTGCTCGGTGGCCTGAAGACCCTCTCGGCCGCCGACCTCGCCGGCGTCGCCATCAAGGGTGCGCTGGAGAAGGCGGGCGTGGCTCCCGACCAGGTCGACTACCTCATCGTCGGCCAGGTGCTCCAGGCCGGCGCCGGCCAGAACCCCGCGCGCACCGCGGGCATCAAGGCGGGTCTGCCGCTGAGCGTCCCGTCGATCACCATCAACAAGGTGTGCCTCTCGGGCATCAACGCGATCGCCCAGGCCGACCAGCTGATCCGCGCCGGCGAGGCCGAGATCGTGGTCGCCGGCGGCACCGAGTCGATGACCAACGCCCCGCACCTGCTGCCCAAGAGCCGCGAGGGCTTCAAGTACGGCGACACCGCGCTCGTCGACTCGATGGCCTACGACGCGCTCTACGACCAGGCGACCCAGCAGGCGATGGGCAACCTGACCGAGGCCGTCAACGCCGACCGCGAGAACCCGCTGAGCCGCGAGGAGCAGGACGAGTTCTCGGCCCGCTCCCACCAGCTCGCCGCCGCCGCGCAGAAGAACGGCGTCTTCGACGACGAGATCGTCCCGGTGAGCATCCCGCAGCGCAAGGGTGACCCGATCGTCGTCAGCGCCGACGAGGGCGTGCGTGGCGACACCACCGCCGAGTCGCTGGGCAAGCTCCGCCCGGCGTTCTCCAAGGACGGCACGATCACCGCCGGCTCGGCCTCGCAGATCTCCGACGGTGCCGCCGCGGTCGTCGTGACGAGCAAGAAGAAGGCGGAGGAGCTCGGCCTGCCGATCCTCGCCGAGATCGTCAGCCACGGTCAGGTCGCCGGGCCCGACTCGACGCTCCAGATGCAGCCGGCCAACGCCACCCAGAAGGCCCTCGACAAGGCCGGGCTCAGCGTCGCGGACCTCGACCTGGTCGAGTTCAACGAGGCCTTCGCCGCGGTCGGCATCGAGTCCGCGCGGGCCCTCGGCCTCGACGAGGACAAGGTCAACGTCAACGGCGGCGCGATCGCCATCGGCCACCCGCTGGGCGCCTCCGGCACGCGGATCACGCTGCACCTCGCGCTTGAGCTCAAGCGCCGCGGTGGCGGCGTCGGTGCGGCCGCCCTGTGCGGCGGCGGCGGCCAGGGCGACGCCCTGGTCATCCGGGTCCCCGCCAGCTGACGAGGGCCGGCTTGACCGAAGCAGCACAGGCACCACAGGGCGGCCGCCGCGGGATCACCGCGGCGGCCGTTCCCGACCTGGTGGCCCGGGCCCGTGCGGGCGACCCCCGGTCCGTGGGCCGGCTGGTGTCGCTCGTCGAGGACGAGTCGCCGCTCCTGCCCGACCTGATGCGGGCCCTGGCGCCCTACGCCGGGCAGGCGCAGGTCGTCGGGCTCACCGGCTCCCCGGGCGTCGGCAAGTCGACGTCGACCAGCGCACTGATCGGCGAGCTGCGCCGTCGTGGCCGCCGGGTCGCCGTCCTCGCCGTCGACCCGTCCTCGCCCTTCTCCGGCGGCGCCCTCCTCGGCGACCGGATCCGGATGGGCGACCACGTACTCGACCCCGGCGTGTTCATCCGGTCGATGGCGGCCCGCGGGCACCTCGGCGGCCTCGCCTGGACCACGCCGCAGGCCCTGCGCGTCCTCGACGCGGCCGGCTTCGACGTGGTGCTGGTCGAGACCGTCGGCGTCGGGCAGAGCGAGGTCGAGATCGCCGGCCAGGCCGACACCACGATCGTGCTGCTCGCGCCCGGCATGGGCGACGGGATCCAGGCCGCGAAGGCCGGCATCCTCGAGATCGGCGACCTCTACGTGGTCAACAAGTCCGACCGCGACGGCGCCGACAAGGTACGCCGCGACCTGCGCTCGATGCTCGGCCTGGCCGAGCGCCGTGAGGGTGCCTGGCGCCCACCGGTCCTCAAGACCGTCGCGTCGACCGGCGAGGGCGTGGCCGACGTGGCCGACGCGCTCGACGAGCACGCCGCCTGGCTGCGGGAGAGCGGCGAGCTCCAGCGCCGCCGGGTACGCCGCGCGCGCGACGAGATCGAGACGCTCGCGCTCACCGCGCTGCGCCGTCGCTGGGGGAGTGTCGGCGAGGGCGACCGCCTCGACGAGCTCGCCGCGGCGGTGGTCGCGGGCGAGGTCGACCCGCACACCGCGGCGGCCGAGCTCGCCGGCTGACGTCGGCTGACGCCGGGCGTGCTCAGCGTCGGGCGGGTAGGAGGAAGGGCGGCCCCGGCAGGTCGGTCCGGGCCGCGGCCGCGGCGTCGACGATGCCGACCTGGACCGTGTCCTGCCCGAGTGCCAGTCCCTCGGGATGGCGCAGCCGGAGGGTGAGGTGCTCGGTCGGCTCGGCCACCGCGTCGGTGCCGATCGGGATCCGGACCTTCGCCGTCAGCCGGCCCGCCGGGAACTCCACCCGGGCCGTGAAGGGCGGCAGGTCGGCGCCGACGCTCGCCGTACCGGACCCGGCCTCGACGGTCAGGGCGGTGTCGCGACCGGGGACCCGGTCGAGCGTGAGTCGGACGACGGCCTCACCGCCCTCGACGCCGTCCGCGGCGACGGCGGTGACCGTGGGCGTCGGGAAGCCGGGGCGGCCCTTCTCGTTCAGCGCGGTGAAGCAGTAGCCGCGCCGCTTCGCCACGCGGACCACCTGGCTCACCGCGGCCACCGAGATCGGCGAGCGGTTGACGCCGTCGTGCTGGAGCACGATGTTGCGCCCGGGGTGCAGCTCGGAGAGGATCCGGCGCGCGATCTGCTGCGCATCGCCGGACTTCCAGTCGAGTGAGTCGGCACTCCACATGACCGGCACGTAGCCGGCTTCGCGGATGGCCCGCCGGGCCGGCGGTGCGAGCGCGCCGTACGGCGGGCGCATGAGGTCGGTCGGGTGCAGGCCGGCCCGCTTCATCGCGCGTCGCGTCGCGCGCAGTGACTGCCGGACCTCGCGGTAGGACTGGGTGCGCATGTCACGGTGCGCCCAGCTGTGGTTGGCGGTGAGGAACCCGGCCCGCTCGACCTCGCGTGCGGCGCGGGGGTCCGCGGCGACCCGCTGGCCCACCATGAAGAAGGTCGCGGGGACCTCGGCACGGT
Source organism: Nocardioides sp. LHD-245 (assembly GCF_030929495.1). GTDB lineage: Bacteria > Actinomycetota > Actinomycetes > Propionibacteriales > Nocardioidaceae > Nocardioides. The sequence continues at coordinate 237,095 of NZ_JAVFWN010000006.1, read as the reverse complement.
GCAGGACGCGGAGCAGCCGGCGGGTCGTCGCGCGTGACGGGCCGTCGTCGAAGGTCAGCGCCACCGCGCCGGTGCAGTCCGCACGGGCCGCGCGTTCGGGCGTCGTCGCGCCTGCTGGGGACGCGATCGACAGGCCCAGAAGGGCGACGAGGACGAGCGCGAGAGGGCGCAGGAGCGGGGCAGCCGGACGGAGCACGGGCACAGCATGGTCGTTGAAGGGTCTCCAGTCCGGCATTTCGGGCGTTTCTCACCCTGTGAGGAAACTCGCCCGCCCCGGCCGGTCCCGGCGTCGGCACCGCCCCTGACAGGATGACCGCGTGAAGGACGTCGTCATCCTCGGCTCCACTGGCTCCATCGGCACCCAGGCGCTCGACCTGGTACGGGCGAACCCCGACCGCTTCCGCGTCGTCGGTCTGACCGCCGGCGGCGGCAACCCCGGCCTGTTCGCGAAGCAGGTCGTGGAGTTCGAGCCGTCCTACCACGGGCTGGGGGAGGAGGCGAGCGTCGAGGCGGCCCAGCGGCCCTGCGACGTCGTCCTCAACGGGATCACCGGTGCGGTCGGGCTGCGGCCCACGCTCGCGGCGCTGGAGGCGGGTACGACGCTCGCGCTCGCCAACAAGGAGTCGCTCGTGATGGGCGGCCCGCTGGTGCTGGACAAGGCGGAGCCGGGGCAGATCGTGCCTGTCGACTCCGAGCACAGCGCGCTGGCGCAGTGCCTGCGCGGCGGCACGCCCGACGAGGTACGCCGGCTGGTGCTGACCGCCAGCGGGGGCCCGTTCCGCGGGCGCTCCCGCGCGGACCTCGCCGGGGTGACGCCGGCCCAGGCGATGGCCCACCCCACCTGGGACATGGGGCCGGTCATCACCATCAACTCCGCGACCCTGGTCAACAAGGGCCTGGAGGTGATCGAGGCGCACCTGCTCTTCGGCATCCCCTACGACCGGATCGAGGTCGTGGTGCACCCGACGAGCGTCGTGCACTCGATGGTGGAGTTCGTCGACGGCTCGACGCTGGTCCAGGCGAGCCCGCCGACCATGCTGATCCCGATCGCGCTCGGGCTGTCGTGGCCCGACCGGGTGCCCGACGCGGCGCCGGCGGTCGACTGGACCCGGCCGGAGACCTGGGAGTTCCACCCGCTCGACGACGAGGCGTTCCCCGCGGTGGCGCTGGCACGGCAGGCGGGGGAGCGCGGTGGGGTGGCCCCGGCGATCTACAACGCCGCCAACGAGGTCGCGGTCGACGCCTTCCGGACCGGCCGGCTGGCGTTCACCGGCATCGTCGACCTGGTGGCGGACGTCCTCGCCGCCCACGACGGGGCGGCGGCAGCGCCCTCGTTCGACGACGTGCTCGACGCCGACCGGTGGGCGCGGGAGACCGCCGCCGCCGCGATCTCGGCCCAGCCCGGCCCAGGTCGGCCTAGCTAGCCCCGGTCCTTCATGACGGCGCCGGTGATGGCCGGACCGAGCACGCCGGACTGGTGACGCAGCACGTCGATGTCGGCGATCGCCTCACCACCGTCGGCGAGCATCACTGCCACATCGACGAGCACCCGCCCGCGGGCGTGGCCCGGGACGAAGTGGCGGCGAGCCATCGCTGCCGAAAGCTGTCCGGTAAGACCAGTACGGTCAGCCACGAGTCGGGTCGCGACACTGCCCGCGTGGGCCACCACGCCGACACCGCCACCGGACACAGACAAGCCAACAGGCCACGACATGCGCTTCACCTACCGAGTGCCTTCCGGTTCGAGCATCTTGAGACGTCGCAATCCCAAGTTTCGCCTGCTGCGCAGGCACGTCCGTGCTTCTACGCTCCGATCAGGCCGCGTCGTGAACGATCCGGGCTAGCCCGACATCGGAGCGCCGCCATCCTTGCGCGGGTCGGAAGCGCCGCGGGCGACTCCACCTTCGAGTTCGATGAGTTGAACCCGACCGAACAGGGAGTCGTAATTCTGAGCCCGGTGCTCCACCGGAAATCCCCGCCTTTTGAGTTCCTCGATCGTGCGGAGGGGGAACCTTCCTTCAGCGAAGAGGATCGTGCCTTCACTGTGTAGCCGAGGGACAGAAACCGCCTCCAGCGGGGACATCCCGAAGTCGATCATGTTGACCAATGCTTGCGTCACCGCGCTGGACACCGAGTATCCTCCCGGCGCGCCAAGGATGAGACGCGGCTCGCCATCCTTGAACAAGATCGTCGGCGAGGCAGCGTTGGCGCGAGATCGACCCGGCACGAGAGAGTTCGGTCGGCCCGGCTCAGGGTCCATCAGGCTGGCGCATCCATTCCACGGGAAGCCAGTCCCGGGGATGATGACACCTGAGGACAAGGTCAGCGTCTGCGTCATCGAGACGCAGTTGCCCACGCGATCGCTGACGACAAGGTGGGTCGTGCCACGCGGTTCATCCAGAACGTCGACATCGGGGAGCTGACCTCGACGAATATTGTCAGCCACCTCGTCGCAGTATTCGTCGGAGAGGACATGCTCGACAGGAACGTCGGCGTACTTGGGGTCGCCGAGGTACCGGAAGCGAACGACACCTGCCCACGCCATGGCCGCACCCATGATGAACGCATGTTCTGGACCGTTGTGTTCCAGGCGACCAAGATCGAACCGCTCCAGTACCCGAAGGATGTGGAGCGTCAGCAGGCCGCCGTTCGGGGGAGGAGATGACTCCGCTCGAAAGCCTCGGTAACTGGTCGACAGCGGGGCGCCGATTTCCGGCTTGTACTCGCTCAAGTCCTCCGCTGTGACGAACGCACCGTTGCGTTCGAAGTCCTCGACAATGACCCCGGCCAGGTCACCTGTGTAGAAGTCCTCCGGGCCACGATCGGCAATCTGCTGCAGCGACCGAGCCTGGTCCGAATTCCGGTAATGCTCGCCAGTTCTCTTCAACCGGCCGTCCGGTCCGATAAACAATTCCTTCGCGTCGGGCGACCAACAGTAGTGCTCCTCGATCGAAGGCATTCCCGGGAGCACGAAACTTCGAGTGACCAGCGCTACTTCCTCCGGAAACGGGAATCCCTCTTCGCTGGCTGCCACACTGGGAGCGATCAGTTCGCTCCAGGGCAGTGAGCCGTGCCTGCGATGAATCTCGCCCAGGCCGGCCACCACGCCCGGCGTCATGATGGCGGTGTAGCCCATCAGATTGACGTGATCCCGCACAATCCCGACATGCCACATGTCGGTGTACCCCATGATGTCGTCTGCCCACATCTCTGGGTGCATCTTCGAGCCGACCTTCGCTGGGAAGCCAACGTGCTCGGTGGTCTGGCTCCCCGCATCGTAGAGAGTCGCCATTCCCCATCCACCAAGGCCGCACATGAACGGGCTGTACACCATCTGCGCGAAGCCTGCCGCCACCGCCGCGTCGAAGGCGTTGCCGCCCGCCCGCAGGATGTCGGCCCCGATCTCAGCCGCCCTGGGCTCAGGGCAGACCACCATGCCGTTGACGTTGTTCATCTTCTCTCTCCAATCTCACTACTGATGGTTCGGTCGGGTAGGGATGCGTCGCCGCCGAGGCGTGACGACGGGGGTACCCCACCGACGGCGTTCGTTGCTTCGATCACGAGACGACAGAGTCCTGATCTCATCGAGGTGAACAGGGCGATGCGCCACAACGGCACGTCCCTTGATCGCGCGACGTCGCCTCTGCCGTCACCTCGGTGACCACTCCGAAGCCCAGCTGAACTCCGGACGCTGCTCTGTGAGGGCGACGCCCTCGACTCCATCAGAGACGTAATACAGCCGGGGTACAGTCAACGTCGGCACGAAGTAGGCCTCCTCGACCGAACGGCGACTCATCTGCGCCCAGATGTCCGGGTCGTCGGTGCGTGCTCCCTCGTCGAACAGAGAGTTCATGACCGGATCCGAGGCGCCGAACGGGTTCTGCCCGCCCGTGGGAGCCATCGCGATCTGGTAGGAGAGATACATCGGCCAGTTGATCACCGAATAGTGGAGCACCGCATACCGATTCGACGCTCGCTTTTCAACGTACTCCGCCGCCGTTGGCGCCGTCGTGATCTTCACGTCGATGCCCAGCTCCGACCAGTACGATGCGATCGCCTGAGCCAGGGGCGTGCCCAGGTCGCCGCCTGGGCCGAACGCAAGAACCTCGAGCGTCAAGTCGTCGCCGTAACCTGCCTCCTCAAGCAGCTCTCGGGCGCGATCGACGTCGTACGGGTAGAACTCCCGGTAGTCCTGATCGAAGCCATCTCGCGATTGCATCTGAGACGTGGTGACGCCGTGCTCTCCGACCAGACCGTCCGCGACTGCCTCCCGGTCCACCGCATAGTTCAGCGCCCGGCGAACTCGTACATCCCCGAGCGGCCCGTCGCTGCTCCGATCACCAAGGATCAAGCCACCAGTGACTGTTGGTACACCCAGTACTTCCAGCCCAGCGTCTTGAGCGGCGTCTGCCGTGCGAAGATCGCCCCAGGCTACGTCGATCTGGCCCGTCTGCTGGGCCTGAAGACGGGCGTTGGCGTCCGGAATGATGTCAACGACGACTTCCTTCCACGGTGCGGCTTCGGGCCGGTCATAATGCGGGTTCGGCACGAGAACATACTTGTTGTCGCTGATCGTTCTGCCCGCGTCGAGCATGTAGGGCCCGGCTCCACTGGTCGACGTCTCGAGGGTCCCCGGGTCCTCGATCGACGCTGTGGACGAAACTGCACCCCAGTTCCCGTTCTCGGAGAGGAGATATGGAATCCTCGGGTTGGATCTCTCCAGGGTCAATCTCACGGTGTGCTGATCCACGGCTTCGATGGACGCGATCGGCCCCATGGCAGATACGAAGATGCCCGAGCCCTGGCTGAAGTACCGCAACCATGCAACCGTTGCCTTCGCGTCAACTGGGGTTCCATCAGAGAACATCGCCGTCTCACGCAGCGTGAACTCGAACACTTTGTATTCGTCGTCGGTGTACTTCCACGACGTCGCCAAGGCGGGCTCGATCGAGCCGTCGGGAGCTTCATGCGTGAGTGGCTCGTTGGTCAGCGGACGCACGATGCCAAAGGTCTGACTGTCTTTTGACGGATCGAGGCTGGCGGGCCCACCAGGAAGACCGATCGTGAGCACACGGTCCTCCATGTCGCCTTCTGGGTTCGAGGTACTGCATGCAGTAGCGAGCACCAAGACGAGACTCGCCACGAAGGCGGTCCATCTCCATGCGAAGACGCTTGCCGACGGTTTCATCAGTTCATGAGCAGAATTCAGGGACATTCTCAACCTCCAACCTCTGCGACCACCTCGCGTGGACTATATGAAAAGATAACCTCCGAGGTTGTGGGTAGTCAATCCCATCCGCCAGATACTCACGAAACAATGCCCGATGAGGTGCCACGCAGAAACGTCGGCTCCTCGCCTGGAGACCGATCGGCAACGGTGATGCCCGTTTCGCGAACGGGCCTGAATGGCAAGTCCTGTCACACCCGCCGCGCAACGACGGTTCTCACAGCGCGCTCCGTCGCGTCCAAAAGACGATGGACATCCTCTTCTTGATGCGCGTAGGAAACGTGGCTCCGTTTCAGATTCAGCGGCAGTTCGAAGACTCCGTGATTGAGTAGTTCGCGACGATATCCCGTAAAGAGTTCCTCGTCATTGGCGAGCAGGTGCTCGTAACAGTGGACGGGCGGCCGCAGGAAGTAGGTGATGAAGACTGAGCCGAAGCCCGAAACTACTGCATCGATCTCAAGGGTGCGGTACAGCTCCTCGAGGCCCAGTCTGATCTGCGCACCCAATCGGAATATGTGGTCGTAAACTGGTTCGTTGCATAGTTTGTCGATGGTGGCGAGTGCGGCGGAGACGGTCGCTGGATGCCCGTTGTAGGTGCCCGCAAAGAATACAGGTTTACCGGGAGAGGAGCTGAACATATCCATCAGGTCTGCCCGCCCGCCCAGGGCCGCAATCGGGTATCCGTTACCCATCGACTTGCCGAAGGTGGTTAAGTCCGGGCGAATCGAAACGACACCCTGGTACCCGTCTAACCCGTGACGAAATCCCGTGATGACCTCATCGAAGATCAGCACGGTGGAGAATCGGTCACACAACTCTCTCAAGCGTTGGAGGAATTCCAGCTTCGGAAGAACGGCTCCGATGTTGTGTTGTATCGGTTCAAGTATGACAGCGGCGACCTCGTCGCCTCGCGCTGTGAACTCCTGCTCCAAAGCGTCCAGGTCGTTGAAGGGAAGGACGGTGGTCAACTCCACCGCTTCGTCCAACATCCCGGAGGACAGCCGGTGCTTGCTGCCGATCGAGTCGCTGGGAGTGGCGACGTTCATTGCCACCGAGTCGTGCCAGCCATGGAAGCAACCTTGAAACTTGACGATTCTCTTGCGCCCCGTCGCTGCCCGGGCAAGACGTAGTGCATGGAAAGTGGCTTCACTTCCCGTCGTCGTCAGCAGGACCTTCTCCACGGACGGGACGAGTTCAACGATCCGCTCCGCGAGCTCAACCTCCAGGGCGTTGATGCCAACGCCGGTGTGACCCATGACCTTCAGCGATCTGGCCACCGCCGCGTTGACATCCGGATCGTTCAGCCCCAACAGCGGCGGACCGAAGGCCGCATGGAAGTCGACATATTCTCTGCCGTCGGCATCAGTGAACCGGGCGCCGGAAGTCCCGACGACGACGAGGTCTTCAAGGCCGGGTATCTGGCGCTGGCCGCTGTTAACGCCTCCAGGCACAACGCGACGAGCCCGCTCGGCGAGGCCTCGCCCCGTTGCCCGAGCTGTCTGGAGTTCACTCATCTATTTCTCGCTCTTCTATCAGTGAGGAATCTCTTGTTCACGCTGTCGACGGCCATCACGATCCATCGCAACAACCCTGAGCATCCCGGCCGGCCTCGATCGCTACCGCGGTCGAAATGTGCCGTTCCACTGCTTCGCCAGCGCTACCCGGTTCGCGCGCCTTGATTGCCTGAGCGATCTTGGCGTGTTGCTCGGCCAGGACCTCAAGGTCGCCGACAGCAGCCTGCGATCTGGTCCACTCGTTCTTATTGGCCGCATAAAGCATCCGGATGAGTTGTGCCAATGTGGCGTTGTTGGTTGCCGACGAAACTGCCTCGTGGAACTGCCTGTCGTGCTCGAGAAAGGTCGCTACGTCCCGGGATCCGATAGCTACTTCGTTCATTCGGTCAGATAGGTCGCATATCAACTGGACCTGGTCCTGCGAAGCCTGCTCGATTGCGACGTGCACTGCGCCGACTTCCAGGATCCGTCGAACCTCGTAGAAGTCCCTGACAAGCTCGCTACCGCGACCCTCGGCATGGAATGCGTGCTGGACCAACGGGGAGAGGACGTTCCAGTCGGCGGCCGGCCGTACGAGGGTTCGTTTCCCGTGCGACACCGAAATCACCCCCGCAGCGACGAGCGTTTGCATGCACTCACGCACGATCGGCTGACTCACCTGATGGGTTGCCGCGATCTCGGCTACCGAGGGCAACGCTTCGCCGGGAAGAACCTTGCGGCCCACAATCTCCCGCAAGAGGCGAATCTCCAACGCCTCGCTCAACCGGGTGCTCGGTCGCACTGGGCTCGCCTCACTTCCGTTCGATCTACTCATCTGGTCATCAGATGAGTAAACCTACCAGGTTTGCTCGGCGCTTGTCACTCCCGTCTGCTGGTGCTGGATCTGCGACCGGGGAAGGCGTCGCCGTGGAACAAGACCGACCACGTCACCACGGTGGACGCCGCGCTCGACCGACTGCCTGCTGGTGCGCGTGACCGGATGCTGGTCCGGGCCGACACCGGCGCGTGCTCGAAGCTGTTCCTCCACCACATCACCGAGCTGGGCCTGGAGTACTCCATCGGTTCCTGGGACCAGGACAGGGGCAAAGCAGCCGTCGAGGCCATCCCCGAACAAGCGTGGCGAGCCGCGGTCGACAGCGATGGAGAAGCGCGTGAGGGTGCTCAGGTCGCCGAGCTGACCGCGTGGATGCCGGCCCGAACACGCAGAACCGGTGGTCGCGTCCGGGACTCAGGACTGGCCGAGCGGGATGCGGGTCATCGCGCGACGTGAACGGCCCCCGGCGCACAGTTGCGGTGGGAGCCGAAACGGCTCCGGTTCCGGCTCCTCTCGGTCGCCGGACGCGTCATCCGCACCGGACGTCGAAGACGCCTACGGCTCCCGAGGGACTGGCCCTGGAACCAGCTCATCGACACCGGCTGGCACACGCTCCGCACCGCCTGACGGCACCCCTCCCGAATCACACGACCCCAGAACAGGGGAACCGGCGACACGGCGCCGGCGACCTGCCACGCCCGACCACACCAGCAACGTCGTCATACCTTGCCGCCGTTCCGCAAGCGGCCCGATGAAACATCGAGGCTAGCTAGGCCGGATCCACGCGGAGCTCGCGGCGCTGGATCTTTCCCGTCGCGGTCTTCGGGAGCTGCTCCACGACCGTGATCTCGCGCGGCACCTTGTAGGCGGCCAGGCGGCGGCGCGCGTGCTCGACCAGCTCCGCGGGCCCCACCGTCTCGCCGGAGGCGAGGGCGACGAAGGCGACCACGGTCTCGCCGCGGTACTCGTCCGGCCGGCCGACCACCGCGGCCTCGAGGACCGCCGGGTGCTCGCAGAGGACGTCCTCGACCTCGCGTGGCCAGACCTTGAAGCCGGACGCGTTGATCTGGTCCTTGAGGCGGTCGGCCAGGTAGATCCAGCCGTCGGCGTCGATCGAGCCGCCGTCGCCGGTGCGCAGCCAGCCCTCGCGCAGCGTCTCCGCCGTCTCCGCGGGGCGGTCGTGGTAGCCGAGCATCATGGAGGGGCCGCGCAGCTCCAGCTCGCCGATCTCGCCGGGTCCCAGCTCGCGCCCCTCCGGGTCCACGACCCGGGCACCGACCCCCGGCAGGCAGACGCCGACGGAGAGACTGCCGGTGACCGGGTCGACCGGCGCCCGCCGACCGGTCGGCACCGCCACCACCGCCGAGGTGGTCTCGGTCATGCCGTAGACGTTGTGGATGTAGCAGCCGAGCCGCTCCTCCAGCTGCGCCACGGTCGCCGGGGCGATCGGCGCGCCGCCGGACGCGACCACGCGCAGCGAGGCACAGGTCTCGGGGGACGCGTCCGGGTGCTGCCCGAGCGCCGAGAAGGCCGTGATCGCGCCGACGGTGAAGGTCACCTGGTGCTCCCGGATCGCGGCCAGCGCGGCGCCGGGTTCGAAGCGGCCGATCAGCACCAGGTCGAGCCCGCGGACCAGCGCGAGCGCCGCGCCGGCCACCGCCCCGGTGGTGTGGAAGAGCGGAGCGATCGCGAGCGAGACGTCGCCCTCGACCAGGCCCAGCCAGTCGGCGTACGTCTCCACGGTGGCCAGGACGTTGGCGTGCGAGGAGAGCGCGCCCTTGGGCGGCCCGGTGGTGCCGGACGTGTAGATCATCAGGGCCGGGTCGCCCGGGTCCGCGCCGGCCGGCGGCAGCACCCGGTCGGCCTCGCCCGCCGCGGTCAGGTCGTCACCGAGCTCCTCGGCGGTGAGCGTCCACCGCAGGGCACTGCCGTCACCCGCCTCGACGACCCGCGCGCGATCGCCGGCGGCGCAGAGCACGCCGACGGCGCCCGAGTCCGCGAGGAGCACGTGCAGCTCGCGGGCGGTGTACATCGGGTTCAGTACCAGGGCCACCGCGCCCAGCTTCCAGGACGCCAGCAGTGCCACGGGGAAGGCGGGCACGTTCTGCAGCCGGATGCCGACCCGGTCACCCTCGCGCACTCCGCGGTCGGCGAGGCTGCCGGCCAGCGCGGTCGCGGCACGGTCGAGCTCGGCCCGGGTCCAGCGCCGCTCGCCGTAGCTCAACGCGACCGCGTCCGGGGCGCCGGCGAGGCGCTCGGCCCAGGCTGCGGCCAGGGTGCGGCTCCTCGCGGGCCGGCTCATCGCCGGTCCCGCGGCAGCGGGGCCAGCCGCTGCAGCTGGGTGACGTGCTCGGGGGTCAGCTCGGCGATGCTGCGTACGCCGAGCAGCTGCAGGGTGCGCCGGATCTGGCCCTGGAGGATCTCGATGGTGCGGGCGACACCGGCCTCGCCTCCGGCCATCAGCCCGTACAGGTAGGCCCGGCCGATCAGGGTGAAGTCGGCGCCGGCGGCCAGCCCGGCGACGATGTCCTGGCCGGACATGATCCCGGTGTCGAGGTGGATCTCGGCGTCGGGGCCGAGGGCGGCGCGTACCTCGGGCAGCAGGTGGAAGGGCACCGGCGCCCGGTCGAGCTGGCGGCCCCCGTGGTTGGAGAGCAGCACAGCGTCGGCGCCCAGGTCGCGGACCCGGCGCGCGTCGTCGACGGTCTGGATGCCCTTGACCACGAGCTTGCCGGGCCACTGCTCCTTGATCCAGGTCAGGTCCTCGTCGGTGACCGTCGGGTCGAACATCGCGTCCAGGAGGTCGGCGATGGTGCCCGGCCAGGCGCCGAGTGAGGCGAAGGCGAGTGGCTCGGTCGTGAGCAGGTCGATCCACCACGACGGCCGTGGCAGGGCGTCGACGACGGTGCGCGCCGTGAGGGTCGGCGGGATGGTCATCCCGTTGCGGACGTCACGCAGCCGCGCGCCGGCGACGGGAACGTCCACGGTGACCAGCAGCGTGTCGAACCCGGCGGCGGCAGCGCGCTCGACCAGCTCCATCGACCGGTCCCGGTCCTTCCAGACGTAGAGCTGGAACCAGTGGCGTCCGCCGGGCGCGGCGGCGGCGACGTCCTCGATCGAGGTGGTGCCCATCGTGGACAGCGCGAAGGGGATCCCCGCGGCCGCTGCCGCCCGGGCACCGGCCCGCTCGCCCTCGGTGTGCATCATCCGGGTGAAGCCGGTGGGCGCGATGGCGAAGGGCAGGGCGGCCGGCGAGCCGAGGACGGTGGTGCTCAGATCGGTCTCGGCGACGTCGCGGAGCACGCCCGGGTGGAAGGTGACGTCGAGGAACGCCTGCCGGGCGCGCGCCAGCGAGATCTCGTCGTCGGCGGCGCCGTCCACGTAGTCGAAGGCCGCCCGCGGCGTACGGCGCCGGGCGGCGATCCGGAGGTCGTCGATGGTGAGCGCGCGCTCCAGCCGGCGGCGCCGGGGGCTCCATACCGGACGGCGGAAGCGGAGCAGCGCCGCGAGCTCGCGGACGGCCGGGAGCCGGCGTCTGGTTCGCCCGAGGTCAGATACGTGAACCTGAGTTCGTCTCCTTGACATGCGGCAGAGCGTAGTCCACGATCGGGGTCGTGCGAAAGCGCCCGGATCAGGGCTGGATCAGGACAGGGAGAGATGAATCGATGACGTCCGCAGACGCCCCTCACACCCGGCTGCTGGCCGGCTACCGCGATGACCCGCGGGGGATCCCGGCGCGCGACACGATGCTCTCCTGGACGCCGGCCGGACCCGGTCCCTACCGGGTCACGGTGACCGACCGCGACGACCGCGCCGCGACCTGGACCGCCGAGTCCGAGCGCCCGTTCGTCCTGCTCCCGGGGTCCGCGCTCCGGGCCGCCGCCCGCTACACGTGGTCCGTCGACGCCAGCGCCTCGGCCTCCTTCGAGACCGGCCTCGACGAGGCCGGCTGGCAGGCCGCGTGGATCGCCGCGCCGCCCACGCCGTTCGCGCGGGAGGACTACGACCCGGCGCCGTACCTGCGCACCGAGTTCGAGCTGACCGAGCGCGGCGACCGGGCCCGGGTCTACGCCACGGCACTCGGCATCTACCGGATGTGGGTCAACGGCACCGAGGTGACCGCCGACGCCCTGCTCCGCCCGGGCTGGACCGACTACGACACCCGGGTCCTGCACCAGAGCTACGACTGCACCGACCTGCTGGTCGAGGGCGCCAACACCATCGCTGTGCTCCTCGGCCGGGGCTGGTACGCCGGCCGGCTGGGTCTGCAGTGGGCGCCCGCCCTCTACGGCACGCAGCCCGCCTTCCTGGCCCAGGTCGAGACGGCGACCGGCACAGAGCGCCGGGTCGTGGCGGCCACCGGCCCCGGCTGGCGGACCTCCCCGGGCGCCGTGATCGCCAGCGACCTGCTCCGCGGCGAGATCGCCGACCTGCGTCGCGAGCACCACGGCTGGACCGGTGCCGGCTTCGACGACGCCGGCTGGAGCCCGGTCGAGCTGCCGGCCCACTCCGTCCCCGTCCATGCCCAGCCGCACGCGGACATCCGGGTGCTCCGTGAGCACCCCGGCACGCTGGTGCACCAGCACGCCCGCGGCCCGGCGATCTTCGACTTCGGCCAGAACCTCGTCGGCTGGCTGCGGATCGAGTCGGAGCTGACGCCCGGTGCCGACGTGATCGTCCGGCACGGTGAGATCCTCACTCCCGAGAAGCTGGTCTACCGCGACAACCTGCGCGGCGCCTTCCAGGAGGACCGCTTCGTCGACGCCACCGAGGGCCGGCGCACGCTCGAGCCCCGGTTCGGCATGCACGGCTTCCGCTACGCCGAGATCTGGGGCCTGAAGAACACCAACGGAGCCTGGCACCTGAACATCCCCGAGGAGAGCACCGTGACGGCGCTCTCGATGGACGCGGGCCAGGAGCTGGTCGGCTCGTTCGCCTGCTCCGACGAGGCGCTGACCGCGTTCGCCCGCGCGGTCGAGTGGACCGTGCGCGACAATTTCCTCGAGGTGGCCACCGACTGCCCGCAGCGCGACGAGCGGCTGGGCTGGCTCGGCGACGCCGGCGTGATCTCGCCGACCGCGAGCTACTTCTTCGACGTGGCGGCCTTCCTGGCCAAGTTCAGCAGGGATGCCGCCGACGCCCAGTGGGACGACGGCTCGGTGCCCTCCTACGTGCCGGTGGTGCCGCCGGGCAACGAGCGGCACGGTGCCCCGGGCTGGGCCGACGGCTACGTCCGGATGGTCAGCCTGCTGGTCCGCCGTTACGGCGACCTCGCCAGCGCCGAGGAGTACTTCGACTCGCTGCTGCGCTACCTCGAGTTCGTCGACCGGGAGAACCCGGACGGGATCCGGGTCAACGCCGTCGGCTCGGACTTCTCCGACTGGCTCTCGCTGCCCGACCGCGACGACGACGTGCCGCACCCGGGCTACGCCTACACCGGCGCCTTCTCGACCAGCCCGAAGCCGGTCGTCGCCACCGCGCACACCTACCGCTCGCTGTGCCAGGTCGCCGACATCGCCCGGCGGCTCGGCCGTGACGAGGACGCCGCCCGGCTGGAGCGGCGCGCGGAGGAGGTGCGCGCGGCGTACCGGGCGCGCTTCGTCGGTCCCGACGGCCGGTTCGAGGACGCCACGCAGACCGTCTACGCACAGGCGATCGGCTACGGGCTGCTCCGTGACGACGAGGCCCAGCGGGCCGCGGACCTGCTCCGCGAGCACATCGAGAAGCGCGGCCACGTCACAACCGGCATCCACGGCGTCGAGCACGTGCTGCCCGCGCTGGCCAGATACGGTCACGCGGACCTGGCGTCCGAGCTGCTGCTGCGCCGCGAGATGCCCAGCTGGCTCTACATGGTCGAGCACGGCGCCACCACCGTCTGGGAGAAGTGGGACGGCATCCGCCCGGACGGCTCCCTGGCCACCGCGGAGATGAACTCGTTCAACCACTGCGCGCTCGGCGCGGTCGGCGGCTTCCTGTTCGAGGACGTCCTCGGCCTCCACCTCGACGGCGCGGTCTGGGGCGACGGCCTCACCGTGGCGCCGGTCTACCTGGGCGGCCTGGACTGGGCCGAGGGCGCGCATCGCGGCCCGACCGGTCCGGTCTCCAGCCGCTGGGAGCGGGACGGCGATCGGGTCCGGCACGTCATCGAGCTGCCGGCCACCGGCCCGGCCAGGTTCGTCGCGCCGGCGGGCTACGCGATCGCCGCCGTGGACGGCGTCGCCGCCGAGTCGAACGCGGTCGACCTGGACGGCGGCCGTCACGAGCTGCTCCTGGAGCGTCGATGACGACTCCCGGAGCCGGACTGAGGGAGGAAGACATGGAGTGGAACGAGCGGGTCGCGGTGGTCACCGGCGCGGCATCCGGCATCGGCGCCGCCACGGCGCGGGTGCTGGCCGGGCGCGGCGCCGAGGTGCTCGGCGTGGACATCAACGAGGACGGACTGGCCGCGACCACCGAGGCGATCGCCGCGGCCGGCGGCCGGTTCCGCGCCGTCGTGTGCGACGTCTCCGAGCAGGACGCGGTCCGGACCGCGGTCTCCTCCTTCGCCGACACCGGCGGACGGGTCGACATCGTGGTGAACGCGGCGGCCAACTTCCTGGCCCGCGGAGCCGAGGTGACCACCGAGGAGTGGGACAGCGTGCTCGGGGTGAACCTGCGCGGCATCGGCAACGTGGTCCAGGCCGCGTTGCCGTACCTGCGCACCACTCCCGGCGCCGCGGTCGTGAACATCGCCAGCATCTCCGCGCACATCGCGCAGCGCTCCCGCTGGACCTACAACGCCACCAAGGGCGCGATCGTCTCGCTGACCCGGTGCATGGCGATGGACCTCTCCGAGTACGGCATCCGGGTCAACTCGGTCAGCCCGGGCTGGATCTGGACCCCCGAGGTCAGCAAGGCGGCCGACGGCGACCGGGAGCGGTGGGAGCCCGTCTGGGGCCGGTACCACCTGCTGCGCCGGCTCGGCGAGGCCGAGGAGGTCGCCACGGCGGTGGCCTTCCTGTGCTCTCCGGACGCCAGCTTCATCACGGGTGTCGACCTGCCGGTCGACGGCGGCTACCTGGCGATGGGCCCCGAGGGACTCGGGGACTCCTCCAGCTTCGCCGGCTCCGCCTGACCCGCCCCACCGACACCGCTTTCGAAGGAGATTCATGTTCAACGTCGTCATCACCGACACCAACCTGGGTGACGGTTCGCACGAGCGGGAGGTGCTGGAGCCCGAGTTCTCGGTCGCGAAGCACGACGTCACCACCGAGGCCGAGGTGATCGAGGCCGCCGCCGAGGCGGACGGTCTGCTCGTCCAGTGGGCGCCGATCACCGACGACGTGCTCGGCGCACTGCCCCGGCTCAAGGCCGTGGTCCGCTACGGCATCGGGCTGGACAACATCGACCTGGACGCGGCCGCCCGGCGCGGCGTCGTGGTCAGCAATGTCGACGACTATTGCCTCGCGGAGGTGGCCGACCACGCCGCGGCCTCGATCTACGCGCACAACCGTCGGCTGACGGCCGGCTCCCGCAACCTGGCCGCAGCGGGCTGGACGACCGCAGGGATCTCCCAGCCGCCCCCGCCGGGACGGGACCCGGTCGGCATCGCCGGCTTCGGCCGGATCGGCCGGGCCCTGGCCGACCGGGTCGCCGCGCTCGGCTTCCCGGTCCACATCTGGGACCCGTTCCTGACCGAGTCGCCCGGAGGCGTCACCGTCTGGCCGACCCTGCTGGAGCTCGCCGAGGCGGTCGGGCACCTGTCCCTGCACATGCCGAGCACCGCCGAGACGGCCGGCGTGGTGGACGCGACGATCCTGGCCGCGCTCGGCCGCGAGGGACATCTGGTCAACACCGCCCGCGGAGCGCTGGTCGACGAGACCGCCCTGCTCGCCGCCCTGGACGCCGGCACGCTCGGCTTCGCCAGCCTGGACGTCCTCTGCTCCGAGCCGCCGACGGGCGTCTCCGCGAAGCTCGCGGAGCACGCTCGCGCGCTGGTCACCCCCCACATCGCCTACCTGTCCACCGATTCCCTGCCGCAGCTGCGGGTCCGCGCGGCGCAGATCCTGGCCGATCTGCTCCGTGCCCACGGGGGACGGGCATGAGGGCTCTGGTCTTCACCAAGGCGAGCACGGTCGAGCTCCAGGACCTCGACGAGCCGCGGCCGGCCCCGGGCGAGGTGGCGATCCGGGTGGTCGCCTCCGGCATCTGCGGCAGTGAGCTGCACGGCGTCCGGCACACCGACTTCCGCAAGCCGCCCCTGGTGATGGGCCACGAGCTGGCCGGCACCACCGCCGACGGCCGCCGGGTCACGGTCAACCCGCTGCTCAGCTGTGACAGTTGCGACCAGTGCCTGCGCGGGGACGAGCACCTGTGCCGCAACCGCGCCATCCTCGGCATCCATCGGCCGGGCGCCTTCGCCGAGACGGTGGTGGTCCCCGAGGCCGCGGTCTACGTGATCCCGGACTCGATGAGCTTCGAGACCGCGGCGATGGTGGAGCCGCTGGCCAACGCGGTGCACGCCGTACGCCTGGCACGCCCGGAGGGCAACCCTCGGATCGCGGTCATCGGCGCCGGCACCATCGGGCTGGTGACCCTGCTCGTCGCTCTGGAGCACAGCGACCAGGTCACCATCAGCGACCTGGACGAGGGGCGACTGGCGATCGCGTCCCGCCTCGGCGGCCGGGCGGTCACCGAGCTGACGGGCGAGTTCGACATCGTCATCGACGCGGTCGGCGCCGAGCAGACCCACAAGATCTCCGTCGACGTACTCCGTCCGGGCGGCGTCGCGGTCTGGATCGGACTGCTCAGCACCCAGGCCGGCTTCGACGGGCAGGAGATCGTACGCTCGGAGAAGCGGGTGCTCGGGTCCTACTGCTACCGGCGGGCGGACTTCGCGGAGGCGCTGGAGATCGCCGGGCGGGTGCGGCTCGACTGGACCACGACCTTCCCGTTCGAGTCCGGTGCGGAGATCTTCGGCGAGCTGCTCGAGGGTCGCCGTGACGTGATCAAGGCGCTGCTGCAGCCCTGACGGAGCTGCTCAGCCAGGGCAATCAGCCAGAGCAAGGAGAGTGGGAATGACGTTCGGTGTGCGGATCCTGCCGCTGGGCTTCGGCGAGGTGCCGGGCCCGGAGGTGTACTGGATGTCCGACTGGGACCAGTGGTACCGGCTGGCGTTCCAGGCATTCCTGATCGAGGGACCGGGCGTGCGCGCGCTCGTCGGCACCGGCCCGGCCGAGGACCTCACCGCCATGAACGCGGGCTGGGCGGCGTTCCTGGGGGAGCGGGCCGCGTTCCAGCGCGAGCCGGGACAGTGGCTGCCCGACCAGCTCACCGCGCTCGGGCTGACGCCGTCCGACATCACCCACGTGCTGCTCACCCCGCTGCAGCTCTACACGACAGCGAACCTCACCCTGTTCGACCGGGCGCAGATCTGCCTGACCGAGCGGGGCTGGACCCATTTCCACTCCACGCATCGCCACCCGCACGACGACCGCTGGACGTCGCTGCTCCCGGAGGCGCTGAGCTATCTGACCCACGACGCCTGGGACCGGGTCCGGCTGCTCGCCGACGAGGACGAGATCGTGCCCGGGCTGCGGACCTGGTGGACCGGCTCGCACCACCGTGCGTCCATGGCCGTCGAGGTCGACACCGCCGTCGGGGTGGTCACCGTCACCGACGCCTACTTCACCCGGCGCAACCTCGACGAGGACCACCCGATCGGGATCTGCGAGAACATCTACGAGGCGATGGCCGCACACGCCCGGGTCAACCGGGTCGCCGACCACGCCCTCACCCTGTACGACGAGGGCCAGCTGCAGCGGTACCCCGATCTCGTGGTGGCGCCGGCGCCGACGGCCTAGCCCGGCGTCGGCGTGTCCCGTGTGTCCCGCCTGGTCCTCGGCACCGCCCGCTGGGCGTTGGCCGCGCGACCCGACCGGGCCCTGCTGAGCGCCACCGTCGCCGCGGCCCTGGACGCCGGCATCGACCGATTCGACACCGCGCGCGCCTACAGTCCACCCGGTCGGCCGGGGGAGGGCGAGCGGCTGCTCGCCGAGGCGCTCGGCCCGCACGCGCGGGCCGGGCGGGCGCGGGTGGCGACCAAGGGCGGGCACTGGCGTCGCCCGGACGGCTCGTTCGCGGTCGACGCCCGGCCCGCGACGCTGCGGTCCCACGTCGAGGCGAGCCTGCGCGTGCTCGACACCGAGCGGCTCGACCGCTACTTCCTGCACTGGCCCGATCCCGCGGTCCCGCTCGCCGAGAGCATCGGGGCGCTGGCCGACCTCCGCACGGCGGGGCTGATCGCCGAGGTCGGCGTCTGCAATGTCGGCGTCGCCCAGCTGGAGGCCGCGTGCGCGGCCGGTCCGGTCGCCGCGGTGCAGAACCGGCTCGCCTATCTGGGCGTGGACGATCCGGTCCGGGAGCGCTGCGCCGTGCTCGGGCTGGAGTACGAGGCGTACTCGTCGCTCGGCGGGCCGGACGGGCCGGGCCGGCTGGAGGAGCTGACCCGTCGTGAGCCGCGGGTCGCGGCGCTCGCCGCGCGGCTGGGCGCCACCGGGGCGCAGCTGGCGCTCGCCTGGCTGCTCGCGCAGGGTGCCGAGGTGGTGCCGGTGCTCGGTGCCGGGCGCGAGGGCTCGGTGCGCGCCAGCGCCGCCGCGGCGACGCTCACGCTGGTCGCCGACGATCTGGCCCTGCTGGACGAGGTGCGCCCGCGCCCCGCGCCTGACACCGCCTGACACCGCCTGACACCGCCTGACACCGCCTGACACCGCCCGACCGGGTCGGACGGCGCCAGGCGGCGTGGTGGGCAGGCTCAGGCGCCGGGGACGACCCGCTGGCGCTGGCGGCCGAGACCGTCGATCTCCAGCTCCATCTCGTCCCCGACGGTGAGATAGGGGAAGCGCCCGGAGAGGGCGACGCCCTCGGGCGTGCCGGTGAGCACCAGGTCGCCGGGTGCGAGCAGCACGTGATGCGACAGGTGTCGGATGATCTCGGCGACGCTGAAGACCATGTCGGCCGTGCTCGAGTCCTGGCGCTTCTCGCCGTTCACCCAGGAGCGCAGCCGCAGTGCCTGCGGGTCGAGCTCGCCGGCCGGGCGCAGGAAGGGGCCGACCGGGCAGAAGGTCTCCGCCGACTTGCCCTTCGACCACTGGCCTCCGGAGTGCTCGAGCTGGCTGGCCCGCTCGGACAGGTCGTTGGCGATCACGTAGCCGGCGACATAGTCGAGGGCCTCGGCGGTCGTGGCGAGCCGGCGCGGCGTGCGCTTGACGACCACGCCCAGCTCGACCTCCCAGTCGGACTTCTCCGAGCCCGGCGGCAGCAGCACGTCGTCGTCCGGGCCGACCATCGTGCCCGGGTGCTTGTAGAAGAGCACCGGCACCTCCGGCGGCGCGGCTCCGGACTCGGCGGCGTGGGCCGCGTAGTTCATGCCGATGCAGCTGATCGCCTGGGGCCGCGCGATCGGCGCGCCGATCCGCCGGCCGCTGAGCGCGGCCGCGTCGAGGACGGGCAGCTCACCGGCTGCCAGTGCGGCAGCGACCCGCTCGATGCCGTCGGCGGCGAGGAAGTCGCCGTCCAGGTCGGGGGTCAGGCCGCTGAGGTCGTAGGCGATCCCGTCGCTGCGGACGGCGGGACGCTCCTGGCCGAGGGGGCCGTGGCGGAACAGCTCCACGTGCTTCATCACTCCTGTGGTCGGGGTTGGCGGTGGGGAAGGGCGTGAGGTCAGCTGAGGCGCTGCGAGATCTGCACGGTGGCGTGCCGAAGGCTCTCGATGGTGCGCGCCGTGAGGTCGTCGGAGCGGCGCACGTGCGGCACCGAGACGCTGATCGAGGCGAGGCCGTAGTCACGGCTCGGCTTCAGGGGGAAGGCGATGCAGTAGACGCCCTCCGTGTACTCGGCGTCGTCCTCGGCATAGCCGCGGGCCCGGATCTCGCCGAGCACCGCGATCAGCTCGTCGACCGAGTGCAGCGAGCGCTCGGTGTACGGCGTGAAGGCGACCCCGTCGAAGCGCCGCCGGACCTCCTCGTCGGGCAGCAGGCTGAGCAGCGCCTTGCCGAGGCCGGTCGCGTAGGCGGGCAGCCGGGCGCCGACGTGCGAGGCGAGGCGGAGCTGCTGGTCGGGGTCGACCTTGCCGATGTAGACGTTGTCCGTGCCGTCCAGGATGGCCAGCTGCACGGTCTCGTTGAGGGCGTCGCGGACGGCCGTCATGTAGGGGAGCGCGAGCTGCTCGAGCGACGTGGCGGTCAGGTAGCTCTGACCGGCCTGCCACAGGCGAATGCCGACGGCGTACTTGCGGGTGTTCGGGTCCTGCTGGACGAAGCCGCGTACCGCCATCGTGTTGACCAGCCCGAAGGTGCTGCTCTTCGGGAAGTCCATGGCCCGCTGGATCTCGGTCAGGGTGAGGCCGTCGGGGTGCTCGGTGAGCAGATCGAGGATCTGCAGTACGCGGTCAGCGGATTTCACCAGGGCTGCCATGACCCCTCCTCAGGTTCACATGTTTGAATCACGGTTCGGCTACATGGGAACCGTAGCCGAACCTGCCTGCTCGTGACCAGTGGTCGGGCGGCGACCTGACAGCGAGAGGTTCATGTAGATGAACTTCCGTCTACATACTTGACACACGGGCGAAACCTGCAGCACGCTCGCTTTTCAGGAGAGCGAACTGTGGTTCTCAAACGGAACTCTCCGGGCGGCATGGCGCGGCCCCTGAGCAGAAGGAACGGCATGTGAACGCGACGACGAGAGAGACGACGGCCCCGGTCGACCGGCGCGCACCGGCGCGCTGGTCCCGGGTGCTGCGCAGCAGGGGCTGGCTCAAGCTGATCCGCCTGCTCGCGGTGCTGTTCATGATCTCCGTGCTGACCTTCCTCAGTCTCCAGCTGCTTCCCGGCGACCCGGCGCGGGTGATCCTGGGCGACCAGGCCAACGACCCGGCCACGCTGGCCGCGATGCGTCATGAGCTCGGGCTCGACCAGGGCATCCTGGCCCGCTACCTCGACTGGATCGGCGGCGCGCTCAGCGGTGA
This sequence comes from Nocardioides sp. LHD-245, assembly GCF_030929495.1. Classification (GTDB taxonomy): domain Bacteria; phylum Actinomycetota; class Actinomycetes; order Propionibacteriales; family Nocardioidaceae; genus Nocardioides. The sequence goes on along the minus strand of NZ_JAVFWN010000006.1, from coordinate 216,537 downwards.
CCTGGGCTCGTCCTATGTCACCAAGGAGACCGTCTCCTCGATGATCTCCAGCCGGCTGCCGATCACGCTCGAGCTGGTGATCCTCAGCCAGCTGATCGCGCTCGTGCTCGCGATCCCGGCCGGCATCGTCGCGGCGATCAACAAGGGCCGCGGAGCGGACCACGCGATCGGCCTGTGGGTCTTCGGTGTCCTCTCCACTCCGAACTTCGTCATCGGCGTGATCCTGATCTGGATCTTCGCGGTCACGCTGGGCTGGTTGCCGGCCAACGGCTACCAGCCCTGGTCCGAGGGTGTCGGCGCCCACCTGGGCTCGGTGATCCTGGCCTCGATCTCGCTGGCTGCGGCCCCGTTCGCCCTCTACCAGCGGGTGCTCCGGGCGGACTACGCCGAGACGCTCGGCCGGGACTTCATCGACGTCGCCCGGGCGAAGGGGATCTCCCCGCTGCGGATCGTGTTCCGGCACGCGATCCGGCCCAGCATCCTGGGCCTGCTCACCGTCACCGGCCTCACCGTCGGTGTGCTGATCGGCTCCACCGTGGTCGTCGAGAACCTCTTCGGGCTGCCCGGACTCGGCGCGGGCCTGGTCTCCGCCGTCCAGAACCGGGACTACATCGTCGTGCAAGGAATGACCCTGGTGATCGCCTGCAGCTTCGTGCTGATCAACACCCTCGTCGACTTCCTCTACGGCGTCGTCGACCCGCGGCTGCGCGGCGCGACGGCCGGGAACCGGGAGGGCTGAGTGATGACGACCGAGCTCACCGCACCTCCCGCCGTACCGTCCGGCTCTCGGCGCCGCGGCCGCGCCTCCCGGCGCCGCTCGTGGACCTGGATGGAGATCCTCAGCGCCACCTGGCTGGTGCTGCTGGTCTTCGGCATGTTCCTGCTGCCGCTGATCCTGCACCTGGACGCCCTCGAGTTCGACGCCAAGGCCCGCTTCGCCGGGCCGAGCGCGGAGTACCTGCTCGGCACCGACAACTACGGCCGTGACCTGCTCGCTCGGGCCCTCTCCGGCGCCAAGGTCTCCCTGTTCATCGGCCTCGGCTCCACCTTCCTGGCGCTGGTCATCGGAGTGCCGATCGGCACCGCGGCGGCCTACTTCGGGGGCTGGGTGGACGCCGTGATCAGCTTCGTCACGGACGTGATCCTGGGCTTCCCCGGCCTCGTGCTCGCCCTGGTCCTGACCGCCTTCCTGGGCGCCTCCAAGACCAACGTGATGATCGCGATCACCGCCCAGGCGATCCCCGCGTTCGTCCGGATGGCGCGCTCCCAGACGCTCGCGCTGATGAACCGCGACTTCGTCGAGGCCAGCAAGGTGCTCGGCACCCGGCCGCACTCGATCATCGCGCGCGACCTGTTCCCCAATATCGCCGACACCATCCTCGCGTTCGCCTTCGTCGCCGCCGGCCGCGCGATCATCATCGAGGGCGGCCTCAGCTTCCTGGGGATGGGCCTGCCGCTGCCGCAGCCCACCTGGGGCGTGATGATCAACGAAGGTCGGCAGTACCTCAACACCGACCCGCACCTGATCCTGGTGCCCTCGGTCTTCTTGATGCTGAGCATCCTCAGTTTCAACGTCCTCGCCGACCGGCTCCGCGCCGACGCGACCACTGACGGAGGTGGCAAGGGTGCCTGAGACCCCGTTGTTGCAGATCGAGGACCTGGTCGTCGAGTTCCCGACGCGCGGCGGCCTGGTCCGCGCCGTGGACGGCGTCAGCCTCACCCTCGGCCGCGGCGAGCGGCTCGGCATCGTGGGCGAGTCCGGCTCCGGCAAGAGCGTGCTCGGCCGTACCGTGATGGGCCTCAACGACCGGGCCCGGGCCCGGATCTCCGGGCGGGTGCTCTTCGAGGGCAAGGACGTGCTCGGCGCCAGCGCCCAGGAGCGCCGCGAGCTCTGGGGCAGGCAGATCTCGATGATCTTCCAGGACCCGCTCAGCGCCCTGCACCCGATCACGCCGATCGGCGCCCAGATCGCGGAGGCCGTGCGCCGGCTGCCCGACGTCGACAAGGCGCAGGCCGCGGAGCGCGCGGTCGAGCTGCTCGACATGGTCGGCATCCCGGACGCGCGGCGGCGGGCGCGGCAGCGCGCCCACGAGTTCTCCGGGGGCATGCGGCAGCGGGCCCTGATCGCGATGGCGATCGCCTGCAAGCCGAAGCTGATCATCGCCGACGAGCCGACGACCGCCCTCGACGTCACGGTGCAGGCGAAGATCCTGGACCTGCTCGACGAGCTGTGCACCGAGCTGTCGATCGGCTCGGTGCTGATCACGCACGACATGGGCGTCGTCGCGCAGCACACCGACCGGGTCGCCGTGATGTACGGCGGCCAGGTGGTCGAGACGGCGCCGGTCGCCGGTCTCTTCGCGGCTCCCACGATGCGCTACACGCGCGCCCTGCTGGCCGCGATCCCGCAGATGGCGCCCGGGCGGCGCTCGCTGCCGGTGCCGATCGGCGGCACGCCGCCGAACCCGCTCGAGCGCGGCGCCGGCTGCCGCTTCGCGCCGCGGTGCACCTTCGCCGAGGACGACTGCCACCAGGCGATCCCGGAGCTGCTCGCGCTGGCGGACGCGACCGACCACCGCTACCGCTGCTGGCACCCCGCGGCGGTGCCGGCCGAGACCGAGGCAGGTGCCCGATGACCAGCGCGACCAGCCCCGTCGGCGCCACCGGTTCCGCCGGTTCCGCGGATGCGTCCGACGTCCCGGTGCTCGAGCTCGTCGACGCCCGGGTCCGCTACCGCGACCGTCAGGAAGGCGGTTACTTCGAGGCCGTCCGTGGGGTCAGCCTGACCGTGGGGCGAGGTGAGGCCCTCGGGCTGGTGGGCGAGTCCGGCTGCGGCAAGTCCAGCACCATCCGCGCGATCCTCGGGCTGGCGCCGCTCTCGGAGGGCCGGCTGCTGATCGACGGCGTCGCCGTGGACCCGCGCGACCGCGCGGTCCGGTCCCGGATCGGGGCGATCTTCCAGAACCCCGCCGGGTCCTTCAACCCGCGCCGCTCGCTGCTCGACTCGGTCGCCGAGCCGCTGCGGGTGTGGCGGGGCGGTTCCCGGGCCGACCGCGAGCGGGCCGCGCTCGCCGAGCTGGACCGGGTCGGCGTCACCGAGCTGATGGCGCGCCGCCGCCCGCACGAGGTGTCCGGCGGCCAGTGCCAGCGGGCCGCGATCGCCCGGGCCACCGTCCTGGGGCCCGAGATCCTGATCTGCGACGAGCCGGTCTCCGCGCTGGACGTGTCCATCCAGGCCCAGGTGCTGGTGCTCCTCGACGAGCTGCGCACCCAGGCCGGGCTGGCGATGCTGTTCATCTCGCACGACCTTGCCGTCGTCGCGACGCTGTGCGACCGGACGGCGGTCATGAACGCCGGCGAGATCGTGGAGGTCGGCACCACCGCCGACATCGCCGACCGGCCGCAGCACGCCTACACCAAGCTCCTGCACGACTCCGTGCCTTCCCACCTGTTCTTGACGAACTCGGGGTCGTCGTGACGCAGCCCGGCCGATGCCGAGGACTGCGCTCGTGGCTCACCAAGAAATGCACCATCCCTGAGGAGGATTGCTGATGATGCACCACACGGCCCGATGGAAGGGGGCCCGGAGGCGGATCGCCGCCGCCGGACTCGCCTTGGGTCTCGCCCTGACCGTGGCAGCGTGCGGCGGGTCCGACTCGTCGTCCGGCGACGGTGGCACGCCCACGAAGGGTGGCGAGCTCAAGGTCGGTCTCGGTACCGACGTGGCCCGCCTCAACCCGGGCTCCGCCAGCCCCGGCTCGCAGGCCGTGCTCGGCGCGATCTACGACTACCTGATGGTCGTCGAGCACCGCGGCGAGGAGCCGAAGCCGAACCTGGCCACCGGGATGACGCCCAGCGACGACTTCAAGACCTGGACGATGACCCTGCCGACCGGCAAGAAGTTCTCCGACGGGGAGCCGTTCAACGCCGAGGCCGTCAAGTTCAACTTCGACCAGTTCAAGGACCCGACGACCGGGTCCGGCCTGGTGTCCGCCCTCAGCGCCCTGGAGTCCGTCGAGGCGCCCGACGAGACCACCGTGGTCTTCAAGCTCAGCGAGGCCGACGCCACCTTCCCGGTGCTGCTGGCCAACCAGGAGGGCGTCGCCGCCGCGTACGTCGCGTCGCCGAAGTCGCTGCAGGAGCACACCGACGACTTCAACGCGAACGCCGCCGGCATGGGCCCCTACAAGATCGCCTCGTGGAGCCAGGGTGGCGCCGAGGTCGTCGTGGAGAAGAACGAGAACTACTGGGACGGCGCCGACAAGGTGCTCCTCGACAAGATCACGTTCCGCAAGATCGAGGACCCGCAGAGCGCCTACCAGGCGGTCCGCGCCGGTGACGTCGACGTCATCTACTCGATCTTCTCCTCGGTCATCAAGCAGGCCGCCAACGACTCCTCGGTCAAGGTGACCATGGGCGTCGGCGCCGACCAGTCCAGCATCGTGCTGAACATGACCAAGCCCCCGTTCGACGACATCCGGATGCGCCAGGCGATCTCGATGGCGATCGACCGTGAGGAGATCACCGCGATCGTCAAGGAGGGCCTCACCTACGAGTCCACCAGCCTGTTCCCGCCGGACGACCCGTGGAACGGCGGAGCGGCGAACCCGGCGTACGACCCGGAGCGCGCCAAGGAGCTGATCGCCGAGTACGAGGCGGAGAACGGCAAGGTCCCCTTCACCTACACCTGCCGTCCCACCGTCGACGACACCACCGTCGTCGAGCAGCAGCTGCGCAAGGCCGGCTTCGACTTCAAGGTCGAGGTCCAGGAGACCACCGCCGCGCTGGAGGCGTTCTTCTCCGGCAAGTACACGGCGACCTGCTGGAACATGGCCGACTTCCTCGACCCGGGCACGCTGCCGTACCAGTTCTTCCACAGTGGCGGCGCCAACAACACCGGCGGCTTCGAGAACCCCGAGTTCGACGCGCTGGTCGACCAGGCGAAGACCACCGCCGACCTGGAGGAGCGCAAGAAGCTGTGGCAGCAGGCCGACGAGATCCTCGTCGAAGAGCTGCCGTGGGTGTGGCGCACCGGCCAGCCGGTCGCCTTCATCTACCGGCCGAACGTGCACAGCGTGGCCCTCGACGAGCCGGACCGCCTCCGCGGCCGGGTCATCGACACCCGCCACATGTGGGTCGAGGACTGACCACCAGCATCCAGTCATGACACCGGGGGCGCCGTTCGCGGCGCCCCCGGCGTCGTCCTCTCGACGTCCGAGGAGCGAGCAGTGAGCGAACCGATCGTAGGAACCGCGGCCGGCGAGGTGCGCGGCCGGCGGGAGAACGGGGTCCTGGTCTTCCGCGGGATCCCGTACGCCGAGCCGCCGGTCGGTCCGCTCCGGTTCGCCGCGCCGGTGCCGCGGTCGCCGTGGACCGGCGTGCTCGATGCCGGTGCCTTCGGCCCCGCCCCGGTCCAGGACTCGATCCTGGCCGCGCGACCCTCGCTGTGGAACCCCGGTGACGGACACGACTGCCTGACCGTGAACCTCTGGCGTCCCGACACCGAGCACGACGGGCTGCCGGTGCTGGTCTGGATCTACGGCGGCGCCTTCCGGATGGGCAGCAGCAGTGAGCCCTACTACGACGGCGCGACGCTGGCCCGGTCCGGCGTGGTGCTGGTCTCGCTCAACTACCGCGTCGGGTTCCAGGGCTTCGGCAGCCTGCCCGACGCACCGGAGAACCGCGGCCTGCTCGACCAGCTGACCGCGCTGGAGTGGGTCCGCGACAACATCGCCGCGTTCGGCGGCGACCCGGGCCGGGTCACTGTCTTCGGCGAGTCCGCCGGGGGGAGCTCGGTGGCGATCCTGCTCTCGACGCCCCGGGCGAAGGGCCTCTTCGTCCGCGCGATCGCGAGCAGCCCCGCCTCGGGGATGGCCGATCCCGCCCGCGCCGCACAGGTCACCGCCGCGATCGCGGGCGCCCTCGGCCGGCCCGGCACAGCGGCCGCCCTGGCCGATGTTCCCGACGAGGTCCTGCTGGCGGCCCAGACCCAGGCTCCGGTCGCGCTTGGCGACCCGGTGCCGGCCTTCGTCCCGGTCGTCGACGGGGAGACCGTGCTCGCCGAGCCGGGCACCGCCCTGGCCGCCGGGCACGGCCACGCGGTCGACCTGCTGGTCGGCGCCAATGCCGACGAGGCGACGATCTTCACCTTCGCGCTCCCGGAGGAGGCGACGGTCCCGGAGCCCCTGGCGCGGACGCTCGGTCTGGACGACACCGGGCTGGCGGCGTACCGGGAGCTGGTGGGGGACGGTGCGGGCACCCGGGCCCTGCACACCCGGCTCTTCTCCGACGGGCTGTTCCGGATGACCGCGCTGGACCTGGCCCGGACCCATGCGCGCAGCGGCGCCGGCCGCACCCTCCGCTACGAGCTCGGCTGGCCGAGCCCGGCCCTGGGCGGCGCGCTCGGCGCCTGCCACGCGCTGGACCTGCCGCTGGTCTTCGGCAACCTGGACTGCCCCGAGAGCCACCGTCTGCTCGGCGGGCCGCCGACCCCGGACGCCGCCGAGGTCTCCGCGACGATGCGCGCCGCCTGGGTGGCGTTCGCGACCACCGGCGATCCGGGGGCGGACTGGCCGGAGACGACGGTGGCGAGATCGCCGGCCCGGATCATCGACGTGCCGGGCCGGATCGAGGCCGAGCACCTGCGCGCCGAGGCGGCGATCTGGGCGGAGCACTCCACCCGGTTCACCCACTGACGGACCGGGAGTCCGCCGGGGCAGCCGCCCACGACGTACCCTCAGGGGGACGGCTCTGCCGCCAGCTCCGCCACCGTCCGGGCCTCGGCCCCCGATCGAGGACAGCAGCCCACCCCACCATGGACAACGCAGCATGACCGCTCTGCTCTACCTGCTCGGCGTCGTCGTCTTCGCGGCGGCGATCCTCGCCTCGATCGGGCTGCACGAGCTCGGCCACCTGATCCCGGCGAAGAGGTTCGGCGGCAAGGTGACGCAGTACTTCATCGGCTTCGGGCCCACGGTGTGGAGCCGGCAGGTCGGCGAGACCGAGTACGGCGTCAAGGCGATCCCCCTCGGCGGCTACGTCAAGATCGTCGGGATGCTCCCACCGGGTGCCGTCGAGCTCGCCGACCAGGTGGAGACCGACGCCGACGGCAACCAGGTGGTGCGGGTCCGCAAGTCCAACACCGGTATGTTCACCCAGCTGATCTCGGACGCCCGGGCCGCCGAGTGGGAGACGATCCGGCCCGAGGACGCCGACCGGCTCTTCTACAAGTTCCCCTGGTGGAAGAAGGTCATCGTCATGGGCGGTGGCCCGACGGTGAACATCCTGATCGCCTTCCTGATCTTCGCAGGCGTCTTCGCGACCTACGGCAACCCGGGCGACCAGGCGATCGAGACGACGATCGCGCAGGTGAACGCGTGCGTCCTCGCCCCGGAGGAGTCCGGCCGGGTCTGCACCGACGAGGAGGTCCGCGACCAGCCGACGCCGGCGTACTCCGCGGGGCTCGCTGCCGGCGATCGGATCGTGTCCTTCAACGGCACCGAGATCACGAGCTGGGAGCAGGTCCAGCGGCTGGTCAAGGCCAACGGCACCGACCAGGCCGAGATCGTGGTCGAGCGCGACGGCCGCCCGGTCACCGTCGAGACCCGGACCGTGGTCCGCCCGCCCGACGAGGTCGGCGGCAAGGTCGACGAGGAGGTCGGCTTCCTCGGCGTCGTCCCGGACAGCCACCCGACCACCGGCGGCGTGGTCTACACCGTCGGGCAGATGGGCCACATGACCGTCGAGGTCGTGAAGTCCCTGGCCACGCTGCCCGCGAAGGTGTGGGGCGTCGCCAAGGCGATCGTCGGCCTCGAGGAGCGCGACCCGATGGGCCCGGTCAGCATCGTCGGCGGTGGCCGTCTGGCCGGCGAGACCGCGGCTCACGAGGAGATCCCGCTGGACGGCAAGGTGGTCTCGCTGTTCCTCCTCATCGCCGGCTTCAACTTCTTCATCGGCATGTTCAACTTCGTGCCGCTGCTGCCGCTCGACGGCGGCCACATCGCGGGTGCGTTCTGGGAGGCGATCCGGCGGGGCTGGGCCCGGTTGCGCCGTCGCCCCGACCCCGGGTACGTCGACGTGGCGAGGCTGCTTCCGATCGCGTACGTCGTCGGCATGGCGGTGCTCGTCATGGGCGTCGTGCTGATCGTCGGCGACCTCGTCGTGCCGGTGCACCTGGAGTCGTAGCGACCCGCCGGCTGAATCCAGGCTCAGTCGGCGTACGCGGGGTCGGTCGGCGTGACCCACTGCACGAGCTGGTAGACCACCCCGTTGGGGTCGGCCATCTGGAAGTAGCGCTCACCCCAGGGCTCGGTCTCGATCGGGGTGACGATCTCGACGCCCTCGCGCCGCAGCCGCTCGTAGTCACCGTCGATGTCCTCGACGGTGAAGACGACGAGCAGCCCGTCGGCGCGCCCCGCGACCGACGCCGGCTTGAAGGACGCGAGCCCGGTGCGCAGGTAGATCAGGTGGCAGCCGGAGTCGGGATGGGCGAGCGAGCAGAACCCGTCGGCGGCCATCTCCTCGGCGAAGCCCAGGTGTCGCCGCACCCAGGTGGCGGAGGCCTCGACGTCAGGGACGTTGAGGGAGACGGCGGTGGCGGTGATGCGCATGGGCTCTCCTGTCAGAAATCACTGTACGGCGTACAATGTACAACGTATAACGAACCTGTGTGAGAATAGTTCCCGTGACCGACCACACCGGCTCGGGAGAGCCCAGCCGCACGCTCGCGCTGCTGTGGGGGGAGCCTGCGGCCGACGCGCCGCCACGCCGGAAGGGACCGGCCCGGTCGGTGACGCCGGGGCGGATCGTCGACGCGGCGCTCAAGCTCGCCGACGCGGAGGGTCTGGCCGCGGTGACGATGCGCGCGGTGGCCGAGCGGGTGGGTGTGTCCGCGATGTCGGTCTACACCTATGTCCCGGGCAAGCCCGAGCTGCTCGACCTGATGGTCGACGCCCGCTACGCACGGATGCCTCGCGAGCCGTGGGCGGGGGAGACCTGGCGGGAGCGGCTCGCCGGCGTGGCGCAGGCCAACCGGACCCTGCTCACGGCCCATTCGTGGCTCACCGAGGTGGCCGCGCTGAGCCGGCCGCCACTGGGGCCGGGGGTGATGACGAAGTACGAGCACGAACTGGCGGCGCTCGACGACACCGGGCTGAGCGACGTGGAAATCGACGCAGCGTTGAGCCACCTGCTCGGGTTCGTGCAGTCCCACTGCCGCTCCGCGCACGACGCGGCTCGGGTCGGCACCGACTCCGCGATGAGCGACGCCGAGTGGTGGGCGGCCAACCAGCCGCTCCTCGCGCGCGCCTTCGACCCGGCGGCCTATCCGCGCGCGGTCCGGATCGGTGCCGCGGCTGGTGCGGCCCAGGGCAGCGCGTGGAGTGCCGAACGGGCCTGGGAGTTCGGCCTGGCGCGGACGCTCGACGGTCTGGCCGCTCTCATCGAGGGCGCCCGCTGAGGTGCCTGCGGCATCGCGCGCGTCACGACTCCGGCGATGGCGGCCGGTGCCGGGGGAGCATCTAATCTTGACGTCATGACGTCGATCAGCCTCGGCATGCCGGAAGCGCCCCCGCCGGTGCTCGCCCCCCGCCGCCCGACCCGTCAGATCCGGGTGGGCAAGGTCGGGGTCGGCAGCGACCACCCGATCTCGGTGCAGTCGATGACCACGACGCTGACCTCCGACGTCAACACCACGCTCCAGCAGATCGCCGAGCTCACCGCCGCGGGCTGTGACATCGTCCGTGTCGCGTGCCCGAGCCAGGACGACGCCGAGGCGCTGCCCGAGATCGCGCAGCACAGCCAGATCCCGGTGATCGCCGACATCCACTTCCAGCCCAAGTACGTCTTCGCCGCGATCGAGGCCGGCTGCGCCGCCGTCCGGGTCAACCCGGGCAACATCAAGAAGTTCGACGACCAGATCAAGGAGATCGCCAAGGCGGCCACCGATCACGGCACGTCGATCCGGATCGGCGTCAACGCGGGCTCGCTCGACAAGCGGCTGCTCGAGAAGTACGGCAAGGCCACGCCCGAGGCGCTCGTCGAGTCGGCGGTGTGGGAGGCGAGTCTCTTCGAGGAGCACGGCTTCCGCGACTTCAAGATCTCGGTCAAGCACAACGACCCGGTCGTCATGGTGCGTGCCTACGAGCTGCTCGCCGAGCAGGGCGACTGGCCGCTGCACCTCGGCGTCACCGAGGCGGGCCCGGCCTTCCAGGGCACCATCAAGTCGGCCACGGCGTTCGGTGCGCTCCTCTCGCGCGGCATCGGCGACACCATCCGGGTCTCGCTCTCCGCTCCGCCGGTCGAGGAGGTCAAGGTCGGCATCCAGATCCTGCAGTCGCTCAACCTGCGGCCCCGCAAGCTCGAGATCGTCTCCTGCCCCTCCTGCGGTCGCGCCCAGGTCGACGTCTATACGCTGGCCGAGCGGGTCACCGCGGGCCTCGACGGCCTCGAGGTGCCGCTGCGGGTGGCCGTCATGGGCTGCGTCGTCAACGGCCCGGGCGAGGCGCGCGAGGCCGACCTCGGCGTCGCGTCGGGCAACGGCAAGGGCCAGATCTTCGTCAAGGGCGAGGTGATCAAGACCGTGCCCGAGTCCGAGATCGTCGAGACCCTGATCGAGGAGGCGATGAAGATCGCCGAGTCGATGGAGCCGGCCGAGGGCGCGGAGCCCTCCGTGTTCGTCGGCTGATCGCGCCTGCCGCGGTCGGTCAGAACCCAGACCCAGACCCAGACCCAGGCCGAGAGTCGAGAGCCGGTCGCCGCAGCCGGCGACGACGGTCGGGGCCGCGGGTACCACGGTGGCGACCCGAGCCGCGACATGGCCACGTCCTGTCACGCCGCGGGCCGCACCACTAGGCTCGGGCCGTGTTGACCACCCGGCACGGCGTGCGCGTCCTCGCGCAGGCCGACCTCTCCGCCTTCGTGGCCCTCGCCGGCCGCGACCCGGTCGTCAACGTGTTCGCGATCCACCGCGCCCACACCACCAACCTCGAGCCGCGCTGGCTCGGCGGCGAGATGTGGGGCCGGTTCGACGGCGGCCATCTGGTCGCCGCCTGTCATGTCGCGGCCAACCTGGTGCCGGTCCAGGCCACGCCCGAGGACGCCGAGGTGTTCGCCGGGCGGGCGCTGGCCCGACGCCGCACGGCCTCGACGATCGTCGGCCCTCAGGACGCCGTTCGCGCGTTCTGGGACCAGGTCCGCCCGGACTGGGGCCACCCGCGCGACGTCCGCTGGGACCAGCGGCACCTGGCCATCGACACCGAGCCGCTGGTCGCGCCCGATCACGGCGTCCGCTGCGGGACCCAGGACGACCTCCGGACGCTCTACCCGGCCTGTGTCGCGATGTACACCGAGGAGGTCGGCGTCTCCCCGGAGGTCGGTGGGGGAGCCGACCTCTACCGGGCGCGGGTCGCGCAGCTCGTGGGGCGCGCCTGGTCCTTCGTCCGGTACGACGGCGACGAGCTCGTCTTCAAGGCCGAGGTCGCGTGCGCGACGCCCGACGCCGCCCAGATCCAGGGGGTCTGGGTGCCGCCGCACCGCCGTGGCGAAGGGCTCGCGACCGCGGGCATGGCGGCGGTCGTGCGCCAGGTGCGGGCCCGGATCGCCCCCACGGTCTCGCTCTACGTCAACGACTGGAACCACGCGGCCCGCGCGGCCTACGAGCGGGTCGGGTTCACCGAGACCGCCCGTTTCGCGACCGTGATGTTCTGACGCACGAGGAGCGCCGACGTGGATCTCGAGAGCCTCGACACGACGCCGCTGAGCCGGACCCCGGACCGCGCGCGGTGGCGGCGGTTCCGGGCCGAGGCGGTGGCCGGCACCCACGGGGCGGATCTGGCCGGTGCGCGCTGGTGGCGACAGTGGGCGTATCCGGCGGCAGCGGTGATGGTCGTCGTTTCGATGGCCGCGATGCCGGTGGCACTGCTCGCCGCTGAAGGGGCCGGGGTCCGGTCGGTCACCTGGTCCGCCCTGTGGTGCGGCGGCGTCGCTGTCGTCGCCGTCACGCTGCTGGGCTGGCAGCGTCACGAGTTCTGGGGACCTCGGGCCCGCGGCCGGCTGCGTCTCGTCGAGTTCGCGCGCCGCAACGGACTTCGCTATGAGCCCGAGGCGTCGGTGCCGCGGCCTGCGGCCCACATCTTCGGCTCCGCGCGGCGGCGTCGTCACCTCGACCGCGTCGAGGTGCCCGGTCCGTGCGGCTTCGTCCTCGCCAGCTACGAGGAGACCTGGGATGACGGCATCGGCGAGTCGTGGGGGTACGACGCCGGGTACGCCGTGTTCCGCCTGCGCGAGTCCTACCCACGGACCCTCGTCGGGCGTGCGATGCCGGTGCGGGTCAAGGCGCTGCAGGACGTGGAGCCGATCGACGGCCCGGCGGGCACGCGGATCTGGTCGACGAAGGCGGCGTACCCGCTCCTGGGCCGTCTGCTGGAGAGCGGCGTCGTCGACCGGGTCCTCGAACTGGGGCGCTCGAGCCAGGTCGAGATCGTCGGCGACGAGCTGTTCGTGCTGCGCGGAGGCGGTCACTGGCCGACGGGATCGCCACGCCTGTGGACGCGCATGGAGGCGATCGCGCAGGCACTCGCGCCCTTCCTCGGGCCCGCGGCGGCCGATCCGGATGACAGCCGGGCGCTGCTGCTCAGACGGCCCGCGACAGGACCGCGGTGACCGTCGCCATCGACAGGTGACGGTCTCCTCGCATGTCGGTATCGCCTGCGGAAGGGCCCGTCCGAACCGCCCGGGTCGCGGGCGCGGATACCGGTTCGTGTGCCGACCCGGCGCGCCGTAGGCTTCGGCCCGTGAGTTCACCCCACGGAAGTGCTCGCTTCGCTCCGCTCTCCGCGGGGACCCCGAAGCTGCTGCGGATGTCGACCCTGTTCGTTCGGACCCTGCGCGAGGACCCCGCCGACGCGGAGGTTGCGAGCCACCGGCTGCTCGTGCGCGCGGGCTACATCCGCCGCGCCGCGCCGGGCATCTACACCTGGCTGCCGCTCGGCCTCGCCGTGCTGCGCAAGATCGAGGGCATCATCCGCGACGAGATGAACGCGATCGGCGCGCAGGAGGTGTCCTTCCCCGCGCTCCTGCCGCGTGAGCCCTACGAGGCGACCAACCGCTGGACCGAGTACGGCGACAACATCTTCCGGATGCAGGACCGCAAGGGTGGCGACTACCTGCTCGGTCCCACCCACGAGGAGATGTTCACCCTCCTGGTGAAGGACATGTACAGCTCCTACAAGGACCTGCCCCTCAGCCTCTACCAGATCCAGACGAAGTACCGCGACGAGGCGCGTCCGCGCGCCGGGCTGCTGCGCGGGCGCGAGTTCACGATGAAGGACTCGTACTCCTTCGACGTCACGGACGCCGGCCTCGACGCGTCGTACCAGCGCCACCGTGACGCCTACGTCCGGATCTTCGACCGGCTCGGCTTCGACTACGCGATCGTCCGCGCCACCGCCGGTGCGATGGGCGGCTCGAAGTCGGAGGAGTTCCTCGCCAAGGCCGACGTCGGCGAGGACACCTACGTGCGCTGCACGCGCTGCGACTACGCCGCCAACGTCGAGGCGGTCAAGGTCCGACCGCCCGTCGCCGTGGCGACGGAGGCGAACGGATGGGGCGACGCGCCGCCCGCCCATGCCGAGGCGACGCCCGACACCCCGACCATCGACACCCTCGTCGACCACCTCAACGCCGCCTTCCCGCGTGCGGACCGGCCCTGGGCTGCGGGCGACACGCTCAAGAACGTGCTCGTCCTGCTCAAGCACCCCGACGGCACCCGCGAGCCGCTCGCCATCGGCCTGCCCGGTGACCGCGAGGTCGACCAGAAGCGGCTCGAGGGCCAGCTCGAGCCGATCGAGGTCGAGCCGATGGACGAGGCTACGTTCGCGAAGCACCCCGCGCTGGTCAAGGGCTACATCGGCCCCGGCGTGCTGGGGGAGGAGGGCGCCTCCGGCATCCGCTACCTCGTCGACCCGCGCGTCGCCGAGGGCACCCGCTGGGTGACCGGCGCCGACGTCGCCGGCTCCCACGTGATCGACCTGGTGGCCGGTCGCGACTTCACGGCCGACGGCACCATCGAGGCCGCCGAGGTCCGCGACGGCGACGCCTGCCCCAACTGCGAGGACGGCACCCTCGAGTCCGCGCGCGGCATCGAGATGGGCCACGTCTTCCAGCTGGGACGCAAGTACGCCGAGGCGCTCGACCTCAAGGTCCTCGACGAGAACGGCAAGCTGGTCACCGTGACCATGGGCTCCTACGGCGTCGGTGTCACCCGCGCTGTGGCCGCGATCGCCGAGGACACCCTCGACGAGATCGGCCTGTGCTGGCCGCGCCACGTCGCCCCGGCCGACGTCCACGTCGTCGCCGCGGGCAAGGAGGAGGCGGTGTTCGCCGCCGCCGAGGAGCTCGTCGCCGGTCTCGTCGCGGCCGGTCTCGAGGTCCTCTACGACGACCGCGCGGGCAAGATCAGCCCCGGGGTGAAGTTCAAGGACGCCGAGCTGATCGGCGTGCCGACCATCGTCACGGTCGGCCGCGGCGTGGCCGACCCCGACAACCGGGTGGTCGAGATCAAGGACCGCCGCACCGGCGAGCGCCACGAGGTCGCCCTCGCCGGCGCCGTCGACGCGCTCGTGGGCATCGTCCGCGGCTGAGGGCCGCCGTGCCCGGACCGGTCGAGAGCAACGACCTGGTCCGGGATCGGTGTTCTAGGGTTTCGCCCATGGGGATCGAGGCGGTCATCTTCGACTGGGGCGGCACGCTGACCGCCTGGCACGACATCGACTTCCACGCGGAGTCGCTCGCCCTCGCCCAGGCTGTGCTGACCACGCCGGACACCTCCGACGACCACCATGCCCACGCCGCCCGTCTGCACGAGGCCGGCAGCGCGATCTGGGGGCGCAGCCGCGACCACCAGCAGAGCGCGACGATCGCCGACCTGTTCGACGCGGCCGGCCTCGACCACGACCCCGACCTGCTCGACGCCTACTACGGGTTCTGGGAGCCGCACACGCTCACCGACCCCGAGGTCGCCCCGCTGTTCGCCTGGTTGCGCGGTGAGGGGATCAAGGTCGGCGTGCTCTCGAACACGATCTGGCCGCGCGCCTGGCACCGCGGGTTCTTCGAGCGCGACGGCGTCCTCGAGTTGATCGACGGGGACGTCTACACCAGCGAGATCCCCTGGACGAAGCCGTCGCCCGACGCGTTCCGCGCCGCGATGGCCGCCGTCGGCGTGAGCGACCCGGCGACCTGCGTGTACGTCGGCGATCGGCTCTTCGACGACGTCTGGGGTGCGCAGAACGCCGGGATGCGGGCGGTCCACGTGCCGCACAGTGCCATTCCGGCCGAGCAGATCGGCCACACCGAGGGGGAGCCGGACGCTGTCGCCCGCCGGCTCGCCGACCTGCCGGGGCTGCTCGCCCCCTGGCGCTGAACCGCCCGGAGCCGTCCGGTCCACGCTCAGGTGAGGGCTCCCTGATCTGCAGGTTTGTGCAGTGCACATTTATGAGGATCGCGATGACGGGCTCCCCGACGCGTTCTGTTGCATGATTGTGCACACGGCGATCGGCGAGCCCCACCTCTCCCGTCGTCGATGACCGTTGTCCCCGGTCATCAGCGGTTCGCGACCCCGGCTTCGGGGGACGTCTCGGGAGTTCCCCGGATGTCGGAGGTCGCGAACCGCTGCTTGTTTTTGGGGCGCGCGCCGCGCTGCTCGCCCTGGCGCGAGCGGGTCGGGTCAGAGACCGGGCAGGCGATCCGGCCGGGCGCCGAAGCCCAGGCCACGCACCGCGGCATCGAGGAGTGCCTGGATCGCCCAGGCGCGCGCGTCGTCGACCGTGCTGGCCACGAGGTAGGCGTAGGTCGCGGCGGCGGCCTCCTCGAGCTCGCGCGCGCGGGCGGTGACCGCGCCCGGCGTACCGAGCTCCGCGGGCAGGGCGTAGCCGGGCTCGGCCGCGACCGGCTCCGCGTCGGCCGCATGCAGCCTGGCCATCAGGTCGTCGCGCCGCGTGCGGTGCACCGCGTACGCCGCGGTGAGCGCCGTGTAGAGGTCCGGGCTGCCGGACTCCGAGGTCTGGGCACCCAGGGCGCCGTACACGAAGACGGCGGCGTGCTCGGCGGCCAACGTGGTCTGGAGCGCGGCGACCGCGGCGTCGGTCTCGTCGGGGACCGTGCCGGGGGACGGCGCGACGGGGGTGGTGCTCATGCGAGGACCGCCTGCTGCTGGGCCAGGGCCGCCGCCATGGCGGCCAGCACCTGGGCGAGGGCGCCGCTGTGAGCCTGCTGGGCTGCCGCGACCAGCCGCTGCTGCAGCTCGGCCTCCGCCGCGAGCAGGGTGGCCCAGGCCTGCTTCGGGTCGCCCGGGACCGCGGGCGCGGCGGCGGTGACGGCGCCGCCCAGCTCGGCCGCGTGGGCGTCGTGGATCCGGGCCAGCCGGGCGCCGCGCCTGGCCAGAGCGGGGAAGCCCGCGGCGACGGCGGCCGCCAGCGCGCCGGTGGTCGAGATGGCCTCGACGGTGTCCCCGACGAGGCTGCTGTCGGCGTCCGCGGCGGGGGCGGTCGGCGTGACGGCGCCCGACACGCCCGGGGCGCCGGTGTCGTCCGGGCCGCCGAGCACGTCGTCGATCAGGTCGCAGCCCGTGAGGGCCAGCGTCGCGCCGCCGATCCCGCCGGCGAGGACCAGGCGCCGCGAGACGGGTGGGGGACTGTCGGGCACGCGGTGACCCTATATCGACGGGTAGGGTGGGACCCGCACAGCCACAACAGGACACGGGGAGGACTCCCGCCATGGGTACTCATTCCGCTCAGGGAGCGACAGCAGAGCGGATCGAGCACGTCCTCGTCGCTCCTCTCGCCGAGCTCGGCCTCGACCTGGAGGCCGTCGAGCTCACCCCGGCGGGGAAGCGCCGCGTGCTCCGGATCGCCGTCGACACCGACGGCGGGCTCACGCTCGACGACGTCGCCGCCGCCACCAAGGTGATCGACCGGGTCCTGGAGGACGACGGCCCGGCCGGCGCCGCCAAGGCTCTCGGCGAGCTGCCCTACACGCTGGAGGTCACCTCCCGTGGCGTCGACCGACCGCTGACACTGCCGCGTCACTGGCGGCGCAACGAAGGCCGGCTGGTCAAGGTGGCGCTCGCCGACGACGAGACGGTCACCGGCCGGATCGGCGCGTCCGACGACGACGGCGTGGTGCTGGAGGTGGCCGGCGCCGAGCGCCGGGTCTCCTACGGGGACCTGGGCAAGGCGCTGGTGCAGATCGAGTTCAACCGCAAAGACACGACTGACAAGGACGCCGACTGATGGACATCGACCTCAGCATCCTCCGGACGCTGGAGCGCGAGAAGGAGATCAAGTTCGACGTCCTCGTCGAGGCGATCGAGCAGGCGCTGCTCACGGCGTACCACAAGACCGAGGGCTCGGTCGCCCAGGCGCGGGTCGAACTGAACCGCAAGACCGGGCACGTGACCGTGCTGGCCGCGGAGCTCGACGCCGAGGGCACCAAGGTCGGCGAGTTCGACGACACGCCCGACGGCTTCGGCCGCATCGCCGCGACGACCGCCAAGCAGATCATGCTCCAGCGCCTGCGCGACGCCGAGGACGAGATCAAGTTCGGCGAGTTCTCCGGCAAGGAGGGCGACATCATGTCCGGCGTCATCCAGCAGGGACGCAACCCCGACGACGTCCTCGTCGACCTGGGCCGGATCGAGGCACATCTGCCCGCCAGCGAGCGGGTTCCGGGCGAGGACTACGCGCACGGCACCCGGATCAAGTGCCTCGTGGTCTCGGTCCGCAAGGGCATGCGCGGTCCGCAGGTCACCTTGTCCCGCTCACATCCCAGTCTGGTGAAGAAGCTGTTCGCCCTCGAGGTCCCGGAGATCGCCGACGGCACCGTCGAGATCGCCGCGATCGCCCGCGAGGCCGGCCACCGCACCAAGATCGCGGTCAAGTCCACCGTCGCCGGCGTCAACGCCAAGGGCGCCTGCATCGGCCCGATGGGTCAGCGGGTCCGCAACGTGATGGCCGAGCTGGGCGGCGAGAAGATCGACATCGTCGACTGGTCCGACGAGCCGGCGAAACTGGTCGCCAACGCGCTGTCGCCGGCGCAGGTCCAGTCGGTGACCGTCGTCGACGAGTCCGCCCGCTCGGCCCGGGTCGTCGTCCCGGACTTCCAGCTCTCCCTCGCGATCGGCAAGGAGGGGCAGAACGCCCGCCTCGCCGCGCGGCTGACCGGCTGGCGCATCGACATCCACTCCGACGAGGAGGCCGGCGCAGCCGGCTGACGGTCCGCGTGGATGCCGCCGAGGCGGCGTGCCGACGCCTCCCGGTTCGTTAACTCGACACCCCAGGCGGTAGAGTCGGTTCTTGGTGGCACGCCGACTGAATTCCCCTGCGCGACCTGACGATCGTCCCCGACCGGGACCCGTCCGGACCTGCATCGGATGCCGGGCGCGGGCCGCCAGAAGCGAGTTGTTGCGGGTGACCGCCGGCTCGGGCCCCGACGGCCACCCGGTCGTCGTACCCGATCCTGACGGCACCGCGCCGGGACGTGGAGCGCACCTGCACCCCACCTCCGGCTGCTACGACCTCGCCGTACGGCGGAAGGCCTTCTCCCGTGCGCTCCGGTTCACCCCGGGCGCGGGTGGCCTGTCCAGCGTGCCGGTGGGGGAGTACGTCGCCAGCCAGGCAGCAGCGACTCGGACCGATCCGACCGACAGAGACTGGAGCAACAGCTCATGAGCACTCGATGAGTACCTCGCGATGAGCCAGTTCGTTCTGCACCACCCACCAACGGTCTGAGATCCACCCCGGGTCTGGGCCAGAAGGAGAACCGTGGCCAAGACCCGAGTTTCCGAACTCGCGAAGCAGTACGGCATCAAGAGCGCCGATGCGCTCAAGATGCTGAGTGACATCGGAGAGTTCGCCAAGACTGCGTCCTCGAGCATCGAGCTTCCTGCCGTCAAGAAGTTCGAGGCGACCTACGGAGCCGAGCTCCTCGCCAAGATGAAGCCTGCCGGCGACGCCGCCGGCGAGGCGGCGAAGCCCGCTCCCCAGGCACCGGCGAAGAAGGCCGCCGCCGCGCCCGAGGCCCCTGCCGCCGCTGCCGCGCCGGCTCCCGTCGCGCCGGCCCCTGCCGTCGAGACGCCTGCCGCCGAGACGTCCGTGGCCGAGTCGCCTGCCGCCAAGCCGGGCGGTCCCCGTCCCGGCCCCCGGCCCGGCCCGGCCAAGGCCCCGGCCGCCCCCGAGGCGCCCGCGGTCGAGGAGAAGCCCGCCGCGGCCGCGGCGCCGGCTGCTCCCGAGGCCCCGGAGGCCCCGGCCGCCCCCGCGCCGACCGGCAAGCCCGCCGCGCCGAAGCCGCCGACGCCGAAGGCGCCGGCTCCCGCTCCGCGCCCGGTCGGCAAGCCCGGCGGCACCCCCCGTCCGGGCAACAACCCGTTCGCGCCCAGCCAGGGCATGGGTCGTCGTCCCGCCCCGCCGCCGCGTGAGGGCGAGGCCGGTCCGGCCGGCCCGCGCCCGCCGGCCGGTGCCGGTGGCGGCGGTCGTCCCGGCATGCCGCGCCCCAACCCGGCGATGATGCCCAAGTCCGCCGGCTCGTTCGGTCAGGGCGGTCCCGGCGGTGGCCGTGGCCCGGGTGGCCCCGGTCGTCCCGGTCCCGGTGGTCGTGGTCCGGGTGGCCCCGGTCGCGGCGGTGCCGGTGCGCCCGGGCGCGGTGGCGCCGGTGCGGGTGCCGGTGCTCCCGGTGGCGGGCGTGGTCCCGGTGGCTTCGGCCCCGGTGGCGGCGGTCGTCCCGGTGGCGGCGGTCGTCCCGGCCAGCGTGGCCAGACCCAGGGTGCCTTCGGTCGCCCCGGCGGTCCGGCGCGTCGTGGTCGCAAGTCGAAGCGGGCGCGTCGCCAGGAGTTCGAGGCCATGGAGGCCCCGACGATCGGCGGCATGCGGGTCCGCAAGGGCAACGGCGAGACCGTTCGCCTGGCACGCGGCTCGTCCCTGACCGACTTCGCCGAGAAGATCGGCGTCGACGCCGCGTCGCTCGTGCAGATGCTCTTCCACCTCGGCGAGATGGTCACGGCCACCCAGTCGGTGGGCGACGAGACCCTCGAGCTGCTCGGCGACGAGCTCAACTACGTCGTCGAGGTCGTCTCCCCGGAGGACGAGGACCGCGAGCTGCTGGAGACCTTCGACCTCGAGTTCGGCGCCGACGAGGGCGGTGAGGAGGACCTGGTCATCCGGCCGCCCGTCGTCACCGTCATGGGTCACGTCGACCACGGAAAGACCAAGCTCCTCGACGCGCTCCGCGACGCCAACGTCGTGGCCGGCGAGGCCGGTGGCATCACCCAGCACATCGGTGCCTACCAGGTCCACACCGAGGTCGACGGCAACGACCGCCGGATCACCTTCATCGACACCCCGGGTCACGAGGCGTTCACCTCGATGCGTGCCCGTGGTGCGCAGGCGACCGACATCGCCGTCCTGGTGGTCGCGGCCGACGACGGCGTCATGCCGCAGACGGTCGAGGCGCTCAACCACGCCAAGGCGGCCAACGTGCCGATCGTGGTCGCGGTCAACAAGATCGACAAGGAGACCGCCGACCCGACCAAGGTCCGCGGCCAGCTCTCCGAGTACGGCCTGGTGCCCGAGGAGTACGGCGGCGACGCGATGTTCGTCGACGTCTCGGCCAAGGCCGGCCTCAACCTCGACAAGCTGCTCGAGGCGATCGTGCTCACCGCCGACGCGTCGCTCGACCTGCGGGCCAACCCGGTGCAGGACGCGCAGGGTCTGGTCATCGAGGCGCACCTCGACCGCGGTCGCGGTCCGGTCGCGACCGTCCTGGTCCAGCGTGGCACCCTGCGCGTCGGCGACTCGATCGTCGCCGGTCCGGCCCACGGTCGCGTCCGCGCCATGCTCGACGAGCACGGCAACGAGCTGACCGAGGCCGACCCGGCCCGGCCCGCGATGGTTCTCGGCCTCTCGTCCGTCCCGGGCGCCGGCCAGAACTTCCTCGTGGTCGAGGACGACCGGATGGCACGCCAGATCGCCGAGAAGCGTGAGGCGCGCGAGCGGGCGGCCCTGCAGGCCAAGCGCCGCGTGCGTCGTACCCTCGAGGACTTCATGGCCTCCATGGAGAAGGGCGAGAGCCAGGAGCTCAACCTCATCCTCAAGGGCGATGTGTCCGGCTCGGTCGAGGCCCTCGAGGACGCGCTGGCGCAGATCGACGTGGGCGAGGAGGTCAACCTCCGGGTCATCGACCGCGGTGTCGGTGCGATCACCGAGACCAACGTCGACCTGGCGGCGGCGTCCGACGCGATCATCATCGGCTTCAACGTCCGCCCGCAGGGCAAGGCGGGTCAGATGGCCGAGAAGGAAGGCGTCGAGATCCGCTACTACTCGGTCATCTACCAGGCGATCGAGGAGATCGAGGCCGCGCTCAAGGGCATGCTCAAGCCCGAGTACGAGGAGCAGACCCTCGGCCAGGCCGAGATCCGCGCCATCTTCCGCTCGTCCAAGATCGGCAACATCGCGGGCTGCATGGTCATCGACGGCGTCATCCGACGCAACGCGAAGGTCCGTGTGCTCCGCGACGGTGCGGTCATCGCCGACAACCTCGACCTGGCCTCGCTCAAGCGGGAGAAGGACGACGCGGCGGAGGTCCGGGAGGGCTTCGAGTGCGGTCTCGTGCTCAAGAACTTCCAGGACATCAAGGAGGGCGACATCGTCGAGGCCTTCGAGATGAAGGAAATCCCCCGGAGCTGATGCTCCGCGGGTGACGGTTCATCACGGTAGGTAGGTCGACCCCCGCTTCTCCTGGCGAGCTCCGCACGGGAAGCGGGGGTTCGGCTACCTACCGTGATGAAACGACCACGTTGCACCAGCTGATAGGAATCGACTCATGGCCAGCCCGCGCGTGCGCAAGATCGCCGACCGGATCCAGGTGATCGTCGCCGAGATGCTCGAGCGACGGATCAAGGACCCGCGCCTCGGCTTCGTCACCGTGACCGAGGTCCGCCTCACCGGTGACGCGCAGAACGCCACCATCTACTACACCGTCCTCGGCGAGGACGCGGACCAGCAGGCGACGGCGACCGCGCTGGAGTCGGCCAAGGGCGTCCTGCGCTCCGAGGTCGGCAAGCAGCTCGGCATGCGCCATGTCCCGACACTGGCCTTCGAGTTCGACGGCGTACCGGAGAACGCGCGCCACCTCGACGAGCTGCTCGCGCGCGTCCGTGAGGCCGACGCCGCCGTCGCCGCCGCTCGGGCCGGTGCTCAGCCGGCGGGCGAGGCCGACCCCTACAAGAAGCCGCGCGAGGTCGAGCCCGACAACGAGGCCGAGGACGAGTAGTGGTCACCTCCGGCGTGCCGTCGGGCCTCGTCGTCGTCGACAAGCCAGGGGGCATGACCTCGCACGCCGTCGTCTCCCGCGTACGACGGGCGATGGGCACCCGCAAGGTGGGCCACGCCGGCACCCTCGACCCGATGGCGACCGGCGTGCTCGTGCTGGGCGTCGAGCGGGCGACCCGGATGCTCGGCCACCTGATGCTCACCGAGAAGGCGTACGACGCCACGGTGCGCCTGGGCAGGTCGACCACCACCGACGACGCGGAGGGCGAGGTGGTCGCCGACACGCCAGCCGGCGACCTGGCGCCGGGACCCGTCCTGGCGGCGTTCGAGACGCAGGTCGGCGACATCCTCCAGGTGCCGACGGCCGTCAGCGCGATCAAGGTCGACGGCAAGCGCGCCTACCAGCGCGTGCGTGACGGCGAGCAGGTCGAGCTCCGAGCGCGCCCGGTGACGGTCCACGCGCTGCACGTCCACGACCAGCGGGTCGTGGACGACCGGCTGGACGTGGACATCACCGTCCGCTGCTCCAGCGGCACCTACATCCGGGCGATCGCGCGCGACGTCGGCGCGGCGCTCGGGGTCGGTGGGCACCTGACCGCGCTGCGTCGTACGGCCGTCGGCCCGTTCACGCTGGCCGAGGCCGACGCCGATCTCGACCACCTCACCCCCATCCCGCTCGCTCGGGCCGCACGGGACTGCTTCCCCGCGGTGGACCTCGACGCCGAGCAGGCCCAGGCGGTCCGCTACGGCCGGCCGCTGCCGCTCGCGATCGACACGCTGACGGGCGTGTTCGCCCCCGACGGCGAGTTCCTCGCGCTCTATCGCCCGGAGGGCGGGGCTGCCCGCCCGGCGGCCGTCTTCGTCGGCTGATCTTCGGCTCCGCCGGTCGATGTGGGAGAGTTGCCGCCGTGCGAGTGTGGCGTGACTTCTCCGACGTGCCCCGCGATCTCGGTCGCACGGTCGTGACGATCGGGAACTTCGACGGCATGCACCTGGGCCACCAGCACGTCATCCGGCGGGCGCGCGAGGTCGCGGCCGAGGTCGGCACCTCCACGCCGGTCGACGGCGTGGTCGCCGTCACCTTCGACCCCCACCCGATCGCGGTGCTGCGCCCGGAGCACGCGCCGCCCACCATCACCACGATCGACCAGCGACTGCGGCTGCTGGGAGAGGCGGGGATCGACGACGTGCTCGTCATCCCGTTCTCCCGCGACATCGCGGCCTGGACGCCGACGGAGTTCATCGACCGGATCCTGCTCGACGCCCTGCACGTCAGGGCGGTCGTCGTCGGAGCCAACTTCCGCTTCGGCAACCGGGCGGCCGGTGACTGCAACCTGCTGCGCGCGGCCGGTGCCGAGCACGACTTCGTGCTGGAGGAGGTCAGCCTCGACGGCGGCCCGCAGGTGTGGTCGTCGACGTACGTCCGGACCTGCCTGTCGGCCGGCGACGTCACCGGCGCCGCCGAGGCGCTCGGCCGCGCCTTCACCGTCACGGGCGTCGTCATCGAGGGCGACAAGCGGGGGCGCGAGCTGGGCTACCCGACCGCCAACGTGCCGGTCCGCGCCGGCGCGGCCGCTCCCGCCGACGGCGTGTACGCCGGCCGCCTGACCCTGCTCGACGGCCCGGACGCCGGTACGACCTACCCGGCGGCGATCAGCGTCGGCACCAACCCGACCTTCGCGGGTGAGCGCGAGCGCCGTGTCGAGTCGCACGTGCTCGACCGCACCGACCTCGACCTCTACGGACGCGAGGTCGAGGTCGCCTTCGTCGAGCGGCTGCGCGGCATGGTGCGGTTCGACTCGGTCGAGGACCTCCTCACCGCCATGGCCGACGACGTCGACCGGGCGCGGACGATCCTCGCCGACTGACGGGCCGCCCGACATGACCGGTGCGCAGGACGACGTCGCCGCTGCCGAAGGGTGGTTCGTCGAGCACGGGCTGCCCTATTTTGTCGACGACGTCCGGGCCGGCGTGGCGCGTGGCCTGGGCCGGGGCCGGCTCGTCGGCGTCCTCGGTGCGGCCGTCGTGCTCGGCATCGTGGGCGGCTGCGGCGTCGGGGCGGGGCTCGGGGCCGCGGCGGGCCTCGGCGGCGGCCTGACCGTCGCCGGCATCGTGGCCGCCGCCTATGCGGTGGCGACGCTGCGGGCCTGGCTGATCGTCGGCTGGGCGGTGCGGCGCACCCTGCGCTCCTTCGGCCTGGTGCTGCCCCTGGTGACCCGGGCGTTGCCGCTGCTCCTGCTGTTCATCACCTTCCTGTTCATCAACGCGGAGGTGTGGCAGGTCGCGGCCAGCCTCGACGGCGGGGTGCTGTGGGTGGCGGTGTTGCTCTTCGCCGCCATCGCGGTCGGCTTCCTGCTCACCCGGCTCCCCGAGGAGCTGGACACCGTCGACGCCGGCCTGCGTGGCCTGGAGCGGGTCAACCTGCTGTTGGTGCTGCTCGTCGCCCAGGCCGTCCAGGTGCTGCTGCTGGCCCTGGCGGTGTTCGCCTTCTTCATCCTGTTCGGCGTCGTCGCGATGGAGCCGTCGGTGGTGAGCCAGTGGACCGGCGGCGCGCTGCACGCCCCCGACGGGCCCGTGGGGGACTGGCTCGGCGACCGGCTCAGCCTCGAACTGCTCCGGGTCTCGACGTTCCTGGCGGCGTTCAGCGGCCTCTACTTCACCGTGTACGCCGTCACCGACGAGCTCTACCGCAAGCAGTTCTTCACTGTCGTGATCCGCGAGCTGGAGCAGGCGGTCGAGGCCCGTGCGGCCTACCGGAGCCTCCGTGACGGGGACGACGCGTGATCCCGGTCGTCCTCGACTGCGACACCGGCACCGACGACGCGGTGGCGATCCTGCTGGCCGCGCTGCACCCCGATCTCGACCTGCTCGGCGTGAGCACCGTGTGGGGCAACCACGACGTGCGCCACACGACCGACAACACGCTGCGGGTGCTCGACCTGATCGGCCGCGGCGATGTCGGCGTCCATCCCGGTCGCAACACCCCGATCCGGCCGCGGATCGAGCAACTGCCCAGCGGCCGCGCGGACCTGCCGCCGACCCTCGACCTGCCGGCGCCGGCGTCGACCGCGGGCACCGACGCGGTGGAGTGGCTGGTGGAGACGCTGCGGGCGACCACCGAGCCGGTCGCCGTCGTCGCCACCGGGCCGCTCA
This sequence comes from Nocardioides sp. LHD-245, assembly GCF_030929495.1. GTDB lineage: Bacteria > Actinomycetota > Actinomycetes > Propionibacteriales > Nocardioidaceae > Nocardioides. Next base: position 191,068 of record NZ_JAVFWN010000006.1, on the reverse strand, counting down.
CGAACCTCGCGGCGGCCCTGGCGGCCGACCGGTCGATCACCGGGTCGGTCGGGCGGCTGGTCGTGCTCGGCGGCGCGCACCGCGCGGCCGGCGTGACGCCGTACGCGGAGCGGAACGTGTGGTGCGACCCGGAGGCCGCCGCCGACGTCCTCGCCGCGCGCTTCCGCGACCTGCTGCTGGTGACGGTCGACGCCACCTTCTCCGCACCGCTCACCGCCGCCGACGCGACCCGGCTGCGTGCACTCGGCACGCCGGCCGCCGCGGCTGCCGCCGCCTTCGTCGAGGCCCGGATCGAGTGGTACCGCCGGGACGAGGAGATGGCCGCGGTCGGCGGAGCACCGCTGCACGATCCGCTCGCCGTGGCCGCCCTGGTCGACCCCGCCCTGCTCACCACCCTGCGCGCCGAGGCGCGGGTGGAGCGCGCCGACCCGACGACGTACGGCGCCACGCGGTTCGCCGCCGAGGTCGACGACTCGCGTGGCCGGGTGTCGGTCGCGGTTCGCGCCGACAGGGAGCGGTACGTCGACCTGCTCTGCGCGACGCTCGCGACGCCACCTCCCGCCGGCCGGACCTTTCAGCCGGCGTAGCGGGCGAGCAGCGCGGCGGCGGCCGGGCCGTAGGCGTGGAGGAGCCGGGCCCAGGTCGTCACGCTCACGCCGTCACGGAGCCGGTGGGTCAGTCCTGGATCCGGCCGCGCAGCTGCTTGGTCCGTCCGCGCTGCCGTTTGGCCTCCAGGCGACGTTCCTTCGCGCCGCGGGTCGGCTTCGTCGGGCGCCGGGGCGGTGGCGGGGGAGCGAGCAGCTCGCGGATCCGAGCCGCGAGGCGGTCGCGGGCGGCGGTGCGGTTGCGGTGCTGGGAGCGGTGCTCGTGGGCGACGACGACGAGCGGTCCGTCGTGCCGACGGGTCAGCCGGGTGCGCTGGTGCTCGTCGAGGACGGCGGACACGGCCGGGTCCCAGACCAGCTCGACGCGGGTGTCGGTCGTGTTGACCGACTGCCCGCCGGGCCCCGGGGAACGGGAGAAGCGCTCCACCAGCTCGCCGTCGGGGATGACCAGGCCACCGGGCAGCCCGGGGCCGGGCGGCACGGTCAGGTCCACGGACCCACCGTGACGGGCACGCCGGACAGCGCGGCGTTGCCCGACACGTCGAGCAGCTCGGGGTCGGTGAGGTCGTTGATCGAGACGCCCGAGACCCCGGCGGCGACGCCGAGGCGGGCCCCGGCCCGGCCGTGGCCGTAGCCGTGGGGGAGGGAGACCACGCCGGGCATCACGTCCTCGGTCGCGGCCACCTCCACCGTCACCTCGCCGATCCGGGAGCGGACGGTGACGACGGCACCGTCGGCCAGGCCGCGGGCGTCGAGGTCGGCGGGGTGCATGAGGAGCTGATGGCGCGCCCGGCCGCGGGTGAGGCGGTCGGTGTTGTGCATCCACGAGTTGCAGTCGCGCTGGTGGCGCCGGCCGATGAGCAGCAGCTCGCCGTCCCGCGGCAGCGCCCGTTCGCCCAGCCGGGCGACGTCCTCGGCGACGAGGGCGGGGAGAGCGTCGACCCGGCGCTCCCGGGTCCGTAGCCGGCCGGGGAGCTGGCCGGGCCGCAGCGGCCCGAGATCGACCCCCTCGGGACGGCGGCGCAGCGCGGTGAGGGTCGTCTGCGACCGGCCCGAGCGCAGCAGCATCCCGATCAGGAAGGTGGGGCTCATCCGCATCCGCGCCTCGGCCGCGATCCGGCGCTTCAACGGAGGCTTCCGGCGGCGGCGCCGGGTCACCCGCAGGTAGAGGTCGCGGAAGATCTCCCAGTCGTGGCGCTGGTCGCGCCCCTTCGCGAGTACCGCCGGCGTGAACCGTGCCGTGTTGCGCACCGCCAGCAGGTGGAACACCAGGTCGTAGTGGTCACGCTCGAGGATCGTCGTCGGCGGCAGGATCACGTCGGCGTGCCGGGTCGTCTCGTTGATGTAGAGGTCGACCGCGGCATAGAAGTCCAGGCCCTGGATCGCCCGGTCGAGCGCGGCGCCGTCCGGCGTCGACAGCACCGGGTTGCCGGCCACGGTGAGCAGCGCCCGGACCTGCCCGTCGCCGGGGGTCTCGATCTCCTCGCGCAGCACCGACACCGGCAGCTCGCCTCCGAACTCGGGCGCCTGCCGCACGCGGGAGCGGTACCGGTCGTGGTGGCCGCGCCCGATCAGCCCACGCCCGATCGCGTCGATCGCGGGGTTCGTCAGCAGCACCCCGCCCTCGCGGTCGAGGTTCCCGGTCACCAGGTTGAGCAGCTGGACCGCCCACTGGCAGACCGTCCCGAACTCCTGGGTCGACACGCCGATCCGGCCGTACGCCGCCGCGCCGTCGGCCGCCGCGAGCTCTCGCGCGATCCGGCGCACCTCGCCGGCCGGGACCCCGCTCGCCCGCTCGGCGAGCTCGGGGGTGAAGCGGGCGACCAGCTCCTCGACCGCGCCCAGCCCGTCGACGTACGACGGCGGGCGGGTCAGCCTCTCGGCGAACAGCACGTGCAGCAGCGCGAGCAGCACCCAGGCGTCGGTGCCGGGACGCACGAAGTGGTGCTCGTCGGCCACCTTCGCGGTCTCGGTGCGCCGCGGGTCGAAGACGACCATCCGACCGCCGCGGGCGTGCAGCTCGCGCAGCCGGGCCGGGAAGTCGGGCACCGTCATCAGCGATCCGTTCGACGCCATCGGGTTGGCGCCGAACACCAGGAAGTAGGACGTCCGGTCGATGTCGGGCACCGGCAGCAGCAGCTGGTGGCCGTAGAGGAGATAGCCGATCACCTGATGGGGCAGCTGGTCGACCGAGGTCGCGCTGAACTTGTTGCGGGTGCGGAACGACTGCGCCAGGGCCACGCCGTGGGTCATCGCCCCCAGGCTGTGCACGTTGGGGTTGCCGAGGTAGATCGCCAGGGCGTCCTCCCCGTGCTCGTTCACCGTCGCCGCGAGCCGGTCGGCCACCAGGTCGAGCGCCTCGTCCCAGCCGATCTCCTCGAACGCGTCGCCGACGCGCCGGACCGGTCGGCGCAGTCGGTCCGGGTCGGCGTGGATGTCGCCGACAGCGACGCCCTTGGGGCAGATGTGGCCGCGGGAGAGTGGGTCGTCGGGGTTGCCGCGGACGCCCGTCACGCGCTCACCGCCGTCGGTGCGCTCGACGGTCAGCAGCAGGCCGCAGGTGGCCTCGCACAGGTTGCACACGCCCACCTGCTGTCGGACCTGTCGTTGCTCCATCTCGGCATCGTCGCACAGCGTCGACCTACGAGACGGGGAACCAGTCGGCGGTCGTGGCCAGCCGGACCAGCTGGTCGCGGGACAGCGGCGGCGCCCCGCTACCGGTGGCGGTCAGGTCGATGACCAGCCCGTCCCGCCGGAAGTAGGTCACCCGGGCGAACCGGGCGCTCGGGTCGCCTCCGGCGACATCGGGGCGCCCGGCCATCGAGATCGCCCAGCCGTCGTCGGTGACGGCGCACCGGGTCGGACCGTCGTTGCCGCCTGCCAGCACCGGCGCGCACTTGTCGGTGGCGTCGACGGGCGCGCCGTCGACCGCGGCGGAGTCGTAGGCCAGGGCGGTGACGACGCCGTCGGCGTAGGTGCGCTCGGCCTCGACCCGGCCCGACGTCTGGGTGATCGGGATGGCGGTGCTGAGGCCCGGGAGGGCGGCGGCCAGCCGTTTCTCGAGCTCGTCGGCCGTGGGCGGCCGGGGCGTGGCCGGGGCGGTGGCCGGGGCGGCGGTCGGCGCGGCAACGCTGAGATCGTCGGCGACCGGGGCCGGACCGCCGGCCGTCAGCGTCGAGCCCAGGGCGGCGGCGAGGGCGAGCCCGCCGCCGGCGTACGTCGCCCGGCGACGGTGGGTCCGTCGTCGCCCGGTCCGCAGGACGGCTCCGAGGAGCGCGTCGTCGGCCTGCACGTCGGCCATCGCGTCGCGCATCAGCGTGGCGAACAGGTCCTCGGTCGTGGTGGTCATGGCATCTCCTTGTCGGGGTGGGTGCTGAGCGCCCCCGCGAGCTCGGGGCCCATCAGGTGGCGCAGCCGGGCCAGCGCCCGGGTGCTACGGCTGCGGACCGCCTGGCCGGACAGTCCGAGGTCGGCGGCCACGCCGGCGACGTCCTGGTCGAGCAGGTAGCGCTGCACGACCACGGCCCGGTCGACCGGGGCGAGCTCGCGCACGGCGGCGACGAGGGTCTGGCGCAGCGCGACGTCGGGCTCGGCGCTCCGCGGCAGGCGCGGGTCGTCGTCGAGCAGGCCCGGACGCTCACCCGAGCTGCGCCGGCGAGCTCCGTCGATATAGCGCCGGACGAGGACGGTGCGGGCGTAGGCGATCGGGTTGTCGGCCCGGCGTACCTGTCGCCAGCGGGTGAAGACCCGTACCAGCGCCTCCTGGAGCAGGTCCTCGGCCGCCGTCCGGTCGCCGGTCAGCAGCCAGGCCGCGCGCAGCAGCTCGCTGGATCGGGTCCGCACGAAGTCCTCGAACTCGGCCTGCTCACCGGGGCGCATGGACGTCCTCTCTGTGGTCTGCTCGTCATCCTGCTCGACGGGCCGGGGCGGCCCGATGTGTCAGGCCGCAGCGATTCGGGGTCGGGTCACCTCCGCTGTTAACCTTGTGCGGTTGCCGTCAGAACGGCCGCGGACAAAGAGAGCCCCAGGATTTCAGGCTGGGGCGCCGCGCAACGAGCACTGAGCCCCAGGGCGAGGAAGAGGAGTTTCCATGGCAGTCGGTACCGACGCTGAGACCAAGAAGAAGATCATCGCGGAGTACGCCACCGCCGAGGGTGACACCGGTTCGCCCGAGGTCCAGATCGCGCTCCTGAGCCACCGGATCAGCCACCTGACCGAGCACCTCAAGCAGCACAAGCACGACCACCACAGCCGTCGTGGCCTGCTGCTCCTCGTCGGCCAGCGCCGTCGTCTTCTCAACTACCTGAAGAAGACCGAGATCGAGCGCTACCGCTCCATTGTCGAGCGTCTAGGCCTCCGCCGCTGATCCGCGGCGTTCACGGCACTTCTGCGGAGCGTCCGCGGCGTTGGCGGCCCTCGACGGCCCGCTCCGCTTGAAGGCCGCCTTCGGGCCGCCGCCTTGCGGCCGCACGCGCAGAAGCACCGTGAACGCCACGGATGAGATCGACAGAACGGGCGACCCTCTCGGGTCGCCCGTTCTGCATTTGGCCCGCTGCTCGCTAGTGTGGCTGGCAACAACTCACATCCATTCCCGCGGGGCAGCGTGTCCCGTACGCACGAATAAGAGAACACTTTGACTGAACCCGTCATCTCCGCCGTCGAGACCGTTCTCGACAACGGCAAGTTCGGCACCCGCACCGTCAAGTTCGAGACGGGCCTGCTGGCCCGTCAGGCCGCCGGCTCGGTGACCGCCTACCTCGACGACGACACCATGCTGCTCTCGGCGACGACCGCCGGGAAGCACCCCAAGGACCACTTCGACTTCTTCCCCCTGACGATCGACGTCGAGGAGCGGATGTACGCCGCGGGCAAGATCCCCGGCTCCTTCTTCCGCAGCGAGGGTCGTCCGGGTGAGGACGCGATCCTCACCTGCCGTCTCATCGACCGCCCGCTGCGCCCGACCTTCAAGAAGGGCCTGCGCAACGAGGTCCAGGTCGTCATCACCGTGATGGCCCTCAACCCCGACACGCCGTACGACGTGCTCGCCATCAATGCGGCGTCGATGTCGACCCAGCTCTCCGGCCTGCCGTTCTCCGGCCCCGTCGGCGCGACCCGGGTCGCCCTGATCGACGGCCAGTGGGTCGCCTTCCCGACCCACAGCCAGCTCGAGAACGCCGTCTTCGACATGGTCGTCGCCGGCCGGGTCACCGAGACCGGTGACGTCGCCATCATGATGGTCGAGGCCGAGGCCACCGAGCAGTCGTGGGGCCTGGTCACGTCCGGCGCCCAGGCGCCGACCGAGGAGATCGTCGCCAGCGGTCTGGACGCCGCCAAGCCGTTCATCAAGCAGCTGGTCGAGGCCCAGGTCGAGCTCGCCAACGTGGCCGCCAAGCCGATCCAGGAGTTCCCGATCTTCCTCGACTACGAGGACGACGTCTTCGCGGCCGTCGAGGCGGCCGCCAAGGCCGACCTGACCGAGGCGATGACCATCGGCGACAAGCAGGAGCGCGAGGCGCGCACCGACGAGCTCAAGGCCGACGTGCTCGACAAGCTGGCCGGTCAGTTCGAGGGCCGCGAGAAGGAGATCGGCGCGGCCTTCCGCTCGGTCAACAAGCAGGTCGTCCGCGAGCGCGTGCTGCGCGACAAGGTCCGCATCGACGGCCGCGGCCTCGCCGACATCCGTCCGCTGCACGCCGAGGTCGACGTGGTCCCGCGGGTCCACGGCTCCGCGCTGTTCGAGCGTGGCGAGACCCAGATCCTGGGAGTCACCACCCTCGACATGCTCAAGATGGAGCAGCAGCTCGACACGCTCTCCCCGGAGAAGCACCGCCGCTACATGCACAAGTACATCTTCCCGCCGTTCTCCACCGGCGAGACCGGTCGCGTCGGCTCGCCGAAGCGCCGCGAGGTCGGCCACGGCGCGCTCGCCCGTCGCGCGCTGCTGCCGGTGCTCCCGAGCCGCGAGGAGTTCCCCTACGCCATCCGCCAGCTCTCCGAGGCCATGGGTTCCAACGGCTCCACCTCGATGGGCTCGGTCTGCGCGTCCACGCTGGCACTGCTCCAGGCCGGAGTGCCGTTGAAGGCCTCCGTCGCCGGCATCGCGATGGGCCTGATCTCCGGTGAGATCGACGGCAAGCTCGAGTACGTCGCGCTGACCGACATCCTCGGAGCCGAGGACGCCTTCGGCGACATGGACTTCAAGGTCGCCGGCACCAAGGAGTTCGTCACCGCGCTCCAGCTCGACACCAAGCTCGACGGCATCCCGGCCGAGGTCCTCGCGAAGGCCCTCAACCAGGCTCGTGACGCCCGTCTGGCCATCCTCGAGGTCATGGCCGAGGCCATCGACGGCCCCGAGGAGATGTCGATCCACGCGCCGCGGATCATCACCGTCAAGGTGCCCGTCGACAAGATCGGCGAGGTGATCGGGCCCAAGGGCAAGGTGATCAACCAGCTGCAGGACGACACCGGCGCCTCGATCTCCATCGAGGACGACGGCACCGTCTACATCGGTGCGACCAACGGTGAGGCGGCCGAGGCGGCCCGGTCCGCGATCAACGCGATCGCGAACCCGACCATGCCCGAGGTCGGCGAGCGCTACCTCGGCACGGTCGTCAAGACGACCAACTTCGGCGCCTTCATCGCGCTCATGCCCGGCAAGGACGGCCTGCTGCACATCAGCAAGCTGCGTGGTCTCGCCGGCGGCAAGCGCGTCGAGAACGTCGAGGACGTCGTCGCGGTGGGGCAGAAGCTCCAGGTCGAGATCGCCGAGATCGACGACCGCGGCAAGCTGTCCCTCATCCCGGTGGTCGAGGAGACCGAGTCGGCCGAGGCCGAGCCGGCCGAGGAGTCCGCCGACTCCGAGTGAGTCGCTGAGACGCCACGAGGGGGTGGCCGCCTGCGGGCGGCCACCCCCTCGTTCCGTGTGGGAACGTGCGGGGACGGAGGCTCAGTCGCGCTCGTAGTGGCCGGTGGGAGTCGGGTCGGGGCGTGGCATCACGAGCTGGTCGGCGTCGTGGAGGGACGCCGCGAGGGTGGCGATCCCCTCGCCCGCGGTGGTGACCGCTGCGTCGCCCTCCTTCGCGATGTCGCGGAACGTCTGCTCGACGGTGTCGATGATGACCTGGGCGGTCGGCTGCTTCTCGACCTCGACCTCGTTCGCCTCGAGCGTGGTGAGGAGCTTGTACGTCAGCGTCGCCGGCTTGACCGCGGGGATCTTCGAGATCAGCTTGCCCGTGACCTTGTCGAGGGCCCAGTCCTTGCCGAGGTTGCCGAGCGGACCCAGGTCCGGGAGCGTGTCCGAGAGGGACTCGACCTTGCTCTGGATCACGCCCCCGATCGCGGTCCCGATGTCCTTGAACTTCCAGTCCGAGCCCGGCGGGAAGGGGAACGCGTCGGCGTCGTCGTGCCAGGCCTTGATGGTCGCCTCGAGCGCATCGCGGGCGTTCTCCGCCTGCTGCATCATCGCCTCCTGGGTCGCTCCGATCGCGGCACCGGCCTTCGCGACACTCGACTGCGCCGCGTAGGCGAACAGCAGCATCACCGCCGGGGCGGCGTCGGCGACCGCGACCCAGGTGAAGAAGGCGTCCATCGAGTCGCCGTCCCAGTCCCATTCATCGGCGAGCGCCGCGTTGACCTCGCCGAGGTTGGCGGTGAGCGTGGTCCCGTGCTGGATCACCAGACCGGCCTGCTGGTCGGCGCCGTTGATCAGTGCCTCGGCGTCGACCAGGTAGAAGTTGTCCATGATCGAGCGCAGCCAGGCGCCGGTCCCCGCCGCCGACTGGGCGCCCGCGGCGTACGCCTGGTTGATCCAGTCCTGGTAGGAGTGCTGGTCGCCCGATGTGTCGAAGGGCGGCTCGGGCAGGATGGGATAGACGGTGAAGGGCTTGCTGGCGGGCAGGTTCATCGGCCGCACGGTGGGCGTCACCTGCTCGTCCTCGTGGTACGTCTTCAGGTTCACGAGGTAGGTGCGGAACATGTCCGCGGCGGCCTCGATGCCCATCAGGTCGGCGAGCAGGTCCTCGATCTTGTCGGTGACGGTCTCGAAGCGCTGGTCGCTGTAGTCGAAGGAGAGCCCGCCGCCACCACCACCGTCCGGCCGGGTCACGACGTCGCCTCGTCGAACGTAGGAGGCTGCGCCATCGGCGGGGTCTGGATGTCGGAGGCCTTGATGCCCAAGGCGTGCATGGCCTCGCGCGCCTCGGCGTCGCTGGCCTGGAAGTCCTTGGTGATCAGGACCACCGCCGACGCGGCGTCCTGGAAGGACAGCACCGCCCGGCGGAGCAGCCCGTACACCGTCCGGTTGATCTCGAGCGCCTGGGCGAGTGCGGCAGGCGACCCGGCGCGGATCGTCGGCTCGTACCACTGCTGGTGGACCCCGCTGATCCCTTCGAGGGCCGCGGCGAGGTCGGCTGCCTGGTCGGGGAAGTTCTTGGTCCCCGCCCGATAGAGGACCTCGAACTGCAGCTTGACCGACTCAGCCATGGGCCGTGACTCCTCTCGCCTGCGAGCAGGCCCGATGGCTGCCCGTGAGACGGCTTCCCGATACCGCTCCGGGCCAAACGCTTGGGTACCGTCGGGGTTATGCAGGCTCGCGCGTCGTCCGGCGCCAACACCAGGACCGTGCACACGGTCACCGGGACCGACGGACTCGTCGTCTCCCGCGTCCGCCGCACCCAGCTCCCCTCCGGGCTGCGCATCGTCACCGAGCAGATGGCCGGGGCCCGCTCCGCCTCCATCGGGGTGTGGGTCGGCGTCGGCTCCCGCGACGAGCGGGCTGCCACGCACGGTGCCTCGCACTTCCTGGAGCACCTGCTCTTCAAGGGCACCCCGGAGCGATCGGCACTCGACATCTCCATCGAGCTCGACGCGGTGGGCGGCGAGTTCAACGCGTTCACGGCCAAGGAGTACACCTGCTTCCACGCGCGGGTGCTCTCCGACGACCTGCCGCTCGCCGTCGACGTGCTCGGCGACATGATCACCGGATCGGTCATCGCAGGCCACGATGTCGACGCCGAGCGCGACGTCATCCTCGACGAGATCGCCATGCACGACGACGACCCGGACGACGTCGTCCAGAACCTCCTCGCCGAGCTCGCCTGGGGCGCCGCCTCGCCGCTCGGGCGCCCGATCGCCGGCACCACCGGCTCGATCGAGGCGATGACCCCGGCCCAGATCAAGCGCTTCTACCGGCGGCACTACGTGCCGGCGAACACGGTGATCTCGGTGGCCGGCGCGCTCGACCACGGCGCCGTCGTACGCGCGGTGAAGAAGGCGTTCGGACGCCACGACTGGCTGGCGGCCCAGGCCGCCCCGGCGCCCGCGCGGACGACGGGCGCCCGGCGCCGCGCACGGCTCGGGCCGGGGGAGGGGCGGGTGGACCGACCGTTCGAGCAGGTCAACCTGGTCCTCGGACGCGAGGGCATCACCCGCGACGACGACCGGCGCTACGCCCTCGGCGTACTCAACACCGCCCTCGGCGGCGGCACGTCCAGCCGGCTGTTCCAGGAGGTCCGCGAGCTGCGCGGGCTCGCGTACTCCGTCTACTCCTTCGCCAGCCACTACGCCGACTCCGGTCTCGTGGGCGTCGCGGTCGGCTGCCTGCCCGACCGCACCGACGAGGTCCTGAGCGTGGTCCGCGACCAGCTGCGCCTGATCGCCGCCGAGGGGATCGCCGAGGAGGAGCTGACCCGCGGCAAGGGCCAGCTGGTCGGCGGCATGATCCTGGGCCTGGAGGACTCCGGCTCGCGGATGATGCGCCTGGGCAAGAACGAGCTCGTCAACGGCGAGGTGCTCGGCATCGACGAGGTGATCGCCCGGATCGAGGCGGTCACCCTGGACGAGGTCCGGGAGATCGCCGCCGAGGTCTTCGGCCGACCCGAGCTGCTCGCGCTGGTCGGGCCGGCGTGACGTCATTCGTTCCGTGGGCATGAGCCCACGGAACGAATGACGTTACCGCGCGGTTTCCGGCTCGGGCTCGGGCTCCGGCTCGACCGGCTCGATGGAGAGCACGAAGTCGTCGCCGTGCTCGGTGACGCCGGTGATGACGGCCTGCTCGACCGCCTCCTCGCCGTAGCGGCGACGGACGACCATGGGATCGGTGCGCAGCTCGCGGACCAGGGAGGCGGCGAGGCCGACCATGATCACCACGAACGGCAGTGCCGCCACGATGGTGATCGTCTGCAGACCCGTCAAGGCGTCCTCACCCCCGGCGAGCAGCATCACCGCGGCGACCGCGCCGGTCGCGACGCCCCAGAAGATCACGACCGCGCGCCGCGGCTCGGTCGTGCCGCGCTCGGACAGGCTGCCCATCACGATCGATGCCGCATCCGCCCCGGAGACGAAGAAGATCGCCACCAGCAGCATGACCAGGATGCTGGCGAGGGTCGCGAGGGGGAGCGCGTCGAGAGTGCCGAAGAGCTGGGCCTCGAGGCCGCCCGCGTCGGCGATGTCGGTGCCGGTGCTCTGCAGGTCGATGGCGGTGCCACCGAGGATGCAGAACCAGATCACGCTCACGACGCTCGGGACGAGCAGCACGCCGGTGACGAACTGGCGGATGGTGCGCCCACGCGAGATGCGCGCGATGAACATGCCGACGAACGGCGTCCAGGACAGCCACCAGGCCCAGTAGAAGACGGTCCAGCCGCTCAGCCAGGCCTCGGTGTCGGCCCCCTCGGCGCCGGTGCGGGCCGCCATCATCGCGAGATCCTGGACGTAGCTGCCGAGCGAGGTCGGCACCAGGTTGAGGATGAACACGGTCGGCCCGACCACGAACAGGAACAGCGCGAGGACGACGGCGAGCACCATGTTGATGTTCGAGAGCCACTGGATGCCCTTGGCGACACCGGAGACCGCGGACAGGACGAAGGCGACGGTCAGCACGGTGATGATCACGACCAGGGCGCCGTTGCCGAGCGGACCGACGTCGCCGACGATCTCGAGCCCACTGCTGATCTGGAGCGCGCCGAGGCCCAGCGAGGTGGCCGACCCGAACAGCGTCGCGAAGATCGCGAACATGTCGATCACCTTGCCGGCGCCGCCGGAGGCCCGCTTGCCGAGCAGCGGCACGAAGGCGGCGGAGATCAGCTGGACGCGGCCCTTGCGGTAGACGCCGTAGGCGATGGCGAGGCCGACGACGGCGTAGATCGCCCACGGGTGCAGCGTCCAGTGGAACATCGTGGTCGCCATGGCGGTCTGCGCGGCGGCGTCCGGATCGCCGCCGGTGCCCGGGGGCGGGGTGACGAAGTGTGAGAGCGGCTCGCTGACGCCGTAGAACATCAGACCGATGCCCATGCCGGCACTGAACATCATCGCGATCCACGAGGTGGTCCGGAACTCAGGCTCCTCGTCGTCGCGGCCCAGCGGGATCGTGCCGTACTTGCTCATCGCCAGCCAGATCACGAACACGACGAAACCGCTGGAGGTGAGGACGAAGAGCCAGCCGGTGTTGGTCATCACCCAGTCCAGCGCCTTGCCGGAGGCGGTGCCGAGCGAGGTGGTGCTCACCAGGCCCCACACGACGAAGCCGATGCACACGGCCGCGGCGGTGCCGAAGACGACCGGGTCTAGTCCGCGTCGGGCGGGCCGCTCGGTCTCGACCGCCTGGTCGAGGGCCGGGTGGGGGACGACATCCGCTGCCGGCGTACTCAGCGCCTCGGCGGCTCGGGAGGTGCGGCTCTTGCTCGGGGTCGTGCTGGAAGTCTGGGTCACGTCTCTCCAGGGGTTCGCCGGTCAGGACGCATGTCCGTCCCGGCGGGTTCCCGGAGGGCGCGGGCCCGACGTGACGGCGTGGAATGATCGCCACGCGGTCACGTCGAGTTCGAGTCTCTCCGAGAGACAGGCCAGCCCGAAACGGGCATGCTGCCCCAGCAGGCTAACAAGAGGTGGCCCCGTCCCGGCCAATCGCGAGCCCGGCCGCGGCCCGCGCGCAACGCTCAGCGGCGCCCGATGATCCCGATCACCGGCGGCATCTTCGAGTCGACGATGTAGACGCGGAAGCCGCTGTCGCGCAGCTGCGCGGCCGCCTTGGCGAGGATGTCGGGCACCTGCTCGGGACGAGTCGCGTCGAAGAACAGGTTGACCGAGCCCCCGGGCATCAGGCGCTCGTGGAGGAGGGCGATCTCCTCGTGGGCATCGCGCACCCAGAACAGGTTCACGTCGAAGGCGAAGACCTTGGTCAGGCGCTTGACGGGCACCCGCAGGGTGGCCAGGTCGATCTGGCGCACGGTGAGCTTGCCGGCCGCGATGTGCTCGGCACAGCGGGCCTTGGTGCGGTCGACCCCGGCCTCGGAGCGGTCGATGGCGAACATCTTGCCCTTGCCCTCGAGCCGGCGGCAGACCAGGTCGGCGGCGGCGCCGTTGCCACAGCCGATCTCCAGAACATGGTCGTTGGGCTGGACGTCCATGAAGTCCACCGCCCACCGGATCCGGGCCGGGATCTTGTTCACCATGGGGGTCAGCCTGCCAGAACGCGACGCGAGGCGACGCACTACCTTGGTGCCGTGAGCTCACGTGTCGCGGATCAGGCAGCAGGAGAGCGTCTCCGGGTGGGGGTGCTCGGGGCCCGGGGCAAGGTCGGCGCCGAGGTCGTCAAGGCCGTCGAGAGCGCCGATGACCTGGACTTCACCGTCGGCGTCGACCAGGGCGACCCGATCGCCTCCCTGGCCGAGAGCGGCACGCAGGTGGTCGTCGACTTCACCCACCCCGACGTGGTGATGGACAACCTGCGCTACTGCGTCGAGAACGGCATCCACGCCGTCGTCGGTACGACGGGCTTCGACGACGCCCGCCTCGAGCTGCTCCGAGGCTGGCTCGCCGAGAGCCCGGGCACCGGCGTCCTGATCGCCCCCAACTTCTCCATCGGCGCGATCCTGATGATGCGCTTCTCCGCCGCCGCCGCCCCCTTCTTCGAGTCGGTCGAGGTCATCGAGCTGCACCACCCGACGAAGGCCGACGCGCCGAGCGGCACGGCCGGTCGCACCGCCGAGCTGATCGCCGCCGCCCGCCGGGAGGCCGGCAGCGCGCCGATCCCGGACGCCACGAGCACCGGGCTCGAGGGGGCGCGGGGCGCCGACGTCGACGGGGTCCGCGTCCACAGCGTCCGGGTGCGTGGCCTGGTGGCGCACCAGGAGGTCGTCTTCGGTGGCCTGGGGGAGACCCTCACCATCCGTCACGACTCGCTCGACCGGGTCTCCTTCACGCCCGGCGTGCTCACCGGCGTACGCCGGATCGGCGACTTCCCCGGCCTCACCGTCGGTCTCGAGCATCTGCTGTTTTGATGGGGCCGAGCGTGTCGCCTATCGAGGCGCTCCGCACGGTCCTCGCTGCGCTCGGACCGCGGGCGCACCTCGATGCGCTGCGCGCGGGCGCCACGCTGCCGGCGCGCGGGCGCCACGCTGCCGGCGCGGGGCGCCACGCTGCCGGCCGGGGGCGCCGGGCTGCCGCGCCGCGGTCGCTACAGCAGGCGGACGAGGGCGGCGGCCACGGCGGAGCCGAAGACCACCACCAGGAAGGGCGCCCGGGCGAGCAGCAGCAGGACCGCCACGCCCAGGGCGAGCACCCGCCCGTCCAGCGTGAGAGCGCGTCCCTCGGGTGCGGCGAGCACCTGCACGGTCACCAGGGCGGCGAGCAGGGCGACCGGGATCAGGTCGGCGATCCGGGCGACGAGCGGGTTGCCGAGCACGCGGGCCGGGACGGAGAGGCCGACGAGCTTGAGCAGGTAGCAGCCGATGCCGGCACCGAGGACCGCCCACCAGATCACGGCGCGTCCTCCGGCTGCCGGGCAGGGCGCGGCGCCAGCGCCGCGACGAGTACGGCGACGCCCGCCGCCACGAGCACGGGTACGCCGGCCGGCGTGACCGTCACCGCGCCGGCGGCGACCAGCGCGGCCAGCACCGCGGTCACCCGCAGGACGGGGGTGCTCAGACGTGGCCAGAGCAGGGCGAGGAAGGCCGCGCCCACGGCCGCGTCGAGGCCCAGGTCCTTCGGGTCGCCGAGCTGCTCGCCGGCGACCGCGCCCACGAGGGTGGTCAGGTTCCAGAGCGCGAAGATGGTGAGCCCGGTGGTGAGAAAGCCGGTGCGGGCCAGGCTCCGGTCGGGCCGGGTCACGCTCATCGCCGTGGACTCGTCGATGAGCACCTGGGCGGCCGCGAGCCGGCGCCAGCCTCGGTAGCCCAGCAGCGGGGCCATCCGGAGGCCGTAGAGGGTGTTGCGGGTGCCGAGCAGCAGGGCGGTGAGCGCGCCGGCCAGGGGCGTGCCGCCCGAGCCGAGGACGCCGACCAGCGCGAACTGCGAGGCCCCGGTGAACATGACCAGCGACAGCGCGCAGGTCTGCGCCACGTCCAGGCCCGAGGCGACGCCGACGGCGCCGAAGCTCAGCCCGTAGGTGCCGGTCGCGATGGCGACCCCCAGGCTGTCGCGTACGACGGCCCGCCGCACCTCCTCGCCGCTCATGGGGCCTCAGGCGAGCGCGGTGTGGAGCCGGACCTGCTTGACCGAGCCGGTCCCGGCCTCGGCGGCGAGCTCACGGCTCGCGCCGTCGGGTGCCCAGCCGGACTCGGTCAGGAAGGCCCGGAAGACGTCGTCGGTCGCGTCCAGCCAGCACACCGCGCGGGTGAACCCGTCCGCGACCAGCGTGTCGACGCAGGCCTGGAGCAGCCGGGAGCCGTGCCCGGCGCGGGTCTCGGCCGGGTCGACGGTGAACTCCGCCATCTCACCGTCGACGGCCCCGTCGGCGTCCGGGTCGGGGTTGGGGCCGGTCACGGCGAAGCCGACCACCCGGTCGCGGGCCAGCGCCACCAGCGCCCGGTGCCGGGCCTCCGGCGGCCTGGCCAGCGACTGCTGCCAGGCACTCGCGAGGGTGGCGGCGTCGAGGCCGCGCTCGGTGAGGCCGGCCACCCCGTCGTCGTACCGCTCCTGCCAGGCCCGGAGCTGGACCGCGGCGATCCCGCCGGCGTCGGCCGGCCAGGCGACCCGAACGGACACGTCAGCAGCGACCATGCCGGTCAGTGTGGCAGGACGCCGATGTGGTCCGGCGCACTAGGGTCAACCCATGGAGATTCGCAACCTCGGGGCGAGTGGCCTCCGCATCTCAGCCATCGCCTACGGCAACTGGATCACGCACGGTTCCCAGGTCGAGGAGGAGGGCGCCCTGGCGTGCGTGCGTCGCGCGCTCGACGAGGGGATCACGACCTTCGACACGGCGGACGTCTACGCCAACACCGCGGCCGAGACCGTGCTGGGCAAGGCCCTGGCAGGGGAGCGGCGGGAGGGCCTGGAGGTCTTCACGAAGGTCTTCTGGCCGACCGGGCCCGGCGGCCACAACGACCACGGCCTCTCACGCAAGCACATCATGGAGTCGATCGACGGTTCGCTGCGCCGGCTCGGCACAGACTATGTCGATCTCTACCAGGCCCACCGTTTCGACCACGAGACGCCACTGGAGGAGACGATGCTGGCGTTCGCCGACGTCGTCCGGTCGGGCAAGGCGCTCTACATCGGAGTCTCGGAGTGGCGTGCCGAGGAGATCCGGGCGGCCGCCGGCCTGGCGCGCGAGCTGCGGGTGCCGCTGATCTCCAACCAGCCGCAGTACTCCATGCTCTGGCGGGTGATCGAGGCCGAGGTGGTGCCGACCTCCAAGGAGCTCGGCATCGGCCAGATCGTGTGGTCGCCGATCGCCCAGGGCGTGCTCACCGGCAAGTACCGTCCGGGCCAGGCGCCGCCGGCCGGATCGCGGGCCACCGACGAGAAGGGCGGCGCCAACGACATCGGTCGCTGGCTGCGCGACGACGTGCTCGAGCGGGTGCAGCTGCTGGCGCCGATCGCGGAGGAGGCGGGGCTCTCGCTCGCCCAGCTCGCCGTCGCCTGGGTGCTGCAGAACGACAACGTGTCCGCCGCGATCATCGGAGCCAGTCGTCCCGAGCAGGTCACCGAGAACGTGAAGGCCGCCGGCGTGCGCCTCGACGCCGACACGCTGGCCGCCATCGACCGGGCGCTCGACGGTGTCGTCACCACCGATCCGACCCTGACCCGCTCGCCACGCCGCTCGGAGATCCTCGGCTGAGCGGGCCGCGGCGAGGACGTACGCCGGGTCAGAGGGCGAAGACGTAGCGGCTGGTCGGCACCAGATCGAGGCCGTCCGCCGCGCCGAAGCGCGCGCAGCTGTCCATCAGCGTCGTGAACCGGCGCTGGAGCTCCTCCTCGTCGCCGCCGCTGCCGTAGAACGCGTGTCGGTCGGTCAGCGCGGCCATCGGGAACAGCTCCTCGACGATCCCGGCGACGTCACCGCCACCGGGCGTGAGGTGCTCGAGGACCGGGTTCTGGACGTAGCCGAAGGTGCCCTGGGTGGCGATCGCCACCTGCGTGTGCCGCTCGAGCCAGTCGGCCAGCCACACGGGGTGCGGCATCGTCTCCGGCCGGCGCAGGAAGGCGAGGTTGGCCAGGGCGTCGGCACGCTCGCCGTCCGGCACGCCGGGCGGGACCAGGGGCTCCCGCTCGGCGACGGACCACGCGTGCGCGGCCGGGTCGTGCCGTCGTACGACGTCGAGAAGGGTCCGCGGGGTGCCGTCGGTCCACACCGACACCATCGCCGTGATCGGCGCGTCCGGACCGAACCGCATCGCGCCCGCGACGGCGTCGTCGTCGACGTTGACCTGGAGCCGGCTGGCCCCGGTCGCGGCAACCTCCGCGCGGAACGCGGGGTCGAGCAGGGCGGATCCGGGACCGTGCAGCGCGGCGATGACCTTCACGCCGAGGAACCTACTTGTCGTAGTCCTCGGGCAGCGGCTGACCGATCTTCACGCGCGCCTTCGGCAGACGCATGAACTTCATCTGCATCGACCGGGTCAGGGCGTAGTAGGTCGTGCCCTTGAGCGACTGGCCGGGGAAGCGGCGGCCCAGCTCGCGACGCAGCCGGAACCGCAGCAGGATCATGTCGGTCACCACGAACAGCACGGTGGCGAGCAGGATCATGCTGCTGGCCTGGGCCAGCGCGGAGCTGCCCGTGTAGCCGAGCATCAGGCCGATGATCATCAGGGGGATGACCATCTCGACGATCGAGAAGCGCCGGTCGACGTAGTCGCGGATGAAGCGGCGCACCGGGCCCTTGTCGCGGGGCAGGAAGTAGCGCTCGTCGCCGTTCTTCATGCCCTGGCGGATCTTGCGGCTCTCCTCGGCGCGGAACTCACGCTGGCGGCGGGAGGCGTCCTTGCGATCGCGCGGGCCCTTGGCGCGTGCCTTCGCCGCCGCCTCGGCCTCCTTGCGCGTGGGCGTCGGACGGCCCTTGCCGCCGGCCTTGCCGTCGGGAGCGGTCTGCTCCGCGGTGGCGGGGGACTTGGTGCGCTTGAACACGCTCAGGCCTTCCTGACCAGACTGGACTTCAACTGCATCGGTCCGAACCCGTCGACCTTGCAGTCGATGTCGTGGCCGCCGACCCGGGCCTCGGCAGGGACGAGGCGGATGGCGCGGACCTTGGTGCCGGACTTGATCGGCTTGGGCGCCCCCTTCACCGGGAGATCCTTGACCACGATCACGTCGTCGCCCTCGGCGAGGGACTTCCCGTTGGCGTCACGTACGACGTCCGCCGCCGCTGCCTCGGCGGGCGACCACTCATGGGCGCACTCCGGGCAGACCATCAGGTCGCCCAACTCGTAGGTGTACGCGCTCGAGCACTCCGGGCAGGGGGGCAGCGGCTCAGTCACGATGGGCCCCTCCCTTGTGTTCCAGGCCGGGGAGGTCCAGCATCCGCTGCAGGGCGGTCAGCGCGTCGGCCTCGGTCTGCGGGTCGACCTCGATCTGGTTGGCCACGACACCCTCGACGAGGTTCTCCAGGGTCCACACGAGGTGGGGCAGGTCGATCCGGTTCATCGTGGAGCAGTAGCAGACGTTGCGGTCCAGGAACATGATGTTCTTGTCCGGGTGCGCGTCGGCCAGGCGCTGCACGAGGTTGAGCTCGGTGCCGATGGCCCAGCTGGAGCCGGCGGGTGCCGCCTCGATGGTCTTGATGATGAACTCGGTGGAGCCGACCAGGTCGGCCTTGAGCACCACCTCGTGCTGGCACTCGGGGTGCACCAGGACGTTGAGGTCCGGCACCTTGGTGCGCAGTTCGTCGACGACATCGGCGGAGAACCGCCCGTGGACCGAGCAGTGCCCCTTCCACAGGATCATCCGGGCGCCCGCCAGCTCCTCGGCGCTCAGCCCGCCGTTGGGCTTGTGGGGGTTCCACACGACGCACTCGTCGAGCTCGAAGCCCAGCTGCAGGACCGCGGTGTTGCGGCCGAGGTGCTGGTCGGGCAGGAACAGGACCTTGGTGTCCTTGTTGTCCACGCCCTTCTGCTGGAAGGCCCAGTCGAGGGCGGCCTCGGCGTTGGAGGAGGTGCACACGACGCCGCCGTTGCGGCCGCAGAAGGCCTTGATGTCGGCGCTGGAGTTCATGTAGGTCACCGGAACGACGGAGTCCTGGACACCGGCCGCCGCCAGCGCCTCCCAGGCCTTCTCGACCTGCGCGATCCGCGCCATGTCGGCCATCGAGCAGCCGGCCGCGAGGTCGGGCAGGATCACCTTCTGCTCGGGACCGGTGAGGATGTCGGCCGACTCCGCCATGAAGTGCACGCCACAGAAGACGATGAACTCCGCGTCCGGCCGGGCTGCGGCATCGCGGGCCAGCTTGAACGAGTCACCGGTCACGTCGGCGAACTGGATGACCTCGTCACGCTGGTAGTGATGCCCCAGCACGAACAGCCGCTCGCCCAGCTTCTCCTTGGCGGCGCGGGCGCGCGCCACGAGGTCCGGGTCGGACGGTGCCGGCAGGTCGCCGGGGCACTCGACGCCCCGCTCGGAGAGCGGGTCCGTGCCACGGCCGAGCGGCAGCAGCGGAAGGTCCACGGTGGTCATCCCGTCAGTCTAGTTTGACGGGGGAGCGCTGCGGCAGCGCCCCGTGGTGCAGGTACGCCGCCGGGGCCGCCGTCGCCGATCCGCAGGTCCGGATGCCGGCGACGGCAGATGTCCACCATGATGTGACCCATGCGGATCCTGGTGGCCCCCGACAAGTTCGCGGGCACGCTGACGGCGGTCGAGGCAGCTGAGGCGATCGCCGCCGGCTGGCGCCGACACGCCCCGGACGACGAGATCGTGCTGGCGCCGATGTCCGACGGCGGGCCCGGGTTCGTCGACGTCCTGCACGCGAGCCTCGGCGGCGAGCTGCTGGCGGTCGTCGGGGAGGCGCCGCAGGGCCACGAGGTGCCGGCCACGATCCTCAAGGTCGGCGAGACCGTCTACGTCGAGAGCGCGCAGGTCTGCGGCGTACACCTCACCGGCGGCCGGCTCGGCGAGTTCGGTACGACGGTCGGTGTCGGTCGGCTGCTGCTGGAGGCGGTCGACGCGGGAGCGACCCGCGTGGTCGTCGGGCTCGGCGGGTCCGGGACCAACGATGGCGGCGCCGGTCTGCTCGCCGCGCTCGGCGCGGACGCCGACGTCGCTCTCGACGTGGGCGGGATCTTCCTCGACGGGGTGACCCGGGTGGACCTGAGCATCGCCCGTGGCATGGTCGACGGCGTCGAGCTCGTCGCGGCGACGGACGTCGACAGCCCGCTCACCGGCCTGTTCGGGGCGAGCAAGACCTTCGGCGCCCAGAAGGGCATCGACGAGGAGACCCAGGTCCTGCTCGACGGCTTCCTCGAGAGCTTCGCCGCCGCGACCGACCGGCGGCTCGCGCTCGAGCCGGGCGCCGGCGCCGCGGGCGGGCTCGGCTTCGCCCTGATGCTGCTCGGCGGCACCCGGGTCTCGGGCATCGGACTGGTCGCCGAGGCCGTGGACCTCGCCGGTCAGGCGCGTGCGGCCGATCTGGTGATCACCGGTGAGGGTGCCTTCGACTTCAGCAGCCGGGCCGGCAAGGTGCCGGCGGGGGTGGCCGCGCTCGCCGCCGAGGCGCTCCGGCCGTGTGTGGCCCTGGCCGGGCAGGTGCTCGTGGGGTCCCGCGAGATGAGGGCGCTCGGCATGGACGCGGCGTACTCCCTCGTCGGCGCGGTCGGGGAGGAGCGGGCTTTCGCGGACCCCTCCGGCGCGCTCACCGAGCTGGCAGCCCGGGTGGCGCGGACGTGGTCGTCCTGAACCCCGGCACCTGACGCCTCTCGCCAAGAAGTGGAACGTGTTCTAGATTGCTCGGGTGACCGACAACAGGACGCGTTTCGACGACCTCCGCGCGGCCGAGCATGCGGCTCCCCGTGATCTCGACGCGCTCTGGGCCGATCTCGCGACCGTCCGGGTCGACGAGATGCTCGGGGCCTGGCGCGGGGGCGACTTCGCCACGGGGCACGTCGCCAGCACGGTGCTGCGGCAGGTGCGCTGGCACGGCAAGCGGTTCGACAGTCCGCTCGCCGCGGTGCCGCTCGTGTGTCGCGACGAGAACGGCGAGCTGTACTCCAACCTCGCCGCCGGCGGCGGAGGTGAGGCGTCGCTGTGGCCGGTCGGCTTCCGCGGCGAGGTCACCGCCACGATGGTCTACGACAAGATGCCGGTCCTCGACCATTTCAAGAAGGTCGACTCCCGCACCGTCATGGGCATCATGAACGGCAAGCTGGCCGGCACCTTCGGCAGCGACGACCTCTACTACTTCTGGCTGGAGCGTGACGCGTGAAGACCACCGCCTTCCTCGTCGAGGAGCCGGGCGGCGACTTCGTCGTCGCCGACGTCGAGCTCGAGGATCCCCGTGACGACGAGGTCCTGGTCCGGATCGTCGCGACCGGCCTGTGCCACACCGACCTGACCGTGCCGGCGATGCTGCCGCAGGAGATGCTGCCGACCGTCGTGGGCCACGAGGGCACCGGCGTCGTGGAGCGGGTCGGCGCCACGGTGAGCGGCATCGAGGTCGGTGACCACGTGGTGATGAGCTTCCGCTCCTGCCGTGCGTGCGGCCCCTGCCGGGCGGGCGACGTCGGCTACTGCGAGCAGTCGTTGCTGCTCAACTACATGGGCATGCGCGCCGACGGCTCGACCACCATGAAGCGTCGCCGGGAGAACGGCGACAGCCAGACGGTCTTCGGCAACTTCTTCGGCCAGTCCAGCCTGGCCCGCCACGCCCTCGCGTACGCCGACAACTGCGTGGTCGTCGACAAGGCCCTCGACCTGACCCGGCTGGCCCCCTTCGCCTGCGGCTTCCAGACCGGCGCCGGCACCGTGCTCAACGTCCTCGACCCTGCCCCCGGCGACAGCATCGTCGTGTACGGCGCCGGCGCGGTGGGCCTGGCGGCGATCGCCGCCGCCAGGGGAGCGGGCGTGGAGACCGTCGTCGCCGTCGACCCGGTCGCCGCGCGCCGACAGATCGCGGAGGGCTACGGCGCGACGGCCGTCGACCCCGGCGAGGAGGGCGCGGCGCCCGTCGAGGACCGCGTCCGGGAGCTGACCGCCGGCGGGGCGTCGTACGCGATCGACACGACGGCCATCGCGGCGGTCGTGCTCCAGGCCCAGCGCTCGCTGCGGCCTCGCGGCATGCTGGTCGCCCTCGGGCTGGGTGCGCCGGAGTACACCATCGACGCCATCGACCTGCTGCAGACCGGCAAGATCGTGCGGTCCTCCATCGAGGGGGAGGCGGACCCACTGGTCACCATCCCCGAGCTGATCGCGCTGCGCGAGGCCGGCCGCTTCGACGTCGACCACCTGGTCACGACGTACCCCTTCGAGAAGATCGCCGACGCCGTGGCCGACTCGAAGGCCGGCGCCGTCGTCAAGCCGGTCCTGGTGTGGGGGGAATAACCACGACTGTGCGACCATTGGGCTAGTCGAACCCCTAGTCGAACCCGACGACGACCCAGCCTGACACACCTTGGAGTGAGCATGAGCGACAGCTGCTGCGGAGGCGGCCACAGCCACGACGCACCCGGCGCGACGACGACCGTCGCGGCGCCCGTGGACTTCGAGCGCCGTGAGGACCAGATCAACCTGAGCCCGGTGGCTGCCGCGAAGGTGAGCAGCCTGCTCGAGCAGGAGGGTCGTGACGACCTGTCCCTGCGCATCTCGGTGCAGCCCGGTGGCTGCTCGGGCCTGCGCTACCAGCTCTTCTTCGACGAGCGGACCCTCGACGGCGACGTCGTGACCGACTTCGATGGCGTGGGCGTGGTGGTCGACCGGATGAGCGTCCCCTACCTCAACGGCGCGGTCATCGACTTCGTCGACACGATCGAGAAGCAGGGTTTCACGATCGACAACCCGAACGCCACGGGCTCCTGCGCCTGCGGGGACTCCTTCAACTGAGGCGTTGAGTTGCCACTTTTGACCCGTTGAATTGCCAGTGCCGCACAGGTTGCCTGTGCGGCACTGGCAATTCAACGGGTCAAAAGTGGCAACTCAACCTCGTCAGTCCAGATGGAGGTGCAGGGCGTTGGCCAAGCGCTGGGCGGCCTCGGAGATCTCGATGTCGCGCTTGGGGACCTCGCGCGGCTGCTCGTCGAAGTGGATGCTGGGCGCGGGCCGGGTCGCCTTGACGGCGGCCTCGGCGAGCCGGCGGCTGACGGCCTGGCAGTCCGCATGCAACTCGGCGGGGGTGGCGATCTCCTCGTAGGGCGGCATGTCATCGACGCTAGGCGTTACTTTCGGGTATACCCAGAGGCAACCGCACCGTCCCGTCCCCGGCTCGGTTAGCCTTCCGTATCGTGACTGCACCCACGGGCTCCCTCCTGATCGCCGGCTCGATCGCCACCGACCACCTGATGACCTTCGGCGGCAGGTTCGCCGACTCCCTGGTCGTCGACCAGCTCGACAAGCTGTCGGTCTCCTTCCTGGTCGACGACCTCGAGATCCGGCGCGGTGGCGTGGCCCCCAACATGTGTTTCGGCCTGGCCCGGCTCGGCCTGCGGCCGGTGCTCGTCGGCGCGGCGGGCGAGGACTTCGCCGACTACCGCTCCTGGCTGGAGCGCAACGGCGTCGACTGCGACTCCGTGCACATCTCCGACAGCAAGCACACCGCCCGCTTCGTCTGCACCACCGACACCACCATGGCCCAGTTCGCGTCCTTCTACCCCGGGGCGATGAGCGAGGCCAGCCTGATCGAGCTCGCCCCGATCGTCGATCGCGTCGGCGCTCCGGCCTACGTCCTCATCGGCGCCGACGACCCGGAGGCGATGAAGCGGCACACCGAGGAGTGCCGTCAGCGCGGCTACGCCTTCATCGCCGACTGCTCCCAGCAGCTCGCGTTCGCCGAGGGCGACCTGATCCGCGACCTGATCGACGGCGCCGCGATCCTGTTCTCCAACGAGTACGAGTCGCACGTCATCGAGAAGAAGACCGGCTGGACCGCCGAGGAGGTCCTGGCCCGCGTCGGCCTGCAGGTCACCACGCTCGGCAAGGACGGCGTGCGGGTCACCTCCGAGGACGGCACCTCCTTCGAGGTCCCGGCCGCCAAGGACGTCGCCGCGGTCGAGCCGACCGGTGTCGGCGACGCCTTCCGAGGCGGCTTCCTCGCCGCGCTCTCGTGGGGCACCTCCCTGGAGCGGGCCGCCCAGGTCGGCTGCGTGCTCGCCGCCTACGTCGTCGAGACGATCGGCACCCAGGAGTACGACTTCACCCACGAGCAGTTCGTGGCCCGGATCCGCGACTCTTACGGCGACGAGGCCGCCGACGAGGTCGGCAAGCACCTCGGCGTCTGAAGGTCAGCTGACCCGTCGAACCACGTAGCGGGGCGCGCCGTCGTCGGCGACCTCCTCGCCGACGTACTCCTGTCCGCGCATCCGGCACCAGGCCGGTACGTCGTGCCGCGCGGCCGGGTCCCGCGCGATCACGGCGAGCAGGTCGCCGACCGCCACCGACGGCAGCGCCTTCGCCAGCTCGATGATCGGGCGGGGGCAGGGCAGGTCACGGCAGTCGATCTCGGTCACCGGGGTCTCGCCGGGGGCGCTCACAGGCCGGCCTCCGCGCGGATCCGGTGGACCTCCTCGGCGAGGGCGGCGCAGAACCCCTCCACCTGATCGGCGGTGGTGTCCCGCCCGAGCGAGACCCGCACGTTGCCGTGGGTGAGCGCTCCCATCGCGGCGAGCACGTGGCTCGGCTCGAGGGTGGACGCGGTGCATGCCGATCCGCTGGCGACGCCGAAGCCGCGCCGAGCCAGCGCCGAGACGATCTCGTCGCCCCCGACGTAGAGACAGGAGAAGGTCACCAGCTGGGGGAGTCGGGCCACCGGATCGCCGACCACCTCGGTGTCGGGCAGGGTGCGGACCGCCCCGCGGAGGTGATTGACCAGCGCGAACTGGCGGGCCGCGACCTCCGCGCGCTCCGCCAGGGTCGCCTGCAGCGCCGCGGCGGCGGCGAGGGCGGCCGGCACGTTCGGGAAGCCGCCGAGCTGGTCGAGCCCGTCGTCGCCGGGGAAGGGGTTGGTCCAGCGGGTGCCGCGCCGCACGACGAGGACGCCGACGCCGGCCGGCCCGCCCCACTTGTGCGCGGACGCGGTGAGCGCGTCCCAGCGCCGGGGGAGCGGCACGTGGCCGACCGCGGCCGCCGCATCGACGAGGAGGGGTACGCCGGCGGGCGCGTCGACCTCGTCGACCGGCTGCAGCGTCCCCACCTCCTGGTTGGCCGCCTGCAGGGCGACCGCGCCGACTCCCGGGCGGCCCGCGGCGTCCACGAGGGCGCCCACGTCCACCCGGCCGGTCGCGTCGACCGGGATCGCGGCGTGCGCGGGGGAAGGCCGCCAGGCCACGGCGTGCAGCACCGAGGAGTGCTCGACCGCGCCATGCACGATCCCATTGCGTCCCGTCGCCGCCGTGAGGCCGAGCAGGCCCCGGTGGACCGCGTCGGTCCCGGAGGCGGTGAAGCCCACCTCGTCGGGGCGCGCGTCGAGGCACTCGGCCACCACGGCCCGAGCGTTGTCGAGGAGCAGCCGCGCGTCGCGCCCGGCCGCGTGCAGGCGCCGCGGGTCGCCGTACCCGCGGTCGAGGGCGGCCAGCAGGGTCTCCCGCGCGGCCGGGTGGAGCGGGGTGGACGAGGCCGCGTCGAGGTAGACCTCGGGGGTGCTGCTCACGCCCCGACCCTAGTTGAGCCTCCCTTGTACGCTCCCGCCCCGCCCCACGCGTCCCTGAAGACCCACCCCGCGCCCCGGCCAGGGGCGCCCTCCGCTAGTGTTCGCAGTGGTTCTGACCCTCGAGAGGAAGGCTCGTTCGTGGGCTGGTGGCACCCCGAGCGCACGCGTGGCGCGCAGCGACGTTCCCGTCGCGCGATCCCGCTCGCCGGATTCGTCGTACTCGCGCTCGCGCTGTCCGGCTGCTCGACCGACACCCAGTGGGAGCGGTTCGGCATGCCGGAGATCAAGTCCGAGCAGGGCGAGCACATCCTGCAGTTGTGGCAGGGCGCGTGGATCGCCGCGCTGATCGTCGGTGTGATCACCTGGGCGCTGATCATCGGCGTGCCGCTGTGGTTCCGTCGTCGCAGCGACGACGAGGTCCCGGTGCAGACCCGCTACAACCTGCCGATCGAGATCTTCTACACGATCTTCCCGGTCATCATGGTCATCGCGTTCTTCGCGCAGACCGTCCGGGTGCAGAACATCGCGCTCGAGCACGACCCCGACCCCGACGTGGTCGTCACCGTCGTCGGCCAGAAGTGGCAGTGGACGTTCAACCAGCCCTACCAGGGCAAGAACGTCTATGTCGCGGGCACCGGTGAGGACATCCCCACCCTCGTGATCCCGGTCGACAAGACCGTCGAGTTCCAGCTCTACAGCCCGGACGTCATCCACAACTTCGGCATCCCGGCCTTCGCGATGCGCATGGACGTCGTGCCGGGCAACGACAACTCCTACCAGGTGACCCCGACCGAGACCGGCGAGTACGCCGGCAAGTGCTACGAGCTCTGCGGCGCGTACCACTCCCGGATGCTCTTCAACGTCAAGGTCGTCACCGAGGCCGACTACGAGGCGTACCTGGCCGACCTCGCCCAGGACCCCGCGCACGTCAGTGACGAGCCGGTCAAGGGCGGCAAGTACTCCACCGAGCTCATCAACAACGACGACGAGGGAGAGGAAGAGTGACCACTCTCGCGCGTTCCGCGGACTTCCCCGAGCGCAAGCCCCTGGGGCAGCAGCTCGTCCGCATCATGACGACGACCGATCACAAGCTGATCGGCAACCTGTACTTCGGCACCGCCGTGGCCTGGTTCATGGCGGGCGGCATCATGGCGCTGCTCATCCGCTCCGAGCTCGCCTACCCGGGCAGCCAGCTGGTCAACGAGGAGCTCTACAACCAGCTCTTCACCATGCACGGCACGATCATGCTGCTGCTGTTCGCGACGCCGCTGTTCTTCGGCTTCGGCAACGCGATCATGCCGCTGCAGATCGGCGCGCCCGACGTGGCGTTCCCGCGCCTCAACATGTTCAGCTACTGGCTGTACCTGTTCGGCGGCCTGATCGCCGGCGCGGGCTTCCTCACCCCGGGTGGCGCCGCCTCCTTCGGTTGGTTCGCCTACACGCCGCTGTCCGACTCCGTCAACAGCCCCGGTGCCGGCGGCGACCTGTGGATCATGGGTCTGTGGATGGCCGGTCTCGGCACCATCCTCGGCGCGGTCAACTTCATCACCACGATCATCTGCATGCGTGCCCCCGGCATGACCATGTTCCGGATGCCGATCTTCGTCTGGACCGTGCTGATCACCGCGATCCTGGTGCTCATCGCCTTCCCGATCCTCGCCGGCGCGCTGCTCTCTCTCGAGGCCGACCGACAACTCGGGGCGCATGTGTTCGACACATCGCACGGTGGTGCGATCCTGTGGCAGCACCTGTTCTGGTTCTTCGGGCACCCCGAGGTCTACATCATCGCGCTGCCGTTCTTCGGCATCATCTCCGAGATCCTGCCGGTCTTCAGCCGCAAGCCGATCTTCGGCTACGTCGGCCTGGTCGGCGCGACGCTCGGCATCGCGATCCTCTCGGTCGCGGTGTGGGCGCACCACATGTTCGTGACCGGCGCGGTGAACCTGCCGTTCTTCTCCGGCATGACCTTCCTGATCGCCGTCCCGACCGGCGTGAAGTTCTTCAACTGGATCGGCACGATGTGGGGCGGATCAGTACGCATGGACACGCCCATGCTCTGGTCGATCGGCTTCTTGACGACGTTCCTCTTCGGTGGCCTGACCGGCATCATCCTGGCCAGCCCGCCGCTGGACTTCCACGTCTCCGACTCCTACTTCGTGGTGGCGCACTTCCACTACACGGTGTTCGGCACCGTCGTGTTCGCGATGTTCGCGGGCTTCTACTTCTGGTGGCCCAAGCTCACCGGTCGGATGCTCGACGAACGCCTCGGCAAGATCCACTTCTGGCTGCTGTTCATCGGCTTCCACACGACCTTCCTCATCCAGCACTGGCTGGGCATCGAGGGCATGGCCCGTCGCTACGCCGACTACCTGCCCAAGGACGGCTTCACCACGCTGAACCAGATCTCGACGATCGGCGCGTTCATCCTCGCGTCCTCGATGCTGCCGTTCTTCTACAACGTCTACGTCTCCCGCAAGGGGCCGCTCGTCAACACCGACGACCCGTGGGGCTGGGGCCGGTCCCTGGAGTGGGCCACGAGCTGCCCGCCGCCGCGGCACAACTTCCACTCGATCCCGCGGATCCGCTCGGAGTCGCCGGCGTTCGACCTCCATCACCCGGAGATCGCCGCCATCGAGATGTACGACGAGCCGGTCGCCGCGGGCGCGGGTGCCAAGGAGGTCGACGCCTGATGAAGGTCGAAGCATGGGTCTTCGGCGTGACCACGGTCTTCCTGGTCCTCGTCAGCCCCGCCTACTGGTTCATCACCGACGGCAGCGAGCACGGCGCCGACTGGACCGGCACCTCGGCGCTGGTCATGACCACGCTCCTGTGCGCGATGGTCACCCTCTACATCGGGTTCCACGCCAACCGGATGGATGCCCGGCCGGAGGACCTCAAGGACGGCGAGATCGCCGACGGCGCGGGCGAGCTCGGCTTCTTCCCGCCGTACTCCTGGTGGCCGCTGTGGTGCGCCGCCACCCTCGGGCTGATGGTCTTCGCGATCGCGGTGCTGGCCTGGTGGCTGTTCATCATCGGCATCGTGCTCGGCGCCATCGCGCTGACGGGCTGGATCTTCGAGTACTACCGCGGCGAGTACGCCCACTGATTGTTGGGCCGAGCGCGTCGCATACGGCCGCTGCCGCACGGACCCTCCGGGCCCGCGGGCAGCGGCCGTGCCGCTTCGCGGCCGTGCGCCGCGCTGCCGGCCGTTGGGACCCGCGGGCAGCGGCCGTGCCGCTTCGCGGCCGTGCGCCGCGCTGCCGGCCGTTGGGACCCGCGGGCAGCGGCCGTGCCGCTTCGCGGCCGTGCGCCGCGCTGTCTCGCAGGCGGTGTGACACCGCCGACGTGTTCGTAGCCGGGTTTCGGTAGATCCGGCAGGTATTCTCATTCGGTGCCTTCCCCGTCGACACACCTCCGTCCGCGCGCCCTGCGGGCCGCCGCCGTGCTGGCTGCCGTGGCGCTCGTCGCGGCCGGTTGTGACGGGTCGGGCCTGGTTCCCGGCGGCGGCCCGGCCGACGAGACCACCGCGGCAGCCGCCTCCGAGGCGGTCGTGACGGCCAATGTCGACGACGACGCGACCGGGGTCTCCGTCGACAAGGTGGTCAAGGTCAAGGCCGAGAAGGGCACGCTCTCCTCGGTGGTGCTCAAGTCGAAGGACGGCCGGGTCGGCGGCGAGCTCCGCGCCGACGGCACCCGGTGGGTCTCCGCCGGGGGACTCGAGCCCGGTGCCCGCTACCGCCTGCGCGCGGTCGCCGAGAACGCCGACGGCAAGCGGGTGGAGAGCATCTCGACCTTCACCACGCAGGCGCTGAGCCTGGATCAGCAGACCTACCCGTCAGTGGCCCCGCTGCAGGGCGAGACCGTCGGCGTCGGGATGCCCGTCGTCGTCACCTTCGACCTCCCGGTCACCGACCAGGCAGCCTTCGAGAAGCACATGACCGTCACCTCGACACCCGCCCAGGCCGGCTCCTGGCACTGGATCAGCAGCAGCGAGGCGCACTGGCGCCCCGAGGCCTACTGGCAGGCCGGCACCAAGGTCAGTGTCGACGTCGCCGTCAACGGCGTGAGCGCCGGCGGCGGCATCTACGGCCAGGAGGACCGCACGGTCGACTTCGAGGTCGGCGCCGCCCACATCTACCGGGTCAACGCGAAGACCCATCAGATGAAGGTCTTCGAGAACGGCAAGCTGCTGCGCACCATTCCGGTCACGACCGGCAAGCCCGGGTTCACCACCCGCTCCGGCGTCAAGGTGATCATGGAGAAGTACGAGCAGAAGCGGATGAACTCCGAGACCGTCGGCATCTCCCGCGGCTCCGCCGAGGCCTACGACATCGACAACGTGAAGTGGGCGATGCGACTGACCAGCTCCGGCGAGTTCGTCCACGCCGCCCCCTGGTCCGTCGGATCCCAGGGCCACGCCAACGTCTCCCACGGCTGCACCGGCCTGAGCACCGACAACGCCGGCTGGCTCTACGCCATGAGCCGCCGCGGCGACGTCGTCGAGTACGTCGGCACCGACCGCCCGATGGAGCCCGGCAACGGCTGGGGCGACTGGAACGTCCCCTGGGGCGAGTACGTCGCTGGGTCCGCGCTCAGCTGAGCCCTGGGCTGCTGACGCACTACGCGCCGAAGACGGCGAGCACCGACGAACTCCGGACGCGCGACACTAGACTCCGTCCGTGGAGCGGTTCGAGCACGTGTCCGTCTTCTACCCCCGCGGGGTGCGGACCGGCGGCCCCGAGGCGCTCCATCAGCTCGTCGATGCCCTGCGCGCGCTGGGCCACGACGCGGCCCTGGTCCCGATGCCTGGAACCGAAGGCCGCGGGCGGGTGGCGGAGTACGACCGCTACGACGCCCCCCAGCGAGACACGGCCCGCACCGGGCCACGGGACGCCGTGGTCACGCCGGAGGTCTGGGTGCCGCGTCCCGCGGTCGTCGGACACGCCACCTGGTTCTGCTGGTGGCTGAGCGTCGACAACTCGCCGGTCTTCATGGACGCGCGCCGGCGCGCGGGTCAGCACCCGCGTCGGCCGCTCGCGGCCGTAATGCGGGCCCTCCCGAGGACCGCAGTGCGGCGAGTGAGGGGACCGGCGCGGAGGCGCCGGCTCGGCACCGCCGTCCACGTGGCGCAGTCGGTCTACGCTCGTGACGTCGTGGCGCGGGAGTTCGGTGCCACGGTGGAGTTGCTCTCCGACTACGTCACTGCCACGCCGCTCGCCCGGGACCCGCGCGCGGGCGGCACCCGGCTTGCCGTCATCGCCTTCAACCCGGCCAAGGGCGGCGAGCTGGTGGAGAAGGTGGCCGCACGACTCTCGACACCCGTGCAGTGGCTGCCGATCGCCGGCATGTCACCGGACCAGGTCGGGGAGGCGCTCCGGCGCAGCGACGTCTACCTGGACCTGGGACATCTGCCGGGCAAGGACCGGATCCCCCGGGAGGCAGCGCTCCACGGTGCGGTGACCCTGCTCGCCGCGCGCGGCGCCGGAGCGAATCCCCGCGACTTCCCGCTCCCTGCCGAGCACCGGATTCCCGTCGGCACCGATCTGGTGGGCAGCGCCGTCGACATCCTCGAACAAGTGCTTGCCGACCTTCCGGGCCACACCCGTCGTCAGCAGGGGTTCCGCTCCCTTCTGGAGCGGGAGCGGATGCTCTTCGCCGACGAGGTCCGGACCGTCTTCGGGTCACCCGGGCCACCACCGTGATGGCGTCGCCGACCGGCCGTGTCGTCGGCTTCACCCTGGTCACCTTGCTGCCCGCCCTCGCGAGCCTCGTTTCGCTGCCCGTCCTCGCCCGTGCCCTGGACCCGTCGGCGTGGGCCGGGCTGGCGGTCGGACAGTCTGTCGGCGCGATGGCGAGTCTCGTCGCGGCAGGCGGCTGGGCGTTGACCGGTCCGAGCGCCGTCGCCGACGCGGCGGCGCCGATCCGGCGCTCGCTCTACGAGGAGAGCGTGCGCCAGCGAGCCCTCGCCGCACTGGTCGTGATCCCGGTGGGGATGCTGGTGACCTCCGTCCTCGTGCCGGACTCGGCACGGATGCTGAGCCTCGCCGTGTGCGCGTCGACGAGCCTCGTGGCGCTGAGTCCGCGTTGGCTTCTCGTCGGTGCCGGCCGCGCCACCGACGTGCTGCGGTTCGAGGGCCTCCCCGTCGCCGGCGCCCACCTGGTCGCGGCCGGACTGATCGTGGCCGGGGGGGACCCCTTGATCTACCCGGCGGCGATCGCCGTCGCGTACGCCGGCGCGGCGAGTGCGGTGACCCTCGTTGTGCGGCGCGCGCCCCGCGCCGAGCCCTGGGTCCGGGTGTCGTGGCGCTCCCGGTGGGTGCCGACCGCCACCGAGGCGGTGGCAGGGGCCTACTCGGCGATCAACGTCGCACTCGTCTCCGCTCCTGTCTCCGCCGTGGCGCTCGCGGGCTATGCGTCGGGTTGGAAGCTCTACCAGTGGGGTCTGGTCGTCGTCGCGGGGTCCTGCCAGGCTCTCCAGGGGTGGGTCGCCGCACCGGAGGGACGCCCACAGCGCTTCCGCACCGCGGTCACCATCCACGCGGCCGTCGGTGCCCTGGGCCTCGTGGGGTTCGTGCTGCTCGGAGGACCGTTGAGCTCCCTGCTGTTCGGCTCGTCCCTGCGGATGCCGGACGACGTCTCCGTGTGGTTCGGGGTCGCCGTGCTGTTCCTGTCGCTCAACTCGTCCCTGGGCCGGCACGTGCTGGTGACATGCGGACGGGTAGACGCCGTCCTGCGGAGCACGCTGCTCGGGGCGGTCGTCGGCGTCCCCGCGATCCTGATCCTCGTCCACCGTCACGGCGTGGTCGGGGGAGCCGCCGGGCTGGCCCTGACCGAGGCCCTGGTGTTCGCCTACCAACTGACCGTCGCCCGACCGCTGCTCCGCCGGCGGAAGCCGAACCCAGGCGGGGCTACCGGGCGCTGAGCTGCGGTCCGCCGGGCATCGAGTGCCGACTGCGCGATGACTCCGCGATCGGGCGATGTCCTCGCCCACGTCGGTGACCGTCCTGGCAGTGTCTGGAAGTCACGACGCCGCTCGCGAGCGCAGCCGCCGGAGCGGTGGCGATGCCGGTCGGGGTCCGGTTCGACGGCGCAGGGCGTCGACCAGACCGGCCGTGATCGCGGCCAGCTTGGCCGGGCGGCAGTCCTCGACGGTCATGGCCAGCGCCGTCGCGGCCGCCAGCCGCCGCGTCGCCATCGCCGCCCACCGAGGCTCGTGAGGAGCGTGCCTGGCGATGACCCGGAGGGTGTTGCGGGTGATGTAATAGCGACGCTCCGGGGAATGGAAAGTAGCCGTGGGCCGAAAGGGACCAAGCTGGACTCGTCGAGCAGCATCGGAGGCGCCGAGTGCGTGGGTGAGGTCGAGATCCGGGACGACGAGGACCTCGCCGCCGAGCGCGCGAAGTCGGAGACAGAGGTCGGTGTCGACGGCGTCGATGAACAGCGACTCGTCCAGGCCGCCGAGCAGCTCGAACGTGTCCGCGCGCATGGTCATCCCGGCTTGGAAGATGCAGGTCACCGGGACCGCTGACGTGCCGGTCCCCGCCCCGGGAGCGACCGGCTCACCGTTGAGCCGACCCGGACCGATTGCGACATGTCCCGTCGCCGCCGACACCGCGTCGCGGATGGCGGACACGAAGCCCGGTGCCGGCAGGCAGTCCTGGTCCATCGTGATCACGACGTCCGCACCGAGGTCGATCGCCCGGCGAACGCCGTGGTTCAGGGCCGTGGCGATGCCGTCGTTCGTGGGGCGAGCGATGAGATGAACACCCTGCAGTCTCCGAAGCTCGTCGAGGATCTTGTCGAACGCCGGCCCGGAGCCGTCGTCGACAAGGATGAGGGGAGCCTGGGCGGCCATGGCGGCGACGGCGGCCCGGACCTCCGATCCGGGCGTATACAGCGGCACGACCACGACGCAATGCCCGGTCATCCGGCCTCGCTCCAGAGGTGTCGCGACAGGTTGCGGAGGGAGCCGTCGTGCGCGGCACGCCGGGCGGATCGCAGGCCGGGGTAGGTGGCGTAGAACCTCCGTGCCGAGCGCAGTTCGTGGCGCCACGGAGCCCAGCGCAGCCGCGCGGTCTCACGCTGCCACTCGTGCACCCAGGACACGACGGGATCGAGGATCACCGGATGGCCGGACGCCCAGCTCCGGAGCCCGAGATCGTGGTCCTCGTAGTAGACGAAGTACCGCTCGTCCCAGCCGCGCAGACTGCGAAGAAGCGTCGTAGGTCCGCCGATGGCGGCACCGATGGCCCAGGCGACATACGTGGGCACGTCGAGATCCGCTCGGGCGTAGTCGTCCGGGTCGACCCAGGGGAGGCGGACGCCTCGGTGACGGATCTTGTGGGTCGGCAGCGGCAGCCCTCGGCCGTTGCGCTGATCGGTCCCGTCGGGATGAATCAACCGCGGAGCCACCAACGAGCCGTGTCGCGCCGCGGTCGCGGCCAGCCGATCGAGATCGGCCGGCGTGCCCACCGTGACATCAGGATTCACGAACATCACCCACGGCGTCTCCACAACAGCGAGACCGGCGTTGTTCGCTACGCTGAAACCGTCGTTGCGCGTGCGGGTCACCACGTCGGCTCCGAGGGAACGCGCGACGTCGACCGAGCCGTCCGTGGACGCGTTGTCGACGACGATCCAGCGGGCATCGCCTATGTTCGCGGCGGTCCAGCAGCGTCGCAGAGTGGCTGCGGAGTTGTAGGTCACGGTGACGAGGGTCCAGTCGGCGGACGAGCTCACGGCCTGGCCGCACCCCTCGACCACGTGGCGGCCACGAGTACGCCCACCGCTCCTCGAAGGCGGAGCCGACCTTGCACCACGCTGCGACCCGCCCGACGCAGGAGGCGGCCGCTGACCCGACCGGCCGCGATGTCGGCGACGACCGGGTCCTGATCGATCCCGCGGTCGACCAGTCCGCTCGCCATCGCGACGCGCCATTGCCAGCGGTGTCGCGCTGCGTGATCGAGGTGGGCCCGCAGCCCGCCGCGGTTGCGAGCGGCACGCAGCTCCGATCGGAAGGTGGTGCGACCGACCTCGCCGAGGAGGTTCCCGCCGTGCTGGACGTAGTCCTGGAGGACCTCGTCGACCAGGCGGACCTCGCCGAGCCCCGCGGCGCACACGGCGAGCCAGTGGTCGTGGATCGAAGCATCGGTGGCTCCGGGGAATGGGAGAGCGGCGGCGACGACGTCGCCACGCCACAAGGTCAGACTGCCTGTCACGTGGTTGCGCAACAGTAGGTCGATCACGTCACCGGGTCGACGGTCCGTACGACCCAGGTGGACGCCGTCGCGGTCCACGAGCGCAGCCTGGCAGGTCGCGGCCGTCGCCAGAGCTGGTCCGCTGGTGAGAGCAGCGAGAAGTCTCTCGACCTTGTCGTCGTGCCAGTGATCGTCCTGATCGCTCAACGCGACCCAGACCGCGTCGGCGGTGACCTCGCGGAGCATCCGCTCGACGTGGCGGTAGACACCGACGTTGTCGGCGTAGGCGTGCACGACGAAGCGCGGGTCGTCGCCGACGAGATGGCGGATGAGGGACTCGGCGGCGGCGTCGGCGCCGTCGATGCCGATCCGGCAGGTCCACGTCCGGACGGTCTGTGCCCGCAAAGACTCGAGCTGCCGCCGAAGCAGCTCAGGGTCGGGGCGGTGGACCGCCATCACGATCTCGCCATGGGGCACAGGGGCAGTCAAGCAGATCGGTCGCACTCACCAGGCCCCGTCACCGCGCAGCACGGCCCGCGCCGTGCGGGCCAGGATCGCCAGGTCGGCGGCCATGGACCAGTTCTCGACGTAGGAGAGGTCGAGACGCTCGGCGTCCGCGGCGGTCAGCTCCGAGCGGCCGGACACCTGCCACAGGCCGGTCATCCCCGGTCGAACCCGCAGCCGGCGGTGCATGGCCGGGCTGTAGCAGGCGACCTCGGCGGCGACCTGGGGCCGCGGGCCGACCAGGCTCATCTGGCCGGCCAGGACGTTGAGCAGCTGCGGGAGCTCGTCGAGGGACCAGCGACGTAGGACAGCGCCGACGCGGGTCACGCGCGGATCGGCCGGCAGCTTGAAGAGCAGCGGACTCTCGCCGCGCGTGTCGACGAGGGCGGCGTGGCGGGTGGCAGCGTCCGGCACCATGCTGCGGAACTTCCACAGCCCGAACTCCTGGCCGTCGAGGCCGATCCGGCGGTGCCGGTAGAGGATCGGGCCACCGTCGTCGAGCTTGACGGCGACGGCGACGGCGAGCAGGACCGGGGCGAACAGGAGCAGCAGCAGTCCCGCGCCGACCCGGTCGAAGGCCGCCTTGCCGCGGCGGAGGGCCTGGGCGACCTGCGGCGGCTCCACGTGCACGAACGGGAGACCGGCGACCGGACGCAGCCGGATCCGCGGCCCGGCGACGTCGATCAGGTTCGGGACCACGATCAGGTCGATGTCGGTGTCCTCGAGCTCCCAGCCGACCTGACGCAGGTCGACCGAGGACGAGAAGGAGCCGCTCGCGATCAGCAGGGTGTCGGCATGGTGCTCGCGGCAGGCCTCGACGGCGGCACCGGGCCGGCCGAGCACCGGCACCGGGAACGACGGGTCGGAGGCCTCGACGCACGCCCCGACGACCCGGTAGCCCAGGTCGGGACGGCGAGCCAGGGCAGCACCCAGCTCGCTCACCGCGACCGGGTCGCCGACCACGACCATCCGGTTGACCAGCCGGTGGTTGCGGCGCAGCCGGGCGACGACCCGCCGCACGGCGTACCGCTCGAGCAGCAGCCCGGTCGTGCCGATGCCCCAGGTCAGTGCGAAGTAGCCGCGTGACATGTCGTAGTCGACGAGGTACGCCGCCATCGCGACCACGCCCGCGCCCGCCAAGGAGCCGCGGACCAGGGCCTTGAGCTCGTCGCCACCGCGGGCGAGGGTCCGGGGCGACCATGCACCGGCGAGCGCCAGCGTGGCGAGCCAGGTGGGGACCACCCAGCCGAAGTCGACGAGCGGCACTCCCGTGAGCCGGTCGACGTCGGCCGGCGGCCAGGTGGCGAAGCCGAACTTCAGGCCGACGGCCAGGACGGCGGCGAGGACGAGCGCGAGCACGTCCAGTGTGACGACGGCCGCCCGGACCCGGGCGAGGCGGCGTGCGGTGCCGCTCTTGAGGAGTGGGCGCGCCGGAGCCAGGGGAGAGGCCAGCACTGCCGTCATCGCTCCGCCCTTCCGCGTCGTCCCCACGCCGTCGTGAGCACGCTATGCGGCGGGTCGCGGCCCTCGGATCCGTCGATCTGCCGGAAATGGCGGCGCGGAGCTAGTCCTTTCGGACTAGGCCGGGCTCCCAGGTCGGAAACGTCGCGCAGCAGGCGGGGAGTCGGGAGACCCGCCCCCAGGCCAACCACCGAAGCAGAACGGACCACGCACGCGGGAACGACGAAGGCCCGGACACCCCGCGGGGGTGTCCGGGCCTTCGTCGTCGGATCAGTGCTCGGCGGGACCGTGCCGGTTGGGACCGGCGGAGATCTGCGACTCGAGCTCGTGGAGCTCGTGCTCCGCGTGGTGCTGGGCCTCGTGCAACTCCTCGACCGTGGGCTTCTGCACGTTGTCCGCGAAGAACACGGTGGCGAGCCTGGCCCGCAGCTTGCGCAGCCGCAGTCGGCGGCCGGTCACACCCGACGCCTCGATCTCCTCGGCCGTCTCCGGCCGCGGGTCGTCGTCGCGGGCCGTGAGCGTGTAGGCCTTGCTCTCCGGGATCGGCAGGTGCTTCTCGGCGTACCCGCCCTCGGGGGAGCGGACCAGGACACCCGTCTCGTAGCCGTGGAGCAGCTTGCCCTCGTCGTGACGCTGGAGCGAGATGCACCAGCGCCGCGTGATGATGAAGGCGATCACCGGACCGATGAAGACCGCGCCTCGCATGAAGTACGTGATCTGGTTGATGCTCAGGTGGAGCTTGATCGCGATGATGTCATTGCCGCCCGCGGCCCACGAGAGGCCGTAGAAGGTCATCAGTGCGACCATGACCGCGGTCCGGGTCGGCGCGTTGCGCGGCCGCTGGAGCAGGTGGTGCTCCCTCTTGTCGCCGGTGATCCAGGACTCGATGAACGGCAGCGCCATCAGGAGCATCAGCAGCAGCGGAGGCATCACCAGGATCGGGAGCATGACGTTCCAGGAGAGCGTGATGCCCCAGATATGGGTCTCCCAGGCCGGGATGATCCGGAGCAGACCGTCGGGCCAGCCCATGTACCAGTCGGGCTGGGAGCCCGCGGTGACCTTGGACGGGTCGTACGGACCGATCTTCCAGACCGCGTTGATCGAGAACAGGCCGCCCAGCATCGCGATCGTGCCGAACACGATGAAGAAGAAGCCGCCCGCCTTGGCCGCGTAGACCGGGAGCATCGGGTAGCCCACGACATTGCCCTCGGTCCGGCCGGGGCCGGCCCACTGCGTGTGCTTGTGGTAGACGAGCAGCAGCATGTGCGCCGCGATGAGCGCGAGCAGCAGACCCGGGATCAGCAGGATGTGCACCGCGTAGAACCGGGGGATGATCGAGTCGCCCGGGAACTCGCCGCCGAACACGAAGAACGACATGTAGGAGCCGACCACGGGGGAGGCCTTCATGAAGCCGTCCGCGGCCCGCACGCCCGTGCCCGAGAGCAGGTCGTCGGGGAGCGAGTAGCCGGTGAAGCCCTCGAGCGTGCCGAGCAGCAGGAGCAGGCAGCCGATGACCCAGTTCAGCTCGCGCGGCTTGCGGAACGCGCCGGTCAGGTAGACCCGGAGCATGTGGATCATCATCGAGGCGATGAAGACGTGTGCGGCCCAGTGGTGCATCTGCCTCATGAGCAGACCGCCGCGGACGTCGAAGGAGATGTCCATCGTCGAGGCGAACGCCGAGGACATGTGGACGCCACGGAGCGGGTCGTAGGCGCCGTTGTACTGGATCTCGGTCATGCTCGGGTCGAACCACAGGGTCAGGAAGACACCGGTCAGCAGCAGGACGACGAAGCTCCACAGAGCGATCTCGCCGAGCATGAAGGACCAGTGGTCCGGGAACACCTTGCGGATGTTCTTCTTCATCGCCGTGCCGAGGCCGAGGCGCTCGTCGGCCCATGTGGCGATGGCGCCGGCGGCCTTGCCACCCTTGGCGGTGGCGGGCGTCATGCCGTTGGTCGAGGCGACCTTGCTCACATCAACGCTCATAGTAGTCACGCTCCCAGAAGCTCGGGCCGACCGGCTCGTCGAAGTCGCTCTGCGCGACCAGGTAGCCCTCGTCGTCGACGGCGATCGGCAGCTGCGGCAGTGGACGGCCGGCGGGGCCGAACACCACCTTGCCGGAGTCGGCGAGGTCGAAGGTGGACTGGTGGCACGGGCAGAGCAGGTGGTGCGTCGTGCGCTCGTTCAGCGAGATCGGGCAGCCGACGTGGGTGCAGATCTTCGAGTAGGCGACGATCCCGTCGACCGACCAGTTCTGGCGGCTCTCGCCCTTCGCGTCCTTGCCCGGGATGATGTCGCCCGGGTTCATCCGCAGCAGGATCAGCGACGCCTTCGACTTGTGGATCTGGAGGTTAACGCCCTCGACCTCGAGCGGGTCGATGTCGTAGCGCTCCGGGTTGTGCAGCGCGTCGGGCTGGCAGTTGACCAGGTCGCCGATCTCGAGGTCCGAGGCGAGGATCGGGGTCCAGATGCCGTCGCGGACGATCCGCATCGGCTTGTCCTCCAGCCCCTTGCCCCAGATCGTGTGGTAGAGCTTGTCGCCCGGCAGCGGACCGAGGTCGCGCAGCAGTACGACGGCCGGGAGGCCGAGCAGGCCGACCGCGCCGAGCAGCGAGTTGCGGATCAGCGGCCGCCGGCCGATGCCGGACTCGGTGAGGCCGTCGGTGATCGCCTGGACGGCGACCTCGCGGTCCTCGTCGGAGGAGCGCGCGGGGTGACGGAGCTCGACGATCTCGTGGTCGGCCATGAGCTTGCGGGCCCAGTGGATGACGCCGACGCCGATGAGCATCAGGGCGAGCCCGAGGGTGAAGCCCAGGGCCATGGTCGAGGCGCCGAAGCCGGCGACGACGTCCCAGTCGTCGCCGATGTCGAAGGTGAAGTAGGCGACCAGGAAGAGGATCGTGCAGACCGCCGACAGGCCGAACAGCGTGGCGACCTGGCGCTCGGCGCGCTTCTCCTTGGCGGGGTCGACGTCGGTGGGGCGCCACTGGTGCTCGGGCAGACCCGGGTCCGGGATCGGCCCGGTGACCGCGAGCTCGCCCCCGTGCGGGTCGGAGTGGGTGTCGTGTGCGTCGGTCACGCTGCCGCCTCGTCCTTCTTCTTGCTCGAGCGGGTGGTGTGCGCGGCGATCCAGACGGCGAAGCCGATCAGGAGGCCGATGCCGCCGACCCAGGCGATGATGCCTTCGCTGACAGGGCCGAGACTGCCGAGCGTGAAGCCGGCGTAGCTCGGGCTCTCGTCCAGCTTGTTGAGGTAGGCGATGACCGCCTTCTTGTCCTCGGGCGGGATGTTGCCGTCCGAGAAGGTGTCCATCGACTGGGGACCGGTGAGCATCGCCTCGTAGATGTGCTTGGAGTCGACGCCGCGGATCTTGGGCGCGTAGCCGCCGCGCGGCATGGCGCCGCCGGAGCCCTCGAAGTTGTGGCACGCGGTGCAGTTGGCGAGGAAGATCTGGCCGCCACGGGTGACGAGCTCCTGGACCTCCTCCTCGCTCATGCCCGCGGTCGAGTAGAGCTCCTTGTCCGGGATGGCCGGCCCGGTGCCGAGCGAGGCGACGAACGCCGCCAGCGCGGCGGTCTCCTCCTTGGTGTAGACGACCTCCTTGCGCGGCGCCTGGGCGCCGGGCTGGGCCATCGGCATGCGACCGGTGCCGACCTGGAAGTCGACCGCGGCGGCACCGACGTCGGTCAGGGCCGGACCGTACTGCGAGCCACCCTGGGTGAGCACGCCCTCGCCGTTCTGGCCGTGGCAGAAGGCACAGCCGACCAGGAAGAGCTCGCGTCCGTCCTTGACCAGCTCCGCCTGGCTCTGGTCGGTGTCCGCTTGGGCCGGCGCGAGCGCCGCGTAGAGACCACCCGTCAGCAGCAGGCCACAGACGAGCACCAGGAGTCCGGCGATCGGTCCGCGGCGGTGCCGCGAGAGTCGACCGGCGGATCGGTTCAGAAGGCGCACATTCAGTCCTTGTCAGTCCGGAAGATCCAACAGCTCTTCGTCATCAGGGTCCGCCGCGTCACTTGATCAGGTAGATCGTCGCGAACAGGCCGATCCACACGACGTCGACGAAGTGCCAGTAGTAGGAGACGACGATCGCGCTGACCGCCTGCTCGTGGGTGAAGCGTCTGGCGGCGTAGGTGCGGCCGAGGACGAAGAGGAAGGCGATGAGGCCGCCGGTCACGTGGATGCCGTGGAACCCGGTGGTCAGGTAGAACATCGTGCCGTAGGCGTCGTTGGGGATCGTGACGCCCTCGTGGATGAGCTCGGCGTACTCGAGCGCCTGGCCGCCGACGAAGATCGCGCCCATGACGTAGGTCAGGATGAACCACTCGCGCAGGCCCCACTTGCCGACCTGCAGCAGCGAGCCGGCCCGCGAGACCTGGCCGCGCTCGGCGGCGAACACGCCGAGCTGGCAGGTGAACGACGACAGCACCAGGATCGTGGTGTTGACCGACGCGAACGGCACGTTCAGCAGCTCGGTGTTCTCCGCCCACATCTCGGGTGAGACCGAGCGGATCGTGAAGTACGCGGCGAACAGGGCCGCGAAGAACATGAGCTCGCTGGACAGCCAGATGATGGTGCCGACGGCGACCATGCTGGGTCGGTCGTGCTGGCCGTGCAGGCGCGAGGCCGGAAGAGATGCCGAAGCTGAGATCGCCACGGGCGCCATTATGGCGTCTATCGCCGTGGGGCGGCACCCGACCCCCCGTTCTGAGCGATAACCACGCACGACCTAGGCTCGAATAGGTCCTGAACGGG
The DNA here is from genome assembly GCF_030929495.1 of Nocardioides sp. LHD-245. GTDB lineage: Bacteria > Actinomycetota > Actinomycetes > Propionibacteriales > Nocardioidaceae > Nocardioides. The sequence goes on along the minus strand of NZ_JAVFWN010000006.1, from coordinate 149,552 downwards.
TCGGGGAGGTGCGCATGGTGCTGGTGTGGTCCTCCGTGGCGGCCGGGGGCGAGAGCCTGCCCCCGTTCGACGCCGGGACGCTCCTGTCCCAGTGGGGTCTCGCGCCGCTGCCGCTCGTCGTGACCGTCTGGGCCGGCGGCCTGTACGCCGTCGGCGTGCTCGCGCTGCGCCGGCGCGGCGACCGGTGGCCCGTCGGACGCTCCATCGCCTGGGCTCTCGGCCTGCTCGCGTTCTACCTCGCGACCTCGTCCGGTCTGGCGGCGTACGACACGGTGCTGCTGAGCGCGCACATGGTCCAGCACATGGTGCTGTCGATGGTCGTGCCGCTCTCGCTCGCACTCGGCGCCCCTGTCACCCTGGCCCTGCGTACCCTGCCCCGGCGCCCGCGGGGCTGGCTGCTCACCCTGCTGCACTCGCGTCTGGCCCGGGTGCTGGCCTTCCCGCCGCTGACCTTCGGCCTCTACGTGATCTCGCCGTGGGCCCTCTACTTCACCGGCTGGTACGACGCCTCGCTCCGCTCGACCTACGTCCACGAGATGATGCACGTCCACCTCGTCGCTGTCGGCACGCTCTTCTTCTGGCCGATCGTCGGCGTCGATCCACTGCCCGGCCGGGTGGCCCACCCGTTCCGGGTGCTGCTGACGGTGATGACGCTGCCCTTCCACGCCTTCCTGGGCGTCACGATCATGGGTCAGAAGACCCTGCTCGGAGGCGACTGGTATCCCGCGCTCCACGACGGCCCGCTCGGCGCCTGGCTCCCGGACCCGTACGAGGACCAGAGGCTCGCCGGAGGCATCCTGTGGGGCGCGGGCGACCTGGTCGGCCTGGTGTTCTTCGTGGTGCTGTTCGTGCAGTGGGTGCGTTCCTCGATGCGCGAGGCACAACGCGAGGATCGACGACTCGACCGCCTCGAGCGCCTCGAGCGCCGGCAGGAGCTCGAACGGCACGCCGCGACCGAGGTCACACCGGCGGAGCGGTCGCCCTCCGAGTAGCATCGCGCAGGTGACTTCTCAGAAGGCTCTGAAAGTGCTCGTCTACAGCGACGACGTCCACACGCGCGAGCAGGTCATCCTGGCGTTGGGCCGGCGGCCCCACCCGGACCTGCCGGAGCTGGAGTACGTCGAGGTCGCGACGGAGCCCGTGGTCATCCAGAACATGGACGCCGGCGAGCTCGCCCTCGCCATCCTCGACGGCGAGGCGGTCCCGGCCGGCGGCATGGGCATCGCCAAGCAGCTGAAGGACGAGATCCTCGACTGCCCGCCGCTGGTGGTGCTCACCGGCCGGCCCCAGGACGCCTGGCTGGCGACCTGGTCGCGCGCGGACGCAGCCGTGCCCCACCCGCTCGACCCGATCCAGCTCGCGGAGGCCGTGGTCTCGCTGCTCCGCGCCCGCGTCCCTGCCTGACGTGGCGACCCCGCGATGACCTGGCCCGACGTCCTCGGCGCCCTGATCGCCGGGGACGACCTCACGCCCGCCCAGTCGGCCTGGGCGATGGGCGAGATCCTCGCCGGTGAGGCCACCCCGGCCCAGATCGCCGGCTTCATGGTCGCCCTGCGCGCCAAGGGGGAATCGATCGACGAGCTCACCGGGCTCGTCGAGGCGATGTACGCCGTGATGACGCCCATCTCGGTCCCCGGTCGGCTGCTCGACGTCGTCGGCACCGGTGGTGACCGCTCGTTCTCGGTGAACATCTCGACCATGGCCGCGATCGTCGCCGCCGGCGCCGGCGCGCTCGTGGTCAAGCACGGCAACCGGTCGGCGTCGTCGCAGGCCGGGACCGCCGACGTACTGGAGGCGCTCGGCGTCCGGCTCGACCTGCCCGCTGACCGCGTGGCCGAGGTCGCGGAGGAGGCCGGCATCACCTTCTGCTTCGCCGCGGCCTTCCATCCGGCGATGAGGCACGCCGCCGTGCCCCGCAAGGAGCTGGGGATCGGTACGGCGTTCAACGTGCTCGGGCCGCTGGCCAATCCCACCCGTCCGGCGGCTCAGGCCATCGGCTGCGCGGACGTGCGGCTCGCCCCGGTCATGGCCGGCGTGTTCGCCCGACGTGGCGTCGACGCCTGGGTGTTCCGCGGCGACGACGGGCTCGACGAGCTCACCACGACCACCACCTCGCGGCTGTGGGTCGTCCACGACGGCACGGTCGACGAGGTCGTCGTCGACCCGCCGAGCCTCGGGATCGCCCCGGCGACGGCCGAGGACCTGCGCGGCGGAGACGCTCAGCACAATGCCGGCGTGGTCCGGGATCTGCTCGAAGGGAAGACCGGCCCGGTGCGCGACGCCGTGCTGCTCAACGCCGGTGCGGCGCTCGCGGTCTACGACGCCCCCGGGGCGGCGTACGACGAGGCGCTGGCGGCGGGCATCGCGCGGGCCGCTGCGGCCGTCGACTCGGGTGCGGCTCGGGCCACGCTGGACCGTTGGGTGACAGCCGCCGCGGCGTGACCGGCTGAGAGGTTCCGCTAGCGCGGCGGCGACAGCAGGACGAGCGGCTTCTCGCCGCCGGTCTGCACCAACGACCAGCCCCGATCGGCGAGCGCATAGGCCAACGGGTCGTCGAGGGGCAGCAGCGCGGCGTCCGGCGCCAGTCGCGCCAGCGTCACGTCCCAGCCGGGCGCGAGACGCGCCAGGTCGTCGTACCGCTCCAGCTCGGTGTCGGTGTAGACGTCGCCGTAACCGTGCAGCGGGATCTCCAGCTGCGGTTCGGTCCACAGCAGGACGCTGCCGGTCGGCCAGTCGGTGAGCACGACGCTGCCCGCGGGCAGCGCGTCGAGGGCGGTGGTGAACCGCCGGACGTCGTCGGCGGAGTCGTCCAGGACGGATTGGCTGGGGGCCACCACCAGGACGAGGGCCGCGAGGGCGGCCAGGCCGGCGCTCTCGGCCCAGGAGACCCGCGGCACGGGTCGGCGCGCGGCGCCCGCGACCACGCAGGCGAGCGCGATCAGCGCCAGCGGCAGGGTGCGCTGGGAGTAGACGGCGAACACGCCGCCGAGCCCGAGCAGGCCGATGTCGTAGGGCCGGACGCCGTCGCGGCGCACGAGCAGCAGCACCGCCGCCACCAGCAGCCCGGTCACCGGCAGGGCGCCCACCGTGATCAGCTCGGGGGCGCGCCACTCGTGGAAGTACTCGGCCCGCGAGTTCACCAGCAGGACCGCCGAGAGCAGCCGGGGACCGACCGGTGTGACCAGGGCGGCCAGCAGCATCGCGACCGGCACCCCCAGCAGCGCGAGGGACGCGCGGCGGAAGGGGCGGTGCTCGACGACCACGGCGACGGCGAGCACGGCGCTCGCCCCGACGCCGAGGACCCACATGCCGTGGCAGGTCGCCCACACCCAGGCCAGCGGGACGAGCAGCCAGGGCGCGCGGCCGGTGCGGCGGGCGCGGTCCCAGGCGGCGACGACGGCGAGGAGGAACAGGTAGCTGAGCACCTGGGGGCGCAGCGACAGGCTGGGCAGCCAGCCGACCAGGACCACCGCGGTCAGCGCTGCGGCAAGGGCCGGGCCGGCGCGGTGGCGCAGCACGAGGTACAGCGTTCCGGTCAGCGCTGTCGCGACCGCGCCGAGGACGACGATCAGACCGGTGGTGCCGGCCACGTCCTCGACCCAGGACAGCCCGACCTGGGCCAGCCACTGGGTCGGCACCCAGTCGTTGGTCGACGCGCTGCTGAGCTGGCCCGGGTGGGCGATCGACCACCCGTCGCGGAACTCCTCGCCGAGGCGGAGGTGGAAGTAGGTGTCGAAGGCCCGGAACGGGCGCCGGGTCAGCAGGACCAGCAGGAGCGCGAGCAGGCACCCGACGAGGACCGGGATCGCTCGGCCGAGCAGCGGGAACCGCGGCAGCGCCGCGTCGGGCCGCTCGGTCACGTCGCTCAGTCGAGGCCGAGCGAGAACGCCGCCTCGAGATCGTGGCGGGAGTAGGCGCGGTAGGCGATGTGGGTCTCGGTGTCGACGACGCCGTCGACCTTGTTGAGACGATCGGCGACCACCGCGGCGATGTCGTCGTGGGAGCTCACCCGGACCAGCGCGATCAGGTCGATCTGGCCCGTCACGGAGTAGACCTCGCTGACGCCGTCGAGCGCCGCGATCGCCTCCGCGACCTCGGGGATCCGCGCGGTCTCGGCCTGCACGAAGACGATGGCGGTGATCATGGGCCCACCTTAGTGCTCGCGAAGGTCGGCGCGTGGCGCCCGGCGCCCTGGACCGGGCAGGTCCATTCGCCGACGACGTCGACCAGGCGCACCCCGGGCGACTCCAGCCAGCGCAGGATCCGCTCGGACTCCTCCGCGGTCGCGGCGGGTGTCGGGCCGACCTCCGGCAGCACCGTCTCGGCCGTGGCGCGCAGGTCGTCGACGTAGGTCACGGCGTCGGCGCCGGCCGGGATGACGCCCGCGGCGGCGAGGCGCCCGTGGCGCACCACGTGGACCGCCCAGCGGCCGTCGTCCTCGCGGCGCGCGGCGATCACCTCCGGGCAGCCGGTGAGCGCGGTCAGCCGCTGACTGCGGGCCGCGGCGCGGACGAAGTCGGCCAGCCGGTCGCGGTGGTGGGCCGCCTCCTCGAACCGCTCCTGGGCGGCCAGGTCCGACATCCGGGCCTGCACGAGGTCGACGACGTCGTCGGGGCGGCGCAGCAGCGTGTCGCGCAGCTGGCGCACGACCGCGGCGTACGTCTGCGGATCGACGCTCCCGTCGCAGGGGGACAGGCAACGGTGCATCTCGGCCAGGACGCAGGCGCTGCGTCGGGGCTGCCGGGCGAGGCGGTCGTTGCACTGCCGGATGGGGAAGACCTCGTGCAGCGCCGCCAGGGAGCTCTCCGCGGCGGCGCGGGACGAGAAGGGACCGAGATAGTCGGCATCGTCGTCGAGCACCCGCTTGACCAGGGACAGTCGCGGCCACGGCTCCCGGGTCAGTTTGAGCCAGGTGACCTTCTCGGGGTGACGGGACCGGCGGTTGTAGGGCGGCTTGTGCTCGGCGATCAGGCGCAGCTCGCGGACCGACGCCTCGAGCGGGGTCGCGCACTCGACGGCGCTGACCGACGAGGCGATCTGGACCATCTCGCCGATCCGGGTGCGCTTCTCCGATGCGGTGAAGTAGCTGCGGACTCGGCGGCGGAGGTCGCGCGACGTGCCGACGTAGAGCACCCGGGAGCTGTCGTCGCGGAACAGGTAGACGCCGGGGGCGTGCGGGAGGTGCTCGGCGAGGTGCCGCTTGCGCCGGGCCGCGCTCGCGACCTTGCTGGAGTAGCCCTGCAGCTCCTCGAGCGTGTGGACGCCCAGCCCGCCGAGTCGCTCCATCAGGCCGTGCAGCACGTCGACGGTGGCCCGGGCGTCGGCCAGCGCCCGGTGGTTGGGGGTCGTGGCGGACCGGAAGACCCGGGCCAGCGACGAGAGCTTGTGGTTGGGCGCCTCGTCGCGGGTCACCACGTGGCGCGCGAGCTTGACCGTGTCGAGGACGTCGAAGTCGGGCCAGGCGATGTCGAGCCGGAGCGCGTCGTGCTTGAGGAAGCCCACGTCGAAGCGGGCGTTGTGGGCCACGAGCACGGAGCCAGCGGCGAACTCCAGGAACGCCGGCAGCGCCGCGCGGATCGGGGGCGCGTCGGCGACCATGCCGTTGGTGATGCCGGTCAGCACGGCGATGAAGGCGGGGATGGCGGTGTGCGGGTTGACCAGGGTCTGGAACTCGCCGAGCACCTCGCCCCCGCGGACCTTGACCGCGCCGATCTCGGTGATCATGTCGCCGTCGCCGGGCGAGCCGCCGGTGGTCTCGAGGTCGACGACGCAGAAGGTGACACCGTGCAGCGGCCGGCCGAGCTCGTCGAAACCGCGCTGCGCATCCCACCGTCGGGTGCCGCTGAGGGGTGCCGCCGTCATGTCCCCGACGGTAGGCGCCACCTCCGACGCATCCCGGACGCCGCGCCCGTCCCCGGCCCGGTCAGGCCTCCCGGGGTCCCTCCCGCAGGAACATCCGGGAGAGCAGGAACACCAGGGCGATGCTGATCGCCACCCAGGCCCACAGCAGCGGGACGTCGCGCAGCCCGGAGGCGAAGGCGTTGTCGTGCCAGTGGTGCTGGAACGAGAGGGTGGGCCGGTTGAGCACGCCGCCCAGGGTGAAGGCGGCGAACTGGACGCCGATCGCGACCGTGAGCAGGACGCGCGTGCGTCTCCCCGCGATGTCGGCGGCCAGGACCAGCGCGGGAGTCGCGCAGGCGAGGAACTCCAGCCCCAGCCGGTAGCCGTAGATCCCGTCACCGCCGTGGAAGGCGTTCACCCATCCCTGGAGCAGGGTGTACAGCACCCCGGACACGAGGAGTGCCCGGCACCACATCGGCATAGTGCGCCAGGAGCGCAGCATGCAGGGCAGAAGCACTAGGACGACCGGCGTCCAGACCAGGATGCCGCGGTCCAGGGCGATCCAGAGTGCCGCCTCGTTCTCCAGGAGGCCGAGGGGTGTCGTCGAGAAGGACAGGGCCGACCCCTCGCCGCGGTCGACGTAGGTCGTCGGCGAGTACCCGCCGATGGGCAGCCACTGGCCGTAGAACCGGTGGGTCCACAGCGCGGCACCCGTCGCGACGACGGCACCGACAGCCCCCGCGCGCAGGACGATCCGGGGCGAGCGTTCGGCGTACGCGCAGGCGAGAGCCAGGCCGGCAGCGATGAGCGCCGTGTGGAAGCGGCCCCACACGGCGATCCCACCGAACAGCCCGACGAGCAGCCAGCGGTCGCGGACGGCGCCGAAGGCCATCCCGCTGATGCCGAGCACCGTCAGCGTGTGGGTCCACATCCCGTCGGCCGCCACCGACCACACGGGTGTGGCCAGCGCGAACACGAGCGCGGCCGCGGTAGCGGTGCGCCGCCTCGTCAGCTGCAGCAGTGCTCCCCACATGAGGAGCACGCTGAGCGCCGTCAGCAGCGCCGCGGTCACGGTGGGAGGCACCGTGGTGAAGTCCTCGGCGTCCGGCCCGGCGTCGGTGACCCACTGGCGCAGCGCGTACGCCGGGACCCCGGCCGCGACGACGCCCGGTGAGCGCGCGATCACGGTGCGTCCGTCGTGGACGGTGGAGAACAGGTCGACCCGACTGCGGTTGATCGACGAGGTGTCGAGGCCGTCGATCGAGGGCTCGCCCGTCGCGGCGATCCGCCAGGCGCCGACGTCGGCTGACAGCACGTCGATGTGCACGCGCTGGTAGCCGGCCGTGGCGACGTAGAGCACCGCGGTGAGCAGGAACAGGACCAGCCCGACCCGGGCGGTCCGGCGATCCCGGGTGCGGTGCTCGACGCTCACGCCGGCGATTGTGTCAGTCGCGGACGGGGTGCGGGAGCCGTATGCGCGGGTCCGCCGAGGGGTTGTGTCGGGGGCTGGTGCGAGCCTCACCGGCATGACGACGAGGATCGACTGCGACACCTGCGTGGTGCGAGGTCTGGCCTGCCACGACTGTGTGGTGACGGTGCTGCTCGGGCCGCCTCCCGAGTTGGTGATCGGCGATGACGAGATGGCCGCGCTCGAGGCGCTGGCCGACGGGGGGCTGGTGCCGCCGCTGCGCCTGGTCCAGCCCGTTGACGGCCCACGGGTCGAGTCTGCGTGACCACCGTGACCCGTGTGTCTCACGGGGCAGGTGAGACGGATGTGGCGTCCGGACGCCCCGTCCGTCCCCAACACGCCCGGAGGGTTTGGCCCGGCCGCGGCCTGTGACTAGGCTGCACGCTCAGGTGTCCGAGGAAGTGGGTCGACCGACCCGCGCGGATGCCGCGCTGAGTCCGGAACCGCTCGGGGTCCGGAGCCGGGGAACCAATCACTCTGGGGTGAATCCCGCACGAGGCGCGAGGGCAGGGGTCCGCACGGACCCGGCCGGCGCGAGGAGTGCGGGTAGGGCGAGTCGTGCCCGAATCCGTCAGCTCACCCGGTAGGCGTACGACAACCAGAGGGGACCGCCAGCTCGTGCTGAACGGCCGGACACGCACCACCGCCGCGCTCGCGGCACTCGCTGTCACCGGAGCGATCACGCTGTCGATCAGCGGCGCGACGAGTCCCGCTCAGGCGGAGCCCGACATCACCACCGTCCAGGCGCGGGTCGACCGGCTCTTCCACGAGTCCGAGCAGGCGGCCGAGCGCTACAACGACGCCGAGCTCGAGCTCTCCGAGCTCAACGACGACCTGTCCTCCCTCGAGGCGGACCAGTCCCGTCAGGGCGACGCTCTCGCCGGCGTTCGCTCCGACGTGCGCGACTCCCTCATCCAGCAGTACCAGTCCGGCAGCCTCGGCCCGACCGGCGAGCTGCTGTCCGCCGACTCCCAGGGCTTCCTCGACGAGCTCTCCACCCGGTCCACCGTGGAGGGCCTGCAGGACTCGCTCCTCGCTGACTACGGCGCCGAGCTCGAGGCCTACGACATCCGCAAGGACCAGACCGCCCAGCGCCGCGATGACATCCGGCAGCTCAAGGCGACGCTCGCGGAGGAGAAGGAGACCGCCGACGCCAAGCTGGCGGAGGCGCAGGACCTGCTCTCCCAGCTCGAGGCCGAGGAGCGCGCGGCGCTCCTCTCCCGCAACGCGGGCCGCCCGATCGACGCCACCTCCATCCCGGCCTCCGGCCGTGCGGCCGCGGCGATCGAGTACGCGCTCGCCCAGGTCGGCGACGCCTACGTCTGGGGCGCCGCCGGCCCCAACGCCTTCGACTGCTCGGGCCTGACGATGATGGCCTACGCCCAGGCCGACGTGAGCCTGCCGCACTCCTCGCGCGCCCAGTACGGCAGCGGGGCCCGGGTCGCGAAGAGCGACCTGCAGCCCGGCGACCTCGTCTTCTACTACAGCCCGATCAGCCACGTCGGGATCTACCTCGGCAACGGCCTGATCGTGCACGCGGCCAACCCGGGCGCCGGCGTCAAGGTCTCCGACCTCGACGAGATGCCCTACACCGGAGCGGTCCGGCCTGGGTGAGGCCCAGGGCAGGGTGCCGCGCCCTCGCGGCGCTCCTGACGGCCGCGGCACTCGTGGCGGGTGGCTGCTCCACGGACGACTACGTGGCGCCGCCGCCGGCCGCCACCGACGACGTCGCCGACGCGGCCGCTGCGTCCGACACCCTGGCCGACCTCCAGGCCGCGATCCGCGACGCTGACGGGCCGGCTGCCGCCGACCTCGGCGCGGACGCCGCCGCGCGCGACCTGCTGACGGCCGTGGTCGCCAACGCGGCCGCGCTGGGGCTCGCCGACATCACCCTCCGCTATGTCACCGAGACCGGTCGCACGCGTGGTGACGACGGCTGGGACGGCCAGGTGGCGGTGACCTGGCAGGTCGACGGGATCGACGAGGCGTCGGCCCGCATCGAGCTCCCCGTCTCCTTCGCCGATCACGGCGCCGCGATCGCCGCGGTCGGTGGCCACGGTGCCCGGCTCCCGCTGTGGCTCACCGGCCCGCTCGCCGTACGCAGGGCCGGCGACGTGGTGGTCGCGGTGGCGGGCGAGGACGCCGGGGTCGAGCGCTACCTCGGTGCGGCCCGCCGTGCCGTCGAGCAGGTCCGCGCGGTCGTGCCCGGTGACGGTGGCCTGGTCGTGGAGGTCCCGGCCGACACCGACGGCCTGCGGCGGGCGCTCGACACCGAGCCGGGGCAGTACGACGCGATCGCGGCGATCACCGCGCCCGTCGACGGCACCGAGGCCGCGGGGAGCCCGGTGCACGTGTTCCTCAATCGAGGGATCTACGACGACCTCGACCGGGTTGCGGCCCAGGTCGTGATGACTCATGAGGCGGTGCATGCGCTCACCGACGCCGTGGCGGCTCGGCAGGCTCCCCTCTGGCTGGTGGAGGGCTTCGCCGACTACGTCGCGCTGCGCGACGTCGACCTGCCTCTGGCGACGACGGCGGGGCAGATCGCCGAGCAGGTGCGGCAGGGCGGCCTGCCGAAGGCGCTGCCCGCCCCCGGTGACTTCGATCCGGCGGCCAGCCATCTCGGCGCCGTCTACGAGGCCGCCTGGCTGGTCTGTGTCACCCTCGCCGAGCACGCGGGGGAGCGGGCGTTGGTCGAGATCTACGCCGACGTCCTCAGCGGCGGCGATCCGGTCGTCGCGGTGCGCGAGCACGCGGGCTGGACCGAGGCCGAGCTCACCGCCGCGTGGCAGGACCGGCTCGCCGGATTGCCCGGCGTGGCAGGCTGACGGCGTGCTGGACAACACCGCCGCAGTGCGCCGGGTCGCGCTCGGCACCGCGCTGGTGGGTGCCGCCGCCTTCGTGCTGATCGCCCTCGCCCGGGTGCCGTGGCATCCCGTCCCGGGCGGCCTGCCCGACCCGGTGACCGCGTCGTCGGTCTTCACGCGCGAGCAGATCGAGCGCGGCGAGCACTACGCCCTGTGGGGGCGGATCTGGAGCTGGTCCCGGCTGGCCGTCACCCTGGCTGTGGCGCTGTGGCTGGGCTTCGGCCAGACCGGGCGTCGCTGGGCGGCCCGGCTGCGTGGCTGGTGGTGGGTCCGGGTGATCATGGTGGTGCTCGCCCTGAGCCTGGTCGGCGCGCTGGTCGCCCTGCCGTTCGGCATCGCGCTGCGGATGCTCGGCCTCGACGAGGGCCTGGTCACCAGCAGCTGGGCGGCCTGGAGTCTCGACCAGGTCAAGGGTCTCCTGGTGACGGTGGTCGGCACGTCGATCGCCGTCGCTGCTCTCGTGGGCTGCATGCGACGCCTGCCGCGGCTGTGGCCCGCGGTCGCGGGCCTGGCGGCCGCCGTCCTGGTCGTGCTCGGCTCGTTCGCCTATCCGGTGGTGGTCGAGCCGGTCTTCAACCGGTTCGTGTCGCTTCCCGACGGAGCGCTGCGCTCCGACGTGCTCGCCCTCGCCGACGCGGAGGGGGTGGCGGTCGACGACGTCTTGGTCGCCGACGCGTCGCGGCGCACGACCACGCTGAACGCCTACGTCTCGGGCTTCGGGCACAGTCGTCGGGTGGTCCTCTACGACACGCTGGTCGACGACTCGCCGCGCAACGAGACGCTCTCCGTCGTCGCCCACGAGCTCGCCCACGCGAAGTACGACGACGTGCTGACCGGAACCCTGCTCGGCGCGTCCGGCGCGCTGTTGGGCGTGGGCCTGCTCGGCTTGGTGCTGCCCGGCTCCCGGCGCGGGCGGACCGACGGCGACGAGGTCTCCACGGTGCCCCGGGTCCTGGCGCTGGTCGCGCTCGCGACGCTGCTGACGGCGCCGGTCCAGAACGGGATCAGCCGGGCGATCGAGACCCGGGCGGACCGGACGGCCCTGGAGGTGACCAATGCCCCCCAGGCGTTCGTCGACCTCCAGCGCCGTCTGGCCCTGCGGTCCCACGCCGACCCCACACCTCCGGCGTGGTCGCAGTGGTGGTTCGGCTCGCACCCGACCGTGCTGCAGCGGATCGGGCTGGCCAACCGGTTCGAGGCGGGGCCTAGGGATTGACCGCGTTGTCGATGCTGGCGTTGGTGTGCTCGAAGAGGCCGACGACCTCGCCGCGGAAGAGCAGCACGGCAGACACGATCGCGGCGGCGATCAGGGCGACGAGGAGGCCGTACTCGACCGCGGTGGCGCCCCGCTGCGACGTGAGCCTTCGCATGATCAGCATCCAGAACGTCATTGCCCTGCCTGTCACGGTCGCACGGCGGAGACTCGCGAGGGCCGGAGGTCGCATCCGCAACTCCCGGCCCTCGCTCGCCCTTCGCTCCGCGTCAGCGCTTGTTGATGCTGTCGGCCGTGTCGGAGAAGGCGTCCACGATTGAGTCCTTCAGCAGGAGGACGGCCGCGATGATCGCGGCGGCGATCAGGGCGACGAGCAGGCCGTACTCGACCGCCGTCGCGCCACGCTCGTCCATCTTGGCGAGGCGGGCGTTGATGAGAAGCTGCAGGTACTGGATCATCGGGTTCTCCCTGTGTGCACTGGTGCTGCCTGTCCCCGGGGAGTGCTCCCCGATAGCGGGAACTCTGCCGGAATCGCACCGGTGAGGGATCGGGAGTTCGTCTCCTCGCGGCTAGTCACTTCGGACTAGCAGCGGACGACGTGCTGCGGGTCCCGCGGGGGCGCGGACCGTGCGGCTCAGCGGGCCGACGGCTGGACCGTCGAGAGCAGCCCGATCCGCATCGCCGTCACCAGCGCCTGGGCCCGGTTGGCGGCACCCAGCTTCTGGTAGATCCGGGCGATGTGCGACTTGGTGGTCGACTCCGACAGGTAGAGCCGCTGGCCGATCGCCGCAGCGTTGAGGCCCTCGGCGAGCAACAGCAGCACGTCGTGCTCGCGCTCGGTCAGCGCGGTGGACTCGGCCGACTGGCGGCGCATCATCGCCCCGACCAGTCCGGCGCACACGAACGCCTTGGGGGAGACCGCGGCGTGCCGGGCGGCCTTGATCACCTCGGTGGAGGGTGCGTCCTTGCCGACGAAGCCGGAGGCGCCCGCCTGCATGGCGGCGAAGATCTGCTCGTCGCCGGAGTGCATGGTGAGCACGATCAGGCCGACCGCGTCGCTCTCCTTGCGGATCGTGCGGACCACGTCGAGCCCGGTGCCGTCCTGCATCTGCAGGTCGGTGATCACGACGTGCGGCCGTACCTCGTGGTAGCGCTGGACTCCCTCGGCGACGGAACCTGCCGTCGCGATCACGCTGAGGTCGGGCTCCAGGTCGATGACGGCGCCGAGGCCGTCGCGGATCAGCTCGTGGTCGTCGACCAGGAGGACGGTGGTCGAGTCACCCGCGGGGTGGTTCATCGCTGCTCCGTGAGGATCGGGGAGGCGCCGTCGGTGGCGAGCGTGCTCCGGGGGATCTTGAGGGCGACCGTGACCGTCAGGCCGCGGCTGGCGTTGTCGCGGACCAGGAGGTCCGCGCCGATCAGTCTGGCACGTTCGCGCATGATCTTCAGCCCGTGCGAGTCGGATCGGGCCGTCTGCAGGCCCACGCCGTCGTCGGTGACCGTGATGACCGCCTCGGGCGCGTAGACCTGGCAGCGCACGTCGATGGACGTCGCCCGGGCGTGCTTGACGGCGTTGTTCATCGCCTCCTGGGCGATCCGGAAGAGCTCGGCCTCCACCTCCGGCCGTAGCCGGGTGGGCTGCTCGTCGAGCCGGACCCGGATCGGGATGCCGGACGCCTCGGAGAGGTGTCGGGCGACATTGCTGATGGCGGCGCCGAGGCTCTCGCTCTCACCGATGCTGGTGCGCAGGTTCATCACCGACTGCCGCACCTCGGCGACGACCTTGGACACCCGATCGCGCAGCATGCCGAGGGCCTGGGCCTGTTGCTCGTCGGCGGGCCGGGCGGCCAGTGCGTCGATGATGTAGCCGAGCGAGGCGATGTCCTGGGCGACACCGTCGTGCATCTCGCGCGCGAGCCGGTTGCGCTCGTCGGCGGTCGCGGTGTCGCGGAACTGCGCGAACAGCAGGGCCGCGTCCAGCTTGACCGCGATGTCGGCGAGGTCGCGGGCCACCGCGGCCAGGGGGAGCGCGCGGCCGATGTCGGAGCCGGTGGGCCGGAGTCCGGCGACGATGGCCTGCTCGCTGACCCGGAAGGCGAAGCCCTCGCCGATCGTCACCGGGTGGCCGGCCTCCGGTGCCTGCAGCCGGACGTCGCCGGCGAGCGTCTCGACGGCGACCGCGTCGGCCGGCTCGAGCTCGACCGTCGAGGCCACCGGGGAGAGGGTGTCTCCTCGGGGCACGTACAGCACGAGCGCCCGGTTGGGGATGTCGTCGCTGACCTGGCTGAGCAGCTCGCCGCCCAGCGCGCCGACGTCGAGGCCCGAGCTCAGGCTGCCGGCCAGGTCGTTGAGCTGCTTGAGGTGCTCCTGGGCGTCGCGGTAGGGGGCCAGCGGGTCGGTGACCCGGTCGGAGGAGAAGGTGACGGCAGCGATCAGGCTCAGGCCCAGCCCCGCCATGGTCCAGGTGAAGATGGCCACCGCCTGGTCCGCGGTGACCGACTCCCACCACATCAGGCCGAGCGCGACCACGGTGATCAGCTCGACGAACACGGTCCGGAGCATGGTCCGGACCCCCGCGATCGCGGTGGCGTAGAGCGGGGGGACGACGAGCGCGGCGAGGATGACCGGCGCGTCGATCATGCCGAGGGCGCAGACGACGCCGATCGCGGCGGCCTCGGTCGCGGGACTCAGCGAGAGCTCCAACTCGCGGCGGGTGGCGGTCACCCCCTGGTAGATCCAGATCCCGGCGACGGCGGCCAGCGCGAGCAGGCCCTGCTCCTGGTGGAACCAGGCGATCGGGCCGCCGATGGCCAGCAGCGCGAAGAGACGCGCCGCGCCCACCACCGCGTAGGTCTGGCTGCTCGGCATGGTCTCCACCCTAGTGCCGCAACTGCCCGCTCAGTTGCCGTTGAACGCGTCGAGGGCGTTCAGCACCGCCGGACCCATCACCACCACGAACAGGCACGGCAGGATGAAGAGGATCAGCGGGACCATGATCTTGACCGGCACCTGCTGCGCCTTCTCCTCGGCGTACTGGCGCCGCTTGACCCGGATCTCGCCGGACTGCACGCGCAACACCTGGGCGATCGGGATGCCGAAGGCGTCGGCCTGCACCATCGACCCCACGAAGGTGTTCAGGTCCTCGACGTTGCTGCGGGTGCCCATCGCCTTGAGCGCGTCCGAGCGGCTCATGCCGAGCTGCATCTCGCGCAGCACTCGGGAGAACTCCTCGGCCACCGGGCCGTCGGTGTTGCGGGCGACCTGCTGGACGGCGGCGTCGAAGCCGAGCCCGGCCTCGACGCTGATGGTGAGCAGGTCGACCGCGTCGGCCAGGGAGCGGCGGATCTGGTCGGCCCGGTGGGCCGCCTTGTTGTACAGGTAGAGGTCGGGGCCGAAGAAGCCGAGAGCCGCAGCGGCCGCAGCGACGATGACGAGCGTGGTGACCGAGCCACCGAGCAGGGCGCCGTAGGCGATCACCAGGATCGGGAGCACCACCGCGCAGATGACCTTCATCGACAGCACCCGGTCGATGGTCCAGCCGCGGGGGTTGCCGGCGAAGTCGAGCCGCCGCCGGATCCGCTCGGCCTTGTCGGCACCGGTGAGGCGGCGCCCGACGCTCAGCGCCCGGGCCTGGAACGGCGCCAGGACCCGGTCGGCGAAGGGGCGGTCGGTCTCCTCGGCGAGCTCGCGACCGGGCTGGCCGGACCGCTCCAGGGCGTCGAGCGCCCGGGCCAGTCCGTCAGGCCGCTCCTTGGCGAACGCGGCTCCCACGGCGGCGATGGCACCGATCAGCAGGACGAATGCGAGAAGGAGCAGCATCACGCCTCCACCTTGACCATGCGGGACATCCAGAAAGTGCCGATCGCCATCCACACCACGCCGAATCCGGACAGGATCCAGCCGCGCGGGTCGTGGAGCAGCGGGTCGAGGAACTCCCGGTTGACGAGGAGCAGGTACAGCAGGAACAGGACGGGCAGCGCGCAGAGGATGACGGCGGACATCCGGCCCTCGGCGGAGAGTGCCCGGACGTGCCGGCGCAGATACTGCCGCTCCCGCATGGTCGAAGCGACCGTGGTGAGCAGCTCGGCGAGGTTGCCGCCGACCTGGCGCTGGATCCGGATGGCCATCACGGCCCACCGGAAGTCCTTGCTCTCGAAGCGGTCGGCGACGCCTTCGAAGGCGTCCTCGATCGCCACGCCGATCCGGGCCTCGACGAGCACCCGTTTGAACTCGGACGCGATCGGCTCGGGGCCCTCGCGGACCACGGTGTCGACGGCCTGGGCCAGCGACAGACCGGCGCTCAGCGCGCCGGACAGGAGCTGCAGCACCTCGGGGAGGGCCGCGTCGAAGGCCCGGCGCCGGCGCCCGGCCATGTAGGTCAGGTAGAGCGGCGGCAGGAAGAAGGCCACCACCATGAGCAGGATGCCGACGATGATGCTGCCTCGTCCGAGCAGCAGGCCGATAACGCCTCCGGCGAGCACGGTGCCGATGTGGAGCAGCAGCCACTCCGACGGCTTGAACTCGCTGCCGGCGGCGGCGAGACGCCGGGTCATCCGGTCGTTGAGCGCGCTGTTGCGCTCGAGGATCCCCGCGGCGGCGGCCTTGGCCTGGTCGAGCACCGGGTCCGCCTGCGGCTTGTGCTGCTGGCGCTCCTCGAGCCCCGTCACCCGGGTGCTGTACGCCGTCACGCGGTCCGCGATGCTCATCGGGGCCGGGCGGGCCGGCACGAGCAGCAGGGCCACGGCGAGGACGCCCGCGGCGAACACGCCGATGCCGACCCACAGCAGCCAGCCGGGTGCGGTCCAGCCGGTGCCGTCGTCGGAGATCGTCGGCAGCGGCGCGGCGGCCCCGGGCGTGCTGGCGGTCTCGATCTTGGCGAGGGCGCGGGCCACCACCGGCTCACCGGAGGCGACCGGGAGGGTGACCTGGACCGTCGCCACGTCGGCCGAGAAGCCGTCCGGCAGGGGAGCGGTGACGAGGACCTGGTCGGCCAGGGCCTCGGCCTGCTCGGCGAACGCGGCGGCCAGGGCGCTGCCGCTGGACGTGATCACGTCGCCCTTGCCGGCCTCGGCGATCAGGCGCAGCGGGGCGAGCTGCTCCTCGGGGAGGTCGAGGCCGACGATGTGCACCCGGGTCCCGGCGTCCTCGATCGCCGCCGTCGCGTCCTCCAGCGAGGCCCTGCTCCCGGCGTCGGCACCGTCGGAGAGCAGCAACAGCGAGCGTTGTCCGCTGTCACCGGCCACGTCGTTGGCGGCGATGACACCGTCGTAGAGCAGGGTGTTGCGCTGCAGGGACAGGCCACCGATCACCGTGCGGGCAGCGGCGCGGTCGGTCGTCGGCGCGAGGGCGACCTCCACGGTGCTGTCGAAGTTGACGATGCCGACCTCGACGTCGTCGGGGACGGTGGCGAGGTACGTCGTGGCGGCGCGCTGGGCGGCCTCGAACCGGCCCTGTCTGCGCATCGACCTGCTGGTGTCGATGACCAGCACGGTGGTGCGCCTGACCGCCGACCCGGAGCTGGTGCTGGTCGCGGTGGCGTCCAGCTCCTCGCCGTCCAGGGTCGCGCTCGCGCCGGACAGGTCGACCCGTACGCCGGCGGGGACGTCGACCAGGATCCGGATGCCGTCACCGGTCGACTCGACATGCGCGATGCCCCCGTCCTCCGCGTGCGCCGGCCCGGCGAGCAGCAGGGCGAGGAGGGCGAGGAGGGCGGCCGGCAGCGACGCTACCCTGCGGACAGTGCGCTGCCCGCGCATCAGATGCGTTCCGTCCGGAAGATCGTCGGGTCCACCGCGACGTTGGCGTAGGCCAGCTTCTCCAGGAACTTCGGGCGCAGTCCGGTCGAGCGGAGCCGGCCGAGAACCCGGCCGTTCTCGTCGAACCCGGCCGAGTTGTCGAAGATGAAGACGTCCTGGAGCGTGATGATGTCGCCCTCCATCCGCTCCACCTCGGTGATGTGGGTGATCCGGCGCGATCCGTCCTTGAAGCGGGTCTGGTGCACGATCAGGTCGACGGCGGACGCGACCTGCTCCCGGATCGCCCGGATCGGCAGCTCCATGCCGGCCATCAGGACCATCGTCTCCATGCGCGAGAGCGTGTCGCGCGGGCCGTTGGAGTGCAGCGTGCAGATGGAGCCGTCGTGGCCGGTGTTCATCGCCTGCAGCATGTCGAGCGCGGAGGCGTCGCGGACCTCGCCGACGACGATGCGGTCGGGCCGCATGCGCAGGCTGTTGCGGACCAGGTCGCGGATCGTCACCGCGCCCTTGCCCTCGATATTGGCCGGACGCGACTCCAGCCGGACGACGTGGTCCTGTTTGAGCTGCAGCTCGGCGGCGTCCTCGATCGTCACGATCCGCTCGTCGGTGGGGATGAAGGACGACAGCACGTTGAGCGTGGTCGTCTTCCCGGCGCCGGTGCCGCCCGAGACGATGACGTTGAGCCGTCCCCGCACACAGGCGTCGAGGAAGTCCGCGGTCTGCGGCGTCAGCGAACCGAAGTTGATCAGGTCCTGCACGGTCAGCGGGTCGGTCGAGAACTTCCTGATGGTCAGGGCCGAGCCGTCGATCGCCAGCGGCGGGACGATGGCGTTGACGCGGCTGCCGTCGGGCAGCCGCGCGTCGACCATGGGGGAGGACTCGTCGACCCGGCGGCCGATGCGGGACACGATCTTGTCGATCGTGCGGCGCAGGTGCGCCTCGTCGGCGAAGTGCGCCTCGGCCTTGACCAGCCGGCCGTCCTTCTCCAGCCAGACGTCGTCGTGGCCGTTGACCATGACCTCGGAGACCTCGGGATCGCGCAGGTAGGGGTCGATCGGGCCGTAGCCGAGGATGTCGTCGGTGATCTCCTGGGTCACCCGCGCCCGGTCCGCGGCGCTGAGCGGCCGGTCCTGGGAGCCCAGGACGTCGGAGAGGACGGTGCGTACGGTCCGGTCCAGCTCGTCCTGGTCCATCTCGGCGTCGTACAGATGCGGGCCGAGCTGCTTGATCAGCTCCGCGTGCACGCTGGACTTGAGGTCCTCGAGCCGGTCGGACTCGGTGCCGGCGATCCGGCGTCCGCCCCGGCTCTCGCCGGCCGCGGCCGCGGCCCGGGAGGACAGCGGGCCGGGGGCCCGGCGCTCGGTGGCCGCCGGCTCGGTCCGCGCCGGGACCGGAACGTCGGCGGCCGGCTCGGTCGCGCCGACGACGTCGGCGAGGAGCGCGGCGTCGGCGGTCGGCGTCGCGGCGTGCCGGCCCTGGGCCGCAGCCTCACGACGGGCGGCGGCGAGACGCTCGGAGAGGCTGGACATGGCTCAGCTCCTCCCGCGACGGAACAGTCCGCGCGAGCGGGGTGCCTCGACGGACGCGGGGGCCGCCGCCGTCGGGGCGGGGATCGGCTGTCCGGTCACCGACCCGGCGAGGTGCGCGTACGCGAGGCTCGCCGGGTGCCCCGGCTTGTGCGAGACGATCGGCGTGCCGGCGTTGGTGGCGGCGGCGATGTCGACCGCCGTGGCGACCTGGGCGCTGACCGGCATGCCGAGGATGCTCTCGACCTTCTCGACACTGATGCCGACCTGGTCGTCGGCCCGGTTGAGCAGGAGGTGCCGGTGCCCGCGGGCGATGCTGAGCATGTCCATCGTCTCGAGGGCGACCTTGACGTTCTTCAGCGTGGGTACGTCGAGCGTCGCGACGATCACGCACTCGTCGGTCTCGTCCAGCGCCGTCAGGGTGGCGTCGTCGAACGACGGCGAGGTGTCGACGACGATGTAGTCGAAGCCGTCGCGCAGCGCGCGCAGGATCCGGGAGATCAGCAGCGGGGTCACCCGTTCGCGTACGTCGGGGTGGGCAGGTGCGGCGAGCACGGTCAGTGTGTCCTGGTGCCGGGTCAGCAGGCCCTCGAGCATCGCGAGGTCGATGGAGTCCTCGGAGCCGACGGCCTGCTCGATCGAGTGGGTCGGGAAGAGCTGCATCGTGATGGCGACGTCGCCGAAGGCGAGGTCGAGGTCGACCAGGCACACCTTGCGGGCACCTCGGTCGGTGAGGGCGAGCGCCAGGTTGACCGCGGAGGTCGTCTTCCCGACGCCGCCCTTGGGGGAGAAGACGGTCACGACCCGGCCGAGCTGCCGGGCCCCGCCCGGGCCGCGGAGCGCCTGGTAGAGCTGGTGAGCGCGCTCGACCGCGCTGGTCAGCGCCTTCTCGTCGCCACCCGCGACCACGACGTCGCGGACGCCGGCGTGCATCGCCCGGGTGAGGACGTCGGTGTCGAAGTGGTCGCGCACCAGCACGACGCTGGCGGTCGGCCGCCTGATGCGCAGCTCCTCCGCGGTCGCGAGCGCCACGAGCAGCTCGACCGACGGCCCGAGAGCCACGACGTACTCGTCAGGGTGCTGGTCGAGCCAGGCCAGCGCCCGCTCGGTGGTGGCGACCGCCTGGGAGCCGGCGGGCATCGCCCGGACCAGGCTGTCGACGAGGGTGGGGTCCTGTTCGACGAGAACCGGCATGAGAAGACCTCACTCGCTGTCGCGGATGGTGGCACAGGGTCCGGTCTTGTCGAGCTGGACCTCGCTCTCCGAGTTCAGCAGGGCCACGGAGAGCTTGCCGCGCTCCCGACCGTCCTGAAGCCACTCGAACTGCTGCTGGGTCACGGCCAGGTGCAGGGCCGGGGCACTGCCCTCGGTAGCGCCGCCCTCGGCCGTGGTCGTGGTCTGCGCGCCCTTGGAGAGGACGGTCACGCGGTCGATGAGGAGACAGGTCGGCGTGGCCGGGTTCACCGTCAGGAAGACGGCGAGCTGCGACCCGGGCTCGATGAAGGAGCCCACCGGCAGGTCGAAGGACTCCGGTTTGGCGATCATGCCCTGCGGCAGCGGCAGCGATGCGACGTCGATGGTGTCGCCGACCCCGCCGAACTTGGTCGAGAGCAGCTGCTCGCCGGCGTACAGCGTGGTCAGCGCGACCTTGCCGTCGAGGTTGCCCAGGTCGCTCTGGCGCAGGGCGTTGTCGAGGACCTGGCCCTGCGGGACCTCGGTCTCGGCGAGCTTGCCGGTGTCGAGGGCGGACTTGACGCTCTCGCCGGGGAGGACGGTCTTCCCCGCGGCGACCGTGACGACCAGGGTGGTCTGGTACTTCTCCGCGGCACGGGACTCGGCGCCACGGGCGAACACGAAGACGAGCCCGACGCCGAGCGCGGCGATCACCGCTGCTACGACGAGCAACAATCTGCGACGGTCCACTTTCAGAGCCCTCCCGCTCCCCATGTGTGAGTCCGCAGCTCCCGGCTGCAGCGCACCGCGAGGCTAGCGAAGTCCGCGCCGGTGGCGTGAGCGAAATGGGCAAATGCCGCCGAATGATGTCCGATCGCAACCTGCGGGATGGCCCGTCGGGACTATGGTCCCTCGCCGGTCCCGTGCGATAGGGGTCCTTCGGCCTGGATCCGCGCTCAGGCGTAGAGCGCGGCGATCTCGTCGCGGCACTCCCGCATCACGACGTTCCGCTTCAGCTTCAGGCTCGGCGTCACCTGGCCGGCCTCCTCGGTCCAGTCGGACGGCAGGATCGCGAACTTCCTGACCGACTCGGCCTTGGACACGGCCTTGTTGGCCTCGTCGACCGCGGCCTGCACCTCCGCGCGCAGGTCCGCGTCGTCGACGAGGTCGGCGACCTTGCCCGACTTGCCGTGCTGCTCGGCCCAGGCCGGGAAGGCCTCCTCGTCGATGGTGACGAGCGCCGCGATGAACGGCTGGCCGTCGCCCACGACCAGGCACTGACTGACCAGCGCCGAGGCGCGCACGCGATCCTCGAGCACCGCCGGGGCGACGTTCTTGCCGCCGGCGGTCACCAGGATCTCCTTCTTGCGCCCGGTGATCCGCACGAAGCCCTCGTCGTCGACCTCGCCGACGTCGCCGGTGTGGAACCAGCCCTCGCCGTCGATCGCCTCGGCCGTGGCCTCCGGGTTGTTCCAGTAGCCGCTGAAGACCTGGCCGCCGCGGAACAACAGCTCGCCGTCGTCCGCGATCCGTACGGCGGTGCCGGGGATGGGGCGCCCGACGGTGCCGACCTTCTGGGCGTCCGGGAGGTTGACGGTGAGCGCCGCCGTGGTCTCGGTCAGGCCGTAGCCCTCGAGAACGGTCACGCCGATCCCGCGGTAGAAGTGGCCGAGGCGGTCGCCGAGCGGGGCGCCCCCGGACACGGCGAACTCGCAGTTGCCGCCGAGGGCCGCCCGGAGCTTGGCGTAGACCAGGCGCGAGAAGAGGGCATGCTGCGCCCGGACCCGGACCGGGACGCGGCCGCCGTCCAGCGCTCGGGAGTAGGCGATGGCGGTCTCCGCGGCACGGTCGAAGATCTTGCCCCTGCCGTCGGCGGTGGCCTTCTGCGACGCGGTGTTGAAGACCTTCTCGAACACCCGCGGGACCGCGAGGATGAAGGTCGGCCGGAAGGTCGCCAGCTGGGGGAGCAGGTTCTTGATGTCGGCGCTGTGCCCCAGGCGGGTGCGGGACTTCACGCAGCCGACCTGGATGATCCGCGCGAAGACGTGGGCCAGGGGCAGGAAGAGCAGCGTCGAGGCGCCCTCGGTGACGAACAGCCGCTCCAGCTCGGCCACCGCGACACAGAGCTCGGTCTGGAAGTTGTCGTGGGTGAGCATGCAGCCCTTGGGGCGGCCGGTCGTGCCGGAGGTGTAGATCAGGGTCGCGAGATCGGCGGGACCGGCGACCTGCCGCCGCGCCTCCAGGTCGTCGTCGCTCACGCCGGTGCCGAGCGCGGTCAGTGTCGCGATCGCGCCGTCGTCGAGGGCCCAGAGATGCTCGAGCGCGGGCAGCCGGTCGCGGCTGGCCTCGACCCGGCCGCGGTGTCCGGCGTCCTCGCAGACGACCGCCCGGGCGCCCGAGTCGGAGAGGATCCAGTGGATCTGCTCCTCCGAGGAGGACTCGTAGATCGGCACCGTCGCCGCGCCGGCGAACCAGATCGCGTAGTCGAGCAGCGTCCACTCGTAGCGGGTGCGGGAGACGATCGCGACCCGGTCGCCCGCCTGCAGCCCGGCCGCGAGCAGGCCCTTGGCGACCGCGGTGACCTCGTCGAGGAAGTCGGCGCAGGTGACGTCGTCCCAGCCGCCGTCGGCGGTGGCACGGCTGAACTGCACGGCCCGCGGCGCCTCGGCCGCGTTGCGCACCACGTCGTCGGTGAGATTGCCGGTAGTCGGGATCTCGATGGTCTGCGGGGTGGAGTACTCGCGCACCGTTTCTCCTGGTCTGACGCGCCGGCAACAAGCGCCAGCAGCCTACTCCCGCATCCGCCGTGACCTGCGGCACGCCGAGGACCCGGGCCTCGGCGAGCCGGGGGTCCGGTAGCCTTCCGGCATGGCCGAACAGACGTCCTCGTCGATCGTCGTCGACGCACCCGCCGCGGAGGTGATGGCCGTCATCGCCGACTTCGCGGCGTACCCGCAGTGGGCCAAGGGCGTCACCGTCGCCGACGTCCGCTCGTCCTACGACGACGGCGACGCCACCCAGGCGGGTCGGGCGCGTGAGGTGTTCTTCGCCCTCGACGTCTCGCCGATCAAGGACGAGTACACCCTCGCCTACGTCTGGGACGGCGACCGTCAGGTCACCTGGACCCTCGTCGAGGGCAAGATGCTCAAGGCGCTCGAAGGCGCCTATGTGCTGCGGGAGACCGGCGGCGCGACCGAGGTCACCTACCGTCTCGCCCTCGACGTCTCGATCCCGCTCATCGGCATGCTCAAGCGCAAGGGCGAGAAGATCCTCATCGACACCGCGCTCAAGGGCCTGAAGAAGCGCGTCGAGTCCGGCGACTGAGTCTGCCGGCGTGCGGATCGTTCTCTTCACCGGCAAGGGTGGCGTCGGCAAGTCCACCGTCGCGGCCGGTACGGCGGCCCTCGCCGCGGCCGGTGGCCTGCGCACGCTGGTGATCTCGACCGACGCCGCGCACTCGCTCGCCGACGCCTATGGTGCGGCCGCCACCGGGCGCGGCGCCGAGCCCACCGAGGTGGCACCCGGCCTCTTCCTCCAGCAGGTCGACGCCCAGCTGCGCTTCGAGCAGTCCTGGGCCGACATCCAGCGCTATCTCCTCTCCGTGCTCGACGCGGTCGGCATGGACCCGGTCGCCGCGGAGGAGATGACCGTCATCCCCGGTGCCGAGGAGGTGCTGGCCCTGCTGGAGCTGCGCCAGCACGCCCGCTCCGGGCGCTGGGACGTCATCGTCGTCGACTGCGCGCCGACCGCCGAGACGCTGCGCCTGCTGGCGTTGCCCGAGGCGCTCGGCTGGTACCTCGAGCGGCTGCTGCCGATCCAGCGCCGCCTGGTCAAGGCGCTGCGCCCGGTGCTCAACCGGGCGGCCGGCGTGCCGATGCCGGGGGACGCGGTCTTCGACGCGATCACCCGCCTGCACGGCGAGCTGGACGACGTCCACGCGCTGCTGTCCGGCGCCGACGCGAGCGTCCGGCTGGTGCTCACCCCCGAGCAGGTGGTGCTCGCCGAGGCGCGTCGGGCCTACACGAGCCTGTGCCTGTTCGGCTACCGCGTCGACGGCGTGGTCGCCAACCGGGTCTTCCCCGACGGGGACAGCGACCCGTGGCGGGCCGGCTGGGTGGCCGCGCAGGCGGACGTGCTGCGTGAGGTCGCGCAGTCGTTCGGCGGGCTGCCGGTGTGGACCTCGGAGTACCAGCCCGCCGAGCCGGTGGGGGTCGCCGCGCTGACCGCGCTCGCCACCGACCTCTACGACGGCGCCGACCCGCTCGCCGTACCGACCGGGGACGGGCCGTTCCGGGTCACCCGCGGTGAGTCCGGCGCGGTCGTGCACCTCGCGCTGCCGTTCGTGACCCGGGCCGAGGTCGACCTCGCGCGCAACGGCGACGAGCTGGTGATGACCGTCGGCTCCTACCGGCGGCTGATGACGCTCCCGCCGGGTCTGGCGCGACTGCGGGTGGCGGGCGCCGGCGTGGTCGAGGGCGAGCTGCGGGTACGGTTCGCGGAGCCCGATCCCGTGGCGACGGGGAAGGAGTCCAGGTGAGCGACGACCGGTCGAAGGACCAGCCGAAGCACGACGTCGGCAGCGTGGGCGAGGAGGCGATGAAGCTCTTCGGCGCGTTCGCCGACCTGGCCAGGCAGCACTCCGGCGACGCCGCCGGTGGATTGGGCAATCTGGCCGGGCTGGCCGGCCAGGCCGCCGCGATGGCGCACGACGTCGACGAGCACCTCGCCACGGGCGCGGCCGAGTGCCGCTACTGCCCGGTCTGCCGGGTGGTCCACGCGGTGCGGCAGACCTCGCCCGAGGTCAAGGCGCATCTCGCGGTGGCGGCTTCCTCGCTGCTCCAGGCCGCCGCGGGTCTGCTCGAGACCCTGCCCCAGTCACCCGCCGGCGGCTCCGGTGCCCCGCGCGGCCCCGAGGTGCAGCACATCGACCTCGACGACGACGGGCCGGACCCGGGGCCGTGACCCGCGACCTCACCTGCGGGATCGACATCGGCGGCACCAAGATCGCCGGTGCCGTCGTCGACGCCGGCGGCCGGATCGTCGGGGAGGCCCGGGTCGAGTCGCCGGCGACCGACGCCACCGCGATCGCGACGGCCGTCGCGGGGCTCGTCTCCGAGCTGGCCGCGGGACACCCGGTGCGCGCGGTCGGCGTGGGTGCGGCCGGCTACGTCGCCGCGGACCGCTCGACCGTGCTCTTCGCCCCCAATATCGCGTGGCGCAACGAGCCGCTCGGGGCAGACCTGGCCCGTCGGACGGGGCTGCCGGTGATCGTCGAGAACGACGCCAACGTGGCCGCCTGGGGGGAGTTCCGGCACGGTGCGGGCCGCGACGCCGAGCACCAGCTGATGGTGACGGTCGGCACCGGCGTGGGTGGCGGCGTGGTCACCGGGGGCCTGCTGCTGCGGGGCGCCCACGGCGTCGCCGCCGAGATCGGCCACCTGTGCGTCGTCCCCGACGGCCTGCCATGCGGCTGCGGCAACCGTGGCTGCCTCGAGTCCTACGCCAGCGGCACCGCCCTGGTCCGTGCCGCGCAGGCGGCGCCCAGCGCCGCGGTCCTCGAGGCCGCCGGGGGCGATCCGGCCGCGATCACCGGGCCGATGGTCACCGCCGCGGCCGTGGCCGGCGATGCGGGTGCCCTCGGCCTGCTCGCCGAGGTCGGCGGCTGGCTCGGGCACGGCATCGCCTCGCTCGTCGCCGTCCTCGACCCCGAGGTCGTGGTGGTCGGCGGTGGGGTCGCCGCGGCAGGGGACCTGCTGCTCGCCCCGGTGCGGGCGGCGTTCGACCGCGAGCTGACCGGCCGGGGCTTCCGTCCCCGGGCCGCGATCGTGCCCGCCGTCCTCGGCAACCGCGCCGGCATGATCGGTGCCGCGGACCTCGCCCGGGGGTGAGCATGGGCGTGAGCTACGTCGGCGTCGACGTCGGCGGCACCAAGGTGCTGGCGGTGCGCGTGTCCGCGACGGGTGCGGTGGAGGCGACCGCCACCCGGCCGATGCCCGGCGTCGCGGCGGGGCCCGCGGCGGTGGAGGACGCGGTCGTCCTCGCCGCCCGCGACGTGTACGGCGACCTCGCGCCGGCGGGCCTGGGCGTCTCGGCGGCGGGGCTGGTGGACGCCACCGGGGAGCGCTTCCTGTTCGGCGCGCATCTGCCGTGGCGCGATGCCCCCGTCCGGCAGGCGATCGCGGACCGCACCGGGCTCCCGGTGGTCCTCGACAACGATGCCAACTGCGCCGCGTACGCCGAGCTCGTCGCCGGCGCCGTCCGAGGGGTGCGGTCCGCCCTGCTCATCACGATCGGCACGGGCATCGGCGGCGCCGTCGTCATCGACGGCCGCGTCATCCGCGGCGCGCACGGCCTGGCCGGCGAGTTCGGTCACATGCAGGCCGTGCCCGACGGCCTCGCCTGCGAGTGCGGCCTGCGCGGCTGCTGGGAGCAGTACTGCAGCGGCCGCGCGCTCGAGCGGGTGACCCGGGTCGCGCTCGGCCGTCACCTCGACGGCCCTGAGGTGACGGCGCTGGCACTGGCCGGCGACCAGGTCGCGCTGCACTCGTTCGCCTCGATCGGCACCTGGCTCGGTGTCGGCTCGGCCGCCCTGGTCTCGGCGTTCGACCCCGAGGTGGTCGTGGTGGGTGGCGGCGTCTCGGCGGTGGGCGACCTGCTGCTGGGCCCGGCCCGGCGAGCCCTTGCCGGCGCCCTGCAGGGCACCGCCTACCGGGCGGTGCCCGAGCTCGTCCCGGCCCGGATGGGGCCGGAGGCCGGAGCCGTCGGCGCCGCCCTGCTGGCGCGCGACGGCCGGTCCTGAGCGGTCGGCGTCGTCGGGGTCAGACCCGTGCCCCGTCGTCCCATGGATCGCGGGGCGGGCCGGGCGAGCGGATCACGAGATAGCAGAAGCCGCCCACGAACCAGGCCACGAGCAACCACCCCAGCCACGACGGCATGTCCAGGCCGAGGACGAGGAAGACGAGCAGCACGGCCGGCGCGCCGAACACCCCCAGCCAGGCGAGCATCCGATCGGGGGGTGGCACCGGCACCGGAGGCGCCTGGGCGGGGACGAAGCGGTCCTCGTCGAACTGGTTGAGGTCGTCGTACGTCTCGTCGTAGCGGTCCTCGTCGGGGTCGTCCGCAGCCTCGGGTGCGGGGCCGGGATCGGCATCGTCACCCTCGCCGGCGGTCTCCAACTCGACACGCTCGCCGTAGTTGTCGATGATCGCCTGCCAGGCCGCGTCGTCGTAGTCCGGGTCGTCCCGTTGCACGCTCTCAGGTTACGCCCCACGCCCATCCCTACGCGGACGTCACCCGCGCGACGAACGCTGCCGACTCCTCGAAGATCGTCGGTGCGTCGTTGTCGAGCGTCGCCACGTGGTAGCTGTCGGGCAGCGGGACCCGGGTGACGTCGGCCGAGGAGATGCCGTCGAGCACGATCGGCTCGGAGGAGTCGTCGACGACATGGTCGTCGGCCGAGCGGAAGTAGAGCAGGGGAGCGGTGATCCGCGGCAGGTCGGCGCGCAGTGCCGGCCAGGCCTGCATCAGCGAGTGGATGGCCTTCAGCGGAGTCCGGTCGTAGCCGCGTTCCAGCACGCCGGGCTTCTTGATGTCCCCGGCGATCGCCGGGAAGGAGGGCACCACGTGCTTGAGCACCGGGAGCAGCTTGACGTCCAGCCGCCGAGTCGCGACGGCCGGGTTGACGACCATGACCCCCGCGACCTCGTCAGGGCGGTCGGCGGCCAGCCGCAGCACCAGCGCCCCGCCCATCGACAGCCCGCCGACGACGACAGCGTCGTGTGCGGCCCGCAGCGCGTCGAAGGCGCGGGTGAGCTCGGCGTACCAGTCCGCCCAGCGTCGGGTGTTGAGGTCCTGCCAGGTGGTGCTGTGCCCGGGCAGCAGTGGAACGGCGACGCCGTACCCGAGCGCGCCGAGGTGCTCGCCCCACGGTCGCATCGACGCCGGCGAGCCGGTGAACCCGTGGCTGAGCAGGACGCCGACGCGGCGGCCGCCCGTCAGCTCGGGGCGGGCCGCGATCGTGAGCGGCGCGGTCAGGTCGGTCTCACGGTCAGGGGTGCTCGGCGGCATGGCGAGATTGTGCCGCACCACCGCTAGGCTGCCTCAGTGGCGCCCTTGCGGGCGGGCGCGGGTCGATGGACGGTGCTTGATTCTGGGAGGTTCGGTCGCTTGTTCTACTGGTTCCTGAAGTTCGTCGCCCTCGGGCCGCTGCTGAAGGTCGTCTTCCGCCCCCGGGCCGAGGGCGTGGAGAACGTGCCCGCGGAGGGCCCGGCGATCCTCGCCAGCAACCACCTGTCGTACGCCGACTGGCTGTTCATGCCGCTGGTGATCCCGCGGATGGTGCGCTTCGTCGCCAAGGCCGAGTACTTCACCTCGCCCGGCGTCAAGGGCTGGCTGCAGAAGAACTTCTTCAGCGGGACCGGCAACATCCCGATCGACCGGGCCAGCGGCGACGCGGCGTCCGGTGCGCTGGTGTCGGCCAAGCGGGTCCTCGCCGAGGGCGAGCTGTTCGGGATCTACCCCGAGGGCACCCGGTCCCACGACGGCCGTCTCTACCGCGGCAAGACCGGGATCGCCCGGCTGACCCTGGAGACCGGCGTCCCGGTGATCCCGGTCGCCGTCGTCGGCACCGACGTGGTGGCGCCGCCGGGCAAGAAGTTCGGCCGGATCACCCGCCCGACCGTCCGCTTCGGCAAGCCGCTCGACTTCTCGCGCTACGCCGGCATGGAGAACGACCGCTTCATCCTGCGCTCGATCACCGACGAGATCATGTACGAGATCATGCGGCTCTCCCAGCAGGAGTACGTCGACATGTACGCCACCCGGGCCAAGGCCGAGTCGCGGCGCAGCGACCGCGGCGACGGTGAGCCCGGCAGGCTGGCCTCCTGACCGACCGAACGGTGACCGACGGGGGAACCACCACGCGGGCCGCGATCGCGGTCGAGGACCGCATGTTCCGCGCGCTGGCGGTGCTGCGGGTCGTGGTCCTCGGCTACGCGGTGGCGCTCAACGCCTACCGCGCCAACTTCGACCACCCCGTGCTCGGCTGGACCTGCGTCGGGGTGATGGTCCTCGCGACGGTGGCGTCGATCGTCGTGTACGCCGCCCCGGAGCGCCGGGTGCCGGCCGTCCTCCTGGCCGATCTCGCGCTGGCAGTGGCCCTGCTGCTCGCGACGCCGGTGGTCAAGGGCGTCTGGTTCCAGGCGACCATCCCCGGCTACTGGATCGTCGGCGCCCTGCTCGCCTGGGCGATCCGCTACGGCTGGCGCGGCGGCACGGCCGCGGCCGTCCTGCTCGGCGCCGTCGATCTGCTCAGCCGCTCCCAGATCGCCCAGAAGGACTGGGGCAACGTGTTCCTCATCCTCCTCGGCGGCTCGATGGTCGGCTTCGTCTGCGAGTCGCTGAAGGAGATGGCCGCGGAGCGGGACCGGGCGCAGCGGGAGGCGGCGGCGGCGGCCGAGCGGACCCGGCTGGCCCGTGCCGTCCACGACGGGGTGCTGCAGGTCCTCGCGCTGGTCCAGCGGCAGGGCGGCGAGCTCGGCCGGGCCGCCGGCGTCCAGGAGCAGGCGCTGCGCACGCTGATCCGCTCCCAGGACGCGGTCACGACGACCTCGCCGGACGCGGCGGCGGGCCGGGCCGACCTCGCCGCGGCGCTCACCGCGCTGGGCTCGCGCCCGCGCACGGAGGTGGGCGTGCCGGCGGGGCCGATCGAGCTGCCGGCCCACGCCGTGACCGAGTTGGTGGCGGTGGTCCGGGCCTGCCTCGACAACGTCGAGCGCCATGTCGGCGTCGACGCGCCGGCCTGGGTGCTCGTCGAGGACTTGGGCGACCGGGTCGAGGTGAGTGTCCGCGACGACGGACCCGGGATCGCCGACGGCCGGCTGGCGGCCGCCGAGCAGGAGGGCCGGCTCGGGGTCGTCGAGTCGATCCGGGGCCGGGTGCGCGACCTCGGCGGGACCGCCACGCTCGACACCGGCTCCTACGGCACCGAGTGGACCTTCGCCGTACCCCGGGAGGGCCGTGTGTCGGAGGACGGGCGATGACCATCCACAGCACCCACCCGTTCGCCGACCCGGACCCGGACCCGGCCCGCCGGTTCCGGGGCCGGGTCGGCGGTGCGGTCGTGCTGTGGACCGCGGGCGACGAGCAGGACCGCGCCGGCCTGACGGTCACCTCGCAGATGGTCGCCCTCGGCCCCGAGCCCGCCGTGCTGGCGCTGCTGGATCCCGACTCCGACCTGATCGAGGCGCTCCGCGACACGGGCAGCGCCGTGGTCCAGCTGCTGTCCTGGGCCGACCGCCAGCTCGCCGAGGCCTTCGCCGGGACGGCGCCCGCGCCCGGCGGACCGTTCCGCCAGGCCGAGTTCATCGCCACGCCGTACGGCCCGCGGCTGGCGACGGCGGGCACCTGGGCCGGTGTCCGGCTCACCGACGAGCGTGTGGTCGGCTGGTCGGTCGAGGTCACCGCGGTCCTCGAGCAGATCGAGATCGGCGACGACGAGGGCGGCGACGACCCGCTGCTGCACCGGCGCGGTCGCTTCCACCGGTCCTGAGGCGGACGGCACCCCCTAGGGGTATGGCCCGGGGGCTTTCCCGATGTGCGGCGGCAGGCGCCGGACCTAGCGTCGCGGCATGCCACGACAAGCCCCCCGCACCCTCGCCCTCACCCTCGCCCTCGTCGTCGTCCTCGTGCTGGCCGCCTGCTCGAAGGAGGAGCGCAGACCCGGCAAGCCCCGCGGCCTGGACGGGGACTGGGTCGGCGTCATCGAGGTGCCCGGCGCGCCGATCGACCTCGGCCTCACGTTCGCCGACGGCGGTGCCACGATCACCATCCCCGCGCAGGGCCTGAGCGACGCCGAGCTCACCGAGGTGCGCACCACGAGCACGGAGGTCGAGTTCCGGGCGCCGCAGGTCTCCGCGGACGCGGCCTTCGCCGGCAGCTACCGCGCCTCGACCGGACGGCTCACCGGCACCCTCACCGCCGGCGGACAGTCCCTCGCGGTGAGCCTCGAGCGGGGAAAGGTCGCCGCGCCGGAGCGGCCGCAGGAGCCGGCGACGCCGCTCCCGTACCGGGTGGAGGGCGTCACCTTCGACGCCGGTGACGTCACGATCGCCGGCACCCTGACCACCCCCGAGGGAGCCGGCCCGTTCCCGGCCGTCGTGCTGCTGACCGGCGCCGGCGCGCAGGACCGCGACGAGGCGGGCTTCGGGCACAAGCCCTTCCTGGTGCTGTCGGACGCGCTGACCCGGGCCGGGTACGCCGTGCTGCGCACCGACGACCGCGGGGTCGGTGGCACCACCGGCAGCGACGACGACGCCACCTACGAGGACCTCACCGCGGACGCCCTCGCGATGACCGACTTCCTGCGCGCACGGCCCGAGGTCGACGCCGAGCGGATCGGCCTGCTCGGCCACAGCCAGGGCGGCTACCTGGCTCCGCTCGCGGCGGCCCGGGCACCCGAGAAGGTCGCCTTCGTGATCCTGGTGGCCGGGCCCGCGCAGACCGGTTGCGAGGTGCTGAAGTACCAGGGCCGGGCCCAGCTCGAGCTCCAGCAGGGCACGCCGGAGCAGCTGAGTGCCAGCGACGCGTCGACCCAGCGGCTCTGCGACCTGCTCAAGGCGGGCGACCTCGACGGCGCCCGCGCGCTCCTGGGCGACGACGGTGCCGCGACGCTCACGCCGACGATGGCCGCGCAGACCAACTACGACCCCGAGCCCGCCCTCCGGGCGCTGCGGGTGCCCACGCTGGCGCTGTTCGGGAGCAAGGACATCCAGGTCCCGCCCGCCCTCAACGCCGCGCCGATGCGGCGCTTCCTGCAGGGCAACGGTGACGCCACCGTGCACGTCGTGGACGGTGCCAACCACCTCATGCAGCCCGCGGGCACCGGCACCCCCGACGAGTACGCCCAGATCACCACGACGATCGATCCCGGCGTGCTCGGCTACCTCACCACCTGGCTGCAGGAACAGGTGCCCCCCGCCTGACCTCGCGCCTGACCTCGCGCCTGACCTCGCGCCTGACCTCGCGCCTGACCTCGCGCCTGACCTCGCGCCTGACCTCGCGCCTGACCTGACGTCGGCTCTCGTCGGCGACCATGGCCTAGGGTCCCTCCCATGACGGACCGGATCCGGGTCATGGTCGTCGACGACCACCCCATGTGGCGCGACGCGGTGGAGCGCGACCTCCAGGCCGCGGGCTTCGACGTGGTCGCGGTCGCGGCGACCGGCGCCGAGGCCATCGCCCGGTTCCAGGCGACCCGGCCCCAGGTCGTCGTCCTCGATCTGCAGATCCCGGCGCCCACCGGCGTCGAGGTCACCGCGCAGGTGCTCGCCAGCGCGCCGTCGTCGCGGGTGCTCATCCTGTCGGCGTCGGGAGAGCAGGACGACGTGCTGGCGGCGGTGAAGGCCGGCGCGACCGGCTATCTCCTCAAGTCGGCGTCGCGCGACGAGCTCCTGGCCGCCGTACGCCGGGTGGCGGCGGGGGACAGCGTCTTCACGCCGGGGCTCGCCGCGCTGGTGCTCGGGGAGTTCCGGCGGATGAGCGAGCCGGCGACGCCGCCGGGGGAGCGGCTCACCGAGCGCGAGACCGAGATCCTCAAGATGGTCGCCAAGGGGATGTCCTACAAGCAGATCGCCGAGCGGCTGGTGCTCTCCCACCGCACGGTGCAGAACCACGTGCAGAACACGCTGCGCAAGCTGCAGATGCACAACCGGGTCGAGCTGACCCGCTACGTCTTGGAGCAGGGTCTCGACGAATGACGGATCTGGAAGACTCCGAGCGTGGCTGACCTGCTGGAGATCGCCGACGAGCTGTACGCGCTGCCGCTCGCGGAGTTCACCCCGGCCCGCGACGCGCGGGCCAAGGAGCTCAAGGGCACCCCGCTGGCCGCGCAGGTGAAGGCGCTGCGCAAGCCCAGCACCGCGGCCTGGGTCGTCGACCTGCTCGTCCGCCGCGAGGCGGCGCAGGTCGACCAGGTCCTCAGCGTCGGCGTCGCGCTGCGCGAGGCCCAGGAGGCGATGTCCGCCGGCGAGCTGCGGGCCCTGACCAGGCAACGCCGGCAGGTCACCGCCGCCGTCACCACCCAGGCTCGCCGGATCGCCGCGGACGAGGGCCTGCGCGTCACCGAGGCCGTCGCGGAGCAGGTCGAGGCCACCCTCACGGCGGCGATGGTCGACGCCGAATGCGGGCGCGCGGTGCGCAGCGGCCTGCTCGTGAGCGCCCTGCGGACGACCGGCATCGAGCCGATGGACGCCGACGACCTGGCGAGCGCCGTCGCCGTACCTGCGGCCCTCGGCTTCAGCGCCACCCCGCGCGCGGCCCCGCGTCCCGGTCCGCCTGACCTGCATCTGGTGCCGGACCCCGACCGGGCGGCCAAGGCGATCGCCGCCGCCGATGAGCGCCTCGCCGCCGCCCAGGAGGAGTACGACGCCGCGCGGGCCACCCACGACGACAGCTCCGGCGAGGTGGAGCGCCTGTCCGCCCGGTCCCTGCAGCTGGAGGCGGAGACCGATGAGCTGCGCCGCCGCCTCGCCGACCTCGAGGAGCAGGCGGAGGCACTGGAGGAGGAGCTGGCGGAGGCGGAGGAGGTCCGTGACGGCACCGCCGCCGAGCTGCGCACCGCCGCCGCCGAGCGGGACGCCGCGCAGGCGGCGCGGGACAGGCTGGACTGAGTCCCAGGAGCCTCAGGCGCACCACTGGGAGGGCAGTTCCTGCACTTGTGGGGCGTTGCAACGGCCGACAAGCGCAGGAATCCCCGGTCGACCGGGGATTCCTGCAGCGCCCGCCTCAGTCGTCGCCGCGCACGATCGCGAGGACCCGCCGATCGATCCAGGCCAGGTCGGGCGCGACCCGCATCTCGTAGTTCTCGGTGCCGGCCCAGGTGTGGAAGTCGCGGTGGCCGGCCGAGACCGCGAAGGACTCCAACTCGGTGCGCAGCGCGTCGTCGACCGCGACCCGCTCCTCCTCGGTGGAGGCGGTGAGGTAGAGGTCGTGGAGGTCGAGGAGCCGGGCGAGCTCGTCGATGGGCGCCGGGTGGTCGTCGACGCGCAGGTCGACGGCGACGTCGTCGAGGCCGCCGTACCCCGCGCCGTCGCGGACCACGAGCATCGCCGCGGACTGGCGGCCCCGACGATCGCCCCCCGCGGCGTCGCCGGCGGCCAGCGCGGCCAGGAGGCGGTCCTGCAGCGCGGCCTCGGGATCGCCGGCGAGCCAGGCCGCCTCCATCGCCTCGACCACCTCGGAGCCCGCCAGGCAGTTGCCCTGGATCGCGTAGCCGTCGCCGGTCAGCCCGCCGGCCCACGGGATGCACTCGGCGCCGGTGTGGGTGGCGGCCGTGCCGTCGAGGTCGACGATGCCGACCTGACGGTGCGCCCGGCCGCCGTCCTCCTCGATCAGCCGCTGCAGCGCGACCGGCGCGGTGGCGCCCTCGTCGAGGTGGGAGAGCGCGAGGCCCTTGTAGGCGACATTGGCGTCGGCCTGGGTCGCGACGGCGCCGACCCCCGCGACAGCGGCGGGCACGGCCGAGCCGACCGCCAGGAACTTGGAGGCGACGGCGACACCCCAGGTGTCACCGTCGGCGGACCGGGCCACGATCGAGAAGGTCATGGCCTGCAGCCTAGGTCTCGACGTAGGTTGGCGGTATGCGCGTCGGAGTGCTGACCGGTGGTGGTGACTGCCCGGGCCTGAACGCCGTGATCCGGGCCGTGGTGCGCAAGGGGGTGAACCAGCACGGCTTCGAGTTCGTCGGATTCCGCGACGGCTGGCGGGGCCCGCTCGACGGCGTGACGATGCCGCTCGGCATCGAGCAGTGCCGCGGCATCCTCCCGCGCGGCGGCACCATCCTGGGCTCCTCGCGGACCAACCCGTTCGGGGTGGAGGGGGGCGTCGAGCGGATCACCGACAACCTGGCGGCCGCCGGCGTCGACGCGCTCGTCGCGATCGGCGGCGAGGACACGCTCGGCGTGGCGACGCGGCTGGCCGAGCTCGGGGTGGCCGTGGTCGGCGTCCCCAAGACCATCGACAACGATCTCTCCGGCACCGACTTCACCTTCGGCTTCGACACGGCGGTCAACATCGCGACCGAGGCCATCGACCGCCTCCACACCACCGCCGAGTCGCACCACCGCGTGCTCGTCGTCGAGGTGATGGGCCGGCACGCCGGCTGGATCGCCCTGCACGCCGGCATCGCCGGCGGCGCGAGCTCGGTGCTGATCCCCGAGTCGCCCTTCGACATCGCCGCGGTTTGCGCGCACGTGGAGACCCGGTTCCGCAGCGAGTACGCCCCGATCATCGTCGTCTCCGAGGGCGCCCTGCCCGCCGACGGCAGCGGGATGACCCTCGTCAGCGGCGAGAAGGACGCCTTCGGCCACGTCCGCCTCGGTGGGATCGGCGACCGCCTCGCCCACGAGATCGAGCGGCGCACCGGCAAGGAGGCCCGCGCCGTCGTGCTCGGGCACATCCAGCGCGGCGGCACGCCCTCGGCCTTCGACCGCTGGCTCGCGACCCGCTTCGGGCTGCAGGCCATCGACGCCGTGGCCGACGGCGAGTACGGCGTCATGGTGGCCCTGCGCGGCACCGCGATCGTGCGGGTCCCGCTGGCCGAGGGCACCGGTGAGCTGAAGCTGGTCAGCCCCCAGGAGTACGCCGAGGCGCAGGTCTTCTTCGGCTAGGCCGGGGGCCTGCGGTGCGGCCAGCTCAAGCAGAAGAGCCGGACGCCACCCCGGGCAAATGCTTCCCAATCGGAGCGGCCTGCGCCAAGGTGAGGGCCGGGAGTGACTTTCCACCTCGGGAAAGGAAGGACGCAGATGTCCACGGAGACCACCGGTGAGACGACGCAGGGCGGACACGGCCAGCCGGAGTTGAAGCGGGTCCTCGGGCCCGGCCTGCTGCTCCTCTTCATCGTCGGCGACATCCTCGGCGCGGGCGTCTACGCCGTCACGGGCCGCCTCGCCGGCCAGGTCGGCGGCGTCGCCTGGCTGCCGTTCCTGGTGGCGTTCGCGATCGCCACGCTGACGGCGTACTCGTATCTCGAGCTCGTCACGAAGTACCCCCAGGCCGCCGGTGCGGCGCTCTACGCCCACAAGGCCTTCGGTGTGCACTTCGTGACCTTCCTGGTCGCGTTCACCGTCGTCTGCTCGGGCATCACGAGCGCGTCGACGTCCTCCGGCCTGCTGGCCTCAAACCTGCTGATCGGCTTCGGCAACGACGCGCCCGGCAAGGGCCTGGTGCTCGCCGTCGCGCTCGGGTTCATGCTCCTGCTGGCCGCGATCAACCTGCGCGGCGTGGGCGAGAGCGTGAAGTTCAACGTCGTGCTGACGGTCATCGAGATGACCGCCCTCGCGATCGTGATCGGCATCGGCATCTGGGTGATCGGCAAGGGCGACGGCGACCTCGAGCGGATCACCGTCTTCGAGAGCCCCGACGACAAGGGCCTGTTCATGGCCGTCACCATCGCGACGGCGATCGCCTTCTTCTCGATGGTCGGCTTCGAGGACTCGGTCAACATGGTCGAGGAGACGAAGGACCCGGAGCGGATCTTCCCGCGGATGATGCTCACCGGGCTCGGCATCGCGGTGATCATCTACATGCTGGTCGCGATCTCCGTCGTCGCGGTGATCCCGGCCGACAGGATCGGTGCGCCGACCAACGCCGAGGCCGGCATCCTCATCGACGTCGTCAAGATCGGCGCCCCGGATCTGCCGATCGACGACGTCTTCCCGTTCATGACGGTCTTCGCGGTCGCCAACACCGCGCTGATCAACATGCTCATGGCGAGCCGGCTGATCTACGGCATGGCCCGCCAGCGGGTGCTGCCGCCGGTGCTCGGCAAGGTGCTGCCGGGCCGTCGCTCGCCGTACGTCGCGATCGGCTTCACCACGCTCCTGGCGTTCGCGCTGATCATCTACGTCCGGCTGGGCTCCGAGAGCACGATCGTCGGCTCCCTGTCCGGGACGACGGCGCTGCTGCTGCTCGCCGTCTTCACGATCGTCAACGTCGCCTGCCTGATCCTGCGTCGCGAGCCGACCCGCCCCCACGGCTTCCGGGCACCGACGATCGTCCCGATCCTCGGAGCGATCTTCTGCGCCTACCTGCTCGGCCCATGGGCACGACTCGAGGCCGACATGATCCAGTACAAGATCGCCGCCGGCCTGCTCGTCATCGGCATCGTGCTGTGGGGCGCGACCCGGCTCTTCTACAAGCCCGAGGGCGGGCACTTCGCCGACATCGAGCACATGGACATCGACCCGACCGACGACTGACCTGCTCGGGCCGAGCGTGTCGGAGATCGACCTCGCCGCCCGGTCCTCGCTGCGCTCGGACCGCGGGCGTCGGTCGATGCGCTGCGCGCGTCCGCCACGCTGCCGGCCGCGTCACGGCCGGTTCTGCCGGGTCACCCGTCCCACGAGCCGTCGCCGACTCGGCGACCGGTCGTGCGGCGCCGTACCCTTGGGGGGTGAGCACCCTCCCGTCCCTCGAGCAGTTGCACGCCATCGGAGCGAAGCAGCAGCCGTCGTACGACGACCCCGCGGCCGTGGCCGCGACCGTCGAGCGACTGCGCACGCTGCCCCCGCTGGTGTTTGCGGGCGAGTGCGACGAGCTGAAGGCGAAGATCGCGGCGGCCAGCCGTGGCGAGGCTTTCCTGCTGCAGGGCGGTGACTGCGCGGAGACCTTCGTCGGCGCGACCGCCGACAACACCCGCAACAAGCTGCGGGTGCTGCTGCAGATGGCGGTGGTCCTGACCTATGCCGCGTCTGTCCCCGTGGTCAAGGTCGGCCGGCTCGCGGGCCAGTACGCCAAGCCCCGCTCGTCCGACACCGAGACCCGCGGCGGCGTCACCCTGCCGGCCTACCGCGGCGACGCGGTCAACGGCTTCGAGTTCACCCCCGAGTCCCGGCGGCCCGACCCCCAGCGACTGCTCGACGTCTACCACGCGTCGGCCTCCACGTTGAACCTCGTGCGGGCGTTCACCACCGGTGGCTACGCCGACCTGCGCCAGGTGCACACCTGGAACTCCGAGTTCGTCCGCAACAGTCCCGTGGGCCAGCACTACGAGGCGATGGCGGCCGAGATCGACCGCGCGCTGACCTTCATGCAGGCGATCGGCGCCGATCCCGAGGAGTTCCACCGAGTCGACTTCTACTCGTCGCACGAGGCGCTGCTGCTGGAGTACGAGCACGCCATGACACGCATCGACTCGCGCACCGAGAAGCCCTACAACGTGTCGGGCCACATGGTCTGGATCGGCGAGCGCACCCGCCAGCTCGACGGCGCCCACGTCGAGTACTTCCGCCACATCAGCAACCCGATCGGCTGCAAGCTCGGCCCCAACGCCACCGCCGACGACGCGCTCGCGCTGGCCGCCAAGCTGAACCCGGCCAACGAGTCCGGCCGGCTGACCTTCATCACCCGCTTCGGTGCGGCCAAGATCCGCGACGGCCTGCCGGCGCTGGTCGAGAAGGTCACCGCCGAGGGCGTCGACGTCGCCTGGGTGTGCGACGCGATGCACGGCAACACCTTCGAGACGTCCAACGGCTACAAGACCCGGCGCTTCGAGGACGTCCTCGACGAGGTGCAGGGCTTCTTCGACGTCCACCGCGCGCTGGGCACGGTCCCGGCCGGCATCCTCGTCGAGAACACCGGCGACGACGTCACCGAGATCGTCGGCGGCGGCGAGGAGCTCGACGAGCAGGGCCTGGCCCACCGCTACGAGTCGGTCGTCGACCCGCGCCTCAACCGGGTGCAGTCGCTGGAGATGGCCTTCCAGGTCGCCAGCATGCTGCAGAAGCGCTGAGCGACACCGGGAGCCCGCCGCTCAGGCGGGCGCGCCGCGGAACCGGACGTCGCTGATCGCGGTGAAGTCGCGGCCGGCGGGCCCCTGGCCGGGAGGCGTCACCTCGAGGAGGTGGAGCACGACCCGCGTCGACGCCACCGCGTCGACCTCCAACGGCTGCAGCGGGCGCCGGTCGGTGAGCTCCTGGGTGATCCGGGTGCCGTCGTCGAACTCCCACTGCACGACCCGGATCCGGCGGTTGCCGAGGTACCAGTTGTCGGCACCGTCGATCTTGGCGTAGCCGTTGACCAGGCCGACCTCGGTCAGCACGACCTCCTGGCCGAGGTCGAACACGAGCGACGCCCCGGTGCCGTCGCCGGGCATTCGCCAGGCGGTGCGCGGGCGCCCGTCGAGCATGTTCGCGGCGTCGTACGTCACCGGACGGTTCTGGCGGTCGCGGGACGCGGGCGCCGTGGCCGGCACCTCGGCGCGCGCCGCCGCCGTGAGGTCGGCGACGTCGTCGGGGTCGGGTGCCTCGACCGGTCCGGCCGTCCCCGTGCTGTCGGGCCGCGGCTCCTCGGACGACCCGCTCGGACGCACCGAGCGGGGACCGTCGGTGCGCTGGTCGGTCGCCGAGCCGGTGTCGTCGTCGCCGGCGCGGTCCCGGTCGTCGTCGCCTCCGGAGGCGACCAGCAGGAAGGCGCCGATGCCGGCGACCAGCGCGAGCACCACGACACCGACCGCCCACGGCAGCCACCGCCGGTCGCCCCGCTCGCGTGCGGGCGGAGCTCCGGGCGGGGGCGCGTACGGCGCCGGTGCGCCCGGCTCCGGGACGGCTCGCGTGACCGGTGCCGGTGGGGGACCGGGGGGCCCGAGGGGCCCGGGGTGCGGGGGCTGCCCGGTCGTCGCGTCGGCGTAGAGCGGATAGCGGGCCGCAGGCGGCAGCTGACCGGTCGGCGGGGGCATCACGGGCGCGCTCGCAGGGGGCACGGCCTCGGGGTGCCGGCCGGGGACGGGCTGTCCGCAGTTCGTGCAGAACCGGCCGACCCCGAGCTCGTGCCCGCAGCTGGTGCAGTGCGTCGGGGTGGTCATCGCGGGGCTCACCGTACCCCGCAGGCCGGGCGAGGTGTCAGAACCGGAGGATCACGTGGCGCTCGCCCGGCGACAGGCCTCGGCCTCGATGTCCTCCAGGTCGTGCTCGAGCACCGTGCGGGTGCGGTCGTAGCTGAATCCGCCGAACATCGCCCACATGGCCCGCGACAGCGCGGACCGGTGGCTCATCTCCACGGTGGTGGTCATCGCCAGCCGGGTACCCGTCGCGTCGGGCCCGGACGGGGTGAGGCGGTAGGCGGTGCGAATGACGTCGTTGCCGACCGCCGCCTCGACGACCGTACGGCGCGGGGGCTCGGACTCGACCACCTGGAGCTCCTCCGGGCCGTGGTGTCCGAACAGGGTGCGCCGTTCGCGCCAGGCCGTGCCGACGTCGTACGCGCCCTCGGTGAGGAGCTCGGCCTCGCTGACGCTGCGCAGCACGTCGTCGGCGTGGGCGACGTCGGTGATGACGGCCCAGACCTGCTCCGGTGGGGCGGGGATGGTGGCATGCACGTGGATGATGTGACCGGCCATGGCTACTCCGTCGGGTTGGTTCCCCCCAGCGTCCATGGTGCGCCTGTCCGGCCCGGTTGGCCAGCCCTACCGGGCCGTGCCGGTCAGACGACGTCGAGGACGACGGTGCTGCCCTTGCGGACCTTGCTGCCGCCGCCGGGGCTGGTGCTCCAGGCCACGCTGCCGTTGATGTAGATGTCGGCGCGCTCGATCTTCACGACCAGGCCGAGACTCTCCAGCAGGGCGACGGCGTCGTCGGTCGACTTGAGCCGGACCGACGGCACCGTGACGAGCTCGGGCCCCTTCGACACGACCAGCTGGACCGTGTCGTTCTTGAACAGGGTCCCGGAGTCGGGGGACTGGCTGATGATCCGACCCTCGGCCACGTCGTCGCTGTACTGCTCGTCGGTGACCTCGACCGTCAGCCCCTTCTTCTCCAGCGCCTGGGTCGCCCGGTCGGCGTCCTTGCCGACGAAGCTGCGGACCTTGACCGGCTTGCGGCCCTTCGAGACCACCAGCGTGACGGAGGTGCCGACGGGCAGGGCGGCGGCCTCGGGGGTGCCGAAGGCGGGCTGGCTCTGGATCACGCGGCCGGCCTCGACGGTCTCCGACCAGCGCTCGATGGGCTGGCCGGCGACGAACTTCACCTCGCCGAGGGCGGCCTCCGCCTCGGCGAGGGTCTTCCCGGTGAGGTCGGGGACGTCGTAGCGCTCCTTGCCGAGCGAGACGGTGAGCGCCACCTCGCCCTCGGGGAGGATCCGCGCGCCGGGGCGCGGGTCGGTGGTGATGACCAGGCCCTTCTCGATGCTCTCGGAGTAGACCTCGGCGCCGACGGTGACGCTCAGGCCGGCCTTCTCGAGCTTCGCCTGGGCGGCGGCCTGCTCCAACCCGACGACGCCGGGTGTCGTGGTGAACCGACCCCAGCCGACCCACCAGGCGGTGCCGCCGACGGCGGCCACGAGGACCACGAGGACGAGGGCGACAGCGATCCGCCGACCGCGTCTCCGCTTCTGCCTCGGCGGCGGCGGGGTCTCGGCGATGACGGTGGTCT
Organism: Nocardioides sp. LHD-245; assembly: GCF_030929495.1. GTDB lineage: Bacteria > Actinomycetota > Actinomycetes > Propionibacteriales > Nocardioidaceae > Nocardioides. Next base: position 108,286 of record NZ_JAVFWN010000006.1, on the reverse strand, counting down.
GCTCGTGCGGCGGCGCCGGGGGACGGACGGCGGTCCGGACCGCCGGCGACTCGGCGACCAGATCGGGAAGACCCTCCCACAGCGAGCTCACCGGCTCGGGGGTGGTGTCGCCGCCGACGCCGGTGGCGGCGGGCTCGGGCTCGATGACGCGGGCGGCGGGCAGCAGGTCGGCGACCAGCTCCGGGTCCTCGCGCACCCCGTCGTGCAGCGCCTGGGCGACCCGGCGCACGTGGTGCAGCAGCACGGTGGCGTCGGCCGGGCGCAGGCTGGCGTCGCGGGTGGTGGCCCGCACGACCAGCGCGTCGACGTAGTCGGGGATCCCCGGCACGACCGTGGACGGGGGCGGCACGTCCTCGTGGACGTGCCGGTAGGCCACCGCGATCGGCGTCTCGCCGGTGTGGGGCTTGGTGCCGGTCAACAGCTCGAACAGGATCACGCCGGCGGCGTACACGTCGGCGCGGGCGTCGGCCCGCTGCTCGACGACCAGCTCGGGCGCGAGATAGGACACGGTGCCGATGAGGACGCCGTTGGTGGCGGTGTGCTGGGTGTCGGCGCTGACCGCCTTGGCCAGGCCGAAGTCGGCGACCTTGATCCGGGTCGCGCCCGAGTGGGGGTCGGCGGCGATCAGGACGTTCTCGGGCTTGACGTCACGGTGGATCAGTCCCGCCCGGTGGGCGGCGCCGAGCGCGGAGAGGATCGGGTCGAGGAGCGCGAGCGCCCGCTCGGGCGCCATCGGCGCCTCCTTGCCGATGGTGTCGCGCAGGGTGTGACCCGGGACGTACTCCATGACCAGGTAGACCGTGCCGTCGCTGTCATCGCGGCCCTGGTCGAACACGGCCACCACGTGCGGGTGGGAGAGCCGGGCCGCGGCCTTCGCCTCGCTCACGAACCGGCGGGCGAACGACTCGTCGTCGCGGGTCGTGGCGTCGCCGAGGCCGGGGTGCATGATCTTGACCGCGACCGTGCGGTCCAGACGGATGTCGACCGCCTCGTAGACGCTGGCCATGCCGCCGCGGGCGATCCGGACGCCGATCCGGTAGCGCCCGTCGAGCAGGCGGCCGTACTGGTGGTCCTCCACCCGCGGGGTGCGTCCCGCCGAGGGGTCGCCTCGACGCGCGGCGGCGGCGCCGCGGACGCGCTGGTCTTCGTGCACAGCGACCCTCCTGTGCATGTTCTTCTGGACCGGCCGGGGAAGTGACCGGAAGGACCATCGTACGGGGAGGGGCCACGTCGGCCCGCAGCCACGCCGGTGGGGGAGGATGGGCCCATGAGCGAACCGCGACTGGCCGATCTCGACCTCGCCGCCCTCGTCGAGGACTGGCTGGACTGGGACCAGGCCTCCGCCGAGATCGGCGTCACCCCGGCCAAGGTGCGCACCATGGTGCGCGACCACCAGCTCGCCGCCGCGAAGCCCGGCGACGGGCGCCCCCAGGGGATCCCGGCCCTCTTCCTCGTCGACGGCGAGCCGGTCAAGGGCCTCCCGGGCCTGCTGACCCTCCTGCACGACAGCGGCTTCGACGACCGCGAGTGCATCGCCTGGATCTTCCTCGACGCGGACCTGCCCGGCCGTCCGATCGACGCGCTGCGCGAGAACCGCGGCTCGGAGGTCAAGCGCCGCGCCCAGGCGCTCGCGTTCTGAGCGGGCGCGCATGGCCCGGCTGAGCCGCCGGACGACCCAGGTCGTCTCCACGGTCGTCACCGTCGTCCTGCTGGTCGGCGTGTGGTGGCTGCAGTCCGGCGGCTCCGACGAGCCGTCCGGCCCGGCGGTGGACACGTCCGCCTCGTCGAGCCCGTCGGCCTCCTCGAGCCCGACACGCGACGAGCACGGCCTCCCGTACGTCGACCTCGCCGATCTGCCGCCGGAGGCTGCCGAGACCGTCCAGCTGATCGCGGCCGGTGGCCCGTTCCCCCATCCCGGCAAGGACGGCTCGACCTTCGGCAACTTCGAGGGCCTGCTGCCGGACCGCGCCCGTGGCTACTACGCGGAGTACACCGTCGACACCCCAGGCCTCGACCACCGCGGCGCGCGACGGATCATCGCCGGCGACGGGGGTGAGCTGTACTGGACCGCGGACCACTACGAGTCCTTCGAGCGCATCCGGGAGAGCCGATGAGTGGTCTCGCCGCGGTCCTGGCCGGCCGCCACGCCCCGGGCGTGCACCGGTGGTCGTCGGGGCTCGAGGTCGCCGAGGTCCGGCACGCGGTGGAGCACGCCGGCTGGGCCTTCGGGTACGTCGACGGCGCCTCCCTCGACACCACGCCGGCCGTGCTGCGGGCGATCGGCGAGGCGCTGGCGTTCCCTGCTCACTACGGGGTCAACCTCGACGCCCTCAACGACTGCCTGCGCGACCTGCCCGGCCCGACGGTGCTGCTGTGGGATGCCTGGAGTGGCTTCGCCCGTGCGGAGCCGCGGCGGTTCGGCGTCGTGACCGGCGTCCTGGCGCGGCGCGGCGACACCGATCCGGCGATCGAGGTGCTGCTGCGCGGCCCCGGCCCGGAGGACGTCGTACCGCTGCTGGCCTGACGACGGCCCGGGGCCGCGGACCGTCGCTCAGCGGGTGCGGCGGGTCGCCGCGGCGGCGAGCTGCTCGAGCACCCCGCATGCCTCGGCGTCCCAGCCCGCCTCGGCCCGCCCGCTGCGGAGCGCGTCGACCGCCTGGCGGGCGAGGTCGTCGATCATGGTCTCCACCTCGGCACGGGCGCCGCAGCCGTCGATGATCGTGCGCAGGTCGGCGACCTCGGTCTCCGACAGGGCGGTGCCGAGGGCGGTGTCGAGACGCTCGGCGTCGGTGGGCGTGGCGTTGGCGAGGGCGAGGGCGACGAGCACGGTCCGCTTGCCCTCCACCAGGTCGTCGCCCGCGGGCTTGCCGGTGGCGGCGGGGTCGCCGAAGACCCCGAGCAGGTCGTCGCGCAGCTGGAACGCCTCACCGAGGGGGAGGCCGAAGGCGCTGAGCCGGTCGAGGGTCGCCGCGTCGGCGCCGGCGAGCGCGGCGCCGACGTGGATCGGCCGCTCGATGGAGTACTTCGCGGACTTGTAGCGCAGCACGGTCATCGCCTGCGCGACGTCGGCCCGGCCGCGGGCCTGTACCGACACGTCCAGGAATTGGCCGGCGATCACCTCGGAGCGGCACAGGTCGAACACGTCGAGGGCGGGCCCGACCCGGTCCCAGCCCAGTCCGCAGCGGCGCAGCAGCTCGTCGGACCAGGACAGCAGGAGGTCGCCGAGCAGGATCGCGGCCGCGGCGCCGTACTGCTCGGGGTCGCCCCGCCAGCCGTCGGCGCGGTGCGCGCGCTCGAAGGTGCGGTGGGTGGCCGAGCGGCCGCGGCGGGTGTCGGAGGCGTCCATCAGGTCGTCGTGGACCAGCGCGCTGGCGTGGAGCAGCTCCAGCGCGGCCGCGGCCCGTCGTACCGCCTCGGCGTCGCCGGCGGTCGGCGGACCCGCGAGCGCGGCGTACCCCCAGTGGCAGAACGCCGCCCGGAACCTCTTGCCGCCGGCGACGGTCACCCGCGCCTCGGACAGCAGCCGCGCGGCATCGCCGCCGAGCGGCGCCAGCCGGGCGGCCTGATCGGCCAGGAACGTGTCGAGGGTGGCCTGGACCTCGGTCCGGAAAGCGGTCGGGTCCCACGCCTGACTGGTCACGGATGTGAGCCTAGTGACCAGGGTGCTCGGCGAGATGCCCGGCCCCGGCGGCGTCCGGGCACCTACACTGCGGCCCATGACTACCGGTGCCGGACGCTCCCTCGGCGAGATCCTCCGCGAGGGCGGACGATCCTTCTCCTTCGAGTTCTTCCCTCCGAAGGACGAGGCGGGTGAGACGCAGCTGTGGAACGCGATCCGCGCGCTGGAGCCCTATCGCCCCACCTTCGTGTCCGTGACCTACGGCGCCGGCGGCAGCACCCGCGACAAGACGGTCGCGATCACCGGGCGGATCGCCCGCGAGACCTCGATGATCCCGATGGCGCACCTGACCTGCGTGGGTCACACCCGTGAGGAGCTCGAGGGCATCCTCGACTCCTATGTCGCCGAGGGCGTCAGCCACGTCATGGCGCTGCGCGGCGACCCGCAGGAGGGGCCCCGCGCGGACTGGACGCCGACCGAGGGCGGCCTCAACTACGCCGTCGACCTCGTCGAGCTCGCCCGCTCCCGCGGGGACTTCCGGATCGGCATCGCCGCCTTCCCGGAGGGACACCCGTCCGCCGACTCGCTCGACGCCGACGCCGACGTGCTCGTCGCCAAGGCGCGCGCGGGCGCCGAGTTCGCCGTCACCCAGATGTTCTTCCGCGCCTCCGACTACTTCGCGCTGGTCGAGCGGGTCCGGGCCCGCGGCGTCGACATCCCGATCCTGCCGGGCATCATGCCGATCCTGAACCTGGCCGCCATCCGCCGCCAGGGCGAGCTGATCGGGACCAGCGTCCCCGACGACGTCGTCGCCCGGATCAGCGCCTACGACGGCGATCCCGCCGCTGTCCGTGCCGAGGGCATCAAGGTCGCCGCGGAGCTGTGCGACGAGTTGCTCGCCGGTGGCGCGCCGGGCCTGCACTTCTACACGCTGAACCGTTCCAAGGCGACGCTGGAGATCTTCGAGGCCCTGCAGATCACGGTGTGAGCTCAGGCGGGCCCGACCAGCTGGGCCACCAGCGCCGCCGACTGTGCCACGAACGGCACCCCGGCCCCGGGCGCGGTGTGCGCGCCGGCGGCGTACACACCGGCGACGGGCGTGGACGGGCCGATCCGGTGGCGGACGGTTCCCCGGCCCTGCCACAGCACCCCCATGGGCGACCCGCGCCACTGCTCGACCTGGTCGCGCGGAGAGAGGTCGACCCGGGTGACGACGTTCTCGCGGATGTCGATCTTGTGCCGCGCGAGGGCGTCGAGGAGGTCCTCGGCGATCTTCCCGCGGCCGTGGATCGTCCAGGCGGCGCCGCCGTCGGGGGCGATGCCCCCCGTCCGGACGGTGAGCAGCGGCTCCTCGTGGATGACCAGCTCGTGGGGCAGGTCGGGCACGTCGCCGGCGAGACCGACGTGGGCCACCACGGGCGGGATCGCGGGCATGGTCCGCTGGACGTGGCGGGCCAGGATGGGCAGCCGGCGCGGGTCGATCGCGACCACCACGACGTCGGCCTCGGCCTCGCCCTGATCGGTGCGTACGGCGGCGACGCGGCCCTCGCGCACGACGAGGTCGGTCACCTCGGTGCGGGTGCGGACCTGCACGCCACGGGTCTCGAGGCGGGCGCCGAGCAGGCCGGCGATCCGGCCCATCCCACCGGGGATCCGCCAGCCGCCGAAGCGCTGCTCGAGGAAGGCGGTCACGCCGACCCAGGACGGGACGTTGCGCAGGTCGTGTCCCTCGGCGACGGCCGGGTGCCCGGCGACCAGGGCCAGCCGTTCGTCCCGGAAGGCGTGCCGCAGCCGCTTGTAGAGCGTCTCGCGGATGTCGAAGAGGCCGTCCAGCTCCTTGGGTACGGCGCCCTTGGTGCGCGGGTCCCAGGGGACCTCCACGTAGTGGCGGCGCAGCACGTCCCACACGGGTCCGTAGACGTCGACATGGTCGGTCCACTTCGTGCCGAGGCCGGCCCCCAGGTCGTCGAACGCCGCCATCTGCTCGGCGCGGGAGCCGCCGGGCAGGCGCACCGAGGTGCCGTCGGCGAACCTGTGCTCGCGCAGCACCGGAAGCGGCTCGAGGTCGGTGCCCAGCTCCTTCTCTAGCGGCCGCCCCGACTTGCGGAACAGGTCGCGCAGCGCGGCCGGCAGCAGCGTGGACGCCGGTCCGGCGTCCCAGACGTGGCCGTCGCGCGCGACGGGCGCGAGCGCGCCGCCGAGCTCGGCGGAGGCCTCCAGCAACGCCACCTCGTGGCCGAGCTTGGCCAGGCGCGCAGCCGCGGCCATGCCGCCGAGGCCGCCGCCGACGACGACGATCCGGGCCACGGTCAGTCCCTCGCGACGTCGAGGGGCGTGGCTCCGGTGAGCTCGAGCAGCTCGTCGTACGTCGTCGAGAACACCGCCGCGGGGTGGCCGGCCGCGGCCCACACGACGTCGTGGCGACCCAGCCACGAGTCGAGGTACGTCGGCACGGGGGCGGGATGGCCGATGGGGGAGACGCCGCCGATCACCTGGCCGGTGTGCGTGCGGACGAAGTCCGGCCGGGCGCGGCGCAGCTCGGGACCACCGATGGTGGCGCGGACGTGGGCGGTGTCCACGCGGTGCGCGCCCGAGGTGAGGACGAGGACCGGGTGCGCGTCCGCGTCGAAGAGCAGACTGTTGGCGATCGCGCCCACCTCGCACCCGAGCGCCTCGGCGGCGAGTGCGGCCGTGTGGACCGAGTCGGGCAGAATGACGATCTCGCCGGTCCCGCCCCGGCGCTGGTGCTCGTCGCGGAACCGGGTGATCGAGGGATGCTCGGCCGACATGGGGATGACCCTACCGAGCACGACCCACCCACGGACTGGAGGAAGCATGCCCGAGACCGAGCAGCAGGCCCGGCCGCCCGCGGTCGTGATCGCGTGCTGGCTGTTGTGGTTCCTGGTCGCGGCCGGCCTGCTGGTGTGCGTGCTCGTCGTCACCCGGCGCGACGACCTCGGCAGCGTCTGGTCGCCGATGCAGGTCGGTGACAGCACCGTGCAGCCGGTCGAGTTCGTCCCCGTGATCCTCGTCCTGTACGGCGTCACCGCCGTCCTGGCGGCGACGCTGATCGCGCTCTTCCGCACCGGCTCCGACTGGGCGCGGCACGCGCTGGCCGCGATCGTCGTCGGCGTGATCCTGGTCGCCGTTGCCACGGTCCGCACCGACCCGCCCACGATGGTGGACGGGATGGCGATCGCGGCGGCCGTGATCGGCGCGGTGACCCTGGTCTTCCTGTGGCACCCGCAGAGCGGCCAGTACGTCCGGGAGGCCGGACGGCGGGCGGAGCACGCCGACACGTGAGCGGTGGGTGATCCGCGCGGGAGCGGTGCTTGAGTCGTGTCGGACCCGGGGTGTACCTTCGAGTCATTCGAACAGACGTTCGATCCGATCCGAGGAGAAGACGCCGTGGCCCAGCAGATCGCCCCCTTCACGGTCAGCCCGCACGCCCTGCCGGCGACCACCCACAACTACCTCATCCGGTCGGCAGAGTCCCTGAGCGAGGCGGTCGGGGCTCGTGACGTCGCCACGCGCTACGCCTGCGCCCATGTCGCCGCGCTGCGGGCCGCGGCCGCGCTCCTGGCGGCGCGGGCCCGCCCCGAGGCCGGCCGTCGCCGGGCCCAGCGCAACGCCTGGGTGCTGCTGGCCGAGGTCGCGCCCGAGCTGGCGGAGTGGGCGGCGTTCTTCGCCGCCGGTGCCGCGAAGCGGGCGGCCGCCGAGGCCGGTTCGGCCCGGGCGGCCAGTGAGCGCGAGGCCGACGACCTGGTCCGCGACGCCGACCGCTTCCTCGCCGTGGTCGAGCAGGCGCTCGGGCTGACGCCCCACGTCCCGCTCGGCGAGCAGCTCGCCGGTCTCGCGGTCGGCTGACGGACCGGGCTGTGGCTGGGCCGTGCTCGTTGAGATCGGTCGTCGCGGGAGGAGTCCAGTCTTTCCGCGAGCCGATGGTGTGGCCGCCGTGCGAGCGCGACCGTCTCTGGTTGGCAACAGCGCGCGGCAGCGCGGCGCGAGGCCCGATCGGTCGTCGCGGGAAGCGTCGGCGACGGAGCGCAGAGAGCGACGAAGGAGCGACCGGAGCGGAGGAGTCCAGCCTTTCCGCGAGCCGATGGTGTGGCCGCCGTGCGAGCGCAACCGTCTCTGATTGGCAACAGCGCGCGCGGCAGCGCGGCGCGAGGCACGAGCGACGCGCTCGCGCCATCCGACTAGTGTTCGGCGCATGGCCTCTCGCGAGCAGCGTGGATCGGTCCGCACCGCGGTCGTGTGGGACGCCCTGGAGTCCGCGCTGGCGGGTGCGCCCCGCGAGGTCGTGGACCTGGGCGGTGGCACCGGTGGCTTCGCCGTGCGCCTGGCCGGGTCCGGGCACCGGGTCCGCGTGGTCGACCCGAGTCCGGACGCCCTGGCGGCGCTCGCCCGGCGTGCCCAGGAGGTCGGTGTCGCGGTCTCCGGGCTGCAGGGCGACGTCACCGACCTGGTCGACGTGGTCGGGGCGGGCACGGCCGACGTGGTCCTGTGCCATGGCGTACTCGAGGTCGTCGACCCCGCGCTCGCGCTGGACCGGATCGGCCAGGTGCTCCGGCCGGGCGGCCTGCTCAGCCTCGTGGTCGGTCAGCGGCACGCCGCCGTCATCACCCGGGCCATGGCCGGGCACTTCCAGCAGGCGCGGGCATTGCTCGACGACCAGGCGCCGGTCGACGCTCGCACCGGCCGCCGGTTCACCGCCGACGAGATCGGCGAGCTGCTCGCCACGCACGGATTCGGAGCGACCTCGGTCCACGCGGTCCGGGTCTTCGCCGACCTGGTGCCCGCCGCGCTCGTCGACCAGGAGCCTGGTGCGGCAGCGGCCCTGGTCGACCTGGAGCGCGCGGTCGCCCGCCGGCCGGAGTACCTCCCGCTGGCGACCCAGCTCCACATCGTGGCCCACCGCGCCGGCTGAGCCTGCTGAGCCGCTTCGGGCCGAGCGGCGTCCGCGGAGTGGGCCGTGACGGTCCGCTGCCCGATCCTCCACGTCGACATGGACGCGTTCTACGCGTCCGTGATGATCCGTGACCGCCCCGAGCTCGAGCAGGTCCCTGTCGTCGTCGGCGGTGGGCACCGCGGCGTGGTGCTGTCGGCCAACTACCCGGCCCGTCGCTTCGGCATCCGCTCCGGGATGCCGGGCGCCGAGGCGGCCCGGCTGTGTCCGCACGCCGTCACCATGCCGCCCGACTTCGGCCTCCTCACGCCGGTCTCCAAGGCGATCATGGAGACCTTCCGCACGATCACCCCGGTCGTCGAGGTGACCTCGCTCGACGAGGCCTTCCTCGACGTGCGCGGCGCGGTCCGGCTGTTCGGGTCGCCGGAGGCGATCGCCGAGCGGCTCCGCTCCCGGGTGCGCGCCGAGCACGGGATCACCTGCTCGGTCGGCATCGCCGCGTCCGTGTCGGTCGCCAAGCTCGCCAGCCGGCAGGCCAAGCCCGACGGCGTCCGGGTGATCCGGCCGGAGCGGTTCGTCGCGGAGGTGCACCCGCTCGACATCGGGGTCCTCTACGGCGTCGGCGAGGCGACGCGACAGCGTCTCCGCCGCCTCGGGCTGATCACCGTCGGCGACGTCGCCGCCATCCCGGTCGACCTGCTCCGGCGGATGGTCGGCCGTCACCTGGGGAGCCAGCTGCATGCCCTGGTGTGGGGGACCGACCGCGCGGAGCTGGTTGCCGGCGGGGCCGGGGTCTTCGGCCTCGGGGAGGGGGAGCCCGAGGGCAGCATGGGCGCCCAGCACACGCTCGCCGTCGACCTCCGCGACCGGAGGGGGCTGCGCCGCGAGCTGCTGCGGCTGACCGCCCGGGTGGCGGCGCGCGTCCGCGGCGCCCAGCGCACCGGCCGGACCGTGACGGTCACCGTCCGGTTCTCCGACTTCACCACCGTCCAGCGCTCGCGCACCCTGCCGGAGCGCACCGACGTCACGCAGGAGGTCTACGCGGTCGCGGTCGCCCTGCTCGACGGGCTCCTCGACGCCCGCGGGCCCCACCCGCTCGCGGTGCGCCTGGTCGGCGTCCGGGTCGAGGGCCTGCGCCCGGTGCGCGCCGGGGACGGGCGCCAGCTGGCGCTGGGGGAGCGTGACCCGGGCTGGCCGGACGCCGATCGCGCGGTCGATCGGGCCGTCGGCCGGTTCGGCCACGCCGCCGTCCGTCCGGCCAGCCTGTTGTGATCCCTGGTCACGGCGGAGGACCCCGGAGCGGCCGACCGGACAATTTGGGGGACGCCCCCTACCACCGCTGGAGATGCCTGCCTACACTTGGAGGAAGAGTCATCGGCGGAGAACCGCCTCACACGTGTCGGAGGATTCGGTGCCACTCTCGGAAGAGGAGCTGCGACTGCTGGAGCAGATGGAGCGCGCCCTCAGCGAGGAGGACCCCAAGTTCGCGTCCACCCTGCGGGGCACGACCCTCCGGCAAGCGGCGCGTCGTCGGGCCATCCTGGCCGGCGTCGTCTTCACCGCGGGTGTCGCGGTCATGATGGGCGGGGCCGTCAGCGGCTACTGGCCCGTCGGTGTCGCGGGCTTCCTGATCATGCTGGCCTCGGCGACCATCCTGATGGGATCCCTGCGCGGTCAGCGTCCGGGCGCCGGCCCGCACGTCTCGTCGCATCCCTCCGGCCTCGGCGTGGTCGACGGCGGTCGCCGTGGTCGCAGCCACGGGCACGGCCGCTCCTCCGGCTTCATGGACACTCTCCAGGCGCGCTGGCGCCGGCGCCGCGACCGCGGGTTCTGAGTTCGTTGGGCCGAGCGTGTCGCCTATCGAGCGACACCGCACGGCCCTCGCCGCTACCGGCCCCAGATCGACCGCGGGATCCACCGCGCCCGGCGCCGGGTCCGCGGGCTCACGCCCGCCTCCAGCGCGCCGACCACGAGTGCACCGTCCTCGGCGAGAGTGGTGCGCTCGCGCGTGAGCACCGCTCCGGGCCGCGCGTAGCGCGACTGCTCGACGGCGAGGACCAGTCGCTCCAGGGCGTCGGCCGCCTCGGGGGCGGAGTCGGCGCCCGTGCGCGGTCGCTCCGCGGTCGCGTCACCCGGAGCTCCGAGGTGGTCGAGCAGCAGGCGGCCGGCCTCACGCGGCGAGCGGCCCTCGGCCCAGCCCCGACCGAGGTCGATCGCCGTGGCCCGCACCTCGCTCCACACGTCGTCGGGGGATCCGGCCAGGCGCTGGCGCCGGGCGCGGGCGCGGACCGTCGCGGGGCCGCCGACGGCGACGGAGCCGAGCAGGAGCAGCACCAGCGTGACCAGGCCGCCGACGACCAGGGGCGTGGGCAGGCCGTCCTCGCGCGCCGACGAGGCGTTGCCCGAGTCGCGGTCGATCTCCGGGCGCCGGCTCGGACCGGCAGCCGGGCCCACGGTCGCGGTCGCGCCCGGCGTCGCGGACGAGGAGGCGGTCGGGCCTCCCCGGGGGTCGTCCGGGCCGCCGTCGACCGGGACCCGGGTGTAGGCGGGAACCTGCTCGACCCGACCGGACGGGGTGGGCTCGAAGCGCACCCAGCCCGACCCGGCGAAGTAGAGCTCGGGCCAGGCGTGCAGGTCGTGACTGCTGTACTCCCAGACGTCGTCGCCGATCCGGTCCGGCTCGAGGAAGCCGACCGCGACCCGGGCGGGGATGCGCAGCGTTCGGGCCATGACCGCCATCGCGGAGGCGAACTGCTCGCAGTAGCCGACCCGGCCGTCGCGGGCGAGGAAGCCCTCCAGAGTCTGGTTGCCGGTGCCGTCGGGTGCCTTGGTCAGGTCATAGGTGAAGCCGCCGTCCTGGCGGAACCAGCGCTGCAGCAGGAGGGCGCGCTCGTAGTCGGAGGTGGCGCCCTCGGTGACGTCGCGGGCCAGGTTGCGCACGATCGCCGGCACTGTGCCGGGCAGGTGGAGGACCTCCTCGGACACGTCCTCGGCCGCGGAGTCGCCGAAGAACTCGCGACGCGTGCCGAAGTCCAGTCGCAGTGCGGTCATCGTGTAGGCGAGCTCGCGGGTGTCCAGGTCGTCGTCGGCGGCCAGGAAGTCCATGGTGGCCGGATCGAAGCGCCAGTCGCCGGGGGCATCGACGGCGGCGACGGGGTACTGCGTCGGCAGCCAGGTCGAGTCGAAGTCCTCGGTGATCTCGACGTCGTACCTGAACTTCGTGGTCGGTACGTCGGGGGACAGGCCGGGCGGACGCGCCACCGGTCCGTCGGCACGGTCGTCCCGGGCGACGTCGCGATCACCGCTGCTCCACTCGTCGCCGGTGTAGCGATTGAGCACCGAGACCCGCAGGTACGACGGTGCGGGGTCGTCCGTGCGGACCTCGATCAGCGGCACGTCCCGGCCGCGCTCGAGGTCGCGGCGCATGTCCGCGATCGGCTTGCGGATCCGGATGTCGCCGTTGCCACTGCCGGAGCCGAAGTCGAGCACGTTCACGCCGACGGTGGGGAGGAAGGCAGGGACGACCAGGGCCAGTGCGGTCGCGCCGATCCCGATCCGGCCGGCTCCGGCGCGCATCGCCTCCAACATCGGGTTGCCCCGCCACTGCGTGTCCTCGTCGGGGCCTACGGTGCGCCCCCACCGCAGCAGCTGGTCGCGGGAGTCGAGGTGCAGGAGGGCGAGGAAGCCCGCGGCTGCGGCGACGAAGCTCCACGCATCGGGGCCGCCGTCGAGCACGCCGCTCGGGAGCGCGTAGACCGCGAGGAGGCCGAGACCGGCGGCCGGCACCTTGCGCAGCGTGCAGGCCAGCGTCTCCACGAGCAGCAGGACGGCGGCGCCGGCGACGAGCAGCAGCGGCCAGACCGGGGGGACCTGGGCGCCGATGGGCGCGGCGTACTGACGCGCACTGTCGACCGAGGCCTCCAGGGCCTGCCAGATCGCGGCGCCGGTGTCAGCGCCCGGGACGAGGGAACCGGTGATCTGGCGCGCCACGACCAGTGCGGTGAGCACGGTCTGGGCGAGCACGGTGAGCCAGCGCGGAGTGCCCAGCCAGCGCAGCGCGGCGCCGGTGACCGCGAGCAGTCCGGCGAGGACGGCGAGCGGTCGCAGGTAGGTGCCGGGGAGGTCGACGAACCCGCGCCACGCGGTGAGCGCGACCCAGGTGGTCAGGACGGCGAGGACACCGAACAGCAGTGTCGGGCCGAACGGTCCGCGACGTTCGGCGAGCCGGTCGCTCATCCGCGCGCACCTCCCCGCACGGGGGCCCGGCCGAGCTCTCGCCAGGACGCGTCCAGCTGGTCGCGCGGCCCGAGGCTGGTCGCGCGCCAGGCGAGGGACGTCACCGCGGCGGCGGCAGCGCCGCCCAGCCCCTCCCGGGTCGGCGCCCACTGGCCGACGTCGAAGACCAGGGCGAGGGCGACTCCCGCGTCGTGCCGGATCCGGCGCAGGGCCGCCGTGTCGTCGGGGAGGAAGCCGCCCAGGACGGCTACCACGACGCCGCCGCGTGCCTGCTCGCCGGACCAGCCGACATCGAGCGTGGTGCGGTGCGACATCTCGACGACCGCCAGGTGCTCCAACGCCCGCTCGGCGCCGAGTGCGCCGGCGCCGGGGCCGGCGGTGCCGCCGCCGAGCCCGTCGGCCGTGCAGAGCTGGACGGCGTACCCGTGCTGCTCCAGGTGGACCGCCACCGACGCGGCGGCGATGACCGCCGGCTCGAGGCTGGAGGCGGGACCCTGGCCCCGGTGGGCGAGGCGCCGGTTGTCCAGGAGGACGGTCGCGTGCGCCTCCCAGGGCTGCTCCTCGCGCCGCACCATCAGCTCGCCGATCCGGGCCGAGCTGCGCCAGTGGACCCGCCGGAGGTCGTCGCCGCGCCGGTACTCCCGGACGCTGACGTCCTCGGCCGACCCGGAGGCGAACGCCTGGGGCCGGTGCTCGCCGGCCCCCTGCCAGCCGCCGGTCAGCGGGATCGAGGGGAGCGGTACGACGCGCGGGGTCACCGTCAGCTGCGCGGTGCCGCCGATCGGCCGGCGGCGCTCGACCAGCCCGAACGGGTCGGCGAGGCGGGCGACGACCGGGCCGACGACGTACCTGCCCCGGAGGTCGGAGCGGACCGGGTAGGAAACGGTGCGCTCCCACGCGCCGCCGAGTCCCTGCAGCACGAATCGCGCGCGACCGCCGAGGGCGTAGGGGACGGTGTCCTCGACCAGCAGCGCGCCGTCGGCCCGCTTGCGGTCGCTGGAGATGGTGAGGTCGATCCGGGCCGTCTCACCGGCGCGGAGCAGGCGCGGCCAGACCGTCCGGACGACCTCGGGGTCGTGCTTGCGCCGCCCCACGACGAGGGCGGCCAGCAACGGCAGCGTCATCATCAGCACCCCCACGCGGGTCAGCGCCGGCTGGCCGAAGCCGATGGCGCACACCACCGCCGTCGCGCCGGCGGCCAGGAAGGCGCGGCCGCGGAGCGTCAGGGAGGAGAGATGTCGCCGCATCGCGCACCGCTCAGGAGGACGGGTCGGGCACGGGGACCTGGGCGGCGATGCCCTCCAGGATGGTGGCCACGGTGCGGCCGCCGATCGCCGCCTCCGCGCTCGGCAGCAGCCGGTGGGCCAGCACCGGCTGCACCAGTGCCCGCAGGTCGTCGGGCAGGACGTAGTCGCGCCGGTGCAGGGCGGCCCGCGCCTTGGCGGCGCGGACGAGGTGCAGGGTGGCGCGGGGGGAGGCACCCAGCACCAGCTCGGGGGTGTGCCGGGTGGCGGCCGTGAGCGCGACGGCGTAGCGCTGCACCGTGTCGGAGACGTGCACCTGACTGACGATCGCGCACATCTTGCGGATCTCGGCACCGTCGGTCACCGGCTCCAGGTCGTCGAGCGGACTGACCTCGCCGTGGTTGGACAGCATCGCGATCTCGGCGGCCGGCACCGGGTAGCCGATGGAGACCCGGGCGAGGAAGCGGTCCCGCTGCGCCTCGGGCAGCGGGTAGGTGCCCTCCATCTCGACCGGGTTCTGGGTGGCGATCACCATGAACGGCGGCTCCAGGTGGTACGTGACGTTGTCCACGGTCACCTGGCGCTCGGCCATGCACTCCAGCAGGGCGGACTGGGTCTTGGGGGAGGCCCGGTTGATCTCGTCGCCGATCACGACGTTGGCGAACACGCCCCCGGGCCGGAACTCGAACTCGCGGGTCGACTGGTTGTAGACCGACACCCCGGTGATGTCGGAGGGCAGCAGGTCCGGCGTGAACTGGATGCGGCGGACGGTCGAGTCGATGCTGCGCGCGAGCGCCTTGCTCAACATGGTCTTGCCGACGCCGGGGACGTCCTCCAGGAGCAGGTGTCCCTCGGCCAACAGCACCACGATCGAGGCGGCGACGACCTCGCTCTTGCCCTCGATCACCTTCTCCACGTTGGCCTGGATGCGGCCGGCGACGCGCGCCACGCTGTCGACGTCGGTGCTCGGCGACTCCACGCTGTTCTCCCTCTCCTCAGCAGCCACCTCGCTGCGGTGGAGCAACCCTACGGCGCGCCTGGGCGTCATGGTGACCGCGCCGTGGACCTCGCTGCGCCCACCACCGGCGCTCCACTTCTCCTCCACTCCGCTCCACCGGCCCTCCCAGCGCGCTGACCTGCGCTTTCAGGGTGCGCCGTGGTGCGCGACGCCGCAAGAAGTGGGGCGTTGGTGGTTGACGGTGGAGGAAAGTGGAGTACTGTGGGGGAAAGTGGAGGAACGGCGGAGTCCGGTGGGACGGCTGGGGGTGGCCCGATGCTCTTCATGGGCACCTACACCCCGAAGCTCGACGACAAGGGCCGTCTCTTCCTCCCGGCGAAGTTCAGGGATCGACTGGCGGAGGGCCTCGTGGTCACACAGGGACAGGACAAGTGCCTCGTCGTCTGGCCGACCGACGTCTTCGCCGAGGAGGCCGAGCGGCAAGCCGCCCGGCCGATGACCAACCGCGCCGCCCGGCGCTACGCCCGGGTGCTGTTCGCCGGCGGCGACGAGAGCACCCCCGACAAGCAGGGACGGGTCGGCATCCCGGCCCACCTGCGTGAGTACGCGGGACTCGAGCGCGACGTCGTCGTGATCGGGGTCCGGGACCGCCTGGAGATCTGGAACCCCGCCGCCTGGCGCGAGTTCCAGCTCGAGGCGCTGGAGGAGTTCGCCGACCTCGACGAGGACGACGACTGATCCGCACCACCGGCTCCGTCGCCGACAGCAGCACCGGTCACAACAGAACAGCGGATCCGCAGGACGAGGTCTCAGCCCGCTCCCGCTTCCCGAGTCCTGTCTCCTGTAGCACCTTCCCCGGCCACAGGCGACAGGCGAACCACCGCCTTCTGGGGCACCTTCCCCGGCACCAGACGGCATCCCGAACACCGGGACGGGAGCGGGCCGAGACCTGGCCCTGCGGATCCGCACCCATTTCCAGTACGTCCAGCAATTCCCAGGGTCGAGGGGTCGAGAGCATGAGCGTCGTTCGCACGCAGCCACCGGAGGTCTCCGGGGAGCGCCGCGTCCGCGAGCAGGCGCGCGACGCCCTCACCCTGATGGCCTTCTCCGCGGCCCTGTCCGTCGGCTGCGCGCTCCTGCTCGTGCTGACCCACCTCGCGGGGCGCTGAGGCATGAGCACCCCGCGCCACGTCCCCGTCCTGCTGGACCGGGTCGTCTCCCTCCTCGCCCCCGCGCTCGACCGCGACGGCAGCGTGCTCGTCGACTGCACGCTCGGCCTCGGCGGCCACAGCGAGGCGGTCCTCGAGCGGCTCCCGCGAGCCCGGGTGATCGGCATCGACCGCGACCCGCAGGCCCTGGCGATGAGCCGCGAGCGGCTCGCGTCGTACGGAGACCGGTTCATCGGCGTCCAGGCCGTGTACGACGAGCTCGCCGACGTCATCGCCGACCAGGGGCACCCGCGTGAGGGAGGCGTCGCGGCGGTCCTCTTCGACCTCGGTGTCTCCTCGATGCAGCTCGACCTGCCCGAGCGCGGCTTCGCCTACGCCGTCGACGCACCCCTCGACATGCGGATGGGGGACACCGGCCCGACCGCGGCCGACGTCCTCAACACCTACTCCGCCGCCGAGCTGGCCCGGGTCCTGCGGGAGTACGGCGAGGAGAAGATGGCGCGCCGGATCGCCGACGCCGTGGTCCGGGTTCGCCAGACGGAGCCCTTCACCAGCTCGGCCGGCCTCGTCGCCCTGCTGTACGACGTGATCCCCGCCCCGGCCCGCCGGACCGGCGGCCACCCCGCCAAGCGCACCTTCCAGGCGCTGCGGATGGAGGTCAACGACGAGCTGCGGGTGCTGCAGCGCGCGATCCCGGCCGCGGTCGAGGCGATCGGCGTCGGCGGCCGCGTGGTCGTCGAGTCCTACCACTCCCTCGAGGACCGACTGGTCAAGCGGGCCTTCGTCGCCGCGACCCGCCTCGACGTCCCCGACGACCTGCCGTTCGTGCCCGAGGGTGCCGAGCCGTCGTACCGGCTGGTGACCCGCGGTGCCGAGCAGGCGACGCCGGAGGAGGTCGAGGAGAACCCTCGCGCCGCCTCCGTCCGGCTGCGCGCGATCGAGCGCACCAAGGCGATCACCCGTCCGAACAGCACATCCACTGGCAAGGGAGCCGTCTGATGTCCGCCACCTCACCCCTTCGCAACCGGCTCCCGTACGTCGCCCCGCGCATCGCGCAGGCGGCCCTGCAGCGGGCCCGGCTGACCGTCGTCCCGCGGCGGCGCACCCAGGCGCCCCGGGTGCCGTTCGTGACCTTCGTCAGCATCATCCTGCTCGGCGGAGTCGTCGGGCTGCTGATGTTCAACACATCCATGCAGCAGGCGTCCTTCCGCGAGACGGCGCTGCAGAACCAGGCGACCGACCTCGGTGCGCAGCAGGAGGCGCTGGAGATGGACCTCCAGGTGCTCAACGACCCGGCCCACGTCGCCGCGGCCGCCGAGCGGCTCGGCCTGGTGATGCCGACCGGCGCCGGCGTCCTGCACCTCGGCTCCGGGAAGATCAGCGGCGACCCCCAGCCGGCCACGGGCGCCGACCGGCTCCCGCTCGAGCCGCCCGGCCCGCGTCGCCCGGCCGAGCTCGACCCGCCGCCGGTCAAGGAGAAGGTGAAGGCCGCCACGGACGGCGTGCCCGCCACGGTTCAGTGACCCTCGCGCCGTAGGTTGGAGAGCGTGAGTCGACCCGTCCCGAGCCGTCTGCGGCGTCGCACCGGCGACGTCCTCCGGGGCTCCCCGCACCGCCGGATGCAGATCGGGTTCCTGCTGATCGCCATCGTGCTGTCGGTCTTCGCGGCCCGACTGGTCCAGCTCCAGGGCGTCGACCCGCGCTCGTACGCCCAGATGGCCGCGCAGGAGGGGCAGCGGACCGTGGATCTGCCGGCGACCCGCGGCGAGATCCTGGACCGCAACGGCAAGCCGATGGCCGCCACCGTCGACGGTCGGATGGTGGTGGCCGACCCCAAGGTGACGAAGGAGGTCGCGCCGGAGCTGGCGACGATCCTCTCCGAGCGCCTCGGCGTCGACTACTTCGAGACGCTGCGCCGGCTGCGGGTCGAGGGCGACGGCGGCCGGTTCCAGTACATCGCCCGCCAGGTCCCGGCCAGCAAGGCCGAGAAGGTCGTCGCCGACATCCAGGAGGAGTTCAAGGACGACAAGGGACGTCCGTTCGCCGGCCTGGCGACCGAGCGGGACCCGCTGCGCACCTATCCCAACAAGACGGTCGCGGCCAATCTCGTCGGCTTCCTCGGCGAGAACGGCAAGGCAGGCGAGGACCGCGCCATCGTCGGCCTCGCCGGCCTGGAGGACTCCTTCAACACCTACCTGTCCGGCAAGGACGGCGAGGCCCGCTACGAGGTCGGCGCCGGCAACCAGATCCCGCTCGGCGACAACACGGTCACCCCCGCGGTCGACGGCAAGAACCTCACGCTGACCATCGACCGCGACCTGCAGTACTACACGCAGCGGGTGCTCCAGCAGACGGTCACGAAGTCCGGCGGCGAGTCCGGCATCGCGGTGATCCAGGACACCCGCACCGGCGAGCTGCTGGCCCTGGCCGACTATCCGACGTACGACGCCGCGGACCCGTACCGCTACGACAAGGGCCTCTACCGCTCCTCCGCGCTCACCGACGTCTACGAGCCCGGCTCGGTCGAGAAGGTGCTCACCATCAGCGCGCTGGTCGACGCCGGCCTCGGCTTCAAGGAGCAGCGGTTCAAGGTGCCGGGTCAGCTGAACCGGCAGGACCGCCCGATCGGCGACTACTGGGACCACGGCACGCTCAAGCTGACGCTCGCCGGCATCCTCGCCAAGTCCTCGAACGTCGGCACCGTGCTCGCGGCCGACCAGTTCAAGAAGGGCCAGCTGCGCGGCTATCTCACCCGCTTCGGTCTCGGCGCGCGCACCGGTCTCGGTCTCGGCGGCGAGACCCGCGGCATCGTGCCGCAGGGCGCGGCGTGGACCTCACAGGTCGGCGACCGGATCGCCTTCGGTCAGTCGCTGTCGGTCAACGCGGTCCAGATGACCGCCGCGGTCAACACGATCGCCAACGGGGGCGTCCGCGTCGACCCGACCCTGGTCAAGGGCGCGGCCCGCACCGACGACGGCACCGCGATCGGCACCGACGTCGCCACCAGCCGTCGGGTGATCAGCGAGGATGCCGCGCGCGAGACGATGCTGATGATGGAGCGCGTCGTGCAGCCGTCGCCGATCGGCGTCGCGCCAGGGGCGCAGGTGCCCGGCTACCGCGTCGCCGGCAAGACCGGCACCGCGCAGCGCGTCGTCGACGGCCGCTACGACGGCAGCCTCTCGGTGTCCTTCGCCGGCTTCGCGCCGGCCGACGACCCGCGCTTCACCATCTACGTCGTCGTGCACCGCCCGCGCGCGGGCAGCGGCGGCGGCAGTGTCGCCGGACCGGCGTTCGCCAAGTTGATGAGCTACACGCTGCGCCGCTACGGCGTCGCGCCCTCGGGCACGAAGCCCAACCAGACGCCGGTGGAGTGGTGACCGGCCCGGCGACCCGCCCGACCCACCCGTTCGTGACGCCGCTCGACGCCATCGCCCGGGCCCTCGGAGCGGAGCCTGCCTTCGGCGGCGTCGAGGTGCGCGGGTTGAGCCTCGACTCGCGGCGCGTCGAACCCGGCGACCTGTACGCCGGGCTCCCGGGCTCCCGGGCCCACGGGGCCACCTTCGCCGAGCAGGCGGCCGGCTCCGGCGCGGTCGCCGTGCTCACCGATGCCGAGGGTGCGGCGCTCGCGGCCGGCGCGGGACTGCCGGTGCTGGTCGTCCCCGATCCCCGAGCCGTGCTGGGCGCGGTGGCCGCGCAGGTCTATGGCCACCCCGCCGCCGCGCTGCGCACCATCGGGGTCACCGGCACCCAGGGCAAGACCACCGTCACCCGGCTGCTCGACGGCGGTCTGCTCGCCGCGGGCGTTCGCAGCGCCGTGATCGGCACCGTCGGCACCCGGATCGCCGGCGAGGAGGTCCGGACCGCGCTGACCACGCCGGAGGCGCCGGACCTGCACGGCCTGTTCGCGCGGATGCGCGAACTCGACGTCACCGCCTGCGCGATGGAGGTGTCCAGCCACGCTCTGGTGCTGGGCCGGGTCGACGGCGTCGTCTTCGACGTCGCCGTCTTCACCAACCTCGGCCGCGATCACCTCGACTTCCACGCCGACGTCGAGGACTACTTCGCGGCGAAGGCGTCCCTCTTCACGCCCGAGCACGCGCGCCTCGGCCTGGTCTGCATGGACGACGAGCACGGCCGCCGGCTCGCGGCGGAGGCGCCGATCCCGGTGCGCACCTACGCCCTCGGGCGTCCGGCCGACTGGACCGCGTCCTCGCTCGACCAGCGCCCCGACGGCTCGACCTTCACCGTCCACGGGCCGGGCGGCGTCACCATCGCCGCGACCGTCCCGGTGGCGGGGGAGTTCAACGTGGCCAACGCCCTCGCCGCGATCGCCGCGGCCGCCGAGGCGGGCCTCGACCCCCAGCGGGTCGCCGACGGGATGAGTCGCTCGGCCGGCGTACCCGGGCGCCTCGAGCGGATCGAGACCGGGCGGGACCTGACGGTCGTCGTCGACTACGCCCACAAGCCGGATGCCGTCGACGCCGTGCTGCGGACGCTGCGGCCGGTCACCCGTGGCAGGCTGATCGTCGTGATCGGCGCCGGCGGGGACCGCGACCGCGGCAAGCGGCCCGTCATGGGCGCGATCGCGGCAGAGCTCGCCGACCTGGTCGTGGTGACCGACGACAACCCGCGCACCGAGGACCCCGCGGCGATCCGCGCGGAGGTGCTGGCGGGTGCCCGGACCGGAGACGCCGAGGTCGTCGAGGTCGGCGACCGCCGCGCGGCGATCGCGACCGCCCTGCGCCGCTCCGCGCCCGGTGACGTCGTGCTCGTCGCGGGCAAGGGCCACGAGTCGGGTCAGGAGGTGGCCGGAGTAGTGCACCCGTTCGACGACCGCGACGTGGTCCGCGAGCTGCTCGCCGATCTGCCGGCCGATCCCGCCGGGGGCGAGGCGTGATCCCGCTCCCGCTCTCGGCCGTCGCCGAGATCGTCGGCGGCACCCTCCACGGCGCGGATGTCACCGTCTCCGCCCCCGCGTACGTCGACAGCCGGACCCCGCTCGCCGGCGGCCTGTTCGTCGCGGTCGTGGGGGAGCGGGTCGACGGCCACGACTACGCCGACGGCGCCCATGCCGTCCTCGGGAGCAGGCCGACCGCGGCGCCGACGGTCGTCGTCACCGACCCGGTCGCCGCGCTGGGACTGCTGGCCCGCCACGTGCTCGACCGGCTCGACGCCACCGTGCTGGCGATGACCGGCTCGCAGGGCAAGACCGGCACCAAGGACTACCTCGCCGCGGTGCTCCGCACCCTCGCCGGAGAGGGGGCGGTGGTCGCGACCGCCGCCAACAACAACAACGAGCTCGGCGTGCCCCTGACCGTGCTGCGCGCCGACCACGACACCCGCTTCCTGGTCGTCGAGATGGGTGCGCGCGGCGTCGGCCACCTCTCCTATCTGTGCGACATCGCGCCACCCTCGATCGCGGCCGTGCTGAACGTCGGGACCGCCCATGTCGGCGAGTTCGGGGGACGGGAGCAGATCGCCCGGGCCAAGGGCGAGCTGGTCGAGGCGCTCCCGGCCGACGGCGTCGCCGTCCTCAACGCCGACGACGCGCTGGTGGCCGCGATGGCCGGTCGGACCAGGGCGCGGGTGCTCGACTTCGGTCGTCACGACGCTGCACTGTCCTGGCGCGCGCTCGAACTCGACCCGCTCGGCCGGCCGTCGTTCGACCTCGGCTTCGAGGGCGACTGGCACCGGGTGTCGCTCCTCCAGGCGGGCATGCACCAAATCGACAACGCCCTGGCCGCCGCCGGCCTGGCAATCGCCGCCGGTTTCGGCGCCGCGGAGATCGCCGCCGCCCTGTCGACGGCACGCCCGGCCTCGCGGTGGCGCATGGAGATGACCGAGCGCGCCGACGGTCTGGTGCTGGTCAACGATGCCTACAACGCCAATCCCGAGTCGATGACCGCCGCCCTCGAGGCGCTGAGCGACATCCGGTCCGCGTCGGCGGCGGTGGGCGTGCGGCGCCGTACCGTCGCTGTGCTGGGCGAGATGAAGGAGCTCGGCGACGAGCACGACGCGGGGCACCAGCTCGTCGGGCGGACCGCTGCGGGCCTGGGCATCGATGTCGTGGTGGTCGTGGGTGACGCCGCCCGCGGCATCGCCGAGGGGGCCGCCGACGGCACCGGTGAGGTGATCGTCACGGCGGGGCGTGAGGAAGCGACGGCCTGGGTGCGGCAGAATGCCGGGGCGGAGGACGTCGTCCTCGTCAAGGCGTCGCGCGGCGTCGCCTTGGAAGTCGTGGCAGAGGCGATCTTGACGAGTAGCTTCACGAGCAGCACCGAGGAGACGACGGCGTGAGAGCGATCCTGCTCGGCGGGGGCATCGCCCTGCTGATCTCGCTGCTCGGCACCCGGGTCGCGATCAACGCGTTCACCAAGCTGGGCTACGGCCAGGAGATCCGCGAGGACGGCCCGACCAGCCACCACACCAAGCGCGGCACGCCCACCATGGGCGGCGTCGTCATCATCCTGGCGGCCGTCATCGGCTACTTCGCCGCGAAGCTGATCACGCTCACCGCACCGAGCGCCTCGGCGATGTTGCTGCTCTTCCTGTTCGTCGGGATGGGCCTGGTCGGCTTCCTCGACGACTTCATCAAGATCTACAAGCAGCGCAGCCTCGGCCTGCGCAGCAAGGCCAAGATGGCAGGCCAGACGCTGATCGCGCTGGTCTTCGGCTGGCTGGCGCTCTCGCCGATGCTCGAGGACTCGCACGGCCGCACCCCGGCCAGCGAGAAGGTCTCCTTCCTGCGCGAGCTCGACTGGTTCGTGCTGCCGACGATCCTGGCGATCCTGCTGATCTGGCTGTTCGTGGCGGGATTCAGCAACGCCGTCAACCTCACCGACGGACTCGACGGCCTCGCCGCGGGCGCCTCGGTGATGGTCTTCGGTGCCTACACGCTGGTCAACATCTGGCAGAGCAACCAGTTCTGCCAGGAGGAGCCGAGCGCCACCTGCTACAACGTGCGCGACCCGCTCGACCTCGCGATCATCGCGGCGGCCATCACCGGAGCCTGCTTCGGCTTCCTGTGGTGGAACGCCTCACCGGCCAAGATCTTCATGGGCGACACCGGCTCGCTCGCTCTGGGCAGCGCGCTGGCCGGGTTCGCGATCCTCACCCGCACCGAGCTGCTGCTGGTCGTCCTCGGCGGCCTGTTCGTCCTGGAGACCGTGTCGGTCATGCTGCAGGTCGGCTTCTTCAAGCTCTCCAAGGGGCGCCGGATCTTCCGGATGGCGCCGATCCACCACCACTTCGAGATGCTCGGCTGGGAGCAGGTCACCGTCGTGATCCGGTTCTGGATCATCACCGGTCTCTTCGTGGCCACCGGCCTCGGCATCTTCTACGCCGAATGGGTCTCCCGGCTGTAATGACCGACGTGAACCAGCCCGACGTCACCACCCTCGGCCGTGCCGACTCCTGGGCCGGCGTCCGCGTCGTCGTCGCCGGCTTCGGCACCAGCGGCGCCGCCGCCGTCGACAACCTGCTCCACCTCGGCGCCTCCGTGCACGCCGTCGCCGATTCGATGAGCCCGCGGCTCGCTGAGCGCGCCGAGCTGCTCGAGGTGCTCGGCGCCCGGATCGACGTGGGGGAGGGCGCCACCGCGGCCCTGCCCGCCGACGCCGACCTGCTCGTCGTCTCGCCCGGCTTCCGCCCCGACTCGGCCGTGGTCGCGGCGGCCCGCGAGCGCGGCATCCCCGTCTGGGGCGAGGTGGAACTCGCCTGGCGGCTGCGCGACCCCGAGCGGCCCGCGCCCTGGCTGTGCGTCACCGGCACCAACGGCAAGACCACGACCGTGCAGATGCTCGACAGCATCCTGCGGGCGGCCGGGCTGCGCAGCGTCGCGGCCGGCAACGTCGGGCTGCCGCTCACCGAGGCCGTCATGGACCCCGAGCCGTACGACGTGATCGCCGTCGAGCTGTCCAGCTTCCAGCTCCACTACACCGACTCGATGTCGGCCGAGAGCGCTGTCGTGCTCAACGTCGCCGAAGACCACCTCGACTGGTACGCCGGACCGTCCGGCATGGACGACTACGCCCGCGACAAGGGCCGGATCTACGAGAACGTCCAGCGCGCGTGCGTCTACAACCTCGCCGATCCCGCCACCGAGCGGCTGGTGCGCGAGGCCGATGTCGTCGAGGGCGCGCGGGCCATCGGCTTCACCCTGGGTACGCCGGCCGCGGGGATGCTCGGCGTCGTCGAGGACATCCTCGTGGACCGGGCGTTCATCGAGGAGCGCGCCACGAGCGCGGCCGAGCTGTGCACTCTCGCCGACCTCGCCTCGCCGGCGCCGCACTTCGTCGCCAACGCCCTCGCCGCCGCCGCTCTCGCGCGGGCCCACGGCATCAGTCAGGCCGCCGTACGCGACGGGCTGCGGTCGTTCCGCCCCGACGGCCACCGGATCGCGGTGGTCGCCGAGCACGACGGCGTCACTTGGGTCGACGACTCCAAGGCCACGAACCCGCACGCGGCGGCCTCCTCGTTGTCGGCGTTCGAGCCGGTCGTGTGGGTCGCCGGCGGTCTCGCCAAGGGGGCCTCCTTCGACGACCTGGTCCGTGGTGCCGGCGGCCGGCTGCGGGCGGCCGTCCTCATCGGACGCGACCGCGCGGTGATCGCGGAGGCGCTTTCGCGACACGCACCCGATGTGCCCGTGATCGAGGTCGAGACCCCCGAGACTGGAGCCGTCGGAGAGCTCGACCTGATGAGGCGCGTCGTCGCCGCCGCTGCCGGGGCCGCCCAACCGGGCGACACGGTCCTGCTGGCGCCGGGATGCGCCTCGATGGACCAGTTCACCGACTACGCCGCGCGGGGCGACGCCTTCACCGCGGCGGTGCGAGACCACGTCAGCGGCTGAGCAGCAGCGAGGCAGGAGCCAGAGGGGGAGCGACATCACCACCGCCAACCCCGAGACGACCAGGCCCGAGCGGCTCCGCATCGGCCTGCTCCGCTCGCGAGCCCGCCGCCCGGGCTGGCTGAGCGCCCTCAAGGACGCGCTCGACCGCCCGCTCACGACCTACTACCTGCTTCTCGGCGCCACCGCGCTGCTGCTCGTGATCGGCCTGATCATGGTGCTCAGCGCCTCGAGCGTGCGCGCCTACCGCGAGACCGGCGACTCCTACACGATCGTGCGCCGCCAGCTGATGTGGGTCGTGATCGGCGTGCCCTGTGCCTTCATCGCCTCACGGGTCTCCGTGCGCTGGGTGCGCGGCCTGGCCTATCCCGCCTTCTCGATCTCCCTCGCCCTGCTCATCGTCACCGCGTTCGCCGGGCGCGAGGTCAACGGCAACACCAACTGGCTGGTGCTCGGGCCGATCCAGGTGCAGCCCTCCGAGATCGCCAAGCTCTCGCTGATCATCTGGGCCAGCCACATCTACGCCAACAAGGAGCGCCGGCTGGGCAGCCTGCACCAGATGCTGGTGCCGGTGGTTCCCGGCATGGTGCTCGCGACCGGGCTGGTGGTGGTCGGCAAGGACCTCGGCACCGCGCTCATCTTCTTCGCCCTGCTGGTCGCGATGCTCTGGGTCGTCGGCGCGCCGGGACGGCTGTTCGGTCTGGTGTTCGCCGTCGTGAGCGTCGCGGCGCTGGCCCTGGCCGCGACCTCGCCCACCCGCCTGGCGCGCATCGCCACCTTCGCGGATCCGTTCAAGGACTACCACGGCACCGGCTGGCAGCCCGCCCACGGCCTCTACGCCATGGCCAGCGGCGGCGTCCTCGGCGAGGGCATCGGGGCGAGTCAGCAGAAGTGGGGCCAGCTGCCCGAGGCGCACACCGACTTCATCTTCGCCGTGCTCGGCGAGGAGCTCGGCCTGATCGGCACGCTCCTGGTGATCGGGCTGTTCCTCGTCCTCGCCTACGCCGGCGTCCGCGTGGCCCGCGAGACGAAGCAGCCCTTCGTGCGCTACTGCACCTTCGGCATCGTGGTGTGGCTGCTGTGCCAGATGATCATCAACGTCGGCATGGTGCTGGCGCTGCTCCCGGTGATCGGCATCCCCCTTCCCCTGGTGTCGTACGGCGGCTCCAGCCTGCTCCCGACCCTGAGCGCCCTCGGCCTGGTCATCGGCTTCGCCCGGCGCGAGCCGGCGGCCGCCCGGGCCCTGGCCCAGCGCCGCCGGGCCCGGTCGGCCGGCCTCAGTGCCTGAAGTAGGTTCTGCCGCGTGAGGATTCTTCTGGCCGGTGGGGGCACGGCGGGGCACACCTCGCCACTGCTCGCCACCGCCGACGCACTGTGCCGACTCGACCCGGATGCCGAGATCACCTGCCTCGGCACGCCCCGCGGCCTGGAGAACCGGGTTGTCCCGGCGGCCGGCTATCCGCTGCGCCTGGTGCCGCCGGTGCCGCTGCCGCGCAAGCCCGGCAAGGATCTCGCCCTCGTGCCCCAGCGCCTGCGCGGGGCGGTCAAGGCCGCGCTCGAGGTGGTCGACGAGATCCGCCCCGACGTGATCGTCGGCTACGGCGGCTACGTGTCGATGCCGGCGTACGTCGCGGCCCGGCGCCGCCGGCTCCCGCTCGTCGTGCACGAGCAGAACGCGCTGCCCGGCATCGCCAACAAGGTCGGTGCCCGGATCGCCGCGCGGGTCGCGGTGAGCTTCCCCGACACACCGCTGCGCCGCGCGGAGTACGTCGGCCTGCCGATCCGCCGGATGATCTCCACCCTCGACCGTCCGGCCCTGCGCGCCGAGGCGCGGGCCTTCTTCGGCCTCGACCCCGACCTGCCGACCCTCGTCGTCACCGGCGGCTCGCAGGGCGCGCGGCGGCTCAACCAGGCCGTCAGCGGCGCTGCGGCCGCGCTCGGCTCCGCCGGCGTCCAGGTCCTGCACGTGATCGGGCCCAACGGCGCGAGCGACCCGAGCTGGAGCGAGCCCGTCCCGACCGGCGTGCCGTATGTCGTGCTGCCGTTCGTCGAGCGGATGGACCTTGTCCTGGCCGCCGCCGACCTGATGGTGTGCCGCTCCGGCGCGTCCAGCGTCGTCGAGGCCGCCGCCACCGGCGTACCCGCGATCTTCGTGCCGTTGCCGATCGGCAACGGCGAGCAGGCCCTCAACGCCCGTCCCGTCGTGGACGCCGGGGGAGCGCTGCTCGTCGAGGACGCCTCCTTCAGCGCCGACTACGTCGCCGACACGGTGCCTGCCCTGGTCACCGACGCGGCCCGGCTGGCCCGGATGGGGGCCGTGGCCGCCGACCTGGTGCCGCGCGACGCGGACGACCGGCTCGCCCGGATCATCCAGGACGTCGCCGGAGCGACCAGGTGAAGATCCCCGTCCCCGACGAGATCCTGCCCGCCGACCGCCTCGGCCACGTCCACTTCGTCGGCATCGGCGGAGCCGGGCTGTCCGGCATCGCCCGGCTGATGCACCAGGCCGGGGTGCCCGTCAGCGGCAGCGACGCGAGTGACTCGGCCGTCGTGCGGGCCCTGCGCGGGGAGGGGATCGCGGTCCACGTGGGGCACGACGCGACCCATCTCGACGGCGTCGACACCGTGGTCGCTACGACCGCGGTCCGCGAGGACAACCCCGAGATCGTCGCCGCGCTCGACCGCGGGCTGCGCCTGTGGCCACGGTCCGCGGGCCTCCAATCCGTGCTGCTCGGCAAGGACGTCGTCGCCGTCGCCGGCACCCACGGCAAGACCACGACCACCGCGATGACCGTGGTCGCGCTGCAGGAGGCGGGTCTCGACCCCACCTTCGCGATCGGCGCCGAGGTCGAGAGCCTCGGCACCAACGCCCGGCTCGGCACCGGACCGGTGGCGGTCGTCGAGGCCGACGAGTCCGACGGCGCCTTCCTCGTCTACACGCCCCGCATCGCCGTCGTCACCAATGTCGACGCCGACCACCTCGACCACTGGGGCACCGAGGAGGCCTACGAGGCCGCCTTCGCCGAGTTCGCCGGACGCGCCTCGTCCACCCTGACCGAGCGCCGGGACCTCGCCACGCGCACCGTCGGCTTCTCCGACGACGCGCGGCTGCGGGGCCACGACCTCGTCGTCGAGGGCGGCCGCACCCGGTTCCGGGTCTGGAGCGACGGTGCCGACCTCGGCACGGTGACCCTCGCCGTCCCGGGGCGCCACTACGCCCAGGACGCCCTGCTCGCCCTGGCCGTCGGCCTGGAGCTCGGGCTGGACCCGGGCCTGCTCGCCCGTGGCCTGGGGAAGCACCGCGGGGCCAAGCGCCGCATGGAGCCGGTCGGTGCGGCCGGCGGCGTCCGCGTCTACGACTCCTACGCCCACCACCCCAGTGAGATCCGCGGCGACCTCGAGGCCGCCCGGTCGCTGGTCGAGGGCGACGGCCGTCTCGTGGTGTGCTTCCAGCCCCATCTCGTCTCCCGTACGCGGATCTTCGGTGAGCGGATGGGCCGCGAGCTCGGTGCCGCCGACGAGGTGGTCGTGATGGATGTCTACGTCGCCCGCGAGGACCCCGACCCCGCGGTCACCGGGGCCCTGGTGGCCGCGGCCGTGCCCCTGCCCGCCGGGCGGGTGCGCTTCGTCGCGGACCGCGGTGCCGTGCTCGACACGGTGGTCGGGCTGGCCCGGCCCGGTGACATCGTGCTGACCCTGGGTGCCGGGGACGTCACGGCTCTCGCGCCCCGGCTGGTCGCCGCGCTCCGGGAGCGGGGCGATGGCGAGGGGTAGCGGCGGCCGCGGGCGGAAGCGCGGGGCGAGGACCGGATCCCAGGAGCGGACGCGCAAGGCGTTCGCGCGCCGCCAGCGCGCCCGTCGCTGGCTGACCTGGCGCTACGTCCTCGCCGCGGTGCTGCTCCTCCTCGCGCTCGGCCTCGGCACCTATGCCGTCTACTTCTCGGCATGGCTGCGCGCCGACGCGGTCCAGGTGATCGGCAACGCCCAGCTCTCGGAGAAGCAGGTGCTCGCCACCGCCGACGTACCGCTCGGTGGGCCGCTCGCGACGGTCGACCTGCGCGCGATCGAGGTCCGGCTGCGCTCGCTCGCGACCGTCAAGACGGTCGACGTCTCCCGCACCTGGCCGCACGACGTGCGGATCGAGATCGTCGAGCGGACGCCGGTCGCGGTGCTCGACCGTGGGGACCGGCTCACCAACCTGGACGCCGCCGGCGTCGCCTTCGGCCGCCTCGACAAGGCCCCGGCCGGCCTGCCCCGGGTCAAGGTCGGCCCCGGCGCCGACGGCGACGCCCTCGCGGAGGGTGCCGCCGTCGTGGTCGCCCTCGACCCCGCCGTCTCCAAGCTCGTCGACTTCGTCGAGGTCCGCACCGTCGACGAGATCGACCTGCACCTGCGGGACGGCCGGCTGGTCCGGTGGGGCAGCGCGGAGCAGGCCGACGACAAGGCCGCCGTACTGCTCGAGCTGCTCGGCGTCGACGCGAAGGTCTACGACGTCTCGGTCCCGGGCGCCCCGACGACCCGCTGAGGCCGCCGGTCGCCGCGCCGCTCCCAGGTGCCCCAGCCGATCAGCACGACCGCCACGCAGAGGCCCCCGGCGACGATGTCGACGACATAGTGCTCGGCGTAGTAGACGAGCATGAACGACATGGCCAGCGGATAGAGCGCGATCAGCCAGCGCCACCGGCCGCGCAGGTGACCGATCGCCCACGCCGCCACCAG
The DNA here is from genome assembly GCF_030929495.1 of Nocardioides sp. LHD-245. Classification (GTDB taxonomy): domain Bacteria; phylum Actinomycetota; class Actinomycetes; order Propionibacteriales; family Nocardioidaceae; genus Nocardioides. The sequence continues at coordinate 78,587 of NZ_JAVFWN010000006.1, read as the reverse complement.
GATGGAGATGCCCGCGTGCAGCGAGGGCATCGCGGCGACCTGGTTGCCGACGGCCGAGATGCTCTGATGGGTCCCGCCGCCACCGCCGCCGCCCCGACCGAACTCCCACCAGCCGCGGCCGGTGATCCGGGCGATGCCGTCGCTGAGGTAGCCGTCGCGCGAGGCCATCCACGGCGGCGCCATCGGGTAGACGATGTAGATGACGAGGGCGAGGAAGTTGAGCGACAGATAGCGGCGCATGTACCGGATCCACTCGGGCCGGCTGCGCATCCACAGGATCGCCGCGATCGACAGGGCCACGAAGAAGTGGGAGTAGTAGACCGTGGTGAGCAGCACGTCGTACCACGCGGGCGGCGAGGCCCGGATGCACGGGTCGCCGCACAGCCGCGCCTGCAGCCACTCCGTGGGCAGGGTGCCGCCGAACAGCCACCGGTCGGCGTCGATCGGCTCGGTGACGTGCACCGAGGCGAAGCCCAGGTCGTCGGAGATCCCGCGGCTGTAGAGGTAGAGCAGGAGCAGCGCCAGGGGGAGTGACCAGTCGCGCAGGAAGGCGAGGTGCTCGCGGACCGGCTTGCGCACGTCCCAGGCGATCGTGAGCAGCCACAGCCAGATGACGGCGACCCACGACTGCTTGGGCAGCCCGACCGTGACGACGTACAGGCTCAGGGCTCCGGCGTACACCAGCAGCGGGACGACCCGCATCGCGATCGGGGACAGGGTCTCCGCCCTGCCCGTGGCCTCTGTCACTGTCACCTCCGCGGTGAAGACTAGGGCGTGCCTCCCAAGGCGCCTGTCGCGGGGACTTTCTCGTGACCCGTCCACCGCCGGTCGGCGTGTCTGCGCGATCGCGCGTCGCGCCGTACCTACTGTCGTGACCACGACGAGGTTGACATAACTATAACCCTCAGGTTGAGGGTCAGGGTTGTGGCAACACGCCGGACGGCCGCCGGGGAAGGGGCCGACCGTACGCGCTCGACGACAGACGACGACTGACAGACAACCACCCTGGAGAGGTGACGCCGCCGTGGCAGCTGCACAGAACTACCTGGCCATCATCAAGGTCGTCGGCATCGGTGGTGGCGGCGTCAACGCCGTCAACCGGATGATCGAGGTCGGCCTCAAGGGCGTCGAGTTCATCGCGATCAACACCGACGCGCAGGCGTTGCTGATGAGCGACGCCGACGTCAAGCTCGACATCGGCCGTGAGCTCACCCGCGGTCTGGGTGCCGGCGCCAACCCCGACGTGGGCGGCAAGGCCGCCGAGGACCACGCCGAGGAGATCGAGGAGGTGCTCCGCGGCGCCGACATGGTCTTCGTCACCGCCGGCGAGGGCGGCGGCACCGGCACCGGCGGCGCGCCCGTCGTGGCCCGGATGGCCCGCTCGCTCGGCGCGCTGACGATCGGCGTCGTGACCCGCCCCTTCACGTTCGAGGGCGCGCGCCGCAAGAAGTCCGCCGACGAGGGCATCGAGCGACTCCGCGAGGAGGTCGACACCCTCATCGTGATCCCCAACGACCGCCTGCTGCAGATCTCCGACCGCAATGTGTCGATGCTCGACGCGTTCAAGCAGGCCGACCAGGTCCTGTTGCAGGGCGTCTCCGGCATCACCGACCTGATCACCACCCCCGGCCTGATCAACGTCGACTTCGCCGACGTCAAGGCGGTCATGAGCAACGCGGGCTCCGCGCTGATGGGCATCGGCTCCGCGCGCGGCGAGGACCGGGCGCTGGCCGCCGCCGAGATGGCGATCAGCAGCCCGCTGCTGGAGGCCTCCATCGACGGCGCCCACGGCGTTCTGCTCTCGATCGCGGGTGGCTCCGACCTCGGCATCTTCGAGATCAACGAGGCCGCGGCGATGGTGGCCGACGCGGTGCACGCCGACGCCAACATCATCTTCGGCACGATCATCGACGACGCCCTCGGCGACGAGGTCCGGGTGACCGTCATCGCCGCCGGCTTCGACGGCGGCCTGCCCAAGCGTCGCGAGGAGTCCGTCGTGCGCCGGCCGCAGCAGGCCGCGGCCACGCCGGCGTCCGCCCGGCCCGCCGCCTCCGCCCCGTCCCCGGCCACCCCGGCGCCGTCTCGTGGCACCGCTCCCGCCGCCGAGCCGCAGTCCGACCCGCAGCCGGTCGGTGCTCGCAGCAACCCGGCGCCGATGCAGTTCGACGACGGCGACGACCTGGACGTGCCCGACTTCCTCAAGTGAGCCGTGTTCGCCTTCCGTGAGACCTTCGCCCTCGACCCGGACCCCGCCAGCGGGAGCCGGGTCGAGGTCGCGTTCACGGATGCCTCGCTCGACCTCCGGGAGGGGGACCGGCTCGACGGCGTCCTCGCCGCGCTGACCGACGCCACCGGCGTGGACTTCGCGCGCCTGCACCAGATCCACGGCGCCGACGTCGTCGAGGTCGACGGCCCGGGGCACGGGATCCCCACGGCCGACGCGCAGGTCACCGCGGCGCGTGGTCTCGGCCTGATGGTCCGGGTCGCCGACTGCGTGCCCGTCGTCCTCGCAGACGCGGCCGCCGGCGTCGTCGGTGTCGCCCACGCCGGTCGCCGCGGCGCGGAGCTCGACGTGGTCACGCGCACCGTCGAGCGGATGCGCGCCCTCGGCGCCGTCGACATGACCGCCTGGGTCGGCCCGCACATCTGCGGCCGCTGCTACGAAGTTCCCGCCACGATGCGTGAGGAGGTCGCGGCAGTCGTGCCGACGACATACGCCGACACCGGCTGGGGCACCCCCGCCCTCGACCTCGGGGCGGGCGTGTTCACCCAGCTGGCCGCGGCCGGCGTGGCCACCACCACGGTGCCCGGGTGCACCCTCGAGGACGAGCGGTTCCACTCGCACCGTCGCGACGGCGCCGCGGCGGGCCGCTTCGCGGGTCTGGTGTGGCTGTCATGACGACGGATCGCGCCGCCGAGCTGCGCGCCCGGCTCGCTGCCGTCCAGGACCGGATCGCGCGGGCCGCCACCGACGTCGGACGTGCCGCCGACGACGTGACCCTCGTCGTCGTGACCAAGTTCTTCCCCGCCGCCGACGTCCGGCTGCTCGCCGGACTCGGCGTCACCGAGGTGGGGGAGAACCGTCATCAGGAGGCGGAGGCAAAGGCGGCCGAGTGTGCTGATCTCGGCCTGCGCTGGCACTTCATCGGCGGCCTGCAGTCCAACAAGGCCGCCGCCGTCGCCCACTACGCCGGCGTGGTCGAGTCGGTCGACCGCGCCGCCCTCGTCCCGCGGCTGGCCCGCGGCGCCGCCGACGCCGGACGCGTCGTCGACGTCCTGCTGCAGGTCAGCCTCGACCCGCCCGGCCGCGACCACCGTGCCGGCGCCGACCCCGCGATGCTGCCCGCGCTCGCCGACGAGGTCGCCCGGACCCCCGAGCTGCGGTTGCGGGGACTGATGGCGGTGGCGCCGCTCGACGACGATCCCGCGCTGGCCTTCGCCCGGCTCGCCGGGATCCGCGCCGACTTCCTGTCCCGCCACCCCGACGCCACGGTCCTGTCGGCCGGGATGAGCGGCGATCTGGAAGCGGCGATCACCGTCGGCGCGACACACGTGCGCGTCGGCTCCGCGGTCCTCGGATCGAGGCCCGAGGTCAAGTAATGTCCACAACATCAGACATTCCCGGGACCCGGGGATGCGGATCACGGAGGCAACACTCATGAGCGGTGCGATGCGCAGGATCGGCGAGTACCTCGGCCTGCTGGAGGACACCGGCTACGACGAGACTGGCTACGACGACCGGGGCGACGAGGCCACCGAGCCCGCCCGCGCGCGCGAGGCGCGCGAGCAACGGCAGGAGCGCCCCGTCCGCGCCGTACCGTCCGGCACCGTCGCCGACCTCGAGGAGCGCCGCCGCCCTGTCGCGGTCGCCCCCCAGCCGGTCGTCGCGGAGCTCTCCCGGATCACGACCCTCCACCCCACGACCTACAACGAGGCGCGGTCCATCGGCGAGGAGTACCGCGAGGGCACGCCGGTGATCATGAACCTCACGGAGATGGACGACGCCGACGCCAAGCGCCTGGTCGACTTCGCCGCCGGCCTCATCTTCGCGACCCGCGGCAGCATCGAGCGGGTCACCAACAAGGTCTTCCTGCTCTCGCCGCCCAACGTCACGGTCGCCGCCGAGGACAAGCAGGCCATCGCCGCAGACGGCTTCTTCAACCAATCTTGATCGGCCGAGCGTGTCGCCGATCGAGTGAGGCCGCACGGTCCTCGCTGCGCTCGGACCGCGGGCCACACTCGATGCGCTCCGCGCGGGCGACACGCTGCCGGCCACGCAGTTGCCTTGCGTAGGTCCACCCTTCGCCTGGCGGTAAGACGGAGTCTGGGTGGGCCGAGCGTGTCGCCGATCGAGTGAGGCCGCACGGTCCTCGCTGCGCTCGGACCGCGGGCCACACTCGATGCGCTCCGCGCGGGCGACACGCTGCCGGCCACGCAGTTGCCTTGCGTAGGTCACACCTTCGCTTGGCGGCAACACGGGTCCGAGGCGAGTCTCGGTGCAACCGGCGCGAGACGCCGGTGGGCGCTGCGTGTATCGGCGGCGCACCCGGTAGGTTTTCGGTGTGACGACTGTCGGCTGGATCATCGAGGGCGTGCTGTTCGCCTTCATCGCGTTCCTGTGGGTGCGCTTCATCACCGACTGGGTCCAGGTGTTCGCGCGGGCCTGGGAGCCGCGGGGGCCGGTGCTGGTCTTCCTGGAGTTGGCCTACACCGTCACGGACCCGCCGATCAACGGTCTGCGCAAGGTGATCAAGCCGATCCGGATCGGCAACTTCGCCCTGGACATCAGCTTCATCCTGGTGATGATCCTGGCCTACGTCCTGCTTTCCGTGAACCGCTCGGCACTGCTCCTGTGATACTGCTGTGACGCCCGTGGTCACCAGACCACCGGTCCGGACCGAGTTCCACGCGCGGGCCGCGGATGCCGCCCTCGCCCGTGCAAGCGCTATGGTTCGTGAAGGCATACTGTCGAAGTTTCTCTGCATAGATTGGTGAGGTCATGCCCCTGACGCCTGAGGACGTGAGCAACAAGCGCTTTACGCCGGTTCGGCTGCGCGAGGGCTACGACATGGGCGAGGTCGACCAGTTCCTTGACGAGGTGGAGGCCGAGCTCGCTCGCCTGACCCAGGAGAACGACGACCTCCGCGCGAAGCTCGCCGCTGCGCAGGCCGGTACGTCGTCCGCGACGTTCGACGCGCCGACGCAGCTGGCGCCCGTGCCGGAGATCGTTCCGGAGCCGCCGGCCCCCGTCGAGATCCCCGCTCCGGTCGAGCCCGTCGTCGCAGCTCCCGTGCCCGTCCCCGCCGCGACCGGCGGTGTCGAGACGATCCGCGTCGAGACCGTTCCCGAGGCGTCGAACGCCGCGGCCCGGCTCCTCGAGATCGCGACCCGCAACGCCGACGAGCTCGTCGAGGACGCCAAGAACGAGGCCGACAAGATCGTCGGCGAGGCCCGGACCAAGTCCGACCGCCTCGCCTCCGAGGCCAAGATCAAGTCCGACCGCCTCGAGTCCGACGCCCGGACCCGTGCCGAGATGCTCGACGCCGAGACCGCCGAGCGCCGCGCCCAGCTCTTCGGCGACCTCGAGAAGGAGCGTGACAAGCTCTCGGCCGAGGTGGAGACCCTGCGCTCCTTCGAGCGCGAGTACCGTTCCCGCCTCAAGAGCTACTTCACCCAGCAGCTCGAGTCGCTGCAGACGCCGGGCGACACCCTGGCACCCGTCGAGGAGACGCCGGCGCCCAAGCGGCTGCGCTCCATCCTCGGCGAGGAGGAGGCCTGAGCCACCGGCTCACCCTGCTGACTGCTCGATGAGACCGGTCGGCCCGCTCAGCGGGCCGGCCGGTCTCGCCGTTTCAGGGGACCGCCCGCGCGGTGTGGCTGCTTGGACCGTCTCGCTGCACCCGCTACCCTCCGCAGCACGCCCATCGCTCGCTGGCGCGTGGGTTGCCGCCCTTGAGGAGTCCTTCATGGCCCGCAGCACGAAGAAGTCGTTGGCCGGTCAGGCCGCTTCCGCCGCCCGGAAGATCATCCGCCCAGGGAAGGCAGCGGCCTCGGCCCCGGCGAAGAAGGCGGCCCCCGCGAAGAAGGCGGCCCCGGCCAAGAAGGCGGCCCCCGCGAAGAAGGCGGCCCCCGCGAAGAAGGCGGCCCCCGCGAAGAAGGCAGCCCCCGCGAAGAAGGCAGCCCCCGCGAAGAAGGCAGCCCCCGCGAAGAAGGCAGCCCCGGCCAAGAAGGCAGCCCCCGCGAAGAAGGCAGCCCCGGCCAAGAAGGCGGCCCCGGCCAAGAAGGCGGCCCCGGCCAAGAAGGCAGCCCCGGCCAAGAAGGCAGCCCCCGCGAAGAAGGCAGCCCCCGCGAAGAAGGCAGCCCCGGCCAAGAAGGCAGCCCCGGCGAAGAAGGCAGCCCCGGCGAAGAAGGCAGCCCCGGCGAAGAAGGCAGCCCCGGCCAAGAAGGCAGCCCCGGCCAAGAAGGCAGCCCCGGCCAAGAAGGCAGCCCCGGCCAAGAAGGCAGCCCCGACGAAGAAGGTGACTCCGACGAAGAAGGCGACTCCCACGAAGAAGACCTCCGCCACGAGGGCCACCCCCGCGTCCCTGGTCGTCCTGGACCACGAGGACGCCTGGTCGGCCGCGGAGCTCGCCGAGGTGCTCGCCGAGCTCCACGAGCAGCGCGAGGCGAGTGCTCGGATCCTCGAGGAGCAGGAAGCTGACCTGAGCGGCCTGCTGCGTGACTCCGGTGACGGCGCCGGTCAGGACCAGGCCGACCTCGGCGCGACCAGCTTCGAGCGCGACCACGAGCTCACGGTCCTCAACCACGAGCGGGAGAAGGTGGCCCAGATCGACCGGGCCCTGGCCCGCATCGACGACGGCACGTACGGCGTGTGCGAGTCCTGCGGCAATCCGATCGGGAAGATGCGGCTGATGGCCTTCCCGCGTGCCACACTGTGCCTGACATGCAAGCAGCGCGAGGAACGCCGGTAGACCACCGCGACGACGGACCGGCAGGGACCGGATCAGGCTTCCTCGTCCGTCCGCGGAGCTGGCTGCTCTTCATCGCGGTCGCGGTGGTCATGGTCGCGATCGACCAGATCGCGAAGGTGTTGGCGGTCCGCCACCTCACCGGTGAGCCCGACGTCGAGGTGGTCGGGGAGCTGTTGCAGCTGCACCTGACCTACAACCCCGGTGCGGCGTTCAGCCTGGGGACCCGCTTCACCGTCGCCATCGCCTGCCTGGCCTGTACGGCGACGCTGGTGGTGCTCTGGGTCAGCCGGCGCGTCGCCAGCCCGGTCTGGGCCGTGGGCCTGGGGCTCCTGCTCGCCGGCATCGACGGCAACCTGATCGACCGGCTGTTCCGTGACCCGGCCCCGTTCCGTGGACACGTGGTCGACTTCCTGATGCTGCCGAACTGGCCGGTCTTCAACGTGGCCGACATCTGCATCAACGTCGGTGTGGGCCTGATCCTCCTGCAGGTGCTGCGCGGTGTGAACCTCGACGGCTCCCGGGTCGACGCCCGCGCGACGCAGCCGCGGGGGACCGAGGACGCCGAGGAGGAGCAGTGAGCGGCGCGGCCGACCACCGCAGCCTGCCGGTCCCCGACAGCCTCGACGGGGAGCGGGTCGACGTCGTCATGGCGCAGCTCTTCGGGGTGTCCCGCACCCGCGCGGCGGAGCTGGTCGCGCAGGACCTCGTGTCCCTCGACGGCGCGCCGGTCGGCGGCAAGAGCGACCGGGTCCTCGGCGGCTCCGTCCTCGACGTGTCCATCCCCGCCGAGGCCGACCCGCTCGAGGTGGTGCCGGAGATCGTCGAGGGCATCAAGATCATCCACGACGACGACGCGATCGTGGTGATCGACAAGCCGGTCGGCGTGGCCGTGCACCCGTCGCCGGGCTGGCGCGGGCAGACCGTGGTCGGGCACCTCGCCGGCGCCGGCTTCCGGATCTCCACGTCCGGGGCCAAGGAGCGTGAGGGCATCGTCCAGCGCCTCGACGTCGGCACCTCGGGCGTGATGGTGATCGCCAAGTCCGAGTACGCGTACTCGATCCTCAAGAACGCCTTCCGCCAGCGTACGGTCGACAAGACCTATCACGCGCTGGTCCAGGGGCACCCGGACCCGCACGAGGGCACGATCGACGCCCCGATCGGCCGGCACCCGCGCTTCGACTACAAGTTCGCGGTCATGGACGACGGACGGCACAGCGTCACCCACTACGAGACGCTCGAGGCGCACCGGTTCGCGAGCCTGCTCCAGATCCACCTCGAGACCGGACGGACCCATCAGATCCGGGTCCACATGAGCGCGCTCAAGCATCCGTGCGTCGGTGACCTCACCTACGGTGCGGACCCGGCGCTGGCCCGCCGCGTCGGCCTCGAGCGCCAGTGGCTGCACGCCGTCAAGCTCGGGTTCGAGCACCCCGACGGTGGCTACGTCACCTACGAGTCGTCGTACCCCGACGACCTGGCCCGTGCCCTCGACGTCATCCGTGACAGCCACTGACCTGCAGCTCCGGCCGGCGACGCCGGCCGACATCCCCGCGATCACGACGGTCCAGCTCGCCGCCCGCGCGGCGGCACCGATGCCGCCGGGGATCCATGCCCCGTCGGAGGTCCGCGCCTACCTGGCCGCGCACTTCGGCGCGGCCGAGAACTGGGTCGCCGAGTCCGGCGGCCGTGTGGTCGGCTACGCCCGGTTCACCCGCACCTGGCTCAACGACCTGTACGTCGACCCGGCTCACCAGGGCGGCGGCGTCGGCGGCCTGCTGCTCGACCTCGTCAAGGCCCGGCACCCGGACGGATTCAGCCTGTGGGTCTTCGAGCAGAACGTCCCCGCGCGGGCGTTCTACGCGGCCCGTGGCCTGGTCGAGCGGGAGCACACCGACGGCTCACAGAACGAGGAGCGGGCCCCCGATCTGCGGATGGAGTGGCCGGCCGGATCTGTCGGAGGGTCGGCCTAGGGTCGGCATCAGTGTCACGTAGGCTGGTCCTCTCTTCCCCGAGCGACCGCCCTTCCCGCTTGTTTGCCGAGCCTTTGAGGAGAGCCGAACCACCGATGGCTGCCGACGCCGGGGACTTCGTCCACCTGCACGTCCACACCGAGTACTCCATGCTCGACGGGGCGTCGTTGCTCGACGGTCTGTTCACCCGGGTCAACGACCTCGGGATGTCGGCCATCGCGATGACCGACCACGGCAACCTGCACGGCGCCTACGACTTCTACTCCAAGGCGAAGAAGTACGGCGTCCAGCCGATCATCGGCATCGAGGCCTATGTCACCCCCGGCACGGCCCGCGGTGAGCGGCGTCGGGTCCGCTGGGGTCAGAGCAACTCCGTCGACGGTGCGGAGGAGGGCGGCAACGACGTCGCGGGCGGTGGCGCCTACACCCACATGACGATGTGGGCGGAGTCGACCGAGGGCATGCACAACCTGTTCCGGCTCTCGTCGCGCTCCAGCCTCGAGGGCTACTACTTCAAGCCCCGGATGGACAAGGAGATCCTCGCCGAGCACAGCAAGGGGATCATCGTCTCCACCGGCTGCCCCAGCGGCGCCATCCAGACCCGGCTGCGGCTGGGCCAGTGGGACGAGGCGGTCCGCGAGGCGGCCGAGCTGCAGGAGATCTTCGGCAAGGACAACGTCTTCCTCGAGCTGATGGACCACGGCATCTCCATCGAGAAGCGGGTCCGCGACGACCTGCTGCGCCTGGGCCGCGAGATGAACATCCGGCCGATCGCCACCAACGACTCGCACTACAACAACCCCGACGACGCCGACGCCCACGACGCCCTCATCTGCGTCGCGTCCGGCAAGCGACTCTCGGACACCAACCGGCTCAAGTTCGACGGCGGCGGCTACTACATCAAGTCCGCCGCGGAGATGCGCGAGCTGTGGGCCGGCCGCTTCGGCATGCCCGAGGCGTGCGACAACACGGTCGAGATCGCCGAGCGGTGCAGCGTCGAGTTCACCGAGTCGACCGGCGGCTACATGGCGCGTGCCGACGTGCCGGCGGGGGAGACCGAGGACTCCTGGTTCCGCAAGGAGGTGTGGCGCGGCATCGAGGCCCGCTACCCCGGTGACCTGCTCACCCAGGAGGTCAGGGACCGGGTCGAGATGGAGCTCGCGATCATCTCGCAGAAGGGCTACTGCGGCTACTACCTCGTGGTCGCCGACTTCATCGGGTGGTCCAAGGACAACGGCATCCGGGTGGGTCCGGGCCGCGGCTCGGGTGCGGGCTCCATCGCGGCGTACGCGCTGCGGATCACCGACCTGTGCCCCCTCGAGCACGGCCTCTTCTTCGAGCGCTTCCTCAACCCCGAGCGTCCCTCGATGCCCGACTTCGACATCGACTTCGACGACGCCCGCCGCGGCGAGGTCATCCAGTACGTCAGCGACAAGTACGGCGCCGAGCGGGTCGCCCAGATCGCGACCTTCGGCCGGCTCAAGTCCAAGGCCGCCATCAAGGACGCGGCGCGGGTGCTCGACCACGGCTTCGCGATCGGCGACAAGATCACCAAGGCGATGCCTCCCGACGTCATGGGCAAGGGCGTGCCGCTGAAGGAGATCTTCAACCCCGAGCACAAGCGCTACAACGACGGTGGCGAGTTCCGCGCGCTCTACGAGTCCGACGGCGACGTCCGGACGATCTACCAGACCGCCGTCGGCCTCGAGGGCCAGATCCGCAACTGGGGCGTGCACGCCGCCGGCGTGATCATGTCCAGCGAGCCGCTGATCGACATCGTGCCGATCATGGCCCGCCCGCAGGACGGCGCCGTCATCACCCAGTTCGACTATCCCATGTGCGAGTCGCTGGGTCTGGTCAAGATGGACTTCCTCGGTCTGTCCAACCTGCGCATCCTCGAGGACGCGCTGCTCAACATCAAGGCCAACCGGGACGAGGACGTCGTCCTCGAGGAGCTGCCCTTCGACGACCGGGCGACCTACGAGCTGATGGGCCGGGGCGACACCCTGGGCGTGTTCCAGCTCGATGGTGGGGGCATGCGCGCCCTGCTGCGCTCGATGCAGCCCGACCAGTTCGCCGACATCACGGCCGTCAGCGCGCTCTACCGGCCCGGCCCGATGGGCGCCGACTCGCACAACAAGTACGCCCGCCGCAAGAACGGCCGCGAGCCGATCGAGCCGATCCATCCGGCGCTCGCCGAGGCGCTGGAGCCGGTCCTGGGAGAGACCTACGGTCTCATCGTCTACCAGGAGCAGGTGATGGCGATCGCTCAGGTCCTGGCCGGCTTCACCCTGGGCGCCGCCGACAACCTGCGCCGCGCCATGGGCAAGAAGAAGAAGGAGGAGCTCGACAAGCAGTACGCCGGCTTCCAGGCCGGCATGCTCGAGCGCGGCTACCCCCAGCAGGCGATCGACCAGCTCTGGGCGATCTTGCTCCCGTTCTCCGACTACGCCTTCAACAAGTCCCACTCGGCGGCGTACGGCGTCATCACCTACTGGACCGCCTACCTCAAGGCCAATTACCCGACCGAGTACATGGCCGCCCTCCTGACGTCCGTCAAGGACGACAAGGACAAGATGGCGATCTACCTCAACGAGTGCCGGCGGATGAAGATCCAGGTCCTCCCGCCCGACGTCAACGAGTCGGCGCACGACTTCACCGCCGTCGGCCGCGACATCCGCTTCGGCCTCACCGCGATCCGCAACGTCGGCGCCAACGTCGTCGACGGCATCGTCGAGGCGCGCACCGAGAAGGACCGCTTCACCGACTTCAACGACTTCCTGTCCAAGGTGCCCGCCACGGTGTGCAACAAGCGGGTCATCGACTCGCTGATCAAGGCCGGTGCCTTCGACGACATGAAGCACCTGCGCCGCGCCCTGGTCGCGATCCACGAGACCGCGGTCGACCAGTACGTCGACATCAAGCGCAACGAGGCGATCGGCCAGGACTCCCTCTTCGCCGGTCTGGGCGACGACGACGGCGGTGACGGGGGATTCGGCGTGAGCGTCCCGATCCCCGAGATCGACGAGTGGGACAAGATGACGCTGCTGGGCCACGAGCGCGAGATGCTCGGCCTCTACGTCTCCGACCACCCGCTGCTCGGCCTCGAGCATGTGCTGTCCAACGGCACCGACTGCACCATCGGTCAGCTGGTCACCGACGAGAGCCGCCCCCACAACTCGACGGTCACGGTGGCCGGCCTGGTCACCTCGATCCAGCGCAAGATCACCAAGAACGGCGACCCGTGGGCCACCGTCACGCTCGAGGACCTCGAGGGCGCTATCGACGTGCTGCTGTTCCCGAGCAGCTACCGGCTCGCCGCGCCCTATCTCACCGAGGACGCGATCGTCCGGGTCCGCGGCCAGCTCGACACCGAGCGCGACACCTCCCAACTGCGCGGCCAGGAGGTCACCGTCCCCGATCTGGAGAAGGGCAGTGACGGCCCGGTCGTGATCAGCCTGCCCTCGACGCGGTGCACCGGACCGGTGGTGGCGCAGCTGCGCGAGGTGCTGACCACCCACGCCGGCCTGACCGAGGTGCGGCTCCAGCTGCTGAGCCGGGACTCCACCAAGGTCATGCGGCTGGGAGACAATCTCCGGGTGACTCCCTCCTCCGCGCTGTTCGCCGACCTCAAGCAGCTCCTCGGCCCTGGGTGTCTCGCCGGATGAGCCGCGCGGTCGTCGTCCCCGTCGTGCTCGGCGCGCTGTTGGGCGCCGCCGGCGGCTGGCTGTGGTGGACGTGGTGGGGTCCGGCCACGCCGGGCAAGATCTACGACACCCCGGTCGGCAAGGCCTGGTACCCGGAGCCGTTCGACCCGGGCATCGCCCGCGACTTCAGCGGCACGGCGACCTATGTCGTGGTGGGGTTCGCCCTCGCGGTGCTGCTGGGCCTGGTCGGTGGCTGGATCGCGCGTCATCACGCCGTCGCGGGTGTGGTCGCGGTGCTGGCCGGCGCCGGCCTGGGCGCGCTGGCGATGACGCTGCTGGGCGAGTCCTTCAGCCCGCCCGACCCGGCGACCCTGGTCGCGACCCACCAGGCGGGAGACAAGCTGCCCGGCTACCTCCATGTGGCCGGCTGGACGCCGTACCTCGTCTGGCCGGTGGGTGCGATGCTGGCCTATCTGGTGCTGATGGTGTCGCTGCCGGCCGCGCCGACCGCGGGACCGACCGACGGTCGGGTCAGCGACGGATCGGCGCGACCCGCGCCGCCGTCAGCCGCACCAGCTCCGCAGGGCTGAGCTCGACCTCCAGGCCGCGCCGCCCCGCCGACACGAACACGGTGTCGTGGGTGAGGGCCGTGTCGTCGATCACCGTCGGATGCGCCTTGCGCTGGCCGAGCGGCGAGATCCCGCCGACGACATAGCCGGTCGCGCGCTCGGCGGCCTTCGGGTCGGCCATCACCGCTTTGCGGCCATCGACGGACCGGGCCAGCGCCTTGAGGTCGAGCTGGCCGCTGACAGGCACCACCGCCACGACCAGCGCACCGTCGACGTCGGCGAACAGGGTCTTGAACACCTGGCCGGGGTCGATCCCCATCGCCTCCGCCGCCTCCTCGCCGTAGGAGGCGGCCCGGGCGTCGTGTGCGTACTCGTGCATGCGGAACTCCACCCCGGCCGTCGCCAGCGCGGTCGTGGCCGGGGTGCCGCCGGACTGCTTTCGGCGGGCCATCAGTTCGGCGACCACCGGGTGCGGGCCACCTCGGTCGCCGGCAGCGAGGTGATCACATTGATCGCGCGCAGCTCCGCACGGAGCAGGTCGGTGACCAGCACCAGCCGCTCCGTGGCGTCGGACGCCTCGAGCAGCTGCTGTCGCTCGCCCATCGGCAGCGGGGTGCAGGCCGCCAGGGTCCACGACAGGTACGTCGGATCGCTCGGCAGCTCACCCTGCAGTGGATCGCCGGCGATCGAGCGCAGGACGTGCCGGTAGGCGGTGAAGGTGGCCCGCGCCTGCTCGGCGAGCCCCTCGGGTACGTCGGCCTGCTCGCCCGGCAGCAGCGTGACCTCGCCGACCGGGTATTCGCCGGTGGTCAGTAGCCGGTCGAGCTGGATCCGGTCGCGGCCGACCGCCACGATGTCGAAGCTGCCGTCCGCGCGGGCCTCGACGTCGGTCAGCTGCAGTCGCACGCCGACGCGATAGAGCGACTGGTTGCCGTGGTCGCCCACCTCGTAGCCCTCCCGGATCGCGACCGACCCGAACAGGCGTCGTGAGGGATCGTCGGTGCGGAGCAGGTGATGGATCAGCGCGCGGTAGCGGTCCTCGAACACGTGCAACGGCACGCTGACCCCCGGATAGAGCACCGCGTTGAGCGGGAACATCGGGAGTCGGTCCGTCACGTGTCCAACCTAGAGGTTCCGGCAACAGGTCGCCCGGCCGACGCCCGTAGAATCGGGGCATGTCCCTGATCCGCCGCATCGACCTGCGTGACGCCGCCTCCGACGTCGACTATCGCGCAGCAGTGCCCCGTGCCGACTTCGACATCGAGGCTGCGGTGCCGGCGGTGCATGCGATCTGCGAGGAGGTCCGCACTCGAGGGATGGACGCGATCGTGGAGTTCGGGGAGAGGTTCGACGGCGTGCGCGTCGACGACATCCGGGTCGCGCCGGCCGCGATGCGGGCGGCGCTCGACAACCTCGATCCCGACATCCGGGCCGGCCTCGAGGAGTCGATCCGTCGGCTGCGCGCGACCTGTGCCAACGAGCTGGAGCAGGACGCCGTCACCGACCTCGGCCCCGGCGCTCGCGTGACCCACCGCAAGGTGCCGGTCGGCCGGGTCGGCCTCTACGTCCCCGGCGGCCTCGCCCCCCTGGTCTCGTCCGTGCTGATGAACGTCGTCCCCGCACAGACCGCGGGCGTCGAGTCGATCGCGCTCGCGAGCCCGCCCCAGAAGGAGTTCGGGGGCTCGGTCCACCCGACCATCCTGGCGGCCTGCGCGCTGCTCGGCGTCGAGGAGGTGTACGCCGTCGGCGGCGCCCAGGCGATCGCGATGTTCGCCTACGGCCTCAATGACGCAGATCCCTGCCGGCGCGTCGCCCGTGTTGATCTGGTCACCGGTCCGGGCAACATCTGGGTGGTCACCGCCAAGCGGATCCTCAAGGGCCAGGTCGGCATCGACTCCGAGGCCGGTCCCACCGAGATCGCGATCCTCGCCGACGACACCGGCAATGCCGCCTATGTCGCCGCCGACCTGATCAGCCAGGCCGAGCACGACCCGCTGGCCGCCTCCGTCCTCGTCACCACCTCGGAGCGGCTGGCCGCCGAGGTCGAGGCGGAGCTCGACCAGCAGGTCGCCGCGACCAAGCACAGCGAGCGGATCACGACCTCGCTCGGCGGCAGGCAGTCCGGCATCGTGCTGGTCCGCGACCTCGAGCAGGGCCTGGCTGTCGTCAACGCCTACGCCGCCGAGCACCTCGAGATCCACACCGAGGACGCCGCCGCGTGGGCGGCCCGGGTCCGCAACGCGGGCGCGATCTTCGTCGGCCCGCACGCCCCGGTCAGCCTCGGCGACTACTGCGCCGGGTCCAACCACGTGCTCCCGACGGCGGGCTGCGCCTGCCACTCCTCGGGGCTCTCGGTCCGGGCGTTCACCAAGTCCGTGCACGTCATCGACTACTCGGCCCAGGCCCTCGCCGACGTAGCCGCCCACGTGGTGACCCTCGCCGAGGCCGAGGACCTGCCCGGTCACGGGGCGGCCATCACGGTCCGGTCCGCGCGATGACCGCAGCCACCGCCGGCGGCTGGCCGCCGCTGCGCGACGAGCTGCGCGGCATCGAGCCCTACGGCGCTCCGCAGCTCGACGTCCCGGTCCAGCTCAACGTCAACGAGAACCCCTACGGTCCCTCGCCGGCCTGCGTCGCGGACATCGCGACCGCGGCCGCGGAGGCGGCGGTCACGCTCAACCGCTACCCGGACCGGGAGTTCGTCGCCCTGCGCACCGCGCTCGCGGCGTACCTCTCGAAGGACACGCCCGCGGGCATCGTCCCCGAGCAGGTGTGGGCGGCCAACGGGTCCAACGAGATCATGCTGCAGCTGCTGCAGGCCTTCGGCGGCCCGGGGCGCACGGCGGTCAGCTTCGCGCCGACCTACTCGATGTACCCCGAGTACGCCCGCGACACCAACACCCGCTGGGTGGCCGGCCGCCGCGCCGACGACTTCACGCTCGACCTCGACGCCGCGCGCGACCTGGTCAAGACCGAGCAGCCGAGCGTGATCCTGCTGCCCAGTCCCAACAACCCGACCGGGACGGCGCTGCCGCCCGACGCGGTCGGCATGCTCTGCGAGGCCGCCGGGGACCATGACGTCAACGGCATCGTTGTCGTCGACGAGGCGTACGGCGAGTTCCGGCGCACCGGTGTCCCGAGTGCACTCGAGCTGCTGTCGTCGTACCGCAACCTGGTCGTGACCCGCACGATGAGCAAGGCGTTCGCGGGCGCCGGGCTGCGGCTGGGCTATCTCGCCGCCGCGCCGGAGATCTGCGACGCGATCCGGGTCGTGCGGCTGCCCTACCACCTCTCCGCCGTCACCCAGGCGGTCGCGCTGGCGGCGCTCGGGCACGCGCCGGAGCTGCTCGGCAAGGTCGAGGACCTGCGCCGCGAGCGGGACGCACTGGTCGACGGGCTCCGCGCCGAGGGGTACGACGTCGCCGACTCGGACGCCAATTTCGTGTTGTTCGGTCGATTCGCCGACCGTCATGCTGTCTGGCAGGGTCTCCTCGACCGGGGAGTCCTGATCCGGGAGACCGGGCCCGAGGGGTGGCTGCGGGTCTCGGTCGGCACCCCCGACGAGATGGCGGCCTTCCGGGCCGCACTGACCGACGTAGATGGAGAGCGCGCATGACTGCCAGGACCGCCACCCCCAGGATCGGACGCTGTGAGCGGCAGACCAGCGAGTCGACGGTCATCGTCGAGGTCGACCTCGACGGCGCCGGCAAGCACGACATCTCCACGGGCGTCGGCTTCTACGACCACATGCTCACCGCGTTCGCGCGCCACGCGCTGGTCGACCTCACCGTGCGGACCGAGGGCGACGTCCACATCGATGCCCACCACACCGTCGAGGACACCGCCATCGCGCTCGGCCAGGCCCTGCGCGCGGCGCTGGGGGACAAGAAGGGCATCCGGCGCTTCGGCGACGCGACCGTGCCGCTCGACGAGGCGCTCGTGCACGCGGTGGTCGACGTGTCGGGGCGGCCGTACTGCGTCCACACCGGCGAGCCGGAGGGCCAGCAGTACGTCCAGCTCGGTGGCTCCGGGGTGTCCTACCTCGGCTCGCTCACCCAGCACGTCTTCGAGTCGATCGCGTTCCACGGCCACTTCGCGCTGCACGTGCGGGTGCTCGCGGGCCGCGAGCCGCACCACATCGTGGAGACGCAGTTCAAGGCGTTCGCCCGGGCGTTCCGCGACGCGGTCGCGATCGACCCGCGCGAGACCGGCATCCCGTCCACGAAGGGCGCTCTGTGAGCGCTCCGTCCGTCGTCGTCCTCGACTACGGCTCCGGCAACCTGCGCTCCGCCGTGCGCGCCGTCGAGCGCGCCGGGGCGGATGTCACCCTGACCGGCGATCTCGACGCGGCGATGGAGGCCGACGGGCTGCTCGTCCCGGGGGTCGGCGCGTACGAGGCCTGCATGCGCGGGCTGCGCGCGATCCGCGGCGAGCGAGTCATCGCGCGCCGGCTGTCCGGCGGCCGTCCGGTGCTCGGCATCTGTGTCGGCATGCAGATCCTGTTCGAGAAGGGCATCGAGCACGGCGTCGAGACCGACGGCTGCGGCGAGTGGCCGGGTGTGGTCGAGCGGCTCCAGGCGCCGATCGTCCCGCACATGGGCTGGAACACGGTCGACGTGCCTGCCGGGACCCGGCTGTTCGACGGGATCGAGGACGAGCGGTTCTACTTCGTGCACTCCTACGGCGTGCGCGCGTGGACGCTGGTCACCAACGACCGCACGCCCGACCGCTTCCAACCGCTGGTGACCTGGGCCGAGCACGGCCCCGCCGGCGCCGCCGACCGTTTCGTCGCGGCCGTCGAGAACGGACCGCTCTGCGCTACGCAGTTCCACCCGGAGAAGTCGGGGGACGCGGGCGCCCAACTGCTGAGGAACTGGGTGACGTCACTGTGAGCACCCCGCACGTCCAGAGAGGGATCACATGACCGACTACTTGGAGATGCTGCCGGCCGTCGACGTCAAGGGGGGCCAGGCCGTCCAGCTGGTACAGGGCGTCGCCGGCTCCGAGAAGCGGTTCGGCGACCCCGTCGAGGCCGCCCTCCGGTGGCAGGAGGCCGGGGCGGAGTGGATCCACCTCGTCGACCTCGACGCCGCCTTCGGTGAGGGCAACAACCGCGAGCTGCAGGCCGAGATCGTCGGCCGCCTCGACATCCAGGTCGAGATGAGCGGCGGCATCCGCGACGACGAGTCGCTGGAGGCCGCGATGGCCACCGGGTGCCGCCGGGTCAACATCGGCACCGCCGCCCTGGAGCAGCCGGAGTGGTGCGCACGCGCCATCGCGACGTACGGCGACCGGGTGGCCGTCGGCCTCGACGTCCGCGGCCGCACCCTGGCCGCGCGTGGGTGGACCAAGGAGGGCGGGGACCTCTACGAGACCCTTGCCCGCCTCGACGCCGAGGGCTGCGCCCGCTATGTCGTCACCGACGTCAACAAGGACGGCATGCTCCAGGGCCCGAACCTGCAACTGCTGCGGGACGTGTGCGCCGCGACCTCCAGCCCGGTCGTCGCCTCCGGCGGCGTCACCACCCTCGACGACATCCGCGCGCTGATGGAGCTCGTCCCGGTCGGTGTCGAGGGCGCGATCGCCGGGACCGCCCTCTACACCGGGCAGTTCACCCTCGAGGACGCGCTCGAGCTGACCCGGGGCGGGCTGGTATGACGCGGGCGGCCCTGCGATGACGTTGGCCGTGCGGGTGATCCCGTGCCTCGACGTCGACGGGGGTCGGGTCGTGAAGGGCGTCAACTTCCAGGCGCTGCGCGACGCCGGCGACCCGGTCGAGCTGGCCCGGCTCTACGACGCCGAGGGCGCCGACGAGCTCACCTTCCTCGACATCTCCGCGTCCCACGAGGGACGGGCGACGACGATGGACATCGTGTCGGCCACCGCCGAGCAGGTCTTCATCCCGCTGACCGTGGGTGGCGGGATCTCCTCGGTCGACGACGTCGACCGGCTGTTGCGGGCGGGGGCCGACAAGATCGCCGTCAACACCGCCGCCATCCGCCGCCCGGAGCTGATCTCGGAGATCGCCGGACGGTTCGGCAACCAGGTGCTGGTCCTCTCCGTCGATGCCCGCCGGGTCCCGGCCGGCGCGGAGGCGCCGGGGGACTCGGGCTTCGAGGTCACCACCCATGGCGGCCGCCGGTCCGCCGGGATCGACGCGATCGCGTGGGCGGCCCGGGCAGCCGAGCTCGGCGCCGGCGAGATCCTCCTCAACGCGATGGACGCCGACGGCACCACCGACGGCTTCGACCTCGAGCTGATCCGCAAGGTGCGCGGGGAGGTCTCGATCCCTGTCATCGCGTCCGGCGGCGCCGGTGCGGTCGAGCACTTCCCGCCCGCCGTCGAGGCCGGCGCGGACGCCGTCCTCGCCGCGACGGTCTTTCACTTCGGCACGCTGCGGATCGCGGACGTGAAGTCCTCGCTGTCCGCGGCAGGTGTGCCGGTCCGGTGAGCGGGAGGGTGCGGCCATGAGCTACGACGTGTACCAGCCGGGCGACGCCCCCGAGCCCGGCGCCGCGCCGCCCACCGAGGACGAGCTCGGCGGCCGCGGGCCCTGGCGGGTGGCCATCGAGTACTCCAACCAGGGCCAGGCCAAGCCGCCCACCGTCGTCCGGATCGGCCAGGCGGAGCACGCCGACCGGACGACGGCGATGCTCGCCGCCGCCCGTGCCGCCCGTGAGTTCGACCCGCCGGACCCGTGGTCGGAGCAGAAGCGCGAGATCTTCCGCGACGGCCGCGACGGCTTCCTCGTCATCATCGAGGGCGCCACCTCGACCTTCCACATGAGCGTGCGGATCGTCGCCCCGGTCGTCACCTAGCCACGCCCGCCGTCACGAGGCAGCCGGTCCCTCGGCGCCCTCGTCGGCGAGGTCGCCGACGGATCCCGACGGCAGGTCGCGGGCAGGAGGCGTGCGCAGGTCGGGCTCGCCCACCCCGGCGCCGGCGCAGCCGCTCAGCAGCACGGCGACGGTGAGGCAGAGGAGCGCGGGGCGGGTACCGAGAATGTCCATGCCAGCAGCATGCGCCGATCGTCGCGATCGTGCGTGCGGTCATCCACAGGTTCTCGGATCGGGGCTGGCGGGGCGCGCTTGGCGCGTGCAGGGTGGAGCTCCCATCCGCACCTCTTCTCGGGAGTCATCGTGCATGCACCGCTTCACCCATCGGACGGCGTCGTCATCAGCGGCGCCCTCCAGATCGCACCGCACCTGAGTCGCGACGCCATGGATCTCCTGCAGGCGATCGCAGCGGCGAGCCTTCGGCCGGCGGTCGACGACACGCCGTCGGCGCTCGTCGACCAGTTGGCTCCTGGGCATCCGGACGGCCCGAGCCCCTGGGTCTCATGCCCGGAGGGCTGCTGTCTCGACATGAATGACGACACCTACATACGGATCGATGCGATCGAGCCGTGGCTGTCCTATCTCGTCGGAACACTTCTCGTCGATCATTCCTTCTCGGGTGCCCTCATGTTCTGGGACTGTGCAGAGCGCACCTTCTCGGCGCTGGTGATCGACGGCACCCGGGTCTGCCGGAAACCGGTCCTCCGACGCCGGGACCGCACGAGAGGCCAACGGGCGAGAGCACTCCGGCCCATCGAAAGTGTGTAGCATGTGTGTATGGCACGCCTCAACGTCTACGTTCCCGACGAGCTGGCCGTTCGTGCGCGGGAGGCGGGGCTCAACGTGTCGAAGCTGACCCAGGAGGCGATCGAGACCGAGCTGCAACGTCGGGACCTGCGCGCATGGATGGAACGGGTCCGGGCGAATCCGCCGCTCGAAGAGATCCCTCGCGAGGAGCACCACCGCATCATGGACGAGGTGCGCGACGAGTTCGGCATGCGTTGGGAGGACGTCGACGATGCGCATGGTGATTGACGCCTCGTCGGTCGTCGACCTGCTCGAGTCCACCGCGATTGCAGCGAGAACCCGAGAGATCGTCGGTGGCGGTCCGCTCGACGCGCCTGATCTCGTCACGGCCGAGGTGTTGTCCGCGCTGGCTCGCCGCGCGAGAGCCGGGCGACGCGGCACCGACGGTGCGCTGCGGGTGTTCGGGGAGATGCCGATCGTGCGGCACGACAGTCATCTGCTGCTGTCGGAGGCGTGGCGGCTGCGCGGCAGCATTCGGGTGACCGATGGCTTCTACGTGGCGCTGGCCCGCTCGCTCGGCGTACCGCTGGTCACCTCGGACGCTCGACTCGGACGCGCGGTCGAGCAGCAGGCACTCTGCGACGTACGCATCGTCTCGTGAGGAATAGGCTCGCGCGACAGCGGGTTGCGGGGTGAAGTGAGCGCAGGAACCGGTACGACGTCCGCCGGCTTCGGCGTGCTCTGGGTGGCCATCAAGCGGGAGCCGTGGATCTTCGCGGTCTCGACCGTCGGGAGCGTCCTCTTCGGCGCGCTGACCGTCGCGGACGCCTGGGTGCTCGGCTGGTCGACGGACCATGTGGTGATCCCGGCCTTCCGGGACGGCGAGATCGGGGCGGGGCTGCTCTGGGCGGTGCTCGGACTGTTCGTCGGCGTGGCGATCCTGCGGGCCGTCGGGATCGTGGCGCGGCGCCTGGGCGCGGGGGTCATGCAGTACCGGATGCAGGCGCACAGCCGTCGCGCCGTCACCCGCCAGTACCTCCGGCTTCCGATGGCGTGGCACCAGAAGCACCCGACCGGCGAGCTGCTGTCCAACGCCAACGCCGATGTCGAGGCGGCCTGGGGCCCGATCGCGCCGCTCCCGATGGCCGTCGGCACGGTGGCGATGATGGTGATCGCCGTGGTGCAGATGCTGGTCACCGACCTGGCGCTGGCCGCGGTCGGCCTGCTGGTCTTCCCCCTGGTCATCGTCGTCAACATCGTCTACCAGCGGCTCGCCCAGGGCTGGGCGACGCGCGCGCAGGAGTTGCGCGCCGAGCTCTCCGAGATCGCCCACGAGTCGTTCGACGGGGCGCTCGTCGTCAAGACGCTCGGCCGCGAGCCCGAGGAGACCCGGCGGTTCCGGGCCAAGGCCGAGGAGCTGCGCGAGGCCAACATCCGGGTCGGCCGGATCCGGGCCGCCTTCGACCCGGCGCTCGCCGCGCTGCCGAGCCTGGCGGTGCTGGTCGTCCTGGTGGTCGGCGTCCACCGCGTCGTGTCCGGCGCGACCGTCGCCGGCGACGTCGTGACGGTGTCCTACCTGCTGACCGTCGTTGCGTTCCCGATCCGCTCGATCGGCTGGCTGCTGGGCGACTTCCCGCGCAGCGTCGTCGGCTACCGACGGGTGGCCGCCGTCCTGGCCGCCACCGGCGCGATGGAGTACGGCGACCGGCCGCTGCCGACGCGCGCGGGCGGAGCCCGGCTCGAGGTCGATGGGGCGGCGTTCGGCTACGTCGCCGGCCGGCCGCTGCTGCGCGAGGTGAGCTTCGACGTCGCCCCGGCCCGCACGGTGGCCCTCGTCGGCGCCACCG
Source organism: Nocardioides sp. LHD-245 (assembly GCF_030929495.1). Taxonomy (GTDB): domain Bacteria; phylum Actinomycetota; class Actinomycetes; order Propionibacteriales; family Nocardioidaceae; genus Nocardioides. The sequence continues at coordinate 56,000 of NZ_JAVFWN010000006.1, read as the reverse complement.
CGTCGGGCAAGAGCACCCTGGTCGGCCTGCTCGCCCGCCTGGTCGACGTCGACGCCGGTGCGATCCGGATCGACGGCATCGACCTGCGCGAGGTGCATCGCGGCGGGCTCGCCGAGACGCTGGCCGTCGTACCCCAGACGGCCTTCCTCTTCGACGACACCGTCCGCGGCAATGTGACGCTGGGACGTCGGGTGGGAGCCACGGACACCACGGACGACGAGGTCTGGGCGGCCTTGCGCACGGCCCAGGCCGACGGCTTCGTCGCCGCCCTGCCGGCGGGGCTCGACACCCGTCTGGGGGAGCGCGGCACCTCCCTGTCCGGCGGCCAGCGGCAGCGACTCGCCCTGGCGCGGGCGCTGGTGCGGCGCCCGCGGCTGCTCGTGCTCGACGACGCCACCTCCGCGGTCGACCCGGAGGTCGAGGCCCGGATCCTCGCGGGTCTCGGAGCCGAGGACACCACCCTCGTGGTCGTCGCCTACCGCAAGGCGACGATCGGGCTGGCCGACGAGGTGCTCTACCTCGTCGACGGCCGGATCGCCGACCGCGGACCGCACGACGAGCTGGTCGCCCGCAACGCCGACTACGCCCGGCTCGTCAACGCCTACGAGACCGAGCACGAGAACGACGTCGTGGAGGTCGCCCCGTGAGCACCACCCTGAACACGGAGCCGGGCACCCCGGAGCACACCCGTCTCGCGACGGGCGAGGACATCGGAGCCTGGGAGACGATCCGCCGCGGCATCCGTCACTCGCCCGAGCTCGTGGAGGGCGTCGGCTGGACGCTCACCCTCGCGGTGCTCGCCTCGGTGGGCCAGGTCGTCGTCCCGATCGCGGTCCAGCAGACCGTCGACAAGGGCCTGCGCGGATCCGGTGGCCCCGACCCGACCTTCACCACGTGGCTCGCGCTCGCCTCGGCGGTCGCGATCGTGGTGACCAGCTGGGCGTCGTACGCCATGACGGCCCGGCTGTTCTCCTCCGCCGAGCGCGGGCTGGCGACGCTGCGGGTCAAGGCGTTCCGCCACGTCCACGACCTCCCGCTGCTCACCCAGAACACCGAGCGCCGCGGGGCGCTCGTGTCCCGCGTGACGAGCGACGTCGACCAGGTCAGCCAGTTCCTCGTCTTCGGTGGCCTGATCTTCGTCGTCAGCATCGGTCAGATGCTCATCGCGACCGTCGTGATGGTCTTCTACAGCTGGCAGCTCGCGCTCGTGGTCTGGATCTGCTTCGCGCCGCTCTTCTTGAGCCTGCGCTACTTCCAGCGCAAGCTGGCCGCGGCCTACGGCACCGTACGACGCCAGGTGGGCGTGCTGCTCTCGGCCGTCTCCGAGCCGGTGGTGGGCGCGGCGGTCGTGAAGTCCTATGCGATCGAGGCGCGCACGCAGGAGCGGATCGACACCGCGATCGACACCCACAAGACGGCGAGCACCCGCGCCCAGGGGTTCACCGCGTTCTCGTTCAGCCTCGGCGGCATCTCGGCCGGCATCGCCAATGCGGGGGTGCTGATCGTCGGGATCTGGCTGGGCCAGGGCTTCGCGTGGGGAGAGGGGATCACCGCCGGCGAGGTGCTCGCCTTCGCGTTCTTGGTCACCCTGTTCGTCGGCCCGGTCCAGATGGGCACCCAGATCCTCACCGACGCCCAGAACGCCATCGCCGGCTGGCGTCGGGTGATCGGCATCCTGGACACTCCGGCGGACCTGCTCGATCCCGGCCCCGACGGGCAGAGCCTGCCGAAGGGCGCGATCGACGTCCGGTTCGACGGTGTCTCCTTCGCCTATCCCGGGGGACCGGCGGTGCTGAGCGACATCGACCTCGAGATCCCCGCCGGCCAGCGGGTCGCGGTCGTCGGCGAGACCGGATCCGGCAAGTCGACGATCGCCAAGCTGTTGACCCGGCTGATGGATCCCGGCCGGGGACGGGTGCTGCTCGACGGCATCGACCTGCGCGAGATCGCCGAGGGCGCGCTGCGCCGCAGCGTGGTGCTCGTGCCCCAGGAGGGCTTCCTCTTCGACGACACCCTGGCCGCCAATGTCCGCTACGGCCGCCTCGGCGCCACGGAGGCGGAGATCAGCGAGGCCGCTCGGACGATCGGTCTCGGCGACTGGCTGGCCGGTCTGCCGGAGGGTGTCGAGACCCGGGTCGGTCAGCGGGGCGAGGCGCTGTCGACGGGGGAGCGGCAGCTCGTGGCACTGCTGCGTGCCCAGCTCGCCGACCCGGACCTGCTCGTCCTCGACGAGGCCACCAGCGCCGTCGACCCCGAGCTGGAGACCCGGATCGGCCGGGCGCTCGAACGGCTGATGAGCGGGCGCACCTCGGTCACCATCGCCCACCGGCTCTCGACCGCGGAGGCCGCCGACGTCGTGGTCGTCGTCGACCGCGGCCGGATCGTCCAGCACGGTCCGCACGACGAGCTCGTGCGGCAGGCGGACACCCCCTATGCGCGTCTGCACGCGTCGTGGGTGGCGCAGCACGGTCGCTAGGGCCGGCGTACCCGCACCGTCGTCGTCCGGCTCGCCTTGGCGTCACCCAGCTCGTTCGTCGCGACCACGCTCACCCGGTAGGTGCCCGCGGCGAGCTTCCGCAGGACGAGCCGGTGCTTGGACGCCGCGACCACCCACGACCGCCCGTTGACGCGGACGGTGTACTGCGTCAGCGGCGCGCCCTGTGCGGACGGCTCGCGCCACCTCACGACCAGCCGAGGGCGCTCGCCCTTGACGGTGGCGGTGGGCTTGGCGACCCGACCCGGCCGGCGGGCGGGGACCACGCTGTTGGACGGCGCCGAGGCGAGACCCGCCCCGGCGGCCGTCGTCGCGGTCACCGTGAAGGTGTACGACGTCCCGTTGACGAGGCCCGGGACGACGATCTCGCGCACGGTGGCGCCGACCGTCGTCTGCTGGCCGCCGGGATGGGTCGTCACGACGTAGCCGGTGACCGGGGAGCCGTTGCCGTCGGCCGTGGTCCAGCTGACCGTGGCGGACCGGTCGCCGCGCTGGGCGCGCACGGTGGCCGGCGCTCCTGGTGCCTGGGCGGACACGACCTCGGGCGTGACCGCGTCGGAGGGGACCGACGCCGCACTGTTGCCGACGGGGTTGGTGGCGATGACGGTGAAGGTGTAGGCCGTGCCGTTGGTCAGGCCGGTCACCGTGCAGCTCAGGCCGGCGGTCGTCGCGCACGCGCCGCCCGCGGGTGAGCTGAGGACGGTGTAGCGCTCGACCGCGGCGCCGTTGCCGTTCGCCGCGCTCCAGGTGACGACGGCCGATGCGTCGCCGCGGACGGCGGTGGGTTTGGCGACCGTGCCGGGTACGCCGGCCGGGGTGACCGCGTTCGACGACGCCGACGCCGGGCCGGTGCCGAGCAGGTTGCTGGCCGTCACGGTGAAGGTGTAGGCCGTGCCGTTGTCCAGACCGTCGACCAGAGCGGTGGTGCCGGTGCCGGCGACGTCGACCGGCCGCTCCCCGGGATGGGCCCTCACGGTGTAGCCCGTGATGGCCGAGCCGTTCCCCGGGGCCGCGGTCCAGGTGACGACGGCGGCGCCGTCGCCCCGGGTCGCGGAGGGAGCGGCGACCTGGCCCGGCGCCGCGGCCGGGGTGACCGCGTTCGACGGCTGCGACGGCGTGCCGTCGCCCACGTCGTTGGCGGCGGTGACGGTGAAGGTGTAGGCCGTGCCGTTGTCGAGACCGTCGACCGTCGTCGAGGTGGCGTCGCCGTCGACCGTGGCGGACCTGCCGCCGGGGGCGGCAGTGACCGTGTAGCCCGTGATGGGTGAGCCGTTGCCGCCGGTCGCGGTCCAGGTGACCGTTGCGGATGCGTTGCCGCGCACGGCGGCCGGCTTGGCGACGGTACCGGGGCGGCCGGCGGGGACGACCTCGGTCGACGGCTCGGAGACGGCGCCGGAGCCGAGGGTGTTGGTGGCGACCACCGTGAAGGTGTACGCGATGCCGTTGTCGAGACCGTCGACCGTGGCCGCGGTCGAGGTGCCGTCGACGATCACGGTCCGCCCGCCCGGAGCGGCCTTGACCGTGTACGCCGTGACCGGGTGGCCGTTGCCGTCGGCCGCGGTCCAGGTGATCCGCGCGGCGCCGTCGCGGCGCTCCGCGCTCGGTCGGGCGACCTGGGTCGGGACGGTGGCCGGCACGACGCCGGCGGACGGCGCCGAGGCGGGGCCGTCGCCGATCGCGTTGCTGGCCCGTACGGTGAAGGTGTAGGTGGTCCCGTTGGTGAGCCCGGTGACCGTCGCGTGGGTCGTGGAGCCGTCGACGGTCACGGACGTGCCGCCGGGCGTGGTGGTGACGGTGTAGCCGGTGACGGGCGAGCCGTTGCCGTTCGCCGCCGTCCAGGCCACGGTGGCCGACTGGTTGCCACGGGCCACGATCGGCTTGGCGACCGCGAGCGGGGCGCCTGCGGGGGTGACCGCCGCGGACGGCTCGGAGGCCGGACCGGCGCCGCTGGCGTTCGTGGCGGCCACGGTGAACGTGTAGGCGGTGCCGTTGGCGAGGCCGGTCACGGTGGCGGTGCGCTTGTCCCCGGCGACCGTGACGATGGTGTCGCCCGGAGAGGTGGTCACGGTGTACGTCGTGACGTCCTGACCCTCGTTGCCCTCCTCGGTCCAGGTCACGGTCGCGGTCCCGTCGCCGGCGGTCGCGACCGGCCGGACCACGCGGTGGGGAACGCCCACCGGGACGACGCTGTTGGAGGCCGCGGACGCCGCGCTGTCGCCCACGGCGCTCGTGGCGACCACGGTGAAGGTGTAGGCGGTGCCGTTCGTCAGGCCGGTGACGCCCGCGGTCGTCGTACCGCCGGCGACGGTGACCTCGCTGCCGCCGGGGCTCGCGGTGACCGTGTAGCCCGTGATCTCGGCGCCGTTGCCGTCGGCGGCCGGCCAGGTGACGGTCGCCGACTCGTTGCCGCGCTCCGCGACCGGGGTGCCCGGCGCCCCGGGCAGGCCTGCCGGTGTCACCGCGGCGGACGCCGGCGAGGCCGGGCTGTTGCCCAATGCACTGCTCGCCACGACCGTGAACGTGTAGGCCTGGCCGTTCTGGAGGCCGGTGACGGTGCAGCTGAGGCCGTCGGTGGCGGCGCACGCCTTGCCGCCGGGGCTGGCGACGACGGTGTAGCTGGTGATGGGGGAGCCGTGGTCGGCCGGAGCCGTCCACGACACCGTCACCGCCCGGTCGCCGCGGACGGCGGACGGCTGGGCGACCTGGGCCGGAGCGCCCAGGGTGGCGGCGGTCGGTGCGGAGGTCGCGATGCCGGTCAGGCCGCCGACGGTGTTGTAGACGCGGACCGAGATCTGCTTGCCGGCGTCGCCGGCCCCAGGCGTGTACGACGGCCCGTTGGCTCCCGGGACGGGCGCGCCCTCGACGAGCCACTGCCGGGCGAAGGCGCCGCCGGCGCTCCAGGTCCCGTGGTCGGTGGTGAGGGGAACCCCGGTGACGGGCGCACCCGAGCCGGCCGTGTTCGTGATGACCGGGGGCGTCGTGTTCGACGGTGTCGGAGCCCCGTTCGACGCCTTGACCGTGACCGCGGCCGACGTCGCGGACCCGTCGGTGTAGCCCTCGTGCGAGGCGGTGACCCGCACGCTGAACTCGGGCCAGTTGAGGCTCTGCCAGGGGCTCACGCTCGGCGTGTACGTCGCCGCCGTCGCGCCGGCGATCACGTTGCCGTTCGAGTACCACTGGTACGCGAACCCGGTCCCCGCGGCCGGATCCCACACGCCCGGGTCCACCTGCAGCACCTCGCCGGAGCTCGCCGTGCCGCTGATCGTCGGCGGCAGTGCGTTGGTCACCGGGGGGAGCGGGTCGGCCGCGGCGGCACCGCTGGGCACGGTGAGGACGGCCAGCGCCAGCAGGAGAGTCGTCACCGGCGCGAGCAGGATCAGGGCTGCGCGACGAACGCGGGGGGACATGGTGCCTCCAGGGACGAGGAACGGACGGTGCACCCGGACCCCCGATGGCACGGTGACAGTGAGCCCTCAACGAGAACGTGATCGCGTTCGTTACGGACGCCCCGCAGGGCGCGCTGGCCCCGTTGGCGATACTGGAGCCTGTGAGTTCCCTCGACCCGGCTCTGGCCGACCGCCTGCGGCGCACCCCCGACGGTCTGGTTCCGGCGATCGTCCAGCAGCACGACTCCGGCGAGGTCCTCATGCTCGCCTGGATGGACGACACGGCCCTGCACCGCACCCTCACGACCGGCCGGGCGACGTACTGGAGCCGATCGCGGCAGGAGTACTGGGTGAAGGGCGGGACCTCCGGCAACCCGCAGCTGGTCAAGGAGGTGCGCCTCGACTGCGACGGCGACACCCTGCTCGTCAAGGTCGACCAGATCGGTGTCGCCTGCCACACCGGGACCCGCACCTGCTTCGACGACGGACTGGTCGAGGGCCTCGATGGCTGAGGCCCGGGCCACCTTCGGTCCCGTCGTGCTGCTCGGCCTGGCGGGCAGCGGATTCGCCGCGGTCGCGGGACACAAGGCGATGCTGTCGATCCCCGAGGCGACGGTCACCGCGGCCGGCGGGCTCGCGCCGAGCATGGCGGAGCGGTCGGTCGAGTTCCCCCTCGCCGGTGCACTCGCCCTGGTCGCCCTGGCGGCCTGGGGAGTCCTGCTGGTGACCCGCGGCGTCGTCCGCCGGGTGGCGGCCGGGCTCGCGCTGCTGGCCGCGGCCGGCATCCTCGTGGTCGTGGTGGTGGGTGGCTTCGTCCAGGACCAGGACGCCGCGGGCGACCTGGCGACGCGCCTCGGTCTCAACCTCGAGGCGGTCGACGTCGAGCGCTCCGGATGGCTGTGGGTCGCCCTGGTGTGCTCGCTGGTCGCGCTGGTCGCGGCCGGGGCGGCGGTGCGCCTGGTGCCGGCGTGGCCCGCGATGGGCAGTCGGTACGACGCCCCGACCGGCGCGGCCGCCGCGGGCGCGGCGGCGAGTGCGGGCCAGGACCCCGCCGAGCAGTCGAACCTCGACCTGTGGAAGTCCCTGGACGAGGGACACGATCCGACCGGCGATCCGACCGGCGACCCGACCGGCGACCCGACCGGCGACCCGACCGGCGACCCGACCGACGACCCGACCGGCGGCTGAGGCCTCGCGACCCCTAGAATCACACCCGATCCACCCGAACGAGCGAGGAGTTCCCACTCATGGCCGACAACCACGGCAACACCCCTGCGGCCTGGACCGCGGTCCTGGTCTCGCTCGTCGGCTTCGTCGTGGGTGCGGTCGGCATGTCCCTCAGCCCGTTGAACTGGCCCCTGTTCTGGGTCGGCACCGCGGTCGTCCTCGCGGGCGGCGTCGTCTTCGTGGTGATGGCCAAGATGGGACTCCACGAGTCCGGCCACTGAGCCGATGAGTCACTGAGCCGATGAGTCTCGCGGCGACCCCCGTCCGGGCCCCCGCCGCGCAGGCGCGCGGGCGGCGGATGGTGCCGCCGCTCCTCGTCGCCGGCGGGATCGCCGCGGCGACGATCGCCCTGCATCTGCGTGACCCCCACGACCAGGGCAGCTGGGGCCTGTGCCCCTCGGCGGCCCTGGGCTTCTACTGCCCCGGCTGCGGCGGCCTGCGCGCGGTCAACGACCTCGGCGACCTGCGGATCGCCGACGCCGCGTCCAGCAACCTGCTCTTCGTCGCGACGATCCCGCTCTTCGTGTGGATCTTCTGGCGCTGGAGCGCCGGGCGCTGGACCGGTCGCGCCTGGGACCCCGACAGCCGCGCCGTCGCTCGGCTCTCCGCGGTGCTGATCGCCGTGATGGTCGTGTTCTCGGTCGTGCGCAACACCCCCGCGGGCGCCTGGCTCGCGCCCTGAGGCCCGCCCGCGCCGCGACGTACGACGCCCCCTGTCCCGGTCGGGACAGGGGGCGTCGCGCGTGTCGACGTGATCCGCTCAGCTGTTGCCGAGCGCCACGACGAAGATGATGCCGTAGACCACGATGCCGACGACCATGAGGATCGAGGCGATCATGCCGCAGATGCGCCCGGCGTTGATCGTGCCGCGGTTGGTGTACGCGCCCGGGTTGGCGTCGATCTCCTGGATCGCCTTGTTGCCCATCACCCAGGCCGCGATGCCCAGGGGGCCACAGCACACGAGGCCGAGGATGCCCAGGATCAAGATGGTGGTGCCCTGCGGGTGGTCGCCCCCGGCGAAGCCCCCGGTGCCGTAGCCGCCGGCCGGCGGCGGAGGCGGAGTGCCGTAGTTCGGCGGCTCGTTGTAGCTCACGATGGTCCCCTTCTCAGGTCTGCAGATGTCGTGCGGCCCGACCGAGTTCCGGGCGGTGTGTGGAACCCTAACGGCCGCGTGCCACACTCGACACCATTCGTCGGTGTTTCGGTGCCGTCGGACCTTGCCCAGCGCGGGCGAGCTTTGAACCTGCCCACCTGCGAACCACCACGGAGGCGTCAGATGTCGGCCCCCCAGGCCCCCCAGCCCACGGTGCTCGACGGGATCGTCGCCGGAGTGCTCGACGACCTCGCCACGCGCCAGACGGCCCTCTCCGAGGCGGACCTGCGGGCAGCGCTCGCCGATGTCGACCCCGCGCGCGACCCGATGCCGCACTTCCGGGCCGCCGGATCGAGCGTCATCGCCGAGGTGAAGCGCAAGAGTCCGAGCAAGGGCGCGCTGGCCGACATCCCCGACCCCGCCGCGCTGGCGCGGGAGTACGCCGCCGGCGGTGCCGGCGCGATCAGCGTCCTGACCGAGCGGCGTCGCTTCGGGGGCAGCCTCGACGACCTGCGCGCCGTACGCGCCGCGGTTGACGTCCCTGTCCTCCGCAAGGACTTCATCGTCACCGAGTACCAGCTGCTCGAGGCGCGCGCGGCCGGCGCCGACCTCGCCCTGCTGATGGCCGTCTGCCTGCCGGGCGACCGGCTGGGGCAGCTCCACGACTTCGCCCGCGAGCTGGGCCTGACGGTCCTCCTGGAGGTCCACGACGAGGAGGAGACGGCCCGTGCGGTCGACGTCGGCGCCGAGCTGATCGGCGTCAACGCACGCGACCTCAGGACTCTCGAGATCGACCCGGCCGTCTTCGGCCGACTCGCCCCCCACATCCCCGACGACCGGGTCAAGGTCGCGGAGTCCGGCATCTTCGGCCCCGCCGACGTCGCGCGGTTCGTCGGCGAGGGGGCACGCGTGGTCCTCGTGGGGGAGGCGCTGGTCAAGGACGGAGCGCCGCGCACGGCGGTCGCGGCGATGACGGGGCTGTGAGCATGGCGGAGGCAGGCATGGACACGACGGGTTCGACGGGCGCATACGGTGCCGACGCCCTGGGCTGGTTCGGCGGCGCGGGCGCGTTCGGCGGCCGGTTCATGCCGGAGGCGCTGATCGCGGCGCTCGACGAGCTCGACATCGCCTGGCGCGAGGCCATGGCCGACCCCGCCTTCACCGGCGAGTTCGAGCGGCTGCTCACCGACTACGCCGGCGTCCCGAGCATGCTCTACGACGCCACCCGGCTCTCCGAGCACGCCGGGGCCCGGATCCTGCTGAAGCGCGAGGACCTCAACCACACCGGCGCCCACAAGATCCGCAACGTGCTCGGCCAGGCGCTGCTCACGAAGCGGATGGGCAAGACCCGGGTCATCGCCGAGACCGGGGCCGGGCAGCACGGCGTCGCCTCGGCCACGGCCGCGGCCTACCTCGGGCTCGACTGCACCGTCTACATGGGCGAGGTCGACACCGAGCGGCAGGCGCTCAACGTGGCCCGGATGCAGCTGCTCGGCGCCGAGGTGATCCCCGTCAAGAGCGGCTCACGCACTCTCAAGGACGCCATCAACGAGGCCCTGCGCGACTGGGTGGCCAGCGTCGACGAGACCGCCTATCTGTTCGGCACCGCCGCCGGACCGCACCCGTTCCCGAGCCTGGTGCTCAGCTTCGTGCGCGGGATCGGCGACGAGGCGCGCCGGCAGTGCCTCGACCAGTACGGCGCGCTGCCCGACGCGGTCGCGGCCTGCGTGGGCGGCGGATCCAACGCGATCGGCCTGTTCGCCGGCTTCGTCGACGACCCCGAGGTCGCGATCTACGGCTTCGAGGCGGGCGGCGACGGCGTCGAGACCGGCCGCCACGCCGCCACCATCTTCGCGGGCTCGATCGGCGTGCTGCACGGCGCGCGCACCTACGTCCTGCAGGACGAGGACGGCCAGACCATCGAGTCCCACTCGATCTCGGCGGGCCTGGACTATCCCGGCGTCGGGCCGCAGCACTCCGCGCTGTCGGCGGCCGGGCGCGCGACGTACCTGCCGGTCACCGACGCCGAGGCGATGGACGCGATGGCTCTGTTGGCCCGCACCGAGGGCATCATCCCGGCCGTGGAGTCCGCGCACGCGGTCGCCGGCGCGCTGCGGCTCGCGCGGGAGCGACCGGGCCAGACGATCCTGGTCAACCTCTCGGGGCGCGGAGACAAGGACATGGGCACCGCCCTGGAGTACTTCGGGCTCGGGCAGGCCGGGACCCGCGGGCAGGGGGAGACGAAGTGACCAGCAGCAGCGCCGCGTTCGCGAGGGCGCGGTCCGAGGACCGGGCTGCCCTGGTGGGCTACCTGCCCGCCGGATTCCCCGACGTCGACGGGAGCATCGCCGCGCTGAAGGCCATGGTCGAGGCCGGCTGCGACGTGATCGAGATCGGTCTGCCCTACAGCGACCCGGTCATGGACGGCCCCACCATCCAGGCGGCCGCGCAGCAGGCGCTCGACGCCGGCGTCCGGACGACCGACGTGCTCCGTGTGGTCGAGGCCGTCGCCGCGACCGGCACGCCGACCCTCGTGATGACCTACTGGAATCCCGTGGAGAGCTACGGACGCGTCAGCGGGCGGAGCCATCAGCGCAGTGGCGCCGAGCGATTCGCGCAGGACCTGGCGAACGCCGGGGGAGCCGGCCTGATCACGCCCGATCTCACCCCGGACTTCGCGCCGGAGTGGATCGCCGCGGCCGACGAGCGCGACCTCGACAAGGTCTTCCTCGTCGCGCCCTCCTCGACCGACGAGCGGATCGCGATGACCACCGCCGCCGCCCGCGGCTTCGTCTACGCGACCGGCGTCATGGGGGTGACCGGCACCACGCAGGCGACGGCCGCGGGCGTCGCCCCCCTGATCGCCCGGACCAAGGCGCTGAGCCCGGCCGGGGCCGACCTGCCGGTCGGGGTGGGGGTCGGGGTCAGCTCCGGCGCGCAGGCCGCCGACCTGGCGGTCAAGAACGGCATCGGCGCCGACGGGGTGATCGTGGGCTCCGCGTTCGTCCGCACGCTGCTCGACCACCCCGACGACCGGGCGGCCGGGCTGAGGGCCCTCGCCGCGCTGACCGAGGAGCTGGCCGGAGGTGTCCGTGCGTAGGCTCGCCATGCTCGTCGCCATGGTCGGCCTCCTCGCCTCCGCCTGCAGCAGCGGCAGCGCGCCGGAGGAGTTCGCCGGCATCCGGCTGAAGAACCCCTATCAGGCGGCCGACATCGCGTTGACCGACACCAGCGGGACGCCGTACTCCCTGGGCTCCGACACCACGAAGCCGCTCACCGTCGTGTTCTTCGGCTACACCAACTGCCCCGACTTCTGCCCGATGGTCATGAACAACCTCGCGGCGGCGATGAACCGGCTCGACGCCGACGACCGCAGGTCGGTCGACGTGGTCTTCGTGACCACCGACCCGGCCCGGGACGACGAGAAGACCCTGCGCGCCTATCTCGACCAGTACGACAAGGGGTTCATCGGCCTCACCGGCGACCTCGACACCATCATCGAGGTCGGCGACCCTCTCGCCATCTACGTGAACGACGGCGTCAAGCTGCCCACCGGCGGCTACGACCTCGGCGGCCACTCCACCTTCACCCTCGCCATCGACAGCAGCCACCAGGCGGTCGCACTGTGGAACCAGGAGACCTCCAGCACGGAGTTCGCCTCCGACATCCACACGCTGCTGACCGAGGACTGACCCCCGTCCGTTCCCGTCGGCCCATCTGGCCCGAACCCACCAGGAGTCGCCGTGCTCACCGAGATCCCGCGCGTGATCGTCGCCAGCATCCCGAGCCCCTCGGAGGGCGTCTGGAACATCGGGCCGTTCCCGCTGCGCGGCTACGCCCTGTGCATCATCCTCGGCATCGTCGTGGCGATCTGGATCGGCGAGAAGCGCTGGCAGGCGCGGGGCGGCACGATCGGCGAGGTCCAGGACGTCGCCATCTGGGCGGTGCCCTTCGGCCTCGTCGGCGCCCGGCTCTACCACGTCGCCACCGACTGGAAGAACTACTTCGGCGCCGGCGGTGATCCGATCGAGGCGCTCTACGTCTGGCATGGCGGTCTCGGCATCTGGGGCGGGGTGGCGCTGGGCGCCGTGGGCGCCTGGATCGGCGCCCGGCGCAAGGGGATCCGGCTGCTGCCGCTCCTCGACGCGCTCGCCCCTGGCGTGCTCGTGGCCCAGGCGGTCGGGCGTTGGGGCAACTGGTTCAACCAGGAGCTCTACGGCCGCCCGACCGACCTGCCCTGGGGCCTGAAGATCGACAGCGACCACTTCAGCGGCGCCTATCAGGCCAGCCAGGACTACCGGGACGCCGTGGCCGCCAACGGCGGCATCCCGCCGGAGTTCGTCACCTTCCACCCGACCTTCCTCTACGAGTGCCTGTGGAACCTGGCGGCCTTCGCCCTCATCATCTGGCTCGACCGCCGCTTCAGGCTGGGGCATGGCCGCGTGATGGCGATCTACGTCATGGTCTACACCCTCGGGCGCGGCTGGATCGAGTACATCCGCATCGACGACGTCCAGCTCAACGACGTCCTCGGCCTGCGGTTCAACGTGTGGACCTCGATCGTGCTCTTCGTGCTCGCCGCCGCCTACTACGTCTGGTCGGCGAAGAACCTCCCGGGCCGGGAGGAGAGCGTGTACGCCGACGGACGCACGACGCCGGTCGAGGCCGGGGCGGACAGCGAGGACGCCGGAGATGCCGAGGACGAGGGGGACGGCGGGACCGGTGTGACGCATGATGCGTCCACTGCGGGCGACGATTGAGCGGACGCGCTTAACGCTGTAGTAACCTGGGCGCTCCGCCGCGTGGGCCAATGCCGTCCCTTGCGCCCCACCTTCTGTGGTTCCGTACGCCCGCTCCGGCCGGCGTGCAGCGCGAGCACAGACGTAGTCGACGGGAGGCTTCCCATGCCTTATCTCCACAAGTTCCCGCCGCCCCAGGGTCTCTACGACCCCCGCCACGAGAAGGACGCCTGCGGCGTCGCCTTCGTCGCGACCCTGACGGGAGAGGCCAGCCACGACATCGTGGCCAAGGCCCTGACCGCTCTGCGCAACCTCGACCACCGCGGTGCCGCGGGTGCCGAGGTCAACTCCGGTGACGGTGCCGGAATCCTGATGCAGGTCCCCGACGCCTTCCTGCGCGAGGCCGCGGTCGAGGCCGGCTTCACCCTGCCCGCGGCCGGTGGCTACGCCGTCGGCACCGCCTTCATCCCCGGCGACGACGAGCAGGCCGCCAAGACCCGCGGCCGGATCGAGGAGATCGCCGCCGAGGAGGGCCTGTCGGTCCTCGGCTGGCGCGACGTGCCCGTCGACCCGAGCATCCTCGGCACCATGGCGCGCAGCGTCATGCCGACCTTCGCCCAGCTCTTCGTGCAGCCCGCCGGCGGCCCTCTGAACCAGGCCGGCGCGGACCACGGCGCCGACGGCCTGGGCCTGGAGCGGCTGGCCTTCTGCCTGCGCAAGCGCGCCGAGCACGAGACCGACGTCTACTTCCCGTCGCTGTCCTCGCGCACGCTCGCCTACAAGGGCATGCTGACGACCGACCAGCTCGACCACTTCTTCCCCGATCTGGTCGACGAGCGGATGGCCTCGGCCCTCGCCGTCGTCCACTCGCGGTTCTCGACCAACACCTTCCCGAGCTGGCCGCTGTCGCACCCGTTCCGGTTCATCGCCCACAACGGCGAGATCAACACGGTCATGGGCAACCGCAACTGGATGCGGGCCCGCGAGGCGCTGCTCGCCTCCGACAGCATCCCGGGCGACCTCGAGCGGCTGTTCCCGATCTGCACGCCGGGCGCCTCGGACTCGGCGTCCTTCGACGAGGTGCTCGAGCTGCTCCACCTGGGTGGGCGCAGCCTGCCGCACGCGGTGCTGATGATGATCCCCGAGGCGTGGGAGAACCACGCCGAGATGGACGAGCGGCGGCGCGACTTCTATCGCTTCCACTCGACGATGATGGAGCCCTGGGACGGCCCGGCCTGCGTCGTCTTCACTGACGGCACCCAGATCGGTGCGGTCCTCGACCGCAACGGCCTGCGCCCCTCCCGCTTCTGGGTCACCGACGACGGACTCGTCGTCCTGGCCTCCGAGGTCGGCGTACTCGACCTCGACCCCGCCACGATCGTCCGCAAGGGACGTCTCCAGCCGGGCAAGATGTTCCTCGTCGACACCGACGAGCACCGGATCATCGAGGACGAGGAGATCAAGGACCAGCTCGCCGCGGAGCGCCCGTACGGCGAGTGGCTGCACGCCGGTCTGGTCGAGCTCGACGACATCCCCGAGCGCGAGCACATCGTGCACACCCATGCCTCGGTCACCCGGCGCCAGCAGATCTTCGGCTACACCGAGGAGGAGCTGCGGGTCCTGCTGACGCCGATGGCCAACACCGGCGGCGAGGCGCTCGGCTCGATGGGCACCGACTCGCCCATCGCCGCCCTGAGCGAGAAGCCGCGGCTGATCTTCGACTACTTCAGCCAGCTGTTCGCCCAGGTGACCAACCCGCCGTTGGACGCCATCCGCGAGGAGCTCGTCACCTCGCTCTACGGCTCCATCGGTCCGGAGGCCAATCTCCTCGAGCCGACCCCGGCGTCCTGCCGTCAGGTGGTGCTCCCGTTCCCGGTCATCTCCAACGACGACCTGGCCAAGATCCGGCACATCAACCGCGAGGGCGACCACCCGGGCTTCGTCACGCACGTGTCGCGCGGGCTCTACCAGGTCGAGGAGGGCGGCGCCGCGATGGTCCGGCGGATCGACGAGATCTGCCAAGAGGTCTCCGACGCCATCGCCGGCGGGGCCCGGATCATCGTGCTCTCCGACCGGCACGCTGACCAGTTCAACGCCCCGATCCCGTCGTTGCTGCTGACCGCCGCCGTGCACCACCACCTGGTGCGGGAGAAGACCCGGACCCAGGTCGGACTTCTGGTCGAGGCGGGCGACGTCCGCGAGGTCCACCACGTCGCGCTGCTCGTCGGATTCGGCGCGGCCGCGGTCAACCCGTACCTCGCGATGGAGACGGTCGAGGACCTCGCCCGCGAGGGCTACTACGTCAAGACCGAGCCGGAGCAGGCCGTCAGGAACCTGATCAAGGCGCTCGGCAAGGGCGTGGTGAAGGTGATGTCGAAGATGGGCGTGAGCACGGTGGCGTCCTACACCGGCGCGCAGATCTTCGAGTGCGTCGGTCTCTCCCAGGAGGTCATCGACCGCTACTTCACCGGTACGACCTCCAAGCTCGGCGGCATCGGCATCGACGAGATCGCCCGCGAGGTCAAGATGCGCCACGACATCGCCTATCCGGTCAGCGGTATCCCCGCCGCGCACCGCGAGCTCGAGATCGGTGGCGAGTACCAGTGGCGCCGGGAGGGCGAGCCGCACCTCTTCAACCCCGAGACGGTGTTCCGGCTGCAGCACTCGACGCGGACCGGTCGCTACGACATCTTCAAGCAGTACACGAAGGCCGTCGACGACCAGTCCGAGCGGCTGATGACGCTGCGTGGGCTGTTCCGGTTCAAGGACGCCGGCGCGTCCGGCCGCAGCCCGATCCCGATCGACGAGGTCGAGCCGGTCGCGGAGATCGTCAAGCGGTTCTCGACCGGCGCCATGTCCTACGGCTCGATCTCGCGCGAGGCGCACGAGACGCTCGCGATCGCCATGAACCGGCTGGGCGCGAAGTCCAACACCGGTGAGGGCGGCGAGGATCCGGAGCGGCTGCACGACCCCGAGCGCCGCAGCTCGATCAAGCAGGTCGCCTCCGGACGCTTCGGCGTCACCTCGGAGTACCTCACCAACGCCGACGACATCCAGATCAAGATGGCGCAGGGCGCGAAGCCCGGCGAGGGCGGCCAGCTGCCCGGCAACAAGGTGTACCCGTGGGTGGCGAAGACCCGGCACTCCACGCCGGGTGTGGGTCTGATCAGCCCGCCGCCGCACCACGACATCTACTCGATCGAGGACCTGGCGCAGCTGATCCACGACCTCAAGAACGCCAACCCGTCGGCCCGCGTGCACGTCAAGCTGGTCTCCGAGGTGGGCGTCGGCACGGTCGCCGCCGGTGTGTCCAAGGCGCACGCGGACGTCGTCCTGGTCTCCGGCCACGACGGCGGCACGGGCGCCTCCCCGCTGACCTCGCTCAAGCACGCGGGCGGCCCCTGGGAGCTCGGCCTCGCCGAGACCCAGCAGACCCTGCTGCTCAACGGCCTGCGCGACCGGATCGTCGTCCAGACCGACGGTCAGCTCAAGACCGGTCGCGACGTCGTCATCGCCGCGCTGCTCGGTGCCGAGGAGTTCGGCTTTGCGACCGCCCCGCTGGTGGTCTCGGGCTGCATCCTGATGCGGGTCTGTCACCTCGACACCTGCCCGGTGGGCGTGGCCACCCAGAACCCGACCTTGCGCTCGCGGTTCAGCGGTAAGGCCGAGTACGTCGTCAACTTCTTCGAGTTCATCGCCGAGGAGGTCCGTGAGCTCCTCGCCGAGCTGGGCTTCCGGTCCATCGAGGAGGCCGTCGGCCAGGTCGAGGCACTGGAGACCGCCGACGCCGAGCGCTACTGGAAGGCGCGGGGGCTCGACCTCGCGCCGATCCTGCACAAGGTCGAGGTCGCCGACACGCACTTCCCCGACCAGGACGTGCGCAACACGGGCAGCCAGGAGCACGGCCTGGCGAAGTCGCTCGATGTCACCCAGCTGGTGCCGTTGGCCGCCGCGGCCCTCGAGACCGGCGAGCCGGTGCGGGCGCAGCTGCCGATCCGCAACGTCAACCGCACGGTCGGCACGATCCTCGGCCATGAGGTGACGAAGCGGTACGGCGGCGCCGGCCTGCCCGACGGCACGATCGACGTGACCTTCGTCGGCTCGGCCGGCCAGTCGCTCGGCGCGTTCGTGCCGCGAGGCATCACCCTGCGGCTCGAGGGCGACGCCAACGACTACGTCGGCAAGGGGCTGTCCGGTGGCCGGATCGCGATCCGGCCCGACCGGGGTGCGACCTTCCGCGCCGAGGAGCACGTCATCGCCGGCAACACCATCGCCTACGGCGCGACCTCGGGTGAGATCTTCATCCGCGGTGGCGTCGGCGAGCGGTGCTGCGTGCGCAACTCGGGTGCCACCGTCGTGACCGAGGGCGTGGGCGACCACGGCTGCGAGTACATGACGGGCGGCCGTGTGGTCGTCCTCGGCGCGACCGGGCGCAACTTCGCGGCCGGCATGTCGGGAGGCATCGCGTGGGTCCTGGACCTCGACGAGGCCCGGGTCAACGGCGAGCTCGTCGACCTGCGTCCGGTGACCGGTGACTATGCCGGCGAGCTCGAGCAGATCGTCCGCGCGCACGCCGAGGAGACCGGCTCCGAGGTCGCCGCGGCGCTGCTGGCCGACTGGGAGGCGGCACTGCCGCGGTTCACCGAGGTCATGCCGCGCGACTACGCCAAGGTTCTGGCGGTCCAGGCCGACGCCGAGGCCGAGGGCCTCGATGCCGATGCTGCCGCCGCACGAGTGATGGAGGTACTTCATGGCTGACGTCCGATGCCTTCCATTCCTCTCCTGCATTGGGCGTCAGTCCATGAAGAAGGGGGCACAGCATGGCTGACCCGAAGGGATTTCTCAAGCACACCCGCGAGGTGGCCGGGCGTCGTCCGGTCGAGGAGCGGGTCGGTGACTGGGACGAGGTCTACCCGGGCGGGATGGGCCGCGCGCTGCTGCCGATCATCAACGTCCAGGCCAGCCGCTGCATGGACTGCGGCATCCCGTTCTGCCACTCGGGCTGCCCGCTGGGCAACATCATCCCGGAGTGGAACGACCTGGTCTGGCGCGACGACTGGGACGGTGCCATCGAGCGCCTGCACGCGACCAACAACTTCCCGGAGTTCACCGGTCGCCTCTGCCCGGCTCCCTGCGAGACCGCGTGCGTGCTCGGCATCAACCAGCCGGCGGTGACGATCAAGAACATCGAGGTCTCGATCATCGACCGGGCCTACGAGTCGGGATTCGTGCGGCCGCAGCCGCCCGAGTGGCTCACCGGAAAGACCGTCGCCGTCATCGGCTCCGGTCCGGCCGGCCTGGCCGCGGCCCAGCAGCTCACCCGGGCGGGCCACACCGTGGCCGTCTACGAGCGGGCCGACCAGCCCGGTGGCCTGCTGCGCTACGGCATCCCCGAGTTCAAGATGGAGAAGAAGCACCTCGAGCGCCGCCTGGACCAGATGCGGCGCGAGGGGACGGTCTTCCGCTCCGGCGTCGAGGTCGGTGCCGGCAAGCTGACCGGCGCCGCGCTCCGCGACCGGTTCGACGCCGTCGTGCTGGCCATCGGCTCGACCGTGCCGCGCGACCTGCCGGTCCCGGGCCGGGAGCTGGCCGGCATCCACCAGGCGATGGAGTTCCTCCCGCAGGCCAACCGGGTCGCGTTGGGCCGGCCGGCGACCGATGACGGCTCGGAGCAGATCCGGGCCGACGGCAAGCACGTCGTCATCATCGGCGGCGGCGACACCGGTGCCGACTGCCTCGGCACCTCCACCCGCCAGGGTGCGGCCTCGATCACGCAGCTCGAGATCATGCCGCAGCCGACCGAGGACCGTCCGGACGGACAGCCGTGGCCGACGTACCCGATGATCTATCGGGTCTCCTCCGCGCACGAGGAGGGTGGCGAGCGGGTCTACTCGGTCTCGACCAAGGAGTTCCTGGGCGACGCCGAGGGCAACGTCCGCGCCCTGCGGCTGGTCGAGGTCTCCTTCGAGGCCGGCCGGCTGGTCGAGCACGAGGGCACGGAGCGGGAGATCCCGGCCGACCTGGTGCTCTTCGCGATGGGCTTCGTCGGTCCCGAGCAGCCCGGCATCGTCGAGCAGCTCGGTGTCGAGCTCGACGAGCGCGGCAACATCAGACGTGACGACAACTACGCCACCAACGTCGACGGCGTGTTCGTGGCCGGCGACGCCGGGCGGGGCCAGTCGCTCATCGTGTGGGCGATCGCCGAGGGCCGCGCCGCCGCCGCGGGGGTCGACAAGCACCTCACGGGCAGCACCCAGCTGCCCGCGCCCATCCCGCCGACCGCCCGGCCGCTGGTGGTCTGACGGATCCGTCGCACCGGCACGCTCCGGAGACGCCGACCCGTCGCGTGGCAACGCGACGGGTCGGCGTTTGCACGTTCCAATCGACCGATAGGCTGGGAGCGTGCGGAGAGCCAAGATCGTGTGCACCCTGGGCCCGGCCACCAGCTCGGAGCGGAGGATCCGCGAGCTGGTCTACGCCGGGATGGACGTCGCGCGGCTCAACATGAGTCACGGCAGTCACGAGCAGCACGCCGAGGCCTACCGCCTGGTGCGCGAGGCGTCGGACGCCTCCGGCCACGGCGTCGGCATCCTCGCCGACCTCCAGGGCCCCAAGATCCGGCTCGAGACCTTCCCCGACGGCCCCGTCGTCCTGGCCCGCGGGCAGCAGTGGACCATCACCACGCGCGACGTCGCCGGCGATGCCCGAGCCTGCGGTACGACGTACAAGGGCCTGCCCGGGGACGTCGCCCCCGGCGACCCGATCCTCATCGACGACGGCAAGATCCGGCTGCGGGTGACCGAGGTGACCGACACCGACGTCGTCACCGAGGTCCTGGTGGGCGGCAAGGTCAGCAACCACAAGGGCATCAACCTGCCCGGCGTCGCCGTGTCCGTCCCGGCGCTGTCCGACAAGGACACCGAGGACCTGCGGTTCGCACTGCGGCTCGGCGTGGACTTCATCGCGCTCAGCTTCGTGCGCAACGCCGCCGATGCCGAGGACGTGCGGGTGATCATGCGCGAGGAGGGGATCCTGGTCCCCGTCATCGCCAAGATCGAGAAGCCCCAGGCCATCGAGAACCTCGACGAGGTCGTCGACGCCTTCGACGCCTTCATGGTCGCCCGCGGCGACCTCGGCGTGGAGTGCCCGCTGGAGGAGGTGCCGTTCCTCCAGAAGAAGATCATCGTCGCGGCGCGCCGCAACGCGAAGCCGGTCATCGTCGCCACCCAGATGCTGGAGTCGATGGTCACCAACCCCGCCCCGACCCGCGCCGAGGCGAGCGATGTCGCCAACGCCGTCCTCGACGGCGCCGACGCGGTCATGCTGTCGGGTGAGACGAGCGTGGGGGAGCACCCGGTCCACACCGTCGAGACGATGGCCCGGATCATCACGGCCACCGAGGCGCACGCCCTCGTCGACGAGAGCTTCAGCCGTTTCGGGCGCATCGAATGGGACCCGCACACCACCTCCGGCGTGATCACCAAGGCAGCCGAGGAGGTCGCTCAGCGGGTCGGCGCCAAGTACGTCGTCGCCTTCACCCAGTCCGGCGACTCCGCCCGCCGCCTGGCCCGGCTGCGCAGCCCCATCCCCGTCCTCGCCTTCACCCCCGAGGCCCGCGCCCGCTCACAGCTCGCGGTCAGCTGGGGCGTCGAGGCCTTCCAGACGCTCCCCGTGGAGCACACCGACGAGATGGTCCGCCAGGTCGACGAGGAGCTGCTCAAGATCGGCCGGGTCAAGGAGGGCGACCGGGTCGTCATCGTCGCCGGCAGCCCGCCCGGCATCCCCGGCTCCACCAACGCGCTGCGGGTGCACCGGATGGGCGACGCGATCAACGAGGTCGCCCCGGCGTACCGCCGCAGCCGCTGAGCTCTCGTCGTACCGGACGATTCGGTTGTCAGAGCGCCGAGTTCACGACCGGATCGTCCGGTACGACGCGATCGAGTGCCCCGGGTGGGATTCGAACCCACACTTGATGTGGTTTGAGCACATTTCCTCTGCCGTTGGGATACCGGGGCGGGTACCGCGGAAACCGTAGCCGAGACGCGCCCGACGTCCCACACCGCCCGGCCCGATAACCTGATGTCGTGACCGAGACCGTCCCGACCGAGCCGCCCGCACCGTCGCAGCCCCGCACTGTGGTCATCGCCGAGGACGAGACCCTGATCCGGATGGACCTGGCCGAGATGCTGGCCGAGGAGGGGTACGACGTCGTCGGCCAGGCGGGTGACGGGCAGAAGGCGATCGAGCTCGCCGAGGAGCTGCGACCGGACCTGGTCATTCTCGACGTCAAGATGCCCGTGCTCGACGGGATCGCGGCCGCGGAGGCGATCGCCGGGCGGCGGATCGCGCCGGTGGTGATGCTGACGGCGTTCTCGCAGCGCGACCTGGTCGAGCGGGCGCGGGAGGCCGGCGCGATGTCCTACCTCGTCAAGCCCTTCTCGCAGTCCGACCTGGTCCCCGCGATCGAGATGGCCGTGAGCCGGTTCGCCGAGATCAGGCAGCTGGAGAGCGAGGTCAGCGACCTCACCGAGCGCCTCGAGACCCGCAAGGCGGTCGACCGGGCCAAGGGCGTCCTGCAGGAGCAGCTGTCGCTGTCGGAGGGCGAGGCGTTCCGCTGGATCCAGAAGACGGCCATGGACCTGCGCATGTCGATGCGCGAGGTGGCCGACGGCATCGTCTCCCACGGCGTCCCGGGGAGCCCCACCCCCTGATTGGCGTAAATCGTCCGACGTTCGAGTCGTCTAGGTAACAGATTCGTCATGATTTGTGACCTGGACCACTGAGTTGCTTCCCCGGGCCGCAGTGCCGGTGTAGGTTCCCGCGGCAGGACACCTCCGGTGGGCGGCGACCGCTGCCGGCCGGCTCGAACAAGGAAGCGGGACTGTCTTGAGGCGTAACAAGGTATTCGCGGCCGGTGCTGCTGCGCTGGCACTCGGTCTGAGCCTGACGGCATGCGGCACGACGGACGACAAGGACAGCGGAAGCAGCGGTGGCGGCGGTGGGGACGCCGCCTGCGACCTGAAGCTCGCCTTCTTCGGACCGGAGACCGGCCCCGCGGCCGGCCTCGGCAAGCCGATCATCCAGGGCGCCCAGCTGGCCGTCGACCAGTACAACGACGACGCCGACTGCGAGGTCGAGCTGGTCAAGTACGACTCCCAGGGCTCGCCCGACGAGGCGCCGTCGCTGGCCACCGAGGTCGCGGGCGACGAGTCGATCATCGGTGTCGTCGGTCCCGCCTTCTCCGGTGAGTCGGCTGCTGCCGGCCCGATCTTCGCCGAGGGTGGCGTCCCGACGATCACTCCGTCGGCGACCAACCCGACGTTGGCCGACAACGGGTGGGACACCTTCCACCGCGCGCTCGGCAACGACGCGACCCAGGGCCCGGCCGCCGCGAAGTACATCCAGGACACGCTGCAGGCGAAGGGCACCTTCGTCATCGACGACGCCTCGGAGTACGGCGCCGGCCTGGCCGGCATCGTCGAGGACACCCTCGGCGACACGGTCGTCGGCACCGACACCATCCAGGCCGGTGACACCGACTTCTCCGCGACCGTCACCAAGGTGACCGACGCGAAGCCGGACGCCGTCTTCTTCGGTGGCTACTATGCCGAGGCGACCATCCTGATCGGTCAGCTGCGCAATGGCGGCTTCGACGGCACCTTCGTCGTCGCGGACGGTGTGAAGGACCCGGCGTACCTCGACGCGAAGGACGCCGCCGAGGGCACCATCATCACCTGCCCCTGCATCCCGGACACCGACCCCGCCGTGGCGACCTTCGCCGCCGACTACGAGGCGGAGTTCGGCGAGGCGCCGGGCACCTACGCCGCCGAGTCGTTCGACGCCGCGAGCATCTTCCTCGCCGGCATCGCGGACGGGATCGACAACCGTGAGGACATGCTGACCTTCGTCAACGACTACGACGAGAAGGGCATCACCAAGCAGCTGAAGTTCGACGACAAGGGCGAGCCGGCCGACGTCCACGTCTACGCCTACACCGTGAAGGACGGGGCGATCGTCCCGGAGGGCGAGATCAAGTGACCAACGGCTGATCCGTCCGAACTGACAGGTGACGCGGCCGGGGACCACCGTCCCCGGCCGCGTCACCTGTCCAGACCTTGGGGCCAGGAGGCCTGGGTGAATTTCGAGTTCCTCTTCAGCAACCTGCCGCAGCTGACGATCGGCGGTCTCGCCTTCGGCGCCATCTACGCGTTGATCGCACTGGGCTACACGATGGTCTACGGCGTGCTGCAGCTCATCAACTTCGCGCACTCCGAGGTGTTCATGTACGGCACCTTCGCGATGCTGTGGACCGTGATGGCGCTCGGCGGAGCGGACGCCGGCGGCATCAAGCTGGTCGCCATCCTGATCGCCGCGTTGTTCTCGGCCATGGCGATGTCGGCGATCATCGCGCTCCTCCTCGAACGCGTGGCCTACCGGCCACTCATCAAGAAGGACGCGCCGCGCCTGATCGCACTCATCTCGGCGATCGGCGCATCCTTCGTGCTCGCCGAGCTGATGGGTCTGCGCGACCGCATCGCCGGCTGGTTCGGGCTGGACGACAACCTCTCCGAGTACGTCGGCAAGGCGCGCATCAACAACAGCATGGCCGGGGTCCTCGACGCGCCACGCTGGAAGATCGGCAACGTGACGATCTCCAGCATCGACGTCCTGGTCATCGTCGCCGCGGTCGGCATGATGATCCTGCTCGACCAGTTCGTCCGCCGCTCGCGCCTCGGCAAGGGCATCCGGGCCACCTCGCAGGACCCGGAGACCGCGGCACTGATGGGCGTCAACCCGACCCGGACCATCCAGCTGACGTTCCTCATCGGCGGTCTGATGGCAGGCATCGCCGCCTTCCTCTACATGCTGAAGATCGAGACCACGAAGTTCGATGTCGGCTTCCTGCTCGGCGTGAAGGCGTTCACGGCGGCGGTGCTCGGCGGCATCGGCAACCTGCGCGGCGCGCTGCTGGGCGGTCTGGTCCTCGGCGTCGCGGAGACCTGGGGATCGGCGCTCTTCGGCACCGAGTGGCGCCACGTGGTCGCCTTCGTGCTCCTCGTCGTGATCCTGCTGTTCCGCCCGACCGGACTGCTGGGTGAGTCGCTCGGAAAGGCCCGCGCATGAGCAAGATCAAGCAGAGGTTCGTCGCCCTGCCCAAGCCGGTCAAGATCCTGCTCTGGGTCCTCCTGGCGCTGTTCGCCTACGCCCTGCCCCTGCTGGAGCCACCGATCATCTCCACGCCCGGCGTGGACTTCGGCGGCGTCCTCTTCGTCGTCACGATGTACTGCCTGGTCGCGATCGGCCTCAACATCGTCGTCGGCTACGCCGGCCTCCTCGACCTGGGGTACGTCGGCTTCTATGCCATCGGTGCCTACACCGCGGCGGTCCTGACCTCGTTCCACGCGCACTGGCCCCTGCTGCTCGCCATCCCGGTCGCGGTGGTCGTGACCACGATCTCCGGCGTCCTGCTGGGCGCGCCGACCCTACGGGTCCGGGGTGACTATCTCGCGATCGTGACCCTCGGTTTCGGTGAGATCATCCGCCTCGTCGCGGTGAACTCGGAGTGGCTGAACCAGCGCAAGGGCATCTCCGACATCGCCCGCCCGCCGAGCATCGGCGGCCAGGAAGGCCTGTTCGAGATCCCGCATCTGTTCTGGGGCGACGGCACGGTGCTGGTCGACACCAAGGACACCACGCAGTTCCTGGTGTTCGGCGTGCTCGACCAGATTCCCTACTACTGGCTGGGCCTGACCGTGGTCATCGTCATGCTCTTCGCCGACCGGCTGATCAAGAACAGCCGGGTCGGTCGGGCCTGGGAGGCCACCCGTGAGGACGAGGATGCCGCGGAGCTGATGGGTGTCCCGACGTTCAAGTTCAAGCTGCTGGCCTTCGCCACGGGCGCCTTCGTCGGCGGCCTGGCGGGCTCGCTCTACGCCAGTCGGCAGAACTTCATCAACCCGGACTCGTTCCTCCTGCTCTACTCGATCCTGTTCCTGGCGGCCGTCGTCGTCGGCGGCCAGGGCAACCGGTGGGGCGTGCTGGTGGGCGCCATCCTGGTGGCCTACCTGCCGCAGCGGTTCCGCGAGTTCGACGACTTCCGCGTCCTGGCCTTCGGCCTGGCGCTGGTGCTGCTCGCCACGCTGCGGCCGGAGGGTCTGTTCCCGCCACGACGCACCGTGCGCGCCAAACATCTGGAACAGGAGCTCGAGGAACTCGAGGAAGGCGCCGGCGGAGAGGAGAGTGCCCGTGTCTGAGGCGATTCTCGAGGTCCAGAACCTCACCTTGAAGTTCGGCGGCCTCACGGCTCTCGACGACGTGACCTTCCGCATCGACGAGGGCGAGATCCTCGGCCTGATCGGACCCAACGGCGCCGGCAAGACGACCTGCTTCAACGCGGTCACCGGCGTCTACCGGCCCACCAGCGGTGGCATCGCCTTCCAGGGACGGTCGATCGTCGGACTGAAGAAGCACAAGATCACCCAGCAGGGGATCGCGCGCACCTTCCAGAACATCCGGCTCTTCCCGACCATGACGGCGCTGGAGAACGTCCTGGTCGGCACCGATGCCCAGCACACCACGGGCATGATCTCGGCGCTGTTCCGGCTGCCGAAGCACCGGCGCGAGGAGCAGGACGGTCATGAGCGGGCCATGGACCTGCTCAGGTTCATGGGCATCCACCGCAAGGCCGACGAGCTCGCTGCCAACCTGTCGTACGGCGACCAGCGGCGCCTGGAGATCGCGCGGGCGATGGCGACCAACCCGAAGCTCATCTGCCTCGACGAGCCCGCGGCCGGGTTCAACCCGGCCGAGAAGGTCGAGCTGATGAACCTCATCCGACGGGTCCGCGACCGAGGCTTCACTGTGCTGCTGATCGAGCACGACATGAAGCTGGTCATGGGGGTCACCGACCGGATCGTCGTCCTGGAGTTCGGACGCAAGATCGCCGAAGGCACCCCCGCCGAGATCCGTGACAACCCGGCGGTCATCGCCGCCTATCTGGGAGTGGACGAGGAAGATGCTTCTTGAGGTCGAGGGCCTCTGTGTCAACTACGGGCACATCGAGGCGATCCGTGACATCAGCTTCAGCGTCCCGGAGGGGACGGTCACGACCCTGATCGGCGCCAACGGCGCTGGGAAGACGACGACGCTGAAGACCATCTCGGGGCTGCGCAAGGTCCGGGCCGGTTCGGTGCGGTTCGAGGGACGCGACATCAACGACATCCCGCCCTACGACCGGGTCAAGCTCGGCATCGGGCAGTCGCCGGAGGGACGGCGCTGCTTCGTCGGCATGACCGTCCGCGAGAACCTCGAGATGGGCGCGTTCACCCGCAACGACCGCAAGTCGGCGGCGTACCGCGAGGACATGGAGCGGGTGCTCACCCTCTTCCCACGGCTGGAGGAGCGGATCGACCAGATCTCCGGCACCATGTCCGGCGGCGAGCAGCAGATGCTCGCCATCGGCCGGGCGCTGATGGCCCGGCCGCGGCTGCTGCTGCTCGACGAGCCGTCGATGGGTCTCGCGCCGAAGCTGATCCAGCAGATCTTCACCATCATCACGGAGATCAACCAGCAGGGCACCACCGTGCTGCTCGTCGAGCAGAACGCCGCCCAGGCGCTCAAGCGGTCCCACGACGCCCACATCCTCGAGACCGGCGAGATCATCCGGTCCGGCACGGGCGCGGACCTCGCGGTCGACCCGGCGGTCAAGGCCGCCTATCTCGGCGGCGACGTGTAGGTCGCGCTCAGAGCACCTTCGAGAGGAACGAGCGGGTCCGCTCGTGCTGAGGATGCGAGAGCACCTCGGCCGGGCGGCCCTCCTCGACCACGATCCCGTCGTCCATGAAGACGAGCTTGTCGCCGACCTCGCGGGCGAAGCCCATCTCGTGGGTGACGACCATCATCGTCATCCCCTCCCGGGCGAGCTCCTTCATGACGGCGAGCACGTCGCCGACGAGCTCGGGGTCGAGTGCGCTGGTGGGCTCGTCGAAGAGCATCATGTCGGGGTTCATCGACAAGGCGCGTGCGATCGCGACCCGCTGCTGCTGGCCGCCGGAGAGGTGCGCCGGATAGGCGGACTCCTTCTCCGAGAGGCCGACCTTCGCGAGGTTCTGTCGAGCGACCTCGACCGCCTCCTCCTTGGCCCGGCCGCGCACGCTGCGCTGGGCGAGGGTGAGGTTCTTGAGGACCGACAGGTGCGGGAAGAGGTTGAACTGCTGGAACACCATCCCGATCCGGGAGCGCATCTCGTCGAGGTCGGTCCTGCGGTCGCAGATGTCGACGCCCTCGATCAGGATCTCGCCGGCCGACGGCTCCTCGAGCCGGTTGACGCAGCGCAGCAGGGTCGACTTGCCGGACCCGGAGGGACCGATCACGCAGACGACCTGACCGGCGTCGACGTGGAAGTCGATGCCCTTGAGGACCTCGTGCTGGCCGTAGTGCTTGTGCAGCCCACGCACCTCGATGGCGGACGCGGTCATCGGACGGCCTTCCTCTGGCGACGCTCCAGCCAGGCGACGAGTTGGGTGAGCGGCAGGGTGATGGCCAGGTAGAGCAGCGCGGCCTGGATCAGGCTGGTGGCCGTGCCCGCGGAGGGGCCAGAGGTCAGGAAGTCCTTCGCCACCGAGGTCAGCTCACGCTCGTTGGCCGCGGCGCCGAGCAGGAACAGCAGGGCGGTGTCCTTGATCAGCAGCACGAACTCGTTGGTCAGCGGGGGGATGACGATCCGGAACGCCTGGGGGAGTACGACCTTGACCGTGGTCGCGCCCGGCCGCATGCCGAGCGACCGAGCGGCCTCCGTCTGGCCCTTCGGGACCGCCTGGATGCCGGCGCGCAGCGTCTCGGCCATGTAGGCGCCGGCCACCATGATCAGGCCGATCAACCCGGCTCCGACGGTGCCGCCCGGCGGGGTCCAGCCGAAGGCGATCGGCAGGCCGGTCGACATGAAGATCATGACGACCAGCGCCGGCAGCCCGCGGAAGAACTCGACGTACGCCGTGGCGAGCCAGCGGTACGGCGCGACCGGGGACAGCCGCATCAGCGCGAGCACCAGGCCCAGCGCGAGGCCGCCCGCGAACGCGATCGCGGTGTACTTGACGGTGTTCACCATGCCGATGGTGATCAGGTCGCCCCAGTTGCCGTCGGCCCAGCCGATGCCCCCGGAGTTCCAGAAGTTCTCCCTGATCACCGGCCAGTCCGCCACCAGCGCCAGCGCGACGACGGCCGCCGCGAGGACGACGTACAGCGTCGTCTGGACCAGGAGCGCGCGCTGCCTGCGAGTCACCCCCACGTTCCCCCCGTTCCCCCTGCTCCGACCGACGGGCGGCTCAGTCCTCCGTGGAGAAGTACGTGTCGTAGATCGTGTCGTAGGTGCCGTCGCCGCGCATCTCCTCCAGCGCGCCGTTCACGTCGTCGACGAGCTGGCTGTTGCCCTTCTTGATGGCGAAGCCGTACTGCTCGTCGGTCTCGTAGGTCTCGACGACCTTGAAGGTGCCGTCGGTGGTGTGGTCGAGGTTGACCGGCAGGTCCTGCAGCAGCGCCTCGACCTGTCCGGCCTTGATCGCCTGGAACATCTCGGCGTCGCTGGGGAAGGAGACGATCTCGGCGCCGGTGGCGTTCTCCTCGGCGTAGGTCTTGCCGGTCGTGCCCTGCTGGACGCCCACCTTGACACCCTTGAGGTCGGCGATCGCGGCGATGTCGCTGTCCGCGGGGACGAGCAGGGACTGCTGGGAGTCGTAGTAGCCGTCGGAGAAGTCCAGGTTCTTCTTGCGGTCGTCGGTGATGGTCATGGCCGACGCCGCGAGGTCGCACTGCTTGGCGTTGAGGGCCTGGCCGCTCTGCAGCGCGTCGAACGAGGAGTCCTTGATGGCGAGGTCGAGGTCGAGCCGCTTCGCGATCTCGGTGACGATGTCGACGTCGAAGCCCTTGAAGCCGCTGTCGCTGGACTTGTCGAAGTCCTCGAACGGCGGGTAGGGCACGTCGGAGCAGACGGTGAGCGTGTCCTTCTTGACGAGGTCGGCACCACTCGCGGAGGTGCCGCTGTCGTCGGAGCCGCAGGCGCCGAGCGCGAGGGCCGTCAGAGCCGTCAGAGTGAGGGCGGTGATGCGCGACATCTTCATCTCGGCACTGTAAGCCGGATCGGAGAGCGTGACGAGGACCGGCGGGGAGCCGGACCAGGGTTGTTCCAGGATCGTGACCTGGCCGTCACCATCGGCTGGCGGCCGGTCCGGGGGAGATCCGGGCGTCCCCCTGTCCGGGGCGTGCCCGTGGGCGTAGTGTGTGCGACCGGACCGCCCGCCGCCGTGCGGTCTCCCGTTCGGGGGTCGAGGAGAAGGCAGGGTCGGATGAGTCGCTATTCGCTGATCACGCGCGTCGCCACCCGCGACGACGCCGTCGTCCTCGCCGAGCTGTGGAGCGACGCCGTACGCCGCGCCGACCCGGCCGAGCAGGTCGCCGACCTCGAGCTGATCGTCAAGGGTGCCGCCGCGTCGCCGGAGCAGCGCCTTGTCGTCGTCGAGTACGACGGCCAGGTGGCCGGCGCCGTCTATCTGCGGATCACCACGCTGTCCCCGCTCAACCTCGAGCCCTGTGTGCAGTCGATGCACCCGCGCGTCTTCGACCACTGCCGCCGCCACGGCGTCGGCCACGCCCTGGTGGAGGCGGCGACCGCGTTCGCCGAGGAGAACGGCATCCTGCACGTCGTCACGGCGGTCCCGCACTCCTCGCGCGAGTCCAACCGGTTCATGGCGCGGCTCGGCCTGGCGCCGGTCGTGATGTACCGGATCGCCCCGACCGCGCTCCTCCGCAGCCGGGTGTCCCCACAGCGCCAGCAGTCGGGCGTCGAGGGCAGCCGCAACCGGGTGCTCGCCGCGCGTCGTTCGCTGCGCCGGGCCCGGACCGAGCGCCTGACGCTGCCCGAGCCCGAGCAGGCCTGACCGGCTACTTCTTGGCCGGGTCGCGCTCCAGGAGCGCGCAGGTGATCCGAGAGGTGCACACCCGGCGCCCGGCGTCGTCGCTGACGACGATCTCGAAGCTGGCCATGCTCCGGCCGCGGTGCAGCGGCGTGGCGACGCCGGTGACCACGCCGGAGGTCGCCGAGCGGTGGTGGGTCGCGTTGATGTCGGTGCCGACGGCGAACCGGTCCGGCCCGGCGTGGATCGCCGCGGCCACCGAGCCGAGGGTCTCGGCGAGGACGACCGACGCACCGCCGTGGAGCAGGCCGTAGGGCTGGGTGTTGCCCTCGACGGGCATCGTGGCGACCACCCGGTCGGGGGTGATCTCGACGAGCTCGATGCCCATCCGCTCGTTGAGCGCACCCATGTGGGTGCGCATGAAGTCGGCGATCTCGTCGATGGTGGTCATGGGCCGAAACGATAGTCGGCAGGCATCGGTAGAGTCGCCGGGTGCCCCAGCCTATGACGGAGACGACTCGACCGCGACTCCTTCTCCTTGACGGCCACTCCCTGGCCTACCGCGCGTTCTTCGCCCTCCCGGTCGAGAACTTCTCGACCGCGACCGGGCAGAACACCAATGCCGTCTACGGGTTCACCTCGATGCTGGTCAACGTGCTGCGCGACGAGCAGCCGACCCACGTGGCGGTCGCCTTCGACGTGTCGCGGCAGACCTTCCGCACCGAGGAGTACGCCGAGTACAAGGCCAAGCGCAACAAGACGCCGAGCGAGTTCAGCAGCCAGCTGCCGCTGATCGAGCGGATGCTCGACAGCTTCTCGATCCGCTACATCAAGCACCCCGGCTACGAGGCCGACGACATCATCGCGACGCTCGTCACGCAGGCCCTCGCCGACGAGACGAGCGGTCTCGAGGTGCTCATCCTCACCGGAGACCGCGACTCCATCCAGCTGGTCACCGAGCGCTCGACCGTGCTCTACCCGATGCGCGGCGTCTCCGACCTGTCCCGGATGACCCCTGCCTTCGTCGAGGACAAGTACGGCGTCCCGCCGCACCGCTACCCCGAGCTGGCGGCGATCGTCGGCGAGCAGTCCGACAACCTCCCGGGCGTCCCGGGCGTGGGCGCCGGGTTCGCGGCGAAGTGGATCAACACCTACGACGGTCTCGACAACGTGATCGCCCAGGCGGACAAGATCACCGGCAAGAAGGGGGAGGCGTTCCGCGAGCACCTCGGCGACGTGATCCGCAACCGCCGGCTCAACGCACTGGTCCGCGACCTCGACCTCGGTGTCGCGGTCGACGATCTGGTGCTGGGGGAGTGGGACCGCTCGTCGGCCCTCGAGCTGCTCGACGAGCTGGAGTTCCGCGGTGAGCTGCGCACCCGCATCCTCGATGTCGTGGCGCCCGGCGAGGACACGCCGGTCGAGGCGGGGGTCGAGGTCGACGGCACCACTCTCGCGCCCGACACGGTCGCCGCCTGGTTGGACGAGATCGACGGGGCCACGGTCGGCCTGTCGGTCCGCGGCACCTGGGGCAGCGGCACCGGCCGGGTGAACGGGCTCGCCCTCGCGCTGGCCGACGGTCGCGCGGCGTACGTCGACGTCGAGGCGATGAGCGTGGCCGACGACGCGGCGGTGGCCGCCTGGCTCGACGACGCGGCGCGCCCGAAGGTGCTCCACGACACCAAGGGACCGTTGCTGGCCCTCGCCGCGCAGGGCTGGAGCCTCGCCGGCGTGGTCGAGGACACGGCGCTCGCGGCCTATCTGGTCGCCCCGGACCAGCGCTCCTACGATCTCGCCGACCTGTCGCTGCGCTACCTCCACCGTGAGCTCACGGTCGCCGAGGACGACGACCAGGGGATGCTCTTCGACGAGGACGCCAACCTGGCGAAGGCGTCGATGGTGCACGCCCGCGCCGCGCTGGACCTGTCCGCCGAGCTGGCCGACGAGGTCGAGAAGGCCGGCGGCCGCGGGCTGCTGACCGACGTCGAGATGCCGCTCGTGGCCGTGCTCGCCGGCATGGAGCAGACCGGCATCGCCATCGACGTCGACCATCTCGAGGGGCTCGAGGCGCACTTCGGGGAGGAGGTGCGCAAGGAGGCGCAGGCGGCGTACGACGTGATCGGCAAGGAGATCAACCTCGGCTCGCCCAAGCAGCTCCAGGTGGTGCTCTTCGACGAGCTCAACATGCCGAAGACCAAGCGCACCAAGACCGGCTACACCACCGACGCCGACGCGCTGCAGTGGCTGTTCGCCCAGACCGAGCACCCGTTCCTGCTGCACCTGCTGCGCCACCGCGAGGTGATCCGACTGCGGCAGACGATCGAGGGCCTGCTCAAGACCGTCCAGCCCGACGGCCGCATTCACACCACCTTCCACCAGACCATCGCCGCCACGGGCCGGCTCTCCAGCACCGAACCCAACCTGCAGAACATCCCGGTCCGCACCGAGGAGGGTCGGCGGATCCGCGAGAGCTTCGTGGTCGGCGGCGGCTACGCCTCGCTGATGACCGCCGACTACAGCCAGATCGAGATGCGGATCATGGCCCACCTCTCCGAGGACGAGCTGCTCATCGAGGCGTTCCGCTCCGGTCGCGACTTCCACGCCGAGACCGCCTCGCGGGTCTTCGATGTCGCGCCCGACGCGGTCACGCCGGAGATGCGGGCCAAGATCAAGGCGATGAACTACGGCCTCGCCTACGGCCTGTCCGCCTTCGGCCTGTCCCAGCAGCTCGGCATCGAGGCGCGGGAGGCCAGCGCCCTGATGGACGACTACTTCGAGACCTTCGGCGGGATCCGCGACTACCTCGGTGGGGTCGTCGACGAGGCCCGGCGCACCGGCTTCACCGAGACCATCATGGGCCGGCGCCGCTACCTGCCCGACCTGACCAGCGACAACCGGATGCGTCGCGAGGGCGCCGAGCGGATGGCGCTCAACGCGCCCATCCAAGGCTCGGCGGCCGACCTGATCAAGGTCGCCATGCTGCGCACGGACGCCGCCTTGCGGAGAGCGGGTCTGCGCTCGCGGATGCTGCTCCAGGTCCACGACGAGCTCGTGTTCGAGGTCGCCGACGGCGAGCGCGAGGAGCTCGAGACCCTGGTCCGCGAGCAGATGGCCGGCGCCGCCGACCTCACGGTCCCGCTCGACGTCTCCGTCGGCACCGGCCGCTCCTGGCACGACGCCGCGCACTAGTTGGTCGGCGCGAGCGCGTCGTCGCTTCGCTCCGCCGCGCTGCCGCGCACGCGGTTGGCTTCCGTAGCCGGTCGCCTTGGTACGGCGGCGAACCGGTCGGCCCGCGGAAAGACTCGGCTCCTCCGCTGCGGTCGCTCGTGCCTCGCTCCCTGCGCTCCGTCGCCCTCGCTTCCCGCGATGACCGACTACTGGTCCGCCGGAGCAGGCACTTCCTCGCGACGGTGCCGGAAGGCCTGGAGTACGACGAGCACGAGCAGCACCACGAGGTCGACGACGGCGACCGTGGTGGCGAGACTCGTGACCGAGTCGGCCTGCGAGCCGCCGATCACGAGGGCGACCACGCCGACGCCGACGAGGTACTTCGTCGCGGCGCCGCGGCTGGCCAGACCGGCGTACACCAGCATCTGGAGCAGGGCGAGCAGGGCGCCGAGGACGGCGAACATCCACAGGCGGTCCTCGACCTCGGCGTACTCGGCGCCGCCGATGAAGACGAGGGCGAGGCCGGAGAGCAGGTAGGTCGCGACGACGCACGCGGTCCCGAGGACGGTCAGGAAGGCCAGCCCCTTGGCGAGCGCGGCCCGGCTCTCGCTGCCCTTCGACATGGACGGGAAGAGGACGACGACCGCGAACTGCGGGAGGAAGAGCACGGCCTTGGTCACGATCAGGCCGCCGGCGTACAGGCCCGCGTCGTGGCCGTCGAGGATGCCGCGGGCGACCACGACGTCGAGGTTGGACAGGGCGAAGAAGGCCAGCAGCGCGATCGAGCTGCCGGCCGTCTCGCGCAGCACGTCGCGGCGGATCTCGGACTCGGTCACGCTGCTGGTGGGCCGGGGGTGCCGGCCGAGGGCCCAGGCGCCTGCCGCGACCGGGACCCAGGAGGCGACGAGGACGGCGAGCATCGCGCTGGTCTCGGAGCGCCACACCAGCAGGAACGCGAGGCCGAGAAGCACCCGGGGCACGCCGACCGCGAGATAGACCAGGCTCAGGGGGAGCCAGCGCCGCTCGCCCTGCAGGACGCCGGCCTGGGCCCCCATCACGGTGATCGGGACGATGCT
Source organism: Nocardioides sp. LHD-245 (assembly GCF_030929495.1). Lineage (GTDB taxonomy): Bacteria > Actinomycetota > Actinomycetes > Propionibacteriales > Nocardioidaceae > Nocardioides. The sequence continues at coordinate 21,910 of NZ_JAVFWN010000006.1, read as the reverse complement.
CAGACCCAGCAGCACGGCGGGCAGGAGGCCGTCGAGCCGCAGCAGCTTCGTCACCAGGGGAGCCGCCAGCACCGTCACCAGCCCCAGCGCGAACGCGGTGCGCCAGGCGGTGCGGAGAACGGACGCCTCGACGGCGGCCACGTGCTCCGGGTCGGCGGCGATGCGCCGCGCGGACGTCGCCTGGAGGCCCAGCTGGAGGACCGAGAGGACCATGAGCAGCGCCATGACGCCGGCGAGGGCGCCGTACTGGCCCGGGCCGAGCAGGCGTGCCGAGACGATCTGGAAGCCGTAGGCACCGACGTTCATCACGGCCATCGCGATGGCGATGCCGGCGCTGCTGCGCAGCAGCCGGCCCAGGCGTGAGCCCGCGGCAGGCGAGGTCGTCGTCACCAGAGCAGGTTAGGGGGTGTCCTCACCGATCCGGGAAGCGGAGGCCGCGTCGGCATACAGTGACCCCCGCCGGGGAGGGCCAGGGAGCGGAGGCGGGATGCGTGACGAGCGGCGCGGTCGCGTGGTGCTGCTGACCCTGTACGCCGCGCTCGCGCTCTTCGTCTTCACCGAGAAGTGGGGCCAGTCCACGAGCGACACCCGCTTCGAGCTCACCGAGGTCCCCGGCCCGCACCTCGCCGGCACCTTCCACCTGTGGAACCCCGAGGTGTCGCTGGGGGAGATGCAGAACCAGGCCTACGGCTATCTGTTCCCCCACGGCTCGTTCTTCTGGCTGGCCGAGCTCGTGGGCGTTCCGGGCTGGGTGGCGCAGCGGCTGTGGTCGGTGCTGATCCTGCTCCTCGCCTGTGAGGGGCTGCGCCTCCTCTCCCGCGCCCTCGGTACGACGCCCGTGGCTGCCGCGGTCGCCGGCCTGGCCTACGGGCTCACGCCCCGGCACGTCACCGAGATCGGCACCCGCAGCGCGGAGATCCTGCCCGGCGCGATGCTGCCGTGGGCGGCGCTCCCGGTGGTGCTGGCCGTCCACGGCCGGATGCGGCCACGCAACGCGGCCATCCTGTCGGCGGCCGCCTTCGCCTGCTCGGGTGGCGTCAACGGCACCGCCACGGCGGCCCCCGCCGCCCTGCTCGCGATCCTCGTCCTCTGGGCCGTGCTGACCCGCCGGCTGAGTTGGCGCTTCGGCGCGGGCTGGCTCGCTCTCGTCGGCGCGGTCAGCGCCTGGTGGATCCTGTCGCTGTTGCGGCTGGGCACCTACAGTCCACCGTTCTACGACTTCGTCGAGGACGCCCGAGCCACGACGTCGACAGCCGACTTCGCCTCCGTGCTCCGCGGCGCCAGCAACTGGGTCGGCTTCATCTCGGTCGGCGGCGACCGCTGGTGGCCGGCCGGCTACGACCTGGCCTACGAGCCGTGGCTCGTACTCGGGTCGGGCCTCGTCGCCGTCGCGGGCTTCGTCGGCCTGCTCCGGATGCGCGGCGCGTGGCGGACCCCTCTGCTGCTCGCGGCCGGGTTCGGACTGGTCTGCCAGGTGATCGCCCATACCGGCGCGCTCGACGGGCCACTCAGTCAGGCGCTGCGCGACCTGCTCGACGGCCCCGTTGCCCCGTTGCGCAATGTCGCCAAGATGGACCCGGTGCTCCGGGTCCCGATCGCGATCGGGCTCGGCGCCCTCGCCGACGACCTGCTCCGGTCCCTGTGGCGGCGTCGGCCCCTCGACCTGCGGCGGTTCGCGGCCGGCGGACTCGCCGTGGCGCTCGCCGGCGGCCTGGTCGCGATGGCCCAGCCCATCGCCACGGCCGACACCCGCACGCCCGGATGGAAGGAGCTCCCGTCGTACTGGTGGGAGGCCTCGGCGTTCCTCGAGGAGCGGGCCGAGGCCGCCGACGACGGCGGCGGCGCGACCTGGGTCATCCCCGGATCGGGGTTCGGCATCCAGCAGTGGGGCTGGACCATGGAGGAGCCGATGGAGGCGGTGGCGCGCAGCCCCTGGATCACCCGCTCCCAGGTGCCGCTCACCCCGCCGGCCACGATCCGGCTGTTCTCCGCGATGGAGACCTTCCTCGAGACCGGCTCCGGCTCGCCGTACCTGCGCCACCTGCTGAACCGGATCGGCATCGACACCGTCCTCGTGCGCCACGACCTCGAGCCGGAGGTCTCCCAGGCGACCTCCGCGAGCCTGGTCGGTGTCGCGCTCGGGCGCTCGCCCGGCCTGCACTCGGTCGCTACGTTCGGCGAGCTGGAGTTCGGTCCCGCGATCGAGGTGTTCGACGTGGAGCCGGCCATCGGGGCCCAGGTCGGCACCGGCGGGTACGACGTGCGCGATGTCGACGACGCGGTGACCGTCGCGGGCTCCGTCGAGGCCGCGGTGGCCGCCGTCGGGTCCGGCCTGGTCGGGCCGGCGCAGGCGATGGTGCTGGCCGGCGAGCCCGGTTGGGAGCGGGACGCGCAGGTGGTGGGCGACGGCTACCGGCTCCGCGAGCGTACCTTCGGCCGGATCCAGGACGCCGAGAGCAACGTCATGACGGCCACCGACGCGTTCCACGGCGACCGGGTGGTGCCGAACTACCCGGGTGCCGCGGGGGCCGAGCCGGTCGTGGCCCGGTACGACGGCATCGCGGGTGTCGACGCGTCGAGCTCTCGGGCGTGGACCAGCTCCCTGGGGGCGGTGCACCCCGAGAACGCGCCGTGGTCGGCGCTCGACGGCGACCCGGCGACGTACTGGCGGCCGAGCCCGTTCGCTGACGCCGTGGGCCAGTGGCTGGAGGTGGATCTCGGCGGCGAGCGGCGGATCGGCGCGGTGCGTCTGACCCAGCCGTCCGCCGAGGAGGTGAGCCGGGTCGCCCGCTGGCGGGTCACCGCGGGCGGGCGCAGCCGGACCCTCGTGGCCGACCCGTTCACCGGGGAGGGCACGGTGCGGCTCGACGTCAGCGCCGACCGGGTCCGGATCGAGGCTCTCGACGCCCCGGACCGAGACGCCACGATCGGTCTCGCCGAGGTCGGGATCGACGGCGTCGCGCCGACCCGCACGCTCGTCGTCCCTGACGCCGGGACCGCCGGCCCGCCCGATCTGCTGTTCGCCGCGGCGCCCGAGACCCGCTCCTGCGTGCTGACCCTGCTGGGGCCCGACTGCGGCCGGTACCGGGCACGCGCGGCCGAGGAGGCCGCCGGCATCGACCGCACCTTCACCCTCGACGAGGGCGGCCGGTTCCGGGTGCGCGGCCTGGTCGTGGGTCGCAGCCGCCCGGGCACGCTCGCCCTGCTGCAGCCTCTGGGCGGCGTGACCATGACCGGTTCCTCGTGGCTGGGGAACGATCCGGCCGTGTCGCCGCGGATGGCCTACGACGGCAACGACGCGACCTCGTGGGTGGCCGACCCCCGCGACGGCGAGCCGACGCTCACCGTCGATCTCGGCCGCAAGCGGACGCTGCGGCGCCTCACGGTCACGCCCCCGGCCGGCGTGGCCGTGCGCCCCGACCATGCGGTGGTCCGGGCCGAGACCGCGGAGGGTGAGGTGGTCCGGCGGGCCGACCTGACTGGGTACGGCGCCTTCGAGCCGGTCCGCGCGCGCCGGCTCACCATCACCTTCGGCCGCACGGCCGGCCGGGTGGACGGTGCGCCCCTCGGCGTCGGTGAGATCCGGCTGGGTGGGGCGCGCGTCGCCGCGACCCTCGACGGAGGCGGTCCGACGGGCGCCGTCTGCGGCTTCGGCCCGCAGCTGGTCGTCGACGGCCGCGTCGTCGACACCCGCGTCGACGGCCTGATGGGCGATGTCGTGGCGGCGGGCCAGCTGGCGCTCGAGCCGTGCGACGACGCCGGCCCGTGGGAGCTCGCCGCCGGTGCGCACCGGGTCGAGCTGCGCTCGACCGAGCAGTTCCAGCCGGTCGCCCTGACCCTCGACTCCGTCGGTGGCGGTGCCGCGCCCGAGCGTGGTCCGTCCCGGTCGCGCACGGTCCGGCTGCTGTCCGCGGACGACACCCGGGTACGGCTCGACGTCGGTCCGGGGGAGGAGGCCGTCCTCTCGTCGCCCCACAACGTGAACCTCGGCTGGGTGGCCACTGTCGACGGGCGCGAGCTCGAGCGGATCACGGTGGACGGCTGGGCCCAGGGCTGGGTGCTGCCGGCCGGCGTCGCGGGCGAGGCGGAACTCGTCTACACCCCCCAGCGGGGCTACCTGATCGTCCTGGTCGCGGGCCTGGGGGTCCTCGGCGTCGTCCTGCTCACGGCCCTGGGGATCCTCGCGTCCGGAGCGCTGCGCCGCGTCCGGCGTCGCAGGGGCAGGCCCGCCGAGCCCGCCGAGCCCGCCGAGCCTCCGTCGCCGGCGGACGGCGAGCCCTCCGCCGGCGTGCCGCCCTCGCGCCGCAGGATCGTCCTCACCGCGGCCGTCGCGGGCGTCGCGGCCGGCCTGGTGGGCGGGCCGATCGTGGCCGCGGCCGGAGTGCTCGGTGCCCTCCTCGCCCGGTGGCCCCGGCTGGTGCAGGCTCTCGCCGGTGCCGCGCTGCTCGGCGCGCTCGTGGCTCTCGTGGTCGCCCTGACCGACGCGCCGCGGTTGCCGTCGCGACCGGTCGACCTGGTCACCGGTGCGGCTCTCGCGCTCGGCTTCGCGGCCGTCCTGGCCCGGGGAACGCCGCCGGAGCATCGGTGAGGCGGCCAAGCCCCGACCTCGCGGTGACCGTGGCGGTGACCGCGCTCGTGCTCGGCCCCCTGCTCGTCGGCGGCGGGTACTGGCTGGTCGGCGACATGGTGTTCGTCCCACGCCAGCCCTGGAAGAGCGCCTGGCTGGGTCTCGACGGCTCACTGCCGCGCGCGGTCCCGATGGACGCGCTGGTCTCGCTGGCGACCCACGTGGTGCCCGGAAGCGCGGTCCAGCGGCTGCTGCTCGTCGGGGGCTTCGTCGCGGGCGGCCTGGGCGTCGCCCGGCTGGTGCCCGACCAGCGCTGGTACGCGCGCGCCGCCGCGATCACCCTGTTCTGCTGGAACCCGTGGGTCTACGAGCGCCTGTTGATCGGGCAGTGGGCGATCCTGCTCGGCTACCTGCTGTTGCCCTGGGTGGCGCGCGCCGCGCTCCGGCTGCGCGCACACCCGCGCGACTGGGGACCCGCCGCGGTGATGCTCGTCCTGTCCGCGCTGTGCAGCCCGTCGAGCGGCGTGATGGCGGTCGGGGTCCTCGCCGTCCTCGCGCTCGGCAGGGACCGCCGGGTCTGGTGGCGGGCGGCCGTGCTGGCGGTCGGCGCGAACCTGACCTGGGCACTGCCCGCCGTCACCGCGACGGCCGCCCGGGTGACGACCGACGGTGTGTTCGAGGGCTTCGCCGCACGCGCCGAGTCCGCGGCCGGTACGGCGGCGAGCGTGCTGTCCCTGGGCGGCATCTGGAAGACCTCCATCGTGCCTGCCGAGCGCACCAGCGCGGCGCTGGTGCTGCTGTCGTGCCTGCTCAGCCTGGTGGCGCTGGCCGGGCTGGCCCGCAGCGGCCCGGACCGACGGCGCTGGGCGCTCCTGGGCGGCGCCGCGCTCCTCCTCGCGCTCGTCCCGGCGATGCCCGGCGGCAGCGACCTGCTGGAGCGGTTGGCCGACTCCGTGCCCGGACTGGCCCTGCTGCGCGACTCCCACCGGTTCCTGGCCCCGCTGGGCCTGGTCCTCGCGGTCGGCTCCGCACACTCCGTGACGGCGGTGCGCGAACGGATCCGGCCGGGCGTCCCGGCGCTGTGGAGCGTCGTCGCCCTCGGCGTGCTCGCTCCGCTGCTGCTCCTGCCCAGCCTGGCGTGGGGCGCTCTCGGGGAGCTGCAGCGCTCGTCGTACCCCGAGGCGTGGACGGACGTCGCCGAGCTCGTGGGGCCCGAGGACACCACCGTCGTGCTGCCGTGGGTGGGGTCCTACCGCGGCTATGCCTGGAATCACCGCCGTGCGGTCCTCGATCCCGCGCCCCGCCTGCTGCCCGGCGAGGTGCTCGTCGACGACCGCGTGCTGCTGGGCGGGGGCCGTGTCGTCCCGGCCGAGGACCCGCGCGTGGTGGCGGTGACCGGTGCCCTCGCCGACCCCGATCCCGCGGCCGCCCTGCGGGCCCTCGGCGTGCGCTGGGTGCTCGTCGAGCGCGGCATGGGGGACCCTGAGGTCCCGCCGGGGCGGATCGCGTACGACGGTGAGGGGCTGCGGCTGGTCGACCTCGCCCCCGACGCCGCCGTGACGCACGTCACGAAGGGCGCGCTCCGGTCGCGCCAGATCCTCCTGTCGATCGGACACACTTGCGCGTTTCTTTTGCTTTTGGCCGGTGCCGCATGGATACTCACGAGTAGGGAGTAACGGGCATCACATTCATGACAGTCATGGGGACTGATGCTCTGTGCCGGTCTTTGGGAGGGGACCAGCGCATGAACACGATCATCGCCACTGTGGTGGGGGCTCTCGCCTCGACCGTCGTCCTCGTCGCCGGCGTCAACGCCGCGCAGGGTGAGCACAAGCCCGTCAGCAACGAGAAGCTCTACAGCTACGCCGACCAGTAGGTCGCCCTCGCCTGCGCCTCCGTGACGTCCTGTCACCCGGGTGCGTGGGTTCGTCGTACGTCCTCCGCGAAGGGGACGGGTTGAGCAGACGGCTTGGGAGGGTCCGATGCTGCAGATCGTCATTCCGGCGTACAACGAGGAGCGCCGGCTGCCGCGCACCTTGCGCGAGCTGCGTCGTCACGTGACGGCGCACCGCGGGGTGCTCGGCCGCGTGGAGGTGCTCGTCGTCGACAACGCCAGCACCGACCGCACCGCCGAGGTCGCGCGGGCGGCCGACTCGACCGCGCTGCCGGTCCGGGTGGTCCGCTGCGCGCGCCGGGGGAAGGGCGCCGCCGTGCGGGCGGGCCTGCTGGCCACCGACGCCGACCTGGTGTGCTTCATGGACGCCGACGGAGCGACCGGGCTCGACGCGATCGAGGAGGCCTGGCGGCACCTGCTGCTCGGCGCCGACGTCGTCATCGGTTCGCGCGCCGTGGCCGGGAGCGAGACCGCGGCGCGGCACTGCCGCACCCGCTCGCTCGGTGCGGCGGCCTACCGGCGCCTGGCCGGCCGGCTGGTTCCCGGCGTCGCCGACACCCAGTGCGGCTTCAAGGTGTTCCGGGGCAGCGTCGCCCGCCAGGCCGTGCGCGGCCTGCGGACCGCGGGCTTCTCCTTCGACGTCGAGCTGCTGGTGCGGCTGCGCGCGGCCGGCGCCGAGCTCCAGGAGATCCCGGTGACCTGGATCGACGTGCCGGGCTCCACGTTCGTGCCGTCCCGGCACGGAGCGGCGGCCTTCGCCGAGCTGGCCCGCATCGCCTGGCGCTGCCGTTCTCTCGACCGGCCCGGGCCGGTGGGCGTGCCCACCCCGGTGGCACTCGTGGGGAGCCACTGATGGGGCGCCCCGAGCCAGACCTGGCCGGCCGGCGTCTGGTCGTCGTCAACTGGCGCGACCTGGACCACTCGCTGGCCGGCGGCGCGGAGATCTACGCCTGGCAGTTCGCCCGGGCCCTGCGTGAGGCGGGTGCGCAGGTCCACTTCGTCACCGCCCGCGACGAGGGTCAGGCCGCGCGCGAGACCCGCGACGGCATCGCCGTACGCCGGGGCGGCGGCGCGCTGACCTTCTACCCGTTCGTGCTGGCGTGGCTGCTGCGCCACCGCCGCCGGATCGACGCCGTGATCGACCCCGCCTGCGGGCTGCCGTCCTTCTCACCACTGGTTCTGCGCCGCGCGACGCCGGCCCTGCTGCTGGTGCACCACGTCCACCAGGCGCAGTTCGCGGTGCACTTCCCGGCGCCGGTGGCGGCCTTCGGCCGGTGGCTGGAGCGGGTCGCGATGCGCCGTGTCTACCAGCGCCAGGTCACCGCGGCGGTGTCGCTGTCGACCGTCGCCGAGATGCGCGACCAGCTCGGCTGGACCGGCGACATCCGGATCCTCGAGAACGGCGCGGACCTGCCCTCCGCCGACCGGTCCGCCGATCTGCTGGACCCGGCGGCCAAGGACCCGGACCGGATCGTCGTCCTCGGCCGGCTGGTCACCCACAAGCGGGTCGATCTGGCGATCGAGGCCGTCCGACGCGCGCAGGCGCGGGCCGAGCTCGCCGGGCGACGCCTGCGCGTCGACGTCGTCGGCCGCGGTCCCGAGCGCGATCGGTTGGTCGCGCTGACCGCCGAGTCCGGCCTCGCGGACCAGGTCACCTTCCACGGCTTCCTGTCCGTGGAGGAGAAGGACGCCCTGCTGGCCCGGGCGGCGGTGCACGTGTGCGCCTCCGACGCGGAGGGCTGGGGTCAGGCCGTCATCGACGCGGCCGCCCACGGCGTCCCCACCGTCGCCCGCGACGTCCCCGGACTGCGCGACTCGATCCGTCCGGGCGAGAGCGGCTGGCTGGTCCCGGACAGCGCGGACCCGGCCATCGTCGTCGACCACCTCACCGAGGCGCTGACCGGTGCGCTGGTCGACGCCGACGATCCCGGAGTCCGGGTCCTGCGCGCGGAGGCGTGCGTGGCCTGGGCCCACAAGTTCGACTGGTCGCAGATGCGCGCGCAGGCGCGCGAGCTGACCCACCAACTCCTCGGGCACGTGTCCACGCGGCCCGACCGTCACCACCCACGCGACCGCGTGGCCGTCTGAGAGGTTCCTCCGCCCATGCGCAGCAAGCTCGCCGCCGTGTCCGTCGGACTCGGTGTCTTCCTGATCGTGGCGGCCGCCCTGGTCCGCTTCTACGCCTACCCGGTCCTCGCCACCGTCCCACCCGACTACGAGGGCGTCACCGAGCTCGAGGCCGACGGCGCCGAGGTCTTCAACTCCGACCCCGACGTGCTCGCGCCCGAGACCACCGACTTGGAGATCAGTTCCCGCACGATCGCCGACAGCGGTGCGGACGCGCCCGACGGCGTCGTGGTGTGGGTCAACTCCACCACGGTCAAGCGGGCCGACGGCACGATCTTCCAGCAGTCCCGTGAGCGGGCGCCGTTCGACGGCACCAGCGGCGCGGCGGTGGACTGCGCGAAGTGCGACTCGTGGACCGAGGTGGCCGCCGGTGAACGCGAGCCCGCGGTCCGCAAGGGCCAGATCTACAAGTTCCCCTTCGACACGAAGAAGAAGGACTACCCGGTCTGGGACGACAACGTGGGCGAGGCCGTCCCCGCCACCTACGAGGGCGAGGAGACGATCGACGGGCTCACCGTCTACAAGTTCGTCCAGCGCATCGAGCCCACCGTGATCGAGGGTCGCGAGGTTCCCGGCTCCGTGTTCGGCTCGACCGAGGCGTCGGTCCAGGCCGAGATGTGGTACGGCATGACCCGCACCTTCTACGTCGAGCCGAAGACCGGCTCGCCGGTCGACCGGGTCGAGGACCGGGTCCAGGAGCTGCGCTACGACGGCGTCAGCGTCCCCGCCTTCACCGGAACCGTCCAGTACACCCAGGACCAGGTCGACGAGCTGGTCGACGACGCGAAGTCCAACGCCACGCTGCTGGGCGGGATGAAGCTGCTCTTCCCGGCCCTGCTGGTGCTGCTCGGGGTGGCCCTCGTCGCCGCGGGCCTCTTCCTCGGCCGCGCCGCACGCCGTGGCGGCGACGGCGCCGAGCGACGTGACCAGGAGCTGGCCGGGGTCTGACCCGGAGAATCAGGAGCATGCAGGAGATCAGAGAGCGGCTGCGCGCCTTCTACGACAGCCGGATCGGACTGCCGATCCCCGACGACGGCCTGGTCCTCGACGTCGGCAGCGGGGACAAGCCGTCGTGGCGCGCCGACGTGCTGCTCGACCGCTATCCCGGCGACGCGTACGCCGGGCAGCGGTCGGGCAGCGGCCGCACCCGGGTCGACCGGCCGCTGTTCGACGCCGACGCGTCGGCGATGCCCTTCGCCGACGGGGTCTTCGACTACGCCATCTGCTCGCACGTCCTCGAGCACGTCACCGACCCGGTGGGAGTGGTGGGGGAGCTGACCCGGGTCGCGAAGGCCGGCTACATCGAGGTGCCGGAGGCCGCCGCGGCCAAGATCGTCGACTTCCCCAGCCATCTGTGGTGGTGCCGCCTGGACGACTCCACGCAGCCGCCGACCCTGGTGCTGGAGGCGAAGCAGGCGGCGAGCTTCGACCCCGAGATCGACGCCTACCTGCGCCGGGCCGAGCTCGCCGATCCGGTGAAGCGTCTGATCGACAGCCGGCACCACCACAACGTCATCGCCCTGCGCTGGAGCGGCACCCAGCCGGTGCGCACCGTCGGGACCCACGACCCCGCCTTCGTCGAGCGCACCGTCAACTCCGAGGCGCACCACACCCGCGGCACCGAGGCCCTCGTCGCCCGTGCGCTCACGGCCGCGCTGACCTATCGCAAGCCGCGCCGTCGTACGCCGGTCAGGTACGACGACGTCGTGCGCCCCGAGCTGCGCCGGGGGGACGGCGCGCTCCTCGAGCCGCGGATCTACCGCTTCGACTGACCCGGCACGGGTCGGTGGGCGAGGAGCACCAGGCTGACGCCGGGCAGTCGCCGGACCGGGAGCGCCCGCTCGACCGCGAGGGCGGCCCGCAGGCCGGCGTTGAGCACCGGGTGGACGTCCTCCATCTCGCTCTCGGCGGCGTGCTTGTTGCGCCGGCGGGCGCGCACCACCGGGCGGAGCAGGACGTTCCACGACCAGAGATCGTCGATGACCAGGCCGGCGCCGGTCGCGAGGTCGGCGAGCTGCTGCCGCTCGTAGCGCCGGACGTGCCCGAGGGCCACGTCGTGGCCGCTCCACAGGGCCATGCCGGCCGGGACCGCGATGAGCGCGCGGCCCCCGGGCCGCAGCACCCGCGCCGTCTCCCGCGCCACGGCCCGGTCGTCGTCGATGTGCTCCCAGGCGTCGGTCGACATGACCAGGTCCACCGAGGCGTCGGCCACGGGCAGCCTCCGGCCGTCGCCGCGGACCACCGGGATGCCGCGGGCCGCGGCGATGCCGGCGCCGGTGTCGGTGTACTCGACGCCGACCGCCCGCCATCCCAGCTCGCGCAGGACCGCGGTGTTGCCGCCCATGCCGCATCCGACGTCGATCGCCCGACCCGCCGGCCAGGCCCGGACGGTCCGGCGCACGAGCGCCCGCCGGGCGGCGTACCACCAGTGCCGGTGCTCGAGTGCGGCCGACTTGGCGATCTCCTCCGCGTCCACACATCCACCCTAGTGACAACGGTCCCGCGGGCACGTGCCCGCGGGACCGTCGTGTCGGCGTCGGTCGGATCAGCCGTGGCGGCTCGGGTCCGTCTTGCTCTTGACCTCCCGGCCGTCGCGGCCGCCGCCCCAGTCGGTGTCGGCGAGCGTCGGATCGGTCTTGCGCTTCTTGAACCGCTTGTTCTTCGAACCGGTGACCTCCTGGTGGTCGGTCAGCCCGTCCCTGTCGGTGTCGGCACGGGTCGGATCGGTCATCCGGACCTTGATCTTGTACGTCCCGCCGTTGGCCTTCGAGCGGGTGATCTTCTGGCCGATCTTGATGCCGGTGACCTCCTGGAAGTCGGTCAGCCGGTCGCCGTCGGTGTCGGTGTTGCAGGGGTTGGTCTTGACCAGGCCGATGGTCTTCGCCTTCCGCGGCTTGCCGCGGTTGGTGTGGAAGACCTGCTGGATGTTCATCCCCTTGACCTCCTGGCCGTCGGTCAGCCCGTCGCCGTCGGTGTCGGGCTTCAGCGGGTTGGTGCTGCTCACGGCGCCGGTCACGGTGACGCAACCGGTCGGCCCGTTGACCTCCTGGCCGTCCAGGAGGCCGTCACCGTCGGTGTCCGCCTTGTTCGGGTCCGTGCCCGCCGTCTGCTCGGCGCCGTCGTTCAGCCCGTCGTTGTCGGTGTCCGGGTTGTTCGGGTCCGTGCCGTTCTCCGACTCCTCGCCGTCCGGGATGCCGTCGCCGTCGGTGTCGGTCGCCTCGGTCTCGACGCTGAAGGTCACCGTGTCGTCCGTGCCGGCGCCGTTGGCGTCGCCGTCGACCGTGACGGTGTGGCTGCCGTCGGGGAGGGCGGTGGTGGGCGTGTAGTTCCACATGCCGTCGGGGCCCACCGTGACGTCGACCGCGGTTCCGCCGTCGACGCTGACTCCCACGGTCGAGTTCGGCTCGGCCGTGCCGGAGATGGTCGGCGTGGCGTCGGTGACCGTGCCGCCGTCGGCCGGTGCCGTGATCACGGTGCCGTCGATGACGTCGTCGGCCGGGTCGAGCGGGTCGGTGCCGTTGTCGACCTCGTCGCCGTCGTTGACGGTGCCGCCGTCGGTGTCCGCGTCATTGGGGTTGGTCGAGTGGTCGTTCTCCTCGCCATCCAGCAGGCCGTCGTCGTCGGAGTCGTCGTCGGTCGGGCTCGTCGCGGTGCCGTCGTACTCGTTGCCGGCGCCCGAGACCTCATCACCATCGTTGATGGCGTCCTCGTCGCTGTCGGGGTCGTTCGGATCGGTGTTGTGCTCGGCCTCCTCAGCGGCGGTCAGACCATCGTCGTCGACGTCGGTGTCGACGGTGAAGGTGGTGGTGTCGTCGGTCCCGGTGCCGTTGGCGTTCCCGTCGGCGGTGATGGTGTGGGTGCCTTCGGTGAGGTCGGTGGTGGGGGTGTGGGTCCAGGTGCCGGTGGGGCTGACGGGGACGGTGATGGGGGTGCCGCTGTCGATGACGAGGGTGACGGTGGAGTTGGGTTCGCCGGTGCCGGTGATGTCGGGGGTCGCGTCGGTGACGGTGGATCCGTCGGCGGGCGAGGTGATCACCGTGTCGGCTGTGGGTACGGCGTCGACGGTGAAGGTGGTGGTGTCGTCGGTCCCGGTGCCGTTGGCGTTCCCGTCGGCGGTGATGGTGTGGGTGCCTTCGGTGAGGTCGGTGGTGGGGGTGTGGGTCCAGGTGCCGGTGGGGCTGACGGGGACGGTGATGGGGGTGCCGCTGTCGATGACGAGGGTGACGGTGGAGTTGGGTTCGCCGGTGCCGGTGATGTCGGGGGTCGCGTCGGTGACGGTGGATCCCTCGGCGGGCGAGGTGATCACCGTGTCGGCGACCGGGTCGAGGGCGCCGCACTCGACGCCGCCGGCCGGGGCCGCCGCCTCCACGGTGCCCGCGCCGATGGCGAGGTCGAGGTCGGCGAGGTCGGTGCCGAGCAGCGACGCCTGCAGCTGGATGCGCAGCACGGCGTCGAGCGCGCCCGCGCCGGTCGCGCCGGAGGAGCTGTCGGTGAAGTTGGCCAGTCCGATCCTCAGGTTGACCGAGGCCAGGCCGAGGTTGACCGGGACGTCGACCTGGCCCTGGCCGAGGTCGACGGTGGCGATCGGGAGGCCGGCCACGAGGACCGCGGCGGTGACGCCGGGGCTGACGACCGCGGACGTGCCGGTCGTGCCGTCCGAGGTCGCCCGCGTGACGACCGCGTCCGAGAGCCGGACCGTGATCCCGCCCGCGACCGCGGGGAGCAGTTGGACGTCGCCCACCGTGGTACTGGTCTCGGACACCATGTCGGAGTGGCCGTCGGAGTCGGCGTCGACGAGCTTGGTCGTCGTGGTCGCCTGGATCGCGCCGATCGTCGCCACGTCGCTCAGCAGGCCGACCGAGGCCACGGAGCTGCTCGCCCGGCCGAGCAGGCGCTCGGTGCCGACGAGTGGCGGGCATGACGTCGCGCTGACGTAGTTGGCCTCGACGTCACGCTCGATCGCGTCGACGTCGGCCAGCGCGCCGAGGTCCAGCGGCACCAGCGTGTCGGACGCCGAGTCCGAAGGCGGTGCGGTGACGCCGAGGCTGTCCAGGTCGATCGGGATGCCGGCCAGCGCCACGTCCACGTTGGCGGAGTCCGCCCGGACGTTGTCGGTGGCCAGGGTGCTGTCGACGGTGGTGAAGGCATGCCCGAGCGGGACGCTCGCGGCCGAGGCGTCGAGGACGTCGACCGGCAGGTTCACCAGGTCGGCGTGCGCCGATCCGGTGAACGCCGCCGGCAGCGGATCGGCGTGGGCCGGCGTGGCCAGCGGGACGGACAGGGCGAACGCCGCCCCCGTGGCGACGGACGTGACGAGCAGCGCCGCGGACCGGGTCCTGCGGCGCGCCTGGGATGCAGACATGGGGTGCTCCCTCCAGAGCGGTTCCGAGGGCCCTCACTATTGACGAGGGGACACCGTCCCGGGAGGGGCGCGGCGCCGATCCGGCAGGAATGAGGACGTAAGGCCCACGCGGGCATGACCCGGAATGACCAGGCGGGAGCCCTCAGTCCAGATCGGCGCCGAAGATCGCGGTGCCCGGCGTCAGCCGGCCGCGGGTCCCGGACCAGCCGCCCCACAGCCGTTCGTTGCCCTCGGGCCACTCTGGCTCCAGCAGCGTCGTGAGCCGGAAGCCTGCGCCGGCGAGCAGGGCGACCCAGTCGCCGAGGGTGCGGTGGTGCTCGACGTACGACGTCGCGCCGGTCTCGTCGTCGACCTCGACGTAGGGGGTGCGGTCCCAGTAGGACTGGGTCGCGGTCAGCCCCTCCTCGCCGGGGTCGTCGGGGAACATCCACCGCGTCGGGTGCGTGATCGAGAACGCGAACCGGCCGCCGGGTCGCAGTACCCGCGCCGTCTCGGCGACGGCGACGTCGATGTCGGCCACGAACTGCAGCGCGCCGAAGGAGGAGAACACGACGTCGAAGCGGGCGTCGGCGAAGGGGAGCGCGGTGGCGGTGCCACGGACGCTGGGGACCACGACCCCCGTCGCCTCGTCGATCCGGCGCGAGTGCTGCAACTGGCGGTGGGACAGGTCCAGGCCGATGGCCCGGCCGCCCTGGCTGCTCACCCAGCGCGAGCACTGGCCGGCCCCGGAGCCGACCTCGAGCACGTCGCGGTCGCGGACGTCGCCGAGGATCCCGGCGCCACTCTCCGTCAGGCCCTCCGGACCCCAGACGAATCCGATGTCACCGAGGAAGCCCCCGTGCGTGGCCTGGTACTCGTCGGCGTAGCGGTCCCAGTCGGCACCGTTGGCGCGCCGTGACTCGCGTTCGTCGGCGCGGCGCCGATGCGCGGTGACGGGGGGATGCGGCCACGCCGTGATGTCCTGCACGTCCTGCACCCTGTGAGGATAGTGCCCGCCGGTTGGACTCCGGTGACCGGCGGCGCGTACCCTGGAACGTCTGTGTGCTCGCCTGCCCTCGGGTCGGCGGTCCCGCCGACGTTCATCCCGACTACTTCTGCCCACCCAAGGATCACCCACCTTCATGACCAGCACCCTCTCGACCGCCATTCCGAGCAGCTACGACGACAACGCGCCCCAGGTCGCCGTCAACGACATCGGCTCGGAGGCGGACTTCCTGGCCGCCATCGACCTGACCATCAAGTACTTCAACGACGGCGACATCGTCGACGGCACGATCGTCAAGGTCGACCGTGACGAGGTCCTGCTCGACATCGGCTACAAGACCGAGGGCGTCATCCCCTCGCGCGAGCTGTCGATCAAGCACGACGTCGACCCGTCCGAAGTCGTCCAGGTGGGCGACAAGGTCGAGGCTCTCGTCCTCCAGAAGGAGGACAAGGAGGGTCGCCTGATCCTGTCCAAGAAGCGCGCCCAGTACGAGCGCGCCTGGGGCACGATCGAGGAGATCAAGGAGGCCGACGGCGTCGTCGAGGGCACCGTCATCGAGGTCGTCAAGGGCGGCCTCATCATCGACATCGGCCTGCGCGGCTTCCTGCCCGCCTCGCTCGTCGAGATGCGCCGGGTCCGCGACCTGCAGCCCTACGTGGGTCAGACCCTCGAGGCCAAGATCATCGAGCTCGACAAGAACCGCAACAACGTGGTCCTGTCGCGCCGTGCCTGGCTCGAGCAGACCCAGTCCGAGGTGCGCCACGGCTTCCTCACCCAGCTTCAGAAGGGCCAGATCCGCAAGGGTGTCGTGTCCTCGATCGTCAACTTCGGTGCGTTCGTGGACCTCGGCGGCGTCGACGGTCTCGTCCACGTCTCGGAGCTGTCCTGGAAGCACATCGACCACCCGTCCGAGGTCGTCACCGTGGGCGACGAGGTCACCGTCGAGGTGCTCGACGTCGACATGGAGCGCGAGCGCGTCTCCCTGTCGCTGAAGGCGACCCAGGAGGACCCGTGGCAGCACTTCGCCCGGACCCACCAGATCGGTCAGATCGTCCCGGGCAAGGTCACCAAGCTGGTTCCCTTCGGCTCGTTCGTGCGGGTCGAGGAGGGCATCGAGGGCCTGGTCCACATCTCCGAGCTGGCCGAGCGCCACGTCGAGATCCCGGAGCAGGTCGTCCAGGTCAACGACGACGTCATGGTCAAGATCATCGACATCGACCTCGAGCGTCGCCGGATCTCCCTCTCGCTCAAGCAGGCCAACGAGACCGCTGCCGCGGCGGACGTCGAGGAGTTCGACCCGACGCTGTACGGCATGGAGGCCACGTACGACGACCAGGGCAACTACATCTACCCCGAGGGCTTCGACCCCGAGACGGGCGAGTGGCTCGAGGGCTTCGACGAGCAGCGTGCGAAGTGGGAGGAGCAGTACGCCAAGGCGCACGCTCGCTGGGAGGCCCACGTCAAGCAGCAGGCCGACGCCAAGCAGGCCGAGATCGAGGCCGGCGACGCCAGCTCCTACTCCTCGGCCCCGGCCGAGGACAGCGGCAGCGGTGGCGGCTCGCTCGCCTCCGACGAGGCGCTCCAGGCGCTCCGCGAGAAGCTGACCGGCGGCAACTGATCACGCCGTCCGGCGCGCTGCGCCACGGCACCAACCCGAAGGCCCCGACCATGCGGTCGGGGCCTTCGGGCTTCCGGCGCAGGCTCAGGTCGCGTCGCGCGCTGCCGATCGGCTACCCCATGGGTGTCGTCGCACGTCTGCTCCTCCCAGCTCTGCTCCCGGCCCTGCTGGTGGGTCTCGTCGGCCTCCCCGCGACGCCGGCGGGCGCCGCCGTGGCGGCGGAGCCCGCCATCACGCTGGCCGTCTCCGGCCCCGGCACCGAGCTGCGTCCCTCCTTCGACCCGACCGTCAGCCGGTACGCCGTGGCGACCACCGCCGCGACCGCGGGCCGGCTGACCGTAACGGCCAGCACCGGCGACCCGGCCGGAGTGATCAGGGTCAACGGGGTGGTGGTGAGGGGACCGACCGAGGTGAGCGGGCTGGCCCCCGGCGACGAGGTGTCGGTGTTCGTGGACGACGCGGCGGGCCGCCGTACCTATGCGCTGGTCTACCTGCCGGCCGGGTTCCCGGAGATCACCACGGTGGTCGACGGCCCCGAGACCGCCGCCGGTCACGTCCTGGTCACGCTCGGCACCTTCGCCGCAGCCCTCGACCGCAACGGCGTGCCGGTCTACGTCCATGACTTCGGGCAACCCGTCGCCGACCTGAAGCCCG
The DNA here is from genome assembly GCF_030929495.1 of Nocardioides sp. LHD-245. GTDB lineage: Bacteria > Actinomycetota > Actinomycetes > Propionibacteriales > Nocardioidaceae > Nocardioides. The sequence goes on along the minus strand of NZ_JAVFWN010000006.1, from coordinate 4,703 downwards.
CCCCGCACGGCCGCTACACCCTGATGCGGCGGTTGCCCGGGCCGGCCAGCGACTGGGACCTGGTCGAGCTGGACGCCCAGCTGCGCGAGGCGACGCTCTCGCGGACCGTGGGCCTGGTCAACACCGACAATCACGACTCGATCCTGCGCGCGGACGGCAGCCGGCTCTTCGTCGCCTACGAGCCCGATCCCCTCAGCGGGCTGGTCGACGCCGTGATCCAGGAGGTCGACGCGGCGGGGGCCGTGGTCTACACCTGGGACAGTGGCGACCACCTCGACCCTGCCGCGACGACGGCCGGGGCGGCGAGCGACTGGGCGCACATCAACTCGATCGAGATCCTGCCCGGCGGCGACGTGCTGGCGTCGTTCCGTCACCTCAGCGCGGCGCTGCGTATCGCCTGGTCCGACCATGACGGCCACCAGCGGGGCGACGTGGTGTGGCGTCTGGGCGGACGGCACAACGACTTCACCTTCGTCGGCGACCCGCACGGCGGACCCTGTGCCCAGCACACGGTGAGCCGGCTCCCCGACGGTCACCTGCTCGTCTTCGACAACGGCTCGGCCGTGCTCGAGTCCACGCCGTCCTACTGTGTCGACCCGGCGGACCGGCTGGGGCCGACAGTGAACCGCGCGGTGACGCGGGTGACGGAGTACGCGCTCGACGAGACCACACTCACCGCGACCCTGGTGCGCTCCTGGGACCACCCGGGCCGGTTCTCGTACTTCGCCGGCTCGGCCCGCCGACTCGTGGGAGGCAACACCCTGGTCAACTGGGCTTCCTACCGGGGAGCCCTGGTCAGCGAGGTCGCGCCCGACGGCCGCGTCGTGTGGGAGCTCGCGGCGCCGGCGGTGCTGAGCTATCGCGCCGAGAAGGCAGAGGTCGCGGACCGGATCGATCCGGTCGTCGAGGTCACCCTCCCGGACGGGGAGCTCGGCGGGGGCGTCTACGAGACGGGTGACGCCGTCGCGCCGCACGTGCGGTGCACGGACCGCGGCGGATCGACGCTGCAGTCCTGCTCGCTCTCGGGCCCCACCCTGGCGACCGGTACGCCGGGGGAGCGGGCCGTCACCGCGACCGCGACCGACGGTGCCGGCAACGTCACCACCGTCCGGCGCGCCTACACCGTCGTCGGTGCGCAGCCGGCGATCGCGGTCCGTTCGAAGGGAGCCTGGCGCACCACCCGGACCTTGCGGCTCCCGAGGCGTGGCGACGTGCGGCGGGCCGTGCTCCGGGTGACCAACACCAGTGCCCGGCCGGCGGCGCTCACCCTGCGCGGCTCACGCGCCGGGTCGGCGTACCGGGTCCGCTATGTCGTCGCCGGTCGCGACGTCACGGCCGCGGTCCTGGCCGGCACCTGGCGCACGCAGTCGCTGGCGCCGGGTCAGGACGCGCGGGTCAAGGTCGTCGTGACCCGGCGGGGCGCGCGGGCGGTGCCGCGGCGCACGATCCGAGTGGTGGCCGGACGCTCGGACGCGCCGGCCTCGGACAGCTCGCTGGCGCTGGGCCTGCGTTCGCGATGAGCGGACGCCCGGTCGTCGCGGTCCGCGCTGCCGGCGGACAGTCGGTCGTGGCGGGCCCACGTGACGAGGGCGGTCAGGCCGGAGGCGAGCATCAGGAGCAGGAGGGAGAGGATCAGTGCGGTGGTCATGGCAGTAATCCTGCTCTCCGTTGATTCCTGCCACCAGTGGCAGAAAAGCCGGTTGGCGTTGATTCTCTGCCATATGCCTGCGATGGTGGTGCAGTGCTGACCAATGTGGCCGTGATCGCCTTCGACGGCGTCGCCCCGTTCGAGCTGGGGATCATCTGTGAGGCGTTCGGGATCGACCGGACCGCCGACGGCGTGCCGGCTATCGACTTCGCCGTGTGCGCCGAGGACGACCGCCCGCTGCAGACCTCGATGGGCTTCACGATGCAGGCCACCCACGGCCTCGACCGGGTCGCCGAGGCCGACCTGGTCGGCATCCCGGCGATCAAGCAGGCCGAGGCCTCCGAGGCCGTCCTCGACGCCATCCGCGCCGCCCACGAGCGCGGCGCCCGGCTGATGTCCGTGTGCAGCGGCTCCTTCATCCTCGGGCAGGCCGGTCTGCTCGACGGTCGCGAGTGCACCACCCACTGGATGTACACCGAGCAGCTGCAGCGGCAGTTCCCGGCGGCCAAGGTGATCCCCGAGGTGCTCTACGTCGACAGCGGCCAGGTCGTCACGGGCGCGGGCAGCGCGGCCGGTCTCGACGCGGCACTGCACATCTGGCGCCAGGAGTACGGCGCGGCCGTGGCCAACGTGATCGCGCGCCGGGCCGTCGTCCCTCCCTACCGGGACGGGGGACAGGCGCAGTACATCGCCCGCGCCGTCCCCGACTGCGACGCCGACACGCTGCGCCCGCTGCTCACCTGGATCCTCGAGAACCTCGGCGAGGACCACTCCGTGGAGGCGCTCGCCAAGCGCGCCCTGATGTCCCCGCGCACCTTCGCGCGGCGCTTCCGCGATGAGACCGGCACGACGCCCCACCACTGGGTCACCCGGCAGCGGGTCGCGGCCGCGGAGGAGCTGCTCGAGCGCACCGAGCAGCCCGTGGAGTGGATCGCGGGCGAGGTCGGCTTCGGCAACGCGGCCACCCTGCGTCACCATTTCGTGCGGGTACGCGGGGTGAGCCCGCAGAGCTACCGCCGCCAGTTCGCCTGCTGAGCCCGCAGCGAGGGACCCCTCGTGCTACTCCCCGCGGGTGACCGTGCACGATGGTGCCCGAGTCCACTGTCGTGAACGTGCTGCCGGGAGGCGCCGAGGCCGGCAGCTGTGGCGCGGGTGAGATCCTGGACGCATTGTCCGTGCATGGCAAGGGAGGCGCAGCATGACCGTCGGACCCGTCGACGCGACCCAGATCCCCCGGTACGCGGGAGACACCACTTTCGCCCGGCTGCCGCGGCTGAGCGAGGTCGGCGACGCCGACACCCTCGTGTGGGGTGTGCCCTTCGACGGCGGTGTCTCCTACCGGCCCGGTGCGCGTTTCGGCCCCAACCACATCCGCCAGTCCTCACGCCTGCTGCGGCCCTACAACCCCGCGCAGGACAGCGAGCCGTTCGTCCGCGCCCAGGTCGCCGACGCGGGCGACCTCGGCGTCAATCCGTTCTCCCTCGACGAGGCGATCGCTGCTATCGAGGCGGGCGCGCGCGAGCTGTCCGGCACCTCCCGGAGCCTGCTCACCATCGGCGGCGACCACACCATCGCGCTGCCCCTGCTCCGCGTCCAGCATGAGCGGCACGGACCTGTCGCGGTCCTCCACTTCGACGCGCACCTCGACACGTGGGACACCTACTTCGGCGCGCCGTACACGCACGGGACGCCCTTCCGTCGGGCGTCCGAGGAGGGGTTGATCGACTTCACCCACGCGATGCACATCGGCATCCGCGGCCCGCTCTACAGCAAGCTCGACCTCGACGAGTCCGAGGAGCTGGGCTTCTCCGCCGTCCACGCCCGCGACTTCGTGCGCTCGCCCATCGACGACATCATCAACCGGATGCGCGAGCGTCTGGGCGACCGGCCGGTCTACGTATCGCTCGACATCGACGTCCTCGACCCCGCCTTCGCCCCCGGCACCGGCACACCCGAGGCCGGCGGCCTCTCCAGCGCCCAACTGCTCGAGGTGCTCCGCGGCCTCGACGGACTCGACGTCGTCGGCGCCGACGTCGTCGAGGTGTCCCCGGCCTACGATCACGCCGAGATCACCGGCATCGCCGCCGCTCACGTCGCCTACGAGCTGCTGTCGGTGCTGCCGGGCAAGCCTGGGTGAGCTCGCCGCGGGTTGTGTCGGACCCTTTTGATGGGGTGTCGGCATGGTCAGTGAAGAGGCGGTGACGGGTCTGGAGGACCTGTCGACGGTGGGGGTGCTCGACTTCGTCGAGCGTCGTCATGCCGCCCGCCTGGAGGCCGAGCGGGACATCCTGCGGGCGGCGTACCAGTGGGCGGTGCTGCACCACCCCGACCGCCTCCCGGCGTCGGATCGCCGCGGCCGTGCCCGGGCCAAACGGGCTGGTGGGGTCGGGACCCCGTTGATCACCGAGCACGCCGCGGCCGTCTTCGGCGCCCGGGTCCAGACCAGCCCGTACGGTGCGCGCAGGTTGATCGCCGACGCGGTCGACCTCCAGTTGCGCCTGCCCCAACTGTGGGCCGGGATCGAGGCCGGCACCGTCCGGGTTCCGCATGCCCGCCATGTCGCCGACGCGACCCGCGACCTCTCGCGTGAGGAAGCAGCCTGGGTCGACGGCGAAGTGCACGAGGTCGCCGACGGTCGTCTGGCGTGGTCCCGGTTCGAGACCCTGGTCGCGGGCAAGATCGCCGCCGCGGCCCCCGAACTCGCCCGCGAGCGGGAGGAGGTCGCCGCGAAGGAGCGGTGTGCCCGGATGAGCCGGGTCAACCAGCACGGCATGGCGACCTTCACCATCAAGGCCGACGCACTCACCATCGCCGGGATCGACGCCGCGGTCACCGCGGTCGCCGACAGGTTGAAGGAGCGGCTGCCCGACGCGGGCCGCAACGACCGCCGCGTCGCCGCCGCGGCCCTTCTCATGAACCCGACCACCCATCCCGACCTCGGTGAGGACGTGGGTCCGGTCAAGGTACGGGCCAAGGTCTACCTGCACCTGTACGCCGACTCACCCATCGCCCGACTCGAGGGCCACGGCCCGGTCACCATCGGCCGCCTCACCCA